>CAVZYS010000001.1:0-263172 GCA_963779555.1 uncultured Acidobacteriaceae bacterium
TTGGACGCTGTCGTATTTCGAAGTGAATGGGCTGACCTCTGGCGAAGCTTCGTAGGCCGCAGCCGCGAGACCGAAACCGTCATAGACCTTATCGGCACGCTGGCGATCCGCCGCGCTGAGATGGACGGGGTACTGATCGTCGCTTGACGGCGGCCCCGGAGTCGCGCAAACCTTCTCAACATCTGATGGCCAGTGAATGGCAAAGGAGTCTGGTCCCCAGACCGTCTCGAATAACTTTCGGTATGGTGCTTTCGAAAGCCGGTAGGCGAGGCATGCTGAGTCAGGCAGGCCCATTTCGACGGGGTTGGTCGGAGGCCCCTGGGCTTGTTCGGCGCTTGGACTCTGCAAGCGGTAGCCGCTGGCGCGCATGTCCCAGAAATTCCCGCCCACGAAGTCGCCTTGCAGGTCGTTGTAATGGAGCACAGGCGCGAAGGTCGCGTACATGTAACTCTGCGGCTTTCGCTGGCTAAATCGCGTTCTCACCGATCCGGGATACGATACCGTGCTTAGATTCAACGATTGAATCGGGCCCGTGAATCCCGTCTCCGGAGTATGGCAGAAACTGCATGCCTCGTTCTGATTGACCGACAGATGCTTATCGAAGAGCATCAGCTTCCCCAAGGTGTGGATCTGTCCCTGACGATCGAGCGTGGTTTTGTCCATCTGGCGCAACGTGTCGGCTTCAATTTGATCGAGCCTAGCAACAACTCTGGCGATTTCCGCGTCGAAGTCTGGGGGCATCTCGCCCCGCGACGTTGAGTCGCTTGCAAGCCCCGCATTGGCTTTCAGAGACTCGCCCTTGGTTGAAAACAACACGGCAGCACCGGTCAGAAGCCCGAGCAGAATTAATTCGATGGTGCGATTCCGATTGCGCATGGCCTTGTGACCTCCCTGCTTCCAGATCAGTTAGGACTCATGTTGCTAGCCAATTTACCGCAGCATTCCGGTCGTTCGGCAAGTTAGATCGATCCCAGCCACCACCGAGGGCTTGGATCAGGAGTACGGTATTTGCCAGGCGTCGGCCCAGAATGTTGACCGCAGTCACCTGATTTCCGAGAGCTGCACTTTGGGCGGTGGTCACCTCAAGGTAGCTGGTGACACCGCCTTTGTACCTGATAAGGGAGAGATCGAGCGAACTCTGCGACGCTTGCACCGCAGCACCTTGAACTCTTTCCTCTTCTTCTAGGATCCGCAACGCGGCGAGATTGTCTTCTACCTGTTGGAACGCCGAGAGCACTGTCTGAAGATAGGATGCAACGGCAGAATCGTATCCCTGTATCGCCTGATCGGTAACGGCTCGGCGGCGCCCCGCATCGAAGACCGTTTGCACCGCTGATGCCCCTACCGCCCACCAACCGCTGGGGCCTTGCAACAATGAT
This sequence comes from uncultured Acidobacteriaceae bacterium, assembly GCA_963779555.1. Taxonomy (GTDB): domain Bacteria; phylum Acidobacteriota; class Terriglobia; order Terriglobales; family Acidobacteriaceae; genus DASRAA01. The sequence goes on from CAVZYS010000001.1 coordinate 1,380, forward strand.
GTAATACTGCCGCTTTCAAGTCCGCCGGACGCCGTCAAACCAATCACCGGATAGTAGGCCGCTTTGGCAGCCCCGATCTGTGCATTGGCGGACGCCATTGTGCGCTCGGCGGCAGCAATGTCAGGCCGTCTTTCCAGCAACTCGGACGGCAGACCAGAGCTACCGGCATCCGAGCGGCCAATGGTCTTCACGAAGTGTGGCCTGGTCTGGGATCCAACGAATCCTCAAACCGGAATCCATTCGCAAGGAATGTGAAGCATCGCTGCGCCGGCTAGGTGTCAGGGCAAACGCATCTTAATATCTGAGGAGTTGGAGTAGGTAGTCATTGTCCCAACCGGCCTTGAGGCGTTTCCCATGGATTCCACGTTTGCTGGTTTTGTCCTGTTTGAGCAGGTTAAGGGTGATGCGGTTGAGAACGGAGAAGTTCTGGGCTGCGTGGCCTGCGCGTTTGCGGTCGAGGTCTTCGCCAAAGCCGACATCGAGTACCCAGTGCAGCTTGTTCTCGATGCCCCAGTGCTGACGAATGGCGCGGTTCAGACGCGCCGCATCGGGTTGGAGACTGGTGATGTAGAAGCGGGTTTCGGTCTCGGTCTTACCCGTGGTCTTGTGATAGCGCTCCGCCTCGATGCGCACGACTCCCTGCAACGACGCCCATTCGGAAGCCTTCTCGATTAACGACAGGTCGGCGATGACCGAGCAAGTATGGCGCTCGACTCGCCCATGTCCGCAATCGATTTCTTCGGCAACCGCGTCGCAGGCCAGCATGCGGAACGAATCCTGAACTGCTTCGTGCAGCTGTCCCTGATTCTTTTTCACGGCCAAAATATGGTCGGCCTTTTTGGCGGTGATCTTGCCGGCGATACTTTTCTGGCAGCCCATGGCGTCGATCGTCACCACCGTCCCGCTCAACTCCAGCGCCTCGAGCAGCTTGGGAATCGCCGTGATTTCATTGGATTTTTCATCCACGCGGCGCTGCGCCAACACTAAACTGTTGCTGTCTGCCCAAGCTGAAACCATATGCACGATGGCTTTCTTGCCCGGCTCGCAGGTGCCCCGCAGCGCTTTGCCGTCGATGGCAACGACCTCGCCCGCCATCAGCTTGGCAATCGATGACACCCAGGCCACGAAGCCCTTCTCCAACTCCTCCGGATCCAGCGCCGAGAACACCCGATTGAACGTGTCGTGCGAGGGAATCTCGCCCGGAAGCGTCAGAAAACTCTGGAACCACTCGAGCTTGGAGTCCGCATAATCCTCGATCTCATTCCATCCGTTGGCTCCACTCAGGATCGCCGCAATGGCGATCAAAAGTATCTCTTCCAGCAGATGCTCCCGCGTCCGCTCTACTCTCGGATCGCGTAACTCCGCAAAGTATTTCAGGGGACTATCCATCCCCCATCTCATAATAGCGTAGTTGACGCAGGAAGGGCACTCGAATCCGGGTGATATATTCCTCGCATGAGAAACAAAGGAAAGTACTTAATCAAGAAGGTGTCGGATGTTGGCGAGGATACCGCCGTCGATGCCCACAAGTTTGACGCCATGCTCAAGGCGTTGCTGAGGAGCGGGCCGATCCCGCAGAAGGCCGTAAAAGGAAGAACCGCCCGCCCCGTAAAAGGGCGGACGGTTGGTTAGTACTACCGTTTCAAGTGCTCCAACACTTTCAGGCAGGTCTGGATGGCTTGGAACAATATGTTTGCAACGGTCGCAACCGTCGCAAGCGTGAACAAAGAGCGGGAAGAAGATTCCCGTTTTCTTTTGCGAAACATGGAACAGCCTTTGGCGGGCGGCTTAGTGGATCTAGCCCATCTAGCGCCGTATCCGCCGATGCGGGTCAAGAGTCCGACCCGCTCCAATGCTACGCCGAGGGGTGCGGTCTGTTCGGTGATCCTAGAACGTCTCGCGTGTGAGCTTCTTGTAGGTAAGCGGTCTTCCCGATGAGACGTTTTTGAGCAGGGCGTCAAACATTTCTTTCTGCTGTTCGCGTCGATTGTAGCGCCAGCAGAATTCGCTGAGGTAAGCTTCAAGATGGTCGCCGGAGAGTTTATGGAAACTTCCGACGAGCCCCCGCTTCAGGAGACTAAAAGCACCCTCTACGGTTCCGGTTTCTCGGATGGTGCCGTGATTCCACAATTCGTCTGGGTGTTGCGTAATGTTCGGCGGACTCCGTGCCGATCGCTTAGTCTCCGAGCAACTGCTGCAATGCCTGACGCCGTTCGGCATCGAAGCGGCCATTGAGGCCATCGAGACGCTGCAGGGCGCCGGCGATGGGCGGATTCAGCAGAAGACGTTGGCGTTAGAGCAAGCGCGCTACGAAGTGACCCGGGCACGGCGCCAATATGATGGCGTGGATCCGGCGAATCGGCTCGTGGCCGCAGAACTCGAACGCCGTTGGAACCAGGCGCTGACCATGGAGGCACACCTCGAAGAAGATCTGGCGACACTGCAACAAAGTCGCGAGCGACGTAGCCGCGATCCATGACATAGAAGGCTCCGGCTTCCGGCATGATCTCGTCCAGCATATTGACGTCATGCACCTTGCCATCGGTAACGCGGATAAAAGTGGGAATGTTGCCGCGCAGATCCAGCAGCGTGTGCAGCTTGACGGCAGCCTTGCGTCGCCGAAACCGCGCCCAGGGAAACAAAGTCAGACACAGATCGATGGTGGTCGAATCCAGCGCATACAGACTCTGCTCCAGATCGACGCCCATGGGCTCTCGGACATACAGTCCGCGTGCGATGGCAATCAGCCTCTGCGCGAAGTCGGCGAAGATACGCCAGTCCCGCGATTCGTTCGCATCCGCCAGCGTCGAGCGAGCCACCTTGCTACGGAATCCCAGGTGATACAGCTTGCCCTGCAACGAACCCAAACAAGCTTCGATGTCGCGCAGGCTTTCCCGATAGGTCAACTGGGCGAAGGCCATCGCCAGATATTGATCCCAACAGCTGAAGCCTCGCAGCCCGAGGTCGCCCTGATAACGCTCGACGCAACGACGGAACTCCCGGTCGGGAAGAAAGCTGATCAACTGCGAGAAGACGGTGCGGCCCTGGTTCATGAGCCATTGTCAGCTCTCCGCGAATTCAAATCGCGGCAAGTCAGAAATGGCTTCAACTTGCTGGGTAGCTGCTACTTGCAGCCAGCACCCGGTAACTTAACCGGACAGCATCCTCGTCGAGCCGATTCTGATAATTGGAGGGCACAGGGTGGGAGGGAGCGTTCGGTTGACCGGTTGTTTGAGCACCGGCTGAACTTGAAGTCACTGCAAGCAAGCAACACCATAACGTAGTCTTGAGCACTCGCATAGGTTTCCCGTCTCTCGAAAATGATAACGGGAAAACCGCATAAATGTTGCGATATCGCCATCTAATACGTAATCACGGGAGCCGCTGCCAAGAACCGAGCCATCCACATATGTTCCAGCACGACGGAGCTAGTGATGCTCGGGCCTTGGCCGGTGACAGCGGCCGATTATGTTGAGCGCGAGATGCTTCGCATCCACAGTCACCAAAACGGCATCTGGTTATCGTGTAACGAGGAGGAACGGTTTGACGCTGTTGAACTGCTAACGCTGACACGGATTGGCGGCCAGCCGTTGCGGGCGCAGTCGATGCCAACCGGCCCCCGGCGGTTGGCATCGATTTCCCTTCGATTCCCCATCAAAGACGGAAGGTAGCGTACTTGAACATGACTAAGGGCCGCATGGAAGCGTTCAGTGATGGGGTGTTTGCCGTCATCATTACGATCATGGTGCTGGAGCTGAAGTCGCCCCAAGGAACAAATCTCGCGGCCTTGAAGCCGATGGTCCCTGTGTTCTTCAGCTACGTCCTGAGCTTCATCTATGTCGGGATTTACTGGAACAATCATCACCACCTGTTGCAGGCAGCGCAACACGTTGCGGGCGCTGTCCTATGGGCAAACTTGCATTTGTTGTTCTGGCTTTCGCTGATCCCGTTCGCCACGACGTGGATCGGGGAGAACCCGCTTTCGCCGTGGCCTGTCGCGTTATATGGTGTAGTGCTCTTAATGGCCGGCCTTGCCTACTTCGTGCTGACGAAGGAGCTGATCGCGCATCAAAGAGCAGGTTCGACGCTGGCCATATCGATCGGGCGCGACCGGAAAGGCGCCCTGTCGATTCTCGCCTATCTGGTCGCCATTCCCTTGGCATTCGTAGGGCCGTGGATCGCCTGTGCGTTCTACGTCTTGGTTGCACTGATGTGGCTGATCCCAGACCGACGCATCGAGAGAGCGCTGGGCAACAGCGAGTGACCTGTCACCGGGGTCCCAACCTGCCGTCTGCTGTCATGCGAGGGAGAAGAGACCTTTAGGAAGGGGCGCAGCGTTCTCGCCTCAGGCGGTCATGTCAGCACCACAATTTTTCCGCCTGCTTTGTACCCTTCCATGCAGCGGTGCGCCTCAACGATTTCATCAAGCTGAACGGTTTTGCCGATCTGGATGTGCAATGCGCCCGCAACGATCTGCTCAACTATATCCTCAAGCGGCATCCTCATGGGAGGACGGACTCTCGTCGACGCGGGCCAGAAGTCAGCTTCGGGGAAGTCACTTCAAGGAACTGGAGCCAATACCCCCAGCAAGTGGCTCGTCCTTCGTAGTGCCAACCGGAAATGCCGGCGTAAGGTCCCTGAATCGCGCCATCAGTACAAGACTTTGGTTAATCGGCAATCCACGGGCTTCCGGTTGTGCTGGCAGGCTCCCACGGACTCGGCGCGCTGGCAGGATGAATCCTTTGGGCAACAGGCTCGGGCCTCGATCTTCTGCGTGGCCGCAGGGAATCCGATTCTGCGCATCACGAAGAAATAGCTTGAACCTGCACGAATTCTGATGCAGATTGGCAACTTCAGAGATTTCACGCCTTTTGTGTGCGCACTGGGACCTGAAGATGAGACTGACCATACCTGAAGACAGCCTGTACGCTTGTTGGCCGGATGCGGAGTTGCTACGCATCTATCGTGTGGTTCGCCGCAGGTATGAGGACATAGTTCGCACCGAGTGTCGGAGGCACAAATCGCCGGCATTGACGATCAATGCTGCGTTCTCGCACATCTGCAAGCTGTTCCGCGAAGGCGAGTTCACCGAACCCTTGCGGGCGAAGTATGGCGCCGATTGGTTGCAAGCCGTGGCCAGCATTCTCGGCATGTTGATGCATCTGTCGCTTGTTGGTCACAGGGACAAAGTTCTGCACAATGAGCGGCGGCCTGGAAAACCATTTTCAACTTATGCGACTTCGCCAGCGGTCGCAGCACTAGCTGCCGAATACGTGGTGGCACATGCGCTTGACCACACCGCGCCGTGCGTGATCGACCCAGCGATGGAATCTGGCCAGCTTCTGCTTGCAGTTGCACAGGCAGTTCTACGACGGGTAGAAGCGCCAAGGCGTTGCGCCGTTTTGGAGAAACTCTGCCATGACTGCCTGTGGGGAATCGACCGCAATCCTCTCGCCGCTGAGAGCGTTTCTCTGGTCTTCCAGCTCTTGGGAGGCGACCCACCGAGGCACCTGCTGACCACGGATTCTCTCCGCTGGCAGGCGGCTTGCCCGCCAAAGTTCGATGCCGTCATCAGCAACCCGCCATGGGGTGAGCGGCTGACGGCCTCGGAGCGCAAGTGGCTCCACGGAGAATTTGCGAATAGCCGGTTGCGAGGCGACACCTATATCGCCTTCACCGAGCTGACGACGCGCATCTTGGCACCTGGCGGCACGTATGCCCTAGTACTGCCCGCCCAAGCTCTAGCATTTGAAAATGCGGGCGGGCTACGTGACATGATGTCGTCCCGGACGCAACTGACCACGGCCTATGTGCTTCCGCGGCATGCTTTCGCTCCGGCAACGGTGCGCGCCTGCCTGCTGCAAGGTGTACTGCTGAAGCCTGACGCCATGGCCACCTGCCAGGTCGTCGTTTATCCGTTCCGGAAAGAGCTCTCCCACAAGGAACCACCATGGAGTAAGTTCATTTCGCAGTCCATTCTGCAGTCTGTCGGTGCTGGTTCGTGGTGGCCGTTTTTGCAGGAAAATACGGCCTGTTCCTTCAAGGAAGAAACCGTTCCACTTGAAAGCGTGGCTACCGTGCATTTGGGTGTTCAGATCTATGGTGTCGGAAAGGGCAATCCGCCGCAAACTCGCCGCGTCGTTCGGCAACCGCGCTGTGGCGCTCTTGCGTAAGTATCGTCCCGACGATCTTCGGAGGGCAGTCATGCTCTTCGACGAAGTCAGTAGCGAACCGATCGACATACTGCAAGAACCTATTAAAGTATTGGCCAAGGTCGGAAAAGCTAACGCCGTCGCACACTATCTGATTTTTTGGGATGTCATTCTGGCTGGCCGTCAGGCCGCAGATGACAACGAAAGGCTTTTTTGGAAACTTCAGTACGGACCGTGGCTTGATCAGAGGTCGGCAAGAGATGGTTTGGCGACCTTCTGCTCCTCGATGGCGAGAAACGCCGACTGAACCTCGCCCGGCTTTGCGGGATCGCCGAGGCGCAACTCAATGGTCTTGGCCTGCCGTACTATGCAATTGGGCACGGCCACCAACAGAGAGTCGCTGGACCCAAAGTTCTGTCGACATAGGAACGGCTTGGATCACACCCATCTGTCCTTCTCGGGTTGGCCGCTGCGTCGGTAGCGAAACTGTGAGTTGTGCCTTCTCAGGGTGCACAACTGTGGCTGGTAGGTCAGCACCACCTTTAGCAGTGATTGCCCCGTAAGCGGCGGAGCAAAAATGGACCGCATCATCCCGATGGCGCTGCGTGATGCGGTCTACTTTTACTCCGTTTTTGACAGGTTTTCTGACGCACACACTTCAGTCCGCGCGGGACAGGCACTCGGGACCTCTTCAGCAGCCCCTGTTGCGTGGCAGCGCCGGTGGGGTTCTTTGCTTCGGGCATATTGGTGCAGTCCGCGTCAACCCTCCTTATGAGCACTGGCCAGAGTCATCCGGGTTGAACGGTCTGTCAGGAGAAAACATTGCAAGCCAGCTTGCTCGGACAACTCTCGCTGAGTCCCGCCGAGGCGGGACTTCCCACCCTGGGGAAGAAACGCCGAGGAGGAGGAACGCCGCCTCTGGCGTCATCCCAGAGCAGTGCCCCAGCCGCCGTGACCGTCGACAGCGATCACGTGAGCGTTGAGCAAGCTCGCGCAGCGGGAGCCGTGCATGTGGGACATCAGATGTGGCAATAGCTGGGGTTGAACGAGATTTTAACCTCAGCAGGACTGTCCTCGCGCGCCCGCCAGATGAGTGAAGCCATGACCCTGAACCGGCTGATCGCGCCGCTCTCCGAGCATGCCATGCCCGATTGGATTCGCGGCACCGCGCTGGCCGACATTGTGGGCGGGGACTTTTCCGGCTTGAACGATGAGGCCTTGTACCGCAACCTGGACCAACTTCACCCCCATGGGGAAGGGATCGAGCGCGCGCTGGCGGAGCGAGAGAAGAGCTTGTTTCATCTCGACGACACGCTGTATCTCTACGATCTGACTTCGACGTACTTCGAGGGGCAGGCGGACAGCAACCCGCAGGCGAAGCGTGGGTACTCGCGCGATCAGCGGCCCGACTGTAAGCAAGTGCTGGTGGGGTTAGTGCTGGATGGGGACGGTTTTCCCAAAGCCCACGAAGTCTTCGAGGGCAATCGTCAGGATCGCAGCCCGGTGCAAGAGATGTTGCAGAGTTTGGAGAAGCGGACGGGCAAGAAACCGGGTTGCACGGTGGTCGTGGACCGAGGCATGGCGTATGAGGAAAACCTGCAACAGATTCAAGCTAGCGGACACCACTACCTGGTAGCCGGCCGACATCCGGAGAGGAATGCCTGGCTAGAGGAATTCGAGAACGATGAGGAGTGGGAAGAAGTGATACGCCAGCCTCCACCGCGCAATCCCGGACAGAAGAAATCCCAGGTTCAGATCAAGCGTCGACAGAAGGGCAACAAAGTCTACATCCTCTGCAGCAGTGCGGGACGCGAACAGAAGGACCGGGCCATCCGAAAAAAACAAGAGCAGCGCTTACAGCAAGATCTGGCGGCGCTGCAAACGCGCTGGCAGAAGGGACATTTAAAACAGACCGAGAAGGTCTACGAAGCCATAGGCCGACTCAAGGAGCGTTACCCGCGAGTAGCCCGCTATTACCAGATCGAGTATGACGCCGCGGGCCAGAGCTTTTCCTGGCAGCAGGACAGCGCCAAGCAAGCGATCGCCGAAAAGCTGGATGGTGGCTATGTGCTGAAGACCGACCGTCAGGACATGACGGTCGATGAAATCTGGCGCACCTACATGTTACTGACGCGGGTGGAAGCTGCCTTTCGTGCCATGAAGAGTCCCTTACGGGAGCGGCCGATCTTCCACCATCTACAAGATCGTACCCAGACTCACATCTTCCTTTGTGTCTTGGCCTACCATCTTCTGGTCGCCATCGAGAAGAGATTCCTAGACCGCGACATCCATACCTCATGGTCGACCCTGCGCCAGCAACTCAGCACTCACCAAGTGATCACCGTGGTTCTGCCTACCACCGACGGAAAGATTTTGAAGATCCGCCGAGCCACCACCCCGGAGCCGATACACCGAGAGATCTACGCCACGCTCCAGATCCCGTTGGAGGTGATGAAGCCGGTTAAGACCTGGCACGAGACCTCAACCTAGTGACGGAATGAAATCGTAACCCCAGGCGAATAAAGGATCTCGTCCAGCAAAATGTGGAAGTTGGGCTAAGTGTTACTACTATCAATGACACGCCCGGTAATCAGTTAATGCAGGGAATCAACTGGTCGATAGATATCGGCTCTCAGCTAGAGCGTCCTCTTGAACAGCATCGTTGCAATCGTCATCATCGTCACTGCTGCGATGGTCAGGAAGGCCAGATCCCAGGCAATCGCGGTTAAGCCTGCCTCTTTCAGCAGAATCGCTTTGAAGCCGTGGACCGAATAGCTGAAGGGATCGACATAGGCGATCCAACGCAGCCACTTCGGGAATGCGTAAATGGGATAGATGGCGCCGCTGGGAAAAAACAGGAGCGTGTTCAGGATGCCGAAGGTGGCGCGCGGCACCAGCGGATCCTCCACCCGCACCATCATCAGGAACATCATGGTGTTGAACGCCATCGAAGTGGCAAAGATCATCAGCAAAAGATTGGCAACGTTCTGCGGTTTGAACACTGTACCAAGCCCCGACAAGAGCGCTCCCAATAGGGTGATTACGATTCCGGCTAGAATTGCCTTGACCGCTCCCGCGATGTTCAGGCCAAATACCAGCTCAAACTTCGTAATTGGCGTTACCAGGTAGCCTTCATGCACGCCGCGCGCCTTGTCATCGATGTACAGCATGCCACCGCCTATCATGACCGAGACGAACATGGCCAAGGCGATCGAGCCCGGCAGCAGATACTTCATGTACTCGATGTAGGGGTAGAGCTCGACTGTGTCGAGAGAGATCTGCTGCACAATGCGCGAAGGCTCGACGTCGGGCATATTCAGCGCCTTCACCAGGTCGCTGAAGACCTGCTCCAGCGAAGAACTGGTGAAGTTGTCCGTGTTGTCGACGACCAGCGCGATGCGGGGATGGTTCTGCTCGTACACCCTCCGCGAGTACTCGGGTGGAATGATGATGGCCGCGTCAATGCGTCCGGTGCGCACATCGGCGACGGCCTCCTGATCGCTCGTGTAGTAAACCGGCCTGAAGGTGCGCGCGTTGACCTCCACGGCGGCAAGCGCCTCGCGGATCTTCACCGCCTGGGTGCCGTGGTCCTGATCAACGACCCCGAGGCGCGCATCCTTGATCTTTCCGCCAAACGCGTTGCCCAGCACGATCAACTGAACCAGCGGAAAGACCATCGATACCAACATCAGGGTCGGGGAACGAAAGAATTTGCGCAGCTCACGCTCGACAATGGCCCACATGCGATTCATGGCCGCATCCCCGGACGGTCAGGCATGACGAACTGGTAGGCCTTCACCTGCTCGTCGCGCAACTGGCGTCCCGTGAAGTGAACGAAGACGTCGTCCAGCGTGGTGTTCTGTACCGAGAGCGATTTCACCTGCACGTTCTGCCGCACCGCCATCTCGACCAGTTCAGTGGTGGTCTTGGAGCCGTTGCTGGTGAGGATGCGGTACGCGTTTGCGGCCTGCGACTGCACCGACTTGACGTCATCCAGCTTCTGCAACTGCTGCTCCCAATCCGGCGGCGCGTTGGTGAACTGAGCCTCAATCACGTTCGAGCCGGGAACGCTGGCCTTCAACGCCATGGGTGCGTCGAGCGCGACCAGCTTTCCGTGATCGACGATGGCGATGCGATCGCAGAGGCGATCGGCTTCGTCCATGTAGTGAGTGGTAATCAGCACCGTGAGGTCGCGGCTGTTCTTGATCTTGGTGAGCATCTCCCACACGGCAACGCGTGAAACCGGATCGAGGCCCGTCGTCGGCTCGTCGAGGAAGAATATCTTCGGACTGTGTACCAGGCCGCGCGCAATCTCCAGACGTCGCCGCATTCCACCGGAAAGCGTCTTGGTCTGGGCGTTGCGCCACTTAGTCAGGTCAACGGTCTCTAGCAGTTCGTCAACGTTACGCTTCCGTTGTTCGGCGGGCACGCTATAGAGCTTGGCGTAGATATTCAGGTTCTCCTCGACGGTCAGATCAATGTCGCTGGTCAGCGCCTGAGGAATCACGCCGATGCACTGTCGTGCCGAATCTGCCTCTTTCGCAACATCGTAACCGTTGATCAACGCGTGTCCGCTGGTGATCGGCAGCAGCGTTGTCATCATGCGAATCAGCGTTGACTTGCCCGCGCCATTGGGACCGAGCAATCCAAAGATCTCGCCCTGTTTCACCGCGAACGAGACATCGTCGACGGCGGTGAAGTCCCCATATTTCTTGGTGATGTGGTCGACGACGATCGCGTCTCCACTCGCGGGTGCGGTGCATTCCGCACCACTCAGGGATTTGGAATGGAACCAGCTCATTTGGCTCCCTTCGCCAGATCTTTCGGCAGCAGGACCTCGGCGGTCATGCCTGGCACCAGAGCACCGTCTGGGTTATCGACCTTCAGCTTCAGACCGATGGTCTTGATATCGCGCTTGGTGCGGCTTACGTCGCGCTGGGTCGCATAGTCGCCTTCAACGGCCTTGAAGATGACCTGGCCTTCGATGGGCTGTCCGGCGGGCAGGCGGACTTTGAGCTTGTTGCCCACGGCGACGAAGCGCCCTTCCGTTTCAGGAGCTTCGGCGCGCACCCAGGTGTCGCCGAAATCGATGATGGTGACGATAGGCTCGCCCGCATTCACGACCTCGCCCTGGCGAGTGGCGCGCACAGAAACCGTTCCGGTCACAGGTGCATAGATCTTCGTGTAGCCAAGCCGTGTGTCGGCTTGCGCGAGCTGCGCTTCTGCGTTCGCGACCTGTGCCTCGTTCATGGCAACGTTGCTGGCAGCAGCGCGCTGCTGATGCAGGCGCGCATCCGCTGTCTCGACGTCGGCCTGCGCCGCATCGACATTCTTCTGCGCGCTTTGTACCACGGCTTGCTGCGCCTTAAGCTGCTCTTCCGCGCGAACGCTGTCCTGCTCGGAGGCCACACCAGCCTTGGCCAGCGCCATCGTGCGCTGCGAATCGCTGCGCACGCGTACCAGGTCGGCCTGTGCCTGGGCCAGCGCCGCCCGTGCCGCCGACAGCCGTGCCTGGGCGTTCACCACACCGCTGTTAGTCTCACCCATCGTCTCCGCTTCCGTGGCCTTCATAGACGATACCTGCGAGTCGTAGGCATTGATCGTTGCCTGCGCGGCGTTCTTCTGCGCTTCGAGTTCCTCGGAATCGATCTCGGCGATCAGGTCGCCGGCTTTTACCTTTGAGCCTTCGTCCACGTACAGCTTTTCGACACGGCCCATGATCTTCGAGCTGACGATGACCTGGTTGGCGTCCACGATGCCGATCAGCACGGTATCGCTGGTGCGGTCGGTAGAAAAGAAGTACCAGGCGGCGGCAATCGCGAGCAAGACAACCAGGAATAGGAGAAATTTGGGCGGCTTCATTGGCGTTTCCTTCGCGCCGCGTTGCTGCGCTTTGGTCGTGCAAGAGAACGTGGATTCGCTCTATTTTTAGGTTCGCGGGTGGCTATCTCGGCGGCCAGCTTCACACCGGCATCACGATTGGTGAACAAGGCGGCTGCGGCGAAGTCCAGCACTGCGGCGCGACGCTGCCGAAGGGCTTTCGGAGAGAACGGATCGACAGGCCGAAACTTGCGAAGCAGTGGGGCCACGGCAAAGTAATGAACAATACTGCCCACGGCGGAAGGCATGAATTGCATCGGCTCGACGGCGCGGAATTCACCGGTAGCGATGCCTTCTTGCAGCACGGCGAGAACACGGGCGGCGATCGGCTGCAGGTATTGCGCGAACATGCGCTCGATATGAGGCGAGCCACCGCGGCCTGCGCTCATGATCTCGCCCACAAAGATGCGCGCGTAGTGCGGCGACTTGGCTACGATGTCAAAGTGCGCGCGCACATACGAGAGGAAGCGCTCGCCCGCGGATGCCTGGCGATCGAGCACCACGGTGAGGCGTTCCAGGAAGCCGCTGAAAAACTCGTCGAGCACCGCGCCATACAGGGCGTCCTTGTCCTGAAAGTAGTAATAGAGCAGGGCCTTGTTGACGCCCGCAGCGTCGGCGATGGCGTCCATGCGAGCGCCGGAAAGACCTTCCCGGGCAAACTCTTCCAGAGCGGCCTGCAGAATGGCCTTGCGGCTGGCCGCGGGCTGCCGCCGGGTGCCCAGGCGTGGCTTGTCGGGTTTGAGCGAGGCCGACATGGAGATTTAATTAACCAGTTAGTTAGATAGTAGCAGGCAGCAGTGTGGACGCAAAATACATTCTGGAACGACGGATGTCGTGTTGGATGGGTTGGATCACACGCAGGTACTGGTTCAACAGCCTGTGCCAAGTGCTGGAACTGCGTAAGCCGCTGAAATTCAAGGAGACTGACGGTCGACATTTACCCCCAGACCGGCTCTCGCGAGGTCCGGTGGAATCTCGGTTGGAGAAGCTGCCAAACGCCTTTTTGTCAGAGGTGATGAAGTACAGGCTCGACTTCGGGTGCTTTGCACGATACTGTTGCTGCTAGGCTTCTTCTTGAGCAACTCTCCCACAAAACTAGTGTTCTGACGTATATTGATGGTGTCAGGATACAGGGGTAATTGCCGGCTGTGAATCTCAGAACCATGAAGACCGAGGTGCTTTGGCGCGCGCAGTTGTTAGTGCTTTGCGCTCTGGTGTTCATGTTTGCGTTGCATGCCAAAACTTCGGTCTATAGCGGCGGCGGGGCAACGAAGGTCACTCCATCCACTTCTTCCAAGCTATGGCTCAGCGGACAAAAGATGGAAATCCAGTCTGTTGATTCAAGCAGTGGCATGCTGTTTTGGATGGCCGTGACGTGCCTCGTGGGGCTGTACCTCCATCGAGAACTGTGTGCCCCAAGCGCTTTTCTGACACCGCCTCCGAGAAATCTTCCTCTGCGACAAGTTCATCGTTTCCTCCGGCCTCCGCCTTTCCAAGCCTAGTTCTCCTCAATTATTTTTCGCTTTCACGTCGGTATTTGTCCGGTCAAACCGCTCACGCTGAGCGGATCGGATCTATCGAACCGTTCGATTGAAAAGAGGACGTTCATGCAAGTTCGTCGTTGGCACAAGTTACTTGTGTTAGGACTGGTTGTGGTCTGTCTGGTTGTTGCCGCTGTGGTTGCAAAGCGGGCTCGCGCCGGATCAACGGGCGGCAGTACCGCGAAAGAAACAGGTGTAGGCAACGAACATGTACCGTACGCCGCGGTTGCTATGGCGAAGCGAGAGACCATTGCCACTTCGCTTTCCATCGCCGGCCAGTTCATTCCCTACCAGAACGTCGAATTGCACGCCAAGGTGGCTGGCTACATTCGCCATATCGATGTCGACATAGGAGACCATGTCCGGCAGGGACAAGTACTTGCGGTACTCGAAATCCCAGAGCTGGTTGCCCAGGTCGATGAAGCCAAGGCAGCGGTGCACCACGCGGAAGAGGAAATCGCTCGCGCCCAGAGCGACGTCTCCAGGGCCGAGGCCGATCATGTGGCCCTGAATGCTAACGCCACCAGGCTGCTCAACACCGACAAGGCGCGGCCGGGGCTGATTGCGCAGCAGGAACTCGACGATGCCACCGCGAAGGACCGCGCCTCCGGTGCGCAGGTTGATGCCGCAAAGTCGGCACTATCGGCGGCACGTCAACAATTGGAAGCAGCGAAGGCCAACCAACAGCACTACTCCGCCCTGAACGACTACGCTCGAATCACGGCCCCCTACGATGGCATCGTAACCTGGCGCTTTTCCGACACCGGTTCTCTGGTGCAGGCTGGAACCTCGAATACAAGCGGGCTGCCTGTAGTTACGGTTGCTCAGATCAACGTGCTGCGGCTTCGCATTCCGGTGCCGGAATCGATAGCCGCGATCGTCAAGATTGGCGATTCGGCTGACGTACACGTGCAGGCGACGGGCGAACACTTCACCGGTAAAATCGCGCGCTTCACTAACTCCCTTGATACATCGACCCGCACGATGCAAGTTGAAATCGACGTGCCCAACGACACCTACACCTGCAGCCAGGAATGTACGCCAATGTACGCTGCAGATCCAGAGCCACCCGGATGCTGGCGTTACCATGCCAATCCAGGCGGTGCAACAGCAAAACGGCAGATCCAGCGTGCTGGTGGTGGATCGCAGAATCGCGTCCAGCCACGGCAAGTACAGACTGGAGCTGGAAGATCCGACCGCGTCGAGATGTTGCTGGACTTACGGAAGGCGAGCGCGTCATCGTGGGCAATTTCGGATCTATCAAGCCGGCCAGTTGGTACACCGAAAGTAACCAGGGTCGCGTCGAACGCTGCCGAAACGGGAGGAAGCGAGTAAATGTCAGGCTTCGCCCTGCGGTATCCGTTCTTCATCCTCATGATGTGCCTCGTCATCGCTGTGGTCGGCATGATGACGGTGGCCCGCATGCCAGTCGATCTTTTCCTCCAGCATCAATATTCCGGTCGTGGTGGTCGCGACTTTCTACAACGGAATGCCTCCGGAGCAGATCGAGAGCCGACATCACCGACACCTTCGAACGTTTCTTCACTTTGGGAAGCAATATCGATCACATTGAGTCGCGCTCGCTACCCGGTGTCAGCCTGATCAAGATGTACTTCCAGCCGGGCATCGACCGGATGCAGCGGTCAGCGAGATTTCGAATCTTGCCATGGCGGACTTGCGCAAACTCCGCCCAGGGCACTTTGCCGCCAGTGGTGTTCAAGTTTGACGCGTCGAGTCTGCCGGTGTGCCTGATCACGCTGAAGGGACAGGGACTCAACGAAACCCAGTTACACGACCAAGGACAGTACAACGTGCGCAACCAGGTTGCCAACGTGCCGGGCGCGTCGGTGCCTCAGCCGTTTGGCGGAAAGTACCGCCAGATCCAGGTTTATGTCGATCCGGTCAAACTGCAGGCAACACAGATGAGCTCGATGGATGTGGTTCATGTCAGTCAACGAATCCAACAAGATCCTGCCGGCTGGCGACGTGCGTATCGGGCCCAGAGACTACAACCTTTACACCAACAGCGCAACTACCTGACATCTCCGATATGAATCGACTTGCCGCTGAAGACGGTCGGCAACGGCTCGCTTCGCTTCGGCGACATTGGCCACGCCGAGGACGCGCAGCCGATCCAGTACCAGCATGGTGCGCGTGGACGGCCAGAAGTCTGTGTATCTGCCCGTCCTGAAGCAGGGCGGCAACAGCAACACGATCGCAATCGTGGACGGCGTGCAAGAGCGCAATTGAAGAACCTGGTCGACATGCCTAAGTCCCTGGTCGCCAAGGTCGTCTTCGATCAGTCGCAATATGTGAAGACGGCGATCCGCAACCTGGGCATGAAGGCTTGATCGGCCTGGTGCTGACCGCCTCGATGATTCTGATTTTCCTGGGCTCGTGCGCGGCAACGATCGCGGTCCTGCTTTCGATACCGTCTTCGGCTCTGGCCGCATTTCTGCTGCCATCAATCTCGGCGGCGGCACCATCAACACCATGGTGCTTGGCGGACTGGCACTGGTTTTCTCGCGCTTGATCGACAATTCCGTCGTGGTGCTGGAAAACATTTTCCGTCACCTGGAGGAGGGAGAAGACGCCGCAGCGCAGGCCGCGGAAAAGGGCGGCCAGGAGATCAGTTGCCGGTGTTGGCTGCTACCTTTACGACGGCGATCGTGTTCTTTCCAGTGGTTTTCCTGTACGGCGTCAGCCGTTTCTGTTTACCGCGCTGGCCCTGCGGTAGTGGTTTTGGCTCTTCGCAGCGTCGTACTGGTTGCCATGACGGTCGTGCCGCTGTTCTGCGCCCGTTTCATCACAGGTCATGGAACAGTTGCGCATCAGGAAACCAAATCGATGCTGGCGCGGCTGGTAAATCGCTTTAACCATCACTACGACCACATGCTGATGTATTACGACTGCCGTCGGCAAGACGCTGCTGCGCCCGGCGGCAACCGTAGTGGGGATCATCGGTATCTTCGTCTTGAGCCTGTCGCTGTATCCACTGCTCGGGGTTGCGTTTTTCCCACGCACCGATCCCGGCCAGTTCGTGATCAACGTGAAGGCGCCTACCGGCACTCGATTGGAGCTGACCGACCAGTATGTGCGCAGCGTGGAGAACGAGATTCGCAGGTAGTGCGACCGATGACCTGGGCATGATGCTCTCCAATATCGGGGTGACTCCGGAATTCTCTTCGATCTACACCAGCAACTCCGCCCAGCACACGGCCATCGTATAAGTGAGCCTGACAAAGGGCACACCGCCGGCAGCTTACGATACATGAACCGGGTGCGCCGGAAAGTTGCCGAGGATCTTCCCGAGCTCAACACGTATTTCCAAACTGGCGGATTGGTGGATGCGGTGGTGAACCTTGGTCTGCCCGCGCCAATCGACATTCAAGTGAGCGGCAGCCATCAAAAGGACGCCTACACCATTGCCAGCGAGATTGCGGCGCCAGTCGTGGCGCCTCAAGGGCGTGAGTGATGTGCTGATCCCGCAGGACCTCGATTATCCGGGACTCGATCTTGATGTCGCCGGGAAATGGCTTCGCGACTCGGGCTTTCCTCGACGGACGTCGTCAACAACGTGATCACAGCTCTTACGTCGAACGGCATGATTGCGCCGAGTTATTGGGTCGATCCCAAGAGCGGAAACAATTACATGCTGACAGTGCAGTATCCAGACTCACCAACTCGAGTCGCTGCTCTCGACCTGGAAGCAGATTCCACTGCACGCCCAAGGCAACAGCAACACCACCAACTGGGAACCGTGACCAACATCAAGCGAATGATTCGCCAACCGAAGTTGACCATTACCAGCTCTGCGCGAGATTGACCTCTACATTTCGCCGAAGGGCGAGGACCTAGGCTCGGTTGCCGTCGCAAGGTGCACAAGATCATCGACAGCACGAAGCTGCCGACGGTGTACGCATACAGATGCGCGGTTCCGTGAAGGCCATGCGGCAGTCATTCAAGAGCTTTGGCGTAGGACTGTTGCTCTCGATCGTGCTGGTGTACCTGATCCTGATGGCGCAGTTCGCGTCGTTCGTCGATCCGCTTCATCATTCTGCTGGCAATTCCGTCAGGCATTACCGGCGTGCTCGTCTTCCTGCTCGTCACGGGCACGAGCTGAATGTCATGTCTCTGATGGGCGTGCTGATGATGACTGGCATCGTGGTCTCCAACAGCATTCTGATCGTGGACGTGACCCGCAGCTATCGGACGGCCAGGAATGCCCATCCGCGACGCCGTCGCTCTGGCTTGCCGGGTTCGATTGCGACCTATCCTGATGACCTCTCTGGCGACGATACTCGGGCTCGATTCCGATGGCACTGGCTCTGGAAGCCGGCAGTGAGCAGTATGCTCCGCTGGCGCGCTCCATCATCGGGGGCCTGACCGGTGTCGGTGGTCGTCACGGTGTTCATTGTTCCCGCAGCCTACTTGCTGATCCATCGCAGAGAAGAAGCTCAGCCCACGCAGGAGGTACAAGCTTGAGACGGCAGATGTTCCAACTAGTGTTACTCATTGTGTTGGTGACCGTTTCGATGGCGGGGCAAACAGCCACTCCGCCGCCCTCTGCTACACCTTATCCGCAAACCGGGACCGCTCCAGCCGTGTCGGCACCAAGTCCGTCGCCGCAGCCGAACCAGGTCCAGGTGCAACTGCCAGCTTCGGGAGCAGTGGTGCGCTTGACCGTTCAGGACGCCGAGGCCTTGGCGCTGAAGAACAACCCTCAGATTTCCGTATATCGCCTGCTGTATCTCGCTTCCAAGCAAGTCACCCGGCAACAACAGGCTGCCTACTATCCGACCGTCTATGGCA
Organism: uncultured Acidobacteriaceae bacterium; assembly: GCA_963779555.1. GTDB lineage: Bacteria > Acidobacteriota > Terriglobia > Terriglobales > Acidobacteriaceae > DASRAA01. The sequence goes on from CAVZYS010000001.1 coordinate 19,765, forward strand.
GCTTGACGGCGGTTGAGCCGAAAGAGGGTTCGCGCATCGCCGCCGGCAATCTCAACAATCCGATTGTCTATGAGCGCGCCGCCGGTGGCCTCACTTTATCGCAACTCATTACTGACTTTGGCCGCACCAACAACCTGGTTGCCTCCGCCGCGTTGCGCGCCAAGGCCGCCGACATGAACGCCGTGGCCACTGCCGACCAGATCAAGCTGGCGGTCGATGAGGCGTTCTACAACGCCCTGCAAACGCTGGCTCTGCAGAAAGTCGCGGAACAGACAGTTACTGCTCGCCAACTTGTGTCCGATCAGATCACGGCGCTGTTCCAGAACAAGCTGCGTTCGCAACTGGATGTCAGCTTTGCTGATGCGAACCTCGCCCAGTCCAAACTTCTGCTGCTCGATGCCCAGAATAACTACCAGGCTGCACTGTCAGTGCTGTCCCAAGTTCTAGGCTACGCCACGCAAGAGCAATTCGATCTCGTCGATACAGAGACCGAGTTGAAGCCGCCACCCGACGCTGTAAGTCAATTACAGGACGAGGCGTTCAGTAACCGGCCCGAAATCGCGTCGCAAGGTTACGAATACCAGGCAGCCCAGCACTTTCAGAAGGCTGAGCGCGACTTGCTACTGCCCTCGATTGAGGCACTGGGAGTTGTCGGACGCACTCCCTATAGCAACTCAATCGCGGGCGTGTCCCCATTCACGTCCTGGTACGGCGCAATCGGAGTCAATGTCAACATCCCGATCTTCAACGGCTTTCTCTACCCAGCGCGTTCGCGTGAGGCCGGATTACGGGCGCAGGCGGCCGACGAGCAACTCCGCGATCTGAAAGACCGCATCGCCAATGATGTTCGCACCAGCTGGCTCCGTGCGATTACCGCCTACAACCGCATCGGCGTCACGCAACAATTCGTGGACCAGGCCAATCTCGCGGTTGACCTATCCCAGACTCGCTACAGCCTGGGGCTAAGTTCGATTGTGGAGCTCAGCCAGGCACAACTGACGCAGACCGAAGCACAAATCCAGTTCGCTGCCGCGAAATATCAATACCGGATCGCCCAGTCGGTCCTGCGATTCCAGATCGCGGCGCCATAGGATGCGAATGAGTACACGACGCAGAGGACAGCAGGATCATACCGGTACGGCCTTCGGTATAGCGGCAATCTTCGGCTTGGTCATCGTGGAAGTCGTTGAGGATATCTTCTACTTTGCTACCGATGTGCCGTTTTGGAACACTTGGCGCTTTCATCCGGCTTCGTTTTTTGTGGGAACCCTGGCTTTTCTCGGCCTGCTTTATGTCCTGCAGCGTATGCACGACCGCCAACATGCGTTGCGATACCTGGAGCCATTCACGCCACTTCTCGGACTATCCGGCGCGAACCTGGCATTCAAGCTAAACGCCGCGTGGCTGCTTCCAGTTGCCTTGGGCTGCGCGGTATGGAGTGTGGCCCAAGTCCGGCGGCTGCGCGGCCGCAGGCCAACGCCCCGGCGCATTTCCGCCGCCAAATGAGCGAAACGCAATTACCACTTCCTGTGGAGGTGCTTGAGATGAAACGGCAACCATTTGAAATCGCCTTTTCGGTTTTCGTGTTCAGTGTTGCCACTGAGCTGCTGTGTATCCGGATGCTGCGAGGGTCACTCTCCGATTGGCTCCATCATCCTCACCGCCTTCTGCTTTTGCTCTCCATGGTTCTCGTTAACCTGGTGAACGCCGCCACCGCCATGTATGTCGGCTCTCGGGCAGTGCGGGCGGAGGTTCGCTTGAAACTCAGGGAGCAGAAGCAGCAACAGATGAGCGTCTACCTGAATAGACATCTTCGCGATGCCCTGTCGACGGTCCAGAATGCCTCGTTCCTGACCAATGATGAGCAAACCATCAAACTATGTCGTGAAGCGGTGACCCGCATCGCGCACGTTCTGGTAAGCGCCGAGGCCGGCTTGGTCGACCCCAGCGCGGCGCTCTTTGAATTCAGCAGGGACCCCGGACGTGCAGGCGCTGCACGCGGCAGGGCTTGAATCTACGTCAATACAGACGCTCCACCCCTTCGCCGTACGACGAGGTGGCGCGTCTTACATTGCCTAGTTAAGCGGCCTTTTGAAACTGGGTTTCCTCGCCGATTTCCCTCTCGGCGTCGGCCCAGTCATCCTCGTGGTGTCCGTGAATGCGCCCCCGTTCTTCGTACAACTCGTAGGCACGTAGCTTGATTCGTTCGTGCGCGTTTTCAGGTTGTCGATCCATCAGTCGCTGCGGCTGGTTTGGTAATGACGTTGAGTGGGTCGCGAGCTTGGTTGACATATGCCCTCCTTAAGGCTGTGGTTGCGTTGGTGCAATTAACTAGGCTGGCGCAACGCCAGATTTGTACTGGCGAGTGGGAACCTGCGAGCCTGGTCGCGACCGGATGGCCGGACCTCGCGCGCAGGCGCCACTCATCATTGCGAACGAAACATCAACAAGGGGTATTCAAACTACCTGACAGGTGGGGGTCGGAGATGGAACTCGGGATCGAATCCGCGGAACGGAGTTAAACTTGGAATGGTGATCGGGAGCAGGATCGCTTGCGGCCGGATTAAGGAAGAAGCGCCGACTATTCCGACACAGCACAACAAAAGAAGCGCGGTTTTCGGCAGCTTCCGGATTGTCTCCTCGCCATCGAGATAGGCCTGGGTGATCGCCAGTTTCGCCCTGGTCTTGTGGATCTCATAGCGTGCGGCTTTCGCGTTGACGCAGAAGATGAGAAGAAGCGCGCACAGTATCCATCCGCGGTATTGCCGGATGGTCGCTTTTCCAGCAAAGCGCCTTCCTCGATAGCTGACGTCGAGGGACATGAACTGGACTCCCGCCCTAGTGATTAGACCCGCGAAGCTCGCAAACGATTCGCTGAATTTTTGGAACGCACGGCGACGGTAGCGCCACCTTCAGTTGACAGCCCAGCGCCACTTTACGATCGCCACTATAAAAAAGGGCCCTGCAGTTCAGCAGGGCTTCTGAAGCGATATCGCGCTTCTGTAAGACGCGAGTATGCGGCGATTACTTGCACTCCGAAACAATTTCATTGACCTGGAAAAAGCGTAGGCCGTGCGGCGTACCTTCGTCGCTGCTGGTGCTGGCGTCCCGGTTATCGTCAGGATAACCGGCCAATGTGACTGTGTCTCCGACGTGGGCTGTGCAGACCCTTGTCTTCCGGTACGGGCGTCAACAGATGCGTCGTCCCGTCTTTTCCAGTTAGTCGGTAGCCATGGTGATGACCGGTCAGACAACCTGTGATCGTGCTTTATCCTGCTGGGACGCTCACTTCTTGTTTACTCGTGCGATTGTCGGCAGAGTTGGTGGACTGTGCAGAAGCTATTGCGGAAAGTACCAGAAGGAGTATCAAGACTGATACAGAGAGTTTCATGGTCGACCTCCCCAAAGCACCGCTCGCAGCGGCTACCAGAGGTATTAGACATTAGTCGCAACCGGCCTGCGCGGGGCAGCGCCTTTCTCGAAGCTTAACCCGTCCGTTGCATGCAAGTTTCAGAAGTTTCACTATGTAAGAGATGTGTCTTTCGGATCCGCGTCACGGTGTCGACTTACTGAGCAACTCCTCCAGATAGCCCTTCCAGATCGCCGGAAGTGTATGCGTTCCGTGCCCGCGCGTCTGCTCGGTGATCGGCAACAACACGTACTTACCTTTGGGAACGCGTTTGATCTGCACTTCCATAATCCCGAGTTCCGGCGGATTGATGAAGTCGTCGGCGGAGTTGATCGCCGTCACCGGTACGCGAATCCTCTCGAGGTTGGGTGCCGGATCGTAGTTGCGTGACGCATCGAAGGCATAGAGAAAGTCGTTGGCGTCGGTCGATGCAAAGCGAGTGCGAATAAAGCTATCCAGATAAGCGTCGGCTGCGTCACGCGTCGGGTATTGCTTTTGCATCTGCAGAGGGCTGCTGCCCATGACCAGCAGCACGTCGAGCGCAGTCTTCAGTCCCGGTGGCGGTGTTTTGTACTCGCCATTCTCCCACGCCGGATCCTGGCGAATCGCATCCATGGCCATCTTACGCATCATGCGATTGCGGCCGGCGATCTGCACGGGCAGGCACGCCAGCGGCATCATCGCGTCCATGAAGTCCGGGTAGGTTTCGCCCCAGACCCACGAATGCATGCAGCCCATCGAAGTTCCGATGATCAGGCGCAAATGGTTTACGTTCAAACCATCAACCAACAGTTGATGCTGCGCGGCAACCATGTCGTCGTAGTCGTAATGCGGAAAGCCAGCATGCAGTCCATCGCTGGGCTTGCTGGACTTCCCGTGCCCAATCCCGTCTGGCAGAACGATGTAGTAGCGAGCCGCGTCGAGTAATTGGCCCGGACCAAACAGCACGCCAGCGAACTGCGGCGAGACGAATTGCCTGCCGGAGCCAGTCGTCCCGTGAAGAATCATGACGGCGTTCGTGACTCTGCCCGTGGCGTCACGCTTCGGCTCGCCAAACGTTGTGTAGTGCAGGCGCAGACTGGGCAAAACCTCACCGGAGCGAAAATGAAAATTCTGCGCGACGTAATCGCCTTCGGTCGGAGTGGGCGCGTTCTGAGCTACCGTACCCGCCGAGCAGACGAACAGACATATCCAGACATAGACGAGGAGCTTAGGCATGGACCTCCTTTCACCCAAAGAACTTATGACCTGGTCCCGGCCAATATTACCAAGAAGACGAGACTGGGTTGTGTGGGCGGCGAGTGGCGCTCAAGCTGAAGTGCCGTACTGCCCGGACAACTCTTGGATTTAGCAACCGTGAAACCGCTCTACAGCCCCAGACGTTCCCACTCCTCGTCGATGTGAGCGCTGAATGCGGTCGCAGGTGCAGGCATAGGCTTACTCAATAGGTAGCCTCTAGTGCAGCGAATCTGATGGCCACGAGAAGACGCAAGGACTTGCGGCATTTCTGCGTGCAGGTCTGCATCGAACGGCATGACTGCGTGGATTCTTATCAGGGATGCGCAGCTCTCTTCACTGCATGGTATTTCTATGCAGACGACATTTTGAGGATTACGATCTTGACCTTGGTCCGTTTCATCGAGCGCGATCTGGCGGACGTCTTGAGCGGAATACTCGTACACGTGCTTGCATGACCGACATAGAAAGTTTCGCGGAGCGCTATCCGCAGGCCACGCTGGTTGTGGTGGAGATATGCAGGGATGCGCGGCTGGCGGCAGGGCGATGGGCCGGGAACAACTCCGGCAGAGTAGGCCAGGAAGGAATGCCATCGCGACCTCCGTGATATGAATTGCACAGACCCAAGAATCATTTTGGAGCAGTGCGATAGGTTCGTCGGTGCGTGCCATCACCCAAAGATGTGATTTACATCCGGGGATGTGAAGGTTGAATCACCAAGATGCAGGCAGCTCGGCGATGCTCAGGTCGGCCATTCCGCCGAATCGTCCGCGTCCAATGAATAATCGTTGACCTTATCTGCGGGTCACCGGCGCCCTGATGCGCAATAGGCCGCAATGCCATGCTTTTTGGTGTATGCTGCCGGTGTTTGCCGGGGCCTTATCGAGCTTACTTTGTTCCGGGATGGAGACATCATCATGAGCGAAAATACCGGAAGACGCATTGGGGACTACGAACTCCTGCGGGAGTTGGGGCACGGAGGGATGGGCGAAGTCTACCTGGTGAGGAACGTGCTCTCCGATCGCATCGAAGCGATGAAAGTCCTGCTGCCCAGCCTCGCCGGCCGCAGCGAGTTTGTGGCGCGCTTTATGCGTGAAATCAAGGTGCTGGCCAGCCTGGAACATCCCAACATCGCGGCCCTCCGCACCGCTTTTAGCGTGGACAATCAGTTTGTGATGATCATGGAGTACGTCGAAGGCTCAACGCTGGCCGAGCATCTGGCGAAAGGGCCGTTGCCGACGGCAGAAGCTCTCAACTATATCAGCCAGGTATTGGGTGCCTTGAGCTACGCGCACGCCAAACACGTGATTCACCGGGACATAAAGCCCGGCAACATGATGCTCACGCCGCAGCGAGTGGTGAAGTTGATGGACTTTGGCCTGGCTCGCTCCGCGGACGAGGTCGGGCTCACGATCACCGGTACAACCTTGGGTTCGCTCGACTACGCCTCACCCGAGCAGGTGCAATCGCAGCCCACCGATGAACGCTCCGACCTGTATTCGGTCGGCGTGTCGTTGTACCAGATGGTGACGGGCCAGCGCATGTTCAGCGTCACCAGCAGTTTCTCCATCATGGAAGCGCAGATCAAAGAAACGCCGCGTTCTCCTATCGACATTGTTCCCGGAATGTCCAAATCTCTGAGTGACGTAATCATGATGGCTATAGCCAAAGACCCGGCGCAGCGGTTTCAGAGCGCCGACGCTTTTCGCAATGCGTTGTCGCAGATCGACCGTTCCGCGGCGCAGTCGCCGAGCCAGGAGACGCAAGCTGCTGTTACAGCATTTGCCGGCGCCGAGTCGAAGGTCGCTCCAACCCAGAGAAACTTCGATCCCGGCTTCACCGTTCCTCAGAAGACCAATCCGGCTTCGCAGACTAACCGCAATTTGCTGCTTGTGGCGGCAGCCGTACTCGTTGCCCTTGTGTGGGGCGGAGCGGCGATGTACAAGTCGCGGCAGCATGGACCGAAGGATGTGTCGGCGGCCAATTCGCCAGTAGCGTCCACAACCGCTGCGAATCCCGCCGATCGCGTGACCACCCAGAACCAGGATTCCCCGCCGCCGCAAGTCCCGCCAACGCCGGCGGTGGTTGATTCGCAGTCTCCCGAGGCTAACGCTGCGCCTCCGAAGCAACCGACGGTGATGGCGCGCAAATCACGGTCCGAGGCCTCCAACTTGCCCGCAGCGCCTGCGATGTCCGCAGACGATATTCAGGCGCAACAGCAGGCAGCTTTGGAACAGAAGAAGCTGTTCGATGCTATGGAGACTGAGCTCGATCAGCTCGACAGCCGGCAGGCGTCGGTGGAAAGCAGCATTGACAACCTCGAACAGCAGTTACATCGCGATGGCCTGGGTTTGCGCGGCGACATGGTGGCCAGCCGGAGCAATATGCGGACCGACATGGCCAAGGCAAAGCAGGCGATGGAGGCTGCCGATACCGAACGGGCGCGACGTTACATGGACATGGCGCACCGGGAGATCGAGCATCTCGAGGCATTCCTCGGCCGCCGCTAGAATCGATGGCACGTGGACGCAGGGCCACCGACTGAGTCTTCTACGGATTCTTGGCCTGAATCGAGAGCAGGTCGACTTCGAAAATAAGCGTGGAATTCGGACCAATCTCGGCCCCCGGACTACGCTCGCCATAGGCCAGGTCGGATGGGACGAACAGTTGCCACTTCGATCCCACTGGCATAAGTTGCAGAGCTTCCGTCCATCCCTTGATGACCTGGCCGACCGGGAAGGTGGCGGGCTGACCACGCTTGTAGGAGCTGTCGAATTCCGTGCCATCTATGAGTGTGCCCCGGTAGTTCGTCACTACGGTATCGGTGGCGGTAGGTTTCGGACCGGTTCCTTCTTTCAAGATCTTGTATTGCAGGCCGCTGGGCAACGTAACCACGCCCTCCTTGGTCTTGTTGGCGGCGAGAAATTGCTGGCCTGCCTGCTTGTTGGTGTCACCGGTGTGCTGCGCTTCCGCTTCCTTCTTCTTGGTCATTTCGGTGCGGAGGTTCGTCATGGTGGCCAGGACTTCCTCATTGGTCATCAGCGTCTTGCTCCCGGACAAGGCATCTTTCAAGCCACGTGACACGATGGCCGGATCAATTTCCAGCGAGTCCTTCTTCATGTTCTGCCCGATGCTCATGCCGATGGCGTAGCTCAGCTTGTCTTTCTGTGTCGTCAAGGCCAGCGGCTGGTCGCTCTTTGCCGCGGTGGCTGTATGCGGCTTGGCTGTTGTGCTGGCTTTGGCAGTTGGGGCCGGTTTGGGGGTGGATGCCGGAGTCTGTTGGGCGACGGTATTGCCCAGCAACAGGACGCTGACGGTCAGCATACTTGCCGCTGTCACAAAGAATTTTTGCATATTGGTGATTTTCGCATTATTTGGGGGTAGACCGCAAAATCGCAATGTTCCTCCGGTGCTGACCTTTGATCGTTCGCGGTGGCGAGTCGCATAACCAGTTTGCCGATCACGATAATTCGGTACCATTGTTAAGGGTACCCCTCCCCTCGCCTTCTTGTGTTTTCAGGTACTTGTGAGGGGTTCTTCGGTGCAGCTTTGGGAAAATAAAGGGTTTATTGGTACGTAATAGTAAACATTGGGGTTATGGGTGCGGCGCGGACGGGTGGTTGGCTCGGCGGGGAGGGCGGCGGCGGTGAGATCCATGGCCCAAAGCAGCATTCGGGCGGTGGCGAAGTCGATGCTGCCGGTGTTCACGACGCGGAGGACTTCGGCGCGGTTCAAGGCGAGCTCGAGCCGGGTCGTGGGCACGCAAAGCAGAGGGAAGGAGGCGAGGCGGCGGGCGCGGGCCATGTTGTGGAGGCGGGTGCGGGCGTCAAGGTGATGGCGGCAGCAGTCGCGTCCGCGAACGGCGGGGCCATGACAGCGGTGGCCGTCGGAAAAAGTGTGGCGGCAGATACGGATGATCAGGTGCGAGTTGATAAAGACCTCCGCAAGGTCATCTGGTTAGGGTAGGGGATGGTGGGGATGGAGTGAAGGCGAAAAGTAGAGGTTGACGTTACGAAGGTAACCAGATTCCCCGAAATGGGACGAGTGCGGGAAAGAACCCCACATACCCTAAAGGAAGGGATATGTGGGCCACCGGCCCGGCAAGTGGTCAGTTGCCAGTGGTCAGTTGTCAGTGAAAAATGAAAAGACCCAGCCCGGCAAAGGAGTGTTCAGTCCCATGACATCCTTTACAGGGTGTCGTGGGACTAGACAGTCTATTGGCGGGGTGGGTCTTTTGACTTCCACTCGCGTCCTGTTTTTGGACGCTAACCTGGGCCGACGCCGTGTCTCTAGGCCGCTTTGCGCGGCTTGATTTTATTCAGCGGGGCGGTGATGGCTGCTATTCGCAGATCGTAGTCCGTCTGAAGATTCATCCAGAACTGCGGCGTCATGCCAAAGTACTTTCCCAACCGAAGGGCGACATCAGCGCTGATGGCCCGCTTTCCGCGCACGATCTCGTAGAGGCCGGGAAGGTGAAGCGCCTTGGCCAATTGATAAGCGGTGATTCCCATGGGCTCCATGAACTCAGTGCGCAGAATCTCGCCAGGATGCGCCGCAATCGTAACTCGTTTCCGCCGGGGCATGTGCCGTCTCCTCAGTGATAATCCGTGATCTCGACGTTGAATGCGTTGCTCTCTCGCCATTCGAAGCAAATGCGATATTGGTCGTTGATGCGGATGCTGTATTGGCCTTCGCGGTCGCCATGCAGGCGGGGTCCCCGCCGAGCACCGGTTTTGTGCTCGGTGGGGTGGAGGAATCGCTCGAGCCGGTTGCCGGGCGGAACGAGCAGGTCCGTCAGGGCCGTGGCCGCGTTCAGCATCTGCAATTTCTTGAGCGCGGGCTTGCGGAGGTCCGCCGGGATGCGCCGAGTGCGCTCTTCCTTCCATAAGCGCTCCGTCTCCCCGCCTCGAAACCTACTGATCACGCCATACAATACTAACGCTAAGCGTTAGTAACGTCAATCAGGAATACGACGCGCAGGTCGGGCGGGTGGGTGTTTTGACTTCGACTGACAGCTACAACTTACCACCCGTGCTGTTCACCCATCACGACCAACGGTGACTAACTCGCTTGGTGTTTCCCTCGCCTTGGCAGGTGGGGGGAGGGGGTACCCCAGCCATCACAAGTCCCGTTTTGGCACTGTCGCAATCCCCAGCTCCTCGCTACCAGATGCGGACGCGATCGGTTGGGGCGAGGTAGAGTTTCTGGCCGGGTTTGACATCGAAAGGCGCATACCAGGCGTCGATGTTGCGCACCGTATCTGCCCGGTATTCTCCCGGAGAGTGCGAATCCGTGGCCACCTGCTGGCGAAGTGCCGCCTCTCGGATCTTCGACGCGTAGTTCTGGGCGAATGCGATAAAGAACTGCTGGTCTCCGGTGAAACCATCCTGCACGGGCGCAGCCTTGCCGGCGAGTGAAGCGCGGTATCCGTCATATGACGCCGAGATGCCCGCAACGTCCGCGATGTTCTCGGCCAGCGTCTGCTTGCCATTGAGCGAGAGGTCGGGGAACGGTTTGTAGGTGTCATATTGCGCTGCGAGTTTGGCGGCTGCGGCTTCAAAGTGCGCGAGGTCGGTAGGCGTCCACCAGTTGCGCACGCTGCCCTTGGAATCAAACGCGCTGCCCTCGGTGTCAAAGGTGTGGCTGATTTCGTGTCCGATGACGGAACCAATGGCGCCGTAGTTGGCCGCCGCTGGAGCCAGCGGGTCGAAGAACGGAGGCTGCAGGATGGCGGCGGGGAAGTTAAGCGCGTTTTGGAGCGGCAGATTCACTGCATTGACCGTCTGCGGAGTCATGGACCATTCCTTGCGGTCAACAGGCGTGCCAAGTCGCGCGACTTCGCGATGATACTTAAAAAGATCACCGCGCCGGATGTTGCCAAAGATGTCGTCCGCCTTTACTTCGTAGGCCGAGTAGTCAATCCAAGTTTCCGGGTATCCGACACCAACATACAAAGTGTTGAGCTTGGCTTGGGCTTCGGCCTTGGTGGAAGGGTCCATCCACGAGAGAGCATCGATACGCTTACGAAAAGCGGTGACGATGTCGGCGACCATCGCCTGCACCTGGGCTTTGGCTTGTGGCGAGAAATAGCGTTGCGCGTAGATTTGCCCTACATCGTCACCGAGCCACCGGTTGACGATCACCCCGCCGCGCTGCCAACGAGGCCGCTGTTCTGGAGTTCCCTGCAGCACCTTGCCAAAGAAAGCGAAGCGCTCTTCGGCCAGCGCCTTGGGCAGGACGGCGGCATACTCCTCGATCAGGTGATAAGCAAGCCAGTCTTTCCATGTGTCCAGCGGAGTAGAAGCCACGAGCGCGGACTCGCCGGCGAACGCGGTGGGTTGCCAGACAGTGAAACTAGCTTGCTTGTCGATGCCCGCAGCCTGGAAGTATGCGGCCCAGTCCAAACCAGGGGCTTTGGTGGCGAAGTCGGCTTGCTTCCAGGTGTTGTTGGCCTTGTGGATGTCATCGTTGTCGGCCAGGCTGAGGTGCGCTTCCGCGATGGCGTGCTCTAACTGGAAAATGCGCTCGGCTCGGGCGTCTGTATCCGCGAATCCCGCGAGCTTGAGCATGGCTGAAACGTGCGCCTGGTACTGGGTGCGGATGTCACGCATGTGGTCGCTGGTGGAGATGTAATACTCACGGTCCGGCAGTTGCAGTCCGCCCTGCAGAAGGTAAGCAGTGTAGTGGTCGGAATCATTGAAACCAGGAGCCACCCAAAGTCCAAACAAGTGCGGTGTGTGGAAGTTGGTGTTATTCAAGGCGTCGACGTCTGCGCGCAGGGTTTGCCCCATTGCGGTGGCCAGTTCGGTTTTGCTCTTGATGGCTGCGATCGCATCGAGATGAGGACGGAGGGGTGAGAGGCCTTTGCTCTCGATGGTAGCCTCGTCCATGTAAGAGTTGTAGAGATCAGCAATCTTGCGCCCGCTGGAGCCATTAGACATATTGCCTTTGGCGGCCTCTTCAATCAGGGCAGCGGTGCGCTTGTCGCTCAAGTCGGAAAGCGTTGTAAAGACGCCTATACGAGACCGGTCCGGGGGAATGGCGGTGCGTTTGACCCACTCGCCGTTAGCGTATTCAAAAAAGTTATCGCCCGGCTTGACCGAGCGATCCATGTTGCCAACAGTGATGCCGTGGGTGTCTTGAGCAGGCGCTGTCCTGCGCGTAGACCGTCCGCGGGGTGAGACCGAAGATGCAAGCGGCGCAAAGTGTAAGTGCCAAAGTCAGGGAACTCCGAGTGGATGACATTTATTAGGGCTCCTGAGGGCATCCGCATGGGAACGCAGACCCTCGCTGTAGACGAATAACAAAGCAAGAGGGTAGCACGGCGGTGCCGCTGGCACGTTAATCAAACATCTGGTAGCCGCACTTCCAGTGCAATCGTTGCGTGTTTGTCGAGCGACTTGCGTGCATGCTGGACGGCGCGACCGATTTCGAGTGGAATATCTGGATGCATCGCCTGCGGCATGTCCGGATCGGGACCCCGCCCGGCAAGTTCGACTGCTGTGATTGTGTTTTGGAGGCATATATGTCAATCCGACCGATTAAACGGCTTATCAAGTCGAAACCGACTCTCGAAGGGGCGGGCGTGCATTTGCGCCGCGCATTCGGCTTCGGAAACACCAAGGAATTCGACCCGTTCCTGTTGCTCGATGATTTCCGCAATGACGTTCCAGAGGATTATCTCGCCGGATTTCCCTGGCATCCTCACCGCGGAATTGAAACCGTTACCTACGTTTTGGCTGGGACCGTAGAGCACGGCGACAGCATGGGAAACCATGGCGCCATCTCCGCCGGCGACGTGCAATGGATGACGGCTGGCAGCGGCATCATCCATCAGGAGATGCCTAAGGGCGATCAGTCGGGCCGGATGCACGGTTTTCAGTTATGGGCTAATCTTCCGGCGTCGCTCAAGATGACTGCGCCGCGTTATCAGGAAGTGAAGGCTATCGATATTCCCGAGGTAATTGATGACGACGGCACCCACGTGCGACTTGTGTGCGGGAGCTTCTGGGGTAAGAAAGGGCCTGTGGATGGAATTGCCGCCGACCCGATTTACCTCGACGTGTCGGTTGCTCCAGGCAAAAGGAAGACTCTTCCGGTAGAGACCTCGCGCCATGCTTTCGCTTACGTGTTCGCCGGTTCCGGAAAATTCTGCAACGCCTCCGGTCCGCTTGCGGTGCCTACGGAAGCGGTGAAGTGGTTAGACACCGCGCCTCCCGCCGAGGCCGATAATCGCTCGCTCATCGTCTTCGATCGCGGAGACGAGGTCACAGTACAGGCGGGGGACGACGGGATACGGTTTCTGCTGGTTTCGGGAAAGCCGTTGCAAGAGCCGGTGGCCTGGTATGGTCCGATCGTGATGAACACGCAGGAGCAGCTGCAGCAGGCCTTCGCAGAACTGCAAGAGGGAAAGTTTCTTAAAGGAGCAGGGCGGAAATGAAGATTGTCTTTTCTTCTTGACCGGTTAGCGGGATAATGTGTCCATGAAGCGCTGGCTCGGCATGGCGGCCTTGAGCGCGATCCTGCTCAGCACTCCCGTGTGGGGGCAGAGAGGCGGTCGCGGTGGTATGTCCACCGGCGGCGCCGGACACGGCGGATTCGTTGGGCATGGCGGTGGCGGTTTTAGCCAGGGTCCAATGCATGCTGGGTCTCCTGTTCATGGTGGATTTACAACTAACTCGGGCTGGAGACATTCTCCGTACGGTTATCCCTATCGTTATCTTTATTCCGCGCGCTATCCGTATCGCTGGGGATCTCCGTGGGCAAACGGATCCTACGGGTATGGATACGGCTCTTACGGGTATCCGGGCTGGGGATGGTCTGTAGGTTTTGACGACAGCTCCTCGTATCCCTCCCAGCAGTATCCCGCAGCCGCGTATGCCTATCCCGATTACTCCGGTGCGTACGCTCAGAACAGCCAGATTCAGCAAGATGAAATCGATCGTCTGAGCCGGGAAGTGGATCGTCTGCAGGAGGACCGTGCGTCGCGACAGCCAGAAGCGCCTCCCAAAGCGCAGGTTCACGCTGACACGGTGCTGGTATTCCGCGACAAGCATACCGAAGAAATCCAGAACTATGCGCTCGTGGGGAATACGCTGTGGGTATTCACCGAACTGCGTGCCCGGAAGATTCCCGTCTCCAATCTGGACGTACCGGCGACCACGCGGGCAAACGAAGACCGAGGCATCGAATTCAACCTGCCCAAGTGAAGCGGAGCAGCAACTGCGAGTGGCTCGCCGCCCTTCAAATCATCTTTTTTCCTTCGACAATTCAACTCACCTGACGATTCCATTTGCATTCGCTAGCCGGTTAGCAGAGAATGTCCGGAATTCGGGCCCTGTCAGGCGGTCACCCAATTTGCCGCCGGTCATTGAACAGACATGGACGTTTCGTCGCATGACATTCTGCTCGTCGGTGGGGGAGGGGCGGGGCTGAGAGCCGCCATCGCCGCCGCCGAGGTCAATCCCAAACTCAGCATCGCTGTTGTCTCCAAGGTGTATCCCATGCGCAGCCACACGGTGTCCGCGGAAGGCGGCGCTGCCGGCGTGGCGAAACCAGACGATAGTCTCGATGAACACGCTTACGACACCATCTCGGGTGGTGACTGGATGAGCGATCAGGATGCGGTCGAGGCATTCGTCAAGGAAGCTCCACTGGAGCTGCTGCAGCTGGAGCGGTGGGGGTGTCCGTGGAATCGCGAGCCCGATGGACACATTGCAGTCCGCGCTTTTGGTGGGATGAAGAAAAGGCGCACGTGGTTTGCTGCCGATAAGACAGGCTTCCACATGCTGCACACTCTGTTTCAGACCACGCTGAAATTCGATCCCATCACGCGCTACGACGAGTGGTTTGTCACCAAGTTGCTGGTGAATGACGGACGTGTACAAGGCGTGGTCGCGATCGAGCTGATGTCGGGCAAGATTCAGGCGATCATGGCGAAGGCCGTGATCCTTTGCACTGGCGGATGCGGTCGCGTTTTTCCGTTTACTACCAACGCCAATATCAAGAACGGCGATGGAATGGCGCTGGCCTATCGCGCGGGCGCGCCGCTCAAAGATATGGAGTTCGTGCAGTACCATCCCACCGGTCTTCCGTTCACCGGCATCCTGATTACAGAGGCCGCTCGCGCCGAGGGCGGTTACATGCTCAATAAGGATGGTTATCGCTACCTTCAGGACTACAACCTCGGGCGTCCTGAGGCCAAGCCGGTGCTGCGCTCGATGGAATTGGGACCACGTGATCGCCTGTCGCAGGCGTTTGTTCATGAATTGCAGAAAGGGCGCACCATTGAAACGCCGCACGGACCTGTGGTTCATCTCGATCTGCGGCATCTGGGCGAGAAACTCATCAACGCCCGACTGCCTTTTGTCCGCGAACTCTGCCTGAAATATCAGAACATCGATCCGGTGAAGGAGATGATTCCAGTGTGCCCGGTGGTGCACTACATGATGGGCGGCGTCAGTACAGATATTGAAGGAGCCACCCCGCTGGCAGGTCTGTATGCCGCGGGCGAGGTTGCGTGCGTAAGTATCAACGGCGCGAATCGTCTGGGTTCAAATTCGCTGCCGGAGTGCCTGGTCTTCGGCGCGCGAGCGGGAAAGGCCGCCGCCGAATTCGCGTCGCAACAAGAACCCGCGAATGGCGCAGCAGTGGCGCAAGCGCTGGATGAGGAACGGCGACTGATGTCGCGCTACTTAAACAAGTTGGGTGGCCGCGAACGCATCGCTACCGTAAGGAAAGAGATGCAGTCAAATATTGAGAAGGGAGCCGGAATCTACCGCGATGGGTCGTCGTTGTTGGAAGCCTCTGACAAGCTTAAAGAGCTTCAGGAACGCTACGACGATATCAACCTCGACGATCGAAGCCGCACCTTCAATACTGAACTGGAATCGGCACTGGAGCTGGGCTACATGCTGGATGTCGCGCGGTCGATGGTTGAATGTGCGCTGCATCGCCGGGAGTCGCGGGGGGCCCATCAACGCACGGACTATCCGGCACGCGACGACGAGCATTACCTGGCGCACTCGTTGCTTTACCGGAATCCGGATGGCTCGTCGCGAGTAGAGTATGCGCCGGTAAAGATTACGCGCTGGCCGCCCGGAGAACGAGTTTACGGCCAACAAGGGCAGGAGCAATCGCAGGCCAAGCCGGCACCGCGGGAAAGTTGAGATGGCTGACAGAATAACCCTCGAAATCGCCAGGTACTCTCCTGAACAGGATGAGCAGCCCCACTTCGAGAGCTTCGAAGTGCCGGTTTACAAAGAGTGGGTTGTCCTCGATGCGCTCAACCACGTGAAAGACAACCTCGACGGATCGCTCACCTACCGGTGGTCATGCCGCATGGGCATTTGCGGCAGTTGCGGCATGATGGTGAATGGTGAGCCCAAGCTGACTTGCGCCACGTTTCTTTCGCATTACGCGAACCAGGGAGCCAAAAAGATTCGGGTTGAGCCGCTACGCTATTTCCCCGTGGTTCGCGACCTGGTGACGGAGCTGAGCGATTTTCTGGACAAACTGAAAAAGGTGAAGCCGTGGCTGATCCACAAGGATGAGCCGCCGCTCTCGCAGGGAGAATTCCTGCAAACGCCGCAACAGGTGGACCGCTACAAGCAGTACAGCATGTGCATCAACTGCACGCTGTGCTATGCGGCGTGTCCTGTAGTGGGGTTGGATCCGATTTTCGTTGGACCTGCGGCATTGGCTTTGGCGCAGCGCTACAACCTGGATTCGCGGGACCAGGGAGCTGCGGAACGAACCGCGTTGCTAGCGCATCCCGAGGGCATATGGGGATGTACATTTGTCGGCGAGTGTACGCGGGTCTGTCCCAAGCACGTGGATCCCGCGGGTGCGATTCAGCAATATAAGCTGGCCGCGGTCTTGAGTTGGCTGAAGTCGTTTGTGATGCCGCGAGGCCGGGACACAACATAATGTCGACATCGACCCTGAATTCGCCGAAGAAGCGCACGGGCTATAAGCCATTTCATCCGCGATGGTACCGCCCGCGCGTCTCGGTGTATTGGTGGCTGGGCGAGTGGCACTACCTTAAATTCATTCTGCGGGAGATCAGCAGCGTCTTCGTCGCCGTGTTCGTAGTTGAGACACTTCTGCTGATCGACGCCGTGCGCCAGGGGCCCGCAGCTTATGAGCACTATCTGCAGCTCATGGCCCATCCAGCGATGCTGGTACTGAATGTAGTCAGTCTGTTCTTTGTGGTTTTTCATACCATCACGTGGTTTAATCTTGCGCCGAGTGCAATGCCGGTGCGGCTAGGCGGCAAGCGCGTCCCAGACATACTGGTTGCGGCGCCGAGTTACGTGGCATGGGTTGTGGTGTCAGTGGTTGTGGCCTGGCTACTGTTGCGGTAATCGATCGGTGGAGAAGAAGAGATGGCAAAACAATCCGACGAAGCTTTCTTCTGGATGCTGTTCAGCGCCGGCGGAGTTGTGGCCGCCATGCTGATTCCGGTGCAATTGTTTTTGTTTGGTGTGGCGATTCCGCTGGGATGGGTGCAAGCGCCAAGCTATGAGCACTTAATAGCGCTGCTGCGGTCGCCGCTGGTACGCATCTACCTGTTCGTGCTTTGCGCGCTGCCTCTGTTCCACTGGGCGCACCGATTCCGATTTACCTTGTATGACGGATTGCAAGTGAAGCACCTGAACGAAGTGATCTTTACGCTGTGTTACGGCGGAGCCGTCGTCGGCTCAGCCGTGGCTGCGTACTTATTGTGGATTGTGCCGTGACCCACGCAGTGGGACTCGTGTCGCCTATTTCGTTGGACCATCTGGCGAGCATCACAGATTAAGGTCAGGAGGAACCCATGGAAAGCAAGCTGAAATCCATCTCTCCCAACGGCATTGCGCAGGCCCTCTCCAAAGCACAGGTCTACCGATACCTGCAGGAACCAGAAGAATCCGAGTCCATCTGTCAGGACATCCTGGCTACTGACCCGGAAAACCAGGCAGCTCTGCGGTTGCTTGGTCTCAGTATTACCGACCAGTTCGTGGGCGAGCCTTCCGGCCGCTGCGCTGAGGCGGAATCGGTGTTCCGGCGGCTGACCGATCCCTATGCTCAGCATTACTACCTCGGCATCCTTTCGGAGCGGCGTGCCAAGGCGCAGATCCGAAACGGCCGGCCTGCTTACGTAACCGAGGCGTTGATCGAAGAAGCGATGCGCCACTTCGAAGAAGCGGAAAAAATCAGACCGGCAGACAACGACGAGTCTGTTCTTCGCTGGAACCGATGTGTGCGTCTACTGGCAAAGTTGCCTCACGCCGAGGAGGTCGAGGAACACGCGGCGTTCGAGGACCACGACACGGCGCCAGTCGCTTTTCGTCCCGCTGGCACGCGAAGGTAACTGCGGGCGCAGCGGCTACGATGCTTTCTCTTGAATGCGCCGGACTGGAAGTAGCACGGTAAACTGTGTGCCTTGACCCAGGGTGCTGGCTACGCTGATGGTTCCGCCGTGCGACTCCACCATGCGGCGCGCCAATGACAACCCTAGTCCCGTGCCGTGACCTTTGGTGGTGAAGAACGGACGGAAGATGTTTGCAAGGTTGTCGGAAGCGATTCCCTTGCCTTCATCGGCGACAATGATCGCCACCTCATCTTCCTCGTGCTGCAGCGTCACGTGGATAATCCCCGGTTTGTCCATCGATTGAATTGCATTGAGCAGGAGATTGAGCAGTACCTGGTTGATCTGATTGGGATCGTGCTCCACCTGAGGCAGAGCGCCCTTCACTTCAAACTCAATATTAATGCGCTTGGTCACCGCCTGCTGGCGGGCGAACAGTACAGCGTGTTCAGCCGTCCCCACGATATCGGTGACGCGAAACTGCGGCGGCTTGGGACGAGCGGTGTCCAGCAACTCGGTGAGGATGCGATTGATCTGAATCGCCTCCTGCTTGGCGTCATGGATGACTTCGTGAGCCACGCTGGTCTCCGGTAGATCCCGGCTCACGATGTCGAGCACGCCAGCGATCCCCGCCAATGGATTGCGGATCTCGTGTGCCAGCCCGGCCGCGAGTTCTCCCAGGGTTGCGAAATGTTCGGCGCGGGACATCTGCGTCTGGTGCAGCCTTTGAATCTCTTCGCGGCTGGCTTTCAACTGGGTGACCATATCGTTGAAGTCGCGGCCCAGATCGCCAATCTCGTCATTGCGGTCGGCAAAGCTGACCGACACATCCATGTCCCCCAACTGGACGCGCGCGATCTTCTCCTGCAGCTCCATCATGGGTCGACGAACTTGCACGGCCAATACCATGATCACGGCTACGCAGATCACGAAAGCGCCGCCGGCCGCGACAGCAATCACGTTATTGCGCGGCCCGGGATCGAGTGATGAGGAGACCAGCAGGAACAGCAGCAAGCCGTTGAGCAACACGGCGGCGATTGGCAATACGGCTTTCAAAGCCCAGTTGATATGTCGCTTACGTGCGACAGCCGACGATGCGTTTGCCATACGATCGATAGCAGTCTGGGTGGCTCGAATTTGGGTTGTAACGCTCATTCAGTGACCAACCGTGTCAAATTGCCACCAGATTTCTTCCCAGTCTATGTCAAGCTGAAGAAGCACGGAGCCAATTCGCGGGGCCAACCGCTTACACAGATCCGTGCTCCTCAGCCTTGATCGTCCTCATGCGTATGCGTGCAAGCCGGGAAGCAGATACGTTACGCCGAGGAAAGTAAAGATCACAACGCCAAATCCGAGAATCGCAAAGTAGGCTGCCCGGCGCCCGCGCCATCCCCGCGTTACGCGCATGTGCAGGTAGCCGGCATACACCAGCCAAGTGATGGCGGCCCAGGTTTCCTTGGGATCCCAGCTCCAATAGGAGCCCCAAGTCCGATTCGCCCAGTACGCCCCGGCCGCGATCATGCCGGTCAATAAGGGGAAAGCCACGCAGATCGTCTTATAAGTCACACGATCCAAGGTCTCAGCGCTAGGAAGCATCGCTTCGAGATCAGTCCGCCTCCACAGCAACATCATGTATAGCAAAGAAGCGAACACGCCGGTAATGAGTCCGCCGAGGATAAAAGGCGATGCTGCCAGCGAGGTCGGATAAAGGCCTTCCTGGAACGGCGACGCATAGCTGGCATCGCGTACCCGCATAACGAATGCCGCCAGCACAATCACCTGGAGCAGGACACCGATAAAGATCGCCTTGTTGGCGATGCCGATGTACGAGTCGTTCTTCTGCACCCTACCGATGATGTAAAAGGCAACCGGAACCAGAGCGGCCAGTCCAGCCATGACAAAGAGCCAGCCCAGGTCGGGCACAGTCACGAACAGCCGAACGCCGCGTCCCAGGAACATGTCGCTCTTGTCTTTGGCGTCCCATGCTGTGACCGATAAGCCACCCCACTTCTCGAAACGGGTGGCGATAATGGCAACGTAGATTGCGCTCACCAGTCCACTGGTAAGCGCCAGAAAGGTCTCTGTCGGGAAGCGGTCCTTGATGAGGAACATCATGGCCAGCGCGAAACTCACGGCACACGCGGCGTAGCTCAGCATGGCCAGCGTGACGTGAACGTGCAGCCAGGTGGATTGCAGCGCTGGAACCAGTGGTCGTACTTCCGACGGCAGCAACTGCATCAGGATGACGCAAACCACCGCCAGCGGCATGGTGATGCTGCCGATGATCTTCACGCCGAGCTTCTTCTCGGTGATCAGAGTTAGTGCCGCGACCGTCCAGACGAAGCTCAGCAGCATTTCATAGATGCTGGCGAAAGGTGGCCGTCCAGCCATATACCAGCGATGGGCAACGGCCAGTGTATTGGCGGTGAATCCGATTGCGGTCGCGATCGAAGCCACCTTTACGTACTTCGAAACGCCCGTGACGCCGAATCCCATGTACAGCGCGCCGGCGCCTGCGTAGAAGATCAGGGCGACATATAAAAGATTGCTTTCGTTGAACAGGGGACCGCCGGTCTTGGCCGCTCCCAGCAACGCTGTGATTAATAGAAAGGCCACCCCGAGTCCAACCAGTACCAACAGCGCATTGCCGCTGTTCACGGTTGGAGTTTCCATTTGTACTACGCGTGCTCGCGTTGACATCGTCGTTCTCCTCAGTCTTGCTCCTCGCGATTGTTACTTGGCCGCTACCAGCGTCAACTCCGGTTCATCTTTGTGCGCAGAGCGAGGTGTTGTTGACGCACGATCCAATTCCGTTCGTATACCCTCAACCACGTCTTTGAACTTTTGTTCGAATCGATCTTTGTTCTTGTTTGCCTGTCCGCCGACCCAAAGCACCAGCTTGCCCTTGGCGTCGGGAATGGCGACGACCCAAAGCCGCATGTGCACCATGTAGAAGGCGACGAAGAGTCCGCAGCCCATGAGGAGGCAGCCAGCCCACACCAGCCACTGTCCGGGTTCGTGTGAAACTTCCAGTCCGGTGAAATAGCCCAGGCGCATGGCACGGAATTGGAATGAATAATTGGATTTCTGGCCCTGCGACGTTTCGCTACTCGACGGAAATATCCATTGCACCGCGTCGTCGCCGGTTGCCTTGTTCTTGATCTGCAAACGGAAGGCCGGATTCACCGGGTCATCGGAGCGCTTGAACACCTGGTTGTCGCGGATGAAGAAGTCGGGAATAAACTCCGCCACCGTGACCGAAGTGTTGGGATCCAGGTCGAAGGGTTCACTCATCTGCAGAACAACGTCGCGGCCCGCGCCACCTTCAGGCGTGGCCACGACCTTCAAGGCATCAAGCTCACCAGTCAGTCCATAGCTGGCCTGGTAGAACCGCAATCCGCGATACACCAGCGGATCGTTAACCACGATTTCCTGCTTCTTAACTTCTTTGCCGTTCTCGACCACGGCCAGGTTGGACCACCACTTCTTCGGCGATCCGTCAGCATAGTTCTCTTGTCCCGCGTTGTAGCACTTCACGCCGAAGGGAAGCGTCTTTTTGGCGCCGGTACGCGTCTCAATGACGTTGCCGGTCTGTCCCTTCTGCAACATCAGGTATCCGCTATAGCCGAAGATGCCGTCGATGATTCCGCCCAGAAAGATCAGCAGCAGGCTGGCGTGGATCAAATAGACGGCCATCACCGAAAAGCGGTGACGTTCCGAGTAGAGCGAAACCTCGTTGCCATCGGCAATTCGTTCTACCGGCCAGCCGAGCTCCTTCAGTGCGCGCTCGGCGGCATTGATTCCATCGTTTGCGTTCCTGATCGGCAACTCTACTTGGGTCGGGTTCGCCGACCGGAAGTGCGAGTCCGTTTTGCGGTAAGGGCGGGCGTAAAAGCGCCACGCATTGGGGAAGCGGTCGATCGAGACGAACACGATGCTCATACTCAGCAGCGTCAACAGCGTCAGGAACCACCAGGAGTGAAAGACGTCTGTCAGCGTCAGCCGGTCGAGTAACTGGAGCGTGGTTGGCGAGTATGCCCGTGCGAGTTGATCGGCTTCGGTCACCGGGCGTTGCAGAATGACCGTGCCCAGTGCGGCGGCGATGCCAACCAGGATGAGCAGTACGATTCCCGTGCGCAGATTAGCAAGTGTCTTGTAAATACGTTTTGGTATCGATGGTAGGTTGAAGGCCATAGGCTTTCCTTCCCGTGCGATAGAACTAATCGCACGTAAGTCGCCAAATTGCCGAGTGGCCGTAAGTTATTGCTGCGATTGGGAATTCGGACCCCACGAGTGATCGATCGCCGCTCCCCGACTGAGGCATATCACCCAAGCCGGTGATTAAACCGCGCAGAAGCCCGACGTCGCATTCGTTCGGAACGGCTCGCGACATACGAGCCGGGTTGCGAGACTTGGCCGCCGAAAGTCACTTGCCGGTTTGGGCGATGATATTCGGTTCTACAGTACCTGTTCTCCGTCTGCAACCACCACATTCTTATGGCTGTATCGGGAGCCGCTGGGCATTACATGCCATTGTCTTTTCCCTAAAGTGTTGTCTGACCGGTTCGTTCCTCATTAAGAGTGCGTGATTTCACCGGAAAGTGGGGCGGAACACCCATCGTCTTCGTTGGGTCGAAAGGCTCGATCCTACAGCTCAACTTTGCGACGAAGTATATAAACTGTTTTGTTTCAGATAGATGGAATCATATTCACAAGCTCGGACCCGGCCGTGCCAGCTACGGCAATCGTCGTGCACATAGAGCAACGTACTAGCTGGAGGCAGCGGTGAGAGCTTTGCGGTCAATCTTGATGCTAGGCCTGGTTCTGGGAGCAAGTTTGCTCTCCGCGGCCGTGCATCCGGTTCCGCTGCAGCCAAACACCGACTCCGCCAAGTGCATCGAGTGTCACGAGGACAAAGCAAAAGGCAAGAACGTCCACTCGGCCATCGCCACCGGATGTACGAGCTGTCACGAGATCCGGGTTAATAAGGACGTCACCCGCGTAAAGCTGATCACCACCACTCCTCAGGCGCTCTGCATTACCTGCCACGCCAACATGGACGCCGCCAGCCTTCACGGGACAGTTCATCCCCCGGCGGTTCGCGATTGCCTGAAGTGCCATGATCCGCATCAGTCCGACAACAAGTATCAGCTCCTGAAACCGACGTCGGGAGACAAGGCACAAAACCTCTGCCTCACCTGCCATAACCAGGGCGTCAACGTTCCCGAGAAAGGCAGCCGGCACGCGGCGCTGGATATGGGCTGCGACACCTGTCACGTCACCCACAAGGTTGGCGAGAAGGGCAAAGAGGAGTTCGATTATCACCTGACCAAGTCGAGCCCGGCTCTGTGCCTCGACTGTCACGATGCGACTTCTGCGGACTTGATCAAGGCGCACCAGGGACAGCCGTTCGCCACCGCCAACTGTGTACAGTGCCACAATCCGCACCAATCGGCGGAACCGAAGCTGATGCAGACCTACACTCACCCGCCATTTGCCGGCGGGCAGTGCGACACCTGCCACGCCGCACCAAAGGACGGCAAGGTCGTCCTGACACAGGCCGATGCCAAAGCCATATGCGTGACCTGCCACAGTGAGCAGGCCGAGAAGATCGAGAAAGCAAAAGTTCAACATCCAGGCGCGCAAGGCGACTGCACCACTTGCCACAATCCGCACGCCGGGAAGACCCCAGGATTCATTCAGCCCGATCCGGTCAACGTCTGCCTGACCTGCCACGCCGACATCGCCGAGCTCGAGAAGAAGCCAGTCCATCATCAGCCGGCGTTCCAGCAGGGATGCGCGACTTGTCACCAGCCCCACGGCGGCGACAACCCCAAACTGCTGCGGGCGCAAGGCAGCGCGCTTTGTCTAGAGTGCCACGGTCCCGACTCGAAACCCCAGCAGCTGGAATCCGAGCATGTGCTGACCATCTTTAACGGCCAGGTGAAGCTGCCTGAGGACTACTACAAGAAGAACCGCGTTGTGATTATTCCGGTGAAGTACGGAGTAGGACATCCGGTGATGGGGCACCCTGTCCAGAACGTGATGGACCCCACCGACGCTACCAAGGTAAAGACCCAGATCAATTGCATGACCTGCCATCAGCCGCACGCTTCTGCGCAGCCAGGGCTGCTGGTAAACGATCAAGCCAACAACATGGCCTTCTGCGACACGTGCCACAAGAACCGGCTCGAGATAAGCAAGTAGAAGTGCATGGAGATACTAGCAATGTTAGCGATTCGCCCAAATTCGATACGAAGTGGTAAGGCACTGGCAGCTCTGGTGATGATACTGGTCCTGCTTTCTCCCGCGGCTCTTTTCGCCGGGAAGAAGAAGGCTGCGCCACAAGCTGCGAAGCCGGCGGAGCCGCCGCAGCCGGAGATTGACGTTACCAAACTGGTGTGGCCCGGACCGCCGAACATCGGACGCGTTCGCTACCTGGCCTACTTCGCGGGGGAAAAGCTCGACATGACTCCCGCCGATCAGCAGCCCAAGCAGAAGTCAAGTTGGATGGACCGCCTGGCGGGCGTGCAGCAGACACCAAACGGCAAGCTAAAAGCACTCCCATTTCAGTTGCTCGCACCTTATGGAATGGCAACCAGTCCTACTGGCGACTTGTACGTGGCCGACCAGAAAGTGGGCGCGACCTTCATCTTTAACACCGAAACCAAGGACGCGAGCCTTATCCGCAACGGTTACGAAGCCACCTTTGGGTTGCCCAACTCGGTGGCCATCGACGATGACGGCCGCATCTTCATCACCGACGGCAAGCTGCACCGCGTGCTCATCCTCAACAAGAAGCACGAAGTGGTGGACCAAATTAAAGAAGGGCTGGTCGATCCGGTCGGAATCGCCGTCGACAGCGAGAACCGCCTGCTCTACGTGGTCGATACCCAGCAGGACCAGGTCCTGGTGTTCGACGCCGACAGCCTAAAGGCGCTGCGCCGCATCGGCGCCTCCTCCGCCGGGAAGAAGCATGAGCTGACAACGCCCGGCGACTTCGCCGCTCCCCAAGGCATCGCGCTCGACGCCGACAACAACGTTTATGTCACCGACACGCTGAACAACCGGGTCGAGATCTTCGACGCCGAAGGCAAGTTCATCAGCCAGTTCGGGAGACACTGCGATAGCTACGGGTGTTTTGCCCGTCCGAAAGGCATCGCCGTCGATAGCGACGGGCACATTTGGGTAGCCGATCCCATGCTCGACCTGTTACAGATTTTCGACCGCGAGGGCCAACTGCTGGCCTTCATCGGCGGCCATGGCCAAAGGCTGGGACAGTTTTCGTCCCTGGTCGGCGTCTCCATTGACCGCAAGACGCACCGCGTTTTCACCTCCGAACAGTATCCGGGGCGCGTGCAGATGTTCCGCTATGTGACCGATGCGGAAGCGGAGCAGTTGAAGAAAGAAAAGGAAGCACAGCGGACAGGCAATAGCGCCGCCAAAGATTCGTCACCGGCGCCGCAAACGGCGGCAGTCCAACCTCAGAAGACCGAGGTAAAGCAGTGAACAGTTTTGGCCGTCCCCGGGGATGGCCAAACCGGAGAACGCAAAGCACCGCGACTCTCCGGGCAGTACATAGTGGTACCCCTTAATCGATTAATAGATAGCAAAAAACAGGAGGCCTTAGGGCTATGAAGAAACTAACGTTAGTTCTGCTGGCTGTCGCAGTTGTTTTCACGATGTCCGCGATGGCCCAAATCCAAAATCCAACCTCTGACGTGTTGGGTGCTCACCTCAACTATGGTCGCGGCTGCACCGCTTGCCACGCTCCGCATAGCGGCGCTCGTGGCAACGGCATCGCCACCACCGACACCGCCTCGGGCGACATCGCCCTGTGGGGGCAGGATGTTGCAGCCCTCTTTGGAAAGTCCTATGTCACGGGTCAGAGTGAGCATGGTAGCTATACCCTCACTTTCCCGTCGACTTGGGATGCAACCGATCCGGTCACCACGAACACGATGACCTGCCTTAGCTGCCACGATGGCAATTACGCCACGGGCGCAATGATGAAAAACAAGGTGTATGAGACAGTACCCAGCACCTACGCCAGCAACAACATTCCCACCCTGCTCGGCAAAGACGGCAACGCCGCCGCGGGTGACTACCTCAACGACCACCCAGTGGGCGACAACGCCATCGTAAGCTGCGGTGGCTCCTATGACTGGGATTGCACGATCTCGTCTACCGGCGCGATCGTACCCGGCCCGAAGATGCTTGAGTTCAAGGCGAACTACGGAATCTTCGTCTCGACGAAGGCCTACGCTGCCCAGCCGACAGTGCAGTGCACCACTTGCCACAATCAGCACTTGATGAACGTGGTAAAGGTGAGCGCATCGAACTCCGGCCAGACCGGCGGGCAACTACGCCACGATGTTCTTCGTGCGTGCACCCTACAACCCGAGCAAGCGCGACGGCTGGTTCCAACCAGACCGCTCAGTTCTGCCGGACCTGCCATGGTGGCGAAGCCAACGAAATGAACGGCGGCGACACCATTCCGACCGTGTTCTAAATTGCTGTGTTTTTGCTGGGGAGAGAGCCTCTCTCTCCCCGGTTTTTGAGTTCGACAAGAAGGAAGCTAGAGACCATGAAGTACCAACTCCCTATCTGCGCAGTGCTTTTACTTTCCGTGTCCGCCGCGAGCTCCCAGGTTGCCTCGCACACGCCTACGGCAGTTGCCAAGCCGGTTTCCGCCACATCAGCTCCTCAGGCTTCCGGCAAACCAGTTGCCCGCGTCAACGGTGTCGTGCTGACTGACCGGGACCTGGTGCTGGAAGAGTACGCGATATTTCCTTACGCCAGGCAGCACAACGGCAACATCCCTCCGGAAATGGCGCCCGGTATCCGCAATGGCGCGCTGCAGATGATCATTTTTGAAGAACTGGTGTACCAGGACGCGCAAAAGAGGAAGATGACAGTCCCGGCGGCGCAGCTCAGCAAGGCAGAAGCCGAGTTCCGCAAGCAATTCAGTAGCCCCAGCCAGTACCGGCAGTACCTGCAGCAGGAGTATCAGGGAAACGAGCAACTATTGCGCGAGAAAATCAAGCGTTCGCTGCTGATCGAGCAACTCCTGAACACCGAAGTGGAGAGCAGGTCAAAGGTCACGCTGGCTGATGTCAAAGCCTACTACAACAAGAACCCGCAACGCTTCGCGTACCCCGAGTCGTTCGCCATCCAGACAATTTCCATCATCCCGCCGGAGAAGGCCACTCCCGCGCAGTTGAAAGATGCTCGCAAGCGCGCTGACGAGGCCTACAAACAAGCCAAAGCGACCAAGACTGCGGACGAGTTTGGCCTGCTGGCGGAAAAGATTTCCGAAGACGACTACCACGTGATGATGGGCGATCACAAATGGGTGAAGCGCCCTGAGATGCCACCGCAGATGCTGGAACCAGCCCTCAAGATGCAGCCCGGTCAGATGAGCGATCTGATCCAGGTAGGCCAGAACTACGTCATCTTCCGCATGAACCGGCACGTCCCCGCGGGCACCATGAAGTTCGACGACGTGAAAGTGCAATTGCAGAAACAATTGGAAAAGGACAAGACCAACCAGGTGCGCGCCGCCCTGGACAAGAAGTTGCGACAGAACGCCAAGGTAGAAACGCTGTAGATCTGGCCGTGAAGGTTTGGTGTGAAGTGTTGACAGTTTTTCGTAAAGCGTGGGTTATTTTGGCCGGAGTAATCGTTTTGGCAACCCCGCTGCTGGGTCAGATCACGATTGGTAACGACCTGGGCATGCGCCTCAATGGCACTGTCAACGTCGGGTACAACGACACGTACGGTAGCTCTATTGAGTCGAGCCATGGCCTGGGGTTCGGGGGCGTTGCGGGACTCTCGGGGTATTACCATAGCCCCAACTTTCTTTCCTTCAACGCCGATCCTTACTACAACCAGTCGCGCAGCAACTCGACCTTCGGCTCGGTGACCAACGCCAGCGGCGTGACCCTTTCGTCCGCCATTTTCGCTGGCAGCCACTTTCCCGGCTCCGTCAGCTACACGGCTGGTTTTAACAATACCGGTAACTATGGCGTGCCGGGCGTCACCGGCCTCAACACCAACAGTAACAACCAGGGCTTTGCCGTGGGGTGGGGCGCTTTTTTGCCCGGTTTGCCCACGCTGAATGTTGGCTACCAACAGGGCAGCGAGAACTATTCCATTTACGGCAGCAACCAGACCGGCAATTCCGCCTTCCGTTCGTTCAACCTGAATTCGAACTATGTGCTCGCCGGCTTCCTGCTGGGTGCGGGCTTCTCCGATGGGTCGTCGCATGCGCTGATTCCGGGAGTGCTGATCAATGGCCAGGAGACGGAATCCACGTCCGACAATAAAACCTTCAACTTTAGTGCCGGACACAGACTTCCCTGGAATGGCAATTTTTCCAGTTCATTCAACCGGACCGATCTTAATTCAGACTATCTTGGGTACAGCTTCAACGGAGACATCGACCGGGTGTCGGCCAGCGCCGGCATAAACCCCACACAAAAGCTGAGTTTCTCGCTGAGCGGTGACTATACCGATAACTTGAGCGGTTCGCTCTACCAGGCCCTCTTTCCGACAGCAGCGGGCCAGAGTAGCTCCGCACCTGCTGCCGAGGCGACGGCACAAGCGGGAGGTACCGGCGCTGCCACCACGACGACAACCCAGCAGGGTACTGAGCTAAATGTTTCTTCGCACGCCTGGAACATCCTGCTCAACGGCACGTATGCTTTCGCTCCGAACCTGCAGGCGAATGGACAAGTAGAACGCCGGATGCAGACCTACGCCGGAGCGAATTACAGTGACACCCTATATGGCGGGGGAGTCTCCTACACGCGCCAAATCCTGGGCGGCTACATGGGCGCGAACGTGAACGTGTTTGACAGTGTGGTCGACGGCCAGAACTCAAACTCGCTGGGGTTCAATACCAACCTGAATTACAACCGCCGCATTGGCGCCTGGCAGGTGGGCGGCTACTTCAACTACGCGCAAAACGTGCAGACCCTGCTGGTGACCTACAACACTTCTTTCTACACCTTCTCGGGCAACGTGGCCCGGCGATTCGGGAACTTCTACTGGACCGCCAACGCCAGTGGCGGCAAGTCCGGGCTTTCGGCCGTGCCGGGATCAGCGAGCAGCAGTGAGAGCTTCAGCACCAGCCTGGGCACGAACCGGATCAGCGCCAGCGGCACTTACAGCAAGTCGGATGGCAATGCCCTGGCCGGCGGCAACGGATTGATCCCCACGCCCCTTCCTCCGATCATTCCCCCAGGGCTGCTGGTGATATACGGAGGCCAGAGCTACTCGTTTGCTCTGTCTGGCTCGCCGGTCCGCCACATGCAGGCCACGTTCAGCTACGTGAATGCAAGAAACAATACCACCAACCAGGGCGTAAGTTCCTTCAACAAACTAGAGGAGGAGAACGCGTTCCTTACCTATCAGTTCCGGCAGATCGGCATTCAGGGTGGATATACTAAGTTCAATCAGGGTTTTAGCGCTTCTGGTCAGCCGCCGGCTTCGGTCTCGTCTTTCTTTATTGGAATATTTAGATGGTTCAATTTCTTCTAACCAGAGCAGGCGGAACCGATTTGAAGCTGGCGAAATACATCATCCTGGGGCTGCTGCTGGTGGCGCAGCCGGGCTGGTCGGCGAGTAAAGCGAGCGCCAAGCCAACGTCGGTGCAGGTTCCGGAATTGCTGCTGGATGGCGGCCGCAAGCTCAGCTTCGAGCGCAGCTTCAGCACCGATCGCGACGTCAAGCCAAAGAAGGGATTTTTCACCAAAGTTTTCGACTTCGTCGTGGGCGCGCCCGATCTGCATTTCCTGGTGCGTCCCTACAGCGTGGTGACGGACTCGCACGGACGGATCATCGTCACCGATCCCGGCGCGCAGGGCGTCCACATCTTCGACTTCGCCCAACAGAAATATAAGTTCATCGAGCGACGGGACAAGGGCAAGGATGCCATGCTGGCGCCGCAGTGCGTCGCGGTCGACGCCAACGACAATATCTACGTCACCGATTCGGAATCGGGCAAGATCTTCGTCTTCAATTCCGACGGCAAGTATCAGCATGCGCTGGGCAGCTTGAAGGGCGGCGAAGGATTTTTCAAGCGGCCGACCGGAATCGCAGTGGACTCCGCCGAGCAACGGATTTATGTGACCGACACGCTGCGCAACAAGATATACGTGACCGACATGAATGGCAGCGTGATGAAGACCATCGGGCAGAACGGCGAGAAAGAGGGAGAGTTCAACTTCCCGACCGAACTTCGGCTCGATGGGCAGAACCTGTTGGTCGTCGACGCCATGAACTTCCGGGTGGAGTCGATCGACCGCTCAGGGCAGTTTCAGTTCGCCATCGGCAATGTCGGTGATGTGCATGGCACCATGTTCCGTCCGAAGGGAATTGGCATTGACTCCGAGGGACACGTGTATGTGGTGGACGGTACCCAGGGTCTGGTACAGGTGTTCGACCGCGAAGGGCAGTTGCTGTATTACTTCGGCGGCGTCGGGACAGGCTTCGGAGACTTCCGCCTCCCCACAGGTTTGTTCATCGACCACAGCGATCGTGTGTACGTAGTCGATTCGTACAACCACCGCGTACAGGTCTTCCAGTACTACGGCCTGAAGCCGGCCAAAGGAGGAGTGCAGTGAGACAGCGACTCCTTCTTGTGAGCATTGTCGTCCTGGCGGCGGCTGGTGTAGCAGCGGCTCAAATCATATCCGGCGACGTCATCGGCATGCACGATCTGACCCCGGGCAGTATCTCGCCGATTCAGGGTTCGCGTCCCGGTTCGTGTACGTACTGTCATGTTCCGCACTCCGGTAATGGAAACATGGCGCCATTGTGGAACCAGAAGTTATCGACGGCCGTCTACGATCCCTACGCCAGTACTACGTATGTGCAGAAGAACAACGTGCAGATGCCGCTGGGCAGCGACAGCGGATTGTGCCTGAGTTGCCACGACGGCACCGTCGCGGTGGCGGATACCGTGCTCTTCGGCCAGATGCCCACCAAGGGAGCTTGGATCGTCGGTGACCAGTTCGGCACGCACCTGCAGAGTTCGCATCCCTTCAGCCTGGTCAAGCCGTTACAGGACGACATTGACCTGGTCGCGACCCTGGCTACAAGCGGCAAGACCGCCGATACCACTGGCGCGGTGCAGTTGGTTATGGGCAATGTGGAGTGCACATCGTGCCACAATCCTCACGTGCAGGCCATCGACAAGCTGTCCATGAACTTCCTGGTGAAGGACAACACGAATGGCCAGATGTGTCTCGCCTGTCACGATCCATTGCGGACAAGTATTGGCGGCAGCAAACAGGTGAACCCTCTGGCGGGATGGGCCATTGGCGCTCATGCGATGGCAACTAACAAAGTCGCGGCTTCGGTCAAACTCGGCAGTTACGGGACTGTCGGCGGGGACGCTTGCGCCTCGTGCCATCAGTCTCATAACGCACAAGGTCCAGTCCGATTGCTGCGGGCGACGAATGAGCAGGACTGCATTGCCTGTCACTCGGGCGGATCGAATGTCTCTCCCGCGGCGCCGGACGTTTTCACCGAGTTCAAAAAGATCGGGCATCCGTTCCCCAACGGCACCAACACGCACGATGCCGCTGAGAATCCCCAGCTCAACAACAATCGCCACGCGACTTGCGCGGACTGCCACAACTCACACGGCGCGCAACAAGTTACGTCCTTTAGTGTCGCGCCTCTGATGCGCGTTTCGCAGACCGGCACGGTGGGCATTGCAATCGATGGCGCGACGGTAGTCAATCCGGCGGTGAACCAGTACGAGAACTGCCTGCGTTGTCACGGCTACAGCTCGGGCAAGACTACCAATCTGCTTTACGGTTACCTGCCGGCGAGAGCCGCAGCCGACCCGCTGAACGTGATTCCGCAGATGAATACGGCAGCCAAGTCGAGCCACCCGGTGATGCACGCGCGCAGCAGTGGATTGCCGCAGCCCAGCCTGCTGCCCACCATGCTCGACTTCAACGGTGGCACCACCAACGGCCGCAACATGGGGTCCCAGATATTCTGCACCGATTGCCATAACAGTGATGACAATCGCGAGTTCGGGCGCACTGGCCCGAATGGCCCGCATGGATCGAAGTGGTGGCATATCCTGGAGCGGGATTACGAATCCAGTCAGGCGCCCGCTGGGCCGGGTACGTCCATCACCATCAACTTGAATCCGCAGCCCAATCTCAGCGTGAATGGGCCATATGGACTTTGCGCCAAGTGCCACAACCTTAACACCGTGATGCAGGGCCAGTCGTTTAAGGCTCACAACGCACATGTCGTCACCGACGGCTTCTCTTGCTCCACCTGCCACACGGCTCACGGCATGGGCGCGACCGGTGCCAATCCTTCGGGTCAGGGAATGGTGGATTTCGATCTGAACGTGGTGAGCTACGACATTGACAAGAACGGTGCGAAGTGGCCGATTACGTATGATTCCGCATCCAATACCTGCGTTCTAAAGTGTCACAACACCTGGCATGATCCCGGCGGCGGAATCCGTTAGCTCGCTTCGATTCGGCAAATTCCCGTCCCTTGATGATTTCGTGACCTCGGAGACAGCGAACGCAGTGGCACCCACTACCGAGCCGGGAAGCACCGCAAAACCCCCACAGCAAGCAACTGGTTCACGCTGGTACGACAAGTCTCCGTTTCGGGTCATTGTTCTACTGGGGGTCTTCACCGCCGGAGCCGCGTACGAGAGCTTCAGCCTCTCCGCTCTTAGTAACTCCGACATCTGGTGGCATCTTCGCACCGGCCTTTGGATCCTGCAGACGCACGGCATACCCCGCAACGGTCTGTTTTCCCAGCACGCGAATTTGCCGTGGATCGATGCCAGTTGGGGCTTTGATCTGCTGACGGCTGCGGCCTACCGCGTGCTAGGCCTGCACGGCTTGCCGGTGCTGCTGATGGTTTTCCTGGTTGGAGTCGCGGCAGCCCTGTTTCTTCTCGCGCGCTGCTCCCGAGGGAACTTCTGGCCCGCCGTTTTTCTGGTGGCTATCGCAGAGTGTTGCATCGCTCCCCTGCAATTGCGGCCCGCTCTCTGTTCCGTCATTCTGTTGTCTTTGGAACTGACCCTGCTCTTTCACGCCAAACGAACTGGCGATGTCCGAGCCCTCTTCTGGTTGCCCGCCTTGTTCGTCGCATGGGTTAACCTCGATCAACAATTCGGCTACGGACTACTCGCTCTGGCGCTATTTTGCGTGGCGGAGGTCGCTGAGTATCTCCTTCGCCGGTATGAAGCGACATCGCCGCAAGTCGGCGTGCATCGAGTCGCACTTGACAGGCTGGGGGTGGTTTTACTCACGTCTTGCGTGGCGACGCTCGTTTCGCCTTACACCTATCACTTGCATGAGATGGTGTGGCGCAGTGCAACCAGTTCCGCCGTCGATCGGTACCTGTTGGATTTCCATGCCATGCGTTTTCGCCAGCCGCAGGAATATCTACTTATGCTGTTGGTGATGGCGGCATTCTTCGCCCTTGGGCGACGACGTTCGTCGGATTTCTTCTCGATTGCGTTGCTGGCCGTCTGCGCAACGATCTCCTTTCGCTTGCAACGCGATAACTGGCTGGTTGTGGTTGCGTCGGTCGGAGTTATAGGGAATGCGCTCGCAAAACCGCAACCCGAGGAAGCGCAAGCGACCAACCGCGGAATCAATTGGACGGAGAAACTGGCGACCGCGGGACTAGTTGTGATCCTGCTGGCTGCCTTCGCGCTTAGAATTCCCACCCGGCAAGAGGCGCTGATGGCAACGGTCGGTCGAACTTTCCCAGTTCGAGCCAGCGACTACATCCGCCAGAACCGTCTGCCACAACCTCTGTTCAACAGTTATTTCTGGGGCGGGTTTCTGACCTGGTACCTGCCCGAGTATCCGGTCGTCATCGACGGCCGGCTTGATCTTTACGGCGATGCCGTGAACGTTCCTTACTTCCAGCTCACCTTGGCCAGGGCTCCTCTTGAGTCCAATCCAGACTTCGCCCAGGCGCAGACCATTCTCCTTGAAGCAAACTCTCCAATCGCTGCCGCTCTTGCGACGCTGCCTGATTTTCGGGTGGCGTATCGCGACGATCAGGCGATGGTGCTCGTGCGGGAGCACTGAGCGTCCGCTCTAGGGCGCCTGCCTCGCGAACACGGTTGCCGTGTCATCTTCGTAGATCTTGCGAAATCGAGGATCGAGATCGAGGGCTGAGACCAATCCATCGGATTTACGCAGCAGCACGACGCCCGCTTCATTGAGAGCTGGATCGGTCTTGTAGGAAACATCGCCACTTTCGGTTTTGACCGCCCGGATAAGCAACTCATCGCCGTAGAGGTCAGTCCGCCCGTCAATCGAAACGGGATACTGAGGCATGTACCAGGCAAGGAAACCGCCCCAGTTAAAGTTGTTGTACAACGGTCCGGGCAGCGGGTTCTGCCGCAGGAAGTTGACGGCGTTGACGGGAAACTTGCTGCTCACAACCCGGTCGAGTCCACGCGTAGTGAAGTCGGTCGATCGAGCAAACAGCAGCAAGAGCACCGCGACGATAGCGAAGACGCCGGCAAGTTCGAGTGGCGTTTCCCGCGGCTCGCGCTCGTCCTCAGTGACCGGAACATCCGCAATCACTGCTGCGGCTGCCAGGCACAAGAACCAGGCATCGCGCATGGTGCGGAAGGCCACAACGCAGGCCACCACCAGAAGGGCCAGCTTGAAGAGATCAATCTTCTTCTGCCGGCCAATCATGAAGAAAGCCGCGCCGGCGAGAAACAATTCGGCGTATTGATTCACCGTACGGAAACTCGGCGCTTGCAATTCCATGATCAAGCTGTAGGGCAACTGCGAGCGTGAGTAGGCCAGAATCACTCCGTACAAGTGGTACGAATACGGCCCAATCAGCGTGGCCAGCACGCATCCCGCGAATACCAGCGCCAGCTTACCGGCGGGAAGGGTCGGCGATTCCAGGTATCGGGGCTCTACCCCGAACCGCACTCGCCGTCTGCTGTACCAGGACGACGCCGAGCAATAATCCCACCACGAACAATCCATAAATGAACTGAATGTGCAGGTTCGACCAAAGCAGAAATATCAGTGGCAACCAGTAAAGCTTCTGAACGCGGCCGCTGCGGCTAGCTTCGAGAATCAATGTCAGCGTCACCGAATACAAAATCATCGAGAAGAACACTGGCCGCGGCATGAGCTCGAACAGGAAAGCGTAACAACAGACAGTCGCCAGCAGACACGCCACCCAGAACCGTCCCGACAGTCGGCGCAACATCCAGAACACACTGAACGCGACCCCCAGGGTCAGCAATGTTCCATAAAGCCCGATTCCCAACAGTCCGAACCACGCGTAAGCGCGCGAGAGCAGCACCTCGTAGCCCCAGCTATAGGCAATCCATGGGCGATTGGCCGCCGTGCGCGACAAAATTCCGGTGTGCGGAACGGCCAGGTGCTGGACGATCCAATCGCCAACCTTCAAATGCCACCAGAGATCGAGATTCAGAATGGAGAACTTGAGGCTGAAGCAGAACCAACCCACGGTCGCAAGCAATAGGGCAAGGGTGAGCAGTTGCAACGGTCGCAATCGTGTCAGCCCTCGCAACTCCTGCACAGCACCCATTCGTTTCGGACTCCTCGATTACGGCCAAAATGTAGTTTCGCTGCAATTGTATGGCCGGGAACGATAAGCCCTTGGCACCCATAAGTCGAAGTCAGAATTGACTTTGGGAACTCCGGAACAGGCCCGGCCCTCTGCGTCCGCGCCAAATCACCCGCAGTCTGAGGGCAAACTCGCCATTCTACTCGCTGCACCAAAATCACGGCGGACCTAAGTTATTACAAATAAACACTATAAATGCCGGTGCTTCCCAGAGCGGTTTGGCACTCACCGTGCTTTTAAGTACTTGTTCTTCTGCGCGGAGTGGCTCCCCTGCCGCTCCAGGACGATGTTTTGAGGAGTGCCGAAAAATGGACAACGAAACGAAGCAGCCAAGCACTTCGAGCACCAACTGGACGACGGCTCAAACCTACGCCATGGCGGCCGTTTGCCTCGTGGTAGGCGTTCTGGTCGGTTACCTGGTACGTGGCTCGGCCAAGCCCGCAATGCCGGCCCAGCCTTCAGCCGAAATGCAACAGGCGGCCAGCAGCATGCCTCCGCACGGCATGGGGCAACAAAGCATGCCAACTCTCGAAGACATGAAGCGGATGGCCGACAAGCAAGTGGAACCCCTGCTGACGAAGCTGAAGAGCGACCCCAAGAACGTTGAACTGCTCAACCAGATCGCGCTCACTTACAAAGCGACTCACCAGTTCAAAGAAGCGATGGTGTATTACCAGAAAGCCCTGGATGTCGATCCGAAGAACGTGCCCGTACGCACTGATCTCGCTACCTGCCTGTTTTACACCGGGGATGTCGATGGTGCGCTTGCGCAACTGCAGAAGTCGCTGAGCTACGATCCCAAACACGCAGGCACGTCTGCTGAACATCGGTGTCATTACGTGGAAGGGCAAGGGAGACGTGGATGGGGCCGTGGCTTATTGGGAAAAGCTCCTGAAGCTCTAT
This sequence comes from uncultured Acidobacteriaceae bacterium, assembly GCA_963779555.1. GTDB lineage: Bacteria > Acidobacteriota > Terriglobia > Terriglobales > Acidobacteriaceae > DASRAA01. Next base: position 56,301 of record CAVZYS010000001.1, read on the forward strand.
CCCGACTTTGAGCAAAAGGACAGGGTGCAGCACCTCATTGCGACGGCGGAACAGAGCAAGTCGAAGACCACAGTCGCGGAGAAGCAACCGGCCAAGAACTGACGGTTCGTTAATTCTGCGGACAGGCCTGTGAGAGATTCACCGACCGCGCTACTTCAGTTTCGTGGCCTGTAGCGGTTCTTCTTCCAGGGATTCCAAAGCTCCTCGACGCGCAGCCTCGTTCTCCCCGCCAACCGCCGGTGGCTCAATGTCTTCGTAAAACCGCCACGCGCTGTGTGCGGGAAGGGAATTGCCCTGCCGCTGGGAATCGCCCGCCACCTCGCACAGTAAAGCGAACGCCAGGCTCTGACTCATGCGATGCAGCAGCTTCCGGGCAAAACGCTGCGCGCTCTGTTCATCGCGCATCGTGATCGTCATCGCATCAGTGTCTGCTTGCAACCGCAACGCCAGCGCGTCATGCAAATCTCCCAGCGCTTCCGGAACGTGGTCGAGAATCCCTAGTATCCGTCCGCGATACATCTCCCATCCCTGATACCGCGGCGCCAGCAGACGCAGTAACTCCAGCGCCTGGATGTTGGCGGGCCCTTCCCAAACGGTAAGCACTTGCGCATCGCGCAGAAGCCGCGCCACGGGATAGTCGCTGGTGTAGCCATTTCCGCCGATCAACTCCAGAGCGGCACGTGCCGCAGCGATGGCGTACTCGGCCGTCAAATATTTCGCGAGCGCGGTCGCCAGCCGCAACCAGGTTCGGCGTCCTTCGTTATGCTGAACCTCGTCAAACGTGATGGCGGCCTCAAATGCCAGCAAGGCTCCCGCCTCGAACTCCACTCGCATACGAAGCAGTTCGTCCTGCACCATCGGATAATCCGTCAGCACGTGATCGAAGGCGCGCCGAGTCCTGGCCCATGCAAGGGCCTCGCGCAGTGCCCGCCGCTGAATGCCGACCGAGCCCACGGCGTTATGCACGCGGCTGTATTCGAGCGCCTCCATCATCAGCTTGAAGCCCATGGGTGGAGCGGCAACCTCGACCGCCTCGGCTCCCAACAAATCAATTTCGCCGGTCGGCAGCCCCTTCGTTCCGAGCTTGTCTTTCAGCTTCCTGATGCGGAAGTGGTTTGGTCGGCCATCTTCGAGGTGACTCGGCACAACGTAGAGTCCCAATCCGGCCGAGCCCGGCGGAGCACCTTCTGGACGCGCCGTCGCCACCGCCAGTCCACTGTTGGCATTGCTGGCAAACCATTTCAAACCGTGCAGTGTAAAGTGGTCCCCTGCAGCCACAGCCACCGTGGTGGTTGCTCCGACATCGCTGCCGCCGTGTTGCTCGGTAGCCCAGGTACCGCCGGTCTTGGCGTGGCCATCCATGCGCACCACGTCGTAGAGAAAGCGCTGCCGCACATGGTCCGGGGCATGCGATCCCAGCACATATGCGACCGCACCCGTAAGCGTCACCGGGCAGTGCAGGCTGATGTCCGCCTGCGCCAGGACGTAGCCCATGGCAAATGTAAGCAGGTGCGGCGCATTTTCGGCATAAGGGAGGCCAACGATGCCGCGGCGGTAAAGCTCCTGATGCTGGTCCTCGTACCAGGGGTTGGTCACAATCCGATTCACCACCTCACCGTTGCGGTCGTAGGTTTCCAGTGCCGGCGGTGCGTAACGGTCGGTGTAGTTCGCCTGGGCGTCAACTTCCTTGAGCACCCAATCACGGAAGGTCGCCAGCCGAGCACTGTAATCCGCCATTGGCGGCATGCGTGTGGCAAGCCAAGGTTCGAGATACAGGTCGAAGCTGCGCGAGTCGGTCATATCGCCTCGGGAAGGGTGGCGAATAGCCTGCCACGTTGAGCTTAAACCTAAGACACGCCATCGCCTAGTCAGGCGCAGGCGTATCCCTGCGCCTGTCGGAATCAAGACACCGCCTGGACTCTACCGTTTGCCGCGGCGTTTAGGCCGTTTCGGCTTTGGCGCCGGTTTCGGCTTAGGCTTGGGCTTTGGTTTTGGTTTCGGCTTCGGTTTTGGTTTCGGCTTGGGCTTCGGCTTCGGTGGTGGAGGAGGCGGTGGTGGTGGCGGTGGCGGTGGTGGAGGCGGAGGCGGTGGTGGTGGTGGCGGAGGCGGTGGTGGCGGTGGTGGCGGCGGTGTCGGCTTCCCCGCCGAAAGCGTCTGCAGAAGAACGCTTCCGTTAGGACTGCCCCAACCGCTGCAGGGGTCCCATCCTTTGGCGGCTTGATAGTCGCCGTTATTGCCTGACGTAATGTCGTGGAATGTCCCCGCCTGCTCTGCAATGGTCTGGTAAAGGTTTGGATTCCAGTAGCCAACGGCCGTGCCCAGCGATTGATTGAAGAGCGCTATCAGGCCGGCCCACAGCGGTGCAACCGCGCTGGTACCCCCGACGGAAAAGCTGGAACCGTCGACCTGGACCTGGTAGCCGGTTGCGGGATCGGCGTCACCGGCAACGTCAGGAACTCCCCGGCCTTTGAAGCCACCTGGATTCTTTGACGGTGGAACATTGGCGCCGGCCTGCCACGTCGGGATCGGGAAGGTAGCACTGATCCCACCACCCGTTGCGCCATTACTCGGAAGGTCGTTCCACACCACTTCGCTTGAAATCGAGCTGCCGCTAAGCGTGAGTGTGGTTCCGCCGCACGCCATTGAGTATGGGCTGGACGATGGGAAATCCACGTGATCGCTGCCGTCTCCTACACCATCATCCGAGCCGTTGTCTCCCGACGCTACGCAAACCGTTACGCCGACCGCCGCCGCCGACTGCAGAGCGCTGTTATAGTTCTGCAACGATTGTGCGGTCCAACTCGACTCGGGTCCTCCCCAACTGATCGAGATCACCGAGGGCTGGTTGACCTTGTCCATCGCAGCCTGGTTGATGGCGTCCAGAAACCCCGCATCGCTGTTAGGTGCGAAATACACGACGATTTTTGCGCCCGGCGCAACCGCGCCTACCACCTCGATGTCCAGCATGACCTCCGTATCGGGACCGCTGGTGTCACCCGTGGGCTGGTTCTGAGCGCCGTCCACCGACACAGCCACCACCGTCGGTGCCGGCGAGATTCCAAGTTTGCTGAAGAAGGTGTTGAGGTCGGACTGCTTGAATCCACCGCCTAGCTCGATAATGGCAACGGTCTGGCCGCTACCGTTCAGTCCGGTTGGGAAATTGTAGGCCTTCGCAATCTGCAGCGGTGTAAACGATGTGGCTGCTGCCGCTGCCGCGGCTAAATGGGGAGCGCTCGGCGCACTGGCGACTCGGAAATGGGCCAACGCCTGGGCGCGGTTATCCAGTCCGTGGACGCCAAGAACCAATCCACTCAGCTCTTCCGGAATGCTGATCGATCCAGTGCGGCCGCGATACGGCTGCCCCTTGTATTCGTATCTCGCTAACTGCACTTGAAAAGCCTTGGCAAAATCCGCCGATTTGCCCGTCAGCGTGACCGTTCTGGCGGACGCATTCACACTGGCCACCGCCAACCCGTGAGCTGTGGCGAACGCCGACACCTGCTGCATCTCCGCCGGATCGGCGCCGTATCGCGACTCGTATTCATCGCGCGACAGCCGTTGGCCACTCGCGATCAGCTTATCCAAGGATGCCTGCTTCTTCCCCGGCGTTCGCGGCCTCAATACCAGGGTCACGTGCATCAACTCATTGGGATCCAATGTTCCGGTTTGAATTGCGCCCGGCTTAGCCTTGCGCTCGCTGCCTCGCAGTTTGATGTATTTTTCAAAAGCCATAATTCATGCCTCAGGCTCGTTCGGCGTTTGTTGTGCCGAGAGCTGATCTCAAGTAATTGTTGGGCCCCGCGCCTTGAACGAAGTGCTGTCACCGGAATATCCGATTCAGGGCTTAACAGCCTGACACTATACCGCTGTTTCGAGGTCTACAGCGTACTTTTTTCGTTCCGCGAACCCATCTTCAAGAGGATCCTGCGGACCGACACATACGGTCCGCAGGACATCCGTGGCGATGGTCAGATCGTGCCCGCCGCACCGCAAACAGGTTTAGCGACCGCGCAGCATCAGGATGATTGTCTCGCGGAGACGCATCCGTGCCAATTCATACAAGCGGTCCAACTCGAAGTCGATCAGTGACCCGCCGACGTGCACGTGTCCGCTACGTGCTTCACGCTGGACACTTTAAAAACCTGTTCTTCTTTTACGCTGGAAGCAGCGCCCTCCTGGGTTGTGCCTACGGTCCTCACCGCGGGCTTTCCGGTCAGTTCGACCTCGTGCCCGACATGCTTGGCGAGCTGGTTCGCTTGACTTTGCAGTTGATGTTTCGTCCCATTGGCTTCGGTGAGTCTGTAATGACCGTTAGTGTACGCCAGGCAGCCTTGAATCGTAGTCAGGCCGGACGTCTTGCCTGCGTCTTGCCCTTGCAACCAAAGAGCAGAGAGCAGAAGCATCAGAATAAACATCAATGTCTTATGCACAAACAGTCTCCTTTCGGCGTGCGCATTTTATGCGAGTTAAAGTTGGCTCGACAGGTGACGCCGCAGCATCGCCTGTGTTTCGACCCCAGCTAAGATTTCCGTGGTAGGTTCGACAGCCCACACAATATACATTGAGATGGTGTCAGCGCGTAACGATGTTCCTTTTTTTTCTCTCGCTGGGCAAAAAGGGCTTGGGACAGGGTCCCGTGCCGTCGGGCAGGGAGATGGCGCGGATCGGTCGTCGAGTATCAGCGTTTCAGCCGAGTTACTAGGCGGAGTCTTACTATCATTTTCACCACGCCGGGGAAAGAGTAGGCGTTTATCCCTCCACCACGTGACTTCAGTGCGCCTCAACCGTGATCTTGCCAATTGCCGAGCTCTCCACCAACCTGTTTAGAGGGGTTCGAAACGAGTAAGCATAGGCTTTTCTTCTCCCGCGTCTCCAATCCTCTGCACGGGAATCGCGGGAATCTTGGGAGTGATCCGCCGAAGTCATTAGCTCATTAGCTGACGCAGTCATATAACGATCACTTTACGATTCCTGCCAACACTTGGTTTGAATTCAACTTGGGTGTGGATGGGCCTCGCGTCGGTGGATAATATCGAAATCACCGATTTCACCGTATTTATCGATCCAACCCTCACCATTGATGGGGCCTGGCTGGCAGCACATCCGGGCAGCTATGTTCAATTCACCGTTCCTACGAGCGCCACCCCTGCACCCTCGAACCTGCTCCTCCTCGGGGCAGGAATCGCGAGCGTTTTGGGAGTGGTCCGCCGGAAATTGGTTGGATAGAATTCATCGCAGATCATGCCATAAGCCGCCTCACCGACGGCTTTTTTGCAAGTGCGATGGGCACCGATGGATCTTGCTGCAGGGACCTCCGCGCACACGCTGAAATTCGCCAGCGCGTCAGTCGGTTTTCAAATTGCATTCCAAAGAGTAAATTGGGCGAATCGACGAACGACAGGAGGTATTCACCATGGCGGCTCCTCTGCTCAAAACCTACTTCCAAACTTTTAAGACCGATAAGCTGGGCCAGATCTTCATGACAGGCATCCTGAATATCGAGGCCTACAACCAAGTCAATTTTGAGATTATCCAGTGGCCCCACGCTCCTGTGGTCATGGCTGTGTCTTGCGACATGGGAAAGATCACCGGATCCACACTGGCTCAGACAGTAGGGCAATTCCCGCTGGGAACCGCTGGCCAGATCCATACATTTAATGTGATTGGTCCCGAGTTCAGCGTCGTCCTAACCGGCGGCCCGCCAAACACCGACGTTCCCATACAAGCGTGGGTCTTCTTGCACTGAGGAACACTGTGTGCGTGAGTAATGGAAGTGGTCTCATAAATTTGACTTGAAAGGGCACGGCTTTACAGGCTGCTGAAAAAGTGAGTTTTCAGGTAGAGCTGGCCTTCAGGCCAGCGTCTAAGCGGTTTATTCTTGTCATCAAGCGGACTTAGTCCGCGAGGGATCTGTCTTTTCGACCTTTTTCGCAGCCTCTTTAGCCGTGTCGCACCGAGCCCCGTAAACACCGGGCGTTAGCCCCTGAGGGAATTCGAAGTTCCCCACGGGCACTATTTATGAGACCACTTCCAGGCTCGGGCGGAGCGCTGCGTAGAGTGGTAAAGAGATTCGAGTCCCTCGAGGACGGCAGCTTTCTCTCGCACACACGATTGCCCACGAGGGATCCGTTCTTTCGACTTTTCCGCAGCCTTCGCAACGGGTCGAGCCGGTAAACGAGCACGGCGATCACAACTCGAAACTCGAAACTTGAAACTCGAAACTAGGTTCTCATCGCCACCGTTACCCCATCCCTTAACGGAATGATGGTGGTGTACCAGTCGGGCGACTTGTACATCAGTTCATTAAATTCCACGATAGCTTGCGTATTTCGGTCCGGCTCCTCTTCTGGCTTCATATCGGGATTGCCGGCCGCGTGGCTCACATTCCCACGCCAAAGCGTATTGTCCGTGACGAACAGGCCGCCATGTCGTACCCTTTCGGGCGCCATGCGCGCAGCCCGTGGGTAGTCGGGCTTATCGATGTCCAGGAACAGAATGTCGAACTGTTCCTTTCGCTCCGACAGGATCTCAATCGCATCGCCGGTGTGGACTTCAATGCGATCCGCCACGCCGGCCTGCTCGAAGTAACGACGGGCTTCGTCGGCATTCTTGCGGCTGCCGTCGGTGTAGTGCACTTTGCCACCCTCGCCCACTGCCATCGCCCACCAGATGGTCGAGTAGCCCACCGCCGATCCCATCTCGAACATCGACTTGGCACCAAGCAGCCGGGCGTACTGATAAAACAACCGACCAACCGCCGGTCCCACGATGGGAATGTCACGTTCCTTCGCCTGTCGCTCAATCTCCTGCAGCGTCGCGCTGCGCTCCGGCAACATGGCGTAGAGGTAGTTCTCGACCTTTGGATCGGTAATCAATCATTGCTCCTGTGCGCGAGAAATTCGCTTCAATAACTACGCTGGTCCAGGTCCCAACTCACCCTGCCCCGCAGAGGCAGAAATATCATAGCCGACCGCTTCATCCCGCGGCCACGCCCGGGGTCCCCAACGGGCGCCGCCTTTGAGACTGGACACCGTATTCGTGCTCATGGGGGTGAGAGGGGCGATACCCTTCCTCGAGGGCGCGGGCCCCCGCCCGCGCGGTCTGTGAGCAATCCAATTCTCTGTGCCTCCGTGCCTCTGCGGTGAATTGCCAACTCTGGTTACCTTCGTAACATCGGACCGCCGATTTCGCGTGACTCGACTCGCTCCAAGGGTTTATCCATGAAAGTGGCATGTTATGCGCCGAATGACCGGCGCGGAACTCGATACTTGCCGGATTTGTCCACGAAAAGTCCGGCGGCGTCGGAGACGTTTTGTTCTGGTGTCCATTTTCTGGAAAGCTGGAAAAATGGCGAAAGCCGTCTTTGTGCCACTTAAGTTCTTTGAATAGAATATTTTGCCGATAAGTCTAACGCGCTCCATGGTTTGCGCGCGTTTCAGCGTATCTCCATCAAAACAAGGATTTTGCGAGGTGGGGGGAGGGGGTACCCTCACACCGAACCAATGTCAGACGGCGAAGCGGTTACTCGAAGCCGGTTGGCGCACAGCTATTCGAACTCCTTCAGTTCTTCGGGATGGCGCTTTAGCTTCCAGCGCCAGAAGGCGTAGAACGGAGCGCCGAGGAAGACGATGCCGATTCCAACCAGCGTCTCTGTCGGGCGAGTGACTAGAGAGTTCAACGCCCACGCTCCCGCCATCAGCAGGTAGAGAGCAGGTAGATAGGGGTATCCGGTGCACAGATACGGGCGAGCCACGTCGGGCCGCTTGCGCCGCAGAACGAACAAAGCGGCGACAGCCGCAACATACGACAGCACCATCATGAACATGACGTAGGTGTAGAGCTGATCGTAGCTGCCGCTCAGCGCGAGCACGATGGACCAGGCTCCTAGGGCGATCAGGCTGAACGCCGGGGTGCGGTACTTCGGATGCACCCGCCCCATGGCATGGAAAAAAGCTCCGTCACGAGCCATGGCGTAGGAAACGCGGGCGCTGCAGAGGATGGCGCTGGAAGCTGCGCCGAAACATGAGAGCGCAATGGTCGCGCCCAGCCATTTGGCGGCGTTCGACGAAAACAACGTCACGGCCGCAGCCTGCGCGATTGTGGTTTCGTTCGCGACCCGAGTAATGGGCAGCGCATATAGATAAATCACGTTGACGCTGACGTAGATAGCGCCTACCAGCAGAATCCCCAGCAGCAGCGCGCGAGGCAGGACACGTTGCGGATTTTTGATTTCGCCGGAAACCCAGGTGACGTAAACCCATCCGTCATAGGCCCAGAAAACGGCGATCAAGGCGACGCCAAAGCCGGAGATCACGTGCGACAACGAAGCCGGCTGATCGAGCGGCAGACTGACCGCGTAGTTCGACCATGAGCCTTTACCGATGGCGAGGCCGAGTAGGACGAAGACGCCGATGGCGGCGAACTTGGCCCATGTCGCAACGTTGATCAGCGCCGAGCCGCGCTTCAGGCCGAGCACGTTGATGGCTGTAAGCAGAACAATCGCGCCAATGGAGACAAGGTGACCGCGCGTGAGCGTCCAACCGACCAACGTCACGATGGGCTTGTGAGCAGAAGCGAAGGGAAGTATGGCGCCGAAGTATTCGGCAAACCCAACCGCGAGCGCAGCGATGGTGCCGCTCTGCCCGACGGTGAAGATCATCCAGCCATAGAGAAATGCGGGAAACTCGCCATAGGCTTCGCGCAGGAAAACGTACTGGCCGCCAGCCTCGGGATACATCGCCGCCATTTCAGCAAATGCGAAGCAAGCGAGCAGCGAGATAAGCCCGCCGACGATCCAAACACCGAGGAAGAACAGAGGCTTGTGAACAGCGGTGGCGATTTGCCCGGCAGTAAGAAAGATGCCCGAGCCGATGATGCCGCCGACCATCAGCATGACGGAGTCCATCAGCGAGAGTCCGCGGACGAGCGTGGCTTCGTGATGTGCGGATTGTTCGGCGGGAGCTTGAACGGATTGCGGCATGATCAGCCCATCCCCAAATCCTCCGCCATCTCCAACGGAGTGCCGCAAACCCGGCAGATCACGGCCGAGCAGTCGCCGCAGGTGAGCGGATCGTCAACCTCAAGTGCGCAGTTGGGGCAATACAGCGGAGAGGGAAGCTTGGTGGAGCCGTTCGAGGGTTCGTCGGGAGTTTGAGGCATGAGTTTCCGAGACTGTAGCATAGAGGATTGAAATCCGCGAGGGAACCATGAGCGACCGTAGAACTGCATCCGCCGACGAGCAATTACGGCAGGAATTCAACCAGTGGGCCGAGCAGGGCAAGGGCGAAGAGATGGAAGCCCACCACATCAGCATCACCGAGCAGACGCTGGCGCTGATGAAGCTGAAGCCGGGCGATCGCGTGCTGGACCTGGGCTGCGGCGCAGGCTGGGCGAGCCGGTTGCTCGCCAAGGCGGTGGAGAATCACCAACGGCCGGGCCAAGTGATCGGGCTGGACGTTTCGGACGAGATGATCCGGCGGGCGCGTGCGGCGTCCACCGATCACGACAACCTCATGTTCGTAGTGGGCTCGGCGCAGCAGATTCCATGGGAAGAGAACTTCTTCGACAAAGTGCTGTCGGTCGAGTCGTTTTACTATTACGCGGACCAGGAGCGAGCACTGGCGGAGTTGTTCCGCGTGATGGCGCCCAAGGGCGAGTTGTACATCCTGATCAATTTGTATCGCGACAATCACTACTCGCTGCGCTGGGTGGAAGAGTTGAAAGTGCCAGTGCAGGTGAACTCGGAGCAGGAGTACATCGAGATGCTGAAGCGCCACACGTTTGAGGACGTGAGGGCGGTGAGGGTCCCGGACCTCACGCCGACTCCAGAGGAGTACAGCGGACGGTGGTTCAAGAATTCGGAGGAGTTGAAGGATTTTAAGCGTATCGGGGCGCTGTTGTTGATCGCGCGGAAGCCGGATTTTGAGTCGCCGCCTCCGGGGTATCAGGTGTATTAGACGCCCACAGGTCCCACCCTACCGCCAAAATCGGGCGGTAGGATGGGGCACCCAGGCGATTTTTACAGACTTCCCAGTCCCGGCCCAATACGAATGCTGCCGTTCACATTGCTGACCTCAATTTGAGTGCCACCGCTGCCGAGTGTGCCATCGATATGGTGACCAACAAACTTTCCCTGCACCTGCAGCGGGAAGTCGGTGGTAATACCGCCGTTGACAGTCGATGCGCGGACCTCGGCGTTGGGAGAAGCAGGCAGGCCGAGATTGATGGCTCCATTTACGGACTTCAGATGGATTTCTTTCACGTTGTCGAGCGAGCGGTAATTTGCGGTAATGGTCCCGTTGACCGCGGAAACATTCAGGCGACCGGAAAGGTCCCGAAGGTCGGTCTTTCCGTTCACCAGATTCGCATCGATCTCGCCCGTAACCTGGGATACATTTAGCGAACCGTTTACAAGGTTGATGTGGTCCAGGCGAGCCAGACGCGGCACATGCAACTCATAGGTCACGGTCGCGGGATTATTGTTGGTGTGGCCCTCAGGGTACTTCGTCCTGATGCTCACTGAGTCGCTGCTGGCGTCGACTTCAATGCGGGCTTCGTCGAGCTTTTGCTGATCGCGCGCTTTCTTTACGGCGTCGATCTGGACTTCATTGCGCTCCCATCCGGTGACGGTGACGTTGCCATTGATGTTCTCGAGAGTGATGCGGCCATTGGAGGAGAGAGGAACAGTACGGTGAAAGTCTTGTGTGACCTGCGCGTTGGAATTCGCACAGGCGGCCAGTACGATTGCTGCAGAGGCTACGAGTAAGGCTCCCTGGGTGAAAGATAGTTTGCGGAAGGGGTGCATGGTTCCTCCTGTCGCTGGTTAGACGAGGAGATATACGAAGAGTTAGGCAGGTTTGTTCCCAGCGCTAACTCTGCCATGAACATCCTGGCTGCAACTAATCTTTAAAGCGGAAGCGCACCAGGTCGTAGAGAGCAATCCAGCCGTCCTTCCAACTGATCTTTTTGCCTTCCGCGTACGTCCGCCCGTGGTAGACGATGGGAACCTCGTAGATACGAACACTCATTTTTGCCAGCTTGACGGTCATTTCGGTTTCGATGCTGAAGCGATCGGAACGGAGGTGCATGCGCTCCAGCAGCTCACGGCGGAAGACCTTGTAACAGGCGGTCACGTCATGAATCGCGATGCCAGTCAGCGAATTACACAACATGGAAAAAAAGCGATTCAGCATGTAGCGGTAATAACGGGGAACGCGGTGCGGTCCGCTATGAAAACGGTTGCCGAAGACGGCGTCGGCATGGCCTTCGAGGATAGGCGCGATCAGGATGGGATAGTCGCTGGGGTCGTATTCGAGGTCGGCGTCCTGAATGAGCACGATTTCGCCCGTGGCTTGCGCCAGTCCGGTGCGAACGCCCGCGCCCTTGCCCTGATTTTTCTCGTGCAGGGCGAGGGTAACGGAGTTGGCGCCGTTGTTGCTCAGAATGTTATCCAGGTCGGCCTGCTGCAGGAATTCCCGTGTTCCATCGGTGGAGCAGTCATCCACAATGATGAGCTCCTTGCGCAGGACGACGGGCTGCCGGGCCACCCGCTGGAGGAGCTGCATCACGGTCTGCCGTTCGTTGTAGACCGGAATGATGATGGATAGAGTGTGGAACTGCGGGAAGACGGTTTCCTCGGTCTGCATTAGGAAGCTCTTGGGCGCCTTTCACATGTTGGCCGCCAGGCGGACTTGGGTGAGTGCTTAAACTCCAGGCATCGCTCATTCCGGATCCATTCGAATGCCGATAACGGGGATGCGGGAAACTTACATAGTAAACCAGCGGGCACAAAATCATGGAGAGGACCTCGTGTCGACGAGCTTGATGGCGAGTACGAGCCGGGCGAACGACTCCAGCGGAGAGGGCAGTAAAGGCGGCCCAGTCAGCCCCAGTTGGCGCTTGTGAGGTGCCGTGGCGAGGCTTAGACTCACAATAACGCCGGCAGGGCCTTTGTGATCGTGATCACAGCCGCCGGGTCGCAGGGTCGGCGAAGATAGTAGGTTAGCAGTCTCTACTAGGAGAAGGTTTCATGGGTTGGATCAACAACCGCTTCGAAAAGAACTTCCTGGTGACCACGGTCGACTACGTGTTCAACTGGGCGCGGAAGTCTGCAATCTGGCCAATGACGTTTGGTCTGGCTTGCTGCGCGATCGAGATGATCGCAGCCTCGACCTCACGCTTCGATATTGCTCGCTTCGGCTCGGAGGTGTTTCGTCCGAGCCCGCGGCAGAGCGACCTGATGATCGTAAGCGGCACGGTGACGCTGAAAATGGCTCCCGTGGTTAAGCGGATTTACGACCAGATGCCCGAGCCCAAGTGGGTGATCTCGATGGGCGCTTGCTCCTCGGTGGGCGGACCGTTCAACACTTATGCGGTGCTGCAGGGCGTCGATCGCATCGTTCCAGTGGACGTATATGTCGTGGGTTGTCCGCCGCGCCCGGAAAACCTCTTCTACGGATTGTTGCGGCTACAGGACAAAATCGACCAGATGAGCATCGCCAAGAAGCCGACGGAAGTAAGGCTGCGGGAAGATATGGTCGATAATTTCAAGGATCAGATCCGGGTCGCGCAAGCTAATTTTGCCAATCCGGAACAGTTGGTGCAATCGGTCGAGACACCCATTATCGGCAGCGGCCGCTAGAGCAAATTAGAATTTCCTGTGTCCGGACAGAGATGTTCACCACGGAGGCACGGAGGACACGGAGTTTTTATTTCTTCCAGCTTCTCCGTGGTACTGATTAATGCCGTGGGCGAGCCGATAAATCCGGCTACACAAAATCTCAATCCGGTCTAGCGGAATTGTTTTTTGGAATTCATAAGGTGCGCGGAATGCGCGCCTTTTTTCATGCGACGAAGTGTGCCGGTTTCGAGAGCGGAGTGCTAACGCGAGGAACGAATGGCTGATGTTTGACTGCGAGGGCATCTCGCCGCTGTGTTTTTTATTCGAAGAGTCGTTCCCCAAGGAGCTTTTGCCTGCCAAGTGCGATGAACCCTCCCCAGAGGATCATTGCTACAACGGTGGCGAGCACAAACAGTGAACCGCTCATGTCCCAGCGCGCGGGACTGGTAGTGATAGGAATGTTGAGCAGCAAATCTACGACGAAGATTCCAGTGGCCAAGGTGACAAATCCAAACCGCAGAATCATGAACGCCACCACACCATAGACGAACAAATATCCCGGCGCCTCCATCATCCAGCGGGGACTGCCTTGAAGTTTGATTCCTGTCCAGAGGGCGGTGAAGGCGACCGCTGCCACCCAGGGTCTGCGCAGGAGCACGCGAAGAATGAACATCACAAAGAAGAACACCAGAGTCGCCTGCAAGGAATTGGCAAGGTGCCAGAACCAAGCGCCGATGACGCGCCTGGTGCCCATCAGAAAAACCGTCGAACCCAAGTTGGGCGGACCGCCCTCGCCGATCTGGGACACGTAGGTCAGCTCGAAAAAGACCGCCCAGATAAGGCCTAGGATTACGCCGTAAAGCAGATCACGGCCCACCAGCGGGTCGCGCAGTTTGCCCGCCATGAGGCGTGTCCACGAGATGATGGCATGAGGCCAGCGCCGGCGGACATAGGGGTCGAGCGCGAGATACACAGTGCAGGTGATACCCGCGACGAAAAAAGACGCGCACAAGGCCAGCACGAAAAGGCCAAGGCCGCCGATGCTGGGAACCAAATGCGACTCGAACATCCAGATGACCATCTCGAGGCTGAAGGTAACGACACCCAGCCGCCATGCACCCTGAAGGTAGGTTTTCTGGTGAAGATAGTTACGCCATGCCAGCCAGGCCGCACCCACGAGTAGAGCGATGCCTCCGAATGCCACGACGACTTGCATGAACTTTCCGGCGATAGATGGACCGGTCGGTGGCATGCGGTCGAACTTGGTCCAGGGGCCAATGAGCTCGAAGTAGACCGGCTTCCCTCGCCACGCGCCAGCTTCCACCCGCAGCGGAAACAAAGTTCCGGGATATCGTCCAGTCCAGGCCGCGCGAGTGTCGGCCGAAGCCAGAGAATTCCACAGGGGTTTGGCTGGTTGGAACTGCCCTAAATCCAAACCGGCAGCACCGAACACAAACTTCCAGTCAGGAGGCGCGGTGGCCGTAGCGTCGTGGCTGGTTTCGAACTCCGGCGGCATGACTTCCCATCGAATTAAACGTCCCTGCGGGTCAAGACTAATCTCCGCCATGCCGGAGACAATGGGGGGAGGGTCGACGCGATCCACGATGCCGGGAACCAGCAAAATGTCTTTTGGCTCATGAGCAATCATCTCCTTCGGGCTGAGGCGGAGCCAATATTGGATCGGCGCGGGGCGGCCTTTCAGAACCTTATTCCAATCCGGACGGGGGGTGCTACTGGCTCTCAGGTAGCTGACGAAATCACTGTCGTATTCGAAGCCATCAGCGCTGTCCACTGTCTTGGCAGGGTAGCCGAACTGCTGAACCAGGTCACGGGCCTTTTGCGCGAGAATCTCCTGGCTGTAGGACAGATCCATGCGCTGGATTCCGCTGCCCCGAATACCGAGAGCATAGAAAGAGACCAGTCCTAGTAGAGCTGCGGAAACGCAAATCAGGCACGTTCTGAGACTGAGCCCCCTGTTTTCTCCTGCTGCAGCCACCAATTGAGGGGAAGGTGTTTGGCCGGCGGCCAGCGCAGCGGCAAGGGGATCTGCGCCCGGCAAGGCAGCCGCAACTGCCAGGGCCGACTCAGGTCGATTGGCGGCATCGGACTGCAGGCAACTCAATATGATTCGTTCGACCGAGGGATCGAGATCCTTGACCAGCGCCCGGGGACGACTGGGAGCGGTCTCGCCGCGCAGTCGAACAATTTCGTCCAGAGTACGGCCATCGAAGGCAGGTTTGCCGGTAAAGATCTCATATAGCACCAGGCCAAGCGAGTAGATATCGCTGCGCTCGGTAAGGTCTTGCCCGGCAAGTTGCTCAGGCGACATGTAGGCGGGTGTACCGCTGCACAAGTCCTGAATCTCGTGCGTCACACCCGCCAGGCCGAAGTCCATAATGAGGATCTCGCCTCGGCCATCGAGCATGATATTGGCGGGCTTGAGGTCGCGATGAAGCACTCCTTTGCTGTGCGCGGCAGCGAGTCCAGCGCAAATTTTGCGCGCGATTTCAGCCGCTTTGTCGCTCGGCAACCGGCCAATGCGCCGCAGCAGGCGACCCAGGTCTTCTCCGTCAATGTATTCCATCGAGAAAAAGACCTGATCATCCATCTGTCCGATGTCGAAGACGCGGCAGATGTTGGGATGAGAGATTCGACGAGCGATCCGTACTTCATTGCGGAAGCGCTCGAGCTTCTGCTCGTCGGTCGCCGTTTCGGGAAAGAACTTGAGGGCGACCTGCTGGTCCAGGCTGAGGTCGTCGGCCCGGTAGACCTCGCCCATGCCACCTTGCCCGAGCAGGGCGACGATGCGGTACCTTCCGGCGACGACCGTTCCAGGAAGCAAACGGCCTTCGTAGCGAGCGGTCTGAAAACAGGGCGCAGGCGATAGGGGCCGCGGATTGCGTGCCCTTGGACTGCGGGGGAGGGTTGGCGTATCAGAGATCCAGGTTTCGATGGCGTCGTTGTCGATTGCCAGTTCGCAGTTTAGGCGCGGCGGAGCAACCGGATTGTTTTTCGATTCATAAGTTGCACACGGCTGCATGTAATTCTCATCGGCGAAAGGAGGCAATATCTTATCTGCTATTGCTGGCAGTCAGATGGCCGCGGCTATCTTGCACAAGATCCCGTGGAAAGGGGAGAGCCATGACGGTGGCGATTCTCGCAGAGCGGCGACCCCGTGCACAGCAGGATTCCGGCGCAATTCAGGGCGGCGAATAGCGCCACACTAAGAATGTTTCAGGCAGAATAGAGGCATGGTCATCTATTTTTTGCGCCATGCCAACGCGGGACAAAAGCATTTCAGTGACTCGGTGAAGGACGAGAAGCGCCCGATCGACAAGCTTGGGGAGGAGCAGTCCCACGATGTGGGGCGCGCACTGGCGGCCATCGGCGTGACCGTGAACGTTATCGTATCGAGTCCGCTCACCCGGGCGATCCAGACTGCGGCGATCGTGTCGCAAGAGTTGGGCCACGAAGAAAAGCTCGTGATTGACGACGGTCTGCGGCCGGAAGCGACGTTCGAGAAATTCAAGGCCTTGCTGAACCGCCACAAAGATAAAGCTTCCATCATGGTGGTCGGGCACGATCCGAGTATGACGGAGTTCGTGAATCGGGTGCTCTCTGGCGGAGGCCCGCTGGCTGTCATCGAGATGAAGAAGGGCGGAGTGGCCAAAGTAGAGAAAGATCTCCGCGGGCAGGCTTTGCTGAAGTGGTGCATGCCGCCGAAGGTCGTGCAGAAGATTCAGCGGGGTTCGGCGAAAAGGTCGCGTCCAAAGACGGACTTGAAATAACTTCGTTCCTGTTCTACCGCCCAGAGTTCCAGTTCAACCCCTTCCGAAGAAGCCGGCGTGAGGCCCAGGCGTACAGGCCCGTCCTGATGAACGCGGACGTGCAGCTCACGCATAGCGCCGCGCCGTCCCTGATCGAGGGCACGCGCCAGTCGCAGAAGCACGACAGCCTTGGGCACCGCTAGCTGGTCGGTGCGAGGAACCATCTGCATGACTGGGTCGCTCACGGCGGGCAGGGAATTGCCCACGTAGCGAGTAATGGCTGCGATGATGCGTCGCTGCACCGGGGTGTAACCGAAGAGTTCGGAGTTGGCAATGATGTAGTGGGTATGGCGACGGCGTCCGGAACGATTGATGTAGGCGCCCACCTCGTGCAGCATGGCGGCGGCTTCCAGCCAGTCAGCGTACTGTGGGGGCAAACGGTGTACGGACTGCAAGCGGCGAAAGAGTTGCGTGGTGAGGCTGCGGATTCGCTGCGCAAACGCCAAGTCGGCCCCGTAGTGCTTCGTCACCGTCAGCAGCGCATCGTGGCGCTCGGACTCGACACGCTCCTTCATGGCTGAGCTGTCGCCGTAGTCGGCAAGCATTTGCGCCAGCAACCCGTCGCGCAGCCCCAGCGGAAGGTAGCGGAAGCTGCGCAAGGCGCACATGTCCATCAGTTCGGCGAAGACCATGGCGCCGGCGATAATGATTTCCGCGCGACGCGGCCCAATGCCCGGAAGCGCACGGCGCTGCTCCAGGTTGCGCTTGGACAATTCCTTGAGAATCTTCGAAACCGCGGGATGAGGCACGGTGTGAGGCTTGGATTCGTCATAGCCGCCGACCTTGGCCTCGTAGAGACCAGACAACGCTGCCGGTGTGCCCGAGGTGGCGATAGCGGCTTGCACCTTCGCCGCGCGGATGCGTTTCAGTATGCGCGAGATTTCGCGCTGCACGAAGCCGCGCATCTGATCGAGCTCGTACTTCTTGGGCGGATCATGGTGCAAGAAAGTCTGGGTCATGCGGACCGCGCCAATCGGCAAACTGACCATGTCTTCAATGTGACCTGAGACGGTGATGGTCAGCTCGCAACTGCCACCGCCGAGGTCGATCAGGAGGGCGCGTTTACCGGCGATGCGGGAATTGGACAGAATGCCGAGATGGATGAGGCGTCCTTCTTCGAGGCCGGTGATAACCTCGGCCTTCCAACCCGTGGCGGAACGTACCCAGTCGAGAAAGGCACGGCTATTGCGCGAGTCACGCAGTGCGGCAGTGGCGACGACCCGCACGCGGTCGGTGGCGAAGCTCTGCACCGCCCGGTGAAATCGCTTTAGGACCCGAATGGTGAGCGCCATGATCTCTGGATCGAGAGCTCCATTGGCGAAGACGCTTTCGCCCAGGCGCGTTACCTCGCGGTCCTCGTGAAGAGTTTGCAGGCGACCGCGCACCACTTTGGCGATCTTGAGGCGGACCGAGTTGGAACCGATGTCAACCGCAGCGAATGTGGGCATGAGTCAGGGTGTCAGCGACGTAGCTATCTTTCTTGGCGTGCGCAACCGTTAGCACGATAGCTGGCTCGGGGGTAGATAGCAACCAGTTCCAGGTATCGCGAACCTCAGGTCGCATTGCCGTATGCTTAGAGATAGGCGATTCGACAGCGGAAGGCCGGCTTGAACAGGTCCGGGAAGAAGTCGGCGAAGCGGATTCCTCACGGGCTGAAGAAGCTGTCGAAAGAATTGGGAAAGCGGATCCTCCGGGGGCTGAAGCTTCCGAGGGATGACAAGAATAAAGTACTTGTACGGCACGGCTGAAGCCGTGCCCTTTCAAAACCTTTCGACGCTCGATTTCTGAATGGCCTGTGAAGGCGCGGATCGAGTTGGCGCATACGAATAACCTATGTCTCAACCGGATCTGCCAGGATCAGAATTGAAGACGGTTTACTCCGAGATACAAGACGGAAAAGCCGATTTTGCTGTACCGACGTCACCGCGGTCGAGAGTGGCGACGGCGGTGCGTGCGCTGCGGCATCGCAACTTCCAGCTATTTTTTGCGGGCCAGTTGATCTCGCTCGTCGGGACCTGGATGCAGACGGTTGCCCAGTCGTGGCTGGTGTATCGGATGACGGGCTCGACGTTGCTGCTGGGGACGGTGGGCTTTGCCAGCCAGATACCGGTGTTCCTGGTCGCACCGGTCGGTGGAATCGTGGCCGATCGGGTGAATCGGCACCGGGTGGTGATCGCAACCCAAACCAGTTCGATGGTCTTGGCGTTCATCCTGGCGTTTCTCACGCTGACCAACAAAATACAGGTATGGGAAATCATCGTGCTCGCGGCAGGACTGGGCGTGGTGAACGCGTTTGATATTCCGGCGCGGCAAGCTTTCCTCATCGACATGGTGGGCCGGGAAGACCTGATGAACGCGATCGCGCTGAACTCGTCGATGTTCAACGGAGCACGCATTCTGGGCCCGGCGATCGCGGGCATTCTGGTGGCTTGGGTGGGTGAGGGGTGGTGCTTCTTCGTCAACGCCGTGAGCTACATTGCAGTCATTGCCGGACTGCTGCTGATGCGGATCGAGCATCCCGCAAACCTTAGCCACGAAGGCTCGCCGATCGAAAACATTCTGGAAGGATTTCGCTTTGTTCGGGACGCGGCGCCAATCAGGATCATCCTACTGCTGCTGGGACTGGTGAGCCTGGTGGGCATGCCGTATTCCGTGCTGATGCCAGTGTTCGCCAGCCAGATCTTGCATGGGGGCGCAAGACAACTCGGCATCCTGATGGGCGCAACCGGAGTTGGAGCCCTACTTGGCGCACTTAGCCTGGCGGCAAAGGTGGGGGTGAGGGGCCTGGGGCGGGTGATTGCGATTTGTGCCGGCGGCTTCGGAATAAGTCTGATCCTGTTTTCGTTCTCGCATGTCTTCTGGCTATCGGTGATTCTGCTAGTGCCGGTGGGTTTTACCATGATGGTGCAGATGGCATCGTCGAACACGCTGGTGCAATCGATGTCACCCGACCAATTGCGCGGGCGCGTGATCGCCGTCTACTCGATGATGTTCATGGGCATGGCGCCGTTTGGGGCGTTCCTCGCCGGAGCCATCGCTCATCGCATCGGCGCGCCATGGACGGTCGCTATCGGGGGAGTGGCGTGCATCGCTGGCGCGATCGTGTTTGGTACACACCTGCCGAATGTCCGCGATCAGGCCCGAGAGTTGATCCTGGCGCAGGCCATGACGGGCGGGTCCCCAGCAGAGGGGATGACGAGCAGGGGACTGTCGTAGGAGATACAAAATGGCGGCTGTAGCACTCAAGCTCGGCCGCCATTCAGTTTGTAGTGGACCCTTGTTAGTGCGGCTTCTTTGACGGTGGTGGCGGAGGGGCCGCGGGGACACCGAGACGCTTGAGGCGGTCGCGGGCCTGCGAAGCTTCGATGGAACGCGGATAGCGGGCGATTAGACTGTTCAATTCACGCACTCCCGCCTCGCGCTGGCCGAGTTCCAGCAACGCATAACCCTTTTTAAGTTGAGCGGCCGTTGCCTTGGATCCTTCGGGGTACTGCTCCAGCACTTTGTCGTAGTCCTTCACTGCCGCATCGAAATTTCCCTGGCGATACTCGATGTCGGCGAGATAGAACTGCGCATTGCCGGCGAGATCGGTGGTTCCGTAATACTTCAGATAGTCGCCGAATTCCTGCGACGAGAGATCGTACTTGCCGGCGTTGTAATCGCGCAGGGCGTTGTTGTACAGCGCGTCCGGCGGAGGCGCCGCCGATGCCGCGGCTTGATTTCCTGCTGCAGGGGGCATTGCGCCGGGAGCGGCAGCGATACCCGGCTGCCCTGAAGACAAATTCTGCCCATTCTGCTGGATGTCGTCGAGTTGCTTAGTGATCTTCGCCAGACGGGCCTTCAGTTCGTCGACAGTGTCGTGCAACGACTGAATCTGGCCGGAGACCTGTTCGAGCTTGCTATTGGAATCAGCGGACTCGGCCTGCGTTTTCTGCTGCAGATTGTTGACCGCCACGCTCATTTTGTTGACGCTGTCGGCGCTCTGCTCGACGAGGCTACGCATGACTCCCATGCGCTCGTCAATAGACTGCTGCAGCCGCGCCACCTGATCTGAAAGTGTCTGCACCTGGGTCTGCAGTTGGATGATTTCCTTGCTCACGCCGAAGGCGGGGTTCGCAGCGGCGAATAGGATCGCCACGATAGCCAGCCGGGAGATGTTGTTTCGAGCTCGCATAGATGTATGGTTCCTGTTGGAAGAACGCCGTCCTGAAGAGACTATCGCAAAAGGCGAAGGTCAACATCCAGGAGCGTTGCAATCAGTATCGCCGCTACGCGGCTCGGGTTGACGGGAATTGCCACGAATACCCTGCATTTATTGACGATAATAGGGGTCCTTCGGCTTCGCTTTCTGCGGTCGCTCCGCTCAGGATGACAACGCAAAGTGGCGTTGCGAAGGACCCCCGTTGCACTCCCGGTTAACAGGGCAGCGGCGCTAGTTGAGCAACGCCGCTACCGAGTTATCGACAAACCAAGCGTCACTTCGAATACACGAAGTGGGCGCGGCGGTTCTGCTGCCAGCACGCTTCGGTGCTTTCGTTACAGAAAGGCTTTTCCTTGCCGTAGCTGATGGTACGCATGCGGGTCGCCGAGACTCCCGCCTGCACCAGCGCCTGTTTGGCGGCCTGGGCACGATTCTCGCCCAGAGCCAGGTTGTACTCGATTGATCCGCGTTCGTCGCAGTGTCCCTGGATGAGGAAATTCATACCGGGATGCTGCTGCAGGAAACGCGCGTCCGACTGGATGACGGCCTCGTCTTGCGGAGTCATGTCGTAGCTGTCGTAGGCGAAGAACACGTCTTTGACGCTTTGCGAGAACATCTGGGCATCGCTGTCGTTGCCCGTCGAGCTAGTCGTCGGTGGCGGCGGTGGCGGCGTCACCGTGATACGCGCAGTGGCTTCCTTGGTACCGGTGTCATTCTTCGCGACCAGGCGGTAGGTCGTGGACTCGGTGGGCGTGACCTTCGTCGAGCCGCTGGGATCAACCTTGCCAATGGTGTCGATGGTGACGGTGCTGGCAAAGTCGGTGGTCCAGGTGAGGGTCGAGGCTTGGCCGGCAGAAATCGTGTTTGGATTTGCGGTCAGCATAGCAGTGGGCGCCGGTGGCGGCGGTGGTGGAGCGGCTGGAGGTGGCGCCGGTTTCTTTTTGGCGCAACCGGCCGCCAGAACCATGGCTAGTGCAACGATAAGCTCCATCCAATGAATCCGTCGTAGTTTCAACTTGCTACCTCCCATGGCGAGAGCACTCGCATCAGTTCGTGTGCAGGGCGGAGTGTGCTCCTTCCGCTCGTTGAATGTATGGGTGTCTTAATCTACTTGAAACTCCAATTAGGCTGCGAATTCTCGCTTGCCGTCGTCAGTTGTCGTGCCTGAGTGCCATCCGCGAGCATGCTCCAGATCTGCGTCTTGCCAGTACGGTTCGACTGGAAAACAATGTGCCGGCCGTCTGGCGACCAGGAGGGAAAGTCGTTGCGTCCGCCGTCGTGAGTGAGTTGTACCCATTGCTTGCTGGCAATATCCATCACGTAGATATCGCTGGCGCCTGGCGCACCGGGTCCGTAATGACGCACCCACGCGAAGGCAAGGAGTTGACCATTGGGTGACCACGAAGGCGAGACCGCATATCCTTGGTCGGTCATGCGCGCAACGTTGGTTCCGTCGGATGCCATGGTGTAAATCTGCGGAAGACCGGTGCGTCCGCTGACCCACGCGATCTGGGCGTTGGTCTTCGGATTCCATGAGGGCGAGACGTCGGGTCCCTTGGTGTTGGTCAGGCGCCGGACTTCGCCGCCGGAGACATCGACCACGTAAATCTCGGAATCGCCCGAACGGGATGAGGAAAACGCCAGAGATTTGCCATCCGACGACCAAGCGGGTGAAAGGTTGGTGCCCCCAAAGCGGGTAAAGCTCACCGGGCGGTTCAGCTCCAGCGAGTACATCAGGATTTGCCACTCGGCATTGGATATTCCGGCGTACGCGACGCGCGAGCCATCGGGTGACACGTGGGGCGACAGTGCGATGGTGCCGAGATGGGTGAGTTGCTTTTGATTGGCGCCGTCGTAATCCATCTGCCAGATTTCTTTGGAGCCGCCCCGGCTGCTGACAAAGTAAATCTTACTTTCTGCAATACCTTGGATGCCTCCACCGAGACGGAAGATGATTTCGTCGGCGAAGCGGTGGGCGATAAGGCGCGCGTTGTCTTCGCTGGCAGCCTCGCGGTACTGCTTGCCGAGGACCTGCGGCGACTGCGTGTTCTTCACATCGAACAGCCATCCCTGCACGGCGATCGATCCAGCCTGCACCTCGACATTGCCAAAGGCGAGCATATTGGCGTTGGGAGGCGGAGCGTCCCAATCCGAGAGCTTTACTTCTTGAGGCGTGCCCGGAACGGACATCGGGTAGAAGCTCGCCGAAACCATATCGAAGATGCCGGCGGCCTGCAGGTCGTTCCAGAGCGTGGTACTGAAGGTGGTTGCCAGCTTTTTGGAATCGGGATCGTTGGCCGCGGGCTTGAAGTCCGGTACCGCTAGGCGAATCTTTTCGACGCCGAGGCCGGTTCCGGTGCGAATCCAATCTTGCGGGGGAGCGCCAAAGGCGGCGCTGGCGAGGACGACGACGAGAATTACACTTGCGAATCGTTTCATCAGTGGGTCCAGACTAAACCACTCCGTAATGTCGATGCAGCGTTAGTGTCCTAAGTTGCCAATAGCACTACTTTCGTCAGCGACGATAGTCGAACCAGAATTCCACGGCGACGTAGTTTCCAGAGTAACCCGCGGGCAACGGCCCGAACGTATCGATGCGTTGCAGAGCGCGCACCGCGGACTGATCTAGCGATGGAATTCCGCTCGACTGCTCCACACGCACGTTGGTCGGCTGCCCCGAACGATTGATCTCGAAGTAAACGTAAACCCGGCGGGCATCGGTGATCCGGGGATCGACTTCATACTTCAGCCAGTTATCCGAGACCTTGCGCCGCACGATGTCGACGTAATAGGCGAAGCGGCTGCCGAAGTCACCTTGGCCGCCCTGAAATCCAAACCCGCCCTTGGTGGCGCCCGAGGTGAAGGATCCATAAGGCCCACTGACTGGACCGCCTTGCCCGTACGGAATCTGATTGTCGGGTTCAGCTTTGGCAACCTGCTTCGGCGGCTCTTTCTTGGGAGTCGCGGCCTCGTGCTGACCTTTCAGTTTGGCGTCGCGCGCGGGAATTGGGATGGCCTTGGGCTCCTCCTTGGGAATCTCTTTCGGCGGCGTTTGCGAGAGTCCTTTGGACTCGTTGGCCAGAACATTTTGCGCCTCAGGCTGCACATTCGGCAGGGGAATGCTGGAGACCAGCGTCGCACTCATCGCGCCTCCGCCTCCTTGGGTGCCGCCCCAGTTTTCGCCGCGTCCGCTGGGGATGATGTTGAAGATCGCAAGGGCGAACAGCACCACGTGCAGCGTCACTGAACCCACCAGCGACAGGCGGGAAACATGATCGTGCGGAAAGATGTCAGCGTCGGCTGCCATTCTTCTCCAGCGGTTGGGTAACGATGCTCACGTTGGTGATGCCGGCTTGCTTGACGGCGTCCATGACGGTGGCAAATGCGCCGAAAGGAACGTCTTCGTCCGCTCGCAGAAAAACGGACTGGCCCTCGGGATCGCGGATCTTCTGCCGCAGCCTTGCTCCGATCTGGTTGATGTTGATGGGATCGTTGCCGAGAAACACTCGTTGCTCGCGATCGATGGTGATTACCAGGCGCTCTTCAGTGATCTCCTTCACCGTCTTGGTATGCGGTACTGCCACTTCGATGCCGGACTGCAACACCGGCGCCGTCACCATGAAGATGATGAGCAACACCAGCACCACATCGACCAACGGGGTGACGTTGATGTCGGAGAGAGAGGACTGGGTGCGTCCCAGGCTGTTGGTGAAGGCCATTACCGCCGCTCCACATTTTCGGGAACATGACGCGAGGCGCCGCTCTGCGCGCGCTCCACTTCATTGATGAGTTCGAGGCCGAAGTCATCCATGCGGGAGCCGAACTCCCGGATGTGCTGGGTGAACATGTTGTAAGCGATGACGGCCGGGATGGCAGCAAAGAGTCCGGCGGCGGTGGTGATTAGAGCTTCGGAGACGCCGGGCGCAACGGCGCGCAAGGTCGCCGCTCCCGCGGTGCCGAGCCCATGAAAGGCGTCGATGATGCCCCACACGGTTCCAAAGAGGCCGATGAAGGGGGTGACTGCGCCGGTGGTTGCCAACCAGGGCAGTCGGCTTTCTAGCCGGGTCAGCTCTTCAGATGAGGCAATCTGAACCGCGCGCTGCAAGGAGGCCACGCGAATGGGATGCGGCGCCTGCTTGCGGAGTTCGCTGTACGCGCCATCAAACACAGCAATCAGCGGACTAGGCCTGAACTGCTCGGCCACAGCTGCGACGTCCTGCAATCGCTCTGACTTGCGGAACATCCGGATGAAGCGGTTGCTCTGAGCGCGGGCACGGCGGAACGTTCCCCACTTGGAGAAGATGATGGCCCAGGACGCAACGCTGAATATCAGCAGGATGACGAGAACGGTTTTGGCGACGAGACCGCTGGTTTCGATAAGACCTGAGATTTCACCGCCGATGGCAGAGGCAAGCAGACTGCAATAAAAATTCATTCCGTTAGTTGGCCTTCGCTTCCATTGTTCGCATTATAAGGTTTTGACGCGAGCAAGGCGGGTTGGTATGACGAGGTTCCTGCGAAGTAACCACCGGTGTGAAGCGAGGCTGCGAGGGCGGCATGTCGCGAACTTGCATCTGGTTAGTGAAAAATCCATCCAAAAGACGACGGGAGGGAGCATGCCACTGGTTCGGATCACGTTAAGAGAGGGGCATTCTGCTGAAGAGCTTCGAGCGATCTCCGAAGGAATTTACGAGGCAATGCTGGAAACCATCAAGATGCCGGAGCACGACCGGTTTCAGGTGATGCTGGAGCAACCCATGGAAAAGCTCATCGCCGATGAGAACTATCTGAATATTCCGCGCACTGGGAATTCGGTATTCGTGGAGATTACTCTGCTGCGGGGGCGGACGACGGAGGTAAAGCGGGCACTTTACCGACGGATCGCCGAGCGCCTTAACGCCAATCCGGGCATACGCAAGGAAGACATCCTGATCGTGCTCACCGAAAATGATGCTGCGGACTGGTCGTTTGGAATGGGTGAAGCGCAGTATGCGAAGTAACGAGTGCCGTCGAACGGACTGCCATAGACTCATAGCTGACGGCTGGTGGTATTGCTGCTACACTGCGGTGTAATTCCGCGAGTCGAGAACTCACTGTGCTGCTGGAACTGCGGGTAGAAAACTACGCGGTCATCGACAACGTCGCCGTGGAGTTCGCCCCCGGGCTCAACCTCCTGACCGGCGAAACCGGCGCTGGAAAATCCATTCTCATTGATGCGCTGGCACTGCTGCTGGGCGACAAAGCCTCGGCGGACGCGGTGCGCCACGGCACGGAAAAGGCTGTGGTGTCGGCAGTGTTTGAAGCAGAGTCGGTTGCAGTGGACGAAGTGTTGGAGGCAAACGGCATCGACGCAGGTGAAGCGCAACTCATCTTGCGGCGAGAGATTTCTGCGGGAGGTAAGGGGCGCGTCTTCGTTAACAACCAGCCAGCGACAGTGACCGTACTAAGGCAGTTGGCGCCGTACCTGGCCGTTATTCATGCACAGAACGAGGCGGTGCTGGCGTTCGACGCGACTTCGCGCCTTGCACTGCTCGATAGTTTTGCGAGCTCCGATCTGACTCTTGTCGCGGAGGCGTTCGGAGCTTGGAACAGTGTGCGCAACCGCATCGCCGAACTGGAGCGCGATGAACAAGACCGGCTGCGGCTGCTCGATCTGTGGAGCTTCCAGCGAAAAGAGATAGCCGGCGCGAACCTCAGGCCGGAGGAAGACGGCAAGCTGGAAGTCGAGAAGCGGCTGCTGGCGAATTCGGAGCGCATTCTGGCGTCCGCCATGGGCGCCTACGACGCGCTCTACGAAGGCAACGTGTCGGCGTCGGCACTGATTCGCTCGGCGGCGAAGCAGTTGGAGGAGTTGAAACGTTTCGACGAGAGGTTTCGCGAACCGCTGGCGCAACTGGAGTCGGCGCGAATCACGGTCGAGGACATTGGACAGTCCTTGCGCGACTATGCAGAAGACATTGAGGCATCGCCAGAGCGGCTAGCGGAAGTGGAAGACCGACTGGCCGCGATCGACCGCCTGAAGCGCAAGTACGGGCCGACGCTGGCAGACGTGATCACGTTGGGCGAGGACCTCGAACGCAAGCTGAACGAAATGGAGAATAAGGACGAGGTACTGCGCACCCTGCGGATTGAACTGGCGAAAGCGGCCGAGCGATACCTGGAAGTCGCGCGCGGCGTATCGCGGCATCGCTATGAAGCTGCCCGGAAGCTGGAAAAGCAGGTCGAGAGCGAGATCAACGAACTGGCGATGAAGGCGCGCTTCAAGGCCGAGGTCAGCGGAGCGGATGAGGAAGGGAATTGGACCTCGAACGGATTTGATGCGGTGCAGTACCTGATCTCGGCGAATCCGGGCGAGCCGCTGGGGCCGGTGGAGGAGATTGCGTCGGGCGGCGAACTTTCACGAGTGATGCTGGCGCTGAAAACTACCATCGATGCGGCGGTGTCGAAGCGAGTGCGCAAGAACGGCGCAAAGGGCGGAGCCGGGCAACGGACGCTGGTGTTCGACGAGATCGACTCGGGCATCGGTGGGCGGGCAGCGGAGGCCGTCGGCAAGAAGCTGAAACAACTCGCTGCCACCAAGCAGGTGTTGTGCGTCACGCACCTGCCGCAGATTGCGTCGTTTGCTGACCAGCACTACCTGATCGAAAAGCGAGAGTCGGGCGGCCGAACGAAGACGTCCGTCCGCCAACTCGACACGGAAGAGCGCACGCGAGAGCTGGCGCGCATGATCAGCGGAGCCAAGCTGACCGACACGTCGCTGGCGCATGCCGAGCAAATGCTCAAGACGAACCGATGAGCGTCGATCCCACCCTATCGCCAAAGGCAGGCGATAAGGGTGGGGCACCCATTTTCTTGGTTTTGGGCTATTTGATGGCGGCTTCTTTTCCTGCCATGCGGCGCAACAAGCCAATCTGTCCGTTGTGATAACCCTCGTGGTAACCCAGCTTGGTAAGCGCCTGGCCTATAGTCCCGAGCAAGGGTGGCCTGCGGAATTGCTCAGGAACTTCGGCTGACAAGGTTGCGTCGCTCAAGGCCTGGAGCGCCGGAATCAAGCGCTGCTGGGTTTCTTCGAAGGCGCTTTTCAGGCGCGCGAGATCGACCGCGTTTCCGCCAGCGCTGAGGGCTGCCGAACCGCGCCTGTAACCGGCGGCTTCTTCGTCCGTGAGGACCGCAGGCTCAGCCCCGGACAACATCAAGACCAATCCTCGTCCGGTCACCATGTGGCCGAGCACCCAATTGATGCAATTACCTGCGGGTTCCGGGCTGATCATGCTGTCTTCGTGGGAAAGCCCGTCGAGGTTGCGCTGGACGGCTGCGTAGCTGAATTCATAGATTTGGGCGAGTTCGCTGCCGGTCATAAGTAGTGCTCCTTCGATGGGATTGTACTAGGTGTGTTTTGCAGACCTTGCCTGGGCAGTTGCCGTTGGCTGCTGGAAAAGCGCCACAGACTGCTAAATCTTGCAGTTTCTTGGCGTTATGTTGTTGGTTCTGCCGCTGTTACAATAGAGTATCCGTGGGGAAATTCGGGTTAGTATCTCTGTAAATCGATAAGGAATCCATGACTCAAACCGACTCCAAGACTCTACTTTTGCTGAAGCCGAGAGGGTTCTGCGCCGGGGTGGTTCGCGCCATCGACATTGTCCGAATTGCCTTGGAGACCTTTGGGGCGCCGATCTACGTGCGCAAAGAAATCGTGCATAACCGGTATGTCGTCGATGAACTGACCGCTAAGGGCGCGATTTTCGTCGATAGTGTGGAGGAAGTTCCGGCTGGCGAGCGAGTGATCTACAGCGCGCACGGCGTGGCTCCCGAGGTACGCGAGGCCAGCAAGTTGCGCGAACTGCGGGTGATCGATGCGACTTGCCCGCTGGTCACTAAGGTCCATGTCGAGGCGGTGAAGTTCGCACGCGAAGGCTATTCGCTCATTCTGATCGGACATCACGATCACGACGAGGTGATCGGGACACTGGGCGAAGCTCCAGCGGTAACGCAGGTGGTGGATGCTCCGGAGGACATCGACAATCTCAACGTGCCTGATCCCAACCGTGTGGCTTATCTGACGCAAACTACCTTGAGTCTGGACGAAACCACGCACGTGATTGCGGCGCTGCGCAAGAAATTCCCCAACATTCAAGGCCCGCATGCGCAGGACATTTGCTATGCAACGGAGAACCGCCAGACTGCGGTGAAGGACGTCGCCAACGATTGTGATCTTCTGCTGGTGGTTGGGTCCGATAATAGTTCGAATTCCAACCGCCTTGTGGAAGTAGCTCGCAACATGGGGACCAATTCGCACCTGATCGAGAACTATCGGTCGATCCAGCCGGAATGGCTGGCGGGCGTGAAGACCGTTGCTTTGACGGCAGGCGCCTCAGCGCCGGAGATCCTGGTGCAGGAAGCCGTCACTTTTCTTCAAGAGCAGGGTTTTAGCGATCTGCGTGAGGTGGAAGTGATGCCAGAAAATGTTCGCTTCGGCCTGCCGCCTGAAATCGTGGAGGCCATCGGGGCCGCGCCGGCCTTGGCGGAGTAGGTGCAAGAGGAACGAATGGCAGAAGCGATACCCCCCAGTCACGGCGAAATGCGATTCGGGAAGCTGGACGATATCAAAGCCCGGGTTGCCGCCGCGATCGACGCGTCTCGCAAGTATGTCTTCTCCCTGCAGCACCCTGAGGAAGGGTACTGGTGCGGAGAACTGGGCGCCGACACCACGCTGGAATCTGATTACATCCTGTTGCACCGGCTGTTGGGAACTGAAGACCCAGAGCGCACGCAAAAGTGCGCGAACGAAATCCTGTCGCATCAAAATGCAGACGGCGGATGGCCAATTTTCAATGGCGGGCCCTCGAACATCAGTGCGTCGGTGAAGGCCTATTTCGCGCTGAAGATGGCGGGATACCGTCCCGAGCATCCGGCGCTTGGCAAAGCGCGCGAGCGCATTCTGGCGATGGGCGGCGTGACCGAGGTCAACACCTTTACCAAGATCTACCTGTGCTTCCTGGGTCAGTACGACTATGACGCGGTGCCGGCGATTCCGCCGGAGATCACGCTGTTCCCCAATTGGTTCTGGTTTAACATCTACGAGATTTCGTCGTGGTCGCGCGCCATCCTGGTGCCGCTGTCGATTGCCTATGCCAAGAAGCCGTTCAAGAAGATTCCAGACGAAGAGGGGATTGATGAGCTCTTTGCGGGAGGCCGCGACAAGGCGAACCTGCGCCTTAAGTGGGCCAAGAAGCTCGTAAGCTGGCGTAACTTCTTCCTCGTCCTCGACCGAACGGTGCATTTACTGGAGAAGGTGCACATCCGGCCACTGCGCTCGGTCGCGATCAAGAAAGCAGAGCGATGGATGCTCGATCGCCTGGAGATGAGCGACGGGCTGGGGGCGATTTATCCCAGCATTATGAATTCGATCATTGCCTTGCGGTGCCTGGGCTATTCGCTCGACGATCCGCAGGTCATTCGCGCCATGGACGAGTTCGAGAAGTTGGGCATCGAAGAAGAAACGACATTCCGCATGCAGCCCTGCATGTCTCCGGTGTGGGATACGGCGCTCGCGATTTTTGCGCTGGCCGAAAGCGGAGTTTCCCCATCTGATCATCGCCTGGTGCAGCCTTCGGAATGGATGCTGAAGAAGCAGGTCACGCGCAAGGGCGACTGGTGCGTGAAGAACCGCAAGGCCGAGCCGGCGGGCTGGTACTTCGAATTCAACAACGAGTTCTATCCCGACGTGGATGACACTGCGATGGTCATGCTGGCGTTGGGCAAGGTGAAGACGTCCAACGAAAGCTACCAGGACAAGTCGGCGCAGCGGGCGTTGGACTGGGTTCTCTCGATGCAGTGCAAGAACGGCGGATGGGCGTCGTTCGATAAAGACAACGATCGCATGGTGTTCCAGCAGATTCCGTTTGCGGACCACAACGCGATGCTCGATCCGGCGACCGTGGACATCACCGGCAGGGTACTGGAGTGCTTGGCAGCGTACGGCTATTCGATGAAGGACAAGCCAGTGCGTCGCGCTCTGGAGTTCGTCAAGCGCGAGCAGGAGCCGGATGGCTCGTGGTTTGGACGTTGGGGTGTGAACTATGTCTATGGCACCATGCTGGTCTTGCGCGGACTCGAAGCGATCGGCATGGACCACCATGAACCTTGCGTCCAACAGGCTGCGGAATGGCTGCGAATGATGCAGAATCCCGATGGCGGCTGGGGCGAAACCTGCGGTTCCTACGATGACCCCAACACCAAGGGAGTCGGGCCGAGCACGGCTTCGCAGACCGCCTGGGCGGTGATGGGACTGCTGGCCGCCAGTGACACGCGCAGCGATTCGTTGCAGCGCGGGGTTGCCTACTTGTTGAAGACGCAACTCCGCGACGGATCGTGGAATGAAGCGTGGTACACCGGAACCGGGTTTCCGCGCGTGTTCTACCTGATGTACTACATGTACCGTCAGTACTTTCCGTTGATTGCCCTGACCGCGTATGCCAAGGCCTCGGCAGCGTCGCAGGAAGAGCAACTCCGGATCACTCGTGCCAATCGTCTGACGAGCTGAAAGCTAGATTGCGCCCAAGGTCGTAGGCCTTCCGCTCGCGCGTCGAATCGCCATCATGAAATGTTTCGTAACAGGAGCGACGGGATTTCTGGGAAGCCACGTCGCGCGGGAACTGCAGGCTAGAGGCGCTGATTTGCGTCTCCTGGTGAGGGCGATCAGCCGAACGGACAATATTGACGGCCTGGCGGCGGACCGCGTCGTTGGTGATCTTCGCGATCTCGAGTCGCTGAAGCGAGGGATGGCCGGTTGCGAATTGGTGTTCCACGTGGCGGCCGACTACCGACTGTGGGCCGTTAACGGCCAGGAGCTTTACCAGTCGAACGTCGATGGCACCCGCAACATTCTGCAGGCGGCGAGAGATTCGGGAGTGCGACGGGTTGTGTATACCAGCAGCGTGGCCACGATGGGGTTCGGCAATAACGGCCACATGACAGACGAAAGCTCTCCAGTCGCATTATCGAACATGATCGGCGACTACAAGCGCAGCAAGTTT
This sequence comes from uncultured Acidobacteriaceae bacterium, assembly GCA_963779555.1. Lineage (GTDB taxonomy): Bacteria > Acidobacteriota > Terriglobia > Terriglobales > Acidobacteriaceae > DASRAA01. Next base: position 87,984 of record CAVZYS010000001.1, read on the forward strand.
ATGGCTGAGCAACTGGTGCTCGATGCCGCGCGGGGTGGGCAAAATGTGGTGATGGTGAATCCAACAACGCCGATCGGGGAGCGGGACATCAAACCGACCCCGACAGGACAGATTGTGGTTGATTTTCTGAAGCGCAAGTTTCCTGCCTACGTGGATACGGGGCTCAACCTGGTAGACGTGAAGGATTGTGCCAACGGCCATTTGCTGGCGATGGAGAAGGCAAAGCCGTGCGAGCGCTACATCCTGGGCGGCGAGAATCTCACGCTCAAGCAGATTCTCGACAGACTGGCGGTAATCACGGGACTGCCTTCGCCGAGCATACGGCTGCCTTATGCAGTTGCGTATGCCACGGGAGCGATAGATACGCTGGTCACCGGCAAGATGCTCAGACGTGAACCGCGGGTGACGCTGGATTCGGTGCGCATGGGGCGCAAGAAAATGTTCGTCACCAGTGCCAAGGCGGAACGCGAGCTGGGATGGAATCCCGGACCGGTGGATGGCTCGTTGCAGCGGGCGGTGGAATGGTTCCGGGCACACGGTTATGCCCCATAAGCGCGTAGCCATCGTAGCTGCGATACGCCGGGAACTGGCCCCACTGCTGCGAGGCGTTCCGGTACAGCAGGCTGACGGGATTGAGTTTTTCGAGCTGGAGAACGTGGTGGTTGCGGTTGGCGGCATCGGGCGAATCGCAGCCTGGCGGGCCGCCCGGGCCGCGGTGAAGAGATTTGAGCCGGCTGTTTTGATCTCTGCTGGGATTGCGGGCGGGCTGACAGCGACTCTCAAGGTGGGAGATGTTGTCCGTGGAATCGAAGTTGTGGACGCCGATTCCGGCGCTCGATTCACGGCGGTTGGTGGCGAGTCGGTTATCGTGACAGTGTCATCGGTGAGCGGGTCGGCAGAGAAGCAAGGTCTGGCCGATCGCTTTAAGGCGGACGTGGTTGATATGGAGTCTGCTGCTGTTGCCGCAGTCGCTCGGGAGCACGGCGTCGAGTTCATGGCGATTAAAGCTATCTCCGACGAACTTGGATTTGCGATGCCCCCGGTCGCCAAGTTTGTTAATGGGAACGGCAAGTTTGAGACGGCGCGATTTGCGGCGTTCGTTGCGCTACGGCCGAGATGGTGGTCCGCGGTTCGTCAGTTAGGTGCGAACAGCCGCATTGCATCAGTGAACCTGAGTCATGCGTTGGAACATCTAATGAATGCAAACATCGACATCAGGCAAGAGGAGAAAATACCCGGGACGTAATCCGGCAATTTCGCATGTCAATTGCGACGCGAGTAACCGAGACTCCAGGGAAGCGGGCGATGCCTGCAATCATGCGCGCGGCAGTGTATCGCGGGGTGAATGACGTTCGATTGGAGGAGGTTCCAGTTCCTGCGATTGGCGCCGGCGAGTTGCTGGTGAGGGTCCACACTTGCGGGATCTGCGGCACTGATCTTAAGAAGATCGCGACCGGATCGCATTCCGCGCCGCGGATCTTCGGGCACGAAACCACTGGGGTGATCGTCGCCGCAGGACAGGGTGTTTCGGAATACCGGGTTGGCGATCGCGTGATGGTCTTCCATCACATTCCGTGCGGCGATTGCTATTACTGCAGGCACAAGGTTTTCGCTCAGTGCCCAACTTACAAGAAAGTGGGAGCGACTGCGGGCTATGAACCTAGCGGTGGCGGCTTTGCGGAGTACGTGCGGGTGATGGATTGGATCGTCAGCCGGGGTGGAGTGGTCCGGATTCCGGAGGGCGTTTCGTTCGAACAAGCGTCGTTCATCGAGCCGGTGAACACCTGTCTGAAGGGTGTTGAAACGCTAAGGTTGTCGCCGGGAGAAACTGTGCTGGTAATCGGGCAGGGCCCGATTGGCATCATTCTTTCGGTTTTGGCCCGTAGGTGCGGGGCGCGAGTAATCACTTCCGATTTGTTTCAGGAGAGGCTTACAATAGCCGAGACATTCGGCCTCAACGAAAACGTCAACGCCTCCACCTCCGATACCGTCTCATCGATAAGGGACCTGACGGAGGGCCGGGGGGCAGATGCCGTGATTCTTGCTGTAGCTGGGAACGGTCTGATCCGCCCGGCCATGGAAGCAACACGTCCTGGCGGGCGTGTATTGCTTTTCGCGCAAACGCAGCACGGGGAAGCGACCATCGATCCCGCTAGCGTCTGCGTCGATGAAAAGAGTCTTTTGGGTTCATACAGCGCGTCGGTCGATTTGCAAGAAGAGTCAGTACGATTTGTTTTGGGCTGCGAGGCGAATTTGGAGCGCCTGATCAGCCATCGTTTTCCACTGACCGAGTCGATTGATGCGCTGCATCTGGCTGCCCATCCCAAGCCGGACTCCATGAAAGTGGTCATTCAGCCGGGTAGCTTATGGAAGGATTCATAGCGTGAACGGAAACATGACAGCTGCGGTCCTCTACGGCAAAGAGGACGTCAAAATCGAACAGGTGCCGATCCCCAAGTTGGATGAAGGGGAAGTGCTGGTCAAGGTTCAGGTTGCCCTGACTTGCGGTACCGATTTGAAGGTCTATCAGCGGGGCTACCACGCCCGCATGATTGTGCCTCCGGCGCTGTTTGGCCATGAATTGGCCGGGGTGATTCACGAGGTTGGGCCCAACGTCAAAGGATTCAAGAAAGGCATGCGGGTGGTGGCGCTGAACTCAGCGCCGTGCGGCATGTGTTTCTACTGCTCGAAGCACCAGGAAAACCTCTGCGATGACCTGCTGTTCAATAACGGAGCTTATGCGGAGTACATTCGCATTCCACGGCGCATTGTTGAGACCAACCTGCTGGCGATCCCGAATCATGTGAGCTACGAGGAAGCCGCGATGACGGAACCGCTGGCGTGCGTGTTGCGTGGATTGCATGAAACCAAGATGGAGATTGGCGACTCGGTGGCTGTCATCGGCGCCGGCCCCATCGGACTGATGTTTGTGCAGGTCGCTAAGCTCACTGGGTGCAATGTGATTTCCGTTGTGAAACGCGACTCGCAGGTGACCGCCGCGCGTCGCGTAGGCGCAGATTCTGCGGTACAGATCGACAGCGTGGATGACCCTGTGAGGGCAGTTCGCAAACTGACGGTGGATAACCGGGGCTGTGACGTGGTGATTGAGGCAGTAGGACGCCCGCAAGCGTGGGAGTGGTCGATCGACATGGTACGCAAAGGCGGCACCGTGAACTTCTTCGGAGGCTGCGCAAACGGAACTAAGGTCGCGCTCGATACCCAGCGGCTGCACTACAATGAACTCACACTCAAGGCCACATTCCACCATACGCCGGAGACGGTCCGCAAGGCGTTCGCCTTAATCTCCGAGAAGAAGATCAAGGGAACCGACTACATCACCGGCGAGGCGCCGCTTTCGCGACTGCAGCACGTGCTGCGGCACATGCTGAATCGCAACGGCGACATAAAGACCGCAATTATCCCGGGACAGTAGGCGTCCGGGATGTATCCATAACCCATGTCTTCGACACCGACTGACAACCGGGTGTGTGCGTCACAGCCGGGCGCTAATTCTGCCGATAGGGCTGCCAAGGGCTGGCAAACGCTGCCTCCGGAGTACGCCATTCCGGAGCACGGGCCTTCGCTCGCCGAGGCGCAGCAGTATTGTGCGCGGCTGGCGCGTGCGCACTACGAGAATTTTCCGGTCGTCACGTGGTTTTTACCCAAGCATCTGCACCAACACTTCTATAACGTCTATGCGTATTGCCGGATCTCCGACGATCTGGGCGACGAAGTTGGCGACAAGCAGTTGTCTCTGGCACTGCTGGACCAGTGGCAGGCGGAACTAGGGCAGTGCTATTCGGGCGAGCCGCGCCATCCGGTGTTTGTTGCGCTGCGTGAGACAGTTCGGCAATTCGAAATACCGCAGCACGAATTCTCCGATCTGCTGACAGCGTTCCGGCAAGACCAGATTGTAACCCGCTATCCGCGCTTTGACGACTTGCTGGGATACTGCCAGTTCTCGGCGAATCCGGTAGGTCATCTTGTGCTCTACTTGTGCGGTTATCGTGATGCCGAGCGACAAAAGCTTTCCGACTATACCTGTACCGCGCTGCAATTGGCGAACTTCTGGCAGGATGTTGCGGACGACCACAGCAAGGGCCGAATCTACCTTCCACTGGAGGACTTTTCACGGTTTGGCGTGACCGAAATGGACATCGCGCAGCGGCATGCGACCCCGCAATTTCTGGTCATAATGAGATTCGAAGTCGAGCGGGCGCGCGAGTGGTTCCAGCGCGGGCTGCCACTGGCGAAGATGGTGGACCGTAAGCTGGCGCTGGATATCGAGCTATTCAGCCGGGGCGGACTGGCGATCCTGGATTCCATCGAACGACAGGGATATGACGTCCTGAGTTCGCGACCGGTCATTTCCACGAGGCGCAAGCTGTGGCTGGTGGCACGGGCAAGCTTGGGAAATCTGCTGTGAGCCAGCACCCGCTGCAGTTGCGGGCCGCCTATGGAGTTTGCCGGCACATTGCGCGTTCGGCGGCCAAGAATTTTTACTACGGCTTCCTGGTGCTTCCGGTACGCAAGCGCAATGCCCTGTCGGCGGTATACGCCTTCATGCGGCATGCCGACGATATTTCCGACGACCCCACGATACCTCCCGAACAGCGGCGCGCGAAACTCAAGGAGTGGATGAATGGGCTGCGCCGAGTTGTTGACGGCGAGCGTACTGACGATCCCGTGTTGATGGCGCTGGCCGACACGCAAAAGTCTTTCAATATCCCGCTCGACTTGCTGGAGAATTTGGTGCAGGGGACGGCGATGGATTTGCCGAACGCGGAAGACGCGGCCAGGTCGACTCCGACGGTGCACTACGAGACCTTCGATCAACTTTACGACTACTGCTACCACGTGGCTTCGGTAGTGGGCCTGGTTTGCATTCGGATATTCGGCTACCGCGATCCGCGAGCGGAGAAGCTCGCCGAGCAGACGGGAGTTGCATTCCAACTCACCAACATCATTCGCGACGTGCAGGAAGACAACCAGTTGGGGCGCATCTATTTGCCGAGCGAAGATCTGCATCGCTTTGGTGTGGAAGCAAGCGCGCTCGCCAATGGCAATGCCGCTGCGCGATTCCGGCCGGTGCTGGAATTCGAGGCGCAACGAGCGCGGGAGTACTATCGCTCGGCCGAAGAACTGTTGCCATTGATTGACGACGACAGCCAGCCCGCTTTGTGGACGTTGGTCGAAGTCTATCGGCGGCTTCTGGAACGCATAGCGGCGCGCGATTACGATGTCTTCTCCGAGCGCGTGCGTCTCAGCACGGCTGAGAAAGTCAGAGTCCTGGCGAAAGGTTTTGCACGCCGGCTGACATGATTTCCGCGAACAACAACCAGAAGCCGACCGTTGCGGTGATTGGCGGCGGACTGGCAGGCATCTCCGCCGGAAGCGCGCTGGCAGACGCGGGCTACCACGTCGAACTTTTCGAGCGTCGTCCGTATCTCGGCGGACGCGCGTCGTCTTACGAGCTTCCCGGTACAGGCGAGGTCGTCGACAACTGCCAGCACGTGCTGCTGGGCTGCTGCACCAACCTGATCGATTTCTATCGGCGTCTGGGAGTCGAGAACCAGATCCGCTGGTATGACGAGATCACGTTTCTTCTTCCCGACGGCCGCGCCTCCACGCTGAAGCCATGTTGGCTGCCTGCACCCATGCACACCGGGCCGTCGTTTCTGGCGTCGCCGGTGCTTGATCTGGCAGACAAACTCGCGATATCGCGTGCGCTGCTGGCGTTGACGCCTGCACTTCCTGCAGATAATGGCGAGGACTTTCAATCCTGGTTGTTGCGACACGGGCAAACCAAGCAGTCGATCGACCGCTTCTGGGCCCCGGTGCTGGTCAGCGCGCTCAACGATGAGCTTGCTCAGGTATCCGTGCGCTACGCAGCGCTGGTGTTTCGCGAGTCCTTCCTGAAATCGGCGGAAGCGGGACGCATGGGACTTCCTGCCGTACCGCTGTCACAGCTCTACGGAGAAGCGGCAGCGTACATTGAGGCAAGGGGAGGGCGGGCGCATCTGCGGGCCTCGGTCGATTCGATTCAATCGGACGATAAGGGTGTTCGGGTTTGTGTTGGAGGCGACGAAGTGCTGGCGGACTTCGGCATCCTGGCGACGCCGTTTAACAGTATTTCTAAGTTACTGCCCGATACGCCGGAGATGAAGCCACTACGGGATCAGGCGGGACATTTTGGCTCGTCGCCGATTACGGGCATCCACCTGTGGTTCGACGGCGAAGTTACGCCGCTGGAACATGCCGTGCTGCTGGAGCGGACGATCCAGTGGATGTTTCAGAAGTCGAAGATTCTGAACACGCGGCGCGAGTCGGGCGAGACTGGGAGCTATCTTGAGCTAGTCGTCAGCTCGTCGAAGTCGCTGGTCGATAAGTCTCGCAACGAGATCATCGACCTCGCGATGCGGGAACTGGCGGAGTTTTTCCCGGCGGTCCGCGAGGCGAAGCTAACCAAGGCCACGGTCATCAAGGAAGTTCACGCGACATTCTCGCCCACGCCGGGGAGCGATGCTTATCGTCCATCGCACGCCAGCCCTTGGCCGAGGTTGTTCCTTGCCGGGGATTGGACCGCAACCGGCTGGCCTTCGACCATGGAAGGCGCAGTGCGCAGCGGATACGGGGCGGCCGAAGCACTGGTGGCGGCAACCGGAGGTCGGCAGAAATTTTTGGTGCCCGATTTGCCGGCCAAGGGTCTGATGCGGCTGTTCGGCTAGCTCCAGTTCTTGCCCGCCCCTTTCCCTCATCTTCGAGTTACGCGAACAGAGTCAACTGCTCAAGCTCTTGCGGCGGGGGATAGGCGCGATGTCGATCTTCGCGGATGATCCCATGCTTCTTGCGCAGGCTGGACATCAGGTCGGAGAGCCGTTTGCTGTAGGCCTTGCTGATGAAAGCCCGGTCGGCATAGCGCTTGCGATAGTCGGCGACGAGATCGGGAAACTCCTTCTCTAGAAACGGCAGAAAGACGCTCGCTGAGCACGGCTTCAGGAAGAGTGTGTTGGCGGAGATGTACTGGCCTCCCGCTTCCTTGGTTGCATGCACCAGCTTGTCGAGCGCGGCTGGAGAGTCGGTGATGCCCGGCAAGACGGGAGCGCAGATTACTCCTGCATGCAATCCTGCCGAGCACAACTTGGCGAGCGCCTGGAGCCTCAGGTCGGGTCGCGGGGCACGCGGTTCGAGGATGCGCGCCAGGTTGGTGTTGAGCGTCGTAATGGTAAGGCTCACGCTGAGAGTGTTGTGCTCGGCGATCGCGCGCATGAGGTCGATGTCGCGAACCACGAGGTCCGATTTCGTGACGATCCCAATCTCGAGACCGTGATGCAGGACGAGTTCCTGAAGGATGCTGCGCGTGATTTCGAAACGATTCTCCGCTGGCTGATAGGGATCGGTGGCAGTCCCGATGGCGATCTGCTCTCCTCGCTTGACTTTCTTTAGTTCCTGGCGCAACAGCCACGCTGTCTGCTGTTTGACGTAGATCTTGCGCTCAAAATCGAGGCCATCGCGCATTTCCATGAACTCGTGGGTGTAGCGGGCGTAGCAGTATTTGCAGGCGAATTCGCAGCCGCGATAAGGGTTGATCGTCCAGTTGAAAGGAACGCGCCGACTGACGCAACGATTGAGCAATGCCTTAGCGGGGAGGGTAAAGTACTCGACCTGATGGCCTAGCCGGAGCGACTCGCCTTGGGCGGCCAATTTGGCAATCCCGACCAGCGGAGCGGGGGAATCGGGTTCTTCGATTTGCAGCAGCGAGGGATGCATGAGTCGCACCTACTTTCGCTTTTTCTTCGCTATCAAACATAGTGCCAAAGCAACGAGATGTCAAATCCCTCTCTGGGGTAATTTCGTAATTTCGGGGAGCCCACGGGTAGGGTTGAAACAAGCGGACACGAAATGCTGACACCTTGGTGGCTTATAAGTAGCTCAAATTGGCAAGAAGATTTAATTGCTGCAATTGCAGCAAGTCGGTGTATAGTACTCCAAATTTCACCGTCCTTGCGGGTCGCCGCTGCATTCTTCGTCGCCACGCACAGATCCAAGGAGGATCTCCCATGTCCAAGTCCCTTTCAGTTGCTCTCTGGCTCCGGTCGGCTCTTTGCCTGGTGATCGCAACGTTGATCGCAGTACCAGCCGCTACGGGCTCGGTGACGTTCTCAACCTTCGTCAGCTCATCGAGTCTCAGCTCGTTGCTGGGAAACACATCGACGATTGGTTTTACCTATGCGGGTAACAAGTTTGTTGGGTCCGTGTATTTTGGATCGAACAACAACCAGCTTTACTCGACCGACCTGACCGGCGGCAGCCTGGCGCTGTTCGGAAGTCCCATACCGGGTTTTTCAGGAGAGATAGCGCTGGGCTCCTCGCTGGGATTAGGGGGGTTCCCGAGCCGGGATATTTACGCCGGTTCGGAGGTCGGCACCAGTATCTACCAGTTTTCCAACAATGGCTCGACTCAGGGCTTATTCGTCACTTTGCCCGGGGGTAACATTCGGGGCATCACTTTTGACGATGTAGGCACCTTCGGTGGCAACATGCTGGTCTCCACTTCCAGCGGACGAATCTACAGCGTCGCCAGTAATGGCTCATTCACGCAGATCGCCAACCTCGCGCAGGACTCAGAGGGTCTGGCTATTGGCACGTCTAAGTTTGGATCTTTCGCCGGCTACCTGCTGGTGGGTTCCGAAGGATCGGGCCAGATCAACGCCATCAATCCTACTACCCACGCCGTGACGCTTGTGACCACCGTGCCAAGCGCCGAAGTGCTCAGTTCAGTGCCTTTGAACTTGGGCAGCGGCGGCCCGTTGGAAGGTTTCTACGCCGCCAACTACCCCGTCGACATTATCAATGCGGGTGCCAGCCAGTTTGCCGGGCTGCAAGGCGACTTGGTTGTGACCGGAGAAACCACTGGTCTAATGACTGACATTCATTGGAATGGAAGCACCTTTGTCAGCACTAACATCGGCGCGTTTCCAAACCAACCCGAGGACGGAATATTCGTGACGCAGGCGATTATCCATCCCACTCCCGAGCCAGGAACGATCCTCATGGTTGGGACTGGAGTTGTTGGCCTCGCCGGAGCACTGCGCCGCAAATTGACACGGTAATGGCTTTCCACACGTCGTGACTGCAGGCCGGAGGCGAAAACTCCGGCCTTCTTCGTTCTTCGACTATATTCGAGCCGCACAGATTGAGTAGGCGTCGGCGCTTACTCGATGTGGAGGCGGAAGAAAGCGCATCACTCTATCTCGAAAGCTAGTTCTCTCCCGCCCCGATCGGCGCGTGGCCTGTCGTGGCGATGGGCCCCCGGACGATCCCCTGGGCCTGATCGACCGGTTGCGTGGTTCATCCTCCAGGGCGTCGCGCGGATTCTGGGCGGTTGACTTACGACTCGGAAATTAGCTTTCCAGAGATGGATGTTGGGAGCAGGTTATGTCGTAGCCAACCCCAAACGGGGCGGCGCTCAGCCTGGCAGGTTCGCCTGTCCATGTAGCGGCGCGAACCTGGGCGGGTTCGCGAAATCTGGAACTACAGTCGGCCATATGGCGTATCTCCTGTAACGAGGCTGCACGGGCAACTGCAATCAGGAGAACCGATGAGAATCTCGCTCGCCATTTCCAGTCGAATGCTGGCCGTCGCGCTGTTTGTTGTCGCGCTTCCTTGCGCGAATGCGCAGACGCCTAAGTCCACGCCGACCACGCAAGACGCGCTGTATCAGACGGTCGCGGCGTTGGACACCAAGCTTTTCGACGCGGTCAACAACTGCGACATGAAGACGGTCGATAGCATGTGGGCTGACGATGCGGAGTTCTACCACGACAAAAATGGATTGATGGTGGGGCGGCAAAATATTGTTGACGCCATCAAGAACAACCTGTGTGGGAAGGTGACTCGGCAGCTCGTGCCGGGAACGCTGGAGGTGTATCCGCTGAACGGTTATGGCGCGGTGGAGATTGGGGTGCATCGCTTCTATCACCCCAACGACAACGAAAATGTGGGCGAGGCGAAGTTTATTCACGTCTGGCAGAACAAAGACGGGGTGTGGAAGATCACGCGGGTGATCAGTTACGACCACGGGGCAGCAAAGTGAGAGAGGTCGCAGCAAGTCAAAAGACCCACTCAAGCAAAATCGGCTTGAGTGGGGCACCCAGCCGAGAGGTCTTGCAAGCGGCTAATGCACCGCTGAACAGGCTGCACAAAAAGTCCCTTCGATGGTGGAAAGGAACACAGGGGGCTAAAGCCCGCGACCTATTTGCCACACTTTACGGCATGACTAAAGTCATGCCCTGATACGAACCAGTCGCAAAAACGACTTTTTCAGCAGCACGTGAAGCGGTGCACCTCCCAGGGGAAGAAATCGCTAAGCGTGGCCAGGGCTAAAGCCCCAGTCGTATACCGAAGCTATTGCGCCAGGCTAAAGCCTGACGCTTCGACCTATGATTACGGCTGACCCGGGCCCTGTTGTCCCATCTGTTCCATTAGAGCCTTAGGAGGTGGCGGAATGGATATGTCCACCTTGGTCACCGGCCCCAGGCTGCCGAGCTGTTTGTCGAATTCCGCATCGTTACCGACCACGAGCACCGCCAGCTTGTCCTTCTGGATGTACTTGCGCGCGACCTGGGTGACCTGCTCCGAAGTGACTTTGTCGATCTCGGCGCGATAACGCTCGAGGAAATCCAGCGGGTAGTGATAGAACTCGTAGGCCATCTTCTCGCGCAGGACTTTACCCGGCGAGTCGAAGCGGAAGATGAACGAGTTGAGGATCTGGTCCTTGGCACGCTTCAACTCGTCGGCGTCGGGGGCTTTCTGCTGCATCTTGTCGATCTCTTCATAGAGCGCCTGAATGCCAACTACGGTGGTGTCGCTCTTGGTCTGCATCTCGATGTTGGTCATGCCGGGATGGCTGAAGCTGGTGCCGACCCCGCCTCCGACGCTGTAGGCGAGACCCTTGGCTTCGCGTACGTTGATAAAGAGCCGCGAAGAGAAACCGCCGCCGAAAATTTCGTTCATCACCGAGACGGCGAAGTAGTCAGGATTGTTGCGGAGAATCCCAAGGTCGAGCATGGCGATAGTGCTCTGGTTCACGTCGGTCTTCTGCACGAAGTAGTAGCCGGGTTTTGGTGGCGTGAACTTGATGTCGGGATCCTTCGCCTGTGGTCCTTTCGGCCAAGAGTCGAATGCCTGACGGAGCTTGGCCTCCATTGCGGTTGGATCGAAATCGCCGCTGACACCGAGGATGATGTTGTTGGGATGTACATACTGCTGATGCCAATTCAGCAGGTCTTCGCGCTGAACAGCGAACACGGTGGCGTACTCTTCGTCGCGCGCGTAGGGATTGTCTTTACCATAGTCGAGGGCGGCGCTTTCGCGTCCCACGATCGAGCTGACGTCATCGTTGCGTCGCGCGATGCCGGTGTACATCTGCTGCTTGGCCAGTTCCAGTTTGTCGCCGCGGAACTCGGGGTTGCGCAGCAGGTCGAGGTACATGTCGAAGACGGGATCGAAGTCTCCCTTCAGACAGTTGAGTGAAATCGAAGTCGAATCGGAGCCGTCGCCGGTTTCAATCTTGGCGGCGCGGGCTTCGAGGAAGTCGTCCATCTGGTCGCCGGTCTTGGTTTTTGTGCCGCCGGTCCGCCATGTCTCCCCGTAGAGAGCGACGAGTCCGACTTCGCTGGCGGGCTCGGAGATCGAGCCACCGCGAATGCGCATGGTGACGGAGATCAGGGGAAGCTCGTGGTCCGGCTGCAGGAAGATGACCATGCCGTTGGCGAGCTGAATACGGGTTGGTTGCTGCGGATGGAATGCGGGCAGCGGCGGAAATTTCAAGCTGGTTCCAAGGAGTGAGTTGCGCGGTGCCCAGGGCCGTTGCCAGAAGCACGAAGGAGAACAATATCTGCACGAAGCGCGATTTCTGAGTGCTCGCATTAGTTTGTCCCCTTTCCGGCGGTGGCAGGCTCGCTTACCGTCTCGATGGTGCCGATGGTGCGGTTGCTGTCCTGGAAGGCCTTGTTGGCTACGCGCCGAATGTCGGCTTTCGTGACTTTGTCGACCTTGTCGAGGTATCGAAACAGTTCGCGCCAGTCACCGTACCGAGTCTGGTAGATGGCGAGCTGCTGCGCCAATCCTTCGTTGCTGGCCAGTCCCGCGGATGAGGTCGGCCTTGGTGCGCGTCTTGAACATTTGCAGTTCGTCGTCAGTGACATCCTGCGTCTTCAGCTTGGCGATCTGCTCTTGAATCGCTTTCTGCATTTCCTGATTGGTGTGTCCGGGAAGCGGAACACCGTAGAACGCGAAGAGGTGGGCGTACTTGGTGCCGGGAAAGCCGGAGAAACCGGCAGCTGCGGCGGCAATCTTCTGGTCACGAACCAGCGAGCGGTACATGCGCGAGGTGCGGCCATTCGACATGATGTCGGTGATCGCGTCGTAGACCGCGTCGTCGGGATCGAGGTAGCTGGGACGGTGGTAGCCCTCGACATAGATCGGCTGCGCCTGCTCACGCATCTTGACCTCGCGCACGGAATTCTGCGGAGGCTCGACGGTGGTCACCTCTTCGGGCTTGGGTTTCGCCGGCAATTGGCCGAAGTAACGCTCGACGATGGGCATCACCTGGGCGGGATCGAGATCGCCCACTAGCGCGATGACCATGTTGCTGGGCTCGTAATACTGGTGGAAGAATTCCATCGCATCGGTGGCCGAGAACGATTGCAAGTCGGAGGCATAGCCGACCGTCGGGCGGTGATACGGGTTGGCGGCAAACGCAGTGCCGAGAAATTGCTCGATCAGGCGTCCAGTCGGGTTGCTGTCGGTGCGCATGCGGCGCTCTTCCATCACCACGTTGCGCTCTTTGTAGAACTCGCGCATGACGGGGTTGGCGAAGCGGTCCGATTCGATGGCAGCCCAAAGCTCAATCATGTTCGACGGCATGGAGTACATGTAAGCTGGTTTCGTCGTAGCTAGTGCTCGGCGTTCATCCCCACGCCGCCATGGCTTTCGACGATTTCGCCAAACTGGTTCTTGATGACGAACTTGTCGGCGGCGGCCGATGGCGTCCTGCCACTCTTTCTTTAGCTGCTCGAGCTTTTGGGGATCGCGCCCGACACGCTTAACGCGCTCGGCCTCATACGCGGCGTAGGTCTGCTCAACCTTGGCAAGGGCGACCTTCTCCTCGGCGTAGTTGGTGGTGCCGATGTCAGGCGTGCCCTTGAAGGCCATGTGCTCCATCATGTGGGCCAAGCCGGTCTCGGACAGCGGGTCCTGGGCCGATCCAGCGTCGACAAGGGTAAAGAACGAGAACACCGGCGCCTCGGGGCGACGGAGAATCAGGACCGTCAATCCGTTGGGCAGGGTCTTCACAGTGACTCTTTTTTCAAATGACGCCAGATCCTGAGCCGCCAGTGGCAGGGTCATTACCGCCAGCAACAGAAGCGTTGCCGGCGCGGTGAAACTGCGCTTCATCGTGCCTCCGAATGGTAGGAAGACGTTAAGAGCTACAACTCTGAAAGTTACGCAGTATAAGACGGATAAGTCAAACCGAGGGAAGCGTCAGGGTCAGCGTGGAGGTGGAGATTTCAGTGCGGAGACCTTGATGCTGAGGCATGTCGCCGGCTCTGACCCGCGAGCAGATTTGCGCACTGCAGCCGACAGGCCGCATACTCTCGAATGCAAAGACCAGGTTCTGGACATGCCAAAGAAGATGCAACAGGCTGACCCTTCTCTCTACGTCGGCACTTCCGGCTGGGCGTACCCGATCTGGAAGCCGGAGTTCTATCCGAAGGACGTTCCCGCGAAGAGTTTTCTCAAGTTCTACGCGACCAAGTTGAACGCCGTCGAAGTGAATTACACCTTCCGCCGGCTGCTGTCGGAAAAGGCGGCGGACACTTGGATGAACGATGCTGGGCCGAACTTCCGTTTCGTCGCGAAAGCCAACCAGTACATCACTCATATGCGGCGGTTGAAGAACGCCGAGGAACCGCTGGAGCGATTTCTTGGTTCGCTGGAGCCGTTGCTAAGGCGCAAACAACTTGGTCCGGTACTGTTCCAGCTTCCTCCGAACCTCAAGGCTGATGCGACGTTGTTGAGCGAGTTCCTCGCTTTGCTGCCGCGCGCGATTCAGGCCGCTTTCGAGTTTCGCCACGATTCGTGGTTCAACGATGAGACGTATGAAGAATTAAAGAAACACAATGTGGCGTTGTGTATTGCTGAGACGGAGTCGATCACCACTCCCGAGGAGCGAACCGCGAAGTACATCTATTTTCGCTTCCGCAAGCCAAGCTATAACGCCGCCGAAGTGGGTAAGCTGGCCGATCGGGTGGAGCGCTGCCTGGCGGATGGACTGGAGACCTATGCGTTTTTCAAGCACGAGGAGGACCCGCGCAGCCCATTGAATGCGGTCGAGCTGCTGAATATGGTGCGGGCGAAGTTGGCGGGCTGAATCTCGCTTGTTATTCCCTCCAGACCTAGGTGCACGCCATACTCACCTTGTGCAGAGTGCCGATCCCAATCTGCGGCTGCTGAATTCGTTTCTCGACTACCTCAAGGTCGAGAAGGGACTGGCGCCACTCAGTGTCTCGGCTTACCACTCTGATCTGGAGCAGTATTCGGGGTTTCTGCTGCAGCGAAAGCGTGCGCCTCTGGCTGCGCGCAGGCAGGACGTGCGCGACTTCTTGAATGAGCTGCTGTCGAATGGAGTCGACGGGCGAAGCGTGGCGCGCAAGCTGTCGGCACTGAGGCATTTCTACAAGTACCTACTGCTGGACCGCTACATCAAAGTGGATCCCACGCTGAACATCGACAGTCCCCAGCAATGGAAGGTGTTGCCGAAGTCGCTGGCAAGCGACGAAGTCGAGAGCGTGTTGCGAGGCCCGGCACGCGCCAAAGACGACCGGATGTCACAGGCGCTGGCACTTCGGGATCGCGCCATGCTTGAGGTGTTCTACGCTGGAGCACTGCGCGTGTCAGAGGTCATCAACGTGAAGCTGGAAGACCTCAAACTGGAGCTTGGCTACGTGCTGGTGCGGGGCAAGGGCGACAAGGAACGCATCGTTCCCCTGGGGCGTGCGGCACAGGAAATCGTGCAGCAATATCTACGCGATTCACGTCCGGTGCTGGGGGCAGGGAAGTCGTCACCTATCGTGTTCATTGCAAGAGGAGCGAAGCGCATCACGCGCCAGCGGGTGTGGCAGATCGTGGACGCTTCGTCAGCGCAGTCGGGACGTCACGCCAGTCCACACATGCTACGGCACAGTTGCGCGACTCACATGGTGGAGAATGGCGCCGACCTGCGTACGGTGCAGACCATCCTGGGACATGCCGACATCTCGACCACGCAGATTTATACGCACCTCGCGCTCGACCGGCTTAATCGGGTGTACAAGCAGCATCATCCGCGCAGCAAGGGACGTCGGGCGCCGATCAGCGAGACGAGCGAATGACCAAGGCCGGTGCAACCGTTGTCGAGAAGGCGGTGGCAAAATTCATTCGCGCGCTGCAAGAGCGCAACGCGTCGCCACACACCATCAAGGCTTATACCATCGACCTTGCGCAGTTCGCGGAATACGTTGGACCGCAGGGCTGGCGCGCAATCGACCATGTCCTGATTCGCGGCTATCTGTCGAGTTTGTACGAACGCGGACTCAGCAAAACATCGGTCGCACGGGCTCTGGCGGCGCTGCGATCGCTTTACCGGTGGCTGGCGCAGGAAGGTGTGGTGGATCAGAATCCGGCGGCACTCGTAGCAACACCGAAGCTCCCTAAGAAGCTGCCGCGCGTGCCGACGATCGAGGAAGTCAACAACGTGTTGGACTCGAAGATGCCGGAGTGCTCGGCGTTCAATGCACGCGACTTGGCGATCCTCGAGCTGTTGTATGGCTGCGGGATTCGCAACTCGGAGCTGATCGGAATCAACGTTGACGACATTCGCTGGTCGAATGAGGTAGTGCTGGTACGCGGCAAAGGACGCAAAGAACGCTACGTCCCGTTGGGAGAATCGGCCAATGCGGCGGTGCGCGCGTATCTGCCATTACGGCAGAAGATTCTGGTAGAGACCAAGCGGACCACGGAGCGGGCGTTGCTTATCAATCTGCGGGGAAGCCGGCTCACTACGCGCAGCGTGGGCCGTATCGTCAAACAGATTGCGGTCGCAAATGGGCTCTCGCCCGACGTACATCCGCACACGCTGCGGCATGCCTTCGGCACACACATGCTGGAGGAAGGCGCCGACTTGCGCGCTATCCAGGAGATGCTCGGCCACGAGCGGCTCTCCACCACGCAACGCTATACGCAACTCACGGTCAAGCACGTGATGGAGGTGTACGACCGCACCCATCCCCACGCGACTAAGAGCTGAAAGCAGTTTCGAGTTTCGAGTTTCCAGTTCAGACGGTGGAAGCTGTTAGTTGTGCTGGCGCATCAGTGCCTCTCAACTCGTCGTACGCCTCGACTATGCGGCGGCGGATTTCCTCAGTCATCTCGGCGTACTGCGCTTCGGGATTCGGTCCAAGTGCAGGCGGATACACCGGGTCGAGGAACCGCACCTTCAACTTGGATAGGCCACGGAACCTCTCGCCGCGCGGCCAGGCCTCGAAGAAGCCTTCCAACGCTACAGGCACGACGGGGCAGTGAGTGTGAATCGCGAGTATGGCGGCGCCTTTCTTGAAGAGCTTGGGCGTCCCGTCGATACTGCGCTCGCCCTCGGGGAAGAGCACGAGCACGCGCTTTTGACGCAGACCGTAGGCTCCGGCGCGCATGGCGGGCACCAGATTGGCGTCGGGGTCGATGGGAATGAGACGGATCGACTCCGCGATACGGCGCATCAGCTTGCTGCCGAAAATCTCGCTGGTGCCCACGTAAAATGTGTCGCGCATAATCTGCCATGGCAGACACGCAATCATGACTGGGCCATCCAGGAAGCTCTGATGATTAGGCGAGAGAATAAACGGGCCGAATTGCGGAAGTTTGTCCACACCCTCGAGCCGCAGCTTGAACAAGTCGCGGAGCATCAGTTGGGCGAGGCGAAGCACCATGAAGACGAGCGGCGCGACGATAGGGTGGTTGTGGTCGATGGTGTCGCGCTCGGCTTCTCCCGGCGGGTCGTTGATGACATCTTCCCAACCAACGGCGGCGCGCTGACTGGCTGTGCCCGAGTGGGCTATCACGGCATCGACAAGGTCGCGCACAGTGTAGATCTCGGAGGCAACGGAATCGGGAACAGCGGCGCGCATCTGCTGGTCGAGCGAGACCAGCAGCTCGACGCGCTCCATTGAATCAAGCCCGAGGTCCAGTTCGAGGTTGTCGCCGGGATGCGGCGTGTCCTTCTTCAGCTTGGATGCGGCCTGAATGATGCTCAGCGCCTTGCTGACGTTGGGTTGTTGCATCCATTTCACTTCGTCAGGAGTTAATTCGCGGGGCGCGGCGGATGTGGCCTGCGTGCCTTCACCTTGCTTCACACGTTGCTCGACTTCGAAGCGCTTGATCTTGCGGGTGGTGGTTCGTGGCAGGTCATTCTGCCAGATTTCATAACTCAGGATGCGCTTGGTGGAAGGCAGTTTCGCCGAGAGTCCTTCGACTTCGAAGCGCAACATATCGCCGACGTTGACAATCTTCGCCCGGCGCAGCGCCTCAAAGTCGGGCACGATCACGGCATGCAGTCGTTCGGAGAAAGGCTCACCCGGCGCACTCTGCAACCCAAGCACGCAGATCTCCTTGATGTTAGGGGACTGAAGGTAGTGCGCCTCGATTTCTTCGGGATAGATGTTCTTGCCGGAACTGAGGACGATTACGTCCTTTTTGCGGCCGGTGATGAAGTAGTTTCCGCCGGAATCGCAATAGCCAAGATCGCCAGTGCACAGCCAGCCATCGCGGTACATCGCCGCTGTCGCGTCAGGCCGTTTGCAGTAGCCCGCCATGATGATGTCACCGCGAATAGCAAGTTCTCCGACACCGGCACTGCCGTGTTCGGGTGAAGGCACTGCGTCGAAAATTTTCATTTCCACTCCGGGCAGGGGCTTTCCGATGGAGCCCATCACAATGTCGCCCGGCGGGGTGACGGAGGCGGCGCCGGTGGTCTCGGTCATTCCGAACGCCTGCAGCAGGGTGAATCCCATGTCCTCGAACCTTTGGCCGACGGCAGTGTCGAAGCGAGAGCCACCAGTAATGAGGTAGCGCATGCGGGGTCCGAGAAGTTTGTGAACAGGGGCGAAGAAGAGTTTGCCGAGGTTCAGCCCGAGCTTTCGGCCAATTGCAGAAATCCGCAGCATGGCGCGAAAGGCGAACTGTGCGACCGCTCCGCGCTGCGCGACTTCTTTTGCGATGCGCTCGTGAATCAGGTAGAAGAACTGCGGTACGCAGCAGAAAAGTGTGATGTCGCGTTCTCCAAGGGCGCGCAGCAGATCGGTGGTGTTGAGTGCGTCGAGAAATACAACCCGCGCTCCGACGGCGAAGGGCAACAGCAAATTAGCCATCTGCGCCAGAGCATGAAACAGCGGCAGCACTCCGAGTATGGCGTCCTCAGGACCGACGTGGATTGCGGCGAAAACAGACTTGATCTCGGCTGCCAGGTTGGCGTGGGAAAGCATGACGCCTTTGGGATCGCTGGTCGTTCCCGAGGTGTAGAGGATGGTGGCGATGTCTTCGGGCTGGACCGGGACGGGATGGAAATCGCCTGGCCCAGCGGCAGAGATGGTGGAGAGCGATGGCAGATCTGTGGCAGATACCTCGCCGTCAATGACGACAAGTCTTACCGATAAGCCTGCTGTGGCCTGGCGCGATAACGCAAGATGTTGACGGTCGCAGAAGAGCAGAACGGCGTCACAGTCGAGCAGCAACTTTCGGACCTGATCGGCATGGAAGGCGGTATCGAGTGGGACGGCGGTATTGCCCGATGCCAAGACGCCGAGATAGGCCGCAACCCACCATGGGTGGTTGGCGGCAAGAAAGGCGCACTTCGCCCCGTGCTTGATGCCGGATTCCAGCAGCCATCGGCCGACCGACTCGGCCATGGTGCGTAATTGCGCAAAGGTGTAGCTCTCAACGGACGGTGCGCCGGCAGCCACGGCTGAGGACTCATGCTGCAGTTCAACCGCGATCAGGTCTGGATAACGTTGTACCGATTCCTCAAAGCGGTCGTAGAACATCGCCCGGAAAATCCAATCCTTAACTTGTTATGAATGCTCTGGCGTATCTTACAGCTTTCGTCAATGCGACCGCCTCTGAGCGCGGGAATGGAGATGCGCGGCGCCGCGTTCCCGCGCGCGTTGCTGGAAGCGGGACGAGCCTTCGCCGGGTGGCTGCGAAGTTCTCCGGCGGTACGATTGTGCACTGCTAACGCTTGTCTTTCAAGCCACTTGCAAAGTGCGACCACGCCCGACTGTCCGCATCCAATGTGATAGGCTTGATAGTAGGTTGAAGTGTGCAAATTACGCGCATTTCGGCTTACTGACATCACCCCCAACCGATGTTCCGCAAGGAAAGATTGTATTGATTAACAAGCTGATGGCGAAGGTTTTTGGCACCAGTAATGAGCGCGAGATCAAGCGCCTCATGCCGCTGGTGGAGCGCATTAACGCGCTTGAGCCCGAGACGAAGCAACTCACCGACGAGCAGCTCCGGGCCCGGACAGACGAGTTCCGCAAACGCATCCACGAGCGCTTGGACCCGGTGGAAGACCCCGATGAAAAGGCCGCCGCGCTGAAGGAGGTCCTCGACGAACTTCTGCCCGAAGCTTTTGCAGTAACGCGTGAGGCCAGTTGGCGGGTGCTGAAGATGCGGCACTTCGACGTGCAACTGATCGGTGGCGTGGTCCTGCACCAGGGCAAGATTTCCGAAATGAAGACTGGTGAAGGCAAGACGCTGGTCGCTACGCTTCCGGTGTATCTCAACGCGCTGGCGGGAAACGGCGTTCATGTGGTCACGGTCAACGATTACCTGGCCAAGCGCGATTCCGAGTGGATGGGCAAGCTATACACCTTTCTGGGGCTGACGGTTGGCGTAATTGTGCATGACCTTGACGATCGGGAGCGCCGCGAAGCCTACGCGGCCGATGTCACCTACGGAACCAACAACGAGTTCGGTTTTGACTACCTGCGCGACAACATGAAGTTCGATTTGAACGACTGTGTACAGCGCGGACATAACTATGGCATCGTCGATGAAGTGGACTCGATCCTCATTGACGAAGCGCGTACACCGCTGATTATCAGCGGTGCGAGCGAAGAGTCGACGGACAAGTATTACAAGGTGAACCGGATCATCCCGCAATTGGAACTCGGCGAGGAGATCGATAGGGGCGCTGGCGAAGACAAGGTGCTGACCGGCGATTACGTGGTTGACGAGAAACATCGCACTATCACAGTAACCGATACGGGATGGGAGAAGGTCGAGCGGCTGCTGGGCATCGGAAACATTGCCGATCCGGAGAACTGGGACTTGAAACACCACGTCGATACCGCGATCAAGGCGCATGCGCTGTATCGTCGCGACGTCGAATACGTGGTCAAAGACGGCGAGGTGCTCATCGTCGATGAGTTCACCGGACGCCTGATGCCGGGACGCCGCTGGTCCGACGGATTGCACCAGGCGGTGGAAGCCAAGGAAAACGTGAAGATCGAGCGCGAAAACCAGACGCTCGCCACCGTCACTTTCCAGAATTATTTCCGCATGTACAAGAAGCTGGCCGGCATGACCGGTACGGCCGAGACGGAAGCCGCCGAGTTCGACAAGATCTACAAGCTGGAAGTCGTGGTGATTCCGACGAACCGCGAACTGCGTCGCATCGAAAACTCTGACGTCGTGTACCGCACCGAAAAAGAGAAGTACTTCGCGGCGGCGGATGAAATCATGCGCCTGGCACAGACCGGTCAGCCCGTACTGGTGGGTACCACTTCGGTCGAAAAATCGGAACGGCTGTCTGATCTGCTGAAGAAGAAAGGCATCAAGCACGTCGTACTTAACGCCAAGTATCACGAGAAGGAAGCCGAGATCGTGGCGCAGGCCGGGCGGAAGGGTGCCATCACGATTGCGACTAACATGGCAGGCCGCGGTACCGACATTTTGCTGGGCGGCAATCCGGAATTCATGGCCAAGCAGGAGTGCCTGAAGAAGGGGATTGCACAGCAATTGAAAGTCGTTGCCGGCGAGGTCACGGCGAAGCCCGACGATCCCAGCCTGTCGTACTTTTACTACGGCGGCAACGAATACCAGGTGCCCACGGCGCAATGGCAGGAAATCAATGCGCGTTACAAAGCCGAGACGGACGTTGAGCACGAAGAAGTGATCGAGCTTGGCGGACTATTTATCTTCGGCACGGAACGTCACGAAGCCCGCCGCATCGACAACCAGTTGCGTGGGCGTGCAGGACGCCAGGGCGATCCCGGCGCGTCACGATTCTATCTGTCGCTGGAAGATGATCTGATGCGCATTTTCGCCAAAGAGTGGGTGTCGAACCTGCTGCAGCGGCTGGGCATGGAAGAAGGAGTCCCGATCGAGTCAGGGCTCATCACGCGGCGTATCGAAGCTGCGCAGAAGGCGGTCGAAGGACAGAACTTCGAAGCCCGTAAACATGTCCTCGAATACGACGATGTGATGAACAAGCAGCGCCAGGCGGTCTATGGACTGCGCAAGCAACTGCTGGAGGGCGTCGACCAGAAGGAACTCATCCTGGAGGATTACGTTCGTGAGCTTTTGGGTGGGTTGCTTGACAAGTACTGCGGGAAAGACGTTCATCCGGAAGACTGGGACATCAAGAGCCTGAAGGGGCAGGTGTTCACTCGCTTTGGTGTTGACCTTGAGAAAGAAGGCATCGAGGCGGGCAAACTGAACCGTCAGGAACTCGGCGATGCGATCTTCGATAAGCTGAAGGAACGCTACGACGCCAAGGAACACCTGATTGGCCCGGAGGCGATGCGCCATCATGAACGCATCATCATGTTGAGCGTGCTCGACCAGCAGTGGAAAGACCACCTGCTCAGCATGGACCACCTGCGCGAAGGCATTGGACTGCGCAGTTACGGCCAGCATGATCCGCTGGTGGAATACAAGCGCGAGTCGTTCGACATGTTCGAAGCGATGATGGAACGCTTCGAGGAAGAGACCGTCCGCTACCTGTACCTGATGCAGGTGATTGAAGCTCCGTCGCGTGCCGCGCCCCAGCCAGTGTTGGAGAGCGGCGGCAATGGCGACGCTTTGGCTGCTGTTAGCACCGCCAGACGGCAGCGGATGGCGACCACCATCGACGACATGGAAGCCGAGTTCCAGCGCCGAAAACGCCGCGAGTTGGACCAGGCGCGCATGGCGGGAGGCGATGCGCGGGGTCCGGTACAGCAGGTAGTCCGAGGCGATAAGGTTGGCCGCAACGATCCTTGTCCCTGCGGTAGCGGTAAGAAATATAAGAAGTGCTGCGGAGCGTAAGCGGTCGGACCTACCGATTTCTTTCTATCCCGTCGCAGGTGCGGCGGGATATGCTTTTTACCGAGGCACAAAGTGGTCGATTCCTGGGAGAGACCGACGTCGTTCTGTTTGGAGTGTGGTGCATCGTTACTTGATGAAGCATCGTTCTGCTCGCGTTGCGGCGCCGCGGTATCTCA
Organism: uncultured Acidobacteriaceae bacterium; assembly: GCA_963779555.1. GTDB lineage: Bacteria > Acidobacteriota > Terriglobia > Terriglobales > Acidobacteriaceae > DASRAA01. Next base: position 110,567 of record CAVZYS010000001.1, read on the forward strand.
AGTTCGGCCAGAAGCCGTGGAACCGGCTGGCTCGCCTGCAACACCCGACAGACTGCGGCCTGAGGCCGCGCCGCCTATCGCCTCGGTTGGCGTCTCATTCGGCGAACCCCTGCCGATACCTGAAAATATCGCAGGAGTTGTGGCGTACATCACGATCATCCCCGCAGTCGTGTTTCTGTTCCTGGAGCCGTTCAAGCGCAACTTCTTTGTGCGCTTTCATGCTTTCCAGCACTTGTTTCTCTGGGCAGCGGGGTTTGCGCTCGGGATCGTGGCAAGCATCGCCGGAGCCTTGCTGCAGTTAATTCCTTTCATGCGTGTGCTGGTGTTTCCGCTTGTAGGACTGATCACCCTGGCATGGTTTTTCCTGTGGGTGCTGCTGGTGGTCAAGGCCTATCAACATGAACTCTTCAAGCTGCCAATCATTGGCGACCTGGCAGAACAACAGGCCGGTATCTGACGTGTTTTGCCGGGGCAGGTAGTCGATGGCTGCGGGAGGAGGTGTCTTTGCTGTCACGCTTCTCGTTTCTGCCGGCCGCGCATTTGGAATTGCCATAGCCTCACGACGCAGCTATTCTCTAGCCGAATAGCCATTCTCCATGCCCAAGCTCTACACTCCGCGTGATGCCGCCCAAGTGCTCGGAATCAGCTACGCATCGTTGAAGCAGTGGATTTATCAGGGCAAACTGAAAAGCGTGCAAACGCCGGGCGGCCACCACCGCATTCCCGAGGCAGAGATCGACCGGGTGTTACCCCGCATCACCGTTAAGGGCACTCCAGAGAAACGACGCCGCAACTTCCGCCGCATCAGCGGGCGAAACCAACTGGTGGGCCGCGTCATCGACCTCAAGATCAGTGGATTGCTGGCGCAGGTGACGCTCTCGGTCGGCGGACAGCATATTACCTCCATCATCACCGCCGATGCGGTCCGCGAACTGCGGCTCAAGAAAGGCCAGATCGCTGCCGCTCTGATCAAGTCCACCGAAGTGATGATAATCTTACCCGACTAAAGCCGTTTGACAATAACGGTTATATTCGATTAAAACGATACATCTTATTTGGGGTGTCTCGCGATGTGTCTATTCCGTCGGGGTATGCTTACCTTGGTATGCTTCATTGTCGCTTCGTCACCGCTCTTCGCACAGTCGGTAATTGACGACTATTTCACCCGGGTCGCCGAACAGCAGGCGGAACAGCCGCATTGGATCACGCCCGTGGTGACCGTCACGCCACGACTGGAGCAGGAGATACGATACGACGTCCTCTGGCAAGGACACGCAGATGGAACCACCACCGAAAACTACGGCAGCAGCAAAGGCCTGGAACTCATTCCCGCCAAGAATGTCGAGGTAATCATCGGTATTCCACCTTATCTCGTGCACAATGAGCCAAAGGTGAAAGACGGCTGGGGCGATGAGACGTTCCTGGTGAAGTATCGGTTCCTCTCGAAGAACGAAGAGCAGGGAAACTACATTCTCACGGCGTTTCTGGGAGCGTCCGTTCCCACCGGAACATACAAGAATGGCGCGCCTTACGCAGTGATAACTCCGACTTTGGCGTTCGGCAAGGGGTGGGGCAATTTCGATGTCGTCACGACAGCAGGGATTCAACTGCCAACTTCTGACGGCCAGAAACTCGGACAGCCAGTGTTATGGAACCTTACGGGTCAATATCGCGTCCTGCGTAAGATCTGGCCGGAGCTAGAGATGAATGCGACCTTTTACCACAACGGCCCAAACGCTGGGAAAGAGCAGGTTTTCCTAGCACCTGGGATTGTCTTCGGCAAGTTTCCGATCTGGCACCGGCTGGGGGCAACCGTCGGAGTGGGTGTTCAGATTGCAACAACTCACTTTCACACCTATAACCACGGTTGGATACTGACCATGCGTCTGCCGTTCTGACGACTCGCGCTGATGAATCGATCCCGCACCTGATTTGCGCTTCAGCTTCCTGTCGTGTTCTGCGCTCATCGCGCGCCTCTTGACAGACCCAAACACAAAATGTCATTTCTATTTACTTTTCATCGCCAGAAATCTGTATCCTGATTGATTCAGTTTTGTGACACACAATTCGGCGCGGCAGGGGCCGAAGGTGTCGGAAAGGATTTGTGAAGGTTAGGGTCTTTTACCACGACAAGTGTTTTGACGGAGCGTGTTCGGCGGCGCTTTTTTCGCGATTTTACCGGGAGCGCATCCGCGAGCACGCTGAATTTGAGTATGTCGGCCTGGTGCATCGCGCCGGAGCGCTGTTCAATGAAGAAGAGTTCACTGGCGATGAGAATGCCATCGTCGACTTTAAGTATTCTCCTTCGCCGCGCATCACGTGGTGGTTCGACCATCATCAGAGCGCATTCCTCACGCCTGACGACGCCTCGCACTTCGAGCAAGACAGCAGCAACACAAAGTTTTATGACCCCGATTACCGGTCATGTACGAAGTTTATTGCCGAGGTGACGAAGCAGCGCTTTGGCTTCAATTCTGATCCGGTCGCAGAGTTGGTGGAATGGGCCGACATCATTGACGGCGCATTGTACTCGGATCCGCAAACGGCGGTGGAGATGAAGGAACCGGCCATGAAGCTGACCATGGTGATCGAGTCGAACCAGGACGCTGGGTTCATCCCAAAGCTGATTGAGATGCTCGCCTACAAACCGCTGGCCGAGATCATCGGCACGCCCGCAATTGCCGATCGCATTCCGGGGTTGATGGAGCGGCACCGGAAGTCCATCGAGATCCTGCGGGAGCGCACTCAATGCAAAGACGGCACAGTGTTCTTCGATGTCACCGATCATGAGCTCGAGGGCTACAACAAATTCGTGCCGTACTACCTAAACCCGAACTGCACTTACAGCGTTGGGCTGAGCAAAAGCAGTTTTCGGACGAAGGTTTCGGTGGGTTCAAATCCGTGGGCGCCGGTCGAACCGGTGGTGAACCTGGCGAAAATCTGCGAACGCTACGGCGGAGGTGGGCACGCTCGCGTTGGCGCTATCTCTTTCCCGCCAGGGAAAATTGAGGAGGCACGACAGGCGGCAAGCGACATTGTCGCCGAGTTACGGGCGAGTTACCTGGCCCAGGTAGAAAAGTAAGATCGATTAGACGCTCTTCGGGGCTACGCGAACAATCTGCCGCAACGTCACTGGCCAGCCCTGATGCAGCCGGTTCGCCAGCTTGCTGCCGGTTTTGATGGAGTGTTCTTCGAGCAGCGAGCGGACCAGGGCTTGATCGCGTTCTTCGCACGAACCCAGGATTTCAACTGCAACAAACTCGGGATGGAATTTCTGGTTCTTGACGAAGCTGCCGGTGGGGTCCCAAACGAAGGCGACTCCGCCGGTCATTCCGGCGCCGAAGTTGGTCCCGGTCGGTCCGAGGACAAGCACGGCGCCACCGGTCATGTATTCGCAAGCGTGATCGCCGACACCTTCGACCACTGCGGTGGCTCCCGAGTTGCGGATTGCAAATCGTTCGCCCGCGCTGCCCACCGCGAAGAGTGATCCGCCGGTGGCTCCATAGAGAGCGACGTTTCCGACGATGACCTGCGCCGACTCCGCGCGCGCCAGCTTGCCGCGAGTGCGAATCACCAGTTCGCCTCCCGACAGGCCCTTGCCAACGAAGTCGTTTGCTTGGCCTTCGAGCACCAGCTTCATGCCGCGGCTCGCAAACGCACCAAACGACTGCCCAGCCGTGCCGCGTATGCGGAAGTGAATGTCTGGGTACAAGTCCGGCTGCTGCGCGCGCAGCAGCGCGAGTTCGCCGGAGAGGCGCGCGCCGAGGCTGCGATCTTCGTTACGCACCGTCACGCTGAATTCGAAGGGCTTTGCCCGCTGCGGCGGCGGAGAGAGCAGGGCGGACCCATGCGTCGTCGATAGGCGGATGTTCTTCGGGACGATCATTGCGTTTTCCTTGCCAGCTAACCGGGCCTTCTCCAACCTGGGCCAACATCGGCCGCAGATCCAGCTTGCCGTCGTGGCGAACCTGCTCCAGCAAATCAGTGCGCCCGATGGCCGCCTGCAAGGTGGGCAGTCCGAGGTCGGCGAGCAGGCGTTGCAAATCTTCTGCGATGTTCATGAAGAAGCGCACGACGTGCTCGGGCTTGCCGCGGAACTTCGCGCGTAGCTCAGGCTTTTGCGTCGCAATGCCAGTGGGGCAGGTGTTGAGATGACACTGCCGCGCCATGTCGCATCCCAGTGCGACCAGCACCGCCGTGCCAAAGGAAAACTCATCGGCGCCCAGCAGCGCGGCGATAAGTACGTCTCGCGCAGTGGAAAGTCCGCCATCCGTGCGCAGACGCACGCGGCCTCGAAGCCCATTGAGGCGCAGCATCTGTTGCGCTTCGCTGAGGCCAAGCTCCCAGGGATTTCCGGCGTGCTTGATGCTGCTGAGTGGAGACGCCCCGGTCCCGCCGTTGTGCCCGGCGATCACGATGTAATCCGCGTAAGCTTTGGCAACGCCCGCCGCGACCGTCCCCACTCCCAGTTGCGACACCAGCTTGACGCCGACCGGGGCGCGCGGATTGATGCGCTTGAGATCGTAAATCAGTTGCGCCAGATCTTCGATGCTGTAGATGTCGTGATGCGGCGGTGGACTGATCAGCGAGATGCCGGGTTGCGCATGGCGTAAGCGAGCGATCAGTTCGCTCACCTTGTGCCCGGGAAGTTGGCCGCCTTCGCCGGGTTTGGAGCCCTGCGCGATCTTGATCTCGAGTTCCTCGGCGTGAGCCAGGTATTCGGCGGTGACGCCAAATCTTCCGGACGCGACTTGCTTGATCTTGTTATTGTGCAGTGACAGCACGCCCGAGGTATTGCCGTCGGGCTTATACGCTGCGGGATCTTCACCGCCTTCACCGGTGTTGGAGCGCGCGCCTAGCATGTTCGTCGCGGTGGTGATCGTCTGGTGTGCTTCTGGACTCAGCGATCCCAGCGACATGGCGCTGGCGATAAAGCGTTTCGTCAGGCTGGAAGGCGGTTCGACTTCGCGCAAATCCAGTTTTGCAGCTGCGGCGTTGATCTGCAGCAGGTCGCGTAAGACGACTGGTTCGCGTTCGTCCACTGCGCGCGAATAGGCCGACCATGCTTCCACGGGCGCGATCGTAACGGCTGCTTGCGTCGATGCCCGCGCCGCGCCGACGGCGACCTGCAAATCGCGCGTACGCTGCGGCTGCCAGGTATGGGGCTCTGATCGTTCGGCGCGGCGGAAGCGCACCCAGCCGTAATCGGGTAACTCGGTGGCGTCCGGTTCCGGTGTCCAGGAAGAGCGAATCGCCAATTCGATGTCCGCGAAATTCTGTCCGCCCATTGGGGACACGGTGCCGGGGAAGCAAAGGTCAGTGACTTCGGAATCGAGTCCGAGAATGTCGAATAGCTGCGCAGCCCGATAACTGTCGAGGACCGAGATGCCCATCTTCGACATCACTTTGGCCAGACCGGAGTTCAGAGCATCGAGCAGGCGGGTTTCGCCCTCTTCGCCGGCCACTGTGCGAGCAGTTTGCAGCGCGAGCCACGGACAAACGCAGCCGGCGCCGTAGCCAATCAGCACGGCTGCATGATGCACGTCACGGCAATCGCCGGCTTCGAGCGCGAGTCCGACCTTGGTGCGCAACCCCGCTTTGACCAACGCTTGATGCACCGCGCCCGTAGCCATCGCCAGCGGAATCGGCAAAAGGTGCTCGCCAGCGGCGCGGTCGGTCATCAGGAGAATGCAAACACCGCCGCGAACCAAATCGACGGCGTGCTCCTGCAGATCCGCGAGCGCCTGCTTCAACGAGCTGTCATCGGCGAACGTGCAGTTCAAATTGGCGAGCGGCAGCTCATCGTGCAGAGCGTAGGTGCCCTCGTGCAGCGCGGCCATCTGCCCGAGCGACAGGAACGGCGTGGGCAACACCAGTCCGGGCAGTGGAGCGTGCTTGTCGAGTAGATGAGGCCATGGCCCCAGGCGGGTGCGCTGCGAAACCACACAGGCCTCGCGCAGAGAATCGATGGGCGGATTCGTCACTTGCGCGAATCGCTGCCGGAAGAATCCGTAGAGCGGCCGCGGGGTGCGTGCCAGCGGCGCGATTGGAGTGTCGTCTCCCATGGACCAGATCGCTTCCTTGCTCTCCACCGCCATGGGAGTGACGACCATCTTCACTTCTTCGCGGGTGTAACCGAAGCCGCGTTGCAGGCGCGTGAGTTCGTCTTTGTCGAGCGCCGAAACCGGGGTACCCGAAGGCTCCAACGGGATATCGTCGATCAACTTCGAATAGGGAGCAAGATCGTTGAAGTAGCGGTCGAGTTCCTCACCTTCGATCAATCGATAGCGCTCGAGGTCGAGGAGAATCATCTGGCCTGGGCCGAGGCGTCCGCTGCGAATGATGGTGTCGCTGTCCACATCGGCCAAGCCCACTTCGGATCCGGCGACGACCAGTCCACTGTCGGTGATCACGAAGCGGCAGGGACGAAGGCCATTGCGGTCGAGCGCGGCGCCCAGCAGGCGTCCATCGGTGAAGACCAGGGCTGAAGGTCCATCCCACGGCTCCATGCAGTCGGCGTGATAGCGATGGAAGGCCGATTCCTTGGGGCCGTCGGCCGGGGGAAGCATCATGCGAACTGCCTCGGCAACATTGCGCTCGTATTTGGAGAGGAACTCGGCCACCTCGTCGAGGCTCATCGAGTCGGAGGCGTCGGGGGTGTAAATTGGATCGCACTCGCGCGGCAACGTAGCGCAGCGGGCGTCTACGTGCGCTCGATTGCTCCAGATGGTGTTGATCTCACCGTTGTGCGCGACCATGCGTAGAGGCTGGGCGCGGTCCCATGAAGGCAGCACATTCGTCGCGTAGCGCTGGTGAAAGACCGAGAAGTGGGTGGCATACTGCTTGTTCTGCAGGTCGGGATAGAACTCGTGCAACGTGCGGCCGGTACAGAGCGCCTTGTACACCAGGGTACGGGTCGAGAGCGAGCAGACGTAGGTGTTGGTTCCGCCGCGCTCGAATGCCTTCCGCGCGAAGTAGAGCCGCCGCTCGATCTCGTGGGCGTCAGCAGGTGCGTCTTCGGATGTCGTGACAAGCGCCTGCCGAATGACGGGAAGGGAAGCGAGTGCGAGCTCACCCAGCACTTCGCGCCCAATCGGAACATCGCGCCAGCCGAGCCACTCGAATCCGTGTGCCGAGAGACAGGCCTTAAAACGTGCCGCGTCACGCTGAGCCGCCTCTTCGTTCTGCGGAAGGAATAACATTCCGACTGCCAGCGGCTGCGAGGGGCTCAACGTGATGCCGGCCTGGCTAAGCAGGAAATTGCGAGGGACGGCGGTCTGAACACCAACACCGTCACTGCTTTTGCCGTCAGCGGCAATCGCGCCGCGATGGGCGAGGCGGCCGAGGGCGGTTAATGCGAGGCGGAGAATTTCGTGATCGGATTGGCCGTGTAGGGTCGCAACAAACCCGACTCCGCAGGAGTCGTAGTCGAAGCGAGAGTTAACGAGGCTTACCCCACCAGAAATACTGCTACAACCCATAGTGCAATATAAATGGAATCACGCACGCAATGAAGAGAGAATTCCCCAACTGCGAAAAAAGTTGTGGCGCTAAACGTCTGCGAGTATCGGTCTTGTGGCACAGTAGTCTGGGATGACCGATAGCCATACCGCACAACGCCAGGGGCGAGTGGCGTTTCGCTATCCTGACTTCGCCTACTATCAACTGGCGCGGCTATTCACCGTGATGGCTACGGAGATGCAATCGGTCGCGGTGGGCTGGCAAGTTTACGAAATTACCAAGCGGCCGCTGGACCTTGGCTACGTCGGCCTGGCGCAATTTCTTCCGACTATCCTGCTGTTTCTGGTGGCCGGACATGCTGCCGATCGCTTCAGCCGTCGAAATATTGTCACCCTCTGTTACGCCGGACTCGGCCTGGCGTCGACGATCCTGTTTCTGCTGACGATGAGCGGATCGCGATCAGTCCATGCGATTTATGCAGCATTGGTGTTGGTCGGAGTGGTGCGCTCGTTCAACGGAGCCGCAGGTCAGTCGATGGTCCCGCAGCTTGTGCCGGAGGAACATTTCCCGAATGCGGTGGCCTGGTCGCAGACTGTGTTCAATGCGGCCGTGATTATCGGCCCAGCGCTCGGCGGCCTGATCTACGCGGTTTCTCGAGGGCCAGCGGCCGTGTACGCCACTTCTATGATCGCTGCCGCTGTGTCGGTGGTGGCAGTCAGCCGAATCCGTTTGAATCCCGCCAAGCGCGCGCGTGAGCCGGTGAGCTTGTCCACATTGTTTGCGGGCTTCCGCTTCATCTGGCGCAAGAAGCTTATTCTCGGCACAATCTCGCTTGATCTGTTCGCAGTGTTGCTGGGTGGCGCGGTCGCGTTGCTGCCAGTCTATGCTCGCGAGATCCTGCACACCGGGCCGTGGGGACTGGGTATCCTGCGCAGCGCTCCAGCGGTTGGGGCCGTATCGATGGCGGTGCTGCTGGCGCATCGTCCGTTGCGGCGGCACGCGGGGATCACCATGCTCTGGTGCGTCGCGGGATTTGGCGCCTTCACCATTGTCTTCGGGCTCTCGCGCAGTTTGATTGTTTCGTTGCTCGCGTTACTGTTAGTGGGAGCTTCCGACATGGTCAGCGTCATTATTCGCGGGACGCTGGTGCAGTTGTCCACCCCGGACTCGATGCGAGGGCGCGTCAGCGCGGTGAATTCTTTGTTCATCGGGACGTCGAACGAGTTCGGACAATTCGAGTCCGGACTGACCGCGCAATGGTTCGGCACAGTTCCGGCGGTGGTGATCGGCGGCGTTGGGACACTGGTGGTGATCGCCCTCTGGTCGTGGCTGTTTCCCGAATTGCGAGGCGCGGATACTCTTTCCAGTCGCCCATCCACTGTAGCGGAGGAAATGCCATGACCGCGGGCAGCGCCTTCTACGCCTCACAACTTCGGGACGAGTTGAGCCTGCGCAACCGCGCTTTCGCGCTGCAGCGCAGGCTCTCGCACGTAGAGAGCTTCGGTGGAATGCCGGTGACGGTGTATCAGCCGCACCCGACTCGCCACCGGCATGGCAACTTCTTCGATGAAAGTTACGCCGCGATGCTCGCGATTCCGGAATGGCGCAAGCGGCTGGAGAAAGTCCACACGCAAGCCAAGTCGGCATTGCCCAAGGCTAGCCGTGGCTGGAAGGAACTCGACTCGTCGATGAGCTCGGATGCGCTGCTGATGAATATCTTCTGTTGTCCGTATGTTGCGGAAGATCCGCGCGTGCTGGGGTTGCTTGGCATCGAGGAGGCCGGCTTGCCGCAATTCGGATGGCGGGCGCGGGTGCCGCTGAAGAAGGGCTTGGCTGATCGCACCGAGGTCGACATGAAGTTAGGGAACCTGCTGTTTGAAGCGAAGCTGACCGAATCGGATTTCCAGTCGGCCGACACAGCAGTGCTGCTTGGCTATCGTGACTTCGAGGAGGTTTTCGACGCAAGGGACCTTCCGAGAGAAGGGGAGAGGCTAGTGTCGTATCAATTGATTCGCAACGTGCTTGCCGCCCATGCCAGCGATTGCGGATTCTGCGTTTTGCTCGACGCACGGCGGCCGGATCTGCTGGAAAGCTGGTATGCGATTCTTCGCTGCATTCGCCCTGTGGAGCTGCGAGTCCGTTGTAAGGTGCTGACCTGGCAGGAGTTGAGCGCGGTTTTACCAGAGCAGCTCCGTGAGTTCCTCGACGTGAAGTACGGGATCGTAGCCCCGGGGCATTCTCCAGCTATCGTATTCGACGGCAAGGACTTGGAGGAACAGGGATAGTATTGTTCCCAGTTCACTCGGAGGCGGGAGATTCACGGCCGAGTCCCATTAGTGTTCCTTATGCAATTTGGTACATCATTAACAAGTCTTACTATGACGTGAATTCTTCTTATTTCTCTCGACGAACCCGGTCTGAATTAGGTATAAATCACAGATCGGTTATGACATTGGCAGCCCAATCTCGGATCAACCCGAACGCGGGCTCGCTCCTCGTCATCCGGCGCCTGGCTCTAGTCCGTCTGCTAACGCTTGTACTCCTTCTACTTGGAGTAGCGGGCTACATCGGGGGCGCGGGGACGTAGGCAAACAGAAAAGAAGATCCTGAAAAGCCACTGACCCGCTAGAGCGGAAGTGGCTTTTGTTCTATACGCGGCATCAACGGTCACAGATTTGAGGACTGAACCAAGATGAGCGAAGACAAACGTAGGGAGCGCAGCCGGCACATCACGGAAGGGCCCAACCGGGCTCCGGCGCGCGCCATGTTCAAGGCCGTCGGTTTCACCGACGAGGATCTGAGTAAACCCATCATCGGAATCGCCAACACCTGGACGGAAGTCGGTCCCTGCAATTATCACTTGCGTGAAATCGCGGCCGCGGTCAAAGAAGGCGTGCGCGAAGCCGGCGGAACGCCGATGGAGTTCAATACCATCGCGGTTTCCGACGGCATCACCATGGGGTCGGAAGGCATGCGGGCTTCGCTGGTGAGCCGCGAGGTGATCGCGGACTCGATCGAACTTGTGGCGCGGGGTCACATGTTCGATGGCGTGATTGCGCTGTCGAGTTGCGACAAGACAATTCCCGGCACTGTGATGGCGCTGGCTAGGCTCGATATTCCGTCGCTGATGCTCTACGGCGGCTCGATCGCGCCCGGCCACTTCCAGGGACGGGACGTCAGCATCCAGGACGTTTTCGAAGCGGTTGGCAAGTACGCGCAGGGCAAGATGAACGACGCCGAGTTGAAGGACATGGAGGACCACGCTTGTCCTGGCCCGGGCGCGTGCGGCGGACAGTTCACAGCTAACACCATGTCCACCGCCTGCGAATTCCTCGGTATCTCCCCTCTCGGCAGTAACGCAGTTCCAGCAACCTCTCCCCTGAAATACGAAGTAGCGAAGCAAGCCGGTCGGCTGGTGATGGAACTGTTGCGACGCGATATCCGTCCGTCGCAGATTATGACCGAAGCGGCGCTCAAGAATGCCATGACCTGTGTCGTGGCTTCGGGCGGCTCTACCAACGCGGTCCTGCACCTGCCGGCTATCGCCAACGAACTGGGACTTCATTTCTCGCTAGACGATATTAACCAAATTTGTTCACGGACTCCGGTGTTGTGCGACCTGAAGCCGGCCGGCCGCTTCATGGCGACCGACTTCTTCCGCGCCGGAGGCACGAAATTGCTGGGGCACATCCTGGCCGAGGCAGGGTTGCTGAACGGAGCTTGCATTACTGTGAGCGGCAAGACGCTCGGTGAGGAGGTTGCCGAAGCGAGCGAGCAGCCGGGACAGGAAGTGATTCGTCCGGTTGAGCGCTCGCTGAGCCCGACCGGCGGACTGGCAACTCTGCGCGGCAATCTAGCGCCGGAAGGTTGCGTGGTCAAACTGGTTGGCCAGGCAAGGCGCGAACATCACGGCCCGGCGCGGGTCTTCGAATCGGAAGAGTTGGCGTTCGAGGCGGTGCAGGGTTCGCAGATCAAAGCAGGCGACGTGATCGTGATCCGCAACGAAGGGCCGCGCGGAGGGCCCGGCATGCGCGAGATGCTGGCCGTGACTGCAGCGCTGGCGGCGACGCCACTGAGTGAACATGTGGCACTGCTGACGGATGGCCGCTTCTCCGGCGCAACCCACGGTTTCATGGTGGCGCACATCGCTCCGGAAGCCGCATCGGGCGGACCTATAGCAGCCGTGCACGAAGGCGACATGATCACGATTGATGTTGACCAAGGCAAGTTGCAACTCGAAGTATCCGACGCGGAGTTGCAGCGCAGGATGACGAAGTGGGTGCCGCCAGTTCCGCGCTACAAGAGCGGCGTATTCGCCAAGTATGCGAACAGCGTTTCGTCGGCCGCGTTCGGCGCCGTGACGACTCCTGGCAGGGGACGCGAAGACGCCGAGGCGGACGGGATCAGTGTTCCCGATTTCGCCAAAGCGGGAGTGCGAGGGAGATGAGCAAGATGCGATTGACCGGTGCGCAAATCGTTTGGAAGTGCCTGGAGCGCGAAGGCGTGGACATCGTCTTCGGCTATCCCGGCGGATGCGTTTTGCCCATGTACGACGCGCTGCAGCACACGCCTAGCATTCACCACGTGCTGGTGCGGCACGAGCAGGGCGCGGCCCACATGGCTGATGGATACTCCCGTGCCACCGGCAAAGTCGGCGTGGCGCTGGCCACGTCGGGACCAGGCGCGACCAATCTGGTGACGGGCATCGCCACCGCCATGCTCGACTCCTCGCCTATTGTCTGCATTACCGGACAGGTCGGCAGCAAGTTCATCGGTACGGATGCCTTCCAGGAAATCGACATCACCGGCATCACCATGCCGATCACCAAGCACAACTATATGGTGACCGACGTCAACGACATCGCGCGCACGCTGCGTGAGGCGTTCATCATTGCGCGCACAGGACGGCCTGGACCCGTGCTGGTGGACATCACCAAAGATGCGCAAATGGCATCCTGCGATTTCGAGTGGGAATTCGTGATGCCGCGCTTACGCAAGCTGGAAACCTGGGATGCGCCCGGTCCAGCACAACTCGCCGAAGCCGCGGACCTGATTAACAAAGCCCAGCGTCCCGTGATTCTGGCCGGACACGGCATTCTGATGTCAGGCGCGATGCAGGAGTTGCAATTGCTTGCCGAGGCCGGCGATCTTCCGGTCGGTCTGACGCTGCTGGGACTGGGCGCGTTTCCGCACTTCCACCCCTTGTGCCTGGGCATGATGGGCATGCATGGTGAGGCATGGTTGAACCACGCCATCCAGAGCGCTGATTTGCTGATCGCGCTCGGTATGCGCTTCGACGATCGCGTCACCGGCAAGCTCGACAGCTACGCTCAGAACGCCAAGAAGATTCACGTGGACATCGACGCTTCCGAGATTCACAAGAACGTTCGCGCCGATGTGGCCATCGTCGGCGACGTGAAACAGGTGCTCCCCAAGCTGACTCCGCTGATCACGCCCATGAAGCGTGCGGCGTATTGGGCCGAGATCAACGACGCTAAGGGGGCGGTCGCGGTACGCGATATTCGCAACCTGCCCGACACCGGGCATCTCTACGCCGCGCACGTCATTCACGATTTGTGGCGCGAAACCAAGGGCAAGGCGCTGATCGTGACTGACGTTGGCCAACACCAGATGTGGGAAGCACAGTATTACCACCATAGCGAGCCTCGTTCGCTGATCACTTCGGGTGGATTGGGCACGATGGGATTCGCCTTGCCCGCGGCGATTGGCGCGAAGTTTTCGCGTCCCGAGGCGGACGTCTGGGTCATCGTCGGCGACGGCGGATTCCAGATGACCATGGCGGAGCTGGCAACCATGGTGCAGGAAAACATCAAGGTCAACATCGCCATCATCAATAACGGCTACCTCGGGATGGTGCGCCAGTGGCAGGAGTTCTTCTACGAGCGCAACTACGCAGCCACGCCCCTGGTCAATCCCGATTTCACCAAGATCGCCGAGGCGTACGGCATCCTGACCTTCGCGGTCACGCACCGCGACGAGGTGGCTCCGACGGTGCAGAAAGCGCGAGAGCACCCGGGGCCGGTGCTGATCGATTTTCGCGTGGAGCAGGAGGATTCGGTTTATCCCATGGTTCCGGCGGGCAAGGCGCTGCACGAGATGATCCGGCGGCCGAGCGCCATCGTGGAGACGGCTACAGACGAGTAAATCTATGAACATGACCTATTTGTTGGACGTTGCAAACCATATCGGCGTGGTGACGCGCATTTCGCTGATCTTCCGGCGGCATGGGGCCAACATGCAGTCGCTGTCGACGGCGAAGACGGAACATCCGTCAATTGTTCGCATCGTGATCACGTCTGAAATCGAGCGCCGCCCGGCAGAACGCATTAAAGGGCAGCTCGCCAAACTCATTGACATCTTCAAGGTCGACATGATTTCGCACGAAGAAGGTACCTTCCGCGCCTTCGGCATGATGAAGATCGCCTGCACGCTGCAGACCCGCCCGCAGATTCTGCAGCTGCTGGAAATCTTCAACGGCCGTGTCCTCGAGCTCACTACCGAGTGGATCCTCGTCGAGATGACAGGAACTCCGGAACAGCTCGAAGGTCTGCTGCAGGTTCTGCAGCCCTACGGGATTCTGGAGGCGGTGGAGACTGGGCCAATCGTGATTCGACGCGATTCTCCCCGCAATGCAACTCGGCCGCAACCGATCTGGGAAGTGGTTCCCGGAGCATTATCTGCGGATACAAGCTCAACTTCTACTTCAACTTCAAATTCGACCCAGGAGAGGAAACGCTATGGCACAGATCTTTTATGACAAGGACGCCGATCTTTCGCTAGTGAAAGCTACCAAGGTCGCCATTATCGGATACGGATCGCAGGGCCATGCGCATGCGCTGAACCTGCGCGACAGCGGAGTCGAGGTTTGCATCGGGCTGCATCCGGGCAGCCGCTCGCGAGCACGCGCCGAGGCCGCTGGACTAACGGTCAAGACAGTAAGCGATGCGGCCGCTTGGGCCGACACCATCATGGTGCTGGCGCCCGATACCGAGCAGGCGAAAATTTATCACCGCGACATCCAGCCCAACCTGAAGCCCGGCAAGACGCTGATGTTCGCGCACGGATTCAACATTCGCTTCGGCACCATTCAGTGTCCCGCCGGAGTGGACGTCAGCATGATCGCTCCCAAGGCACCCGGGCATCGCGTGCGCGAGGTGTTTGTCGAAGGCGGCGGTACTCCGTGCCTCGTGGCGGTGGAACAGGATGCGTCGGGCAAAGCCTGGCAATACGCGTTGTCGTATGCCAAAGGTATCGGCGGAACGCGCGCTGGGGTGTTGAAGACCACGTTCACCGAAGAGACAGAAACCGATCTTTTCGGCGAGCAGGCGGTGTTGTGTGGTGGCGCGAGTGCGCTGATCAAGGCCGGCTTCGAGACGCTGGTGGACGCCGGCTATCAGCCCGAGGTCGCCTATTTCGAGTGCCTGCATGAACTCAAGCTGATCGTGGACCTGATGTATCGCGGCGGCCTGAGCTACATGCGCTACTCGGTCAGCGATACGGCCGAGCACGGCGACTACACCGCCGGGAAGCGGCTGATCAACGACGAGACGCGCAAGGAGATGAAGCAGATTCTCGACGAAATCCGCAATGGCAAGTTTGCGGCCGAGTGGATCAAGGAGAACGAGACCGGACGGCACAACTTCATCGCGGAGCGGGAGCGGCAGCGCGAGCACCTGATCGAGACCGTGGGCGAAACGGCTGCGCGAGATGATGCCGTTCCTCAATCCGGTGAAGGTGTCGGATATCGAGGCTCCGGCGAAGAAGGAAGAAGCGGTCGTGGCAGCCAGGTAGAGCTGGCCTTCAGGCCAGCGTGACAGCGCGCTGTTTTGAAAGGGCACAGCTTCAGCCGTGCCGTACAAGGTTAATTAGTTTCTCCCTCGCGGACTTTAGTCCGCGAGGGACTTCAACCAGGGGATATCAGGATGGCGTTTTTTTCTGAAAGCAAGTGGGTCTGGAAGAACGGGAAGATCATTCCCTGGGAAGAAGCCACGGTCCACATGTCTGCGCACGGGCTGCACTATGGGACCGGCGTCTTCGAAGGCATTCGCTGTTACAACACGCCAAATGGCCCCGCGGTATTCCGGCTCGATGCTCACTTGGAGCGCATGTTCGAGTCGGCGCGGACTTATGGCCTTCCCATCCCTTACTCACAGGAAGAGTTGACGCAGGCCGCGCTCGACGTTATCAAAGCCAACGGCTTCTCCGATTGCTATGTGCGCCCGATCGCAACCTATGGCAGCGCGAGTCTGGGCGTACATCCGCGTCAGTGCCCAGTAGAGGTTGCCATGCTGGCGTGGCCGTGGGGAGCGTACCTCGGCGCTGACGCGCTGGAAAACGGCATCCAAGTCACGGTTTCGCGCTGGAAGAAATTCAGCTCGCTCGCGATGCCGGCCACCGCGAAGGCATGTGGCCAGTATCTGAACTCGATGCTGGCGGTGCAGGACGCGGTGCGCTGCGGGTTCGACGAAGCGTTGCTGGTGGACGAAGAAGGCATCATCGCCGAAGGATCGGGCGAGAACTTCTTCATGGTGCAGAGCGGAAACCTCCTCACCAACGATGAGCGGGACCACGTGCTTATGGGCATCACCCGCGAC
This sequence comes from uncultured Acidobacteriaceae bacterium, assembly GCA_963779555.1. GTDB lineage: Bacteria > Acidobacteriota > Terriglobia > Terriglobales > Acidobacteriaceae > DASRAA01. The sequence continues at coordinate 126,643 of CAVZYS010000001.1, forward strand.
TCGGTCATCACACTGGCGCGCGATCTGGGTTACAAGGTGTTCGTGGGCCAGATGCGTCTGGAAGAACTGGAAGTCGCCGACGAGGCATTTTTCACGGGTACCGCGGCTGAGGTAACTCCGATCAGCGCGCTGGATCGCAAGCCAATTGGAAATGGCAAACCCGGTCCAGTCACGTTGGAATTGCAGCGGGCGTACTTCGCGGCCACTTCCGGTAAAGACCCGAAGCATCGGGACTGGCTGACCCCGGTGAATGCGAAGAGCGAAGCCAAGGAAGCCGTGTAGCGTCAGTGCTCGGAGAGCAACAGATAGCGCGATCCGGGAGCTTGCGATACAGCCTTACAAGTTTTGAGGAAAGCTTGACCTGCGTGAGAGAGCACGGTCCCGGTCCGGTAAACCAAGCGCAATTTCCGCTCCATGGCGAGTTCGGGGACGGGCACGTGGATCAAGTCGCCGCGCGCAATTTCATGCTCAACGGCGATTAAGCGGAACCAAGGCAACACCGTTCTCCATGCGAACGAATTGCTTGATGTCTTCTATAGTCGGCAACTCGACGTTCATATGCAGCGGCGTATGGTGCTTTTTGAAGGCTTGAATCACCTTTTCACGGTAGGGGCTCAGAACGCTGTGGGCGATAAAGGATTCGGCGCCAAGGTTTTTAATTCCGACGTTCTTGGCGTGCGACAGCGGGTGGCGCGGATAGACGATCAGCGCCAGTTCATCGCGGTAGAGCACGTGGGAGGTCAGTTCGCCATCGTCCGGCCGGAACGAGACGACGCCGAACTCCACGTCATGGTTGAGGACCTGGCCGGGAACTTCGCGCGCCAGGGTACGCATGATCTGGATACGGATCATGGGGTGCATGCGGTGAAATTGATGCAGTACCGGGAGCAGATAGCGAGCTGTGAACTCGTTGGCGGCAATGACCAACTTGCCCTGGTGGAGCATGCGTAGCTCCTTGAGCGAATCGCGGGCTTCTTCGCGTACGTTGAGCAGCTCTTTGGCATACGTTTGCAGGACCTGGCCGGCGTCGGTCAGCGAACCGTCACGGGAGGAGCGGTCGAAGAGGCGCTCGCCGAGTTCGTCTTCGAGCTTGGAGATGGTCTGGCTTACGGCTGACTGGGTGCGGTGCATGCGGGCAGCCGCCCGGGAAAAGCTTTTTTCCTCGGCCACCGCAAGAAATGTCTCCAGTTGAAAGAGCTCCATCATTACCGCCTTTCCTGTTTTGGGAAGGATTTAGTGATTGAATCACGATTGCTAATGATTCTACAAGATATATTATTTTGACTAATTGATAATCGGGCCGGTAACCTTACAGCTTGGAGGTGAGTATGCAGCGAGACCGCGTATTAGTTTTCGATACGTCGCTCCGCGACGGCGAGCAGGCCCCAGGATGCAGCATGAACGGGGACGAGAAGCTCCTATTCGCCAAGAAGCTCCAAGTGTTGGGGGTCGATATCATCGAGGCCGGCTTCCCGGTCGCCTCCCATGGCGATGCCGAGGCGGTGCGCCGCATCGCGACCGAAGTCCAGGGTCCAGTAATCGCTGCGTTAGCGCGCTGCGTCGAGAAGGACATTGCCATTGCATGGGAAGCAGTTAGCCGCTCCCTGCGGCCTCGCATCCACACATTTCTGGCCACTTCCGACATCCACCTGGCCTTCAAGCTCAAGATTGGGCGCGACGAGTGCCTGAACCAAGCCTCGAAAATGGTCGCTTATGCACGCTCGTTGTGCACCGACGTGGAATTTTCTCCCGAGGACGCAACCCGGTCGGACGTAGGATTCCTGTGCGAGGTGTTGCAGGCGGCGGTCGATTCGGGTGCGACTACCCTGAACATTCCCGACACGGTCGGCTACACCACGCCGGGCGAGTATGGGGACTTGATCCGCACCATCCGCCAGCGGGTGAAAGGCATCGAGAACGTTACTATCTCGGTACATTGCCACAACGACCTGGGTCTTGCGGTAGCGAACTCGCTGGCCGGCGTCGAGGCCGGCGCTCGACAGGTAGAGTGCACGGTCAACGGCATCGGCGAGCGGGCCGGCAATGCTTCGTTGGAAGAAGTGGCGATGGCGTTGCATGTACGCGCGGACCGGTACGGAGTCGATACCGGCATTAACCATCCTGAGATTTACGGCGCAAGCCAGTTGCTGTCGGAATTGATTGGCTTTGAAGTGCAGCCGAACAAAGCCATCGTGGGGCGCAACGCCTTCGCGCACGAGGCGGGCATCCATCAGCACGGGGTGCTGAACAATCCGCTGTGCTACGAGATCATGACGCCGGAGACGGTGGGAATTCCGGCGGAGCGCATCGTTCTCGGCAAGCATTCCGGCCGTCATGCGCTGGTCTTCAAGTACCGGGAGCTCGGTCACGAATTGTCGGGCGACGAAATTAACCGGATCTACCAGGAGTTCACCCGCTTGGCCGACCGCAAGAAGACCATCTACGAGCAGGACTTGCTGGCCATGCTGTACACCCATCGTAGCGGCATGCATGAGCCCAAGGGGACCTCGCAGGAGATGCGTCCGGCATGAAGTTGCGCATTGTCGTATTGCCGGGAGACGGAATCGGGCCTGAAGTGACGGAGCAGGCAGTTGCCGTGCTGCAGGCAGTCTCCGATGTCTGCGGCTATGAGTTTCGGTTCGAGTCATATCTCATCGGCGGCGCGGCAATCGAGCAGGATGGAAAGCCGCTGCCCGAGAAGACGCTGGCAGCTTGTCTGGAAGCGGACGCCGTTCTCCTCGGCGCAGTTGGCGCAAAGAAGTTCGACGGCCTGACCGGCGAGAAGCGCCCGGAAGCTGGACTACTTGCGTTGCGACAGGCGCTCGGCGGATTCGCGAATTTGCGGCCGGTCAAGGCATACGAAGCCATATCGGACTGCTCACCTCTGCGCGAGGATGTCACTCGCGGCGCTGACCTCCTGATTGTTCGCGAGTTGCTGGGCGGGCTGTATTTTGCGCAGCCGCGCGCGCTGAACGAAGACGGATTGTCCGCTTACAACACCATGCGCTACCACGTCGACGAGGTTGAGCGCGTCGCTCATGTGGCGTTCCAGGAGGCGCGTCGCCGCAAGCATCTAGTGACATCGGTCGATAAGGCCAACGTGTTGGAGACATCGCAGCTCTGGCGCCGCGCCGTGACCGCTCTTGCGAAAGAGTACCCTGACGTTCAACTTGAGCACGCCTACGTCGATTCCTTCGCCATGCAGTTGGTCACTACGCCCGTGCGCTACGATGTCGTGCTGACCGAGAACCTGTTCGGCGACATCCTGTCGGACGAAGCCGCGGTGATCAGCGGATCGCTCGGCATGCTGGCGTCAGCGAGCGTCGGCGGTAAGGTCGAGCTCTACGAGCCGGTCCACGGCTCGGCGCCCGACATAGCGGGCAAGGGTCTGGCGAATCCCTTCGGCGCCATCCAATCGGCAGCCATGTTGCTACGCTACACCGCCGGGCTCTACCATGAGTCAGACAAAATCATGCAGGCCGTAGACCGCACGCTGGCACGCGGACTCGTCACGCAAGACCTGAGCGGACGACGCAATCGGCAGGCTGTTTCCACCGATGCGATTGGCCAAGCCGTGGTTGAAGCCGTGACCGACCTGCTGCAAATGCAGATGGCCTATCACGCAGTCTGAGGCACGATGCAAAAGCCGCAATCTCTGTTTGAAAAAGTGTGGGACTCGCATGTGGTGAGGGCACCGGAAGGCGAGCCGACCCTGCTCTACATCGACCTTCACCTGGTACATGAAGTCACGACGCCGCAAGCCTTTGAAGGCCTTCGTCTGGCGAACCGCAAAGTGCGCCGTCCCGACCTGACGTTTGCGACCATCGATCACAACGTCCCTACGACCTCCGACGAGCGCTTTCACATCAAAGATCAAGTTGCGGCCCAGCAGATTGCCACACTGCGGAAGAACTGCGAGGCCGCCGGCATTCTGCTGTTCGACATCGGATCGGGAAGGCAGGGCATCGTCCACGTGATCGGTCCGGAACTCGGGTTGACCCAGCCCGGCATGACCATCGTCTGTGGCGACAGCCACACCAGCACGCACGGTGCATTTGGAGCGCTGGCTTTTGGCATCGGGACCTCCGAAGTGGAGCACGTGCTCGCCACGCAGTGCGTCTCGCAAACCAAGCCGCGCAGCATGCGCATTTCGGTTTCTGGAAAGCTGCCCGAGGGCACGACTGCTAAGGACCTGATACTTGATATCATCCGCCGTCTTGGCACCGATGGCGGTACAGGACATGTGATCGAGTATGCGGGCGAGGCCGTTCGCAACCTCACCATGGAAGAGCGTATGACGATGTGCAACATGAGCATCGAGTGCGGTGCGCGCGCGGGCACTGGTTGCACCCGACGAGACGACCTTCGCTTACATGGACGGCCGTCCGTACGTGCCGAAGGGAAACGCGTGGAGCGAAGCGGTCAGTGCATGGCGGCAGCTTGCGACCGATGAGGGCGCTGCGTTTGATCGTGAAATTGCGATTGATGGCGCGAAGCTGGAGCCGATCGTAACCTGGGGCACGAACCCAGGAATGTCGGCGCCGGTGACTGCCAGCGTTCCCAACCCCGAGGACGCGCGAGATGCTTCCGAACGGGCAGCTATGATCTCGGCGCTTGAGTACATGGGATTACAGGCAGGGACACGCATTGCAGACATCACGCTCGACCGCGTATTTATTGGGTCCTGCACCAACGGACGGCTGGAAGACCTGCGGGCTGCGGCGAAAGTTATTCACGGGCATAAGGTGCATCCTGACGTGACCGTATTGGTTGTCCCGGGCTCGGAAGCGGTAAAGCAGGCCGCCGAACACGAAGGACTCGACCGGATCTTCAAGGAAGCAGGCGCTCAGTGGCGCGAACCGGGATGCTCGATGTGTCTGGGAATGAATCCAGACATCCTTGCGCCGAAGCAGCGGTGCGCGTCGACCAGCAACCGCAATTTCGAAGGTCGCCAGGGCAGGGAGGGACGTACCCACCTGGTCAGCCCCGCGACTGCCGCCGCCGCCGCGGTGGCCGGACGGTTCGTCGACGTTCGCGGCTGGGAGTACAGGAATTAGCACGATGGAACCGATTCGCAATCATCGCGGAGTCGTGGCGCCTCTGTATCGCGAGAACGTCGATACCGACCAGATCATTCCCAAACAACACCTGAAGCGCATCGAGCGCACTGGGTTTGGGCAGTTCCTGTTTTTCGACTGGCGCTACCATCCGGATGGCCGTGACCGCGAAGACTTCGTGCTCAACCAGGAGCACTTCCGCACAGCGACAGTGCTGGTTGCGGGTAAGAATTTCGGCTGCGGTTCTTCTCGCGAACACGCCGCATGGGCGCTGGGAGAGTTCGGATTTCGTGTCATTCTCGCGCCGTCGTTTGCCGACATCTTCCGCAACAACGCCGGCAACAATGGCCTGCTGCTAATCGAATTGCCGGAGCCGGTGATTCAGCGCATTGCCGAACATGCCGACAAGCATCGTCCCTATCACTTGTCGGTCGATCTGGAGAACCAGACCATCAGCGACGATTTCGGGCTGTCAGAGTCGTTTGCGATCGACGCCTTCCGCCGCCATCGATTGTTGAATGGTCTCGACGAGATCGGCATGACCCTGGCGCATGAGGAAGACATTGCGCGGTTTGAAAACGAACGAAAGACCCGTTCCGCGCAAACGTAGCTGCTAATAACAACCTACATCTCTGCCAGTACGCGGTGCACCAAATGCACCGAAATCGATCCTTCGCCCACCGCTGAGGAACCGGCCGAACGAATCAGGGCAGCTTCTATCGTCCGGATGGCTCTTGAGGTTATTGGTATAACTATGCAGGGTTATTCCCTTGGGTTTTGTGGAGGCAAGTTCATGCGTGAGGCCGGCCCGACTGGAAGACGGCGGAGTCTCACCGGAGTAGTCCTGCGCGACGTTCACTTCTGGATCCCGGTGATGGTATTGCTGGGCGGACTGGCGGTGCTGCGTTGGATCAGTTGATCCCTGCTGCACAACCGTTGGGCTCTGCGATGCAACCGCCTCTGGTCGATACGGGCCGGCTCCGCAAGCTGCAATCACTGGGAATTCTGTGCGGCTTTGGCGCCGGAGCCTGGCTGGGAGCGGCGGAGGCCCCGACCAAACTGGTGAGCGTCGGAGTATCCCCGGTCGTGGTGTCGCTGATCATGGTCGCTGGAGTGTTCCTAGCACGCTGGAGCCTGCCTGCATTAGTTCGCGGCACGAGGCAGATCGGATGGGATTTTCGCCAGGCCCCGCACCTCGTCGTTTGGGGTGTGCTTGCCGGCTGCCTTTGGGCCGTCGCCAACACGCTGACCATTTTTGCGATTCGCGATGTCGGCCTCAGCATTGCGTTTCCGCTGTGGAACATGAATAGCCTCATTGGCATCCTTTGGGGTGTCACGTTGTTCAACGAGTTGCGCAACGCAGGCGTACGTCGTTGGCTCAGCGTGCTGGGCGGAGCGCTACTGATGTTTCTGGGTGCATGTCTGTTGGCGTATGCATCGTCGGGGCAAACAACGCCCGAACACGCCATGCGTGGCATCGTCGCTGCGTTGGCGGCGGGAGTCTTGTGGGGAACCATGTACGTTCCTTACCGCAAGGCGTACCTGACCGGAATGAATCCCCTGTCATTCGTGGCCTTCTTCACGATTGGCGAACTCGTCACCATGACCATCCTGGCGGTCAGTTACAGCGGGGGCGCTTCCTCTCTTATGCACGAGTTGCTGAAGTCGAAGGAAGTGCTCTTCTGGCTCTTACTGGGAGGATTCGTTTGGGTCATCGGCGACGTGTTTCAGCAGTACGCCGCCAAGTATGTGGGTATCAGCCGCGGTATTCCTCTCTCCAATACGAACCAGTTGTGGGGAATGGCGTGGGGCATTCTGGTGTTCGGGGAATTGCGCGGGCGCGGGCTGTCACTCTACGCACAGGTGATTGGCGGATCGCTTTTGATGGCTGCAGGCGCTGGCGCGATCGCGCTTTCCTCGGTGACCAGGAAAGAACATGGGCGATGGCATGAAGCGGCCCATCGTGAAGGCAAGCGTTACGGAGTTTCTGCCGAGTACGTGCAGGCAGGTCTGGCAGGGAAAGACTCCAACGCTGAACCAGTTGAGAATCGCGCCCGTACTTGGATGGATTGGTGCATTGTCGCGTTCGCCACTGCGATTTTCATCGGCCTGGCTGCCGTGTGCCGGGTTCCCGATATTGCCGTGAACTGGGCAGCGATCGCGCTGCTGTCGGCGATGCTGTTGATCTTGCTGGCCGCATGCGGAGCCGCATTGTGGAAGGCAACTCGTTTTAGTTAGCGACAGTCTTAGCATTGCCGCACGCTGGATACCGTGAGCAGCCGGCGATAGTTGGGTCGAGCTGCACTATTGCACCACCAACCCGCTGCGCCATCTGTCCACGAGAAGCCACCACAGGTAGCGTTGCCACTCACCCAGCGTCGTCTTCGCCCATTCGCGATTCGTCCACCATCGCGTGCCGAAATAGTAGGGGTCCGGAGCGGCATAGAACGAGAAATCATACTGCGGAAGCCGGTGCTGCAAAATGGTACGGGCGCGACGAGTGTGGTACGCCGAAGTGACCACCAGAATCGACTTCGCACCCCTGCCCGCCAAGCATTGCTGGAGATACCGCGCCTCGTCGTAGGTCGAGTCCTCCGGGCAAGGGCAAAGCGTTGACTGTCCAGGGGTCGTCCGGTTCAGAAATTCCTTGGCGAGATCGATGTCTGAATTCCCGAATGTCCGGCCTCTGGCGAACACATCCAGGATGAGGTGATGAGCGTAACCCTCTTGCATGAGCCTTACCCCGTTCAAATAGCGCAAATCATTGTCCCCGCCGCCCAGTACCAGAATCAGATCGGCAGGTTTGGGGTCGCTCACCACCAGGAATGAGCCAGCATGTCGAAAGAGAAAAATTGCGATGATCCCAAGCAGAACCACTACGAGGATTCGCTTTAGCATGGTCCCTGTTGATTCTATCCGATGCGGTTTTGCGAACCCGTGTGGTGTGGACGAGATGCGGATCTTACGCCACCTGACCGTCGTGTACTTGGAGTTGCGGTCACCACCGTCCTTCTGTGATGGAAGGTGTTTTGGCAATGAGGCGAGGGAGCCACACCCTTGCGAAAAGAGTGCAGGCTCCCTCACTTGTGGTGCCCCCGAAAATTCTACGTGCTCTCTATTTGGGCACGTTCTTTCCGAAGCGGAACGTTGGCGATGCCGACATACGCCAGGTGTACTGAGGATTTTTCAGCAAGTCGCTGAACAACGAAGTGTAAACCCAATCCGACTGGAGACGAATTCCCACGTGTTTCGAAACGTTCAGGTCGAATCCGCCGCCAACACCGTAAAACCCAGCCCATTGACTGGTCTTCAGGCTGGGCCCCAGGAGGCCGGTGACGATCCCAGTGATGATCGGGTCTTGCGGGTGCACTTGGACGCCTTGCCACATCGCCCCGATATCCGGGCGAACGAACAGTGTCACATACTTGAACCCGCGATAACTGAACTGCGTTCCACCGGTGATGGTAAAGGTGTTCGCATGGTACGGCGCCCATACCGTGTATCCCGGCGGTAGATGAGGCAGGATGGGCGCCAATTTGGCAAGCGTCGCGTTGTTGAGCTGGGACGTCACCAGCGAACTGTTGCCGCCAAAGTAGCTGGTGTCGATACCCAGCGCCACCCAGCGCCGATAGTTGTAGCCGAACTGCCCCTGCCAGCCACGCTGAGCCAGGTTCATGTTCGGAGTCGTGAGGTAGGCAAATCCGAAATACGCGTCATACTGGCCAACGTATTCCTGCTTTTGGCCGACACAAGTGACGACCGAGAGAGAAAGAAACAGGAGCAAAAGTATAAAAGCAGAACGCCGCATAGGGCTTCTCCTTGCGAGCTGTTTGAATTGGGATCCCGTCACGTTCAGCCGGTCTTCGTTCTTTTCGCGCGCGCTAAGAGGAGAATCAGTCCGACCGCCGAACACGACAAATTTAGTGTCTGCCATCCGCGCCCTCCGCTAATAGGAAATTCGTGCCAAATTATAGACCTCCTTCCCAAAATGGGACACTTTTACACGCCAGCCGAGGTGGACCAGCTTAAAAAGCGTGGCGGGGAACGACAATCTGCAGTTACAACCGGAACACCTGCGGTTCTAAGCCGCCTGATTTCGGTAGCGCGCTTTGGCCAGACGATTGGCGATGATGGTGTATGCGGAAGAGTTGAACGAGAGGCCGATGTGCGTTCCTGGAACTTCAAAATCGGAGTCGGGATTTCCCGTCAAACAGTAACGCCAGTCAACAATGCCATCGTTGCGGGTGTAGATAGCCGTCTCCAGCACGGATTTCGGAACGTTGCGGCGCAGGGAATCGAGGAAGTTGCACGTACATCGGCCGGTATAGCAGGTGGGCAGGACTCCTGAGCCGTGCTCCTTCAAGATCTGCTTGCGCACGACTTCTGCCGCCTGCAACACGGTGCGATGTGCGACGGTGCCGTGAAATGGTGATGCCAGGGTGATCACCGACGCCACGTCGTCGCGCCGTTGATCTGCGACCGAGCGCGCGATAATGCCGCCCAAGCTGTGACCGATCAGATGGATCTTTCGCTCCGTTTCCAGCAGCGCTTTCTCGATGCACGCATTGAGACGTTGCTTGATCAGAATGTTCGGGCACTCGGCGTTGATGCCAATGCCGGAGAAGTAGGGACGGTACCCGATGCGCCCGAGCCAAGTGTGGAGTTGCGTGAGATAAGCGTCAGTGCCCAGAAAGCCGGGAACTAGAATGACGGCCGATCCGTCCCCGTGCGGAACACCCAGACCGTAATACACCGGGGATGAGTGCAGGAGCAGGATGTCAGCGGCAAATAACGCCTCTTTCCAGATAGAGATGTTGGCTTCTGCGGTATCTTCGCGAAAGTCGTAGCGACGTGGGCCCGTTGCCAAATCCAGCTTCTCCTGGGATTCAGTAGTGGGTTCGGTCGCCCGCAGCTACGGGGGGTACCCGCACATAGGCAAGGGAAACTGTCTGGCGCCGTCCTCGGGAAATGAGTGTAGCCTTTTTCCCCGGACTTGCAAAGGCAAACTTTGAGGTACAGGCCGCCCGACGATCTACGCTCCCCCAAAGGTTGTACCGACGGCGTTCGCAGCCTACGACTCGCTGCCCTCAGCGACCTGCTGGCCTTCCCGGCTCCCCAGCGGGCGGTCACCGCGATAGCAGACGGCGTCGCAGTAGCCGTAAACGACGATGCCGTCCTCGCTGGGTGTGTCGTGCTCTACCGAGCTGCACTTGCCGTCGTCGGCCTGCATATAGAGGCCGTGGCAGCACTCACAGGCGTGCCGGTGGGCAGGGTGTGTTCCTTCGACGGGGACGTTGGGAGTTACGTCTACGGTTGCCATAGCTCAGCCTTCCTTTCAAGTGAGTCCAGGTAAAGGGAGATGTGGAGAACTCCGGAGTCAGACGCAGGCCGACTTTCTCTGAGCAACGAAAGTTGAAACGTACAACGCTCCGACAAGAAAAACGACGTGCCGCTGCCCAGGACAACGGCACGTCAACAAAGCACAGCAACTGGATCCCATCCGTTGCTCATGTAGATTCAGGTTCCTGCCGATGCGGCTGGCAACCAGAATGATTAAGCGTGCACGACATCTGGTTTGATGGTGCGTGCGGTCCGCTTTGTGGTACGCCCCTTACGGGCCGTCACCTTGTGCCCGACGGGACGCTTCGTCATGGTGTCAATCAGTGCTTTCTCGGCATCGACAAAGGTCTTGACGCCTTCGCGGGCCAGTTCCGGAAGTGGAATGGCGGCCAAGGGTTTGATCATTTCCAGCGCGCGGCCGGATGCCTTCATGCTCGCGTTCATCTGTTTGTCGGCTACGTCCATTAACTTCTTCTGCGCTTCCATGAAGCACTCGGTGGCCTGGCGGGCCAGATCGGAGAGTTCTTCAATCTTCGCTTTCCTGCCAGCTTCGCTCTTGGTGGCCTTGGAGGCTTCCTCGGCGATCAGGTTCAGGAACTTCTGCTGGGTCTGGACAAAGTGGTCCATACCCTCGCGCGCCAGTTCGACCAATTGCTCGCCATCGTAGACCTCGCCTTTTTCGACGGCGGTCAGCCAGTTGTGCGCCTGTTTGCCGGCGATCTTCAGGAAGTCCTGCTGCAACTCGAGGAAAGTATTCAGGCTGCGCCGCACCAGGTCAGACATGGCCACAGCTGCGTCAGAAGCGCTGACCCGGCCCTTCACACCGTTCATCACGATTTCGTTTTCCTGGCGTACCAGGTCAAGCAATACTTTCTGGCCAGCGATAAAGTTCGACATGCCTTCGCTGGCAAGTTCGGCCAGGATCGAGACTGGATTGAACTGGGGACTGGTGAAGCGCTCGCGGACGAGATTGATCGCTTTCGCGTTCTGGTTCACGGCGAGGTCGACCATAATTTTCTGGGTGGCGAAGAAGCTCTCAACTCCCTGCTGCACCCATCCGGAAAGCATGGAAACAAGGGATGGTTCCGGCATCTGCGCTGGGGAAGTATGTGGTTTTGTATTGCCTTTCATAACAACCTCCGTATGCTGCAGTGCAGCATCAAGTCAAATGTAAGCGATGTAAGGTAGAATGTCAATATTGTAGTTAAGAATTGTGCGTTGCAGCAGGAAGGGGCGTCTGATGAATCCGGCCACCATTGTGATCAAGAAGTACCCAAATCGTAGACTCTACGACACTTCCGCGAGCCGTTACATCAACCTGGAAGACATTGGTGAGTTGATCCGCAAAGGGAAAGACGTGCAGGTGGTCGATGCCCAAACCGGTGAAGACCTCACCCGCGTGACGCTGACCCAGATCATCGTGGACGACGCCAAGCAGCAGCCCACCGGGCTGCCCCTTGAACTGTTGCGCCAACTCATCATGTCCTCGGACCAGGTCGGCCGGGAATTCATCATGTGGTATCTGAAGTCGGCGTACGAGGCCTACCAGAATGTCCAGGGCAAGTTGCAAAGTGGTCTGACCGGGGTGCAATCCGCCGCTATGTCTCCGATCAGTATGATAAAGAACATCATGCAAGGACAGCCGCCGGGGAGCCACGTGCCGGAGAGCCATGTGCCCGAGAGCCGCACCGACAGCGGCGCCGAACTTCAGCAACTGCGTCAGCGCATCGCTGAGTTGGAAGCGCGTGCCGAGAAACCAAAACAGCCGAAGACTCCAGCCAAGAAGAAGTCCCGCAAAAAGTAACGGGAGCGACCACGCGCTCCCGTCTTTCGAATCGCCAGAACGGCTATTGAGTCGGACTCGTGTGAAAGGCTAACTGCTCACAGTCTCTAAGACTTCCTCTGATTCAGGCGCGTGCTTCTTCGCCGAATTAGGTTTCGCCCTCGCCGCCGCCGGACCTAGCGCAGTTGTTCGACGCCCACGAGCGCGAGTGGCTTTGCGTTTCGGCGCAGCCTCGGCTTTCGTACTGCGCGCGTTTCGGCGGGGCGGACTCGTCTTCGACGCTCGCCTTCAATTTTGCAAAACTGTCTTTCATGAATCGCTCCAGACGTGCCAAGTCGGGCGCCGCGTGCACGTCGCCGGTGAACCCGAAGTACGCCCGCCCGTCATAACTAACCACCGCGCAATTGATTCCCATTTCGCCGCCGATGGGCACATAGGGATACCAGCGCAGCAATCTGTGTCCCAGCAGGTACATGGGCGTCTGCGGACCCGGAACGTTGGTGCAGATGATATTGCAGACGCTGAGCGGCAACTGACTGGCGATGGGACCGGCCATTGCCTGTAGCACCGGAGGAATTGTTCCGGCCAGTGTGCCGGCCAACTCCACCAGGGCCGCGGCGCGTACGTTTTTGAAGAATCCCATTTTCTGATGAATGACAGCGATGAGTTTGCGAGGATCGCGAACATCCAGCGGCAAATTGAGCGGCAGGAAGGTAATGCGATTGCCCAACTCGGTTGGGTCGTCGCCGCCGCGCACGTTGATCGGTACGATGATTCGCAACGAGCGACCTTTCAGCCGCACACGATGCAGTTCCGCGTACCTGCGAAGGGCGGAGGTGAGCACGGTGAGAAAGACGTCATTCACTGTCACACCAAACGCGTTCTTGATGGCCTTCACTTCCGGCATGGCGAAATCGGCCCACGCAATGTGTTGCGGGCCGCGGCAGACGCGATTGAAGGGAAGACGATCGGCGGGCGTGGCCATCTCGGTCAGCATATCGACCAATCCGGGGAAGGCTGAGCTAGCCGCTTCGGCGAGTTTGGCGGGATCGGGAGTCGATCCGTTCGATCCTACTGCACGCTGGGCAGCGCCCAACACCTCAGACTGGACCTTCAGCAGGCGCTCCACTACTGAGGAATAAGACCGCAGCAGTCCGTCGAGGAAAAGCGCCCCAGCATCGCGCGCGGGCGGCGCCTTGAAGGGTTCCGTCCGGGGAGCAGACGGTGGTACGACGGCGTCGCCGCCAAGCAACACGCTCATGAGGCCGACTCCGGCAATTCCGTCCGCCAAGGCGTGGTGCGCACGGATCACAATGCCTGTGCGATTGCCTTCCAGACCATGTAATAGCGTCAGGTCCCATAGCGGCCACTCGCGGTTCATGGTAGTGCTGAGCACCTTTGCTGCGGCGGTTTTGAACGCCGACTCGGTTCCGCGCCGAAGCTTCACTTCCCGAATGTGGTTACGAATGTCGAACTTGGGATCGAACTCCCATGTCGGCAGTCCGACGTTGAATGGCGGAGGAACGACATGCTGGCGGAAGTGCGGAATTAGCGGGAGACGCGATTCGATCCATTCGGTGCAAGCCTTGAGCGTAATGACGCCCTCAAATTCGCTAACTGAAGCGATGTTGAGCGGCTGACCCTCGCGCTCCAAGTAAAGAAACAGAGAATCTCCCCAGGACAAACTATCGCCCTGATGAACATCCGGCATGGCGTCTCCCTTCGACATCGTCATGAACTGTCGCGCTGGATTGGTTGGTGAGTCTCGAGTCGTTCGCAATTTCCGGTTGCAGCAGCTTACTCTGCCTCGGCGAACTTGAATGACTCAACCCAGAACCAACAATCATAATTGTTTTGCTGGAGGGCGCGGAGGCCAGAGGCCGACACGGCAATCAGATCCCCAATTTGGGGAATGATTGTCCATACAAGAGGTTTTGTCTCCCCGCCGACTGTCGAGCCAATTTCTCCAGACGAAGGCGTTACTGGACAACGACAGCGACCGGTTCAGCCTCGTCATCCCACTTCATGTCCGACACTGGTGGAATGTAACTCATCGCGCGCTCGGTCAATGCACTAATCGTCAGGCTGGGATTGACGCCGAGGTTCGCGCCCACCACCGAGCCATCGCAGACGTACATGTTCTTGTAGCCGAACACGCGGTTGCGATAATCGACGACCCCGTTTTGGGGAGAGTCGGCGATGACGCAGCCTCCGAGGCAGTGGGCGGTGCCGGGGACGTCAAAAAGTATCTCCGGAAGCATGCTCATGGCCGTGCCTCCGGCGGCCTTTGCCATCTTTTGCGCAAACTCGTTGGCCTGCGGAATGAAGGTCGGTATTCGTTGGCCGCGGCTGACCAGGGTCTTTCGGAACGGCGAGAACAGGGAGCGCTCCCAACACATGTCGATGTGGCCATCGAGCGCCTGCATGCACAGCAGGATCACGCACTCTCGCGCCCAACCGAAAGGCTGCATGATGCGGAATGTCCTGATCGGATGAAGGATCGAGGACACCAACAGGTTCTTGAACCACAGACCAATCCGGGCTGGACCGGGCTTCCCGCCCGTCAGAATGGTGGACCACGCCGACATGGAGTCGGACCCATTGGGATAACGAACGGCTTCGATGTGGGTGTGTTCGTCGATGTAAATACCCGAGCCAATCGCGACGCCCTTCGACAGGTCGTCCGTGCTTCCCGGCACCCGCACGCCGATCAGCGACTCTGAATTAGTGCGCACGAACCGGCCAAGCTGATCGCTGATGCGCGGGAGCGACTGCTTCTCCTTCAGCTTGAACAGAAGCTCTGTGGTACCGAGAGATGAGGCGGCAAATACAACTCCACGGCACGTAAAGCTTTTCGGCTGGCGGTTGATCCATGCGATGGACTTTTCCGTCGATACCCTGTATCCACTGCTACCGTCGGCTGTGCCATCCAGCGGTTGCACATCCACGACTTTCGTTTCCGGAAACACCTTCGCGCCATACTTCTCCGCGAGATAGAGGTAATTCATGTCAAGGGTATTTTTAGCGCCGTGGCGGCAACCCATCATGCAACCGCCGCAACCTTTGCAGGTTGTTCGCTCCGGGCCCTCGCCGTTGAAGTAAGGGTCGGGCATCGTTACTCCGCCCAACACTCCTTCGGGCGCCTGGAAGATAGCGACACTGGTACGATAAAACGTGTCGCCCACTCCGACGGAATCCGCCACTGATTTCAGCAGGCGGTCTGCCGGCCCCAGGATCTTGTTCACCGTGACACCCAGCATTTGAGATGCGGTGTCGAAGTGCTGGGGCATTTCCGACTTCCAGTCGTCGAGTCCCTTCCATGAGCCGTCGTCCCAAACCTTGTCGGGAGGCCGCAGCATCGTGCAGGCGTAAGTGATCGATCCTCCGCCCACGGCGCAGCCGTGCAGGATGGTCACATGACGGAAGAAACGCATGTTGAAGAAACCGCGCAACGCGATGCCCGGCCGCCAGAACCAGCGATGCATCTCCCAACTCGTCTTGGGAAGGTTCTCGGGCGTCCAGCGGCGGCCCATCTCCATGACCGCGACACGGTAGCCCTTCTCCACCAGCCGGTGCGCGGTGACACTACCTCCAAAGCCAGAGCCAACGACGATAAAGTCGAAATCGAATTCGTTATTGTGGCGCGCCATCTGAGACCCCCGTGCTAGACCGGCACAGTCTTTCTCCGCCTGACCTTCGCTGCGGCTGCGAGCACTTCCTTTGGTTGCGGCATGCCGCGCCGCGCATAGCGAATCAGCCCGTCCGGACCGATCAAGTACACCGTGCGATTCACCATTCCGCCGTCGGAGTTGTACAAAGCCGCGACTTGCTGGTCGGCATCCACCAAGAGCGGAAACGGAAACTTGTATCTCTCGCGGAACTCGCGATGGCTCTCCGCGCTCTGCGGATTGACTCCGAAGACGACCACGTTAAGTCCACGCGTATCCGGCCAAGCGTCGCGGAATTCGCACAACTGTTGGCGGCAGATCATGGTGTCATCGCCGGGATAGAAGACCAGTACAACGTTCTTGCCACGCAAAGGCAGACAACTTCACCTTCTTGCCAGACTCAGTGAGCAAGGTAAAGTCGGGTGCCTTGGATCCGATAGGAAGCGGATCGCGGGGTAACCAGGAAAGCATTTCAGGGCCTAATTTCTCGGCACGTCACCCTACTTGGGACGTGCGGCAGCTTCGGCCTTACGAATGGCCTTTTCGTGAAGATCGTACGTCGCCAGGGCCTTGCCGGCGCCCTCGCGCGCCATGGAGGTGCTCATCTGACGCTCGCCTTCCGCGAAGGTATCCTCCGCGTCGAGCCGCTGGATTTCCGTCTCTTCATCGGCATCCAGCACCTTCTGAGCAATGGCGAGAATTTCGGGATCAAACTTGGCATCTTCCTTGGCTTTGGCGCCCTTCTTGCCTTTGCCCTCATCGCTATCACGTGTGGCCAGGTAGTTGTAAGCTCTCTTGAGTTCATCGCTCCAGGTGGCTTTGACTTTGTCCTCGCATTCATTGAGCGCGGCGGTGGCTCGATCGGCGATTCCGCGCACTTTACGCTTTTCCATCAGCCACTTAAACACGCCCCATTCCTTGCCCTGGGTCATGATGGCGCGGGCTTCTTCGACAGCTTCCAGTTTCTTCATTGCAGTATCAATCCAGAAGTTAGGTTTCAAGTCACTGTGACGAGATCAGCGTCGCTGATGACAAAATCGTACCCTAAAGACGCCGTCACATCACGTGTCATTGTAGGCTGCAGCCTCAGCATTACGGTCATTTCCCTTTAGATCACGAGCGTTTGGTTCCAAAATGGGAAAAGCTGTGTCTTCGAGGCTAGCGCCAGAAGTGCTCGCCCTGCACAAATTGCAGCGCCCCCAGAGAAGAAATCTGGAGGCGCTGTTTGGTCGCACTCCGCCAAAGGTCAGCCCTTAATCCAGGTCCCGATAGGCCACACTGGTCAAAAACTCCTCAAACTCTCCCTTCGACATGATCGTCAGCAAGTTCCGCCGCGCGATCGAGTTTATGGTCAGGCGGTGTGGTCTCGGCAGAACGCAATCGTTCCACTACCTCCCGCAGCATCTGATCGAACAGCTCAGCCGTGATAACGCGCCCATCATCCAAGCGCGCGCCGTAATGGATCCACTGCCAGATTTGCGAGCGGCAAATCTCCGAGGTCGCTGCATCCTCCATCAAGTCGTAAATCGGGACGCATCCGTTTCCCCTCAGCCAGGCTTCGAGGTACTGCAGTCCCACATCGATGTTGCGGCGCAGACCTGCTTCGGTGATCGCGCCTTTTGGTAGCTCCAACAAATTGGCAGCGGTGATGGGGGAACGTGGGGTGGCAGGCGGCGCAATTTGATTGGCCTGGGGCATGTATTCGTCGAAGATCGCCTTGGCGACGGGGACCAATCCGGGGTGCGCAACCCAAGTTCCATCGTGACCGGCCCGGACCTCACGCAGCTTGTCCTGCTTTACGCGTTCCATGGCCTTTTCGTTGGCCTCAGGGTTATTGCGGATGGGGATCTGGGCCGCCATGCCGCCCATGGCGTGAATGCCGCGACGGTGACAGGTGTGAATCAGCAGTTCAACATAGGAGTGCAGGAACGGCTGCTCCATGGTCACAACACCGCGGTCGGGCAAAACGTGACTCGCGTGGTTCCGGAATTTCTTGATGAAGCTGAAAATGTAATCCCAGCGCCCGCAATTGAGTCCAGCCGAATGGTCACGTAGTTCATAGAGAATCTCGTCCATCTCAAAGGCCGCTGTGATGGTCTCGATCAGGACGGTTGCGCGGATCGTGCCTTTTGGTATTCCCACGTATTCCTGGGCAAACACAAAAACGTCATTCCACAGCCGCGCTTCCTGGTGACTCTCCAACTTCGGCAGGTAGAAGTAAGGACCGGTTCCGGAGGCGATCTGCGCCTTGGCGTTATGGAAGAAGAACAATCCAAAATCAAACAGCGAGCCGGAGATCGGAGTTCCGTTGATGAGTACATGTTTTTCATTGAGGTGCCAGCCGCGAGGACGCACGAACAGCACCGCGGGCTTGGGATTCAACTTGTACTCTTTGCCTTCAGGAGAACGGAACTCGATGGTGCGAGCCACGGCGTCGCGGAGATTATGTTGACCTTCAATTCCGTTGATCCATGTGGGCGAGTTCGAGTCCTCGAAATCGGCCATGAAGACACTGGCGCCCGAGTTGAGCGCATTGATGATCATCTTTCGATCGGGTGGACCGGTAATTTCCACGCGGCGATCGAGCAGGTCGGAGGGGATCGGGGCCACCTTCCAGGAGGCCTCCCGGGTTGGCAGGGAGGCTTCCAGGAATTGGGGCAACTGGCCGGCGTCCAGGCGCGCCTGACGATTTTTCCGTTCCTGCAACAATGCCTGGCGCACCGGTTCGAAGCGCGTGTGCAAAGCCAGCAGAAACTCAGTTGCCTGCGGGGTGAGAATGCCGGGTTGGGCATCCGTGTGCGGTCCCGCAATACGGATCGCTTCAGTCTGAGTAGTCATGCATCGTCCTTTGACCGAACAACGGTACGACAGTGGTAATTGCGTATCGCCAAGCCGTTCCGTTCGATGCAGGCCTCAGTCGTTCGCAGCAGTGCTGGGTAGCGGCATCGATTCCAGCAACGTATAGAGATGCGGCATGGGGGTACGCTCTGTCGCTTCCCCGTCATTGTAATCCTCGGTGTGCATCTCGAACTGATCCTCTTCCGTCGAATCGGGCATCGCGAAGGTGGATGTCTGTCCATTGGTAATCGTGGAGGCGACGGCATCGAAATAACCGGTACCTACAAAGCGCTGATGCTTTACTGCCGAGTAACCGACGTTTGCAGCCATTTCAAGTTCGCGCTGCTGCAGTTGCGAGTACGCCGTCATGCCCGAGCGGGCGTACCCCCTCGCCAGTTGATACATCGACAAGTTGAGTGCATGGAAGCCGGCTAGGGTCACGAACTGGAAACGGTATCCCATGGCCGCCAAGTCGCGCTGGAAACAGGCAATGTCCTCCTCGTTCAGTTTCGACCTCCAGTGAAACGAAGGAGAGCAGTTATAGGCCAGCATCTTGCCGGGGAATTGCGCGTGAATGGCATTGGCGAACTCGCGCGCCTCATGAAGGTTCGGTTCCGAGGTCTCGCACCACAGCAGGTCGGCGTAAGGAGCGTAGGCCAGTCCGCGAGCGATTGCCGCCTGGAGACCCCCACGGTAAATGTAGAATCCGTCGACGGTGCGCTCGCCCGTAATAAAGCTCCGGTCGCGAGCATCGTAGTCACTGGTGATCAGGCCAGCCGAGTTGGCATCAGTGCGAGCGATGATCACCGTTGGCACATCCATGGTGTCAGCTGCGAGGCGCGCAGCCACTAACTTCTGAGTGGCTTCTTCCGTGGGCACCAGGACCTTGCCACCGAGGTGTCCGCACTTCTTGGCGGACGACAACTGGTCCTCGAAATGGACCGCGGCGGCTCCAGCTTCGATCATCGCCTTGGTCAACTCGAAGGCATTGAGGTTACCGCCAAAACCTGCTTCGGCGTCGGCGACGATAGGGAGCATCCAATCGAACTCAGGACGCCCCTCGCAGTGCGAGATCTGGTCAGCACGCAGCAGCGCGTTGTTGATCGACCGCACCACCGCTGGGACGCTGTTGGCGGGATACAGGCTCTGGTCGGGATACATCTGCCCGCCTAGATTGCCGTCGGCAGCAACCTGCCAGCCGCTAAGATAGATGGCCTTCAATCCAGCTTGCGCCATCTCCACGGCCTGGTTGCCGGTGAGCGCACCCAGAGCAGCGATGTAGGGTTCGGAGCGCAGCTGCTTCCAGAACTTTTCCGCTCCCGTGCGGGCGAGCGTGTACTCGATGTGGACCGTGCCCCTCAGCCGGTCAACATCGGCTGGCGTGTAGGAGCGGGTAATGCCTTTCCAGCGGGGCGTATTCCAGGAGTGGTCTTTCGGTTGTTTAGGCTGGTTCATGATCGTCTCCGAATGTTTGCTTGCTCGATGATTAGACGATGGATCACGACCATGCGCAAGGGGCATACGTCCGAGTCGGACTAGTAGACGAAGTGGCCCACGCCGCTGACTTTGCACTTCACTCAACACAATCCAAGAACACATAGTTATATCCAGACAGCAGCAGGACTGCCGGGTGTTGGCATTCGCTCCTTTTGACCGCTTAGTAGACCGAATTGGATTGGGGACTTACAATCAAAACATGGCTTCCAAATCACCTCTGGCGGCGAAACTGGACGTCGCGCTGGCGCAGCGGCAGGTGGCCGAGGGATTTGCCCTGTTGGACCAGAACAACTTCCAACTCGTTCATCTGCAATGTACCCGTCAGCATGCGGCGGGGCTGTTGGTGCGGGTGGCGCAGTGGGTGGACCTGGGGTACCGCGATATCGATTTTCTCCAGGAATTGCTGGTGAGGTTTCCACCTCATGCTCGCGGAAGGATGACGCTAACTGCCTATCTCCAGGTGCGCATGGCGGAGGCATTTTGCGCCATGGGGGAAGAAGACCTCGATCGCGCGATCGAGTTGCTGGATTTTGTACTGGGGGCAGAATACGAGTTGGGTGATCAGCGCCTGGCTGCCATAGTGCACTTCTGGAAGGGCAGATCGCACCGCAAGAAAGGGGAATATGACGAAGCCATGGCGCACGTGGTCAAGGGACGAAGCTTGATGCAGGCGATCCCGGCGCCCAAATTGGCCGCGGTCATCCAGATTCAAGAGAGCTGGTTGTTGTTCCAAAAGGGGCAACCGGTCGAAGCCCTGCGGCTTCTGGAAGAGGCCAGGGAGCAACTGGCCGAGACTGACGACGCCCTGTCGCTGGGCAATATTGAGTCGGCCAAAGGCCGGATGGAGCAACAGGCGGGAAGATACGCCGAGGCCCTGGAGCACTTCGCCAAAGCGGTCGAACTGTACGCCCGGCGAGATCCGAACCATCGCAACCTGGCGCGGGCGCTGGTCAACGCGGCTTCGGTGAAGCGAGTGATTGCCCTGCAACTGCGCAAACGCATCGATGCGAGGGCAGAATCATCGCAGTTGGCACGGCGGCGCGCTTCGTCGTCGCCAACAGGAGCTTCTGGGGCGCTCGCCCGCTACACGCAGATCTGCGGTGAAGCGCTGCAGGACTTGCAGCGCGCGGCTGCGATCTATTCGCTACATCACTACTATGGCGGAATCGCGTCTGCGCTGGTCAGCACTGGCTACCTTCACTTAGACGGCGGGAACATCGAACTGGGGGCACAAGAGGCGCTGAAGGCCTACGAACTGGCACACGACAAGAACGACCACATCCACATGGCCCGCGCCCGCACGCTGCAGTGCATGGTGGAAAATGCCCGCGTGGATGAGCAGCTTGGCGAGGATGCGGACGCTGCCGTCCATGCGAATAATGCGCGCTTGTACGCGGACGAGGCGGTTCATTGGGCGGAACTGACACAGAACCGCAGGCTGACGGCCGAGGCCTACGTGGCGCGCGGCATGATGTTCGCCAACGACTTCTTCCAGGAGTGGGAAGAGGCCAAGCGTTGCGTCGATCGCGCCGCCGCGCTGCTCGGTCCCGAGGACCGTGACCATTTGTGGGAAGACCTGATGGGGCTGAAAACGCGCATTCTTCGGGCCTCGAGCATCGATGAAACGCTGCGAGCGTGGTCCGAAGGGATACTGGGCGAAAAGACCTTTCAACAGGTCACCGAAGAATTTGCCGAAGTCGTAATACCGAAGGTATGGCAGCGGGAAGGAAAGAAAGTGTCAAAGGTGTCAAGTCGCCTGTCAATCTCGCCGAAGAAGGTGCGACGAATCCTGCGTAACGTCGGACTGCTGGAGTGGGGAGACGGCCAGTAATGATGTCCCTTTGTCCTGAAATCGCCACCAGTTAGTTCGCACCCATTCCAACTCTGGTTTCCTCTGTGCCTCTATGTCTGAATTGCCCCCGTATAACAATTCCCGAATCGGAACACGCGGGTTACCAACGTAATGTCGATATGACGATTTCTACTGACAGCACTGCTTCCGTCACTCCAGGATGAAGCTGGCGGGATTTTCAATATCGGGTTCACGCCACCGTCGCGTTCCGGCCGCACCCGCGGCTGAGGCGCGGGCTCTTTGACAGATCGAGGCTAAATCAATTGAGCTCAATATTTTGCGGCTGGACCGTCCGTAAGTGACTGATTCTAATGGCCGACTGTTCTCGCGATCAGTACTAACTCCTTTGCCCTTAATATTTTACCTTCAACTCTCATGGACTCAATGCTTTGCGGACACTTTCGCCTTTCGCCCCCAATGCGTTCAATACTTTACGAACCATGGGGGGAGGGGGAGGGGGCCATCCGGTCGCCTCAACGCCGGCTGAAATACATATTGAGCATCAGCCCTAACTGATTCAACTGTTGGTTCGGGTTCTTGCCGGTGTTGTTCTGGTGCTCGTAGTAGGGGTTGAGTTCGAAGTGCCTGCCAATGGGAAACAAGCAGCCGGCATAGAGTGCGGTCGTGCTCCATTTCTGATATTGGCTCTCGTAATAGAACTCGGCGCTGGCATAGGCTGACGGGTGGTACGAACCAAGCCTCAGGGTCCGTTCGAGTTGCACCCGGTTGCGATAGCGCCACGTGAAGGTGCCAGCCTTCCAGTCCAGGTCTGCGCGGTTACGGTCTGAAAGCAAGAAGCGGATTTTGGGCACTGGATAATTCAGAGTGAACAGCGGTTCCATGCGGTTCGTCGGGGGACTGCCGGGGGTGGGCAGATAGCGGTATCCGACGGAAATTACGAGCAAACGGGACTTCGAGTCGTCCAAATCAAAGGCCGTGACATCCGCCAGCTTGAGCGGTGACTTGATATAGAAATCGAGACTGGGGCCGATTTCGGCCGTGACAGGAGTGCCTGCCTCGTTCGTCTCCTTCGCCTGAAACCATATGCGAACCGGCGAAGTGATTTTGTAATACGCGTCGATTTCGGGCAAAAACTGGTCGGTCTGCGCTGCGCAGCGAGAGCGAAGCGAAGTCAGCAACAGCGTGCCAAGCAAGCAGCATTTTCCGAGGTGTCCGAAAAGTCGCATACGGTACGATGAGGCAAAGCAAATCCTATACCACCTCTGCCGTAGCGTCGTTGCCCGGCCGAGTGTGGAAACTCGATAGAGGCAGGTCCGGCATGAAGCTTCGAGCCGTCATTATCTGGTGCCTATTTTTGGCTGCGCCTTTGCTGGCAAGGGAAAGCACCGACGTCATCGTCATGAAGAACGGCGATCACTTGACAGGCGAAATCAAGGGTCTCTCCGAAGGCGTGCTCTACATCAGCATGCAGTACATCCTCGGCACCAGCCAGGTGCAATGGTCGAAGGTCGATCACATCGAGAGCAAGCAACTGTTCCTGGTCAAGACCGAGGACGGTTCGGTGTACACAGGAGCACTTTCCACGGCGGAAGTGGCGGCCGGACGGCCGGTCTCCGTCGAGGTGGTGGAAGAGCAAGGCAAACCGGTAACCCTGGAGAGAAAGACTGTGGTGCAAATGGACCAGACGTCTGAGAGATTCTGGCAGAGGTTCAACGGCGACATCAATACCGGCATCATCTATTCGAAGGGCAACCAATCGACGCAGTTCAATCTGGGCTCAGATGTTGGTTATCCGAGGGAACGATGGGCTGCTTCAGCGAGCTATAACTCCACGCTCGCGACCAGCACAGGTGTCACCGCCTCCACGCGAAACCAGATTAGCCTGGGAGCGCAACACCTGCTGCGCTGGAACAACTGGTTCTATGCGGGCTTGGGCGATTTGCTGCAGAGTTCGGTGCAGGGGATCCGGTTGCAGTCGACCCTTGGCGGCGGCGTCGGCCGATACCTGGCGAACACCAACCGCGCGACAATTTACGTACTCGGTGGAATTGCCTGGCAGCGCACGCAATACAAGCAAGCAGTTGTCCCGGCGGGCACGCAAGACGTTGCTGCCGCCGCGATAGCTGGCGGCGCCAAACTATTTAAGTTCAACAAGACCAATCTCAGTGTAACGGGGAGTGTCTTTCCCGCGATATCCCAGCCTGGCCGGTTATATTCCAGTTTGAACGTCTCCTACTACATCAAGATCACTGGCAACCTTTCCTGGAACGCGTCGTTCTACGGCAACTGGGACAACCAGCCGCCTCCCACGTTTTCCGGCAGCGATTATGGCACCAGCTCGGGACTCAGTTGGACCTTCGGCAACAAGTAGCCTCGTTACCCGGACTCGGTGATGAGTCCGCACCGCTAGATTGCGCGTCCGACGGCACGTCCGGCTCTAGTATGATTTGCTTTCGAAAAATGGCGCCTGGAATGGGTGTAGAAGTCGGGTTCGGTTTCCGGGGCGATCATTGCTGGAAAGAGGCCTCATGCTCAGAGCGTGGTGTGCTGTGCGGCGCGGTTTTCTATTCGGAGTTGTCATCGTTCTCCTGATCGCAGGAGTTGGAACTGCTAATGCGCAGATCGTGCCCACCAATGATCCGCCGGTCTACGGCCCATACAACGCCTTGATTCTGCAAGGTGGCGACGGACTGCGCAAACCGATAATTGCGCGTGACACCGTGCTTCGTGCCGATTCACCGTGGACCATCTACGCCTGGGTGCAAACGGATGCGCCGATCACCGCTCCCGTACTGGTGGCAGGCATCGGAGATGTAGCAGCGGAGTATTCGCGGTTCCTCGGACTCGAGCCCGGAAAGCTGATGCTGTGGATGGGAGCGGACAATAGTTTCAGCGCGCCGGCCACGAGCACTCCCGGCAAGTGGCAGTTCGTGGCGGCGACGTTCGACGGGTCGGTGTTCCGCCTTTACACCGATGGTGCGCAAGTGGGGCAGGGAAGCCTCACCTTAGGCAGAGTGGCTCCGGTGCTGCAGCTTGCGCCGCCATTGCCCACTGCGCAGCCAACAGTCCCGACGTTCACCGGACAGCATTTTGGCGGGAAGATTGCCGGCTTTACGCTGGTGCGCGATGCGCTGAGCTCTGAGCGGATCAAAGAACTTGCCTCGAGTCCGCCGCAATTTTCGCTGATCGAGTACGAAGCCGGGTCGAAGCCGTGGCCAGTGCAGACACGGGCACAGGCTGGCTATCGTGCACCGCAGGACCCTTCGACCTGGCCGAAGAGCCGTGCACCGTATCCGGCTCCGGTGGCGAAGCCGCTGCCGACAGGACGCGCGGCATTGCGGGCCGACGGCGACAATCAATGGACCATCGCGGGTGGATGGGAGATGGCGGCGGCTCCGACAGTGACAGCGACCGCGCAAGAGATCGCCAAGCCCGGCTTCGACAGCAAAGAATGGCTGATGGCGACCGTCCCCGGGACGGTGCTGACCACGATGATTGACCGCGGCATCTACCCCGACTCGGATTATGGACTGAACAACCTGGTCATCCCGGAGAGCCTCAACAAACAGGACTACTGGTACCGCAACGAATTCAAGGCGCCCAAGACCCCAACGGGACGACGGCTCACGCTGACGTTTTACGGCATCAACTACGCCGCCGATGTGTGGCTGAATGGTCAGTCGCTCGGAAACATCAAGGGCGCATTCATCCGCGGCGTGTTTGATGTGACCGATGTGCTGAAGCCGGGCCAGACGAATGTTCTCGTGGTGCGCGTTTCGCCGCCACCGCATCCCGGTATCCCGCATGAACAGTCTGTGCTCGGTGGACCAGGCGAGAACGGCGGGATGATGTGTCTCGACGGTCCCACGTTTGTTGCGACCGAGGGATGGGACTGGATTCCCGCCATCCGCGACCGTGACACCGGCATCTGGCAGCCCGTCAAGTTGGCTGCGACTGGAGCAGTCAAAATTGGCGACCCGCAAGTTGTCACCCAGCTTCCTCTGCCGGATACCAGCCGCGCCGATGTTGAAATCACGGTACCGCTGGAAAACGCGTCAGATAGGTCGGTGCGAGGAACAATACGAGCGACGATTGAACAGACGGTGGTCACGAAGGAAGTCGACGTGCCTCCCGGAAAGAGTGCTGTCAAGTTAGCTGCCGCAGAGTTCGCACAACTGACGCTGCAGAATCCGCGGCTGTGGTGGCCGAACGGATACGGCAAGCCCGAGTTGTATCAGTTGAAACTCGATTTCTCGGAAGGTGGCAGGGAATCCGATTCGAAGCAAGTTCGGTTCGGGGTACGCGAAGTTACCTACGAACTGAGCTTGCTCGACAGCAAGGGCCAACTGCGACGCGTCGAAGTATCGCCAACCGCAGCGCGCGTTAGAGGCGAGCAGGTGGTGGACGTTACTCACGAGGGCATGCGACAGATTGCCTATTCCGACACTGCGCCGCCATCCGAGTGGGACAAGGATCCGCACCAGTGGGTTGCATCGCTGCCTCCGGGCGCGGAATCGTCTCCAGCGGTGCGCCCCGTCGAAGACACCAAGGCCGCTCCGTACCTCATACTCAAAGTCAATGGCGTTCGGATTGCCGCTCGTGGTGGCAATTGGGGCATGGACGACTCACGCAAGCGGGTGTCGCGCGAAAAGCTGGAACCCTACTTCCGCCTGCATCGCGACGCCAACGTCAATATCATCCGCAACTGGGTAGGGCAGAATACGGAAGAAGTCTTCTACGACCTGGCTGACGAGTATGGCCTGATGGTGTGGAACGATTTCTGGGCATCCACGCAGGAATACAATGTCGAACCGCTCGACATACCGCTGTTCCTGGATAATGTGCGCGATGCGATTCTGCACTATCGCAACCACCCGTCGATCGTGATGTGGTGTGGACGAAATGAAGGCGTGCCGTCGCCAATCCTGAATAAAGGACTCATCGATCTGACCAGCACGTTGGACGGTACCCGTTATTACTCGCCGAGTTCGAACCAGGTCAACCTGCAGAACAGTGGACCCTATCGTTATCAGGAACCGTCGCTGTATTACACAACTCTTAATCATGGCTTCTCGGTGGAAACGGGAATCCCATCGTTGTCCACACTGGAGTCATTCAGCGCGTGGATTCCGAAAGCTGACCAATGGCCAATCAGCGATGCGTGGGCGTACCACGACTGGCATCAGAGTGGTAACGGCGAAATCGCGCCGTTCATGACGGAACTGGAAGCCGAGTTTGGCGCGGGCGACAAGTCTGGAGGATTTTGAGCGCAAGGCACAGATGCTGAACTACACCGAGCATCGCGCCATCTTTGAAGGTATGAATGCGCATCTGTGGGCGCCAAACAGCGGCCGCATGCTATGGATGACGCAGCCCGCTTGGCCAAGCAATATGTGGCAGATCCTGAGTTCCGACTACGACACGCAGGCTTCGTTTTACGGGGTTAAGAAAGCTTGCGAACCGCTGCACGTGCAACTCGACTTGTCGGACTACAGCGTCACGGTGGTGAATACCACGACCGCGGCGCAAGCGGGCGTCACCATTACGGCAAACGCGTATTCGCTCGACAATAAGCCACTTCTGCATCACGAGGAGCGCAAGGATGCGGCGGCGAATTCCGTCACTGCCGGATTCAAACTCGACTTGGCGCCGCTACTCGTGACCGATGTCGTCCTGGTGAAGCTTGAACTGCGAAACGCGGCGGGCCAATTGCTGTCCGACAACCTGTATTGGCTGGGAGCCAAGAGCGCTGCATACCGTCAACTCAATCACCTGCCAGCCGCGACTGTGGCGGCGTCAGCTACATGGAGTCGAAGCGGCGACACCAACCGGGTTCATGTCCAACTTCAAAACAAGGGCACCGCTGCCGCCTTGGCGAACAAGTTGACGCTGGTCAACGCCTCTGACAAGTCGCGCATTCTCCCTGCATATTACGGCGACAATTATGTTTCTCTGCTGCCGGGCGAGAGCCGCGAGATCGATATCGAATACCCCGTCTCGGCGGACAAGGGCGAGGCACAACTGAATCTTAGAGGCTGGAACCTGGCACCCACGATGGTCCCGATTACTCAGCAAAAGTAACTGCGTAATCAGCGAACGGCCTTGTCGCGGTGCACTCAGCGCTGGCGTGCCGCCGTGGCTACGCGATCAGTTTGCGTTGGCCGCACTCAACATCTTCCTCTCTCTCTCTGTCCACAGCCCAGGCTAAGTCCGAGTAGGAAATGTCGAGCGAAGCGCAGAGCTTGGTGAGGATGACCAGCGCCCACACCTGTTCCGAAAGGTCCAGGAGAGTGAAAGTGCGCCGCGTGTCGGTTGCCCAATTCCGCAACTCCACCAGCAATCCCAAGCCGGCGGCATCGATCATTTCCACTCTTGCGAGATTGATCCGCACACACGATTCTGGCCGTGACAGCACCATGGTGCGCAGCATCTCGGCTTCGACGCCGAAGACCACCCGGCCCGAGCAGTTCAGCGTCGCCACATCGTTCCGTGATTGAATTTCGATTCGCAACATTTCCCCAGGTCCCGATCAGGTAGTCACGTGGTTGAGGCACGTGGTTTAGTTTGGTGACTCGTTGCAGTTAGAGAGTTTGCCTGCACCTGTGCCCATGATGCACAGGTGTGTTTACAGACAGATCAATTATCGGCTAATTAATAGACGTAATCCGATCGGTAATCGTTTCGGTTTCGAAGGCCGTCCCCAAAATTTTAATCACCGTTTTACATTCCCGGCTAGCGAGATGTGACCGACGCACACATAATGAAGTAGTGGCAGTTCCTCCCAACGAGAAAGAAGAGGGTCTGAAAGTTGTGGCGAGATCGTCAGCCTCAACATCTGGCGAGGCCGTCCGCCTGATCGCTCGCTCGGACACAGTGAATGCAGTCGACGAGGCGCAAAATGGCGTCGTGCGCCGGGAATTTGATTTGCCCGGGGACCTTGCTTCATTGGACGAATCTCGCGAACGAGTTATGCAATTCGTCACCCAGCACTGCCCCGACGAAGGGGACCAGATCGACATGCTGGTTGCGTTGCAGGAAGCTCTTGCGAATGCGGTGCTTCACGGCTGTGGCGACGATCCTGCGAAGAGGATTCGATGCAGCGTTACGGTGGATGCATTGGATATCAGCATCACCGTGCGCGATCCCGGGCCTGGTTTCGACACTGCGCTGGCCGATTCAGATAACTACGCCGCCAGCAAGTTGCCCCATGGGCGCGGCATTCGCCTGATGCGAAGCCTGATGACCCAGGCCGTCTACGCTGGTGGGGGATCCGAACTCCAGATGCGTAAGCGAATCCGGCGGGTCTCACTCTGAAGTGGTAGGCGCACCGCGTTCTTCCTGTTTTGGGATTTGCACAGGATTCGCTGCATTATCGTTTCCAGACCCCTGAAATCTCTATGTTTCGCAGGTCAATCGTTCCATAAATTCCGTCAATATCGCTCATTAACGCTTTTAATTGGCGGTGCGAAATGGCGAAGCGATAACCTCAAGAGTGATCGCCAACAAATCCAACTTCACCGTGGCGGTTTCAAATCCCGATCCTGAGGAGATTCATGTCGAACGAATTGCGTAACTTTTTGGCGCTTCCGTATGACCAACTGGAGGAGCTGAATCTGCAGGCCAAGGATCAGCGCCTGAAGCGCGTGGCCGCCAGCAAAATTCAGGAAGAACGCCTGAAATATCTCACCGACGAAAAGCGCATCAAGGCAGTGACGGTGCTGTTCAGCGACCTGGAAGGCCGCCTGCACATGCTTGACTACGACAAGAAGTTCCTGATCAAGAACTGGGACAACCTTACCTTCGACGGTTCTTCGATTCGCGGCTTCACCGCGCAACGCGAAAGCGACTTGCGGCTGGGTATCGACTGGAGCGCCTTCTACTGGGGACCAGCCGATGTGTTTGGTCCTGGAAAGATCCTCGTCTTTGGCGACGTCATCGACAAGGGAGGGACGCCCTATGCGGCCGATATCCGTGGCGTGCTGAAGTCGTTCGCCGCGGAGGTTTACAAGAGCGACGGCTACACCCTCAATGCGGCCAACGAGATTGAGGGGTTCCTTTTCGCCGGAAAAGACGCGGAGCGCCGCTATCACGAAACAGGTGGGTTCGAGTACGTCAATACCGGCGGCTATTACCACTCGCTGCCTGGCGATCCGCTGCGCTTGTTTATTGATACCACTGCCGAAGTGCAACGGGCCATGGGCTTCCAGAACGAGAAGGACCATCCTGAAGTAGCGCCTTCGCAGTTTGAGATCAACTACTCCTATGGCGAGGTCGTCGCGGCGGCGGACCAGATCCAGTTGTACAAGTTGATCTGCCGCCAGGTGGCTACCAACCTGGGAATGACCGCGTCGTTCCTGCCCAAGCCGGTTGTGGGTGTCAACGGAAGCGGCATGCACACCAACGTGTCCGTCAGTAAGGGTGGCAAGAACTTGTTCTGGGACCCGAAGGGCGAGGAGAAACTCAGCAAGATGGGGTGGCAATTTGTGGATCGTGTCCTTACCCACGGTAACGACACATGCCTGTTGCAAAACTCCAGCGTCAACGCCTACCGCCGTCTCGATCCTCACTTTGAAGCCCCTAATCAGCTCAAGGCTTCGGCGGTGGATCGCGGCTCAATGGTCCGCATTCCCATCGGCAACGAGAGAAGCATGCGGGTTGAAGTCCGTTCGGTTGCGCCCGACGCAAACCCCTACATGGTCATGCTTGGTGTGTTCAAGACCGGCCTTTCCGGCGAAACTGCGAAGATCAAGAACCTTCGTCAAGCCGAACGCTACCTGCCCGACAACATCTACGATGCACTGGAGAACTTCCGTAACGCCGAATGGACGACGAAGCTTCTTGGCACCGATGTCAAGACGCGATACGCCGACCTGAAGCAGGCGGCGGCTGACCGTTGTCCACGGCTATTGGGCACATTCGTTAAGGCTCCCGAGGTGCAGTACCACCACGACGTTTACAACCAGTTCCTTTGGAACAAATTCTAGAGTCTCGGTTGCATTGTCATTGCAAAACTCATGCGCTCCGGGCGATCCGGAGCGTTTGAGTTTCCGCGACGTCTAATCACTGATGTGATTCCCGTAACGGTTTCAGCGCTTCTTTTCACGGGTTGTTCATCGTGCAGCGGGAACCAGCAAAATTACTGTGGAGTGAATCGGTCTTAGGCATTTTTCAGTTATGATTAAAGCTCACCTAAATCAGATGGGGGAAGGCGTTTCGTTAGCATGAGAATCCTGCTCGGTTTGGCCCGCGGGCTCGCATTCTTGTACTTCTTGTGGTGTGCAACTGTAGTGCTTGCTTGCGACCAATTGCCGGAAGGCCAATCGCTGTGGATTCGCCTGGCCAGTCCTGTTTCCACATACACGGCGCAGGTCGGCGACCCTGTACACGCGGTTCTGACCCAGGACGTGGATTGTGGCGGCGACGTCGTGTTGCCAATGGGTACGACTATTGACGGCGAAGTTCGCAGCAAGCGCAAGGTGGGATGGGGCATCCGTCATGAGACTGCCGCACTCGAAATCGAGTTCAACCAGGTCACCGAGGCAGATGGATCCACCATCGACATCCCGGCTCGAATTGAAGAAGTAGTTAACGCTCGCGAACAGGTGAAGCATGGTGTGATCCAAGGCGTGCTCAGCAGCGATACCTTCCAGGGAAGAGTCAATAGCCGCCTGATTCATCTGCCTACGTGGAATCCATACTCCGACCTGGGGTTGATCATCTACAAAGCAACCTTTCCGATTTTTCCCGAGCCTGAGATTTATTACGCGGCGGGTACCGACATGCGCCTGAGGACGAAGGCGCCGGTCTCGTCACTTCCGATCGCGGCCAAGACAGGGCTGGAGACCGCGCCCTCCGATCCATCGGAACGCGATGCATCGATTCAGCAAATGCCGTGGCGTTCGATGACCAGGAAGTTCGTGGATGCTGACGTGTTCAACCTGGTGTTTCTCGGTTCTCGAGAGCAGGTGGAGTCCGCATTCCGGGAAGCGGGTTGGCACAACAGCGATCGGGTTTCAAGACATTCGTTCGCGAACAACTTCTATGCATTGTTGAACAACAGCGGCTACGCGCAACAGCCGATGACAACTTTTCTGCTGGACGGCAAACCTGAGGACATGAACTGGCAGAAAGGCCTGAACAGTTACGGCCGTCGGGACCATCTGCGCATCTGGCAGTGGGTCCCTGAAGGAACGACGACGCCGGTTTGGCTAAGTTCGTCCACGCACGACACCGGCGCGGTGCTTTCGGTGAAATATAAAGGCTTCGTGCATCACATATCGCCTGATATCGATGACGAGCGCGCTACCGTCATCCGCGACCTGAATTTTGCCGGATGCGTAAGTTCGGTTAGCTACGTTGCGAGACCAGGGATCTCAACCCTCACACAGAACGCGACAGGAGATGCCGTTCGCACCGACGGTTCGATCGCAGTTGTGCAGTTGAAAGAATGCCAGCCGATTAGGCCCGAATTGGACATCAACTCAAATGGGGCCAAATTCAAGCCGGGCAATCACGTTTTCCGCTACGTCCGCAAAGAGATCCTCACCTTCCGGAATGACATCTGGCGCGCCAATATTATCTATGGCATATACGACGTCGGACGCATGGCCTTCAACGCGCTTCGTCGCCCGCCTGCGTTGCCGCCTGCAACTGAAAATCAGCCGGTCGTTCCCTTGGTCGCACAATCACAGACGCCGCAAGAGGGAAATCAGTGAGAGCGATCTGAGTTTGATCGTTGCCTCGTAACCGCGACGTAGGTTGAAGGAAGTGTCCGGGTAAGCGGCGCGGTTGACTACCCACCTTTGGTAGGCTGATTGTTTCGCATGGCATCCTCTGGGGTCAGTCTCTCCAACTATCGTCGCCTGGTGCGCGGAAATGCCAATTTTCGCAGGCTCTGGATTGCCCAGATTGTCAGCGAAAACGGAGACTGGTTCTATACCCTTGCCATCTATAGCCTTCTCCTCGACTTGACTGGGAAGGCGTCTTCCGTCGCACTGGCGCTGGTCTTACAGGTGCTGCCGCACACGCTGCTGGGTCCGCTCGCCGGGATGGTGAACGACCGCTTCAGCCGCCGGAAGATCATGATTGCCACCGATCTGCTGCGAATGGCGATCGTGGCCTGCATGCTGCTGGTGCGATCGCGTGGATTGGTGTGGGTGATCTATCCGTTGCTGTTTCTGGAAACGGTCATGGTGGCGTTCTTTGAGCCGGCCCGCAGCGCTGTCATTCCCAATATCGTTGCAGAGAGCGACGTGATTGTTGCCAACACGCTCTCCTCGGCCACCTGGTCATTCGACTTGGCGATTGGGTCGGTATTGGGGGGAATCGTCGCGGCGTGGCTGGGGCGCGATGCGGTCTTCGTGCTGAACGCATTTTCGTTTGTGGTCTCGGCGTTTTTGATCAGCCGCATGCATTTCGTCGAGTCGCACGCCGACGAGGCGGGTCGTCATCCTGAAGACCAGGGAGCCGGATGGTCCTCGATTCGGGCGGGATATCGGTACATTGCTCACGACCCGAGACTGGCGGCCGTGGTTTCGCTCAAAGCAGGAGTCAGTATTCTGGGCGCGTCCTGGGTGCTGCTGCCGGTAATGGGGGATCGCGTGTTCCCAGTTGCAGTCGCCGGTATTTCGCACGCGCGCGCTGCTCTGTTTGGAATGAGCCTTTTGATGGGGGCTCGTGGCGTCGGCGCTCTGCTCGGGCCATTGTTTGCTTCACGCTGGACAGGCCAGCGCGAAGCCAGCCTTCGCATTGGCGTTTTGCTGGGATTTGTCTTGGGTGGCATTGGATATCTGCTGCTTGGCAGTGCTCACAGTATCTGGCTTGCCTTTGCCGTGATCGTACTGGCGCACTCTGGCACTTCAACGGTATGGGTGTTTTCCACCACTCTACTTCACCTGAACACCAAAGACCGCTTTCTCGGGCGCGTGTTCGGTGCGGACCTTGCTATTTCAATGTTCGTGCTGGCGGGCGCGACCTGGATCGCGGGGCAGGCGATTGACGCCGGGATCTCTCCACGGACTGTGGCAGTTGGGACGGGCGCCGCCATGTTTCTGCCAGCCGTGTTGTGGGCATTCGCTCTGCGGATGTGGAGCTCGAAGCCGGAGAGCTAGGGCCGACCTCAGACTTAGGTGCTAACTTCCGATCAACCTCGGTGTTATCTGTGATGACAACCTACATGCCGGGTTGTTAACCACTAATAACATACGTAGAATCCGCAATTGGGAAACGCCCAAAGCAAGATATACTGCTGAAACACCTGGATCTGAGGCGTCCTTCGTCGCCGAGGTCAGGGCGGTCAAACACCCAGTGGGGACAATGTCAGAGGACGCGGACCGAGCATCTCGGAAAACGCAAGAGGGAACTGCTGTTTCCAGCGGCGAGAGTTCCGCCGCAGTGCCGCAGCCTGCCCTTGATTCGGATGCGATGACTGCGATGGGAGTGCCCGTTCCCGACGTCACCATTGCGGAAACCGGTTCCCCGAGTCCGGCACAGCCGCCGTCTCCTCCGCCCGCTAAACGCGACTCATCCAATGATGCCACTATCGTGCCGACGAAGAAGGTGCGGGATGGCAGTTCTGGCACGCCTAGTCCAATTTACGCAGCCATCGGTGCTACCGTTTTTGAGATTGGCACCGTATTGGGCGGGCGCTATGAAATCCAGAAACTACTGGGCATGGGTGGCATGGGCGCGGTGTATAAGGCGCGCGATCTTGAAGTCGACCGAACCGTAGGTCTTAAAGTCATTCGGCCTGATCTTGCCGGCAATCCCGCCATCCTCGCACGATTCAAGCAGGAGTTGGTTCTGGCGCGACAGGTCACGCATCGCAACATCATTCGCATTTATGACCTGAACGAGGCCGACGGCGTGAAATTTATCACGATGGAATACATCGAGGGTGAAGATTTGCGCACGATCCTTACGCGTGAAGGCAAGCTTCCACCCAAGGAAGCCGTAAACATCATGCGACAGTCGTGTTCGGGCCTGCAGGCGGCCCACCATGAAGGCGTAATCCATCGTGATTTGAAGCCCAGCAATATCATGCGCGACGGGTCGGGCCGCGTGGTCATCATGGACTTTGGGTTGGCGAAGACCGTCCAAGGCGACGGCATGACGCAGACCGGCATGATGATCGGGACGATGGAGTATATGTCTCCTGAGCAGGCGATGGGCTCGGAGCTGGATCCGCGCTCAGACTTGTTCACGATGGGCCTGATCTTCTACGAGCTGCTGACAGGAAACATCCCGTTCCGTGCGGAGAGCGCTATTGCCAGCCTGGTGAAGCGCACTCAGGAGCGTGCCATCCCCCTCTCCGACGTCGATCCTTCCATTCCACCAGCTTTGAGCCTGATCGCAGCCAAGTGTCTTGAACGCGACCCAAAGGCGAGGTACAGCAGCGTTCAGGAACTGATTGACGATCTCGATATTTTCGAAGGCAAGCGTTCGCGATCGAGCAGCACCGGAAGCGCTGCACTAGGCGCATCGGTGTACGCGGCTCCCGCAGTTGGGTCGGGAACTACCCCGATAAGTGTTCCGGGTGCTGCGACGGGGAAAGTGTTTCCCCTGAAGTGGGTGGTGATTGGCGTCGCGGGGATCGTGTTGGCGGCGGGAGCCGGTGTGGTTCTCAAATCGAAACTGGGTGGCGGCGTTGGCGGGCAACAGATGTCGCAGGCCGCAGCCCTGTCGCTCGCGATCGTCCCGTTCTACAACGCATCGGTGGATCCAAGTCTGAACTGGCTGGCATCCAGTCTATCGGAAACCCTTAGCACCGACATCGGTCAGTCGCAGCGCGTGCGCCTGGTTTCACCCAGCCGCCTGCAACAGGTTTTACGCGACCTGCACATCTCGCCGCAGTCGCAGCTTGACTTGTCAACACTAAAACGCATTGCCGAGTTCACCAATGCCGACACGGTCGTGTATGGGCAGTACCAGAAATTCGGCGATCAGATACGCATCAATGCGACCATTTACGATCTCAAGCACGACCGAAATTTCGAGCTCAAGACGGATGTTCCCAGCGAGAAAGACCTGCTCGGCGGGTTGGACAACCTTGCGGGGCAGGTGCGTGCTAATCTCTCGTCCGATCCGAATGTGCAGAGGGACCTTCAGGGGCACTCGCAATATGTGCTGACAAAGTCGGTGCCTGCACTGAAGGACTATGACGAGGGTCTGCAGCTTTCCCGCTCCGGAAAGGAGCAAGACGCCGCCAAGAAGTTCGAAGAATCGATCGGCGAGGACGCGAATTTCGCGATGGCCTACTCTCGTCTGGCGCAGTCTTACCACAGCCTGGGATTCGATGACAAAGCAGAACAGGCATCGCGCCGCGCGGTGACGCTAAGCGAAAACCTTCCTGCACAACAGAAGTACCTGGTGGAAGCCAATCACGCCGTGATCATGAATGACACCGCAAAGGCGATCGCGGCCTACGAGAAATTGACCCGGGGTAACCCCGATGACGCCGACGCCCAGCTCGCACTGGCCGGGCTCTATGAGCAAGTCAGCAATTATGACGAAGCCCGCAAGCGGTTGGCGCGCGTTCGAGCAGCAGACTCGAAAAACCTCGACGCCGTGCTGGCCAGCGGCCGCGTGGAAGTCAGCGCCGGAAATTCGCAGGCCGGACTGGAGTTCCTCAATTCCGCGTACAGTTTGGCAACGCAGTTTGGGAACGACGAGGCTAAGGCATCGGTCGAACAGCAAATGGGCCTGGCTTACCTGAGTTTGAACAAGCTCGATGAAGCCCTGAAGAATTTCACCGCCGCACTCGAGATCCGCAAGAAGCTGGGCTTGGCGAAAGGCGTTGCCAGCAGCCTGAATATGATTGCCACGGTGCAAAATAGGCTGGGGAATTCCAGCGAGGCCCTGTCCAATTACAAGGAGTCTCTGGCTTCCTACCAGCGCATCGGCGACAAACATGACACCGCGGTCCTACTCATGAACCTGGGGTCTTATTATGCGGACCACGCCAAATACGAGGATGCGCTGAAGAGCACGACCGATGCGCTGACTCTGTTTCGCGATCTGGGCGATGAAGCCAGACAGGCGTTGTGCCTGAACAACCTGGGTTCGATCCGTAGCTATATGGGTAATTTTCAGGACGCGCTGACCTACTTCCAGCAGGCCTATCAGATCCGCGAAAAACTGAAACTCACCGACGACATGGCCGAGTCGCTGCACAACCTGGCGGAGGCAAATGTCGATCTGGGTCAATACGACAAAGCGGTGGACCAGTATCTCAAGGCCCTGGAGATACGAAGAAACAGTGGAGACCAGAACGGAGTAGCGATCAATTCCAGCAGCCTGGGCGCTCTGTTCACGGAGCAGGGTAAGTACGCGTCCGCGCTAAGCGCGCTGCAGGAGTCACTAAAAGACTTTCAGCAGACCAACGACCAAACCTGGTTGATGGTGGAGGCAACGGGCCGGTATGGCAATGCGCTTTCGGAGGTGGGCCGTTGGGATGAGGGACAGAAGAGCCTGGAGGAAGCGGTAAGGCTTGCCACCGAGGTCAAGAACGACACCGTGCTTGCCCAGGGGCTGAACTATCTCGGGGACAGTTACTTCTACCGCGGCGACTACGGTGCAGCCCGCCAGCAATACGAGAAAGCATTGCAGGTTGCGACAAAGTCGAAGAGCCGCGAACTGCTTGCGGTCTCGCACTTCAACCTTGCGAAATTGGATATCGTTCAAGGCCGCTCGGCTGCAGCGATACCCGTGCTGAAGAAGATACTGGAAGACTCCGAGTCGCTGGGGTTACAGTCGCTGTCGGTACAGTCGTCGATCTATCTGGCGGAAGCTCTGCTGGCGACCAAGAAACCGGCCGACGCTGAACAGGAACTGGATCGCGCGATGAACCGCGCTGAAAAGCTTGGCCTCCTGATCGAACAGGCGCGGGGCCATTACCTGCTAGGAGAGGTCCTGAGTCTGGGCGGAAAGACCAAGGAGTATGTCCCGCAGTACCAGGAGGCGGTCCGGATTCTCGAGTCGATCAGTAAGGAAAACGGTGTTAGCCGTCTCCTGGACCGCTCCGACCTGAAAGACATCTATCGCGACGCCGTCAAATCGTACCAAGGCGCTGCGTAGTACCCATCCATTCCTGCTGTAGGTTTCCGATCGCCATTTCGATGCAGCACCTCGGATGAAGGATCGGCTGAGCGTGCTCCACGGCTCTTGATCGTCATATTTCATCTACTCGTTTCCATTGCTGCTTGATCTCTATCTTCGGTAACCCGCAAAAATAACCCCGGCCGAAGCCGGGGTCGCTCATGCTGACAATCAAGTTTTCGGATCCGCGACAGCAGGCAACCGCCCTCAGGGTCTAGCACCCAGGGCGAACGTGGCCACGAAGTCCGAAGCAGTACCGCCTGTACCGGTCGTCTTGCCGTCGAGCACATTCGGGTCGTAGGAGACGAAGATACTGAGCCAGTTGTTGCTTCCGACCGGATCCGTTTTGAGGTAGTCGGCATTTTGCGCGGTGATGGGATCCGTGGTGTAGAAACTGGTGTTAAAGGTTATACACAGCGTCGGATCGGCATTGGGACACGTGCTAGGACTGGACGGGCACGGCACTGTGACGGTTGGATTATTTTTGTATGCACACGTGACGCTGTAAATAATGCAGTTTCCGCCTGTCTGCAGGTAGACCACGCACTGCTCATTGCTGAATGGCCTTCCAGTCTGGGTCAGCAGCCGAGTCTTGTAAAACACGTTGCGAGCAATCGGGGTTTCCACAACCGTCATCTGACACGGGTTAGTCGGGTCGGTGTCAGTGGGTTTGCAGCCGTTGTTCACGAATCCCGAGAAGTAATTCACGCCCATGTGGTGACCGCCGAAGGTGTAATCTGCCTCGGTGCCGCCCGGCGGAATGACCTGAGTCACCTGAGCTACCGTATGCGGGGTGAACTCCCAAGCCAGAATGTCATGCGCCTGCGGAATATTTGTCTGGGAAGCGGTAAACCCGACCCAAGCCTTGCCTCCGCTGGCAAGCGAGAGTCCCGTGGGGTTGGTGACGCTGTTGACGATGGTGTAAGGCAGGTTGTTGATTGCTTTCGTCGAGGTTGGCGTCGGGTTGTGAGTTCCACTGATGAAGGTCGGGTCGATCCAAACCGACAGGGTCCCACTGCCGGTGGCGCTGGCAGGAGGAGTGTATTCGATCACTACTTCGTGCGTCTTGCCGTCGGCGCAGGCACCGGAGGCGCTACAGCTCACACCCAAGGTTGGGATGGAACTGGTGCCGTTGAATCCTGTAGTCAGCGATCCCACCAGGCAACTCGTTACATTGTGATCGGAGCCGATCGTGAACATTCCGGAGGTATGCACCGGGCCATTGGTCAGCGTGCCGCAGCTTTGCACGGCGATGTGGTTCGCGCTGCGATTGTCCCATGCGTCGACAGCAGTGTCGAATTCGATCGCCAGGCTGTTCGGAATTCCAGCGTAGCCCAATCCTCCGTTCCCAACTCCTCGCGCGGTGATGCCTCCGCCCGAAGCGCCGTAGTTGGAATTGGTGTTCGCTGCGTTCTGGATAACAAAGGCGAAGCCGTCACCGGGAGTGCAGCACAACCCGGCGGAATCGATCTGGAACTTGAAGTATGTCGTAAATCCCAGATTCACGGGTTGCTGGATCGTAAACCACGCCGACCCGGTTTCGAGACGAAAGTTGCCGACACCTGTATATCCATCCGTAAGACGAAGGACTTTCGCAGAATTGTACGTTGCCTGATGCGCGCCATTCAGTTGCAAATTGGCAACCGACGAGAAATCCGGGAAGAACCTAACCTGCTGCGCATTGGCTGAAACTACACACAGCAGAGTTGTCACGCCAACCAGAACCGTCTTCAACAGTCTTGCGAATCGCATAGTTATTCCTTTGGACGCATGAGTTGCGTGGGTGGTGCATTGTTACCCCTTCGGTTGGGGAGACCGAGACGCAGGGGTAGGGATTGCAATGATCTTCGGGAGTCTGCCCGATGGGTACCAATTCTGGCATTTTGCGGTGGGATGAGTTCTATGTCAAGCAATTAGGGGTTTGAAACCAACTTTGAGCCGCAATTTCCCGTTTGATGGAAGTCTCGCACCCACTGAAGTGCAACGGCACGCCAGTATTTCGTGCCGGAAAACGTGAGATTGGCGCCATCCAGTTTTGGTGCTGTTCGGGCACGATTGCTTGGGATTTGCCGGCCTTCTCGCGTCACACCTTTGGATCCTGCGCCAGCCTGAACGCTCCCCTCTCGTCAGGCACAAACCACAAAATCAATCGTACTTTCGTTCTCCGGGCAGACCGTTCAGAGTGCTGAAATATCGCGGATGAACGGCCCGGAACTGCTGTCGCCGGGCGGTGTTTGCCGTCTATGTATTGGTTGCTGCGCGAGAGTATATTTTTAGGGTTGCAATGTCATGTGGTCACGAAATCGTAAGAGTCGGCTGTTTTGGGTTGCGTTCGCGGTGGTTGGGCTGGTCATCTCAAGCCCACGAGAGACCGAGGCTCAGGGTCAGACCGCGGCTGCTACGCCGCCCCAGTCGCCTGAGATTCACGCCGTTCTGGAGAAGATCGTTCACCCCAAGCGGGTGAAAGTAGGAGACAAGGTCCTCGCCCGCGTGACCGAGCCGACCAAACTGACGGACGGAACCGAGCTTGCAAAAGGGATCTATATCGCGGGCAAAGTGACGGAGATTAAATTGAAAGCGGACAAGGAGGGGCCGTCGAAGCTAGGCCTTTTGTTCGACAAAGCGCAGCTCAAGGACGGCAAGGAAGTTGCGCTGAAGATGGCGCTGGTGAGCGTCGCTCCCCGCTGGGAACCGGGCGGAGTTGACCCGGTAGCGGCCGAGAATGCCGCGTCATCGGCCGGTCGGATCGCCCAGTTGAACGGGACCACAGGACTCCCTGCGGGCAGCGCGGGTAGCGATACCCTTGGCAAGGGTCTCGGGGTTCGCGGAGCAACGCCGGTTTCATTCCAGGCCATGCATCCGGGAGTGTGTTATCTACAGGACGTGACTATTGCGAGCTACTCAATAGGGGAGCCGGGAACCATTCTGCAATCGACCAAGAACACGGTTTACCTTGATTCCGGCAGTCGGCTGCTATTGCTGGTTCAGTGAGGCTCCTGCAGAGAAACTCGAAGATGAGGAATCCTCGCTTGCGCACAGTCCCGGCAATCGGGATCCTTGCAGGTCCGGTGCAGTCGTGGGTGCTGAATTGCCGTTGCAGTGCGCTGTCACCCAGCGGTGTTCGCCATATTCGCTGCGCCACAAGGGTATATCCTCAAGTGTTGAACGGCGATTGCCGGCAACGCATGCGATTGGGTAGCGGTGTTTCAATTTATCGGAGAGTCCATCATGTTTTCACGAAATCGTACAGGCTGGCTGTCGTTGATGGTGTTTGCAGTTGTGGTCTCGCTCATGTCAATTCCCGAAGTTTCGTGCGCTCAGAGTCAGGCTGCTGCCACAACGGCGCCGGAATCGCCTGAGATTCACGCCGTTCTCGAAAAGATCGTTCATCCCAAGAAGGTGAAGGTGGGAGACGCAGTCGTTGCCCGCATGACCGATGCAACCAAGCTGAAGGACGGGACGGAGCTTCCGAAGGGAACGCACATCGTCGGCAAGGTGACGGAAATTAAATTGAAGGCGGACAAAGAAGGGCCGTCGAAGCTTGGCCTTCTGTTCGACAAGGCGCAACTTAAGGACGGCAAGGAAGTTCCCTTGACGATGGCTCTGGTCAGTGTCGCTCCTCACTGGGAGCAAGGCGGGGTCGACCCGGTAGCGGCCGAAAACGGGGCGGCATCAGCCGGACGAGTCACCCAGATGTCACAAGGTGCTGGCCGCACAGATGGCAGCGCTGGAAGCGATACGCTCAACAAGGGGCTCGGCATTCGCGGGGCGACGTCGGTTTCCGAAACGGCAATGCGGCCCGGAGTCTGTTACGTGCAGGACATCACCATTGCGAGCTACTCGATGGGCGAGCCGGGAACGATCCTGCAGTCGGCTAAAAGCACGGTTTACCTCGATTCCGGCAGCCGGCTGCTGTTGTTGGTTCAATAGAGGTGCTGCGTCGAAGATCGAAATCGAAACCTAACTCGCTGTGCACCGGCTTATTGAATGAGACTCCCGTAAGTGACGAGTCGTGGTTTAACTCTGTCTGATATCGCACACAGGGCCGGTTGTAAGAGTGTGACCGACTATGACCAGACAGAGTGGTGTATACTTAAGCTGCGTGTGTTTGAACGGCGCGTTAGCAGTCGTCCCTCCTTTCAGTTCGAGCGATTCCTGCCTGTACCTACCGATCCCGCAGCGCAACATTAACATCTAAGGATATTGAAGAAACAAATGGAACAAGGAACAGTAAAGTGGTTTAACGACGCAAAGGGTTTTGGCTTCATTTCACGTGAGAACGGCGAAGATGTATTCGTTCACTTCTCGGCTATCCAGACGAACGGTTTCCGTTCGCTTCAGGAAGGCCAGGCAGTCAGCTTTGACGTGAAGCGTGGCGCTAAGGGTTGGCAGGCAGAGAACGTCCAAGTCCTCTAATTGGAAATCGACTACGGAGAGCGGTACATCTGCTCTCCGTGGCGCTTTAACCGGCTAGAAGTTTTCGCACGCAGAGTCACACGACTTAAACACCCTAACCAGCGGCCGCGCTGCGCCATCGATCCCTGATCCGCGAAACGGCCTCCATCTGAGAAGTGAGGCGACTATGAAAAACATTTATGTGGGGAACCTGCCGTTCGACGCCAGCGAGGACCAGCTTCGTGGATTGTTCGAGGCCTATGGCCCAGTTGACAAAGCCAGCATCGTAACGGATCGAGACACCGGCCAGCCACGCGGGTTCGCATTTGTCGAAATGACGGATGATGACGCCGCGTCCAAAGCAATGGAAGCGTTGAACGGAACCAATCTCGGCGGCCGCAATCTCAACATCAACGAAGCCCGTCCCAAGACCGACCGGCCTCGCGGCGGCGGTGGTGGTGGTCGTGGTGGATTCGGTGGCGGCGGCGGCGGTGGACGGGGCGGTCGCGGCGGATCCGGTGGCGGCGGTGGTGGTGGCTGGGGACGACGCTAGTTCCAACCATCAGCAGTGAATCAAGGGCGCCTTCGGGTGCCCTTCTTTGTTTTCAGCGCCGTCGGATTGCGGCAGCGGACTAGCGGATTTTCGCAACCACAGCAGTCATGTCGTCACCCGGTTCACCGGGACTGAAGCGTTGCACCGTCTCGAACAGCACTTCAAGCAGCGGAGCAGCGGCCAGGGCGCGATTTTTTTGCAACGCCTCGCGGAGGCGGTCCTCTCCGAACTCCTCCCCGGCCAGCGACGTCGCTTCAGTCAACCCGTCCGAGTAGACCAAGAAGACATCGCCTGATTCGAGCTGTAGTTCGGAGACCTCACAACGCCACTCTGGGAACATTCCCAACACGGTCGCAGTTGAAGCTAGCCATTTTACGGAGTTGTCAGCGCGCAGAACCAGCGCGGGATTATGCCCGCAGTTGACATACTGCAACACTCGAAGCTGTTCGTCGTAGCATCCAAAGAACATCGTCGCGTAGTGGCTAGGCTCAGTGTTTTCGTAGAACAACCAGTTCACGGACTTCAGTAATCCTGCCAAATCGTTGCGTGCCAGGGCATACTGTCCGCGCAGGGTGGCTTGCAGATTAGCCATCAGCAACGCCGCGGGAAATCCTTTGCCTGAGATATCGGCGAGAGCGAAGCCGAGAAGCCCCGGCGCCAGCTCGAGAAAATCATAATAGTCGCCGCCGACGACCCGGGCCTGCACACAATCGCCGGCATAGTCGAGATTCACCAGGCGAGGCGGATGTTGGGGGAAGAGTTTGCGCTGCACCTGTCGCGCTAGCTCGATTTCGTGGGCGGCACGTTTGTCGGCCTCCACCCGTCCTGCAATCTCCTCGCCGAGGCGGATGTTTTCCAGCGTATTCCCGGCCTGGTTTGCGATCACGGCGAGCAAGCGCCTGTCTTCCCCGGAATATGGTTCCTCCGACTTGCGCAGACCCAACACCAACAGCCCTAGCCTCTGGCCCTCCCGGCCCGCAATCGGCACCACGCATTCGGCATGAACGCGCAGGAAGTAGTTATCCCCCGACTGCGGCGTGACCTCGATCGGCGCTATCTGTTCGAAGGCCTGGTCGACCAGAGGTATTTTTTCTGGAAGCGCGACATCGGCGTCTGCTTCGCCACTCGAGCGCAGTACAAACCTCCCATCTTCCTCGAAATAATTGAGCAAGAACGTTGGATGAAGGGCCTGAGCGAGGTTGTTTTCGAGTAATTCTGAGAGCTGCTCCCGAGTTCGAACTGTCCGGGTCTGCTCGACCAGATTCTCCAGAATCTGGCGCGTGTCATAGGAGCTGCGGAAGAATGCCTTGTCCACCTGCGAGCTGACCCGGTGCTGGGCCCACGTACCCCCGCCAACGAGCACCATACCGAAGGCGACGCCCACTGGTATTGCCTCTCCAGCGCTGGCGGGGAAGTGCGTTGTAAACGAATGTGCGAGCGCCATCGTCGCAACGATCCCAAGTGCCAGCATCAGGATCAGGAAACCTCTTTGAACCAGCAGATAACGCGCGCTTCTACGCAGAAGGACAGGTATTTCAAGCACGCGGTGCTTGACGACGGCGTAGGCAAACGACAGCGGCATGAGGAACATGGCGATCACTGCGGTAGCCCAAGCCCAGAAAGGCAGCTGGTAGGGCTGGATGTGCCGGTAAGACACGATCACC
Source organism: uncultured Acidobacteriaceae bacterium (assembly GCA_963779555.1). Taxonomy (GTDB): domain Bacteria; phylum Acidobacteriota; class Terriglobia; order Terriglobales; family Acidobacteriaceae; genus DASRAA01. The sequence goes on from CAVZYS010000001.1 coordinate 171,346, forward strand.
TGCAGGACGAACCACGGCAACATTCCAGCAAAGGTGCCCCATGCCATGACCCTGGTTTTCCGCCGAGCCTCCGCGGTGGGAGCCCGCAGACTGTTGCCCAGCAAAGAAATCAACGCCAGTCCGTATCCGCCGAAGAAATAGGTACCGCTGAGAAAGCTTGTGGATCGGCCACTGAAGCGATCCAGCACAGGCCAAAGCGGATCCATGCTTCCGGTGAAAAGGGCCGCGCACGCGAGTGGAATCACGACGGACGCTGACGCGATCAACATCAAGTACTTCAGCCACGGGATGCGAGAATCGAACGGCGACTGAGCGGGGAAGGTCGCGAAGAGCCAGTACATCGAAGTTGGCGCCAGGACAAAGAAGACGATCATGTACGCCAGCGCGAAGTTGGGCAGTCCGGACGGCATCAGGCCGGTCAACTGCTCCATTGGAGCGGAGGCCACGAAGCCCGCGAAACAAATCGCCGCCAGCCATGCTGCCCGATCGTCGATACGCAGGAAGACCAGGGGTATTCCAACCAGCACAAACGGTACGGGAAAAGCACTCAGAAGTTCGTGAACAATCCACCAGCTGGCGGTCCGCGGTTGGACATCTGTCTTGACGAGTGTCACCTCGACTGGCCGTGTTATCCCAGTGCTGGGGGATTGGACTTGAAGCGTGACCCGGTCGCCAGGGCTGCCGCCAATGGTGGCGGCGTAGTACGGTTTGGGTGATCGAATCGAGCGCCCATTGATTGCCGAAATTCGGTCGCCAGGTCGCAACCCTGGTTGGCTCACCGGGCCTCCCGGTGCGACGTAGGTGATTTCCAGATAGTGCTCTTGGAAATTGGGCTCACTGCTGAAGGGGAATTCGGCTTTGGGTTCCAAACGGATGTAGTACATCCAAATTGCGCTATAAACAATGGTCGCGAGTGCAAAAACAATCGCTACGACTACCCGCACCCGGTGCCATTTCGACTGCGCTGACCAGAAGGGAGGGATATCGGTGCCGCGTTTCTTGTCCGTGACGTCCGCGTGAATTTTTGACGGGCTCGTTGCTAAGACACTGGGCACCATAGCTCGACTGCATTACCACCCGGGATTCGTTCAGTCGGCTTCATTCTACCTTGGGGATGGCTTCCTCCGGCCAAGCCACGGTGTTCCGCATTACGGTTCTGGTACGCTGATGCGAAACGCAGGGCCCGGGCTGCTAGTGTTGATTGAGATATGACCGACGCGTCGATGAACGCAATCGAATTTCGCGAAGTCGAGTATAGGTTGGCATCCGGGAAGATCCTGCTCTGGGGCCTGGATCTTGGCGTGCGTCGTGGTGAAACCCTCATGCTATTGGGGCGCAGCGGCTCCGGCAAAACGACCTGCTTGAAGCTCATCAATCGTCTGTTGGTTGCATCTGCAGGCGAGGTGCTGATCGAAAACAAGCCCGGTCGCGAGTGGGACTTAATCCAATTGCGCCGCCGTATTGGCTACGCCATACAAGATGTTGGGCTTTTCCCCCACTACACGGTCTGGCAGAACGTGGCCCTGGTGCCCAAACTGGAAAAGTGGGATCGCCAACGAATTTCTGATCGCGTGGAAGAGGTCTTGCAATTAGTTGGATTGCCCAGCCGCGACTTCGCAGCGCGCTATCCCAATCAACTCTCCGGCGGACAGCGCCAACGCGTGGGACTGGCCCGCGCGCTTGCCGCGGAGCCGCCGATCCTCCTGATGGATGAACCGTTCGGCGCGCTCGATCCCATCACGCGAGCCGAAATCCAAACGGAGTTTAGGAAGCTTCAAGAGAAGTTGGGAAAGACGATCGTGTTCGTAACCCACGATGTGGGAGAGGCCCTGATGCTGGGCGATCGAATCGCATTAATGGAAGCTGGCCGGTTGCGGACTGTACATACGCCGAAAGAATTTTTGCGGACGCCAGACGCCCTGGTTCAGGATTACGTGAGAGTCTATCGGTCGTCGGGAGAGATGTTTAGGAATCAAGAATGAAAGCGTTGCTGGAGATTCCGATAGGGTCACCCGATGCGGGCGGATTGCCCAGAGCGGCATTTGAAGGAATTGAGTTGTGAACTTCCTGATCACCCACAAACGCGAAGTGGTCATGTTGACGGGCGAACATCTGTGGCTGGTTGGCATCGCGATGCTACTCGCCGTCGCAGTCGGTGTGCCGCTGGGAATTCTGCTGACGCGGCGGCCAAAGCTGAAAACGCTCATTCTCGGCAGTACCAACATCGTGCAGACCATTCCCAGCCTCGCGCTGTTTGGACTGCTGCTGCCACTGCCATGGCTTGGAGCACGCGCTGACCGTCTCGCGATCTTTGCTTTGGCGCTCTACGCGCTGCTGCCGGTGGTACGAAACACCTACGTCGGAATCGCCGGAATCAGTGAGCCCGTTCGCGAGGCGGCAGTCGCCATGGGACTCACTTCACGCCAACTACTCTGGCATGTTGAACTGCCGCTGGCGTCGCCCGTAATTCTGGCAGGAATTCGAGTGGCCACCGTGATCACGATTGGGGTAGCGACAATTGCCGCCGCGATCGGAGCCGGTGGACTGGGCGAATTCATCTTTCGCGGCATCGCCATGGTAGACAATGGCGTAATACTGGCGGGTGCAATCCCCGCCGCCGCCATGGCCTTGCTGGCGGATTTTCTCTTAGGCGGGATAGAAAAGCTCCTTGCGCGCAGGCAACACTGACATGCTCGACCGCCGCGCCTTCCTTTCCGGACTGATGTTGCTGGCCGCAGGCTGTAAAACGCAAAGGCACGACATCGTAGTCGGATCCAAGAACTTCACCGAGCAATTGATCCTGGGAGAAATAGTCGTCCAAGTTTTCCGGCAATTTTGCCAAACCAACGTTGACGGCCGTTTCTATCTGGCCGGAACCTACATTTGCCAGCAGGCCATTCTCGCCGGCCGGATCGACATCTACCCCGAGTACACAGGAACAGCCCTGGAGGCTGTGCTGAAGGAAAAAGCAACAGGCGATTCCCGTGAGGTTTACGAAGAAGTGAAACGGCAGTACCGCAGTCGGTTTGATCTCGAAGTCATGCCCCCACTGGGTTTTGACAACAGCTTTGCCATGGTCATGCGAGGAGATGATGCGCATAGCCGCGGACTCACAAAGTTGTCGCAACTGGGACCGGTGGCTCCGCAGCTGAAGCTGGGCGTTGGCTACGAATTTCTGGAACGGCAAGACGGCTATGCGGGGCTGGTCAAGGCTTATGAACTGAAATTCGCCGAAGTTCCACGGGTGATGGATTTAGGTTTGCTTTATCGGGCATTGGAGAACCGGGCGGTTGACATTGTGGCGGGATCGAACACCGACGGCCTGATCGCAGCACTGGGACTCGTCGTGCTGGAAGACGATCGCCACTATTTTCCTCCATATGACGCGGTCTTGATCGTGCGACCGAGAGTATTTCAACGTTGCCTAGCTACGCGCTCTGCCCTGGAAAGCATTTCCGGTCGCATCACCGCTGGCGACATGCGGCGGATGAATTACCGGGTCGATGGGCAAAAGAAAGACGCCAGGGAAGTGGCTCGCGAGTTTCTGGGCCAGCATCCTATCTCCAGTGCCAGACTGCTCTCTCGGTCGTTGCTGCAAACGCTGATCGGAAGTTGACCCCCAGAACCGCAGCTTCGGGCTGTCTGCCGAGTTTCTGGAGCGTCTCGCGGCCCAATCTTGACGTAGCAAAAACTTCCGTCGAGTATTGACATTCCGCTGTGATGTATTAATATTCACATAGCTGTATATTTATGCTATGTCGAAGCTGTCGCGTCATTCCGCCATCCGCGACCTGGTCAGTGACCAGGACGTTCCCAGCCAGGAAGAACTCCGGCGGAGGCTGTACAAGCGGGGACACCGGGTTACACAGGCGACGTTGTCGCGCGACATTCATGAATTGAGTCTGGTCAAGACCAGCGAAGGCTACAAGCTGCCACAGGGTGAAGTTTCCGAAGCGTTTCTCCCGTCGCTTGAGCGCCTGATTCACGAGTTCGTGTACGAGGTGAAGACGGCCCAGAACCAGGTGGTGGTGAAGACCAGTGCCGGCAGCGCGCAACCGGTTTCGGCGGCCATCGACGGCGAAGAGTGGGAAGAGGTCGTGGGGACCATCGGCGGAGACGACACAATTTTGGTGATCGCTCCCGACAACAAGACGGCGGAGAAGTTGGCCAACCGGATACGCGGTTATTTCAAATAAAGAAGAGATGAGTGGACGGATACAACCCGCGATGTTTGGAGCGACTGGGTATTCCGGCTTTGAACTGGTGCGACTGCTCGCCCGGCACGACGGCGTCAGGAAGCCGCTGCTGTTCCAGCGCAACGGCGACAGTGGCTACAGCGACCTGGCTGAAACCTATCCGCAACTAGCGGGCAATGGGGGATTTCCGTTCGAGCCGTTTACCTGGCAGCGGATGAAAGATGCTGGAGTGGATGTCCTGTTCCTGGCCACGCCCCATGAGTTTTCGCGTGAATTGGTGCCCGAGGCGATCAGCCGGGACTTTCGAGTGATCGACTTGAGCGGCGCGTGGCGGCTGAAGAATGCCGCGAACCGTGCGGTTTATGCCTTCAACGATGGGGATTCTGAGTCGGCGGCAACACTGGACGCCGCGGCCGTGTACGGACTTCCCGAGTTGCATGCCGAGGAGATTAAGTCCACGGCGTTGCTGGCTAATCCGGGGTGTTATCCCACGTCCATCATCCTGGCGCTGGCGCCGTGGATGCAGGCGGGCTACGTGGACGTGGCGCACGGCATCATCTGCGATTCCAAGTCTGGGGTATCGGGAGCAGGGAAGTCTCCGACAGCGAAGACGCACTTTGTCGAGGTAGATGGAGACTTCGCTGCGTACAACGTTTTTGGGCACAGGCATACCGGAGAGATGCTGGAACAACTTGGACTCGACGGACAGTCGCTTCAGTTCACGCCGCACCTTCTGCCGATTCCGCGGGGAATCCTCTCCACCATTTACGTGAAGTTGGCCAAGCCGGTGACTGCCGACGAACTCGATCAGTCTCTGCGCCGGTTCTACGAGGGCAAGCCGTGGGTGCGGATATTTGGCGCGGCGAGGTTGCCACAGATCAAGTTCTCGCTGAATACGAATTATTGCGACATCGGTTTCTCGCTTTCGCCGGACGGCACGCGGGCAGTGCTGGTGTCGTGCCTCGACAACCTCTTGAAGGGCGCGGCCGGACAGGCGGTTCAGAACATGAACCTGATGTTCGGCTTCGACGAGAAGGCAGGATTGCAATGAAGCTCGTCATCAAGATTGGCGGGGCCGCGCTCGACAGCAAGGAGTTGGTCCAGAAGTTTGCCAAGACGATTCCCAGCTTGTGCAAAGAGGGGCACCAGATCGTGATCGTGCATGGCGGCGGCGCGGCGTTAAGCCGCACGCTGAAGCAACTCGGTTGCGAGACCACGTTCATCGACGGCCTGCGCGTGACCAACGCACAGACGCGCGACGTGGCGATCATGGTCCTCGCCGGGCAGCTTAACAAGGTGCTGGTTGCGGCGATCGGAGCCGCCGGACAACCCGCGGTCGGCCTCTGCGGCGGTGACCTGGGAATGTTTCGCGCGACCAGGAAGAAATCTCCGGACCTGGGATTCGTGGGCGAGATTCGCTCGGTGAATATCGACTGGATCGAACGGCTGTGGACGACCGGCATTGTGCCCGTTGTCTCCAGCCTCGCGCTCGGGTTTGATGGCGAGTACTACAACGTGAATGCCGATCAGATGGCGTCAGCGTGCGCCATTGCGTGTGGGGCGCATGCGTTGATCTACCTCACGGATGTCCCCGGTGTGCACGATGCCGAAGGGACGGTCATTCGCTGGCTCGACGTGAAAGCCATCGCGCAGATGGTGCAGAAAGCAACCGTGAGTGGTGGCATGCTGCCCAAACTCGAAGCTTGTACCAGCGCGCTGAAAAAGGGAGTAACGCGGGTCCGCATTCTACCCGCCGATCATGCCGAGGTACTGCCTGGGTTTTTCACGCAGCCCATCGATTGGGGCACGGAGGTAATAGCGTCATGAAAATGCATGCCTTCGACCGCGCTCTCGAGCGACGCTGCTGACGCGCACGCTCGAAGCTGCTCAGCCAAACATTTTCTTTTCCCATCTGGTCGAACCAGTAGGAGGTATGACGTGATTGCAACAACCATTCCCGCAGGTGTTAGCCCGAGTGTTCATACGCCACGCAGCGTATCAGGCCGTGACCTGATTTCGATTCAGGACTTCCAGCCCGATGAGCTGGCGTGCGCTCTCGAACTCGCGACTGCAATGAAGTTGCGTCCCGGGGACTATCGCGGGACCTTGGTCGGAAAACAGATCGTACTGTTTTTTGAGAAACCGTCGCTGCGCACGCGTCTTACCTTCGAAGCCGGCATCAATAGTCTGGGTGGCGTGTCATTCTTCGTCGATCAGACCCAGTCGCGTCTGGGCGCTCGCGAGAGCCTGAGCGACGTAGCTCGTAATCTGGAGCGCTGGATCGATGGCGTCGTGCTGCGCACGTTCGCGCACGAGACCGTGACGGAGATGGCGAAACACGCCTCGATACCGGTGATTAATGCGCTGAGCGAATTGGAGCATCCTTGCCAGGCGATGGCCGACATGCAGACGTTGCAGGAACAGTTCGGCGATCTGCATAATGTTCGTCTCGCATACGTGGGCGATGGCAATAACGTTGCGCATTCGTTGATGCTTGCCGCCGCGAGCCTGGGCGCATCGATCTCGGTCGCGACTCCCGTGGGATATGAGCCGCATGCTGACATCACCAGCGCAGCGGAAAAGATTGCGGCCACCTCGGGTTCGACAGTGCTGGTGACCAACGATGCGTTGGAAGCCGTAACCGGCGCCGATGCCGTTTACACCGACGTTTGGGCGAGCATGGGACAGGAAGATGAGGCGGCGGAGCGCCGCAAGATATTCATGCCTTTCCAGGTGAATCAGAAGTTGTTCTCGCGAGCGGCCAAGCATGCGGTGTTCATGCACTGCCTGCCGGCACATCGCGGAGATGAAGTAGCGGCGACGGTGATCGACTCGCCGCGTTCGGTTGTGTTCGACCAGGCAGAAAACCGCCTGCATATTCAAAAGGCCATTCTAGTTTTGTTGCTGGAAGGCGGTGTTCACCGCTTCCCGCCGAGGAGTTCCCATGCTTGAGAAAGTCGTCCTTGCATATTCCGGAGGTCTGGATACCTCCATCATCATTCCGTGGTTGAAAGAGCACTATGACTACGACGTCATCGCCTTTGTTGCCGATGTTGGGCAGGGCGACGACATCGATGCGGTTGTCGACAAGGCGTACAAGACTGGCGCCAGCAAAGTTATCGTCGAAGATCTGCGGCAGGAGTTTCTGACCGACTACGTATTTCCCGCGATCCAGGCGGGAGCCGTGTACGAGCACAAATACCTGCTCGGAACTTCGCTGGCGCGTCCGATCATCGCGAAGTACCAGGTGGAGTGTGCCCTGAAGGAAGGCGCCACTGCGGTGTCGCATGGCTGCACTGGTAAGGGTAACGACCAGGTGCGGTTTGAGCACGCCTATCAGGCGCTGGCTCCGGAGTTGAAAGTTATTGTGCCGTGGCGCGAGTGGACCCTGAAGTCGCGAGAAGACTGCCTGGAATACGCCGAAGCGCATGGTATCCAGGTAGCACAGAGCCGCGAGAAGATCCACAGCCGCGACCGCAACCTGCTACACGTCAGCCACGAGGGCGGTGAACTGGAAGATCCCAACAATGCGCCTCTGCCAACCACGTGGACGTGGACCAAGTCTCCACAGGATGCGCCAGACAAGGCGGAAAAAGTATCGATCGAGTTTAAGAAGGGCCTGCCCGTCGCGGTGAATGGGGTGGTACTCGACCCCGTGGCTACGGTGGAAGTGCTGAACGAAATCGGCGCGCGCAATGCGATCGGGCGCATCGATCTAGTCGAGAACCGCTTCGTGGGAATGAAGTCTCGCGGCTGCTACGAAACTCCGGGCGGGACTCTGCTGCTTACGGCGCATCGTGAGTTGGAGGCGCTGTGTCTCGACCGCGATCTGGCACACTTCAAGCAGCACGTTGGCCTGAAGTATGCCGAGGTCGTGTACTTCGGGCTTTGGTTCACGCCATTGCGCGAGTCGTTGCAGGCCTTTGTCAAGAGTTCACAAAACGATATCAATGGCACGGTGACGCTGTCGCTCTACAAGGGCAACATCGATATTGCCGGACGCAAGTCCGAGACGTCGATGTACCGTCCGGACGTCGCCAGCTTCACCATGGGAACAAGCTATGACCAGAAGGATGCGGAGGGTTTCATCCGCATTCTGGGGTTGCCTGCGCGTTCGCGCGCGCTGATTCATCAGAAGACTGAGGTAGCGAAGTGAAGATGTGGTCGGGCCGGTTCAGTCAAGAGCAGAATGCCGGCTTCGAACAATGGCAACGCTCGTTTCCGTTTGATCGCATCCTGATCCCCTACGAGGTAGTGGCGAGCAAAGCGCACGCTGCCGCACTCGCGAAGGCGGGAGTCCTGGATAGCGTTGAACTGGCGCTGACGCTGAAGGCCCTCGATCAGATCGCGGCTGAGGGAATTCCCTCGGACGATGATCCGGCTATTGAGGACGTGCACCACTATGTCGAAAAGCGCCTGGTGGAAGTGGCTGGAGAAGTTGGATTCAAACTACACACCGGTCGCAGCCGCAACGAACAGATCGCTACCGACCTTCGCCTTTATGTGCGGTCGCAAATCGATGCCATCAGCGAGTTGCTCGTCGAACTCGCGGAGAAGTTTGTGGATCAAGCGGAGCGCGCTGGCGACGCCGCGATGCCCTCGTACACACATCTGCAGCGAGCGGAGCCCGTGTTGGTGGCGCATTGGCTGCTCGCTTATGTCGAGATGTTTCTGCGCGACCTGGGGCGGCTGGCGGATTGCCGCAAGCGGTTGAACCTGTGTCCTCTGGGATCGGGAGCAGTGGCCGGGACGATCCTGCCGCTCGACCGCGCGGGGATCGCGAAGGCGCTGGAGTTCGATGCGCCCACCGCCAATAGCATTGACGCGACCAGTGATCGCGATTTTGCCATCGAGTTCGTGCAGGCTTTGTCGTCGGTGGCGCTTCACCTGAGTCGGTGGGCGGAGGAATCGATCCTTTTTGCGACCACCGAATTCGGTTTCTTGAAGCTGCCGGAAGAGTTTTCGACCGGCAGCAGCGCTATGCCGCAAAAGAAGAACCCTGATGCGCTGGAGTTGGTTCGCGGCAAAGCGGCCAGAGTCTTCGCAGACGCGATGACACTGGTCATCACGGTGAAAGGACTTCCGCTGGCCTACAACAAAGACATGCAGGAGACGCAGCAGCCTGTCTTTGCCGCCGCACAGCAGATCGCGAGCATGGCGCAGGTCGCGGCTGGCTTCATGGCGAGCGTGACGTTCGACTACGCGCGCATGTACGAAGCTTCCAGCGGCGGATTCATGAATGCGCTGGCTGGCGCCGCGTATCTCGTTCGCAATGGCCTGCCCTTCCGTCACGCGCACGAGATGATCGGCAAGGCTGTTCAGTTATGCGTGGAAAAGGGCTGCGAGCTGGAACATCTCTCACCAGAAGATTATGCAAGCTGCGGCATCGCTGCTGATCCGCAGTTCTACGACGCACTGCGATTGCAACAAGTCTTGGGTATACACGACGTACCGGGGGGCACTGCTCCCGCGCAGGTTCGGGCGGCGTTGAAGAAGACGAAGGAAATACTCTCGATGTTGGCAGGAGCCGCCCATGTTTGCGCGTAACGCTACCCTGCCCGACGCAATTGCGATCGAGCAACTCATTCAGGTGCACGTGGGTGACGGAACCCTGTTGGGCCGCACGCTGGCCGAAATCTGCGAAAACATTCGCGACTTCGTGGTGGTTGAACACGAGGGCGAAGTCGTCGGTTGCGGCGCTCTGCACCTGTACGGAATGCATCTCGCCGAAGTCCGCTCCATCACCATAGGACCAAAAGCAAAAGGCCGCGGCGCCGGTCGCATGCTGATCGACGCGCTGTTCGCCGAAGCTGCACGTCAAAGCGTGACTTGCGTTTGCCTGTTTACCCGTATCCCCGACTTCTTCGGCAAGATGGGATTTACGGTTGTCGATAAAGAACTCCTGCCCGACAAGATGTACAAGGACTGCCTGCGGTGCCCGCGTCTGCACGCTTGCGATGAGATCGCGATGTATATGGGCGAGCTGCCGGAGAAGACGGTGCTCTCAACTTCGCCCCACGCGGCAAAGTTCTATACGCAACTTGTGGCTATCGAGTCCTAGATACGCTTGTGCATGACCGCTGCTTCGCCAGGTTTCGCTTCCCGGCGAAGCAGCAATCCCAACAGAATCCACAATGTCAGAGCCACCCACTCATATGCGGTGAAGTGTCCCGGCACGTTGGGAAGCAGCTTCATCAGGATCATCAGCGAAGTCACCACGAGTCCGGTGGCGGCAGCGGCACGACCAATGGACGACGGACGCATGCGCATATAAGCGGCGCACGATGCCATCCATCCCAGCGCCGACGCCAGCGAGCCAACCTCGGAGATCGGCACCAGTAGCGACTCTCCAGGCAGCATTACAAGCGCGGTCGCGATGCCGATGCAGATCACGGCGGTGGACGGCGTGCGATTGGTGGGATGAACGTGGCCGAGGCGTTTGTCAGCCAACCCCCGGCGCCCCAGGGCAAACAGTAGCCGGCTGGCTGCGACGAGGTTGCCGTTGAATACCTTCAGCAGCGACAGAAGCGCCGCAGTCATGATGACCCTGACGATCCACTGCGAGCCCATGGCTCGTTCGAACGCCACGGCGGTAGCAAAGGGTTCGTGCACGATTGTCTGCCACGGAGCCACATAAGCAACTGCCGCGATGACCGTTACGTAAAATGCGACACCCACCAAGATCGCAAGCAGGATCGCCACCATGAACCGGCGCGGCTGAAATTCGCTGCTAGCTTCCTCCGAAGCTTTGCCGATCGACTCAAATCCTGTCATGAAATAGGGAACGATTTGCAAGACGAGGAGCACTGAGATGAGAGCCGGACCGCTGTAAAGCGGCCGAAAGTTCTCGATGGAACCGTGCCTCGTACCCGCGGATACGAAGCTGAGAACCAGCGTGATCACGCCGAACGTAGTCCAGTTCTGGAAGGTCGCGCTGAGCCTGATTCCGCGGTAATTCAACGCAGTGAGAAACACCGTAAGCGCAAGCCCGATCACCAGGTGAGGCAGATACACCGGCTTTCCTGCAATGCGGTACAACTCCAGAGAGTTCAGGGCAGGGAAGAGGTAGCCGGCGATTCGTCCGATGGCGACCGCCTCCCAGGGACAGACGATATAGTAGGCCAGCAGCATCATCCAGCCTGTGGCGAAACTGATCGACCGTGGAAACACCGCGGCGGTGTAAGCGATCTCGCCAGCAGCGTCGGGCATGGCCTGCACCAGGTGCCCATAAACAATTCCTATCGGCAACAACACCGCGCCGCCGATGACAAATCCCAGGATGGCGCCCAGCGGGCCACCGCGAACCAGCCAGTCGTCCATCACGACCAGCCACCCCACGCCGATCATGGTGCCGAAGCCGAGCGAAAAGAAGTCAGCCAGCCGGAGTTTGCGTGCGAGAGAAATCATGGATGTGCGCGGGTACCCCGGCCGCTGTTGAATTGGGAAGTCGCGATTGAGGTCAACCCTTCAGGTAGGGCAGCATCTCCTTGAATTGAGCGCTTCCGGAGGATCGCAGCAACTCGTAAATCATCATCTCGGTGGTCGAGATCACGGCGCCAGCAGCCCGCATGCGATCAATTCCGATGTCCCAGTTCCAACGCACGCGCGAGCCGATCGCGTCCGACGCCACGTGCACCAGGTAGCCTTCATTCAGCGCGCCCAGCACAGTCTGCATCACACAGATGTGCGCTTCCATGCCGCACAGCAGCACAGTATTACGATTGCCGGGCAGTGATTTCAGCGCCGAGCGAAACTCGTTGCTGCCAAAGCAACCGAACTCCAGTTTGTCGATAGGCCTGACGTTTTTGACCAGGGACGCAATCTCAGGAACAACGGGTCCGAGGCCCTTCACGTACTGTGTGGTGACGACCACTGGCATCTCGAGGATGTTGGCAGCACGAACCAATAGCTGCGAGTTCTTGACCAGTTCGTCTTTGTTGAAGATCGGCGGCAGCAACTTTGCCTGAATATCAACCACGAGTAAGGCGCATTGATCCGCCACCAGTGGCTGTCTTGCGATGTCGGTTGCGTCCGTCGGAAAAGCAGCGGTACCCAGGATCGATGTCATGCAGCCCTCACGATAAAGAATGATGTTGCTCATTCTATCGCGCCGTTGTTACCAGCGTCATGACATCCGCGAAGTTGTGAAAACACAAGCGCCGTCAACCAGGCCGTGGTGGCCACGGTTTGTTGACGCTCTGGAGCAGCAACCAATACAATAAATGAGCGGAGGCTTCGGTTGCTTCGCGCAGCTTTCACAATAGCTGCCCCTTCGTTCAACGGTAGGACAGCCGCCTCTGGAGCGGCATATCGGGGTTCGAATCCCTGAGGGGCAGCCAATTCTTTCCTGCAATTCTCATCGATTCCTAGTCGAGCACTCTCTCAACCAGACACACCCGTTGTATTCCTGTCCAGTTTGTTTAGAATTGCCCTGCCCTCGTTTTCTCCTGAGGACTGTCCGAGCTTTCCCAAGGAGGCCCTTTGTCCCGCCTTTGTCGTTACACATTCTTTCTTGCTATAGCCGTTGTCGAATTTTCGACCCTCGCGTCAGCCGATCTGAAGATCAAGACCCGCACCACGGTGATGGGCCACACCACGGAGAGCACGGTTTACATCAAGGGACCTCGTGAGCGCAACGAGATGAGCTTCGGAGGCCACGGTGGCGCGGTTACCATCATGCAGTGCGATCAGAAGCGCATGATCACCATCAGCGGCAACCAGTGTTCGGTCATTCAGACGGGCGGCGGCGAATCCTCTTGCCCCACTATGCCAAATATGAAGGACGTGGGACGCGCGATGGCAGGTGGCGAGCCAGCACCTCCGCGCAAGGGTGGCGTGGTTACGATTACTCGCAATTCCACGGATACCGGCGAGCGTCAGGACATGTTTGGCTACAAAGCGCGTCACATCAAAACGTCCATGATTATGGAGTCCACTCCCGACGCCTGTAACCAGTCCCACATGAAGATGGAAACCGATGGCTGGTACGCGGATCTCTCGGCGGGGTTTTCCTGCGCCGATGAATCGTATCGCGCCATGGCTTGCGGAGGCATGGGAGGTGGCCGAGCCGGTTGTAGTGACCGCATCGTGATGAAGGGCGGCGGCGGTGGCGCGATGGGCTACCCACTGAAGCAGACCACCACCATCATGTCTGAGCACGGGAACTTCACAACCACAACGGAAGTCGTGGAGTTGACCAACGCCACTCTGGAGGCGCCCCTGTTCGACATGCCCCCAGGCTGCAAGGTTACGGACATGTCCGCCATGATGGGTGGCACGCCAGCCGCGACCCAGCCAGAGGCGAATCATGAACCGGCCGTGGCTGCACCCAGTGCCCCAGCTCCGGCACCGAAGCCTGCTGCGGCGCCAGCCGCTGCTGTCGCGCCCAAGACCGCTGGAGTAGTGCGCATCGGCGTGGTCAAGATTAAAGACGCGAGCGGCGAGGGCCTTCCTACCGACAACTTGCGCCTCGACTTGATGGATGAGATCGCGCATCACCAAATGGAAGCGGTGCCGCTCAGTTCGGAAGCGCCGCATCAGGATGTCGAAAGCGAAGCCAGCTCTAAGCAGTGCGACTACATCCTCTATACGGTTACCAGTCAGGTGAAAGCACCCGGCAGTGGTGGCGTGCCGCCGGCCTCAGTTCCCAAAGGAGTGACGCTGGACGCCGCCAAGTACCAGGCATTGACCAATGTGACGCTGTACAAAGTGGGCAGTCCCCAGCCAGAGATGAAAGAACTGCCTTTCGCTGCAGACGCGGACCAATTCGGCGTTAATGCGGTCATGGCGACCTTCACGCTGGAGTCGGACAGGGTCGCACAGCAACTGCAAGAGGATGCCCATCCTAAGCCGGCCTCGAAAGCGACCAAGGCCCCAACGAAGAAGCCGGCTGCTGCCGCTAAGCCGCAGTGACCGTGCGGTTGCCTCATCGCAACTGACCTGCAACACACGTTGCGTCTACAGGGAGAAGCTAAAGATGTTCGCGCGCAATGCACATTTCCGCATGAAGTCATTCACCATGGGGGCGGAGTTTTCACGAACATTCGAGAATGAGATACTCCCCCTGCTTCGCCAGCAAAAAGGATTCAAGGGCGAAATCACATTCTCTAATCCCGGCAGCTTGGAGCACATTGCTATCAGCCTTTGGGAGAACAAGAACTATGCGATCGCTTACGAAACAGACGTCTACCCACAGGTCTTGAAAATCCTTGCCAAGGTGATTGATGGGACGCCAAAAATTCGGACATACGAAGCCGTCACCTTAAACGTCGATCACAGTGACGCATGAGTACGTGACGTGATTCCGCGTTGTCGCTGCGTTCACGGCCTTGTCGCAGCTTGAGACCACGATCCGAGGATGGGCACGTCGCGCCCGTCTCAAATCTTGTTCTCTCCCACGCGAGATTTCGCGGAAGTTGGCTGATAGAGTATTCAAAGGCGAAGCAATCGCGCCCTCAGTACCCTTAATTCTACTTACACCAACGCCATGTTCTATTCGACTGACGACCTTCGCATCAAGTGGACCAAAGTCGTTCTGCCACCCGTCTTCCTGGATGAAGAGCTGCCCACCACGGAAAAGGCTTCGGCCACTGTCTACCAGGCTCGAGAGCATATCGCAAACGTGCTGCGCGGTGAAGACCAGCGCCTGCTTGTGGTTGTCGGTCCTTGTTCCATTCACGACACCAAAGCAGCACGCGAGTATGCGGCCCGGCTGAAGTCCGCCATCGATGATTACGCGCAGCAACTTCACATCATCATGCGCGTGTACTTTGAGAAGCCCCGCACTACGATCGGATGGAAGGGATTGATCAACGATCCCTACCTGGACCAGTCGTACAAGATCAACGATGGCCTGCGTCAGGCCAGGCACCTCCTGCTCGACTTGGCGGAGATGGGAGTGCCCGCCGGCACCGAGTTTCTCGACATGATCACGCCGCAATATGTGGCGGGGCTGGTCAGTTGGGGAGCTATTGGCGCACGCACGACGGAAAGCCAGGTCCACCGCCAGTTGGTTTCGGGTCTCTCCTGCCCCGTGGGATTCAAGAACGCTACCTCGGGCGACGTGCAGATTGCCATAGAGGCCGTGCTGTCCGCCGCACATCCGCATACCTTTCTGGGACACACCAAGCACGGACAGTCGGCAATATTCGCGACCACCGGAAACCCGGATTGCCACGTGATTCTGCGAGGTGGACGAAACAGCGTTAATTACACAGCAGAAGCTGTCGATGCCACCTGCGCCAAACTGGAAAAAGCCGGGCTGAAGTCTAGCATCATGATCGATTGCAGCCACGCCAACAGTAATAAAGACTACAGCCGCCAAGGGGCCGTGTGCCGCGATGTCGCGGTCCAAATTGCCGGCGGAGACCGGCGGATCATTGGCGTCATGCTGGAGAGCAACCTCGTCGCGGGAGCGCAGAAACTGGCGCCGGGCCAGCCGCTTTCCTATGGGCAAAGCATCACCGATGCGTGCATGGGATGGGACGAGACGGTTGGACTGTTGCGGGAATTAGCCGACGCCGTCCGTACAGGTAGAAGCCGCTGCTGAGTTAATTCGCCGATACTTGAGACTTTCAGGCTGTAGTGTAGACTCTTTCGACGCCGGCAAGAGCTTGACCGTATTCTGCCAACTGCAAACCGCAACGATTTGCGTGCAAAAACCAGGAACGAGGGTTGCTAATGAAAATACTCGCTATCGATGTAGGTGGAACCAATGTCAAGATGTTGGCTTCTGGGCATGAGACGCGGCGAAAGTTTCCGTCTGGGCCCAGACTTACTCCTAAGCAGATGGTCGATGAGGTGCGAAAGGTCGCCGCGGACTGGAAATATGATGCTGTCTCCATTGGCTACCCCGGGCCTGTTCTCGATGGCCGGCTCTTAGCCGAGCCTCACAATCTCGGCAAAGGATGGGTTGGTTTCAACTTCGAGAAAGCTTTCAAGTGTCCGGTCAAGATCGTAAACGACGCGGCCATGCAAGCTTTGGGCAGCTATAAACGGGGCCGAATGCTTTTTCTCGGGCTTGGAACCGGTCTAGGTTCGGCGATGATCATCGATGGCGCGTTGCTCCCCATGGAACTGGCCCATCTTCCTTACCGTAAGGGAACCTACGAAGATTATGTGGGATTGCGTGGCATGAAGCAATTTGGCAAGAAGAAATGGCGGCGCTACGTGGCCGACGTGGTCAAAAAGTTGACTGCCGCGCTCGAACCGGACGACGTCGTTCTGGGCGGAGGCAACGTGAAGTTTCTGAAAACGCTGCCCGCCAAATGCAGGGCTGGAGACAACGCCAATGCGTTCAAGGGTGGTTTTCGCCTCTGGGAGGATGGTACCGCTGCGTCGTCTGCTGGGGCATGATCCCATGCCGTTGCCATGGGCCCACAACGTTTTTCTGCTAACAGCGAACGGACGGGAATCACCCCAAAGATGGACAACAATCAGAGCGTGGTGACGACGCTTGCTCCAGTCCCGGATCTCATTAAACTGATCGAAGAAGCCTGTGACCGAATTTACGGCTTGGTGCGGCAAACGCCGGTTGCCAGACTACCGCCCGATTCCCGCGTCCCAGCTACGACCTCTGCATATTGCAAGTTGGAACAGTTGCAGACGACCGGATCTTTCAAATTGCGCGGGGCAACCAACAAGATCATGGGGCTTACTCCTGAGGCCGCCTCGGCGGGCGTAGTCACTTCCTCGACGGGAAATCACGGCCTAGCCGTTGCCGCGGCGGCCAGGTACAGGAGCATTGATGCTGAAGTGTATCTCTCGTCCCAAGTGCCCGAGTCGAAGTGGAGGAAGATCGAATCCTATGGGGCGCGCGTTCAAATGATCGGGCAGAACCCGCTGGATGCCGAGATCGCTGCCCGGGCTGCTGCCGAGGAATCCGGCCGAACCTATGTGTCGCCCTACAACGACTGGCAGGTGCTTGCGGGGCAAGGAACGATCGGAGTTGAACTGGCGCACCAGATCGAAAGCATCGATGCGGTTTTCATCGCCACCGGCGGCGGCGGCCTGATCAGCGGGGTCGGAACCTATCTACGCCAGCGATCTCCACGTACTGAGATTGTGGGATGTTGGCCAGAGAATTCGCGGGTGCTGTACGAGTGCCTGCGCGCCGGCAAGATAATTGAGTTTCCAGAGAGCCAAACCTTGTCGGAGAGTACAGCAGGCGGAGTCGAGCCCGGCTCGATCACGTTCGAGTTAGCGCGAGCTGTCATGCATCGGGCAATTCTCGTGCCTGAGAGCGCAATTCTCGAAGCCATGAAATGGGCGCGTGATCGAAACTGGACAATCGAAGGCGCTGCCGGCGTGGCGCTGGCCGCCTTCTTCCAGGAGGCTTCTCGTTACGCGGGCAAGAACGTGGTTGTGCTGTTCTGCGGAGGCAACCTGTCGCCCGAGGTTCAGAGTCGACTGCAGTGAGATGATGCGTAGCAGCGCATCCATTCGGCTGCGCCGGAAGCCTCTTCACCAGCACGTCGCGCTGTGACAGAAATACTTAATCGAGGGATCCGATTTGTTTAAACACGCAATCGTTCGCAGACCCGGTGACAACTTCGCAGACGGCCTGACCACGGCAGAACTCGGCAAACCGAATGTACCTCTGGCTTTGTCGCAGCACGAGGCTTACTGCCATGCGCTCGAGAGTTGCGGTGTCGAACTGACGCAACTGCCGGTGGACCGCGAGCATCCCGATTCGACTTTCGTCGAAGACACAGCGGTGCTGGCGGGCCAGTCGGCTGTGCTCACTCGTCCCGGCGCCGCCTCGCGTCTGGGAGAAGTCACTGGCATCAGGGAAACGATCGCGCGCTTCTACTCCGCCATACACGAGGTCGCCGCGCCTGGGACCCTCGACGGCGGAGACGTCTGTGAGGCCGGATCCCATTTCTTCATAGGCATCTCACATCGCACCAACGAAGTGGGCGCTCAGCAGCTTAGCCGGTGGCTCGCCGCCGAGGGCTATACAGCTTCCATGGTCGACATACGCGATGTGAGGTCGATCTTGCATCTCAAGAGCGGGATTGCCTACCTCGACAATAACGACCTTGTCGTCATGGAAGAGTTGGCGGGAAGGGAAGAGTTCTCCGGCTACAACCTGATTCGCGTGTCAGCCGAGGAGAGTTACGCGTGTAATTGCGTGCAGGTCAACGATCGCGTGCTGGTACCGGCAGGATTTCCACGGTTGCAGGAGAACCTCGCTCGTCGCGGTTACGAGCCTTGCCGTTGCAGATGTCGGAGTTCCGCAAAATGGATGGGGGGCTGAGTTGCCTGTCTCTACGGTTTTGACTGGATTTCGACGGTCCGGCGGCTGCGGCTTTAGGAGCGCAAACTGCGTCTTAGCAGCGTGACAACGCCGGCAATGCCTGTTCCCAGCAGAGCCATGCTCGACGGCTCAGGCACGGGTGCGGGAGGTCTTCCAAATGGAGATATCACAGCCGAGCTGCAAGGGCTCGAGGTGCACGCCGCAAAATTCCACCGAATATTATCAAATTCAAACGCCGGGGAACTGGACGTGAACGTTATGCTCGTCCATGGATAGATATGATTATGGTTACTGGCGTCCGGCAGAACCCGAAAGTCGACCACCGCCCCATACAGATTATACGCAGGGGTCGTGCCACTGTTGGGAGCGACAAAGCAATTGGTTGTAGAGCTGCCTGAGCAAATAAAACTTGAGCCAGAGAACGCGGTTGTAAACGTAGAGCCGCGGATATCGGTAAACGTAATCGAGTTATAGGAATCGATGCTTCCCCAGTAGAATTCAAAGTCGTTCGCATACTTGCCGGTTGGGAATGTAATGGTAATCGATGAACCGCCAGGTGTGGACAAGTAATATCCATTGTCGTTGACTGGCGCCCTGTACAGGTTTACGGGCTCACTGGTGGGCCCCATGTTGAGTGTCGCGCTGCCGTTGAGATTGAACGTTAAGTGCGATGTCGTGCAAGTTGTCTGGCAAATGTACAGGCCATCGAGGTATTGCTGGGCGGTAACGGTGGTACTTGGCTTGTAGTTGTGCCAACCGATGTACGGGCTTGCCGTAGCGGTGTCGTTAAGGTAATACGGCGCTGCACTCGGTGAATAAGTGAAGCCACACAACGAAGTGGTGCTACCCGGGCAATACACGTTGTTGCTGCCAGCCGCGCCGGAGGGACCGGCAAAGTGCCAACTTAGCGCGATAAAGCCACTCGAGGCCGTCCCCGTAGTTGAGCAGAAAAGACTGGAAGGGCCCAGGACGACGGTTATCCAGAAAACAACCCACGGGCCAAATTTTCCACGGTTCACGATGGACCCCACTTCATACACTCGGTTCGGAGGTGCTACGCTGCGATAGCGCTGGTATTGTACAAGTGTACGCACTGTATTGGCCTTTTACCATTCTGTCAACGGATTTTGCAATTCGTTAACTCAGAGCCAAAGTGGTTTGGTGCAACGATTTTAAAATGAGAGCGAAAATCCTACATCCGGCCAAGCATGCTTTCTAAAGCAAATCGCGCTTGTCGGGCAAGCGACGCAACACGAGTTTGAGTTTTGAGAACAAGGTCTTTTTGTGAGTCGTCTGGCGCTGGCGAATTGATGAAAAACCGGCACTAATACCGCGATAGACGACAACTAAGCGACAAGTGAAATAATCACTTCCCAAAGAAAGAGCCGGCTTGTACGCCGGCTCGCCAAAGAACTCAAAACCGCTAAACCCTGAACTTGCGGCGAAGTACGCCGACGAGTCCAAGAGCACCCGATCCGAGTAGGACGAGGCTTCCTGGCTCTGGCGTGGGCAAGAAAGCGTAGTTGGTGTACTGAGCACCGACGGCCCAGTCGAGCACGTAGGCTGACGTGTCACCATAGTTTGCGTACAGGCCGCCCGTGCTGACAGCGTAGTTTTCTGCAACAACCGTGCCGCACGGGAAACTCCCTCCACAGAGACCAAGAGGACCGGAGCCCCACGTGGAAACCCAGGCAGAGAAGTTAATATCTGCAGGGTTGGAATCAACCGTGGAGATAGCGTAGTCAGCAGGAGATCCGCCAAACAACAAGGCGGCAGCATCCTGGCCAGTGTAGGCCGGTGGTACGATCGTCCAGCTCGGACCTTGGTCCACCGTCCACGAACCAACGTATACATACGACGTAGCTGACAACTGCCCAACTACGCAGGCCAGCAGCAGAACTGTCAAGACGACGAAGCGCTTCATGTTCCCCTCTTTCTTTGACCCTTGAAGCCCGGGAAACTCCCGGTCAAGTGGGTGATAGATTACCGGGCTATTGTGCCCAAAGCAAGCGAAACTTCAACAATCTCGCCGAGAAACGCCAATTCGCTCTCACTTTCGTCCGCTCGCGTTCAATATACTCCGGTCCGCTTGACTTCGGAACTGACATTTTGGTCTCGTTTTTGTCCGGTGCCAAAAAAGGAAATGCCAAGACAGGAAATGCTGCCTGAAGCGGCACCTTTTATACCAAAGTGTGCTAATGTCTACCCATTCGAGCACGTTTGGCGATATAACTAGCGCCAGTAGTTGAAGTTAAACTGCGGGAGCCGAGCCACTTTGTTCGTATCCCAGTTGTTCGTATCCCAGTTGACATGCGGCCCACCCTCACGGTTGGACGGCGGAAGCTCGGAGCTTATCGGTATGCGGCCGGCCATGATTTTTGCTTTTGTTTTGATTGCGGCTTCGTCTCTCGGTTTCGCACAGGACAGGGCCCTGATCAGCGGAGATGCTGAGGATAACCAGGATACGCCCGTCCCCGGTGTGCGAGTAACGTTACGCAACGACTCCCTGCGCATCGAGCGCACCACCGTCACCAACTCCGACGGGTTGTATTTCTTTGCTGAAGTCGCTCCAGCCGATGGCTATGTCATGACGGCGGAAGCCCAAGGCATGGAATTCGCGCCGCAAACGGTGAAGTTCGAAGTCCAGGTTGGTGAGACAAGGCACATCCTGCCGTCGTTCATTGGCGAAAAAAAACCGGTCCCGGTTTCCAGGTTGCGCGACCGAGGGCAGCTCGTCCTTGCCCATGGAGTTGCGCGTACTGGCGGCGGCGTGCTTCCCCAGACTCGGGAAAGGCGACCGGCCACCGTTGCATTGACGACACCGAAGTCCGGGCAAACTACTCCCGGAGTACGCTCCGGTTCAACCGGATCGCCAAAGGCTGTCGCGTACGTTCCGGGTGGACATCTGGCTGCAGACGCGCGATGGACCGACAACGAGAGCCCCTCGGATGGGCAGGATAAGAGCTCCAGTTCTGCCCCTGCGCCTCCGCAAGGTCCGGCTACTCCGGCGGCAGCCCAGAAGCCGGGTGCTCCAACCTCGGGCGCGGGCGGCAAAAAGGCCAGCGCACGACAACACGGCACCGCTGAGTCATCGCATGTGCCGATTGACACCCTCTCGATGGCGGTCAGCACGGTCATCACCAGCAATCAGTTGCGTAATCTTCCTTTTTACAACCGCAATTTTCTGGCCTTGGGGTTGCTCGACTCGGGCACGCATGACGTCCCAGCGTGGTCGGAATTAAAGGACACAACGTTCAGCATTTCCGGTCAGCGTCCCACTTCGAATGCGTTTTTGCTCGATGGTATGGACAACGTCGCCTCGAGCAGCAATCAGGCTATACCGTTCCAGGTCAATGACGCGATCCAGGAATTCCGAGTGGTCACGGCCACTTCAGAAGCGCAGTTTGGACGCAACATTGGCGGCGTAGTGAATATTGTCACCCGCCGCGGGACGGCCAAGTTTCATGGCAGCGCTTTCGGTTTTTTCGCATCGGACTCAATCAATGCGACTTCACCGTTGTCGGTCTACAACGGCTCGGGCTTCGATCAGGCGTCGGCATTTGCCGGACCGCTGAACGTGCAGCCCGCTGCCAATACCAACCCGGCAGGATCGCCGATCTATCAGCCGAATTCGTACAACCAGTATGTCAAGACAGTAGGGTTGCTGAATTCCACCTACGGAACAAGCTATTGCACCATTCCAAATCTGACGCCTACGACTAATTGCAATCCGCTCTTTGACCCGGCTTCTATCCTCGCCCAACACAACAGCCATACCCAGCCATTCTCGTCCCAACAATTCGGGGCCCAGGCCGGCGGATCGTTCCTGAAGCGCTGGTACTGGTTTGGAGACTATGAAGGGACGCGTATCGACAATCCGAACCCAATCTTCGAGCGCGTGCCCAGTACTTACGACCGTAGCCACCTGTCGCAGTTTCAAGGCCAGCCGGGTTATCCGGACGCCCTGCTTGCCAGCAACGTTTTGTCGCTTTATCCGCAATCGAACGTTGTGGCTATCCCTGATGTGTTGGAGTTCTACCAGGGACAGGCACCGAATTACACCAACGTCGACAACTACCTCGGGCGAGTCGACTTCACCCAGTCCGATCGCACTGATTGGACATTTCGCTATAACCTGCAGAACCTCTCGCAATTGCATGATGACTCGTTGCCCAGTTCATCGGTCTATCCCGGAAACGGTGCCCAGCGCGCAGTGCTGAACCAGAACTTGGTCGTGACCTTCACCCATCGTTTTTCCGACCGATTCAGCAATGTTCTCCGCGGCGGATTCACCAGGTTCCAGGTCACTGAGACGCCCCAGGACGCGAACTTCAATGCGGCCCAAGCGGGTTTGCCAAGCGGCCCCATGCAGACGTACCTGCTTTCGGGACTCGATCCGCAATATGCTGGTGCCGCACCCGGCATCAATGGTGCCTTCGGAGGATGGTTTGACGCAGTATGGTTGCCATTTGTGCCGGTGATCACGCCTTCCCTGGATGGACTGTTCCCCTTTGCCCGGCTGGGTGCGCCACTCAGCGCTCCTGGAAAGCGCCGCGACAGTGAAGGCGAGCTAATGGACAACATGGTGTGGTTCAAGGGAAAGCACACAATACGCACTGGATTTGACTTGCGCAGGCTGCAGAATATTTTTGACAACGGTGGATTCAGCCGAGGCGTGGTTGTTTCCGGCGACATTGGCGAATTTACCAGCGATAGCGAAACCTGCGTCGTCAACTGCTTTCCGGGAGCCGCTTTCACGACCCCTTCGTTTGACTACGCCACGAAAGAACCAAGTCCTTACCAGACTACGTTCCACTCGTACGTCGTAGCGGGATACCTGCAGGACACCTGGCGCGCGCGGCCGAATCTGACGGTCAACCTGGGACTACGTTACGAATACTTTTCGCCGCCATCGGAGATCAACCACCAGATATGGAACTACGATACGGCTGCTAATGGACTGGTCCAACAAGGTCTAAACCAGGTGCTCGACCCTTTTGGCAATAACTGCGCGACTGGCGGCAGTTACACCGGCTCCATCTACCCGGCAGCTAGTCAGTCCTTGCCATGGACCTGCGCTCCTATCGGGAACGGAAACTTCGTGGTCGCCAGCACCAACAATTTCGAGCCGCGAATTGGCGTCGCGTGGGCCACTCCCAGCGGGGACACCGTAGTTCGCGCTGGCTTTGGAATCTACTTCGACGAGATTCCGGCCAGCCTGATGGCACAACTTGCCTTCAATCGGCCCACACCCCGGACAGAGAACAATCCGCAGACGCTATATGGACAGAATTTCAACACTCCGAATTGCGGCTTCGGGCAGTGTGGATTAGGCAATTCGAGTTTGATCAACCCAAATCCTCTTAACGCTTTCTATCAGGTTGCCAGCGTGCCGTTCGCTGTTAGTGCCATTGACCCCCTCCACCTCAGCAATCCCCTCACGCGAGAAGTGAGTTTCTCAATCGAGCGTCAGATCAATCCAGATGTTTCGGCCGAAGTTGCCTACATCGGAAACTTCACGGCGAACCTCCCTACGACCTCCAACACTGGATTCAACAACGAGTGGTTTTGCACTACCTCGGCGCCGGGACAGAACGGCCAGCCCTGCGATGCCTTTAGTTACGTTCCAACCTTCACCACCGCCAATCTCGGCTACGGCAATTACAACTCTTTCCTGGCCAAAGTGACGACCCGGGGCTGGCGCGGATTCCAGGCCCGAGCGATGTACACGTACTCCAAGGCGCTCGATAATGCCTCGAGCGCGGGTGCCCCGCTGATTCCGAGTCCGCTCATGACACAATTGAGTTCGTTGCAGTTGCTCGGAACCGGCAATCCAGTGTTGTACGCGCTGGGCGCCAGTTCGAGTGCATTCGCACCTCCACCCAGCGCTTTCGATCCACGCGCTATCTCGGCGAATCTCGCAGCCCTCACCGGCCTCTTGACGGCAGGAGTAAACACCACTGGGGCAGGCCGGGCGCAGGTGACCCCCTATACCATCTCGCAGGACCCGTATCACTTCCTGACAAACGATTATGGTCTTTCCGACTTCAATCAAACCAACCGGTTCATTCTTGAGTACACGTGGGAGATACCCACCTCAAAGAAGTCTCAGTTACTGAATGGATGGTTATTGAGTGGGGTATTCACCGCGGAAAGCGGACAGCCGTTCACGATTTTCAGCGGCCCGATCGCCGGTGAATTGACGCAGCGCGTCAGCCTGACTGGTCCCGTCACAACGACAGGGAACCCCAACGCCTACATTGGCAACGCCTCATCAATTGTCCTGCCTGGCATCAGTTGCCAGGGGCAGTCCAGCGCATTCTCTCCCTACGTGACTCAGCAGGACGTTGGAATCAAGAGTGGAGAGGCGGGATCGCCCTGCCTTGGCACCTCGGCGAGGAACCAGTTCACCGGACCGGCGTATGTCGACTTCGATATGGCGATTCAAAAGACCTTCAAGATCCGGGAAGTGGCAGCGCTTTCGCTTCGCGCCGAGTCTTACAATCTCTTCAACCGTCCCAATTATTACAACCCGATCAGCAGCTACAGTCTGGATGGCGTGACTCAATATTCGCAGTTTGGGCTGATCAAATCGGCTCACAACGCGCGCCAGTTCCAATTCTCGGTCAGGATGAGTTGGTGACCGATTGCGCGAGAGCCCGCATCCAGTGAACCTATTGAACCTGTGTATGGCGACCGCTAGCGATGAATCTTCGCAGCAGAGCGCTCGACAGAACCGAGCCTGCGGAGTTATTCATCGATAGGTGAGATGATGAATTCAGATGTCCTTTGAAAAAGAAGTCTTCATCAGTTATGCACATATCGACAATGAACCCTTGAGCGAGAAGCAGCAGGGGTGGATTACGCGTTTCCATGCATCGTTGATGGCGATGCTGAGCATGCGAATCGGCCGCAAGGCCGACATCTGGAGAGACTCCAAGCTTGCGGGGAACGACATCTTCGCTGACGAGATCATTCAGCAGTTTCCCAAGACTGCCCTGCTGATTTCGGTTATAACTCCACGGTATATCGAGTCGGAGTGGTGCACCCGCGAGGTACGGGAATTCTGCAAGTCAGCAGAGACCACGGGTGGTGTTTTGGTCGACAACAAATCGCGAGTTCTAAAGGTCATCAAGATTCCGGTCGACGACGAGAAACCGCTGCCCGACGCGGTGAAGCTCTCGTTGGGCTATCCGTTTTATGTTTTTGACGAACAGCAGACGCCACTCGAGTTGGATCCTGCGTACGGCGAGGAGTTCACCCAGAAGTACAACCTGAAGATGGCGAAACTGGCGTTCGACGTCGCCCAGTTAATCAAGAAGCTGGATGCAGCTCCCGCTGCGGGCGCAGCCGACCATACCCCGTCAGCCCAAGCCAAGCCGGCCGTTTATCTGGCCGATTGCAGCAATGACCGCCGCGAAGATCGCGAGGCCATTAACGCGGATCTTCGACTTCATGGCTACCCGATACTGGCAGAAGTGCAATTGCCTACCGAAGAGGCGAGTTTCTTCGGAGAGCTGGCCTCGATAATGGCTCGCTCCAAGTTGTCCATTCACATTATCGGGAGCAACTACGGCGTTGTACCCGACGGACCCAGTGAGAAGTCAGTCGCCGTCCTCGAAAATGAGCTCGCCATCCAGTACAGCAAGCAATTCGGGCTTAAGCGCATCATCTGGCTCCCCAGAGGGACCCATTCCGAATCGGCACGGCAGCAACAGTTCATCGAACTGCTCTTACGGGATCCTCAAGCCCAGTTTGGAGCCGACCTCATCACCGGTGACCTGGAGGATCTGAAGGCTGCGATTCATACCGCGCTCAAGAAGATCGAGTCGCCCGTGGTGCCCGTTCCTCCGAAGGAACCTGCCGCAGAGGACACCAAGCTCGTTTACATCATCTGTGATGAGCGGGACCGCAAATCGACCATTCCGTTGCGCAAGTTTCTTAAGACGCAGGGTCTAGAGTCCAAGATTCCGGCTTTTGAAGGCGATGCTGCCACTCTGCGCCAATCGAACCAGGATCTGCTGACCAGTTGCGATGCAGTGATTATCTTCTACGGCGCTGGGGACGAGTCATGGAAGGGTTCAGTCGATTCGGAACTGCGCAAGGCCTCCGGATACCGCACTTCCAAGAAGCCGCCTGTGACTTTCACCTTCCTGTCCGAACCGGCAACCGAGGACAAGACGGAACTGATCGAACTGGAAGAACCCCGCTTGATCAATGCCTTGTACGGATTTTCAGAGGCCTCAGTCTCCGAATTCGTTAGCACGGTTTCTGGCAAGGTGAAGCCGTGATCCAGGTCGACGCAGCCACTACCGGGCTTTTGAACCCATTTCCCGGGCTAAGACCGTTTCACGAAAATGAAGAGCACCTCTTCTTCGGACGTGAAAGCCAGATCGACACCATGGTCGACGAACTGGCGGCCACGCGTTTTCTTGCCGTCGTCGGTACATCGGGAAGCGGCAAATCCTCGCTGGTGAACTGCGGATTGAAACCCGCGCTGAGTCGCGGCCTAATGGCCTCAGCCGGTTCGTCATGGCGAATGGCGCAATTTCGTCCCGGCAGCGATCCGATCAAGGCGATGGCACACGCCTTGGCCAAGCAAGGCGGACTCTTCAATCAGAACTTCGAAGGGCTGTCCATCGAGGAAATCGTCGAAGCCACGTTACACATGAGCAAACTGGGGTTGGTCGACATCTATGAGCAGGCTCACTTCGACGAGAAACCCAACCTGCTGGTGATCGTGGACCAGTTCGAGGAACTCTTTCGCTATCGGAGTCTCCAGTCCGAAGAATCGCCGGATGCGGAAGACAAGTCCGTCGCCTTCGTCAATCTTCTTCTGGAAGCGTCCAACTGCGACTACCCCATCTACGTTGTCTTGACGATGCGGTCAGATTTCCTCGGAGACTCCTCGCAGTATCCCGGCCTGCCGGAGGCCATCAACCGCGGTCAGTATCTGGTTCCCCGCATGTCGCGGGACGAGAGAAGGTCGGCGATCGCGGGACCTGTAGCTGTTGCAGGCGGCGAGATCAGCCCGGTTCTTTTGACTCGCCTTGTTAATGATGTTGGCGACAACCCTGACCAGCTCTCCATTCTGCAACACGCTTTGAACCGCACCTGGGCCCGGTGGCAAAGAGATGGTGGGACGGGCGCGATGGATCTTCCGCATTACGAAGCCATCGGCACCATGAGTCGCGCGCTTGATCTGCACGCGGAGACGGCCTTTGCGGAATTGCGTGACCATCGCCAGAAGACGATCTGCGAAAAGGTGTTTCAGGCGCTCACTGACAAGGGGCCCTATCTGCGTGGAGTTCGCCGCCCCACCAGTGCCAATACGCTCTGTGAGATTACCGACGCCACCCTCGACGAACTGAAATTGGTACTCGACGTATTCCGCAAGCCAAGCCGGTCGTTCGTCATGCCCCCGGTGACAGAGCCCATAGCCCCCGAGACCATCGTCGACATCTCGCACGAAAGCCTGATGCGTATCTGGAACCGCCTGAAGTTCTGGGTAGATGAGGAGGCGGAATCTGCCACGCAGTATCAGCGCCTGGTTCAGAACATGGCGCTGCATGCCAAGGGCGCGGCCGGACTGATGACGGACCCGGAACTGTCCCTGATGCTGGATTGGCGGCAGAGGTGGCAACCGAACGCTGCATGGGCAGAGCGATACCAACCCGGCTTCGCATCCGCTGTTGTATTTCTTGAAAAAAGCCGAGAAGCACGCGATGCTGCGCTGGCTGCGGAGCAGGATCGCCAGCGCCGCGAACTCCGTCGCACACGGCAGATCGCCGCGGTGTTAGGCACCGCGTTTGTGCTCGCAGTCGGCTTTGGGGGCTATGCCCTTTATGAGCAGCGCCGCGCCACCGCCGAGCAAGTCGCCCGTAAGCAATCCGATGCCTTGGCGGATGCGCAGCATCAGCTGGCACAAGAACAGGAACGGGCACGCAAGCAGGCCGAAGCGCTCAATCAGAAACTCACCGTAGCTCTGGACGAAGCTGAGAAGGCGAAGGCCGAAGCCGAGGCCGCGGATGCCCGCGCCGAGCACGAGAGAGACCTTGCCACTCGAACCGCGCAGATGTTTATTACCGCTATTAAGGCCCAGGCGGCAGCACAACTCGCAGCCTTCGAACAATTGGAGAAGGAAGAAATCCTGCAGCAGGACAGGGACGCCAAGAAAAGCGCCGCATTCCTCGATCAGGATAAACAGGAACTCGACGCGAGTACCAGGAAAGCCAAGGAGTTGAGCCTTGACGCTGCCCGCAAGTCCGCAGAGGCCGCCGCTATCGTCGCCGATGCCCACATCCTCAGCCCCAGCCAGATCAGCGGCTCCGACTTGTTTGACGTCGGACACGGCGAGTCACAAGTGACCGGCTACAGCGGAGACGGCAACACGAAGAACCCGAATGACATGTTCAACGGCTCCGGCGGATCGCCCGACCGTGCCACCGTTTTCGCCGATGGCCAGCAGGTTGGCACGGAACACTGGATCGAATGGAAGACAAAGAAGGAGGTCACGCTTAGGAGCGTCGGACTGTTCGCCGCTCACGATGCGATTCGCTTGCGTCGGTCCTTTAGCACCTTCAAGTTATACGTGAAGAAAAATGGGCAATGGTATCCAGTAACAGAATATAACCCAGCCCTGATGTACGGAGGAAGTTGCGGACCCCAGCCCTGTTTTCCGCCCCCTGCCATCAAATATGCTCCCGGCACTGTCCTTGCTGCGTGTCTCGACGTTCCGCCAACAACCGGTCAGGAATTTCGTGCTGTGTTCGTTCAGTCTGTCAGTTCAGTCGAACGGTTCTCAGGGCCGCGCGTGCTGCAACTCGACGGGTACAAGAATTCCAACTGCGCCAAATAGGCCGCGAACCACTTCACGCCAGATCGTCAACCTGAACCTTCATATGCCGTAGATGGTCCCGCATGTGATGGATGTAGTCCTCAAACACGAACTGCAGTGTCAGCGGAGCTGAGTCGCCGACCGTTAAGCTACGCGACCACGCCGTGTCCGGAACGGCTTCCGTGGCGGCCAGCAACTGCCGATTAAGCGCCGCCCACAAACCGATCAACTCGTGCCAGTCTCGCTTCTGGTAGCCGTGCAAAATCACCCACCGGTCTCCATCGTAGCCGGGCATGGCTGGGTTGTCTTCCAATTGCGCGCGAACAATTCTCTGATGGTTGTTGGCGGCAGAATCGAGCAGGTGTCCTAGCTCTTCCTTTACTGACCACGCCGAAGCCGGTTTGAACTCGACAGCATCGGACGGCTGCGCTTCGAGTCGAGCTGGCAGAGTCTCCAACAGCCTTCTTAACGATTGCAATGCTTGCATTTCCTCATCCCCCGTCGCGAACATTATGCCCCAGTTTGGCATTCACCCGTTCCACAGCCCCAGACCGTATAATCGAAGCTTCCTTCCATGAGCTACCAGGTTCTGGCGCGCAAATATCGACCCCAAAAGTTTTCTGACGTCATCGGTCAGGAGCACGTCACACGCACCCTGAAGAACGCCATCGAGCAGCAGCGCATCGCCCATGGATACATCTTCAGCGGACATCGCGGCATCGGAAAAACTACCATCGCGCGCATTTTGGCGATGGCGCTGAATTGCCGCTCCACCGACCATCCGGTCCCAGAGCCGTGCGGCGTGTGCGACTCCTGCCGCGAGATCCGGGCGGGGAATGCGGTGGACGTGATCGAGATCGACGCCGCCACCAACCGTGGCATCGACGAAATCCGCGAATTGCGCGATGCCGCGCGTTACCGGCCGGCTCGTGACCGCTTCAAGATCTGGATTCTCGATGAAGCACACCAGATCACCGATGCCGCCTTTAATGCGCTGCTGAAGACGCTGGAAGAGCCGCCGTCGCACGTGATTTTCATGATGGCTACCACCCAGCCGGAAGACATTCCCCAGACCATCCGTTCGCGCTGCCAGCACTTCAGTTTTCACGCCGTCAGTTTCGACGACATCGTCGCGCAACTGCGCGACATCGCCAGGCAGGAAGGCATCACCGCCGACGACAACGCCCTCGCCATGCTGGCCGAGGCTGGCGACGGGTCGATGCGCGATGCGCTCAGCATCATGGACCAGGCCATTGCCAGTTGTGGCGACACTCTGAGCGCCGAGGTTGTGCGCGGACTCGTCGGTACGGTTGGCTCCGACATTCTCGAAGACATTATGGATGCGGTCGCGAGTAACTCCAGCGAAGACGTGCTTCGCACCATCGATCGCCTGCTCGTCGAGGGACAGAGCGCGCAGCACTTTGCCCGACAGATGGTGCGCTTCCTGCGCAATACGGTGGTGGCCAAGGTGGCAGGCAGCAATTCGCCCGTCCTGCAGATTTCCTCCGACGAACGCGCCCGGGTTTCGCGAGTTGCCGAGCGCTTCAGCGAAGAAGATCTCACGCGCTTCCTGCAAATCATGTTGCGCACTCACTCCGACCTCGGTTACAAGCAAGAGCAGCGCTTCCACCTGGAGTTGGGTTTGCTGAAGCTGGTTCATGCCCAGCGTCTGCTTCCACTCGAACAGTTGCTGAGTGGAGAAGCGGCGAAGGTAGGAGCAAACGCTTCACGTAGTGTTAGCGCGCCGTCGGGAAAGGTCACTCCAGCGGGAACTCGTAGCGCCAATCCGGAAACGCGCGTGGCCGCTCCAGAAACGCCGACGCGGGGAGTTGCGTCGTCTCCGTTCAAGGGGCCGTCGCCCTTCGAGGCCGACCGCAGTCGTAAGAGCGAACCCAAGGCTGAAACCGCTGCATTCGTCGACTCTCCGACCGGCACGCCGGCTGGGTTTGCGGCAGGCACCACGGCCGCCACTCCCCTCGTCGAATCCTCTGCAGCAGTGGCAGTGGCCGTGGCTACGGAAGAGCAACCACCAGACGCGGCCGGCGAGGTTACTCCCGACCTGGCTCGCAACGTCGTTTTGGGGGCACTCGAAGACGCCGGGCAACAGATGCTGGCGCACAACCTCGAGTCGGGTGAGTGGAGCGTTCGAAACCATGAAGTCTCCGTGAAAGTGGCGATGTCAAAGGTCATGGTTGACGTGGCACTCGGCGACGGACCCAAGCGCATTGTGCAAGATGCCCTGCTAAAAGCGACAGGGAGACCACTGAAGTTCAAGATGGTGAGCGGAGGGTCACAGTTCACTCCCAAGGCAGCGCTGCCATCCGCGCGTCCCACGAACGGGGCGGGTGCGCGCAGTCGCGCCATGTCCGATCCGATTGTGCAGCGCATGCAGGAAAAGTTTGGAGCGGAAATACGGTCTGTAATCGACCACAAAGAGCGCGGCTGAGCAAGACATGACACGCATTGCGGCTAAGACGAGGATGCGCGACTCAGAACGAGCCGCTGATCGGCGACATTTGTGTTAGCCGCGGGCGTCAGCCCGCGGTCGAAGCGGGAAAATGAGGAAGCCGCGGAGCGGCGGCACTCTTAGTCCAAGAAGGCCAGAAGTTCGGAGTATTCATGGATGGATTCAATTTGCAGGAAATGTTGGCGCAAGCTCGCCAGCAGGCCGAGAAACTGCAAGAAAAGATGCAGCAGATCACCGTCGAGGCGTCCTCGGGCGGTGGCAGTGTCACCGTCAAGATGAACGGACAAAAACAGGTTCTCAGCGTGGTGATGGAGCCTGACGTGGTGAAGTCCGGCGACATCGAGATGCTGCAGGACCTGGTGGTTGCCGCCGTCAACGAAGCCGCACGCAAAGTCGATGAGGCCATGAAGTCGAGCCTCGGAGGCATGTTCGGCGGCATGGGATTGCCCGGCTTTTAGCGACGCACTGGGGCGTGGCACGGTGCAAGAGCTGGCCTTCAGAGCCTGCCCAGAGCGTAGTCGAAGGGCCAGCGTCCACGGCGCAGATAATAGTCCAGGGGCTTCAGCCCCGGAATGCCAGAGAACGAGGTCCACGTTTGTCCAGATTTGCCGAGCCAATGGCCCGCCTGATCGAAGAACTAAAGAAGCTGCCCGGAGTAGGCGGCAAGACAGCGCAGCGCTTTGCCTTTCACATCCTGCGCGCCAGCGACGAGGACGCGGAACTGTTGTCCGACTCCATCCGCCAGTTGAAGGCCAGCCTGCATCTCTGCTCGGTCTGCAACAACATTACCGACGTCGATCCCTGCGAGTATTGTTCCAACTCAAATCGCAACCAGCGGTTGGTATGCGTAGTGGAAGAGCCGACCAACATCGCCGCGATCGAGAAGACCCGCAACTACAACGGCGTTTACCATGTCTTGCACGGCGCGCTATCGCCCCTCCACGGAGTTGGTCCCGACCAATTGCGTATCGCAAGCCTGGCGCGCCGCGTTGAGGCTGGGACTGTGGACGAATTAATCATCGCCACCAATCCCACGGTCGAGGGCGAAGCCACGGCGACCTACCTCTCGCGACTGCTCAAGTCTTCCAGCGTCCGGGTCACGCGCATCGCGACCGGCGTTCCCGTCGGCAGCGACATCGAATACGCCGACGAGGTCACCATGCAAAAGGCCATGGAAGGCCGCAGGGAATTCTAAGGCACGACTTTCGAGTTCGTGGGAATCCTCCCCGACACCGAAACTACAGAATCTCTGCCGGGTTGGTCTGCAGAGGGAGGTCGGCATGCGCACAGTCATCCTGGCCTGGGGTTTGCTTTTTGTGGCTGCTCCCGTCTTTGCCCAGCCAAATGCTCCTACCCATGCAGTTTCAATCCATGAACTTGCGATTACCGGGGTGTCACAGATTGCTACTGCGGATCTACAGGCGATCCGGGGTGAGTTAAGAGGGCAGTGCTGTGACTATGCCGAAACCCAGGAGATCCGCAACCGTATTGTGTTCGCTTTTCAGGAGCGTGGTTACTTTAAAACGCGAATCAATCAATTTGACGTGTCTTCACTCGATCTCAACACAATTCCACCTTCTATATCAGTTGCAGTCGAAGTAAACGAAGGCAAGCAATACAGATTGAATTCGATAGCGTTCAGCAGCGAGAGAGCGTTTTCGAGCGGCCAGCTTCGCCAACAATTCGCGATGTCGGACGGTGACATCTTCAACGTTGATGAAATTCGCAAGGGACTGGAGAACCTGCGTAAGCTTTATGCTTCGCAAGGCTACATCAACTTCACTCCCGTAGCGGACACCGACGTTGACGGACCATCTTCTACGATCAAGTTAACGGTCGACGTCGATGAAGGAAAGCAGTTCCGCCTCGGCGGCCTACTGTTCGACGGAGAAGAGCCCCGCGCAGGCGACGCCGCGAAACTGCTCGAGGCCTGGAGACCGATGGAGGGCAACATCTACGATGGCCGTAAGAT
Organism: uncultured Acidobacteriaceae bacterium; assembly: GCA_963779555.1. Taxonomy (GTDB): domain Bacteria; phylum Acidobacteriota; class Terriglobia; order Terriglobales; family Acidobacteriaceae; genus DASRAA01. The sequence goes on from CAVZYS010000001.1 coordinate 205,075, forward strand.
CGAACAGTGGTGGCAGCTCGCTGCAAGCATGCTTCCACCCGGTGCGCGGCTGGAGCGGTCGTTGGAGTTGCGGCAAGATCCTGCCTCGAACATCGCCACGGCGCTGCTCAGGTTTCCAGATTCAAAATAAGCCCAGCTATTCCGGCGCACGGGTCTGCAGATACCCGTTAATCATCTCGGCCCACTCGACCCCTCTGTTCCGGTCGTCTCTCGCATATCGATCCACCTGCTCATTGGTCTCCGGCCGAAGCGCGGTGCGCTCGTACACCACCGATACGCGTGTCTCCGCTGCTCCCGCCTTCGTCAGGTGAATGTCAATCAACGTGACCATTGTGTCTTTCGCGAAGTAGACATACTGGACGTGCCCGCTGGCCGCGTCAAAGGCGGTATTCATCCACACGCTCGGCGTTCCTTTCTGCTCCCAGGTAAAGACCATCCACTGCCGGTCAATCGCTGGCGATGGATGAATGAACTGCGGGTCGAAGCCCTTCGCCCATTTCCTCTCTTCGTAGGCGCCAAACAGCGGGAAAGCTTGCTCATAAGGAGCCATCACTACCAAGCTGAATTCCTCATGAGAATGGGCCAGCGCCGGTTGAACACGCTCCTGGGCCTGAACCCAAGCTGAACCGATCACGCCCGCAAACAATACAAGCCCGGTAAGACCGTAGAAGAACGTCATTTCCGCCTCTCCTTCAACTGATGGCTGTCCGCGGCCTTCAGCGTCAGCCCGTAAATACTGCGCAATTTCTCGATCTCTTTCAGCGTTTCGGCAGAGAAGGGCGCCTTACCTTCGAAGGCATGCAGCACGATGCCTTCCAGCAGGTCGCCAAGGGTCATGTCCTTCAATTCTGCCAGGCCCTTCAGGACCTTCAGCAGACGCTTCTCCATGCGGACGCCAGTCTGTACACGTTCGACGACGATAGGATGTTCAAATTGTTCTTTCATGGTACTAATGTACCAATGTACCAATATATTGTCAAGAACTCGCTTTCGATTGACCGATGCGAAGCCCGAAGTCTATATGGGTCAGCGCCGCAATTCGCGCGAAGAAGCCTTGTGCGCATGCTCACAACAGGTCAGTGACGGATATCACCGACCCCGTGGTTGCCGAATTTGTACAGTGAAATTGGCGGAAGAAACGCCGGACCTGCTGCCGGTGAGGCTGGCAGGCCACACAAGATCAGGAGAATCGCAATCATGGCTTACACAATCACTGACACCTGTACCAAAGACGAACTCTGCGTGGAAGCTTGTCCCACCGACTGTATCCACCCCAAGAAGGACGAGGAGCAGTTCGAGGCCGCGACCCAGTTGTACGTTGACCCCAACGGCTGCATCGACTGCGGCGCCTGCGTGCCTGTGTGCCCGACCAACTCGATCTTCCCCAACGAAGAAGTCCCGGCGGACAAGGCTGAGTTCATCGAAAAGAACGCTGCGCACTACGCATAAGCTTTAGGTCAAGGCCGCCGCGTCGTCACTACGTGCAGGTGACTCTGCGCGCGATTGAAATCGTCGATCGCGAATCCCTCAAGGCACAGCCGCCGAGCTGTGCCTTCGTCAATTGATTGATCTTGATCCTCCCGCTGTCGGCAGGTTATTTCGTTTGCGTTCCTCACCGGCGCTGGCTTGACGTCGGCTGGTTTCTGGCTAGACTTGCTGTGCGATCCGGAGACGGGTAATACCACAAGTTCAACCAGCGAGGAGCCGATATGCGTGCCAGCAGCGAGCGTATAACCGTCGTAATCACCCTCCTATTGTCGATGGCAATTTCGTCGCAGGCTCAGTGGGTGGCCGTGGCGCGTGCGGTTTCAGGGCGCATCCAGCGCATGGAGCAGCAGGGCGCCAACGGCCAGGGCGGCTACGATGTCGCCACCGTAGTGATCGAGGCCAACGCCAAGAACGTGTACGAAACTGCACTGCAACGTCTGAAGGCTCATGCCGACGAAGTAAAAGTCATCCGGGAAGACGCCCGCACCCGCACGGTCGCCTTTACCAACGGTACACAGACGGCCAGCCTGCAAGCGAATACCCTGGGTGACAAGCTGACCCAACTAGTCGTGGCCTCGACTCTCGATCCGTCACAGCACAGCGCCACGCCCCTGGTCGTCAAGAGCATCCAGAACGTATGCAACGAACTGAAGGTCGAATGCACGCTGCAGAATGACTAGCCACCAGCTATAATCCGGCGTCATGCAATTCTCGACTCGAAGTTCCTCGCCGCTCTTCGGAAGACCTCTGACGCGCATTCTCCTCCTGATCCTCTGCGTCTCGCTGGCGCAATCATGGGTGTTCGCGCAAGCCCCAGCGACTGCGCCTCAAGTTGCTCCCGCGCCACCTCAGCCCACCGCCGCGCCGCAGCAGAACATCCTGCCGTTCATCAAGAACGCCTGGAACACGCTGGGGCGCTCGATGAACGACTGCTCGTCGATCAGCGATCCCAAGTTCGGCGCGGGCGCGACCTCGGTGCTCTACTTGCCCTATGGCGTGTCTCCACCTCCGGCTGTCGCGGCCCTTAGCAAGTGCGGCGTCAAGGTCGAGAACCTGCCCAAGAAGATCACCGGACTGGGCACCATTCCGGTCGACCAGTTGAACGCCCATGGCCTCCTGTATCTGCCCAATCGTTATGTCGTCCCCGGAGGCCGCTTCAACGAGATGTACGGCTGGGACAGCTACTTCATCATCGTTGGGCTGCTCGAAGACGGCGAGCGCGACTACTCACGTGGCATCATCGAGAACTTCTTCTACGAGATCGAGAATTACGGCGCTGTGCTTAACGCCAATCGCGCTTACTACCTCACCCGCTCCCAGCCGCCGTTTCTTACCTCGATGATCATGGCCCAATACGCCGCCGACAAGAAGGCCGGGCGCGACGACAAAAAGTGGCTGGCGAAGACCTATGAATACGCGGTCCGCGATCACGACCTCTGGACCAAACCTCCCAAGCTCGCCGGCGACACCGGCCTCGCGCGCTACTTCGATGTCGGCGAAGGCCCGGTCCCCGACATCGCCGACCATCCCGAGTATTACGCCGCCATCGCCGACTGGCTGCTCAAGCATCCCGAGGCAGAAGCGAAGTACGGCTACATCGCCCCCACGCTGGAGAAGGGAATCGGCCCCGAGTTGATGGTGCCGCTGTGCGACAACAAGGCGTGTCCCGATGCGCATGCGGTCAAGCTCACCGCCGACTTCTACCAGGGCGATCGCGCCATGCGCGAGTCGGGCTTCGATCCGTCGTTTCGCTGGGGACCGTTCGATGGCTCCACCCAGCACTACGCGCCCGTGTGCCTCAACAGCCTGCTCTACAAGGCGGAGATGGACCTTGCCGAAATGGCAACGATGCTCGGCCATCCTGAAGACGCGAAGAAATGGCGTGCTGCTGCCGAGAATCGCAAGCAACTCATCAACAAGTATCTGTGGAACGCCGAGAAGGGAATGTTCTTCGACTGGGATGTCCAGTCCGGCAAACAGTCCACCTACAACTACGTGACCACGTTCTATCCGCTCTGGGTTGGCCTGGCGACACCCGACCAGGCCAAGGCCGTGATGAAAAACATCGGCATCTTCGAGCACGAGGGCGGACTGGCCATGAGCGACCGGACAACCGGCGTGCAGTGGGACCTGCCCTATGGATGGGCGCCCACCAACCTGATCGCCGTTGAGGGGATGCGTCGCGACGGCTTCAGCGCCGATGCTGACCGCGTTTCCGTGGAATTCCTCGATACGATTCAGACCAACTTCAAGCGCACCGGCACCATCCGCGAGAAGTACAACGTGGTGACTGGCAGCGACGAGGCTCCCGTGCTCGCGGGCTATCACGAAAACCTGATCGGCTTCGGCTGGACCAACGGAACCTTCCTGGCGCTTTACCACGCGCTTCCACCGGAGCAGCAAAAGAAGGTGCTGGCGGGGAAGTGAAGCGCTGAGGAACCAAGGTATGGAGAGAGGCTAGGCCTCGGTGGGGTCTTGGGTCTGTGACGGTTGACACTTCACTTTGTGTTCCCCTGGCGGGTGGCCCAGGTGACCCTTCCAAAACGAAGAATCTAAGATCGGGTGCCCCATTCAAGCGGCCCGCTTTTGGCCGCTTGAGTGGGGGTTTTTGTTTGCAACATGACGAGCATGCGGGGGTTCATCCCACTTACCGCACAGAGTCAGGTGTCACTCGTCACCGTCTCCCATCGAAAACCTCCGGTTATCCTTCACCCACGTCGCGTGCTCCCAGGTTCGCGCCCTTCCTCTGGGCGCTAACCTGGGATTCGAAATCGTTCCATCCAACCTTGGTTACTTTCGTTTCTTTCATCCTCCGATTTCTCTTGCCTGCCGCTTCCACCGTGCATACAAACGAATTGTGGGCTAGGGATAAGTGTCTTTACCTGTACCAGGCCTCGACAAGTGGGCATTTGGCTCTTTGACAGTTTCCGTTTCGGAACTCGCGGTACCTAAAACGTCGCAGACAGCGCGAGTAAGCTCTTTGTTTGCACGCCTTTGCCTGCAAGTATCTTTGCTGGTACGAACTTACGCACGATGGTGCTGTAAGTCATTTGTTTTCAGGATGGGTGGGGGGAGGGGTCCCTCCCGCGTTGATCAACTGTGGGCATTAACGCTCCATCTGCCGCGCCGCGCGAATCAAACCAACGCCCAGGCTCAGCACCGCGCCTGCGAGAAAGAGTGCGCCGACGTAGGCGAGATTGATCAATCCATTCGGCTCCTTCGCCGATGGCGAAATGACCGACAGGAAGAACGCTGCGGGAATCAGGATTGCGGCGATGGGCGCGCCTGCTCGGGCGAGCCATTTCCAGAAGGGTGACAGCAGCGCCTCATCAACATAGCGAAGCATCACCAGCGAAAGCACGAGATACACGCCGGCGTGGGCATGTCCGGCGCGCCACATGTCGTGCCGCAGCGGATTATCGTTGTATCCGGGCGCATTCGTCAGCTAGCATCATCAGCAGGGTCAAGCCGCCGTACATCACCGTGGGGATCACAACCAGAAGGATTCCCGCCAACATTCGCGATTCCCGAGTCATGATTTCCTCCGTCAAGAGTCAGTCGGGCATGGGCTACCCACCACCCACCCCACAATTGCCAACAGCAGGCGATTGCGGGCCACCCAAGCCGATGGCTACTGAGTAGCAGTCGCCTCAGAACGGAATGTCCTCGTCAGTAATCGTTCCGTCGCTGTGCGCGGGAGCTTCCTCGTGTTCCGGTGCGCGCTGGTCGAAGCTGTTGGCTGCCTTCGCGCCGCCCGAGCGAGCGCCGCTGTAACCGCCTCCGCCTTCGCCACCCTCGCGCTGGCCTCCGCCGATCAGCACCAGGTCATTGACGATGATCTCGGTCTTGTATTTCTTCTGCCCGGTTTCCTTGTCTTCCCACGAGGAAGACTGCAGCTTGCCTTCGATATAGACCGCGCGGCCTTTCTTCAGGTACTCGCCGACGATCTCGGCGGTGCGCTGAAAGGCGACCAGGTTGTGCCACTCAGTCTTGTCCTGCCAGTTGCCTTCTTTGTCCTTGAAGCGCTCGTTGGTGGCCAGCGTGAAGCGCGCGATTGCCATGCCGCTGGGGGTGTACTTCACTTCGGGATCTTTGCCAAGGTTGCCAAGAAGAATGACTTTGTTAACGCTTTTTGCCATGAGAAACAGCTCCTGTCTGGGGCGGCGGAATGTGTTATGAACTGCAAAGCATATCAGATTGGGGCTGGCCGCTAGCGAACGAAAATCTTGTACAGCATTACGAAAATAACCACGCCGGTAACCGAAACGTACATCCAGATCGGGAAGGTGTAGCGCGCAATCGCCTTGTGCCGGCCGAAATTGCCCTTGAGCGCGCGATACAGCGTCACTAGGATGAACGGCACCACCACTACCGCGAGAAAGGTGTGCGAAATCAGGATCGTGAAGTACACCGGCCGCCACACACCCTCGCCCTTAAAATGCGTAACGCCCGCGCGCAGCACCAGGTGGTAGTAGAGGTACGAAATCAGGAACAGCGTCGAGGTGACGAACGCGGTGATCATCATGCGCTTGTGCGCGTCTCGGCGGCCGGTCTTGATGAAGTAGTAGCCCGTGCCGATCAGCACGGCGCTGGTGCCGTTGAGGAAGGCGTTCAGGGCCGGGAAAAAAGTGGGGGAGATTTGCATCGGTATTTGAAACATCGAGTGTGGCCGGGCCTAAAGGCCATTTTCTTAGGCGCATTCTTCGCGGGCCTGAAGGCCCGCGCTTCCACCGAATACCTCCGTCATTGGCTTTAGCGGTGGATCGTGCTTAGACGCCCGGTTTCGTGCTCCGGCGGTTGGCCACGAAGAAACACAAGCTGAACATCACCAGCGTGAATGCCGCCAGCACCGCGAGGTTGGTCCCCAGCGGCAGACTCGTGGCGAGCTGTCCGGGATACAGCAGCATGCGCAACGCGTCGGTGCCGTAGGTCAGGGGATTGATGCGCATCAGCGCGCGAATCCAGATGGACGCACCCGACAGCGGAAACATCGAGCCCGAAAGCAGCCACAGCGGGATCAGGAACAGATTGATCACGGCGTGGAAGCCGCCAGTCGAGTCCATCGGCCACGCGATGATGAAGCCCAGCGCGGTCAGCGAAAACGCCACGAGAAAGATGACCAGCACGGTCAGCGCGAAGCTCACCAGCGTGAAGTGAATGCCCAGCGCGGGAGCGAAGACCAGGAAGATCAACCCCTGGAGTGTTGCCAGCGTGGCTCCGCCCAGTACCTTGCCTAGCACGATCACAGAGCGGCTGACGGGCGCGACCAACACCGAAAGCAGAAAGCCTTCCTTGCGGTCCTCGATCACCGTCATCATGGTGAAGATGGCAGTGAACAGCACAATCATGATCAGTGCGCCGGGGAAGAAATAGTCGAGGTAATGCTGGCCTCCGGCGCCGCTGGAGCGGAACGAGGTGCCGAAGCCCGAGCCAATCACCAGCCAGAAGAGCAGCGGGCGAGGCAACGACGCCGACCACGCGGCTGCGTTGACGGTAGAAGCGAACGATTTCGCGCCACCACAGCGCGACCGAAGGCATTACGATGCCGACGTTAGCCGGAGCGTGCAAACTAGTTGCGGGTAAAGTTGCAGTTCGAGTCGCCATAATCATTCACCACAGAGACACTGAGACACAGAGATTCAGAATTCAAAAACCAAACCGGTCTGTAAGATCTCGCCTTCTCCGTGTCTCTGTGTCTCTGTGGTTCAAGCTTTCGTTTCTTGTTCCTGCTCGGTCCAGAAGCGATGTCCGGTCCGCCGGATGAACACGTCTTCCAAACTGGGCTTGTGTATCGACACACCTTCGATTTCGCCAGGAAACGCCTCCACCACGTCAGTGACGAAGCGATGACCATTCTCAATTTCCAGGCGCACGCGGTTGTCGAGCACTGCAGCCTGCAATCCAAAGCGCTGTTCAATGTGTTGAGCGAGCGCGTCGGGTTCGTTGGCCTCGAGCAAAATCACGTCTCCGCCAATTTCGCTCTTCAGCTCCGACGGCGTGCCCAATGCCACCACATTGCCTTCGGCGTAAATCGCCAGGCGATCGCAGCGTTCGGCCTCTTCCATCAAGTGCGTGGTGACGAGCACGGAGACATTTTCATCGTCGCGCAAAATCTGCAGGTACTGCCATAGATCGCGCCGCGCGCCCGGATCGAGCCCGGTGGTCGGCTCATCGAGCAGCAGCACCGACGGATGATGGAGCAGTCCCTTGGCCAGTTCCAGCCGGCGCTTCATACCGCCGGAAAACGCCTCAGCTTTCTCCTTGGCGCGATCGGCGAGGCCAACCCGGCCCAGCATCTCCGCCACGCGCGTCTTCAACGCGCTGCCATGCAATCCATAGACGTGGCCAATCAGCATCAGGTTTTCTTCGGCAGAGAGCTTGATGTCGATGCTCTGCTCCTGGAAGACCACACCGATCTGGTTGCGCACTCCGCCAGGATCCTTGGCCACATCGCGTCCCATGATGAGCGCGCGTCCGCCGGAGGGAATCATCAGTGTCGAGAGGATGCGAAACGTCGTTGTTTTGCCGCTGCCGTTGGGTCCGAGCAGTCCAAAAATCTCTGCCGGCCGAACGTCGAACGACACGCCAGCCAGCGCTACGCGGTCGCCATACTGGTGGCGCAGGTCCTGCAGTTGAATGACAGGTGACGTCCCTGCGCCACTCTCGCGCATGGCTGGGTGGTTCTCGACTTCCGGTGCCGCGGATCTGGAGTTCACGTTGTTCCTATTCTATTTCTATGCCGTGCGATTGAGCATCATCAGCGCGAACAGCAGCGGCAAATAAATCACCGAAGCCTGCAGCAGGTGACGTGCCCGCAACTTGGACAATGGCGCGATGGGTGCGAGTTTCATTGTCGCCATGCGCAGACTGAAGCACATTAGTCCACCGCCCAACAACAACGCGCCAGCGAAATAAGTCCAGCCCGTCATACCCATCAGCGTGGGAGCCAGCGTCACCGGTATCAGTGCCACTGAGTAGAGCAGGATGGCCCGTATGGTCGAACGGCCATCGCTTTCGACGACCGGCAGCATGCGCACGCCAGCGTTCTCATAATCTTCGCGGTAGAGCCATGCGATGGAGTGGAAGTGGGGGAACTGCCAGAAGAACATAATGGCGAACAAAACCACGGCTTCGGGATCGATGCGGCCGCGGATTGCCACCCATCCCAGCAGCGGAGGCATGGCCCCGGGAAACGCGCCCAAGAACGTGCAGATGGGATGCACTTGCTTCATCGGCGTGTAAACCAGCAGGTAACTGGCCGAGGTCAGTCCGGTGAGCAGCGCCGTCTGCCAATTCGTTGTCAGCCAAAGATAGATGACGCCGGCGATGGTCATGCCGAATGCCACCACCGACGCATGCAACACACTCATGCTCTTGGTTACCAGCGGACGCATCGCTGTTCGGCGCATGCGCGCATCCAGATCGCGCTCCATCACTTCGTTGATGGCGGCGGTGCCTGCACTTACCAGGCCGATGCCGAGCAGCGCATTGAACACGGTCCAGGAAAGGGAAGACGCTCCCGACTTGGCCGCAGCGAAGTAAGCGCCGCTCCACGTGGTCAGGATGATCAGGGTGGTTACACGAGCCTTCACCAACACGGAATAGTCGTGAGCCAATGCGCCAATGCCGATGCGCGGAACAGCCAAGGGCTGGGTTGCAGTGCTCATGCGGTGACAGCCTTCCGGGACGAGGGAGTCATGACCGATTCAGGCGCGTGCACAGTGATCATTCGTCGCGTCTGAATCGCGAGGATCACGCTGGTGGCGAGCAGCAGCGCGCCCCCAGCGACATGCGAGACCGTGCTGATTACGATGCCCGTGGTCGGCTGCGGCGCATTCAGCATCCATTGCAACCGCGCCAGGTATGAGGCGAATCCGAGACCAAGCTGCACCATCAGCAGTGCCAGCATTAGTTGTGCAGGCCGGCGCAACTCCGTCAGGTTGGCATAACGCGTCAGCACGCGAACAACCGTCCAGCACAGAAGCACGGTAACAACGCAAGCACCGATCAGGTGTGGCAGCAGCTTGATGCCGGTGTGCCGGAATGCAGCGCCCAGTATCAACTGCACCCACACGCAGGCCGCAGTGAGTGCCGTCAGGGTCGGCGTGCTGGGCGAGATGCCGTGTTCGAGGATCGGCTCAGAGTCCTGCAGCCAGCCTCGGCTGGTGAACAGCGCCATTGCAGTAACCACACAGAAGATGCTCTGCGCCAGTGTGGCGTGAGCGGTTGAGATGGCCCACGGCAGGTAAAACAGAACCGTCAGTCCCCCGAGCACACCTTGGCCAACGACCGCTGCCAGCGCGATCCAGCCCAGCGCCTTCATCCATCTGCGCTGTTCGACCCGTTGCGTCCAGACCGCCATTACGATGATCAACAGTCCGACGAACTCGGCGAACATGCGGTGGCCGTGTTCATATTTCACCCCGCCAACCATAGGCGGAATCTTGTACAGCGATCCGAACGACGTGGGCCAGTCAGGAACCGACAAGCCAGCATCGTTGCTGGTAACCAGGGCGCCGAGCACGATGAGCACCAGCGTCGCGCCGGCGAGAAATACCGCGAATCGGTGATATTCCTGGTTGTACGGAATCGTCCGTGAGGTCAGAACAAGCTCCTATTGATTTTAGGTTCGCCCAACGCTACCCGTCGTGTGCCGAACCGAAGCCTATTGAATGGTTGCCGAAGGAAAAAACCACCATGCTCGATCGCACTGCAGGCACCCAATCCTCGACCGGGTACCGTAGCGGTATTGTACCAAACAGGTTAGCGCGACCGAGAGCGTTTGGCGAGGCGGCAGGCCGCTATGTCCCTGGCTTCTCCAGTTCGGCGAGATACTGTTTGAAGTTGTCGATCGCCTTCTGGCTGTACTGCCCCACCTCGATGAGGTAGCCGTCCGGATCGCGCATGTAACATCGCAGCTCATGGCCGTGATTATCCAGCGGTTCCGTCAGGAACTCGGCTCCCTTCGCTTTCCACTGTGAGTAGCAAGCCCAAATGTCGGCAACGCGCAGGTTCAGAAAACTACTCATGCGGTTGAGATCGCGAGGTGTCTCCAGCAACACTTCAGGCTTGTCGGGCGTTGGCCCGCCTCCGGAGGTGAGAATGATCCACGAGTTAGCCAGCTTGATGTAGGTGGGATCCGCTTCCTCCACCGCTTTCCCGCCAAGGACGTCCACATAGAACTCCTTGGACTTCTCTTGATCGGCGACAGTCAGAAAGTGTGTGACGTAGAAGCCTTCTTGTGCAATGGGAGCGTCAGGTAGATTCATGCGGCCTCCACGTATCTGAGGAACGATTTTACCTGTCGACGGGCAGTCGGTTCTTGTGCGCTTGTTCATCGCCAGGGAACGGGCCAAAAAGGACAGGCGTCGCCCACAGAGGGAACAATCCAGCAGACTCGAGTGTCCAACGCAGTATGCGGACGATTCGTGTCGTGGCGATGCTCGCGGTGCTGCTGTCGATTGCGGTGATTTTGTTGCTTTGGACTCCGCTGCCGTGTCTCCAACCGCCGTCGGCACTGGCCGTCGTGCAGAACACCACATGGCCGCCGATGCGGGTCAGCCAGGCATCAACCGTGAAAGAGCCGCCGTTCTCTGCCGGCGGCTTGCAGTTTCGCTGGGACTACTCCGATCTGGTGTGCACTGGCGTGGCAGCGAAGCCGAAGCGTACCGGCGTTGTGGAAAATCTGGGAGGCACCGACCGCGATCAACTCTCCGTCCGAGTCGAGCTTCAAACGTGTTTCAAAGGCCTGCGTCCTACAGGTGTCGTGACTGTGCTGGGCGATACGGTTGTCGCTTGGAAGGACGGGCAGACTGGGTTTGCGTATGCTGGCCCCCCACTCGGCTTCGTAGTTCCCGGCCGCAATCTTTTGTTTCTCCGTGCAACGAAATATCCCCACGTGTGGCGCGTTACCCTGCCGGTGTATGCCACGTGCCTTCCGTTAGCTGACGTGCCCACGGACTACAACGTAGACGGCTCCGAAGACAGCATTCGTCGCGCGCTCGTTGCCGAGATCGAGGCAGTCATCGCGCAAGGCTACCTTCGCGATCAACCCTACGGATTCCAGACTCTGGCACACCCGGAGTACGTGGCCGCCATCTATGCACCGTACATCCTCGAGATCTACGGGAAGTTCCAGGGTATGAACGAACTGGCCACCATCATGAGCTTCTTGCCAGTCGCATCAAGACGGGTGATCGCGATGGAGCTGTTGCGCAACGGAGACCAGCGCGGCTTGCCTGACACGTTGGCGCTATTGCAGGACGAATCCGTGGTGGGTTGGCAACGCGCGAACGCGGCACGGGCGCTGGAGTATACGCAGTCACGGCGAGCTCGGCCGGCACTTGAGGTGATCGCCAACCAGAAAACAGACGACGAATTGCGTCGTGTGGCGTGTGAGGTACTCGCGAGGATCTCCAGAACTCAGGGTGATTGACCACAATTGCGCCCGACAACGTCAGTGCGCCGACCTTGTTTCCGCCCAGAGAATTGTCGGGACCCCAACGCTGTTGCTAACTAGAGTTCTGCTTCCCACGTTACAAGTGCCGGCACGGGAACCGTGTGCAGCGCTTCAATCACGGCATCGGCGAACTCGGTGGTGCTGGCCTTGCCTCCCACATCGCGCGTCACGTGCTTCTTCTCGGTGTAAACGTGTCCCAGCGCCGCATCGATGTGGAGCGCGGCGTCGTGCTCGCCCAGGTGGTGCAGCATGAGAACCGCCGACCGCAATACCGCCGTTGGATTGGCCATGTCCTTACCCGCAATGTCAGGTGCCGAGCCATGCACGGCTTCGAAGATGGCACATGCAGTGCCGAAGTTCGCACCCGCGACCAGGCCGAGACCGCCGACAAATGCGGCGCACAAATCCGAGATGATGTCCCCGTACAGGTTCTCCAGCAGCAACACGTCATACTGGTAGGGATTCATCACCAGTTGCATGCAGGTGTTGTCCACGATGTGCTCGCCGTAGGTGATCTCGGGATACTCCTTCGAGATGTTGCGCGAGCAACGGATGAAGAGTCCGTCCGACATCTTCATGATGTTGGCTTTGTGGATGGCGTGAATTTTCGTGCGTTTGAATTTGCGCGCGTACTCGAAGGCGAATCGCGCAATGCGTGTCGAAGCCTTCTCGGTGATGATCTTCAGGCTCTCCACGACGCCGGGCACGACCTCATGCTCGATGCCCGAGTACAGTCCCTCGGTGTTCTCGCGCACCACGATCAGATCGACATCGGGATACTTGGTGGGAACTCCCGGGAGATTGATGATTGGCCGAAAGTTGGCAAACAGTTCGAACTGCCTTCGCAACGCCACGTTGATACTGGAAAATCCGCCGCCCACCGGAGTCGTCACCGGCCCTTTCAGGCCGACGTGCGTGCGCTCGATCGACTCCGTCAATTCCTTCGGGATGTACTCGTGATACTTCGCGTATGCTTCGGCACCGGCGGCAAAACTTTCCCACTCGAATTTCACGCCGGTGGCTTCCAGAATCCGAACCGTCGCTTTCACGACTTCGGGGCCGATTCCATCTCCAGGAATTAATGTAACGGTGTATGCCATAGGCTCACGCAGTTTTGGCGGCTACATAACTGATTTTGATTTTGCGCCAGTATTTTCTTTTGTATCCAACAATTCCTTCAACTCTTCCATGAACTCTTTGACGTCCTTGAAATCGAGGTACACCGAGGCGAAGCGAACGTAGGCGACCTTATCGATGTGCTTCAAGCGGTTCATAATCAACTCGCCAATTTCACTGGCCTTGCGCTCCCGCTCGGGGGAGTCCACAACCAGTCCTTCGGCATCGTTGACGATCTGCTCCAGCTTGCCCATCGATACCGGCCGCTTCTCGCAAGCTCGCAGCAGTCCGTTCAAGACTTTTTGGCGCTCGAACTTCTCCCGGCGGCCGTCTTTCTTGATCACCATGTAGGGGATCTCGTCGATCCGCTCATAGGTGGTGAAGCGCTTCTCGCACTGCAGACACTCGCGTCGGCGGCGGATGGATTCGCCTTCCTTGCTTTCGCGGGAGTCGACCACCTTATCGTTTTCAAAGCCGCAGAACGGGCACTTCATGGATGATTGAAAGGCGGGCTGATTGCGCCCGCTCGTCGATTGTAACAGGGAGAATCTGGCTTGCCGCAGGGACACGACATTAGGATGGCACTTCTGCCGCGGCAGGCTAAGGGTTGCGGGAATTCAACGCGGCAGCGCTCATGAAAACTGCTCGCGCCTCCGGCGCGCTTCTCAGGAGACTACTTCCGTCTCTTCCTGCTGCGTTTCTCGGGCGGTTCGGGTTTGTATTCAATCTTCCAGATTCGCAAGAGTTGCCGGCACCCGGCTGCGAAGTCGCCCGTGAAATCGACAAATTCATATTCGGGAAGTGTCCAGGAGAGTTGGGAGTATTTGCACTTCTTGTAGAGCAGCGGGATGATTCTCTCGTGATAACGCTCCTCGTTGAGGGCGAATAGCAATTCCCGCTTGACCCACTGCGAGCGAACCGAGTCTGGGGTCAGTACCACCAAGAACCAGTTGCACTGTGCCAGGGCGCGGCCGATTTCATCGTGCCATTGCTTCGCCCCAAGGATGTGGGTTGCGCTATACCAATAAGGCATCCCGGAGCGATCGAGTATGCTCGCGAGACGCACCACAAACCTGCGGTCCTTGGCTGAATGAGAGAGAAATAATTTGCTCTTGGCACGCGACGAGGCTGCCATTCAGAGCAAGCTCACGCGACCTGCTTCAGTGCGTCGGCAATCGACTCACTGATCTTTGCGGCGCTCTGGGTCGCTCGAAAAGTTTTGAATTTGCGCAGAATCCAGGGTACATCGTCGGTTGGACGAACTTCCACGGGAAACAGCTTGCCCTCGTAGCCGGGATCGCCTAGGGCGTACTCAATCTCACTGCGAACCCACTTAGAACGCATGGACTCGGGCGAGACAAGGACCACCATGGCCCTCGATTTTGCCAGCGCCTGTCCGATCTGCAAATGATAATTGTCCCCAGGCAGCAGATTTTCGTCGGGACTCCATACAGAGATGCCCCGTCTGCGCAATTCGGAGGTAAGGTCGTTGGCGAAGGCCGCGTCATCTTGCGCGTAACTGAGGAAGACCTGCATCGACTCTCCCACGAGCGATTCTAACACCCAATAGCCAAGCCGGCTTTCTGAGTTTGCCTGCTTACTCCCTTACTCCGTCAACGCGGCCTCTTCTTGTTCCTCAGCTTTCGCCACCGCCCGCAGGGAGAGATGTTCGCGGCGCGCCAGCAGCAGTCCCATGGGAATCACCGACATGAACGTGCATACCCAGATCAGCATGCCACAACTGACCGCGATTTCATTGTCCACGCCAAATATCCTGTTCATCACGGCGATGGTCGCAAGCTGCGCGCCACCGCCGACGCCGGGAAGCTGAATCATCGAGCCGAACATTGCGGAAACCATCAGCAGCATAATGCTGGCGGGTCCGAGGTGCGACAGTTCACCGCCGTAGGCGTGAGTGAGCAGCCAGTAAGCCACCGCGATCAGCAACCACATAGCCAGCGACATCACCGATAATTGCAGGAATGAGGATGCATCGCTGATGATCTGGAGGCCGTCGGTGAAAGACACAATCTTGGAGCAAAGGCCGGGGGTGAATTTGTGCTCCCCGAAGCGCTTTTCCAGGTACGCGGCGATGCCATACCCCGAGCGACGAAGCACCAGCGCCACCACCGCCAACACCACGATGCCGCACAGAAACAGTCCCGCTGACCACCGCACCTCGGATGCCAGGTTGTGATTGGGAAGCGTGCTCCACAGTGGATCGCCCACAAATCCGACGACCACAAACATCGCCGCCACCGAGCCCATGTCGAAGATACGCTCCACCAACCAGACCGCCACCTGCGACGAAAACGTCTGGTTCTCCTTGCGCGCAATTAAATAAGGGCGAATCATTTCGCCCGGCCGTCCCAGTAGCGCCACTCCCGTGAAGCCAATGAACTGCGGGCCGATCAGGCGTGCGGTAGTGGTCGTACAACGGGGTTTCAGGAAGATGCGCCAGCGCGTGGCGCGGATCACATACGTGGAATACGTAATCACGATCGATAACAGAACGAACTCCCAGTTAACGTGACTGGTGTTGTTCCAGAAGGTTGCCCAGTCGAACTTCTTCCAGGTATGGACCTGCAGATAAATCAGCAGACACAGCACTGCCAGGACGGTTGCCGTTGCCAGGATGCGCTTCTTATTCATGAGTGAGAATCGGCAGGTCCGCGATGGAGCACCCGCTGTACATGCACAAAGTCAAAAGGTAACCGACGCAGGGGGGTGGGTCAAACGAGACTAGTTGCTCCCTGGGCCGGCATCATTCTTCGCGAGTTCCGATTCCGAGTTCGCGCTGCTCCCCTTGGGCCGACGATCGGCAGGGGCCTTGTGCGGTCCCGCGTTCGACGATTGCTGTTTCCGCTGGGCCAGCTTCTTGCGGTTGTAGTCGGTGATAATACGCGCTACGTACTCGTGCGTCTCACGATAGGGCGGAATGCCGTTGTATTGTTGCACTCGCTGCGGACCTGCGTTGTACGCCGCCAGCGCCTTGGCTGCATCTCCCTTGTATTTCAGGAGCAGCTCCTGCAAATACCGCACTCCGCCATCGACATTTTCGGCGGGATCAAAGCTGTTCTTCACGCCCAGGATACTTGCGGTTTGCGGCATAAGTTGCATCAAACCCTGCGCGCCTTTCGGCGAGACCGCGCGCGGGTTATTGCCACTCTCGGCGCGAATGACGCTGGCAATGAAGTCGGCATCGATTTGGCTGCGGGCACTCGCGGAGTTGATGATTCCACTCAGGTCCAGGCTCGTGGAGGTCCGAGGACCGGCCAGCTTTGGTTCCGGCGGAGCTGGTTCGAAGCTCTCAATCTGTGCGCTGGCGACATCGACGAAGCCGCCGCCCGCCTCATTGTCGAGGTACAGGCGCGTGGTCTCCCCCATCGTCTCGTGACGTTCATGGGGAATGCTGTATCCATTGCGCAGATTGGCGATCTCGGCCGCAGGCAGTTGCATGGCGGCGAAAACCAACAGCAGCCCGAACTGAATCACCCTACGCATTCAGGATCTCGGCATTCGATTCCAACACCTGGTCGATCGTGGCCGCCACACCGTGTTCATCGTGGCGAAGCGTGACCGTCCAGCCATTCTGTTTCAGATCGTCTGACGCATTGCCCATAATTACCGGATGACCGGCGAAAGTCAACATGTCGATGTCATTGTAATTGTCGCCGATGGCCATGACCTCGTTGCGATCGATGCCGCGATGTTTGGCCCAGCGCTCCAGCGCATGCCCTTTTGAGCATCCGGCGTTCAGCAGGTCCACGATGCACAGATTGCGATAGTCGTACTGCGTGCGCAACGCCGTGAAATCATGGCTGAAATCGCAGCCGGCGAGGTCTTCCTGTGCCTGGTCCATAAGGTCAACCGGCCCACAGAACATGGCCTGGATCGGGTCCTCGATCAGGGCGTCCTCGATCGGGCTGATGAACTCGATAAACGGCGCGTTCTTTTCCATCCAGCGCTGAATCACCCCGTAGAGCTGGTCGTGGTTCTCGCACACGATGGCTCCCTTGCCTTCACGGTCAAAGGTCACGACCATGTAGTTGCGGTATTTTCGCATCGCTTGCGCCAGCTTCATTGCCGTCTCTTTGGGCAGCAAATCGCGGTGAAAAGTTTCCCCCAGCGTGGAGCGCGTGATAGCGCCATTCGAACTCATCATCCACAAGTCGAAACCCAGCGATTGAGCAATCGGTAGCGCGAAGTCATGGCGTCTCCCCGTTCCCAGCATGATCTCAATGCCGGCCTGGTGAGCGCGGCGCAACGCGTCACGATTCTCTTGCGAAAGCTCGACCTTGGAATTCAGCAGCGTGCCATCGATATCAATGGCGATGAGCCGGATGGGGCGCTTCACACCTCCATTCTACCAAGGGCTCCTTACGTAGCTTGTAAGGTAATCCGCTAATAAGTCATACACTTTGCTGTTCCGCAAAAAGCGAATCGCCGCCAACGAAAAAACCGAATTGCTCGCGCACCTCCCGGCAACGTAAAGTAACTACACGATGGAACTCCGCAAGGATCCAATCACGCGATCTTGGGTCATTACCGGCGACGAGCCCGAGAATGACAGGGGCAGCGATTCTCTGTGTCCTTTCTGCCCCGAGTCGGGACAGCAACTGCAGGTGATCGCCTCCATGCCCACGGTGAACGGCAATCCCTGGTCAGCCCGCGCGGTGGTGCATCCGCGTCCCATCTACCGGGTTGAAGGCGAACCAGGACGCGCTGGCAACGGCTTGTATGACACCATGCAGCCGGTCGGCGCGCACGAGGTGATCATCGAAAATGCCCGCCATGACCGCCAACTGTGGACCTCCGATGATCGCGAGATCGAAGAATACCTGCTGCTTTGTGCCCAACGCATCCATGACCTCAAGAAAGACGAGCGCTTTAAGTATGTGAGCGTCATCAAGAACTTCGGCGGCCACTCCGGTCAGGAATTTGACCATCCCACCTCGGAGATCGTGGCCTCCACATTTGTTCCGCGTCGTGTCCTGTACGAGTTGCGCGCAGCTCGCGAGCACTACAAGTTAAAAGAGCGCTGCGTCTTTTGCGATATCTTCGCGCAAGAGCAGAAGCAGGAAAAGCGGGTGATCGAGGTTCGAGGCGATTACCTCGCTTCCTGTCCCTATGCGTCGCGCACTCCCTATGAGACGTGGATCGCGCCTCGCATCCACGAAGCCTATTTCGAGCGGCTCGCTGCCAGACCCGGAGCGTTACGCGACCTGGCCGTTCTGCTGCGCCGAACGCTGTTTCGTATTCGTACCATTGCCGACGGATTCCACATGGTGCTGCACACCTCGCCTAACACGCTCCACAGGTCCGAGAGTCTGGGTTATTGGAATACGATTCAGGACGACTACCACTGGCACATCGAAATCCTCCCGATCCTTGGCTCCAAGGCCAAGTCGTACGCCTTCAAAGAGGTGTATTCGTCGCCCGTGAGTCCGGAATCGGCGGCCGCGCGCCTGCGCGAACGGCCGACCGACAGATAGGCATCCAGAGTAGAATCACCGGTCAGGAACCTGTGATGACTGTCCGCCGACTCAAGACCTACACCGCAGAGACAGGCTACGTTTACGAGTATTATTTCGTCGGCAAGAGGAGCGCGCTAGCCGACGACCCCTTTGCTCCTGCCACCGAGTATGTCTTTGACATCAGTTCCGACCGCAAAACCACGTGCGCGGTGAGCGTGTTTCTCTCGCCACAAGTTGTAGAGTCCTTCGCCGTCAGCCGCGGACGCACGCTCAGCGAGCCGGAACAGTTTGCTGCGGTCAAGCTCCGGCTCCTGCAAGCCCTCGACGAAATCAGCGATATGCTACACAACGGCCGTCGCCTGACCGTTGACGCCGAAGCTCTGCCCGCTCTGCTTGCGTTGGTTGGTATAGAGTAGCGCTGCAAACCCAGTGCTTTGTCACTGCCTGTCCGCTTTCGGCCCAGATCTTCGGGACTGCCCGTCAATTACTCATGCGTTGCGCTTACTTCTTTTGAAATTCCGAGTCATAATTGACCAACGGCAACGATGTGGCCCGGTAGGCCGGTCTACATTTCGACTGGGTGAGGGAGTAGGAATGTTCAGGCAGCTTCGATGGACGTCACGCCTGCGATGGGATGCGTCGCTGATCGCCTCCTTCGCAGCGCATGGCTTCGTCCTGCTCGCTCTTCTTCATCATTCTCGCCCTGTCTTCCTGGTGCCGTCGGACGTCGCGCTGGGCACACCCGGATCGTCAGGCAGCGTCATCTACCTAGCTCCCATCGGTGCCGAAAAAATCGTAACCGCACCCGAGAAGCCAAGTGTCGCGCTGCGTGCGTCATTGCGGAAATCGCCCATCCCCAAACCACGGCCCGTAGTTCGGGAAAATGAGAAGGGGAGCGAGAGCGCCAAGTTCGACGAGACCGCCCGCGGCGGCTCGCTCTACGGCGCACGCCTTCCAGGAGCGCCGCTCACCGGTCACGAAATCATTCCTGCGCTGCCACAGGTATTTCCCGATCCGGCAGTTTCACGCGCCGAGTTGCCGCCGGGCGTGCAGGGCGACGTGATCGTTGAGGTCACCATCGACGAACAGGGCAACGTGGTTGAAACCAGGCTGATTCGCGGAATTGGCTACGGCATCGAAGACCGCGTGCTGGCCACCTTGCGCCAGTGGCACTTCCGTCCGGCCTCGAAAGACGGAGTGACCATCGCCTCCCAGCACATCGTGACCTTCCACTATCCCAGCTAGGACTAAGTCTCATGAATCGGCTTTGAAAGGGCACGGCTTTAGCCGTGCCGCATCGAGCCCCGTAGACGCCGGGCTTTAGCCCCCGAGGGAAATCGGTTCTCAGCGCCCTTTCAATTCGCAAGGCTGCTGCTAAGGAGACGCCGCCAGGCCTGCCCTACCCTTTGTGACGCAAATCACACCCGCATGTGATAAGCACTCTCGGCTGTACCTCTCCCGTGTTTATACTGTGAGTTACACGAACGAAGCGAGACCTATCCTGTCAGGTCTGTGGGGTTTATGCCTTTAGTTTGGCTCCGAGTAGCGGTAGCTTTTTATGCAGTCGGACTAGTCTATTCCCTGCTTTTGCTGGGCAAACGAGGGAACCTGCTGGCCAAAGTGGTGGAACCCGCCGTCGGATTCGGCCTCATCTTCCATTTCGTTTCCCTGGTCGAATATTCGGTCCTCATCGGCCGGCTCTCCTGGGCGTCCATTCAGTATTCGGAGTCGCTCCTGGCGTTTGTCGCCATGGTCGTTTTCTTTATCTTCTTCGTTGGCTATCGTTCGACCTCACTCGGCATCGTCATCTTCCCGATTGTGTTCGTCTTGACCTTTGCCTCAGCTGTCGGACAGAAGCCCGTTACATTTGCCTCGCCTGCTCTACGCAGCGGCTGGATTTTCGTGCATGTGGTCATGATCTTCACCGGCTATGCCGGGCTCTTCCTGAGCTTCGGTGCGAGCCTGCTGTACCTGATGCAGGAGCGCGCCTTGAAGGCCAAGAGTTCCGATGGATTGTTGTCGAAACTGCCCTCGCTGCAGACCATCGATGATATCGGCTATAACTCGCTGCTCTTCGGCTTCCCGTTCATGACATTCGGACTCATCGCCGGTTCCGTGCTGGCGATTGAGAAGTACGGCCCGTTCTTCTTCACCGATCCGAAGATCCTGCTTTCGTTCATCATGTGGATTGTGTACATGCTCCTCCTGTACACGCGTTGGAGTTCAGGCTGGCGTGGCCGTCGCGCCGCTCTGCTGGCCAGCTTCGCATTCGTCATCGCGTTGGGCGTGTGGGCCGCCAACAGCCTCAGCCGGGTACACAGGTTCCCGACCTTATGAATCTGATTGTCATCGGCGTGAACCACCAGACCGCACCCGTGGAAGTGCGGGAGCAGTTCGCCATTCCCGAGTCGCGGCTGCCGGAGGCGGTGAAGTGCCTCGCGGCTCAACCCGGCATCGAGGAGGCGATGATCGTCTCCACTTGCAACCGTGTTGAACTCGTCGCTCGCACCAACGGCACCAGCGCTGATTTCGAGAGTTGCATGCAGCAGGTGTACGGCTTCGATACCAAGCCTTTCCGTAAGTATCTCTACGAATACCGCGAGCGCGATGCCGTCCGCCATGTCTTCCGCGTAACTTCGAGTTTGGATTCCATGGTGGTGGGCGAGCCGCAAATCCTGGGTCAGGTGAAAGAAGCCTACGCCACCGCCCGCGCCGTCGGCGCCGTCAATTCGCAACTCGATGCGCTGTTCTCGCGCGCCTTTGCGGTTGCCAAGCGGGTACGGACCGACACTGCCATTGCCATGTCCGCAGTCTCTATCGCTTCTGTCGCTGTGGACCTCGCCAAAAAAATCTTCGGCAATCTGGAAGGCAAGAGCGTTTACCTGGTAGGCGCGGGCAAGATGTGCGAGCTGGCCGCACGACACCTTTTGGCTCACGGCGCGAAGAAAATCTACGTTGGCAACCGCACTTACGAGCGTGCAGCAGCGCTCGCCAAGAAGTTCAATGGCGAAGCCATCGTCTTCGACCAACTTTACGACACCGTCGATCGTGCCGACATTGTTATAAGTTCGACGGGGGCGCCGCACACCATCTTCCGCAAGGAACACGGCGAGAAGTTCCTGAGCCGCCGTCGCAACCGGCCGATGTTCTTCATCGACATCGCCGTGCCGCGCGACGTCGATCCGGAGATGAACAAGCTCGACGGCATCTTCGTGTACGACATCGACGATCTGCAGCAGGTGGTGGCCTCGCATATGTCCGACCGGCGCGTCGAAGCCGATCGCGCCGAAGCCATCGTGCAGCTTGAGGTCGACAAGTTCCTGGCGCGACTGCAGACTCTCGATGTCGTTCCAACCATCGTGTCGCTGCAGGAGCACCTGGAGACGGTTCGCCAGGCAGAGATCGACCGGGTTCGCGGACGACTGGGCGCGCTGACTCCCGAGCAAGAGTTGGCAGTCGAGGCGCTATCGCGCGGTATTATCAACAAGATTATGCATACTCCGATTACCACTCTTAAGAGTGCCGCGCGCGAATCGTCTGAATCTACGACGGTCATCGATCTGGTCCGAAAGCTCTTTAATCTGCGTGACGTACGCAAAGCCGAAGCCGACGACGAAGCGGCGGCTCGCGAGAAAACGGGAGCACAACGCTGATGGCGCTTTTGAGAATTGGTTCCCGCGGATCGCAACTCGCACTCTGGCAGGCCAACCACATTTCCGCGCTGCTGCGCGAGCGTGGTCACCAAGTCGAACTTGAGATCATCAAGACTACTGGCGACAAGATCCTTGACGTTGCGCTTGCCCAAGTCGGCACCAAGGGCATGTTCACCAAGGAGATCGAGGATGCGCTGGCTGAAGGCCGTGTCGATCTCGCGGTGCACAGCCTCAAAGATCTTCCTACCGATCTTGCTCCGGGATTCGAACTGGTTGCCATCACCGAGCGGGTGAATCCGCGTGACGTGCTTCTGTCGGTTCAGTACGACTGTCTCGATGCTCTGCCCAAAGGCGCGAAGGTCGGTACCAGCAGTCTGCGGCGACAAGCCCAGTTGAAGGCGTTTCGGTCCGATCTTGTTGTACATCCGCTTCGTGGCAACGTGGACACGCGCGTGCGCAAGCTTGAAGAGGGCGAATACGACGCCATCATTCTGGCGGCTGCTGGATTAACCAGGCTCGGCAAGACGGAGCTGGTGAAAGAGTACCTGCCGGAATCGTTCATGTGTCCGGCGGCGGGACAGGGAGCACTCGGCATCGAGATTCGCGAAGGCGACGTGGAGATGCGCAAGCATCTGGAGTTCCTCAACAATGCCGACGCTCGCGTTGCGACCATCTGTGAGCGTACGCTGCTGAGCAAGCTTGGCGGCGGTTGCCAGGTTCCGATTGGGGCATTCGCCGAAGTGAAAGACGGCAAGCTGCACCTCACCGGTGTCGTCGCGCGTCCGGACGGCTCCGAGGTTCTGCGCGAACAGCAGACCGGAACCGATCCCGTAGCGCTGGGCGAACTCGTGGGCGATACCTTGTTGCGTCGCGGAGCCGTCAAGATTCTGGAAGACGTTTACGGTACAGCGGTCGCGGCGCCGCAGCAGCCGTAGCCTATGACCGACGACAAACCTCTCTCCGGATGCCGAGTGCTGGTTTCGCGCGCCAGGAAACAGGCGGGAGCGCTGTCTTCAACGTTGAAGGAACTTGGCTGTCAGGTCATCGAGATCCCCTTCATCGAGATCCGCAAGCCCTCGTCGTTCGCCGCGCTTGATACAGTGCTGCATAACCTGGCGAACTATGACTGGCTGATCCTCACTAGCGTCAACGGCGTGGAAGCGCTGTTCGAGCGCATGGAGAGGTTTCGGTCTCGACAACTGGGCGCTCTCGCATCTGAAGATTGCAGCCATTGGGCCGGCGACGAAGAGCGCCATCGAGAAGCATGGCTTAGCGGTGACGGTAACGCCGAAGGAATACGTTGCCGAGTCGGTCGTCGCATCGTTGCATCGGAGAGTGAAAGGGAAGCGCGTACTGCTGGTACGAGCCAAAGTTGCACGCGACGTGATTCCGCGGGAGTTGCGCAAGGCTGGCGCGATCGTCGATGTGATCGAAGCGTATGAGACGGTGGTGCCCGAATCATCGAAGCGTCGACTGCAGGCTGCGCTGGCAGGGAAGCGCAAGCCGCATGCGATTACCTTTACCAGTTCCTCGACGGTGAAGAACTTCGTCGCTCTTTTGGGATTGCGCAGTGCGCGAGCGGCGCTCAAAAAGCCTGCGCCCGATCACGGCGTACACAGCGCATCGATCGGGCCAGTGACATCGGCAACGCTGCGCGAGTTCGGATTGCCCGTAGATATCGAAGCGAAGAAATTCGACATTCCGGGACTGATAGCCGCGATTCTCGCGGCGAAGCCGCGCATCACAAAAAGGTAATTCGATTTCCCTCAGGGGCTAACGCCCAATGTTTACGGTACCCGCAACGGTACGGCTGAAGCCATGCCCTTTCAAAACCACAACCGCTATTCATAAATCGAGCACCCGCAGCCCGGCGACGGCACGCGCACTTTCAGAAAATCCGAGACGCGCTGGTAGGCGTCTTTCTGAGTTTCGATGCGCGAAAACTGGTGGCCTTCGTTCTCGTAGATCTTGAGCTGCACCACCCCGCCATTGTTCTTAATCGCCGCAGCGACCTGCTGGGCCTCGGCCGCGGGGCAACGCGCATCGTTCGCGCCCGCCAGTAACAACAGCGGGGCTTTGATGCGGTCGACAAAATTAATCGGTGAGCGGTCGGCGTACAGCGCCTTGTTTTCTGCCGGATCGCCCATGATAGCGATGTCGGTCTGACGGATGTTGGGGTCTGCGTTGGCAAGCTCGGTTGTCCAATTCACAAAGGGAACAATCGCCACCCCGGCGGCCCAAATGTCCGGCGACTTGGTCAGCGCCATCATGGTGAGATAGCCGCCATAGCTTGCTCCCATGACGACGAGCTTCTTAGGATCGACGAACGGCGACTTCCTGATCCACTCGGCAGCATCGAGCACGTCGTTGAGATCGTTGCCGCCCAGATCACGATTGTTTGCGTACATGAACTCCTTGCCGTAGCCGCTGGAGCCGCGGTAGTTGGGCGCGATGACGAGATAACCCTGATTGACGACATACTGGATAAGCGGATCGAATCCATCGACAAACTGCGATGCCGGGCCGCCGTGGATCGACACAATCGCCGGAAACTTTCCATTGGGCGTGATGTTGTTCGGCACATAGACAAACGCCGAGATGATGAACTTGCCGTCGCGGCTGGGATAGTGCACCAGATAGGGCGCAACCATGTCGGCGCTGCGCAGTCCTCCGATCAGCGCATGGGTCACCGGCTGCGACTGGTGCGAAGCCACGTCGTAGGTCCACGCGTCGTTCGGTGAGTCGCCTCCCTGGTGATAGAAGAGCAGCTTTGCGCCGTCCGGGGAGTAGGCCCGCGGATTGCCTGCCAAAGTATTCACGCCGCTCTTCATGGGCAGGGCCTGCGCTTGCTTGCTCGCGACGTCGTAGGTGTAGATAACGGTTTGGCCGTCAACGTTGGCCGTCCAGCAAAGCGAGCGGCCATCGGGCGAGAAGGTTCCACCCCTGGTCTCCCATTTGTCGTTGGTCAGCCAATTGATTTCGCCGGTCGCTATGTCGAGCAACCCAACATTCCAGTATCCGTTGTGGGCATCGGAGGTAATGAGCGCGGTTTTGCCGTCGGGCGAGAGATCGGTGGCGAAATACAGATGATCGCCATCGTGCGGCGTGACGTTCCGGCTCTTGCCGGTGGCGAGGTCGAACAAGAAGATGTTTGCATCTTTCCCGTCGGCGCGAACCTGGGTATAAGCAATCGACTTGCCGTCGTGGCTGAACACCTGGAAGAAATTCGACAAGTTCGCTGGTGTGTTCTGCGTTACGTGCCGTACGTGGCGCGAGTAAACGTCGATGAGATCGATCTCGTAGCTCGCGCCGTCTTTAGGCTTGGCGGTGTAGGCGATCTGCTTGCTGTCGGGCGACCAGACGGGCGACTGCTCGGAGATTTCCTTGGTGGTGGTGAGGTTCACCACGTCGCCAGATTTGGGCGAGACGAGGAAGATGTCCCACTGCTCGTTGCCGTCGTAGTCGGAGGCGTAGGCGATCCAGTTGCCGTCGGGCGACCAGGTGGGCGAGACCTGGCGCTGATCGCTGATGGTGAGCTGGGTCGGCCAGCCGCCTGCCGCCGGAACGAACCAAATGTTGTTGCGTCCGCTGATGTTGGAGACGAAGGCGATCTGCTTGCCGTCAGGCGACCAGGTAGTGCCGCCAATGTCGCGCGTGGTGTAGAGCTTCTCGATGGAGAAGGTCTGCATGTTCTCGACGGTCTTGCTCTGGAGCTTGGTGGGATCGGTGACGGCTGCTGGGAGATGGAGAGCCCCGTCATCAATAGGACTCAGGATTCCCACAAGGGAGTTTCGAGTTTCGAGTTTCAAGTTTCGAGAGAAGCACACAATCCAACACCAGGATTGTGTGGGGCACCCGGTTCCCACCCTGTCGCCAAAAGCGGGCGACAAGGATGGGGCACCCAGTGTGTGGCCGGCGGGATACCCCCCTACCCCCCCTCCCCCAAAATTCCTTGTTTTCATGGAGTTACGAACAGTTTCCGCGCAAAGTGTTGAGCGCGTGGGAGTTATACGGAAATTATTCCGGAATAAGGACTTAGCGGAGGTCATGACAGCTTGAAGATATGCCGGAGGTGGGAGGTTGGCAAGAGCGGCCGTTGCTTTGGTGTCTGCATGCGGTCTCGATGGCGAGGGACACAAATCCCTCGTCCTCTTCACATGGGATTTTAGGAGAGCAGCAGGGGCGGCGATAGGACGTGGGTCACATATCGCGGTGATAAGGAGCGAAGCGAAGAAACCGCCCGGCGGACGAAGATATTCACCACGGAGGACACGGAAGAGGCACAGGCAGTCTTGCGCATTTCGCGCGACGGCTCTTTGGCTTGTGGACTCGAAAGACCCACTCAAGATCGGGTAGGATGAGCGTTGACCGGGTCCACTCGCCAGCCTGTGAAGCCCGGCGCTTCCACCCAAGCCGAGGCATGTTGCATTTGCAGCGCTCAAAATTGTGATCCGGATCAGGTTTTTGACCGCTCGGCGATGGCTTTGAGCACAAGTTCGCGGTTACTCAGTAGCTACGGCGAGGTCGGGCTTGAGGCGGATGGCCTCGTCGAAGTCCGCGAGGGCGCCGTCCAAGTCGCCTTTGGCCTCGCGCGCGAGGCCACGGTTGTTGAAGGCTAACGGCATCGTCGGGCTGGAGGCGGATGGCCTCATCGTAGTCCGCGAGCGCGCCGTCCAAGTCGCCTTTGGCCTTGCGTGCGATGGCCACGGTTGCTAGAAGGCTATCGGCATAGTCGGGCTTGAGGCGGATGGCCTGATCGTAGTCGGCGAGGGCGCCGTCAGGTCGCCTTTGGCTTGCTAGCGTGCGATCGCCCCGGTTGTTGAAGGCTCGGCGATAGTCGGGCTGGAGGCGGATGGCCTCGATTGTAGTCTGCGAGCGCACCGTCAGGTCGCCTTTGTCCTTGCGCGCGATGCCCCGGTTGTTGAAGGCCACGGCATCGTCGGGCTTGAGGCGGATGGCCTCATCGTAGTCCGCGAGTGCGCCGTCCAAGTCGCCTTTGTCCTTGCGCGCGATGCCCCGGTTGTCAAAGTGCATCGGCATCGTCGGGCTGGAGGCGGATGGCCTCATCGTAGTCTGCGAGCGCGCCGTCCAAGTCGCCTTTGCCGTATGCGCGCGAGGCCCCGGTTGTAGAAGGCCTCGGCGAAGTCGGGCTTGAGTCGGATGGCCTCGCTATTGAAGCGGATTTCCTCATCGTGGTCGGTTGCGTTAACCCCTCGCTCGAACCATTGCTGGGCGGTCAGTTCTTCTTCGGCAACTGCTGGGGCCTTTGCGACGGCTGCTTTTTCATCCGTTGCGGCCTGAGACGCCGTCGGACGATGCAGGCTGTACAACGGTCTCGAGTGCCACGTTCAGGATACTTATTTCGCAGCTTCTCCATGGCTGCATCGAAGTACTCGGCCGACACGGTCATGGCGTTGTACTTCTCGAAGCGAAGCCAGTTTGCCGGTGAGTTGGTTGGCGATCGAGGGTGTGCCGAAGTCAAAGCCTTCGAGCATCAAGCGGAACGATATTGCGCTTGCTGTCGAGGGCGGCTTCGATTTCGCGGCGCAGCCAATCGCCGGGATCGCCGCAGCGCTCCAGCGCGGAGGGGGTGAGCAGGACAAGGAAGTGCGCCCGGGCATGGATGTTTTCCAGGATAACGGTCTCGAAGTCACCGCTGGCAAGACCGGTGAAGTCGAAGAACACGTCATAACCGTTGTGGGTCAGGTTCTGCGAAATCGCCAGCACCCAGGGAACGTTGGTGCGGCGATAGCTGATGAAAACGGTTTTCTCGATGCGTGCCATGGCTTAGCTAACGCGGGTGAAACGGAAACGATAGCAGAAGCAAGCTGGAGAAGCATCCGGGGAAGTCAAAAGCAGATCCCTCGGTCGCCACGGCTGGGTCGTGATGACAAAGCGACTTGTAGGACACGGTTGAAGAGGCTGCGGCGAGAGTCGAAAGAGCAGGTCCCCCCGCGCCTCAGCGGCGGAGGCGCGAGGGATGACAAACATTGGGGCCTGTACGGCGCACCTATATGTCGCGGTTGGAGCTGCGCCCCTTCAAAACTGGCCCGAAAGCGACTTTTGAGGAGCCTCTGGAGCGAAGACATTCGCGACCACTGGCGAAATGAACACCTACAAGCTTGATTTCACAAAATCTTCCGCTACTCCCATGGGACTCGAACCTGCGGGCATGGCCTTTTGCGGTTGCTGTCGCGATAGAAAGCAATGAGGCATCCGGGAAATTCAAAAGCAGATCCCTCGGTCGCCAGCGGCGGATCTCGTGATGACAAGAGAACTTAAGCTGCCATCGCCGTCGTCGCTGTTCATTCGCGGACACCCTGCGGTCCATCCTGACACACAGTTCGGTTCCCATACACCTGCGAGATGCCGCAAGCCGTTTCGTTCTCATAGAGTTGCAGGCACTCTACTTTGGCTCTCGAATTGCGCTTGTCTCGGTGTAGCCTTATCGTCACGCCGAGGCCGACCATGACCAGCCTGCTGCAGGACCTGCGATTTGCGATTCGCCAGATGCGCCGTTCTCCCGGCTTTGCGCTTACTGCGGTGTTCACCCTGGCGCTCGGGATCGCCGCCAACGTCATCGTCTTCGGCGTGCTCCAGGCAATACTGCGGCCCATCGATGTGCCTCATGGAGACAGGGTGATGACGCTCGCGCACAAAGATCAGGACTATCCGATTTTTTCCTATCCGGAAGTGCGCGATGTCCGGGATGGAAACTCGGTGTTTTCTGCGGTTGCTGCTGTTGACATCACGAATTTTGGCCTGGAATTCGACGGCGTTACACGGCCTGTTTGGGGATACGAAGTGAGCGGGCAATACTTCGAGGTCGTCGGCATCAAGCCGTACCTCGGGCGTCTGCTGCAGCGTGCCGATGACGATCATCCCGGAGCCTCAGAGGCTGCGGTGCTTGCCTGGCCCGCCTGGAAGAGCGATTTTGGAGGGGATCCCAACATTGTGGGAAAGACCATCCGCCTAAACAAGCATCCCTACACCATCGTCGGCGTTACCCCGGAAGGCTTCTACGGGACCGAGAAATTAGGCTACGCTGACATTTTCGTTCCGATGGCGAATGAAGCGTCGCTGGACGGGGTCAACTGGCTTGAGTCGCGAAGCTATCCGCAGGTCTATTCCATCGTACGCATCAAGGATGGGATCACCATGGCCCAGGTGCAGGCTGAATTGAATACGATTGCTGCCCGTATGGCCCGGGAGTATCCGAAAGATGATGAAAAGCTATCGCTCAAGCTGACCCGTCCTGGCCTCATGGGCGACTTTTTCGGCAAGCCGGCGCGCGCTTTTCTGGCTGGGGTGCTGGGATTGGCTGGGATTGTGCTGCTCGCCGCTTGCGCCAACCTCGGCGGCCTGTTCGCAGCCCGCACGGCAGACCGCACGCGCGAGATTGCCATCCGCATGGCGGTTGGGTCGAGCCGCTGGCGCATCGTTCGCCAGATCCTGGTCGAGGCCATTGTGATTTCGGTCTTGGGGGGCGCATGCGCCTCCGGGCTGGCGTGGATCGCACTCAAGGGCCTGGCTAACTGGCACCCACCCACCGAATACCCGTTGGGGTTCCACATCGTAATGCCGCAGCCATCGTTGATCCTGGTGGGGTTGCTGATTTCCGTGCTCGCAGGCGTAGTGTTCGGGATGATGCCCCTGCGGCAGATCTTCAAGACCGACCCCAATGATGCGATCAAGAGCGGCGGAATCCCATCCTCAGCGGGACGCCGGTGGGCGCTTCGCGATGTGCTGCTGGCGGCACAGATCGCGCTCTGCTGCGTCACCGTGACGGCTGCCTTCGTTTCGCTGCGTGGTCTGGGCAGAGCAATGACCATGGACATGGGTTTCAACCCCAGGCATGCTGTGTTGACGAAATTCGAGCTCAGCCAGGCTGGCTATTCGAACGAGGCTGCCGACCATTTCCAGCGCCGACTGCTGGAAAGGGTCTCGAAGCTCCCGGGAGTGGTAGCAGCAGCCTACGGAACTACCACTCCCCTCTCAATGGATACCACCACCCCGGATGTCTTTTCCCAACAAACTACCGATTTCAAGCCGTCAAACAGAGCATTTGGTGCATACGCGTACTGGGTCTCACCCGAATACTTTGCCACCGCTGAAATTCCTTTGCTTGCGGGACGCGATGTGAGCTTGACCGACACTGCGAAGACCCCGGCTGTTGCGGTTGTGAATCAGGAGTTCGCCCGGCGCCTCTTCCACACCGAGGACGCCGTCGGCCGCTATTTCAAGAACAGTTCCGGTCAGCCGATCCAGATCGTGGGCATCGTGGCGGAAGGAAAGTATTTCTCGCTTACTGAAGATCAGAAAGCGGCAGCGTTCTTTCCCATCTCGCAGGGACCAACTGCTCATACATCGTTCCTCGTGCGGATGGGGCCAGATTCCTCCGTCGCGGCCACGAACGAGATGGGAGCCACCATTCGCAAGGTGATCCGTGATCTTGATCCCGCCATTCCGGTCCGGGAATCCGACGCCTGGAGCAACCAGCTTGGACTGACGTTCTTTGTATCCCGTGTGGCTACGGTCGCCCTCGGCCTCTTTGGCGCATTTGGATTGCTGCTGTCGATCACCGGGACTTTCGGCCTGGCGTCGTACACCGTCAGCAAGCGGCTGCGCGAACTGAGCATTCGTGTTGCTCTCGGAGCGCAGGCGAAGCAGGTCCTGTCGGCCGCGCTCGGTCGTATGCTGATCCTGCTGGCCAGCGGGTCCCTCGTTGGGATGCTGCTCGGTGTCGCCGCGGGCCGAGTGCTTTCGGCGATCGTCTACCAGGCGTCGGCACAGGATCCAATTGTGCTCAGCGCAGTTGCTTTCACGCTGCTGCTTACCGGATCACTCGCCGTAGCCGGACCAGTGCGACGCGCGCTGCACATCGATCCGGCTAACGTGCTGCGCGAAGACTAGTTTTCACGACGGAACCAGCACCAGAGTTAGATTTGGAGTACGGGGCGGTGTTCCCACCCGGCGGCTAGCTGAACTTCACTATAGCTACGACCAGGAAGACTGCTTCGGCCGCTACCAGCGAGATCCAGATCTTCTGGCGGAGCCGCGATCTCGAGATATCGCGTTTGAAGTTCATCTCGACAACCAGCATTTCAGGATTGACCGGTGCCGCGGCCACGGGTTGAGGCATCATCTCGTGGGTCGCAGTGTACACAGTCGCGTCGCGCGAAGCGTCGGGCAAATAGACCTTGGGTCCATCGATCAGAGACGACCAGTCCATGATTTGCAACCAAGTGTCGGCTTCATAAGCCTTGACGGGCTCCGACGTCAACTCCAACGGCGGAAGCTTCTCCGGCGCCATGCGATCACGCAGGTTGCCGAGCAGGGAATGCCACCAGGGATGCGCGATTTCGTCGCCGAGCAGTTCGCCCACATCGATGGGACTCGATTCCAGTTGCAGCGGCGGAAGCATCTCAGGCGAAACCACGTCGGCAATGTTGGTGAACACCGTGCGGTACCACGGCAACTCCATTAAGTCGCCGACCATGAGTCCCACAGCCACCGGCTTCGACGTCAGTTGCAGTGGAGGAAGCCGCTCCGGTGCAACCCGGTCGATCAGGTTGAGCACGAGCGAACGCCATAACGACAGGGTTAGTTCTTCCGGCGGTGAGAAATCAAGATCGTACATCGGATTGCTTCAATGATAACAGGGTTCCCGGTGGAGACGCAGACGGGAATCGGTGCGAAGCTGACGAGGTTACTGAGGACGCTTCAGATGGCGTATGCCGGTTTCACTGGCGACAATCACGTCACTCGCAATCCCGATAAAGAGCCCGTGCTCGATGATTCCGGCCCGCGCACCAAGCACGTCGGCAAGGCCGGATGGATCGGCGATGGGGCCGAAATCACAGTCGAAGATCATGTTTCCAGAGTCAGTGACGAACTGAGTTTTGTCAGTGTTTTTCCGGATCGTGGCACGCGCTCCGAGTGACTCCAGGAAGCGCAGCTGCGATTGCCAGCCGAACGGATTCACTTCGACTGGAAGAGTGTGCTTCGTTCCCAGGCACGGCGAAAGTTTGCTGTCGTCGACGATGATAATCTCGCGACCGCTGGCCTGGGCGATGATCTTCTCGCGGAACAACGCGCCGCCACCGCCCTTGATCAGGTTCAGCTTGGGATCGACCTCGTCGGCTCCGTCAATGGTCAGGTCGATCTTCGAGGGCATGGTCTGTTCCATCAGCGGGATTCCCAAGTGCTGCGCCTCTTGCCACACGACCTTTGAGGTCGCAAAGCCCACGACGTTCTTCAGGGTTCCGTCCTTCAGCAATTCGGCGATGCGGCGCGTGGCGAAGATCGCGGTGGAGCCGGTGCCGAGTCCGACTACCATACCGGACTGCACGAATTGCACCGCATGTTTGGCGGCTTCCTGCTTCAGCCTGGTTTGGTGATCGTCGGGAAGGGAAGTAGGGGGAGTGTTCAAGCGTGTCTCCTGATTCTAGCGATTCTAACGCGGCTACTCTATCGGCGGAGAGTCG
This sequence comes from uncultured Acidobacteriaceae bacterium, assembly GCA_963779555.1. Classification (GTDB taxonomy): domain Bacteria; phylum Acidobacteriota; class Terriglobia; order Terriglobales; family Acidobacteriaceae; genus DASRAA01. The sequence goes on from CAVZYS010000001.1 coordinate 237,755, forward strand.
CTGGCGTGCTGCAAGCGCTACAATCGTATGCTTCGCTGAACCCGCTGGTTTCTGGGCAGCGAATCCACTCGGTGAGGCAGAGGGAGACAACCACATGGCGGAAGATCTTGCGGGACAAGTAGCGCTGGTAACCGGCGCCAATGGCGGTCTGGGAACGTTTGTCACGAAGAGTCTGCTGGACGCAGGTGCAACGGTGGTCGGTATTGCGCGGTCCATCGCCGCAGGCGAAGCCCACGATAGCCGTTTTTACCCCGTCAGCGCCGATCTCACTGATCCCGAAGAAGTGCGGAAGCTGATCGCTCGCCTGGCTGCACAATTCCAAAAGATCGATGTCCTGGTGCACGTGATGGGGGGATTCGCCGGCGGCGCGAGCGTGGCGGAAACCGACGACGCCACCTGGAAGAAAATGATGGACCTCAACGTTAATGCCGCGTTGTACGTGTTCCGGGCGGTCGTGCCAGTGATGCGCGAGGCCGGGCACGGCAGAATCATCGCAATCGGGAGCCGCCAGGCGGTGCAACCCGCGGCGGGAGTTGGAGCCTACAGCGCGTCGAAGGCTGCGCTGGTGTCTCTGGTGCAGACGGTGGCCATCGAGAACAAGGACAAGAACATTCAAGCGAACGTGATCTTGCCTGGAACCATGGACACTCCGGCTAACCGCGCGGCCATGCCAAAGGCCAACTTCGAAAAGTGGGTCAAACCGGCGCACGTTGCTGAACTCGTGGTCCTGCTCTCCAGTGACGCAGGCGGGGACATCACAGGAGCTGCGATTCCGGTTTACGGTGCTGACCTTTGATCGTTCGCGTTTTAAACGCGTGTATACTCATCCGAGCCTGCAAGAAGAACTAGACCTTTCCGAAAGAGTGGGGACCCCGCATGAAGCCTGATACACCATCTGGCGCGCCGTTGACGCCCACGATTGTTTTCGAGAATCTACAAGCCTTCCAAAAGACCTTTGCGCTGAAGGCGGCTATCGAGTTAGACGTGTTCCGCGCGGTTGGTGAAGGACCGGGTGATGTGGCCTCGATCGCTCGCCACGCCAAGGCCTCGGAGCGAGGTATCCGCATCCTGTGCGACTTCCTGGTTATTAACGGATTGCTCCAGAAGATCGAGGGGCACTATCGGCACACGCCATCCAGCGCGGCATTCCTCGATCCAAACTCGCCGCATTGCCTGGCCTCGATTGTCGGCTTCCTGTCGCTGCCTGCGCTGCGCGAGCCTTATGAAAAGCTCTCCGAAATCGTGCGCAACGGCAGGACCGTGCTTCCGGGCGAAGGAACGGTGGAACCCGAGAACCCAGTTTGGGTGGAGTTTGCCCAAAGCATGGCGCCCATGATGGCGCCATTGGCGGGGCCGTTAGGGGCTGTGGTGCTGGAAGGCCGCAGCGGACCCATGCGCGTTTTGGACATCGCCGCCGGCCATGGATTGTTCGGCATCGAGATCGCCAAACAGAATCCGCAGGCGCACGTGACCGGACTGGACTGGCTACCGGTGTTGCGAGTAGCTATCGAAAACGCGCGCAAGGCGGGCGTGCAAGACCGTTACGACATGTTGCCGGGCAGCGCATTTGATGTAGATTTCGGTGGTCCATATGACACCGTGCTGCTTACCAATTTTCTGCACCATTTTGACGTGGATACCTGTGTCGGCCTGCTGAAGAAAGTGCGCGGCTCGCTTAAGCCCGGCGGAAGTGTTGCGACGCTGGAGTTCGTGCCCAACGAAGACCGCGTCTCGCCACCGATGCCTGCGGCCTTCAGCATGACCATGCTGACCTCAACTGCCGCTGGTGACGCCTACACATTTCGGGAACTATCGGAGATGCACACTCGGGCTGGGTTCAGCGGGGCGAAAGCCCATCCCATTCCGATGAGCCCGCACACGATTGTGATGGCACGGGTTTAGGCCGAGAATCCCTCATGGGTTGGGTAGCGCACCACATCTGTCGGGATGTTGGCAATTGTGGGGCTAGTGCCAAAAGCTGGAATCGCGGCGCCGGTCTGGTGGCCCGGTCTGAATCTTCCTGCTTCCAGGTTGGCGTCTGGCTACAGGACGCGAACCTGGGGTACTCAGCTACATATTTCAACCGACCCGCGCTCCAGTTGTTGCGCACATGGGCAAGCCGCGCGCGACCGTCCTGAGAGATCGTTTAAGTGGTCGGGGGATCTACTTTGGGCGTCTTCGGCGTCACTTTGCGAAACACAAATTCTTGCAAAATGTTCACCCCCGCCGACGTCCCAATCCCGATGAGCGTATTGTTCAACGTCGTTTCGAAACCGTGGCGGCTGCCTTCGGGGTAATAGAGATTGGAGATGCCGCCCGCCGCCAAACTGCCTAGGATCCCCGAGTAGTTCGGCTGCCAGTGGCCGTTATCGCCCTTCGTTATCACCGACATTGCCAAGGCATAACGAATGCGCGACTTGATTGTGCCCGTGCCTTTGTAAAAGTAGCGTGGGTCCTGTTTCAAAATCGATGGCAGGATGGCATTGCTGATGTACGTGCCGATAAAGAAGTCGCCGTATGCCGCGCCGAACCGATTCGCATAACCCGCCGCGCCCTGTCCGTAGCCCGGCATCGAGTTGTTCGCCTGCTGGCCTCCCGCAATGATTCCGGCGATCACAAACGACGTCGGATCGATCGCGAGCTTCCACGCCAGCTCGAACTTCTGCTTCGGATTCATGGGCGCGGCATCCGCCACGTAGCTCGCGTAATAGTTGGGTATCACCGCCAGCAGCTTTTGCTGCTCCTGCACCTTGATTTGTTCTGCTGCAATCTCCTCCGTCGTCAGCCGCACGCTCACGTCGGTGACCAGCGGAGCCAACTCAAGCGTGATCGCCGGAGCGAAGTAGCCCTCTTTGGCGGGCAGGTTCCCGGACACCGTTTTCGGCTTGAAGCCCGCAAGCACAATGCTCAGTGCGAAGGGTCCCGGCGCAACATCGGTAAAGGAAAAGTGGCCGTCCGGTTCGGTAAGGGTTTCTGCAGCCGGGGTAGTCGCCAGGCGAGTAAGCGTGACCTGGGCCCCGGATACGGGCGCGCCTGTCGCATCCAGCAGCGTTCCGCCGATGCTTCCAATCGCCAGCAAGTCCCGCGCCGACGCGACGGTAGACGTGGGTGCATCGGCCGAGCGTCCCGGCGGCTCACTGGCCGCCGCGGCAGAGGATGCGCGGTCCGCCTGCGCTAACAGGGGAGAGGAACCCAGCAAAAGGCCGCAAATCAGCCCGGCGCCGAGTAAAGGGACTCGAAAGAAAGCGTTTGGATTCCTTTGGCACACACTCGGGCCCATCTATCCTTTGTTCTCCCCACGAAAGCAACACTTGCAAAGAACCGGGCTGTTCCACAAAGTGTCGCGGTGTTTGAAAGACTAGCACAAAGAGGGTTTGCATTGGTGGCGTGACCGCAAAATTACACGGAGGGCAGCAGCTCATCGTGCGCGTTCACTTCCGCGGGTGGCAACATCGGCGAGGAATCAACAGGTTGCCGGCCAGAATGTCGTGTTTCATTGCCGATCCGTGGTTCCCTTGCTCGAAAACTGCAGAGCGTTGTATTATCTGCCGCAAACTTGGCATCGAGCGAATCTTCTTTCGTGCTAGGCGGTAAGAGTTCTTCGGCGACTGCCGGCATACCTCAAAACAAATGCGCCACTCGGTGGGGAATGGCAAATGTGGTGCAGCTTTCCCATTCATGAAATTGGACAATCAGACGAAAAGCATTCCAAAACAGCGCGAGGTTCGAATCGATCGTCTTCGTGCCAGTGTTGAAGCTCAAACGCACACGTCCGCAAAAAACAGCGTGCGTTTGAAGGTTGCAGCGCTCCCTTCTTCGGTTGTTGCTTCATATAAACTTGCGTGTTGACCTACAGTGCAGGGAGGACCTGAAATTGGCCGAGGAGGAAGCGGTTTGCCACTGAACCGGGACGTGCTTTGGTACAAGGACGCGATCATCTACCAAGTCCACGTCCGCACATTCTACGACAGCAACGGCGATGGCATCGGTGATTTTCCGGGGCTTGAAGCGAAGCTCGACTACCTCCAGGAACTCGGTATCAGCGCTATATGGCTCATGCCGTTCTTCCCCTCTCCTCTGCGCGACGATGGCTACGACATCGCGGATTACAACGCAGTCCATTCCAGCTATGGAACATTAGATGATTTCCGAAAGTTTTTGCGGTCGGCCCACGATCGGGGAATCCGCGTCATCATCGAAATGGTATTGAACCACACATCCGATCAGCATCCGTGGTTTCATGAGTCGAGAAGTTCCCGGGACAATCCCCGCCGCGATTGGTACGTCTGGAGCGATACCACCGCCAAGTACCAGGAAGCCCGCATCATCTTTCTCGACACGGAAACCTCCAACTGGGCGTGGGACCCGATTTCGAAATCCTACTACTGGCATCGCTTCTTCAGTCACCAGCCCGATCTCAACTACGACAATCCTGCGGTCCGAGAACAGATGTGGAAGGTGATGGAGTTCTGGCTGGAGATGGGGGTTGACGCCTTCCGGCTGGACGCGGTGCCGTACCTGGTGGAACGGGAGGGCACAAATTGTGAAAACTTGCCGGAGACCCACGGCGTCCTGAAGGAGTTGCGGCGAAAACTTGATGAAAGATTTCCGGGCAGCATGCTTCTGGCGGAGGCCAACCAATGGCCCGCGGACCTTCGCCCGTACTTTGGTGACGGCGATGAATTCCACATGGCGTTTCATTTTCCCCTGATGCCCAGGATGTTTATGGCAGTGAAGCTGGAAGACCGCAAGCCCATTACGGAAATCTTGCAGCAGACCCCGGAGATCCCTCCCTCCTGCCAGTGGTCGCTGTTCCTCCGCAATCACGACGAGTTGACCCTGGAAATGGTGACCGACATGGAACGCGACTACATGTACGACACCTATGCCGGCAACAAGACGATGCGGTTGAACCTCGGAATTCGAAGACGGCTCGCTCCCTTGTTGGACAACGACCGGAGAAGGATCGAGCTAATGAACGGAATGCTGATGTCACTGCCGGGCACTCCAATCGTCTACTACGGCGATGAAATCGGAATGGGCGATAACATCAGTTTGGGTGACCGGAACGGAGTGAGGACGCCGATGCAGTGGACCGGAGGGTGGAACGGAGGTTTTTCTACCGCAGAAACTGGGCGTCTGTATGCGCCCCTTATCGAGGACCCGGTATATGGTTATCCGGCGGTGAACGTCTTACGGCAAACGGAAAGCGAGCACTTCCTGCTGAATTGGATGCGGCGCATCATTGCGGTCCGCAGATCGACCGCCGTGTTCGGCAGGGGATCGATTGAGTTCCTCTATCCTGCCAGTCATAGAATACTTGCCTATGTGCGGCAACTGGGAAAGGAGACAATCCTGGTGGTCAACAATCTTTCCAGCACCGCGCAAGCCGTCGAGCTGGACCTGCGGAAATACAAGGGAAATATACTGATTGAAATGTCTGGCAAGAATTTATTTCCCCGTGTGGGCGACCTGCCGTATCTACTAACCATGGGGCCCTATCAGTTCTATTGGTTTCGACTACGGCGAATCTGAGCAAATGCGGACGGTGAAAACGAAGTAACATGACTCGTCCACACAAGGACGGGCCGCGGCGCGTCGGACGGAGATGAAATTGGCAGAGGAGAGCTTTCTTACGGATGATTTCCTTCGCCAACTGATCAACGTCGGCGAAGTGGACATCCTCGTGGGTTTGCCCACTCACAATAACGCCAAGACTATCGGGTCGATCGTCCACTCCATTCAGAGTGACATCCTGCGCTGCTTTCCCCGCGAGCGAGCCGTAATCATTAACGCCGATGGGGGGTCACGCGACGGCACTCCCGAACTCGTCACAGGCGTCTCGATCGATGACGCGCGCCCGGCCTCCAATCTGTACGCGCTCCGCACCCTGCACTCAATCAGCACGAGATACGCAACCAGCCCGGATAGCGGAGGTGCCTTTCGGACTATTCTGGCTGCCGCCGAGCTGCTCCGCGCGAAGGCCTGCGTGGTGATGTCAGCCGAGTCCGCGAACACTGAATCCGAATGGCTCACAGAGCTTCTGTACCCCATCTATCGAGGCGACTTCGATCTGGTGACCCCCACATACCGCAGACACAAGTTTGAAGGGCTGCTCATCACGAATTTGGTATACCCGATGGTCCGCGCGCTCTACGGAGTGAGAATCCGCGAGGCGTATACGTCGGAGTTTGGATTTTCCGGCCGACTCGGAAGTCATTTTCTTGCACAACATGTTTGGAACGATGCAGCTGACGGTGCCGGTGGCGAACTCCGCTTCACCCTGGCTGCGATCACGGGCGGATACCGTATCTGCCAGTCCTTCCTTGGGGACAAAGATCATATCGAGCGTCGCGGTGCCGACTTGGTGCCGGCGCTTCGACAGACGGCCGGCACCCTGTTTTCCGCATTAGATGCAGACTTTCCGGTTTGGAGTAGCGTGGCGGGTTCCCAGACGCTCCCTACCACGGGAGCCGAGCAGAACGTGCTTCTGGCACCAACCCGGGTAAATCGGAAACGGCTGCGAGAGATGTTCTCGACCGGAGTTGCCGAATTGGATTCCGTCTTTCAGTCAATACTTTCTCCCTCGACCCTGGCAGAACTCCAACGAATCGCCCGTCTGGGCGAAGAGGATTTTCATTACTCTGCAGAATTGTGGGTCAGGACGGTTTACGACTTTGCCGCAGCATACCAGAAATCTGTGATCAGTCGGGACCATATCATCCAGGCCTTAGCACCGCTTTTCCGAGGCAGGGTGCTGACGTTCGTGATAGAGAACCGCAACGCTTCCGCGGACGAGGTCGAGAACAGTATCGAAGGCTTATGCCTTGAGTTTGAGCGATTGAAACCGTATCTGCTGCAGATATGGAAATCGAGAGAGTGAGGCAACTATGCGGGAAATGATCATCAGCGAACTAAGTCAAGCGCTGGACGAGCTTGCCAGAGGTTTCGCACACTTCCTTCCGCGTCTCATCGTGATGCTGATCCTGATATCCGTGGGCTGGGTGATCGCGTATGTCGTAAAAGTGGCTCTGCGCAGCGTTCTGCGACTCATCAAGTTCGACAAGCTTGCGGAGAAAGCGGGCGCCTCTCAACTGCTCACTAAAGCTGCACTGCCTTCGGCGACGGAACTCTTGAGCCGGTTTGTCTTCTGGGTGGCTTGGCTCGGCTTCATTCTGCTGGGTGTGAGTGTGCTGGGGATCCTGGGCCTACAGGAGCAAATCGCAAGGTTCTTTCTTTTCCTGCCGCGTTTGTTCGTAGCGATATTCATCATGTTCTTCGGAATGCTGGCAGCAAGCTTTTTTTCTCGCGCCGCACTATTGGCCGCGGTAAATGCGAATGTGCCTTCGCCCCGGGTCTTGAACCTTGCTGTCCGCAGCATCATTATTATTTTCGTATTGTCAATCGTCTTTGAAGAACTGGGCCTGGCACAACACACGATGCTGATTGCGTTTGGAATTGTCTTCGGAGCCCTAATGCTGGGCCTGGCAATCGCATTCGGGATCGGGGGCAGAGACTTGGCCCAGCGTTTCCTGGAGAAGAGGTTCGTTCGCGAGAAGAAGCAGGAAGAGGAGAACGAAGACGAACTGTCGCCGCTATAGCGCTGCGACGGGCCCAAAGAGACGCGCTCCAGGTCACAACTTCTCCAGACCGCGTTCTTGTGGACTTCCTGGCAAATGCCAACTAACCGCCGGTTGCGGTAGGATGCCATGTCCTGCCTGCTCCGCTTTGGAGGCTTATGCGATGCGACTACTCAGCATCCGGATCATAGTTTCCCTCATCGTGGGCATCACGCTGGTCTCGCTGGCGTCCTCGTATTACGAGGCGTTGGGTGAGAAGCGTGGCCTGCGCCGGGAACTGGAGTGACGAGCCGAGGTACTGGGCGAAAGCCTCGCAGAAACGCGGAACGCGACCTGGAGCAGAATTCTGCGCGGGATTTGCAGCGCATCGTACAGCAGCACGGAAACCGATAGCATCTCGCAGGACTAGCTATCTACGACCAGCAGGGCAATTGCTGGCAGTCACTCCGAAGTTGGCATCGACGCTGCCTACGGTCACTTAGGAGTGGCGGGTTGTATTGGTATGACAACTCTCTTTTTGGTGACTTCAATACACAAGCTGCGATCCCTCTCGAATTTTCAGGCACCATCACCTTCACCACGTGGTGAACGGATTCGCCACCAGGTTCGCATTGAAATACCGAGGATCGCCGGTGACCTCCTGATCAACCCAGCCGGGAAGCGTCACCGATTGGTGTTCATCTTTAAGCTCAACTTCGGCAGTAATCAGACCGCGGTTTACACCTTCGAACTCATCGATTTCCCAGACAAGCCCTGCGTGCGATATACGATAGCGGGTCTTCTCAATCAGTGGCCGTTCGCAGAGCCGGTCGAGCATCTCATTCGCATCGCCCACTGGGATTTCATATTCGTACTCAGACCTGCTCGCGCCCACGGTAATGCCTTTGACGGTGAGGAATCCTTTTTCGCCTGCAGTTCTCACGCGAACCGTCCGTTCTTTCACGGTGCTGAGATATCCCTGGCGATAGCGTTTTCCCGCGTCCTGGCCTCGCCAAGTATCGTCCTTAAGGAGGAACTTACGCTCGATCTCTTTTCCCATGTGATTCTCCCTAGACTATCGTAGGCCAGACGGGTGTCCCGCCAAGCCAAGTACAAGCTTAATCTCGCGTATGTAGCTGGTGTTGGCCTCACTGACGCCCAGCTCCCTAACCAATTTCAGTACGGCATCAGGTTCGACCGATTCCACGGCCACGGTGTCTCGCGGTATGCCGTTGAGCGTGATCTGAGCGTACTCGGCCGCACACACCCCAATGCCGAATTGATATCGCGTCTTGGAAACATCTACGATGGTGATTCTCGGTTCCGCTCGCATCACGTCGTTCAGAAATTCGTCCAAGGTGTATTCAGACTCTGCCAAGACAGGGGGTGGAAGCTCAAGACTGGGGAAAACCCGGGTGGCTACGACAGAACTTTCCAGCGGAAAAGCAACTTTCAGGATCGGGTTCCATTGTTCTAACCCGCGGTCTTCAGCGACGAGTAGCTTGATGTCCATGAGGTCAGCGCGGATCTTGGCATTGCATTTGTCGGTTGTCGCGGAGACCAGATAAATTTCCTGGCTTACGGTCTCCTTCGGAGAAGCCAGACGCTCGAGCCTTTCGTGTAGTGGCGCCAGTGTCTCCGCCCATACACGAAACTCATATCGGGGCTTGATCTCTGACATGGCAGTCCTAGTGAACCGGGGAATCAGAGCTAAGTATAAGGACATCACGGGCAGAATCAAAGATTGCTGCCGCTCACTCCACGCGTCGTCTCATCCGTTTTCAGTTGACGCTAAATCGCCTTTGCGTTCACTGACGAACTCAGTTCACGCAACGTGCTGTTGGCATAAACTGACGGGCACTCCCGGGCAGCGAGCACCATCGCCAAGCCCGGCAACGGCCATGAGGCACGCAAGAGCGAAAGCCTGCGGCTTTCTCGGGTCTAATCCGAAAGACGAGCCGGAACAAGTGTTCCCATGGCCGCCGAGCAGTGCGTTTTCTGAAGTCCAGGTTGTCGAGTGAATATGTTGCTCGATATGACGTGAGGGCCCATCATCATTTGCTCGATTGCAGCGCATGCAGAGCGGCGCGGCTCTGTGGAACCGGTGGCGGAACGTCACCCTTCAACATCAGCCACAGAATGCGGTTATAGAGTTGATCGTCCACGCGATCGGGTGCGCTGAGATCCAGACTCTCCGACAAGCGTGCGGCTGCAGTGTTTTGCGGATTCTTTTCATTCAAGTCTTGCGTGGGGACGATTGGGTCATAAGGCGTCAGGTCGGGCGCCGGTACGAAGATGTCTGCCAGGGATCGGCTGAAGTAATCGAACTTAGAGAGCCTCCCCATGCCGAGGATGTCCTCGATCGCCGCGATCACATCCGTCGTGTTGATGAAGCGATGCACCGTGCCCGACGGGTTGTACGCCGAGATCGCATAGAACGGTGCGCGGTGCGAATCGGTGTGGTCGGGCCCCGCCTGCGCGTCGTCTTCAACGACGAAGATCACGGCGTCCTTCCAATACGGGCTGTGCGAGAGTGCCTGCACGATCCGCCCAAGTGCGAGGTCGTTGTCGGCCATGCACGCGCGCGGCGTGCACTTGCCCGGACGCCCGGCGGCCAGGTGGTCCATCGGCAACCACATGACTTCGAGTTGTGGCATATTGCCGTCGCGCACATAGCGCTGGAGTTCGGCGATCCAAACATCCGCGCGCTTCTGATCCTGTGTCGTCAGATCGAAAGGTAGGTAGTCGGGATTCACGTTAGTGCCCAGGTCGCGTTGCGTCACCGGCCAGCCAGGATTCCCTTTGACCATTTCGCCGTAGTCACGGAAAGTGATGCCCTCCCGCGTTGCGAGCGTCCACAGGAAGCCGCGTTCCGGCTCATCGCTCTCTTCGCCGTCCATGTCGGCGCGCTTGCCGGCGTAACCGGAGGGCACGGTCTTCTCACCGTAGTTCGTCACGTAGGCGGCGGTGGACCAGATGTGTCCTTGCGAACTGACCTCGGCATTCACGAAGAAGCGATCGAACAGGCCGAAGCGCCGCGCCAGGGCGTGGTGGTTCGGGGTGATGGTGATGTCGGGGAAATAGACGAGACTCGCATCGCCATCGCCTTCTTTTAGGTCTCCGAGCACCTGGTCATAGGTGCGGTTCTCTTTGATGATGTAGACGACGTGGCGAAACGGCGGATAGCGCCGCGCCGCCGGCCTGTTCTGCCAGTTATTGGCGGCCACGACTCGCTCGGTGAAGGTAGCCAGTTGCGGCGGCGGCAGCGATGCGGAGAGCACGCGCAATGTGCCATTCAACTGTCCGAGCACGTACGCTGTCGGATTCCCGTCCGGCCAGTTCGTGAGAGGTACGGGGCCGTCGGGATTGGCATGGGTGCCGTGTCCTTTTCCGGAGAGGACGAGGAGTTTATCACCCGCTTCCGCGATCGCGGTGGGATACCAGTCGGTCGGAACGCGCCCGAGCAACGTGCCGCTGGCCACGTCGAAGACAGCGATGGCATTGTTGTCGGCTTCTGCTACCAGCAGACGCTTGCCATCGGAGGTAAGTGCGACGGCGTTGGGTGTGCTGCCCTCGGGCGGGGCACCAGGAGCGGCATCGTGCAGATAGCGCGCGACTTTCCGCAGCTTGGTGTCGACGACGGCCACGCGGTCGCTACCCGCGAGCGTGACGTACAAGCTCGTTCCCCTTACCGCCAGCGCCGACGGATGCCGACCGACCTCGATGCGGCCGAGATACGCGAGCGTACCGTCTGCCAAAATGCGGAACTGCGACAGTGTGCTGCCGCCCCAAGCCGAGACGAACACTTGACCGTCCGCCGTGAGCGCGACGCCATAGGGATAATGATCGGTAGGAAACCGCTGCGTGATCTCGCCGGTCGCGGCGTTCACCACCGCCAGCCGATCGCCGACGTCCTCGGCGACATAAAGGAACTTTCCGTTGGGCGAGAACGCCAGTCCCGCCGGATAGCTGGTGCCCGTGCCGTCCGCAGTTTTTGCCTTCGCCAGCTCGAACTTGTTCTCGAGGGTGGCAGCGCCGTCTTTCCATGCGTAGACGAAGAGTATGTCAGTGTTGCCGCCGGAGACGCAGAGGCGATGGCCGTCGGGCGAGAAGGCGGCGCCGTAGAATGCGCCATCCTGGAGCAGCGTCTGCGTGACCTTCCGCGTCTTCAGATCGACGACCTGAATGCCCTGCTCGCGCCAGCCGCTGAGTACGACCACGGCTCTGTCCCTTTCAGGCGTGAGTACGAGATTGATCGGCAAGCTCCCGAGATCAACCGCTTCGCCGGCGGGATCGAGTCGCACACCGGTCGGCAGCGGAGAAGTGAAGAGCGGCATCCTTTGGGCGGACACCGACGTGCACAGCGGTACAGAAAGCAAGAGAGCGAGTCGACAGGCATTCGCCAGCTTCTGAGTGGCCGATGCGACCAGGGCAAAGCCGGCATGACGGGCCATTGACTGCTCCAGAGTGGACGAGAAGCGTAGCGCTGGAGATGGATGAGTGTCAAGACTGCACTGCCGAGGGTGCCGAGGGTGAGCCGATCTTCATGGATCGATCTATTCCCCTTGGAACATTGCCATTCATCTAAGTATTTGGATGTTCGATTAAGGCGCGGGACTCTGTGACTCCTTGCAAGCCATACGGTGATCACCTGATCCGCAGCTCGAAGAGCTGGTGAAAAAATGGGCTACTCGGTGCATCTAGGCGATCAGCAACCTGATCGAAATAAGTAAATGATGGCTCAGCGGCTCGACATCACGTTTATGTCGGCGGCGGCGTTGCGAGCGAAGGTTGGAGGAGCATTTACGTGCAAGTGACATATCGCGCGGTGATGTTGACCAAGAAGGGCGGACCTGAGGTTCTCCAGATCGTCGAGCTGCCTGTTGGGGCCCCCGGCCCAGGGCAACTGCGCGTCCGGGTGCGCGCCGCCGGGGTGGGCTCGACCGACTTGATTATGTTGGCGGGAAGCTATCTGTACGCGCCGAAGATACCGTTCGTGCCTGGTTACGAGGTCGCCGGCGTAGTCGATGCGATTGGCACCGGTGTCGCCGGTTTCGAAGTGGGTCAGCGTGTGGCGGCGCTTACCGTGTATGGAGGCTTTGCCGAACTGCTTGTGCGTGAGGCTGAACACTTTCTTCCGATTCCCGACGGAGTCTCCGATCGGGATGCAGCCGCAGTGATCTTAAATTATGTGACAGCGTGGCAAATGATTCATCGCGTCGCGAAAGTGCAACCCGGGCAGACCGCCTTGGTCACTGGCGCAGCAGGGGGCGTGGGCACGGCCGCCCTACAACTCTTAAGACTGGCAGGAGTGAAGACCTACGGTGCCGCGTCGGCGCCGAAGCATGACCTTGTGCGCTCGCTCGGGGCAATACCCATCGACTATCGTGCGGGTTCAATCGATCGCCTCACGCGTGCCTTGGAACCTGCGGGGGTCGATTATGCGTTCGACGCAGTTGGGGGCGCCAACATCAGTCGGTGCATCGGCGCGCTTCGGCGGGGTGGGACATTGGTCGGATTTGGTTTCATGGGCGCGTCGGGAAAGCTTTCGCAACTGGTCATGTTCGCGAATATCTTACTTGGGGCGCGCCTGCGCGGACGAGTGGGCAAGTTTTATGGCATCACTATGCTGTACCGGAAGGACCCCAACCCATTGCGTGAGGATCTGGCCAAGGTTTTCTCGCTGCTCGCGGCAAGCAAGATCGATCCCATGGTGAACACGACCTTCCCGCTTCTTGAGGCGAGACAGGCACTTGAACTTCTGGCTTCGGGTTCCGTGGAAGGCAAGATCGTTCTCACGATGCCTGATTCCGTGGGGCGCACGAGCCAGACCTAGGAGGGACTATGTCGAATACCACAACAGACACGGATGTTCTGATCGTTGGCGCCGGGCCAGTCGGGCTGTTCCTGGCGAATGAATGTGCTCGTCGAGGGCTGAGGTGGCAGCTGATCGAGACGCGTTCTACGCAGTCGGAACACTCCAAAGCGCTGGCGATCTTCCCCCGGACGCTTGAGATCTTCGACATGGCCGGGCTCGTGGGTCCGTTCCTCGAGAAGGCGAATCGCGTCACCTCGGCCTCTGTGGTGACCCATGGACACAGGCTTGCCCACATGCGCTTCACGCCCGAAGAGAGCCCGTATCGATTTGTCGCCATGGTTCCGCAGGATGTGACGGAGAAATTGCTGGTTGAAGAGCTACGTCGCAAAGGCGGAGCCGTCGAGTACGAGACTAGCTTCGTTTCGGCGGCGGAGCAGGACGACTCCGTAAGCGTGATGATGGACCGGAAGGGTGAATCGATCAAGCTCAGAGCATTTTTTGTTGTGGGCTGCGATGGCGCACATAGCGCCGTCAGGCATCTGCTGAACCTGCCGTTTGAGGGCGCAGAGTACAACGATTCGTTCATGCTAGCTGACATCGAAACCAATGGAACCCTGCCCGCCGACGAGTTGCTGCTCTGCCCTAGCGAATCGGGACCCGTGGCGATTTTCCCTATTAGCGCCACTCGCCAGCGTATCGTAGCAATCATCAACCGCACAGAGGGAGATGCCCCGTCGCTTGACCTGGTGCGGAAGATACTCGTTGAACGCGCACCCAGTGGAATCGAGGCTCGCGCCTTGCACTGGAGCAGCTATTTTCGTATCCATCACCGGCAGGTAGCGCAGATGCGCCGCGGGCGGTTCTTCATAGCTGGCGACGCCGCTCACGTCCATAGTCCGTTTGGCGGGCAGGGGATGAACACCGGACTGCATGATATTTGGAATCTGGTCTGGAAGCTCGACCTGGCCGTGCACGGTCATGGCAACGAGGAGTTGCTCGAGAGCTATAGCACGGAACGCCGCCCCGTGATCAAGCAGGTGATCGAGACCACAGATTTCCTCACCAGGGCGTTGGGAACTCCGAGCAAGCTGGCGCAGATTCTGCGCGATATCGTCATACCCATGGTGTCGCGGCTCGCCCCTTTTCAGCACGCCTTCGTGCAGAGACTCTCCGAACTCGGCGTCGCCTATCGCGGAAGTCCTATCGTTGAAGGATTCGGCGAGCGATATTTCGATGAATCGATGCGTGGCGGAGATGGTATTCGCAGCCGATTCTTACTCCTGCTCAGTGACAGGGCGGACTCACCGACCAAAAAGGCCGCCAAGGAACTGTGCACATCATTAAGCGACATCGTCGAGTTGCGCGTGCGGCCTAGTCACGACATAACTCTCGTTAGGCCGGATGGCTACATCGCGTATTCCGCGCACGGCCGTCACGGAATGGCAGAATTAACATCCGTGCGTTCGCTCCTAGAGCGTCAAACACATCGCGAGCAAGGAGGCCTTGCTGCCTAGCGCCCAGTCGACTCGCTGTCGTGAATTCAGGAAATCGGGGGTACTTCATCCCATCGTAGACGACGTGATGAACGCTCATTATTTGTCGTGCATATTCGTTTCGTTCGTTTTTCGAAGTGGCCATACCGTGTCGCAGTAAAGTGGCTATTGCTGGAGACCACTATGCAGGCTAATTTCTGGCATGGCGAGGGAATGCCAGCGTGCTGTGCGGCCGCGGCTGTTCAAAGACGACGCCTGACGGGTCGCGCTCAACTCGAACGATAGCGAAACCTCAAGTTGCTCCCGTGGGTGGCAGGTCTATCGCCTATACGCCAGAATAGAGGAGATGAAGCCGGAATTGGATTGCTATTCTGGGCGGACGGCGGACGAAAGGCGGGTGCGCTTTCGTCTGGACGGGCACGAGTCCATCGTGGAGGAAGTACTCGATCAGTGGTACGGTTCGTCAGATGTCTTTTTACAAAGTTCGCGCAAATGGCGGCAATCGCTACATCCTGCGCCTCGAAACATCGACGCCCGACGCACCTTGGCATCTGGAGTCATTCCGGCAACTGCCACACCGTTGAAGATTCGCGGTTCGTCCCTCGCCCTTGATTCTGTCTTGTCCCCGGACGAACAAGACTTTAAACTTACCCCAACCTCGCCGGAAATTAAAAGGACCCACCCAAGCAAAAAAGCTTGGTTGGGTGCCCGACACAATAGTTCGAGTTTCAAGAAACTCAGTAGGCAAAAGCTCCCAAAAGAACTCTGGCTAGCGTCTGCATCAAGGTGTGACACGATGGCGGTCGTCGGCGATGTCCTGTTTTTCCTATTCCTGGTCCTTTCCCTCGTGATAGGGGGACCGGTAGCTGTGTATTGGAGCTACAGTCAGGTTCGAAGGAAGGGATATCGCCCGCCCGCGGCCATATTCATCGTGCTGGTTGGAATGGCGGCTGGAGTTGCGGGTGCGTTCGCGCTGAAACCCGGCAACGCATGGAACGTTGAACTTGGCCGTCCGTCGTGGTTAGAAGCTGATCTTTAAAATGGTACCGTTGACGCCAACCAGCCATCCCGCTTTCGGACTGGCAAAGGCTACGGCCCAATACCCCGTTACACCGGGCAGCGAGTACCAGGTGGTTCCTTCATCAGGAGTCCAGGCTGCGCCGCCCGCATTGGCCGTGACCACCACCGTGGGGCTTCCGTTGCCGTCGCGGCCGTGCCTAGCGCGATCGTCGCGTTCACCATCGTCGCCGGCCCCATGAGCGTACGCCAGTCCATAAATGGCGCCGGTCACCGGCGGCGGATTTGTTAGTGACCACGTCACCCCGCCATCGCTCGACGTAGCCGTTCTCGCATTATTCGGATCGCTGGGGTCCAAATCGCCGCCGGCCACAATGCCATTCCACGGGTTGCGGAAAGCGATCGTGAATCCCCCCGCGCTGGGCGAGCTCACCAGCGGAGTGTCGTACGCATTCCACGTGTCACCTCCGTCTCTTGTGGCCAGCACCCTCGCAATGGTCGAGGCGCCGGTAGCGATCCACGCGTTCTGTCCACCTTGCGTCGCCACGCAAGTACCGCTGGCCGCGAACGACCCTTCGCCCGGCAAAGCGGGCGGCATATTGCCGCTGATGCTTTGCCACGTCGTTCCATCGGTAGTGCGCAGGTCTGGGAACACTCCGTTGACCGAGTCGCTATGCGAGATGCCCTTCTTCGGTGTCCAGAATGCGAAGCAATCGTAGAACGCGCCCGGATTCTGGTTCACAAACTGCAGGCTCCAAGTCACGCCGCCATCGACGGTCTTGTAGATGCGGAAATCCGTGGGGTCGCCGCTGACACCGATCGACTGCAGATACGCGACCTTGGCACTCACGCCTTCCACATCGCGGAACTGCAGCAATTCCGCTCCTGGAACCACGCCGGCCTTCCATGTTTTGCCGCCATCGGTCGTGACGGTGAACGTGCCGTTGCGTCCGGAAGCCCAGACCACTTGAGGGTTCACCGGACTGACCGCAATCAATCCGTTGGTTGTGCCGCTGTTTTGTGGAGTCAATGTGGGTTGAGCTGTTTTCGGCTGGCCTTGTGCGATCACGTTGCCAAGGCAGCAAATAGAAAGGGCACCAGGGAACGTCTCGTCATGACACTTCCTCCCCGGCCAGAGTTCGCGGGCAGAATAGGGCACGCCACGAAAGGCGTCAAGCTCGGCAACTACTTCAGAAGACGCGCTACAGTCCGCACTGTTTTCAATGGAACTGCATACATTCTGTTCTGACTGAGGGATCTTCCAGCACGGACGTGCGGCCCGAAACGACTTCGCGGAGATCGAGCGCGCGCTTCATCCGAAGGCACCACATTTCCCCGAACCAGACTCTGGGGGGAGCTTCAGCGCCAGCCTCCGGTGGGGTTGCTAATTGAGCGCCGATAATGGCAGGCCTTGCCCGTACCTCGGGAGGAATCTGGCTCTTGAGAATTCTCGTATGGAATCGCGGCCGCCAGTTGCGTCTGGATCTATCTGTTGTTGGCAGAGGGCGAGTCTCTACCGACGAAGTCCCGCCGGGAACGGAAAACACCGGCCAGTAATCCGAAACAATGACCTAGCAACTTGAACAATTCCTTTATTCGTAGCTGAGAAATGAACAGGCGTGAGCACCTCGACTCATTCATTTTGAGGACATTCGTGGTCTAGCAAACCGCAGGCAAAATTTCAGAGGGGTACTACAGAATGGATATGAAAATAGCCGGAGCGCGTGACCCCGGCTAGATTTCATGGACGTTCGTTGGCCGCATGCTCAGGTTCGCGGCAGCGAACCCTCGACTCGAACCTCGGTGTTACAACGCGGAAATGCCGCGCTCCTGATTGCGGATGCGAATCGCGTCGTCTATCTTCGACAAGAAGATCTTACCGTCACCGATCTTGCCGGTGGACGCAGCTTTGAGGATGGCTTCGACGGCCTTCTCCACCAACTTATCCTCTACCACTAACTCAATCTTGGTTTTGGGCAGCAGATCTACGCTGTACTCACGGCCGCGATAATGCTCCGTGTGACCCTTCTGACGTCCGTGGCCGCGCACTTCTGAGATGGTCATCCCTTCCACGCCAAGCTCGTGCAAGGCATCCTTGACGGATTCAAATCTGGAGGGCTGAATGATCGCTTCAAGTTTGGTCATCATGGTTCCTTTGTCCTCGATTCTAAGTTCCGGTTCAGATCAAACACGGGCTTGCTCTACAGCACCTGCTACTCTGTCAAAATCCATTAGCGGCCGCTCTGTCCGCGTTCACCAGGTTGTCCCCATTCAAGGTCAAATCGTCGATGCGCGCAGAATCGGCAGCCGGTGTCACAACTCCGGATGGCGTTCGGGGAAATGCGAAGCGCAGCATCGCGGGCGTAATTAAGGTCGTGATGAGCACCAGCACGACGACCTGTACATAAAGGTCGCTAGTTACCAGACCCGCTGCCAATCCCAGGCTGGCGGTAATCAGTCCGACTTCGCCGCGGGGAATCATTCCAATCCCCACGATCAGCGACTCGCGACCCGTAAAGCCATTCAAGCGCGCTCCCAGGCCACATCCGGCAATCTTTCCAAAGATCGCGATGACGAGCAGTATCACGAAAAACACGATCCCGCCCGACACGTGACGGGCATTCACGGCCAGCCCGATGGATACGAAGAAGAGCGGACCGAAAAACGAGTGAATAATGGGATTCAGGTCCTGCAAGACTTTCTGGTGGGCCGGCGTTTGAGCCACGAAAAGTCCGGCGATGTAGGCGCCGGTAATGGCGGCCATGCCTCCCAGCCACTGGGCTTGAAATGCGAGCAGGAACGCGACGACCAGCGCGGCCGCAACCTCGGTGTGGTGCCCATGCATTCGGGATGCCTGACGGAACATCCACTTCGTGATTGGAGGTCCCAGCCAGAACATGGTCACCAGGCAGACCGTCATCTTGCCGACTGTCGCGGCCACGCCTCCCAGCGACAACGAACCGCCAGAGGCGATCTGGGGCGCTATTGCAATCACAAACGAGAGAACGATAAGGCCCAGGACGTCGTCGATCACGGCCGCTGCAAGAATCGTCGAACCTGCTTTGGAGCGCAGTTGTTTCAGGTTCATCAGCGTTTGCGCGGTGATGGTAACGCTGGTGGCCGTGAGAATGGTCCCAATAAATATCGCTTCCTGCCAACTGTAGTGGAATCGCAACGCCAGTAAGACGCCGCCCGCCATGGGAAGAACCACGCCACCAACGGCCGCCCAGAACGCGGGAGCGACCAGGGTTTGCATCATCTCGGCGTCGGTTTCGAGTCCGGCCATGAACATCAGCATGACCACGCCAAGTTCCGCCAGCACTTTGAATACACTCACTACCGAGACGCCGTCCGCCGCTGCGGGATGCGCCAGCCAGGGTATCGACCAGATATCCAGTACGGTCGGGCCCAGCAGCACGCCGGCGATCAACTCGCCGAGGATCAGCGGTAGCCCGATTCGCGCGCTGAGCGCACCTGCCAGCTTGGCTACCAGGATGATCACTGCGATGCTGAGCAAGATTTGCAGCGACGTGTTCATTGACCTTCTCTTGTGGGCACAATTTCTCTGGATCTCGAAATCGACCGGTAGATTGCCAGCCCGCTGGCGAACAGACAGCCGAGGATAACCGGAATTAAGGGCGCGTGCACCAGAAGAACCAGTACCAATCCGACGAGCAGAGCACACGACAATACGATCCGCTGTTGATTCAACACTTTGAATGTTGCTTCCATCATTCTTCTCCTGCCGTCCTGACCCATCGCCCAGCGATCCCTCTAGTACAAGTGCCGAATGATCGTTACGATAGCCGCTGCCAGTCCGCTGGCGGCGACGAATAGCGCCGGAACACCGAACGGTTTATTAAACAACGGGCGAGCAATTCCGTTTCGCTCCCTTGCCTTCTCGTCACGCAGCAACGAGGTCAGCAGTTTGCGCTGCTCGAGCGTCATGTCGCACTGGCGAGCGCGTTCCGCAGATGCATATCCCTTTTGCGGAATCCTCAACTTGAAGTTGAGTTGCGCCAGGGTGTAATGGGCGGCGAAACTATCCTCATCGAGTCTTGCCGCCTCCTCCAGATGATCGAGCGCCGGATAGATATTGTTCGTCAACGCATGCGCGATTCCAAGAAACACATGCGCGTCGGAGTACTCCGGCGCCTGCTCAACACTGAGGGAGAGGGCGGCGACCGCCGCCGCCGCCTCTCCTGTCTGGATGTGCGAGACGCCCTCGGCCAGGTACTGCCGGGCCAACGCTGGGACCATGCTTGTAGGCGTAGCCTGGATTGCGAGCGGATACTCCGCCGGTTCTTCCAGTCGTAGAGAGGTACGGATTGCCATTGTCTTCTTCTCCATAGATGCTTCGGGATTCCGGCGATCAATCCGCTGCCATTGAACTGCCGACGCCTTCCGGCTTCAGGACAAATTCGGGGTAACCCAAGGCACCCATTTCCGGGATGTCCAAGCCTGCCAGCTCTTCGGCTGCATTGGATCTTTGTCCAACGATCAAATCGATCACCATGTTAGCGACGTAGGAGAAGCTGAACACGAAACCGATCAGCGTTCCTACTCCAATCAGCTGCGCCACCAACTGGCTGGGATCGCCGTAGAACAATCCGCGCACCGACCCATTGACGCCGTTCCAACTGCCGCCGTAGTTCGACGTGCCATCGGCAAACAGTCCTACTGAGATAACGCCCCAGATCCCGTTGGTGCCGTGCACGGAAATGGCACCGACGGGGTCGTCCACCTTGAGCACGCGATCCACGAACTCAACACTAAGGCAGACTAGAACGCCGGCCACCAGACCGATGATCGCCGATCCGATGGTGCTCACGAAACCGCTGGGCGCGGTGATGGCCACCAGTCCCGCCAGCAGGCCGTTGCCTGACATGGAGGCATCAGGTTTGCCATAGCGAATCCACATGTAGAGGATGGCTCCGAAAGAACCGGTGCATCCCGCCAGCATGGTGTTGACGGCAATGGAGCCGATGCGTAGTGCGCCATTGCCCGAGGCGGCTAGCGTGCTACCAGGATTGAATCCAAACCATCCGAACGCCAGGATGAAGCAACCGGTCAGCACCAGGACG
This sequence comes from uncultured Acidobacteriaceae bacterium, assembly GCA_963779555.1. GTDB lineage: Bacteria > Acidobacteriota > Terriglobia > Terriglobales > Acidobacteriaceae > DASRAA01. The sequence goes on from CAVZYS010000001.1 coordinate 258,726, forward strand.
ATATCGTGGCCCGGGATGGCATTGGGCTTGCCATCGCGGTTGTACTTGCCGATGCGAGGTCCAATAATCATCGACAGTGCGAGCGCCGTGATCCCTCCTACCGCATGCACCACGCCTGAACCCGCGAAATCACAGTAGCCATGACCGAGTCCGAAGTTCGCGCCGAGTTGCGACAACCAGCCGCCACCCCACGCCCAGTTGGCGAAAAGAGGATAGGTCAGGGCACCCATAAACACAGACGAGATCGCAAAGGCGATGTACTTCCAGCGCTCGGCGGCCGCACCCGTCACGATGGTCAGCGCGGTGTCCATGAAAACCATCTGGAAGAGAAACAGCACCATGACGCCAACGTCATAGCTTCCACCCTGCGTCAGAAAGAAGCCGTGCGTGCCCCACACTCCCCAGGCTTTGCCAAAGAGGTTTAAGGCGTGCTCGGAGTTCAGTGGGGAAGCGCCTCCCAGGGTCGAGTACGGGGCGCCGCCTCCCATCTGGATGGCGAATCCGCACACCCAGAACGCGAACAAGCCCAAGCTGTACACCATAAAGTTCATCATCATGGTGTGGTTGGCGTTCTTGGCGCGGCACAGTCCGGTTTCCACCAGAGCGAACCCAGCCTGCATGAACATGACGAGGAAGCCGGTTACAAGGGTCCACACGAAGTTGATGGCAATACGGTTCTGTCCGACCTGATTAACTGTATCGGCGAGAGTCAGGCCCTTCTTGGTGTCCGAGACCACAATGTCGCTGACCGTACCGGTTTTGGTGCCGCCCGGATCGCCTTTGGCCAACTCATCGGCCGAAGGCGGTTGCGCTGCCTTGATGTCCAAGGGCGCGTCCATGGACGGAGCGGCAATCGTCGGGGCCGCTGCCGGCGGGGGCGCAGGGGAACTGGCCGGAGGGGCGGCCTGCGCCTGCCCCCAGGCCCCAAGTCCACAGAACAGTAGCAGAATCCCTGCCAAGAGCGAACAACCAGTCTTTCGTGTTAATAATCCCGTCATGACTCTCTCCTCCGTGCAATTCGTTTTGCTCTCTGTGGACGGCGCCGTCAGGCCAACCGTCGCATCGCTATTGCCTGCAATCGGGAGCTACTGTTTCCAGATCACATTTTTCAAGTGCGCCTGGTTCAAGACGAATAGGATTCCGATGAGGGAAATGGCAATCCCCACAATTGCGAGCGCGAACCTCGCGCCCAGTGACTGCGTGTAAGTTAGCGAGATGACTGGAATTAGCCATCCCGCTAATGCCAAGAGAACGCCCACGAGTTTCATAGATTGCTCCTGATAGCTCTGGTTGAACTTAGTTGCCTAACGGCGCGCTCTTTGCGCGATAGAAACCGACTGCCGAAATCGCCAAAAGGACCAGTCCCACAATTGCCGTCAATACGCCCTTGGCTCCGCCCATGGCTATGCCGGCTGGAAAGGCGGTGAAGCCCACCAGCGTTGTTCCTAAGCAAGTTCCTTGTTGCCGATTTGCTGCCATCACATTTCTCCTTCGGTCGAGAGTTCTCTGTTACGACTGCTGTTCGAATGGTTGAAGCTCAAAACAGAAATCCAATTTCCACTACGCCGCGTGTCTGGGTTCCAAGTGTCCCCAGGGAACCGAAGGCATAGCCCGGCGTGAAGCTGGTGGCTTGTACAAATGAAATATCGGCGCGGGTGAAGAACTTCTGGTACTGGTACGTGGGAGTCGCGGTGAGCGACCAGGCCGCGCTGCCCGGGCCGTACAGCAGGTTCAACGGAGTTGGAAGCGACGCTTCCCGATTACTCGAGATGTACTCAAAGCGGCCGGCCATCGACCATCCTTTCTTGAAGGTCTTGCTGGCCAGAATCGCACCGCCCCAGGCCTGCGCGCCCTGCGGGACACCGATCGCGGGATTGGTGGGAACTACGTTGAATTGAACGTAGGGCTGTATGACCCAGCCATTTTTCGTGTAGGTGTAAATCAGGTTGTAGATTTGGCCGTTGTTCTGAATGGGCGTAGCCAGGTTGGTCCAGTTCGTTTGTCCGAGGTATCCAGCGCCGACGAACGACAGGGCGTGCGGTCCCTTGGTGAAAGTCAGTGAGCCGCTCAGACCCGAATAACGGTTGGAGTAATAGCCATCGTTCCAGCTAAACGAGGCCGACAAGTACTTTCCGATAGCCTGATTGATCTGCACGCCGCGAGTGATCGCGTTTTCCTGGTTCCACAACAGGCCACGTTCGATGTTCATGTTTTGGAAGCTGAAGGTGTACTCAGCGCCGACCAATGTTGGCAGAATTCCAAACTCGATGGAGGTAGTTTTCCCCGGTACGAGCTTAAAGTAGGCCGTCGGTACGGGTCCGTAGAGGTCGGTCATCGCTGTCTCGGTTTGGATGTAAGGCGATCCCAGCGCAGTAATGTCATAGGCGCCAGCCTGCACGTAGAACTGCCACCAACCCGTGGTCTTCTGGATCCAGACCTGTCCGTTCGACAGGTTGCCTTCGGCCCCGCTATTGCCCGGAACCGCGTTGCTTTGAAACACGCCAAAGCCGCTGACAACGCCGTTCAGGCTGAGCTTGCCCAGGGGGCCGGCTTCCAAAGTAATCGGCACCGCCGCGGCCAGCGGACCCGTAATGCTAGGAGTAGGAAGAGCAGTCGGAGCTTCGGCGGGCGCAGCGGGCGCGGCAGGTGCTGCCGTCTGAGCTGCTGCCTGCGGTTCGTCGGCTGGCTTGGGAGCCGGCGCGTCCTGTGCCGTCGCTGGTGAAGCGGAAAATATCGCAAGGCTTACACCAAGTAGTGCAACGCGTGCTCGGGAAACAAGTCTCATTTCGAAGGCTCGCTTTCTTCTAAGTGCTCCGCGCTCATCCGGCAGGTGAATTCGCGGATACTTGACTAGAGACTCTGAAACTAATGAAGCCTTCGCCGTCAGTCCAACGCATATTTCCGATGCATGCAATCACAATTTCTTTGAAAATAGTTTTCTATTCGGACCATAAGCAACATTTATCCAACGCTCACGAGGTTCATCATTCCACATTGAAGACAATCGAGCTCTTTCAGTGGGATATCGAGTTAACCAATTGCGGATACGCGACTCAGTGAACAATCGTCAGATGTGTAAGCATTGTCCGGATAAGATTGTGGCGCCTTGGTTTACCAGGGCTGTCGACTGAGACATGCAAGAATCTAGGACCAGATTTCGCGAAGCGTGATATCTGAAGAATGTGACTCGACGAGTCTCGAGCCCTCCACATCGAACGCGACCGCCGACTTGAAGCTTGGAATCCCGTTTCGGACCATCTCAATGAAGACCACTGCCGAACGTGGTAAAGTCCGGTCCTGGCGGTAAACCAACGCAAGTTCACGCGACATATCGGCGTCCGATAGCGGAATCAGACACAAATCTCCCGAGTGATATTCTTTTTGTGCAAAGCTCTCGCTGATTAGGGAGATTCCAATACCCGACGCTACGAATGCCTTAATCATCGCGACACTAGGCAATTCCATCGCAATCCGCAGCCGCGACTGGTAGGGCCGGAAGAGCTTGTCCATGATTTTGCGCGTATGTCCAGCCTTTGGCAGGATGATCGGGTAATCCACCATGGCCTCGACCGATACCGAACCTAGCTGCCCCAGCGGATGCGACGGGTTCGTCATTAGCACGAGGCAGTCTTGGAAGATGCGCTTCACCACCACTACGCGGGTGGCCTTGACCGGCATGGTGATGATACCGACGTCTATTAGTCCTTCCTGCAATCGCTCGAGGATTTTGTGGCTAAAATTGCGGTAAATGCTGATCTGCACGTCGGAGTAGCGCCGGCGGTATTCGCTGAAAATGTCCGGCAACACGTAGAGACAGGTGGCATCATTGGCGCCGATAGCCAGCACTCCGCGAGGAGTGTTGTTCCGGTCAGCGGCGGCGAGTAACGACTCGGTACGCAAGGCCAATAGCCGGTTGGCATACTCGAGTAGGACCTCACCCGCCGGCGTCAGCGCAACTCGCTTGCCTGACCGATCCAGGAGCTTCGCTCCATACCCTTGCTCGAGTTGGCGAATCTGCGCGCTGATGGCCGGTTGCGACCGATATAACTTCTCGCTCGCGCGCGAAAAGCTGCCCTGCTTCGCAACTTCCAGGAACGTAGTAAGCTGGTCAAAGTCCACGCAGTCTCTCCGACAGTATGCTGGTTGCTGCCGCGTGACTCCGCCGCGACAGCACCTCGATCCTCGACCGCCAAGAATTCACTAGCTTTCCGAGTATCTTAGCCAGCTGTCCAAAGGCATTCCCATCAGCGCCGCTTAATCAGTTGAGTGTAGAAGGCGCGGAGTCGCGCTGGAAATCGAAAGTTTTTATCATCTGAATAAAATTGCGTAATCGTCTCGGTGGCCTTGGCCCGTCGACCATTCTTAGGGGAGGTCGATGCGCTGCATGACTAGCGCTCGCGTTTAGTTCCGAGCTTGATTTTGAACGCTTCATATTCCGCTAAGCGCC
>CAVZYS010000002.1:0-37662 GCA_963779555.1 uncultured Acidobacteriaceae bacterium
GCGGAACACCGCTTCGCAATCCGGCAAGAATCAGTTGCGCTTTTGCCTACGTAGTTACAAAATCCGGACAAGCTATCTCTTTATTCGGCTTGCACAATTTGTTTCAATAGTCTTACGTCAGGTACGCCCCCCAAAACTAGTCGCTCGCTCAGTGAAGATTGTTCGTGATGCAACTGATACCCACCGCCGAAAGGCTTCGGGGAACATTTTCGCAGCTGGGTTTTGTCACAACCTGCCGCAGTATGGACCCGGTGCTGCACTGCGCCTATAAGGCGGCGCGCAGGTCAGCGACGCCACTGTTCTGCTGCAGGGCGAGACCGGAACCGGCAAGCAGGTGCTTGCGCGTGCCATTCATAGCCTCGATCAGAAGCGCTGCCGCTTTGCCTTTGTCACCGTGCGTTGCGGCACTGTGACCGAGACGCTGGCGGAGAGTGAGTTGTTCGGCCATGGTAAAGGTTCGTTCTCCGGCGCTGATACCGCGCGTGCCGGACTCTTTCAGGCCGCCCACCGGGGCACGATTCTGCTGGATGACATCAACGACCTGCCGTTGTGCCTGCAACCCAAGCTGCTCGACGCGCTGCAGCGCGGCATCATTCGCGCGCTGGGCTCGGACCGCGAGACTCCAGTGGATGTGCGCGTCATCGCCGCCGCCAACCAGCCTCTGGAACCGATGGTCGCGGCGGGCACGTTCCGCTCTGACTTGTACTACCGGCTGAATGTGATCCAGTTGCGGCTGCCACCGCTGCGGGAGAGGAGCGAAGATCTGCCCGCGCTGGTCCTCGAGTTCGCCCGCCGCCACGCACATCTTCATGAGGGCATCGCCTCGGTCGAGCCAGAGTTGCTGCAGCACCTGCAAAGCTTTGCGTTCAACGGCAACGTGCGAGAGCTGGAGAATACCGTCCAGCGGATGCTGTTCCACAAGATCGACGGTGACTCGCTCTCGCGGGCCGACTGGCAAGACCAGCAGTCGTCCTCTGCCGCGCCGGAGCAGGATGGCGATGACGAAATCGCACAAGCCGCCAACCTGTTATGGCTAGCCATACAAAAGCGCGGCCTTGCATTGCCTGAGCTGTTGCGCCGTGCCGAGAGCGCGGTGCTCGGCAAGGCACTACAGGTTCAAGGCAAGACCCGGCGCGAAATTGCCGAGATGTTGCACACCAGTGAACGCACGCTGTACCACAAGCTCAACTCGCGAAACGTCGAAATCCCAACCCGCCGGGCCGGATGACGGGCCTCGTCAGCGGTGCCGGCGGGAACTGTTCAGATTGGCAGTGACCTAACGCTTCCACGCTAGGCTGTTCGCCAACAAATGTACGGGTAGCTTCTGCATGCGAGCTGCGGGTGCGGCCACATCGCAATCAGCCCGTGCATGATCCCGTATGGACGGCCAATTGCTGAGACGGCTGTGTCATGTTTTGTGTCGGGCCCCAGCTTCAGACGTGATGTTGATCGCCACCCCCTATAAAGAGGCACCGTTGCTGGCACGCGCTTCCCTCGGCAAAGAATCTGTAAAGAGCCCGGCGAGGGTCTCGCCGAAACCTTCACCCGTAAATGAACAGCTCTCGACCGAACCCCCGCTACCGGAACATGAGTTCACCGGCCCGAAATTCCCCTGGAGCATCGGTAAGGTCGCGGTTACAGCCCCTAGCGACGGCGACGGAACTGGTGACGGCGACGATGGCCGCCACGCACCGGCCAGGAGAGGCTTCACACGGTTGCCGTGGCCGATCCAGGCCAGGTTGGAAGTCGGAGCGGTGGACGATCCGTTGGAGCGCGAAGCCGATCGAGTGGCCGAGCAGGTGATGCGGATGCCGGAGCCGGCGATCGCCACAAACCCCACCACGCCGGGCTCCTCGTCGCCGCCCAAGGATAGGATTTTCACGACGTGGGATGGATTGCACCAAGGCGACGATGCACATCCCACAATGTCAGGGTCCGCGGTTGGGGTGTGGCGCAAATGTTCATGTGGTGGAACCTGTGACGAGTGTAAGGCTGAACAGCACGAAGACGAACACAGCAAGGTGCAGCGGAAGCCCGCAGCCCCGCAGATTTCGGCGATCGGACCATCGCCCTCGGCCACAGGGATGACCGTGCCGCCGATTGTGCACGAAGTCTTGCGCCGTCCGGGCCAACCGCTCGACAGGGCGACGCGCACTTACTTCGAACCGCGATTCCACGTCGATTTCAGCCGCGTTCGGATCCACACTGATGCGCCGGCGGCGGCTTCGGCCCGCGCAGTTAACGCTCAGGCTTACACCGTGGGATCGCACATTGTGCTGAGATCTGGGATCTCAGCAACGGAAACGCCAGTCGGCCGGGCTCTGATGGGGCACGAACTGGCTCATGTGGTGCAGCAAGGACAGGGACAGCCGCTTCTCTTAGATAGCGAGCCGGTGCTGCAGCGCCATCCGGCGGATAAACCGGACGAACCGCTCGAGGCCGCCCTAGCACGGCAGGACGTTCTCGACCGCATTGCCGAAGACAATCAAGAGCTGAGCGAACAGCTTGACGCTGCGAAGGTCGACATCGCAGAGCGCGACGTGCAAGTGTCGCCGTTTTTCGTTCAGGAAGATGTGGAGGTCCAGCGCACCCAGCGGCAGATTACCTCCGGCCGCTCCGAAGTGCCTGCGCGGCTCGTGAGGCTGCAGCGCAGCCTAATATTGTTGGCAAGAGCCTCGCTCAAGGAAGCGGACAGTGCGGACGAACTCCGCACCAAGATCGTGCTCGTTGGGTGGATGAGCAGCCTCACCCCGGCCCTGTTGCGAGCTACTGCGGAGTATGAAAAGCTCCTGCAGCAGCAGAAGGCCGACGAGAGCGATCTCGCCGGCACCTTTGCCTTTCTCGAAGGGGTCCGCCAGCAGATTGAGCTCACGAAACAATTCCTGCCCGAACGTGCAGCGTATCTCGCACAGAGATCGCAATATTTGGAGACACAGGCGACGTCTGCCGCGCGGAGAGCCGGGGTCAAAACGAACACACGGGCGAGTGCCGGTCAGCTGGATTTGTTGCGCACAGTCATCGAGGCGAGCCCGACGCTAATGCCGTACCTGACCCAGCAGCGGTCGCAGGGGGCGCAGCCCACGAATTTACGCGATCAACAGCGTTTCAAAGCCCATGACGCTGACTTTCAGGATGCAGCGAGGCGGGCAAACATAGCGGCGCCGGAGCCGGGGAAAGCAATCGGCGGGTTCTATGACCGGCCGACGGACACTATTCACTTGCCGTCTACGGCGGAGTTCGGGGATGCGCTACACGAAGCGATCCACAAATACTCGCCAACGGTGCCGTGCGGAAGACGCCCGAGTACGATTTTGCAGTGCCGTTGCGGCGGGTTTCTCAATGAGGGGCTGACACAATACTTCGCGGACATCGTCCTGACCGATCAGGGTCTCCAGAAATCAACCCACCACCAGTATCAGCAGCAGCTTGCGTGCGCCAGGCGGTTCGTTAACACGTACCATCTGGACGACGTAGCTCGACTCTATTTCCTCGGCGATCAAGGGACGCTGCACGAGTTCCTGCAGAGCCACCACTGTTTTGTGTTCTGTGCTCCCGAGGAAGTGGCTGAGAAGGCGGCAGAGAATGAGGCCGAGAATCTGACGACGGCCTCTCCCAAAGTGTCGGATGCCAGTCCTCGGGTTCAGCGCAAGCACTTCGGCGGCGGGAATCTGCGACAAATGCAAGCCGAAGATACAGACGACGAGCGCGAGGGCGCCGAGGTCTCGCAGTTTCCTCACCTCGGCTCGGCGGGGTCGACCACTGGCCGGGCAGCTCCGGCCAGGGTGCACGAGACCCTGCGTACGCCCGGCGAGCCACTAGACACGGCCACGCGAGCGTTCTTCGAGCCGCGCTTCGGCCGAGACTTTTCCCATGTGCGGGTTCATTCCGGCTCGACCGCCGAGCGATCGGCGCGGGATATCAACGCACTCGCATTCACCGTGGGGAACTCGATTGTGTTTGGGCACGGGCGGTTCGCGCCGGAGACGCGGGAAGGGAAGTCGCTGCTAGCGCACGAGCTCACCCATATGATCCAGCAGACCGGTGCCACACCCTCAACGGGCGTCTTGCAACGGGCGCCCGAAAAGTCGGCAGCGAAGGAGAAAAAGGCCCCGTTTCGGGATTGCACCGAAGCTACAACGTTGAACAGTAACCCGCGAAGCGCCCTGATCCAGGCTCTGGACCTCGCGCAGAGGTTCGTCAATGGGGCTATCGGGAAGCTGGAAATCGACCCGGAAGTCGAGCCGAAGGGCAGCTCTTACCAGGTTGCGCTTGAGAGGCACTTCCTGAACCCGAACAAGGCCCAAAGAATGGGAATTTTGGGCAACTTCCGTGCGATTTACGAGAGGCTGAAACCCGGCAACGTTCGCTGCGCCGCGAACAATCAGGAACAGGAGACATGCGCGCAGGATATTGGGGGCGAGATCGCCGCCTTCATGAGGGATGAGGAACTTGTCCTGTGCTTCAACTTCTGGGGCTTGAGCCCACTGTGCAAGGCGGCGATCCTGATCCATGAGGCCGCGCACGCTATCGGGATCGGAAATGGCAAAACACACCCTCCCTATCGCGGTGGCGCGGAGTATCCGTCCGGCTCCATCTCGCCCAGCAAGGACGAGACGGCCGCCATCCGAACGAGTAACCCCGATGCGTACGCCTACTTCGCCGCCCACGTCTGGCGAGACATCGATATGGTATGTATCCCGAGCATCGAGATTATTGAAGTCCGATCGACCAAGGACGCTCTCCCAGTCACGCGCGAGAAGAAAGACGAGGAACAGAAGTGAACTATGTCGTCATCGACAACATCCGTTGGCCCGTTCGTGATTTTCGTCACTGCATCGCAAACAGTGCACACACTGCCACACGCGTTGACTTCCCCGGTGTGCCACGAACGCGTGCATGACTGCCAATTCTTGCAGTCGCCTCTGTCACCAGCTGCATAGTAGTCGATCGAGGCTGGAGTTTGCGGCTTCGTGTGGCGCGGCCAGACCGTGATTCCGCCCACAAAACTCGCTCGAATCCATCCGTCCGCAGTGAGAACCTACGATGGCTGCCCAATTGCCATGCCATCACCAGCAGGCTATCAGGCATGCGTTCAGAGACTGAGGCGCAGGTCGGTGATCGGGTGAGGTTTCGCATCGGCGACGTCTTCCTGCCCGAGCCTTCCGAGGTGCTGGCGAAGCTGACATCCGACACGGAGACCAACGGAGTGATCGTAGAGTTCTCCGACTCGGGCAACAATCAGCGGGCTTATGCGGTGGTTCGCATCACCACGCAGCAGTCGGTGCTGCTGCCGGTGAGCGCTTTGCATGTGCTTAGGACCGATTAGCGCGACTCGCGAGGCAACGGTGAGAACAGGACAGAAATAGAAACTGGAGGTGGGAGACAATGTCCAACGTCAATTGGCAATTTCAGGCCGCTATTCCCGGCGGACCATCCGTGCTGCTGAATCAGCCGGGCATTTCGATCGCAGCTTACGATGTCGCTTCAGTCGATCTTGCTGCTGGCGCCAGCGGCGTCAATGTCCCGATCCAGCCGTCGACAACCGCGAACGACGTGGTCTTCCTGGTGGTCAGTTCCGATGCGTATGACGCTGGAACCAGCTACACGGTGGACGCGCTGCCCGCCGCTCACGCGCTCGATGGGCCACACGTGCTGCTGGGTAGCGGCGCTGTCGGATTTCTGAACAGCAGCGCGCCCCCGCAGAAACTGGTCTTTAGCACTACCAAACAAGCTAGCGTGCTGGTCATGGTGGGTCGCAACGTCCCATAGACGCTGTTGGCGAGCAGCTGCTCGCATACTGAAGCACCGCAAATTGAGGAGGAAATCCGATGCCGCCGACTTTGACCTATCCGGGCGTTTACATCGAGGAGTTGCCCAGCGGAGTTCACACCATCACCGGAGTCGCCACCTCGATCGCGGCTTTTGCGGGCTGGGCGCCGCAAGGTTCGGTGACTGAAGCGGTAATGGTGGAGAGCTGGTCGGACTTCGCGCGCGAGTTCGGCGGGCTCAGTTCTGGAAACTACCTGGGCTACACGGTCAACCAATTCTTCGCGAATGGCGGGCAGCAGGCGTACATCGTTCGGCTGGTCGCCACTGTGACCGACACACCTACTGCGGTGAAGTTTGCGGCGACTGCCAAGGGCATCGTGAGCACTCTGACACTGTTTGCCAGCAGTCCGGGGCAGTGGGGCAATAACCTCCTCATCACAGTCACGCCCTCGACGCTCGATGCCACACGCTTCAGCGTGCAGGTGCAACTGGTGAGCGGCCTGCAGAAAATCACAGTGGAGAATTTCTCCAATCTCTCGGTCTCGCCTACCGATCCCGAGTACGTCGTGAACGTGATTGACAACGATTCGAACTACATTACGTTCCTCGACCCAACGGTCAGCCCCCCACCCATACCAGCGCCTCCGGCGCTGCCGGGTGCTACGGCAAGCGGGAACCTGGGAACATCAACGGTGGGCGACGATGGAGACGTACTGGTGCCGGTGGCGCCGAGCGGCAACTTCGAACGGGCGCTACTCTCCTCGGTGGGACAAGTTGGCATCAACCTGCTCGACCGCGTCGATATCTTCAACCTGCTTTGCGTACCTGCGGAAACCGATGAGGCGACGGTGAAGACGCTGCAAACGTACTGTAAGGGAAAACGTGCGTTTTACATCGTCGATCCTCCAAAATTGACGACGATTGCGAACTTAACGACATCGGGTCCGGCGGGTGCCGCCGGATTGTCGGTGATAGGCCCGGACGCGGCCAATGCAGCGTACTACTTCCCCTGGGTGTCCGCGCCGGATCCACTCGCGAGCAATCGGCCCGCTCTGTTTCCGCCCTGCGGCTTCGTGGCGGGAGTCTATGCCTCAACGGACTCCAGTCGTGGTGTGTGGAAGGCTCCGGCCGGAGTCGATGCCGGCCTCACTGCCGAAATGGGGCTCCAGTACGTGCTCAGCGACCTGCAGAATGGCGACCTGAACATAAAGGCCGTCAATTGTCTGCGCGAGTTCAAGGTCTATGGCGATGTGGTGTGGGGCGCGCGCACTCTGGCAGGCGATAACCAGGCGGGCTCGCAGTGGAAATATGTGCCCATCCGCCGACTGGCGCTCTTCCTCGAATCGAGCCTGTACGGCGGAACGCAGTGGGTTGTCTTCGAGCCCAACGACGAACGCTTGTGGGGACAGATTCGGTTGAACGTCGGCGCTTTCATGCAAGGACTGTTCCTGCAGGGAGCATTCCAGGGAACGTCGCCGCAGCAGGCATACTTCGTGAAGTGCGATGCGGAGAACAACCCGCAGTCTTCTATCGATATGGGAATCGTGAATGTGCTGGTCGGCTTCGCGCCGCTGTATCCGGCAGAATTCGTTGTGATCCAAATCCAGCAGATGGCGGGACAACTGCAAGCATAAGGAGACAATCATGGCCATACCGTTTCCGGCAAATCCAAAGCGGCTTGATCCCTACAAGAATTTCAAGTTTCGGATCAAGTGGGACGGCAAGTACGTTTACGGCGGCAGCAAGGTCACCGGGCTGAAGCGCACCACGGAGGTCGTGGAGCATCGCAACGGAGGCGGTCCCTCGACTTCATACAAGTCGCCCGGCCGTACCAAGTATGAAGCCATCACGCTGGAACGCGGCCTGACTCAGGACATGGCCTTCCACGACTGGGCGGGAAAGGTATGGAGCATCGGCGGAGCGCTGGGTGCCGAAGTGTCGCTGGCCGATTTCCGTAAAGACATCTATCTGGAGTTCTACAACGAGGCGGGTCAACTGGTGATCGCTTACAAGATTTATCGCTGCTGGGTTTCGGAGTATCAGGCGCTGCCCGACCTCGACGCGAACGCCAATGCGGTTGCCATTGAACACATCAAGCTGGAAAACGAAGGCTGGGAGCGTGACACTGGCGTAAGCGAACCGTCGGAGCCGACGCTCACTACCCTGGCGACATAGCAGAGAGGCATGCGATGCCGCAACGTGTCGCCGTTTGTTTTTGATATGACGCACCCACTTTAGACTAAGGGTACGCTCTACGAGATTACATGCATGCATTTTCCAGTTCGGAAGTTCTCGAGGTGTGGGATCGAGGTGTGCGATTGCATCCATTGGACCGCAGCCTGCTGGCTCTGAGTGCTGTCTTCCCATCGCCGTCCGAGGAGTACGCCGACTGGTCTCTGGGCCGGCGCAATCGCGCTCTGTTCGAACTACACGCCTCCTGCTTCGGTCCGCACCTTCGTGGCTGGAGTTCGTGCCCAAGCTGCGGAGAAAAGGTCGAGTTTGACATTGATGGCGGGTTACTCACGACTGCGACACCAGCGGATGGTTCGAGCGACGGGGTGATGATTCGCGGTGAACGCTACCGGCTTCCTAGTAGCCGCGATCTAGCTCTAGTTCTTTCCAGCCATCTCGAAACCGTTGCGGTGCGCCTGCTGGAGCGTTGCCGTGTGGGCGATGGCTCTGACGTCGGATGGAATGAGGTTGCACTCCGTGATGCGGAAGAAATTCTGGCTGCCGCGGATCCTCTGGCTGAAACGCAGCTTGCGCTGGACTGTCCCTCGTGTGCTCGCCAGTGGAATGATGTGCTCGACATCGGCGGTTTCGTGTGGGCCGAGATCGAGTCGCGTGCTCGCCGCGTGCTGGAGGAGGTGCATACGCTTGCCTCGGCATATGGCTGGAGCGAAGCCGAGACGTTGTCCCTCAGCCCAGCACGGCGCGCAACTTACATGCGGATGGTCCAGGCATGAACGGATACTTGCAGCGACTCGTGCAAACGGCGGCACAGCCGGTGCAAAGCGTGCACCCCTTCGCGGGCTCCATCTTTGCGTTTAACCACGACGATCAGACGCGCGGCGTGGAGTCCGAAGAGATTGTCGCAGCAACTTCAGCCATCGATTCTACCGTCGGTTCAACTGCACAACAGCTGAATGTTCCTCAACACAACGCCCGGCCCGACGGAGTTCGATTGCGAGAATTTGTTCCAATCGTGCCCGCCGAGACTATGACTTCGCTTCAGACCGGAAACGAGACGAATGCCCCGTTACTCCAGGAAGAACAATTTGTTCAGCTGCGACGTCCGGCTTCAAACATCGAAGAAACTGAGCCGGACCGGTTGGCGTCGCCTGTAAAGCTGAGAACTGAATTTCATCCGCTGATGCCACCGGAAGCGGCGGTGGTGGAGCCTCAACTCGCTCCCGTTCTTTCCCGGGCGAAAGGCCGTTCTACCAGCGACCACCGTTCAGTTGCTGCTGGGCGGGCGAGCGATGATATTGAAATTCACATCGGACGGATTGAGGTCACCGCCGTTCATCCGCCCGCGCCGCGCACGCCGAAGACTCCGGATCGCGGTCCCAGTCTCGACGCCTACCTGAACCGGAGGGCGCGATGAGTTCGGCCCTCGCCATCGCTGGCGTCAGTGCGGTGCTGCAGTACTACCTCACCAACCTATATGCACCGATGAGTTCGTTGTTCGGCGGCGTTCCCACGGTTTCGGCGAAGGCTCCCGACCTTGTACAGGAGACCTTCACGCCGGGCTCGCCGGAAAACCAGGTCAACATCTTCCTTCATCAAGTAACTCACAATGTGGGATGGCGCAATCAGGATCTGCCATCCATCGCGGTCGACGGCCGGACGCGGTTGTCGAATCCGCAGCTCGCACTCGACCTGCACTACCTGTTGACCGCCTACGGCTCCACCGACTGGCAAGCTGAGGCACTACTGGGATTCGCTCTGCTCATGCTGCACGAGAATCCAGTGCTGACGCGCAACGACATCAGCACCGCGATCGGAAAACTTCCGACCTCCGATGCCAGCAACCCGTTGTCCACGCCCCTCGGCACGGTGGGCCTCGCTGATCAGATTGAAATGTTGAAGATTACACCGGCCACGCTCGGACGCGAAGAAATGGCATGGTTGTGGACGGCGCTAAAAGCGGACTACCGCCCGACGTTTCCGTTTCAGGTCTCAGTGGTGCTGATCGAGTCGAAGAATGCCGCGTCGATGCCCCTGCCGGTGCTGGTGAGAGATATCGTCGTACAGGCGAGTATGGCCTCGCCGCTCCCTGCCATCACGCTGATCTCTCCCGCCGCAGGCCAGCCCGCCGCTACGCTCAACACACTCGTAACCGTGCAAGGGAACCATCTCACCGGAGCGACAGGTGTCGTGCTCAACAACTCGCTGCGCCGCATCAACCAGACACTCGCGCCCACTGTCCTCTCCGACATATCGCTCACCTTCACGCCACCGGATCTCGGCACGCCGGCCGAACTGGCGGCCGGTATCTATGACCTGTCTATACAAATGCCATCGGCGACCGTGACCAACAGCTTGCCGTTCGCCATCGCTCCGGAGATTCTCGCTGGTACGCCAGGCACAGTGGCTTCGGGCAACACGACCGTCACGGTACCCTGCAGACCATTCCTGCAACCGGGCCAGCAGGTGTTCCTCATCATCGGTGACCAGCAAACCGCGGCCGACCTGTTCACCTCGGCAACGAATTCGCCTTCCTTTACCTATGCCAATCTGCTGCCGACGATCGGAGCAGTGCGGTTGCGGCTGCGCGTAGACGGGATCGACAGCCCCATCATTAACATGACTTCGACGCCGCCTGGATTCACTGGGCCGACTATGACGGTGACTTAATCATGATGAATGCGCACGCCAATCCGTCGGGCTCCTGGTGCGAGCAGAACCAGGCTTATCTGAGCGCACGGTTCGAGGGTATGCGGCATCGCCTCTCGCTCGATGCCGCGAATGCAGTAAAGATCGCCGAGCTGGAAAAAATCGCCGATACCCTGCGCGAACAGATGCTGGCACCGCCAGCCATTGATGCACTCTCGCAGTTGTTCAAGCTGACGAGCTTCGAGCGCTCGCTGCTGCTGCTTTGTGCCGGCGTGGAAATGGACTCTCAGCTTGCCGACGCCTGCGCGCAGGCGCAAGGTCACCCTCAGCGTATGTATGTCAGCTTTGGATTGGCCATGGGCCTATTTGATGACGCGCACTGGGAGGCGATAACACCGTCCCGTCCCCTGCGCCGATTCTGCATGATCGCGCTACAAGCGGGAAGCAACCTAACGTCCGCGCCGCTGCGCATCGACGAGCGCATCCTGCACTATTTGGCGGGAGAGAACGCACTTGATCCACGATTGCAATGGCTGCTCCGGGCGAGTCCATTCCCGGAGTGGATGGGTGAAGAACATCGCGGCATCGCTTCGCGAGCCGCGCAACTCTTGCACAGCGATGACACTTATTCACCGCTTATCCAACTATGCGGCAACGATCCTCAGGGCCAGGAAGATATCGCCGCATTCGCCGCCCACGAACTTGGCCGTCAGCTTTTCGCGGTAAGTACTGAGGATCTCCCCGCGCTTGGCGCCGAGCTTGATCAGTTCGCGTTCCTGTGGGAGCGCGAGTCGGAGATGCTTGCGGGTGCGCTATTTATTCAAGTCGCTTCGGGAGGACTCTCACGCGCCGCGAGCCATTTGGTGGAGCGGCTACCGGCACCTCTCTTTCTAGCCGCGCACGAGCCGGTCCGGCTAGACCGCAACTTCGTTCGCTTCGACGCCAACAAACCCGGCCCGATGGAGCAGAGGCAGCTTTGGCGAAATGCGCTGGGCGACACTGCCCAGAAGTTCAATGGCGCGTTGGACGATCTTTCTGAGCAGTTCCGGTTGAGTGCGCGCGCGATCTCGTCCACCGGCTACTTGGTGTCGGCAGACAACGGGCAGCTCGAACCGGTAACACTGTGGGAAGCCTGCCGATCCCTGGCGCGACCTAAACTCGAGGATCTGGCGCAGCGGATCGTTCCTTGCGCTACGTGGGACGACCTTATTCTTCCCGACCTGCAGACGAAGATGCTGCGACAGTTGGCAGCGCAAGTAAGACACCGGCTGAAAGTGTACGAGACCTGGGGATTCGCCGGACGAGGCCGCGGCGGCCTGGGTGTGAGCGCGCTATTCACCGGCGTGAGCGGCACCGGCAAGACCATGGCCGCCGAGGTGCTCGCGCGCGAGCTGCGGCTCGATCTTTATCGCATCGACTTGTCTTCGGTGGTGAGCAAGTACATCGGCGAGACCGAAAAAAATCTCAAGAAGGTCTTTGACGTCGCCGAAGAGGGCGGAGCACTGTTGCTGTTCGACGAGGCCGATGCGCTTTTCGGCAAGCGCAGCGACGTGCGCGACAGCCACGACCGCTACGCCAACATCGAAGTCGGATACCTGCTGCAGCGCATGGAAGCGTACCAGGGGCTGGCGATCCTCACAACCAATTTGCGCTCGGCACTCGACCCGTCGTTCCAGCGCAGGCTGCGTTTCACGATCAACTTCCCATTTCCCGACGCGGTGCAGCGAGAGGCGATCTGGAAAGGAGTCTTCCCGCAGGCTACGCCCACTCGCGAACTCAACCATAAGAGGCTCGCGCAACTGAACGTTACGGGAGGAAACATCCGCAACATCGCGTTGAACGCGGCATTCCTGGCGGCGCAGGCGGGGACGCCGGTGGAGATGGCCAATCTTCTGGAAGCCACCAGGCTTGAGGCGCAGAAGATCGAGCGTCCGCTGTCAGATGTGGAAACGCGAGGCTGGGTATGAGTCGCATCCGGCTGAATATTGAGCGGCTGGTTCTGAACGGGTTCGAGCCGCGCGAAGGCAAGGCGCTGGCGAACGCACTCGAAGCGCAGCTTCAGCATGTGCTCGGGAATCCGGCGACGCGCAACGAGTGGGCGCGCTCGCATCGCACGCCGGTGTTG
The DNA here is from genome assembly GCA_963779555.1 of uncultured Acidobacteriaceae bacterium. GTDB lineage: Bacteria > Acidobacteriota > Terriglobia > Terriglobales > Acidobacteriaceae > DASRAA01. The sequence goes on from CAVZYS010000002.1 coordinate 12,734, forward strand.
AAGCTCGGAAGGATGCCGCTGCAAGCGAGCAGCGATAGGGCGAGCAGATTCGGCAAGCAAGTCGCCAACGCAGTAGGACGAGGGCTGAAGCCGTGAGACATGCGACCTATGCGACGAAAGAATCCGGCGATCCGGCGACTAAAACAGCGGGCAAGGTAGCAACGGGAAGTCTGCGCATCGGCGCGCCCGACGACGTCTACGAGCGCGAAGCCGACCGGGTGGCTGACGAGATCATGGCAGGTGGCGCTCTGAAGCGTCACTGGTCACTGTCAAGCATCGGCGTGAATGCTCCGTTACGGCGGAAGTGCTCATGTGGCGGCTCAGGCGGTTCCGATGGGAAATGCGAAGACTGCAAGAAGAAAACGGAAGAAGGGAGCCGGGAGGCCGTACGGCGAAAATCGTCAGGAACGGCAGCACCGGAATTCGCTCCCCCCATCGTGCACGAGGTACTGAACTCCCCCGGCCAGCCGCTGGACAGAAGTACGCGCGATTTCTTCGAGCGGAGGTTTGGGTACGACTTCGGCGCCGTTCGGGTGCACACCGACCGCAAGGCATTCGATTCGGCCATGGCTGTGAACGCCGATGGATATGCGTTCGGCTGGAACATTGTCCTTGCGGATTCCAAACTCGCACCGAGTACAAAGGGTGGTCTTCGGCTGCTTGCCCACGAATTAGGGCACGTCGTTCAACAACAAAGTGGCCAACGATTACCGGCGTCGATTGGTGATGCTGTCCACGCCCGTCCGGAGTTGACGCGGCAGTATAAGCCATCAATTGCAAGGCAGAAAACGAAAGACGAGCCCCCGACTCCACCGACTGAGAGTCCCGACACTGTTCCGGTTAGTAAGGACGAAGCACGTTTGCGCAATCTAGCCCGTCGGCCAACTCTAGCGCTGCAGAGTTGGAAATCGCTGAACGCAGCGGAGCGTAGCTTTGTGATCATCGCAATGACTTCTCGTTACGGGTTCGACTTTGCCCAGAGCTTCGTCGAATTCGCAACGCGGAAGCGAAAACCGGATTTCACTCGGGAGGTGATTCAAAGTGACTCAAAAACCTTGATCAAGCGCGGTTTTCGTCGTGCTGGAGATCCGGGAGGGATTCCGTTGTGGGTTCATCCTTCAGGTCGTGAAGCTAGTGTACTTGCCCCGGGTAGACCGGCAACACCTGCCGTGGGCGGCGAGCAAAGTGAGCAGGATCGGCCAGAAAGGAGCCAAGGAGAAGTCGATCGTTGCGAACAGATGTGCGGCGATGTAGATGAAGAGGACGAATGCAAGCAGTGTTGTGACGAGAATATTCCGGAGAGCGATTCTCCGTGTCGAGGAAACTGCCATCAGGCCTGCGAGAACAAGCTATGAATCCTGGCGCAGAACAGACAGAAAGGGTGTTCACGCTGTGAGGTCAACCTACGCGACGGAACAATCGACCGAACCGGCAGCAGCTAGGACCGCGAGCAAGGTCGCGACGGGAAGATTGCGCATCGCCGCCCCTAATGACTCTTATGAACACGAAGCCGATCGTGTCGCCAATGACATCATGTCCAGCGGAGCGTTGAAGCGCCACTGGTCTCTCTCAACTATGGGCGTGTCTGCCCCGCTGCAGAGGAAGTGCTCTTGCGGAGGCTCTGCTGGCACAAGTGGCGAATGCGAAGAGTGCAAGAAGAAAGAAGAGGGCCAGCAGAGCGTACAGCGTAAAGCGGCGAGCCCATCAGCCGAACCGGGCATCGCCCCGTCGATCGTACACGAAGTGCTTAACTCGCCGGCGCAGCCGCTTTCTTTAGCCAGTCGCAAGTTTTTTGAAGCGCGCTTTGGCCATGATCTGAGCGACGTGCGCATTCATACCGATGCTCCCGCAATCGAGTCTGCCCGCCGAGTCAATGCGCTGGCCTACACAGTGGGTCGGGACGTGGTATTTGGGGATCGTCAACATGCGCCACATACCCTCGCAGGCCGTAGGTTACTAGCCCACGAACTGGCTCACGTGGTGCAGCAGTCACGCCAACCACGGTTCTCGCTTCAGAGGCAGAGCGTGGGTGGACCGCTAGACCTGACGTTGGATCCATGTATCACAGACATACCGGTAGTCGGCAAAGTTTGCGGGCAGGACGCGGCGAAGGTTTGCAGCGCGCAGCCGTCGCTACCAGGGTGCAGTGCCGTGTGTAAGGTGTTTGGCTGTGAGAAACACCGGGAACCGCATACTCTGTGTCCGCCAGGTTTTCACGCCGCAACCAGCAAAGATTTCGCGGGGCAGTGTTGTCCCCGGACAACCGAGACGGCCAGTGAATGCTGCCCGCCCGAGCGGATTGCTGCAGGATCGAGCGGAAGCAAATGCTGTAAAGAGAATGAGGCGGTGCAGGGAGGTACATGCGTCCCATCGTCGGCAATACCATTTGGTCCGATGCCGTGTGTTCCGCCCGCTAGGGCCACTCTAACCGGTAAGTGCTGCCTCCCACCTCTGGTTCCCGGCGTTACCGAGTGCGAAAGTCCTCAGATACCGGAAAAACCCGCTGCGCCCCAAGTTCGTCCAACGGCCCCTGTGATTATCAATTTCGTCTTGGATCGCCCTCGGTCGGGCGAAGGCACGGGGGCTCTCAACGCGAGCCTTACCAGCGCCGGGAAGGCAGCTCTGAAAGATTTGATCACCCAGCTCAAAGCGAATCCCACATGGAAAGTGCAATTGGTCGGGCGCGCATCGCCCGAGGGCACGCCCGACTACAACATGAGCCTGAGCGCACGTCGCGCCCGAGTTATCGCCAGAGCACTTGATGGTGCCGGGATCGATAACACGCGGGTCGCTGACGCGCCTAGCTCGGCCTTCCCCGCCGGCTGTGAGTCGTTAGACACAGGACTAAAGAGCTGTGGCGAGATCGGATCGAAGGGCGAAAGCGATCGCCAAGTTGCGGCTACGCTCTTCGTTCCCTGAACTTTCTAGAGAACGTAACAATGGCCAGTGCGTCTCCCATTTCGCCCCGCTTAGTCAAAGGTGGCATCGTCACCATGGATCCGGACACCTCTGCCGTGAGGAGCGTCATCGCACTGCAGTACAACCCGGACTCACTTTCGCGGACGCTGCAGATTCAGGCGGTGCAGGGCGGGCAGGATGGGACACGGGTCGATGCCCTACGCCTGCGAGGGCCGGCAGTGGAGACTATCAAACTGGATGCCGAACTTGATGTCACAGATCAGTTGGAGCATCCGACGCAGTTTCCGCTCGCGGTGCAACTCGGATTGCATCCACAACTGGCGCAACTGGAGATGCTGGTGAATCCGACGGTCGAGACACTACTGAGCGATGATGCATTGGCTAACGCCGGCTCCCTAGAAATTATTCCACTGCAACAGCCCCTCACGTTGTTCGTCTGGAGCAAGATGCGCGTCGTTCCGGTGCGGCTTACGGATTTTTCCGTTACCGAAGAAGCCTTCGATCCCAATCTCAATCCTATCCGCGCGAAGGTGAGCCTGGGGATGCGCGTATTGAACGTGGATGATCTCGGATTCCAGCACCCCGGCGGGCACATGTTCATGAGCTATCTCACGAAGAAGGAGCAGATGGCGTCGCAGGCCACTTCTGTGGCGCTCTCAGTTCTTGGCTTAGGAGGCTTGCCATGAAATCTCCGCTACAAGCGCTGTTGGAGATGGGAGTGGTGCCGTCTACCTCGTTTCCAACGGACAGCCGCTACTACAACTTCAGCACGCTGATCTACACGACGCCGACTGGAGAGCAGATTTCGTATCTGACGCGCCGCATCGTTCCTCAGCCTGGGCCTCCCAACTTCGCCACTGTTGCAACGCACACCGTGCATCAGGGAGACCGCCTTGATCTGATTGCGGCAAAGTACCTCGGCGATCCCCTGATGTTCTGGCTGATTTGCGACGCAAATGGAGCGATCGAACCAGAAACGCTCGTCCAGACTCCAGGAACAACCGTCAACATTACGACGCCGTTGGGCGTACCGGGAGCGCCGACGCATGCTTAGGGATGTCCAACTACACCTGCTGGTCGGGCCACTCATTCCGTTGACGGCGCCGCGCGCAGTGATGGACGCACTGGCGGAAGTCGAGGTAGATATTGACGACATTCGCCAGAGCGGATTCAAGCTTACCTTCAGCGTGGATAAGCAGTCGCCACTGCAGATTCTGTTCCTGCTGACGGGTGGAAGTACGCCGATTTTTATGCGCGTGGTAATCGTGGCGGTGGTCAACGGCATCAGCAATGTTCTTATCGATGGATTTGTGACGGATACCAGCATGGCACCGGGAGATAAAGGGTCGAACTCCACTTTAACGTTGATGGGGAAGGACCTGACGGTCGCGATGGATCAATCAAAGTGGACTGGGTTCCCATTTCCTGCATTACCGGCAGAGGCTCGGGTGGGCCTGATCCTGCTTAAGTACGCGGTATTCGGAATAATCCCGCTGGTTATTCCCAGCATATTGCTGTTCGTTCCGCTGCCCATTGACCAAATACCCAGCCAGAAGGGTACGGATTTGCAGTACATTCGCTTTCTCGCGGGGCAAGCTGGATATGTCTTCTACATCGATCCGGGTCCGATAGCCGGCGTCAGCAAAGCGTATTGGGGACCTCAAGTAAAGGTGGGGCCGGTGCAACCAGCTTTGAGCGCAGATTCGGATGCTTACACCAACGTCGAGAGCTTACGGTTCCGCTTCGATGCAGAAAAAAACAAGCTTCCTCTGGTCTATATCTATAACGCGCAAACAGGCTTCAGTTTTCCCATTCCTATTCCGCCAATAACGCCACTCAACCCGCCACTAGGATTGATCCCTACCTTCCCTACGAATCTGTTGCCTCCTGCCCTGGCGCCTTATCGCGACGATTTGGCAAAGCGTCCGATTCCTCAGGCCATCATGATGGGGCTCGCGGAAGCCGCGAAAAATGCAGAGGGGATTTCGTGCGAGGGAAGCCTGGATGTTACGCGTTACGGACGAGTTTTGAACGCTCGGCAGTTGGTTGGTGTCCGGGGCGCGGGCCCTGCTTTTGACGGACTGTATTACGTCAAGCGAGTAACGCACAAGATCAAAAGAGGCGAGTACAAACAGGACTTCACGCTCACCCGCAATGGTCTAGTTTCTACCGTGCCCACAGTGCCGACGGTGAGCCTATGACTGATACGGATACTGGAACTGGTGAATTCGGCCAACGCTTTTACGGGAAGTACAGGGGGCTCGTGATCAACAACATCGATCCCGAACAGATCGGGCGTGTGCTGGTGCAGGTACCGGATGTGCTGGGAATAATTCCTTCCAGTTGGGCGATGCCGTGTGTGCCCGCCGCGGGTATTCAGGCTGGATGTTTCATTGTTCCGCCCATCGGTTCGCAGGTGTGGGTGGAGTTCGAGCAGGGAGATCCTGACTATCCCATTTGGACGGGAGGCTTCTGGGGCGTGGTGGCGGAGGTGCCGATTTTTGCCACGGCGCCGCCAGCGATCCCGCCGGGGCAGAATATCGTGCTGCAAACCACGGGGCAGAACATGATCCTGGTGAGCGACGCGCCGCCGACTCCGGTGACGGGTGGCATCGTGCTGAAGAGCACCACCGGCGCAATGATCGTCGTCAACGATAGTGGCATTTATATCAGCAACGGCAAGGGCGCGATGATCACTATGGTCGGGCCCACAGTCGATGTGAATATTGGCGCTTTGACGATTATCTGAGCCTACTGCTTGGGTAAGACCACAACGAGGTGTGACGACATGCCAGGACCGATTTTGCATATGGGAGCTACGGTTTTGTGTTCCCACGGTGGACAGGCGATACCGACTGCACCGAGCCCCGTCGTACTGGTTTCTGGAATGCCGGTGGCGACCATCACGGCGCCGTACGTGATTGCCGGTTGCGCCTTTGTCCCGATAGTGGGCAATGGGCCATGCATTACCGGCCAGTGGATTGTGGGCACGGTGCGCGTCGTCTCACAGGGGCAGCCGCTGGCCATCATGACGGGCGTCTCCATCTGCGTCCCCACAGGCACGCCGATGCTGCCGGTGGCGGCGCAGACGCGAGTCTTGGCGACATAGGCAGGCGACGGAGGAAAGAAATTGTGAGCACGAACGTCAACTTTCCGTATCAGTTCGATGGGCGCGGCCGCACGGCGGACGCGATGCAGAACTACGTCCGCCAACTTGTCGAGCAAGTGCTGTTCACCTCGCCGGGCGAGCGCGTGAACCTGCCCGACTTCGGAAGCGGGCTGCTCCAGTTGCCGTTCGCACCCAACAGCGTCGAGATGGCTGCGGCCACGCAATTCACCGTGCAGGCCGCGCTGCAGAAGTGGCTCAGCAGTTACATCAAGGTGCAGTCGGTAGTGGCCACGGCGAATGAAGGAACGCTCACCGTCACCGTGAGTTACTCGCTCCTGAATAGCGATGTCACGCAGGTACAGACCTTCGTCTACGGAGGGAACGCGTGATCTACAAGTGCTGCGACGAAAAACGCAAGGCCGCGGTGCTCGGAAATCCTGCGCTGAACGGGATCGACTATCTCGAGGTGCTGGGCTTCGACGCCCAGCCTCTTGGGCTCGCGCCGCAGACCATCCTGTTGGTGCGCTGCCTTAAAGCGGCGCCAACGACGATCACGACGGGCAACATTCTGATAAGCGGCGGCGAAAGCATCACCAGCATCCGGGCGACGTTTGTCACGCCTGCGAGTATTCCTCCCGCAACGATGACAGTGGCCCAACAGAGCTATTTCACTTCGCTGGCGAATGCCGCGGATGTGCTGATGATCGGGGTCAGCACTCCCGGAGACTTCTCGCCCTACACGATGCGGCTGGTCAACTTCGTGACCGGAGCGATCGAGGATTCGTTCGAGGTCACGGAAGTGCTCGCCGGCTTCGATCCGCAACTGGCAGAGGTGGAATTCTCTTTTAAGGTGGAGTGCCCGCCATTTTTCGACTGCACAGCGATCGACGAATGTCTGCCTGCCCTGACACCGCCGCCGCCGATCAACTATCTCGCTAAAGATTATGGCTCTTTCCGGACAGTCATCCTCGACCGGCTGAGCCAGCTTCTTCCGACGTGGGGCGGTTCGAGCGAGGCCGATATCGGTATCGCGCTCGCCGAACTGCTGGCGTATGTAGGCGATTCGCTCAGTTACAAACAGGACGCGATCGCCACTGAGGCCTATCTGCAGACGGCGCGGAGCCGCATTTCTCTGCGCCGGCACGCGCTGCTGGTCGACTACCACGTGCACGACGGATGCAACGCCCGCACATGGATACACGCGGAGGTCAGTGTGCCCGTCGTGCTGGATGGCACTAAGACTCAGTTCTACACGCTGATGCCGGGTGCGCCGTCGACGCTGGCCGGCAACGAGCGGCAGGCGCTAACGGCAGGTGTGGTCATCTTTGAAGGCATGCAGGAGGCGTCGCTCTTTCAGGAACACAACCAGATGTCGTTCTACACCTGGGGAGATGAGAACTGCTGTCTGCCGAAGGGCGCGACCGAGGCGACTCTCCTCGGCACATTCGAGAAACTGCAGCCGGGCGATGTTCTCATATTCGAAGAGATCGTTGGTCCGCAGACGGGAAATCCAGCGGACGCCGACGTGCGCCACCGTTGCGCCGTGCGCCTCACCGCTGTGGCAACCCAAGATGCGCAGGGCAACCCACTTGTTGACCCGCTCTTTGAGGATGTCACGGGTGCCCCTATCACTTCCGCTGGACAGAAGCCGACGCCTGTTACCGAGATCCAATGGGCAGAGTCCGACGCGCTTCCTTTCCCCGTCTGTCTCTCGAGCAAGTTCATCGACTCGCAGCAGAAGGAGCAGATCGTTCCCAAGGTCAGCATCGTGCTCGGCAACAACCTTATCGCCGATCATGGCGTCACGTTGACCGGCATCGATCTTGGCCGAGTGCCACGCCCCAAGCTCTTCCGTCCGCCTAATCCGGCGGGGGACCGTTGTCATCCGACGACGGCGGTTCCGCTGCCGGTGCGCTATCAGCCGGACATGCCCGACAGCCCCATCACCCAGGCCGTCACGCTACAGGTTGCGGGCAGTCCGATAACGTCGGGTGTTGTGCACCTGGCGACGAACAGTTACGTAACGCTCGATGACGCCAACGGTCTGGTATCTCTGATTGTTCAGGCAGCGAGTCCGCTGACATGGCCGAACTTCTTCGGCATCCTGGCCCAGAAGAACACGTCGAACCCAGCGAACTTCGATCTGTCGGTCGTGTACAACCCGGCGGGCGGCGCGGCGGGCATGAGTGCACCGCCGGTGCTGGAAACGTTCACTGATTTGTCGCTGGTCCCCGGCGATCCGAATTACGTCCTGGCAAAGATCAACGCAGTCTCGCGCTTCATCACGATTCCCACGGCGCCGCCCGGAGCTGTTCCTGTCGGCTATCCCGCCGCGCCGAACATGCTGACCGCTGGCGGCACGACCGATCTGAAGGATACCGGTGGCACAACCTATCTCACAGTGCAGCCGACAAATCCGGTGGGCTGGCCACCTCTGTTTGGAGTGCTGACACAGGGCGACATCACTGATCCGCTCAAGTTCAACTTGCTTGTGGTCTACGCCCCATCGAGTGGCAACGGAGTGCTCGTTCCTGTGGTTGTGGAAGAGTTCGACGGACTGTCGCTCACGAGCATTGTCACGACACCCATCGCGTCAAACCTGTTAAAGCTCCAGAGCTTTGAAGACGAGCCGATCCTGAGTCTCTCGGCCTACGATCTGCTGCACTACGATGCCAACGAGGCCACACCGGCGATGACGCTTACCAGTTCGTTGAATGGAAACATCAACTGGACCCCCGAACCCGACCTGCTGGGCGACGCTGCAGACGACACGCATTTCGTTCTCGAGGTCGAATACGACGGCACGGCGCGCGTGCGCTTCGGCGATGGCGTGAATGGCATGCGGCCGAAATCGGACAGCGTCTTCAGCGCCTCCTATCGTGTGGGAAACGGGACTGCCGGCAACATCGGTGCTAACACGCTCATCCTCTGCACCGACCCGCGCATCGACCGTTGCACCAACCCTCTCCCCGCCGTTGGCGGTACCAATCCTGAGACCACCGACCAGATTCGCCGCCGTGCGCCGCAGGCGTTTATGACGCAGGAGCGTGCCGTCACCATGGCCGACTACGAGCGCGTCACCGAAATGAACGCGCAGGTACAAAACGCCGTCGCCACGCTGCGCTGGACCGGTAGTTGGTACACCGTCTTTATCACTGCCGAGCGCAAGGGCGAGGGCTCACTCACGACGGCGCTGCGCCAGCAGCTCAAGCGAAACATCAACCGTTATCGCCTGGCGGGTCAAGACATCGAACTGGAGCCGCCGCAGTATGTTTCGCTGCAGATTGACCTGACGATCTGCGTCGATCCCGACTATTTCAGCGCCGACGTCGAAGGGACGCTCATGCGCGTGCTCGGATGCGGCATGCTTTCCGACGGCACCAAGGGCGTGTTCTATCCGGGCAACTTCACCTTCGGGCAGACCGTATACCTCAGCCCCATCTACGCGGCCGCGCGTAAAGTTCCAGGCGTTCAGAGCGTGACGGCGACCATATTCCAGGCTCAGGGCTCGCCGCCCACTCCGATTTACCTGACCAAGGGCGAGATGCCGCTGGGGCCTTTCCAGATTGCACGCCTTGAAAATGACCGCAGCCTTCCCGACCACGGTCAGTTGACGCTGACCATGCAGGGGGGAAAGTGAGGAGCCAGTGAGTTGCGCGGGAACATCCGATTGCGTCTGTGGCTGCTGCTCCGGCACCAGCGTTCAGACGCCGCAGGGCGAGAACAACCTACCTGGTCTGCCGGCGATCGTCTATCGCACCGGAAGCTGGGCGACGTTTCGTGAATCCATGCTGGCGCGGCTCTCGAGCGCCGAGTATCCCGCGCTGGCCGGACTCAAGACTCGCGACTCCGACGATTTCAGCATTGCGCTGCTCGATGCCGGTTCGGTGATGCTCGACATCCTCACCTTTTATCAGGAGCGGCTGGCCAACGAGAGTTATCTGCGCACCGCCACGCAGTTGCAATCGCTGACCGAGTTGGCGCGCCTCATCGGCTACCAGCCCGCTCCGGGCGTGGGCTCGTTGGTGTACTTGTCATTCAGCTTGAGCTCAGCGCCGGGCTCGCCCACCGACCCGACAACACAGGCCATCACCATCCCCAAGAGCACGCAAGTGCAGAGCGTGCCTGCACAGAACCAGACGCCGCAAACCTTCGAGACCTCCGCCGACATTCTCGCCAAGGCCGACTGGAATGCGCTGCCGGTGCAGACCGGTGTCCCGTGGATACCGCAGAAAGATGAAGTAAGCGTGTATCTCCAGGGCACCGCGACTCAATTGCAGACCGGCGACGCCATCCTGATCGTGGGTGACGAGCGCGTGCAAAAGGGAAGCGTCAACAACCAGTGGGACCTGCGCATCGTGACTTCCGTCACGGTCGATACGTTGAAGGGCAGGAGTTATGTGACGTGGGGCGAAGGATTGGGCGAGGGTGGAGTTTCTCCAGCGAGCGAGAATCCTAAGTTTTATGCGCTGAGACAGCGCGCGGCGCTATTCGGATACAACGCCCTCAACCCTCTGATGATGACTCCAGGTATTCGGTGGCAGCTGAGAAGTTTCCTCAACACTACTCGAAGCGAATGGCTCTTCGGCGCGAGCAGCGATGGCAGCAATCTGGTGACGGAAAGCCTGATTGATCTTGACGCGGTGTATTCCAAGCTTGCCGTCGACGGATGGCTGGCCTTGATCGTGCCGGACGGGAGCGTGTCGCGATCACCCGCGGGGTCCATCAGTCTGTGCCGCATCGAATCGGTGACGTCCATCAGCCGATCTGACTACTCCATGAGCGCCAAGATTACCCGCGTCGGCGCGGACAGCCAGCCCAACCTCGCAACTTATTACAGCGGCACGCGCCACACGTCAGTGCTCACGCAGAGCGAAGAACTGCCAGTTGCCGAGCAGCCACTGACGTATCCGCTTTACGGTTCTCTACTTGATCTGCAGGGTGTGCGCGTCGATCTCGCGGCGGTGCAGGCGGTCGCAATTTACGGTAAGCGCCAAAAGCTTCAGGCCAATGCTGTAGTTAACATGCCGACCTTTGTGGCTGACGATGGGTCAGCCGACCTCACTCTGAAACCGGGCGATGTGGTTACGCTGCTGGGGCCGCGTCACCTGCCGCTCGAAAGCGACGGCACAATCCCCGACTGGACAACTTTCAACGTCAGCCGGACCGTGCGCGTGCTCGATCCCAGCGGGCGCGCGGGCACGCTCGACGCACCGATCAGCAACTTCACGCTCTTTCCTGCGTCCAGCAAAGACCCAGTCGTGCAAGAGTTCGCGCTGGTCTCGTCTATCTCAGTGCAGACGGACCCGTATCCGCGAACGCGAATCCACCTGAATGCGGAACTGCTGAATTGCTATGACCGCACCGCGACGACAGTAAATGCCAATGTCGGCCTGGCCTCGCAGGGGATGTCGGTGACGGAGATCCTGGGCAGCGGACAAGCGTATAGCCCGAACCAGAAATTTTCGCTCAAGCAGACGCCCCTTACGTTCATGCAGGCTCCGACCGCAACGGGACGCCTCAGCACGCTGGAGGTGAGGGCAAATTCGGTGGCATGGAAAGAGAAGGCCAGCCTGTATCAGCAGGGTGCATCCGCCCAGGTGTTTGCCACGCTCAACCAGCCCGGCGGAAACACCGACATCCTTTTCGGCGACGGTGTGGAAGGCGCCACGCTGCCCACCGGACAAAACAATATCCAAGCGAGCTATCGCATCGGATCCGGACTCTCTGGCAATGTTGGCGCGGGATCCATCACGACACTGATCGACCGCCCTCTGGGAGTCAGCGGTGTCAATAATCCCTCGGATGCAACCGGCGGACAGGACCCACAGTCGGTAGACGACATTCGCGCCAATGCGCCGCTATCGGTGCTGACGCTGGGTCGGGCAGTGTCCATCACCGACTACCAGAACTTCTCGCAGAGTTTCGCGGGCATCGCCAAGGCCTATGCCATCTGGATTCCCAGCGGCCCCGGGCGTGGAGTGTTCGTCACAGTCGCGGCCGCAGGGGGCTCGGCGCTGCTGTCGGGAAATCCCACGCTGGGCAACCTCGTCTCCGCGCTGCATGACTACGGAAATCCGCTCATTCCCATCACCGCCGTCTCGTTTCTGGAAACATTTTTCAGCTTCAGCGCCGACATTAAATATGACCCGGAGTATGACGCCGCGACGGTGAAAGCGAGTGTGCTCGCGCAATTGCGACAGAGCTACAGCTTCAGCGCGCGCACCTTCGGACAGGGAGTCTCGGTGGATGAGATTGAGGCGTTCATTCAAGGAGTACCGGGCGTGATTGCGGTGAATGTAACAACTTTCACGCTGGGTCCGACGAGCGACGCCGGCGATCTCGCTAGCGAAGGCTGGTCGGTCTCTGCCTATAACGACTGGCTTGTCGGGCAGGTGACGCTGGAGCGCCCGCATCCACCGACGCCGACTCGCATTTGCCCATATCTTCCTGTCGCGAGCACTGATGGACCGCTCTACGCTGCCGAGATTCTCGTGCTCGATCCGAATCCTAAGAACATTTCGCTGGGAGTGCTGCCATGAGTCTCGACCTCTTCAACCTCATGCCGGCGGTGTACCGCATCCGCGACATTGCGATTGCGCAGTCGCAGCCACTGCTCACGCCCGCGGAACTCGTCGAGTTAGCCGGACTGCAGGCGAAGATACCGCCGCTCTCGCTCGACGATCAATTGCGCTTGGGGGAGCTCACGGCCAAAGCGCAACGCGGGCCACTGCAATCGCTACTGCTGATTCTCCAGGAGCAATTGGAAGTGTTGGCCGAAGACCTCGACCAGCTCTACGACGACCAGTTCATCGAGACCTGCGCGCCCTGGGTGATTCCGTACATCGGCGACCTTATCGGCTACCAGTCGGTGAAGGGAATTGCGCCGGCAGTGGATGATCCACGCGCGGAGGTTGCGGAGACTATTTCGCAGCGCCGCCGCAAGGGGACTGTGCTGGTCATGGAGCAACTTGCGCGCGATATGACCGCATGGGGCGCACATGCCGTTGAACTCTTCCAGGTGCTCGGCGATACGCAGTACATGAACCATCTGCGCTTATGGAACCACTACGCCCCGGACCTGCGTTGCTGGAAGACGGGCATCTATATGGAGACCGGCTTCGATCGCACGCCGCACAAAGTGGATGTGCGGCGCATCGAACCGCGGCGCGGCCGCTACAACATCCCGAATATCGGCATCTTCTTATGGTCCCTCGGGGCGTACAGCGTAACGGGAGACCAAGCCAACATCAGCGCGACCAGCCCCGAGTGCCTGCGCTTCAGCTCGCTGGGTATGGACATTCCCCTGTTTCATCGCGCGATCTCGCAAGGGCAGGAGATCACGGACCACGCTCAGCCTTTCAACGTTGCCGACCGGCTGAAACGGCGCGTGCTCTGCGACGATCTACGCAAGGGAGTGGGCGCAGTGTATTACGGAGAGGGTAAGAGCCTGGCGCTCTATCTCGACGACAAGCTGCTCAACCCCTACGAAATCGAAGTGGCGAATCTCACCGGCGCCGACGGATCCTGGGCAAATATGCCGGCCGCCGGAAGCGCGTTTCGCGCCGCCATCGATCCCGAGCTCGGGCGGATCGCACTCCCCCCCGCACCCGCAGGGACGCCGCTATCCAAAGTGAAAGTCTCGTACCACTACGGCTTCAATGCTGACGTTGGTGGGGGCGAGTATGAGCGCGCTGACACTTTCCTGGTGGAGGACGAAAAATTCGTTTTTCCTTTTCCCGATCCCGCGAACTACCCAGACCTGCAAGGCGCGATTGACTTCGCGATCGGCAAGCTGACGCTGAGTGGAGCGGTTGCGGTGGAGATCACGACCAGCGAGACGTACCCGCAGACCGGATCTCTTGACCTCAACATCAACGTGCCGAGCGGATGCACCGTAGAACTGCGTGCCGCCGATGGCAAGCGTCCGACGTTGCTTCTCGACGACGAGATCAGCATCACCGGCGACAGCTCCAGCACCTGTGCGTTGAACGGGCTGCTTGTGGCGGCATCGGCCAGCATGGCGCCAGGGAGCCCAACGCCTGCCGCACTGGTGCACGTTCCCGCCGCGCGACCGGATGGAAGCGACAACAAGCTTGAAGCGCTAAATCTCACGCACTGCACACTTGTCCCCGGATGGTCGGTCGCGACCGATGGCACCCCGCGCTTCCCAACCGCGCCGAACGTGGTGGCCGAGCCCTCCGGTCTGACAGTCACTGCCACCAAGTCCATCCTGGGTGCGATTCGCGCGGGCGAATTCGTCGATGTCGAAGCCTTCGACTGCATCGTGGATGCGACCGACCCGACCAGCGTTGCGATCGCTGCGCTAGACGGCATTGCGGGAGTAGGTTCGCTGACCTTGGGCACGGCTGCGACACCAGGCGAAATTCCTTCGGGATGCACCGTGGTGGGCAAGGTCCATGCTGTTCTGTTGAGTCTGATTTCAAACAGCATAGTCTGGGCGGCGATAACGGCGGGCGATTCCTGGCGCACGGGCCTGATTGCCGATCGCAAGCAGGAGGGCTGCCTGCGCTTCAGCTTCCTGCCCGCGGGCGCGAAGACGCCGCGCCGCTATGAATGCGTGGAGCAGACCATCGCCGGACCGCAGCCTATCTTCTTCGCACTGCGCTACGGACGTCCGGGCTACATGAAGCTGTTGACCTCTACACCCGATGTGGTGCGCCGCGGCGCAGAAGACGGCGGCGAGATGGGCGCGTTTCACTTCGTGCTGGCGCCGCTACGCGAGACCGATCTGCGCGTACGCATGACGGAGTATCTGCCGGTGGGTCTGGAGTTCGGAATCCTTTACCAGAATTAAGAGGAGTGTCCGCCGGGACAGGAGAAAATTGTGAGCTTTGACATCAGCCGTAACACTTTCAATCCGCGCAAGGATTACCGCGGAGTCGTCATGCAGCAGGGCCGCGTGCAACTGGACGCGGACTGGAACGAATGGTTAGCGGAACTCTCGCGCCGCATGCAGGCGGGCACGCTTGATATCCTGGGCCGGGCCGTGTATCCCGCCACGACGCCGTATGCTTTCATGATCACGGCGTCGTCCTCCGGAGGAACGAACACACTCACGATCGGTCCCGGACGAATGTACGTGGATGGCCTGCTGGTGGAGAATCACGGCGATCCAACCGCCGCAGTCTGGGATCCGGTTCTCGGCGAACTGTCTAACACGCCACAGCCTCCGCCGGCAGCCGAAACCGGCGCGATTGATTACACGCAACAGCCATATATGCCTCCGGGAACACCGTCGCCGGCTGGCAGCGGTCCCTTCCTCGCATATCTGGATGTCTGGGTAAGGCCGGTAGATTTTCTGAACGATCCCGATCTCATCGAGAAGGCCGTTGCGGTTGACTCGACTGGCCGTCTACAAACAGTGTGGCAGGTGCAGTTGCTGGACCTCAGCAACAGCCCCGGCGCAACCTGCAACTCTGATATTTCCGGCTGGCCGCCGCCGGCATCAGCAGGCCTGTTGACGACCGGAACGACGCCGACTCCTCCTTCCGGTCCCTGCTGTCTGACTGCCGGCACCGCCTACACCGGGATGGAGAACCAGTTGTATCGCGTTGAGATCCATCAAGCGGGAACGCCCGAGGGCGGCGCGGTGCCACCGACAGTTTTGGGGCCGGGTATTGCAACCTTCAAATGGTCGCGCGACAACGGCTCGGTGGTCACGGGCGTCACCACCATTAATAACGTGACGAACGTTCTCGGGAATCCCGCAAGTCAACTTTCCGTGCAGAGCCTCGGTCGCGACCAGGTTCTGGGCTTCGCACCCGGCAACTGGATCGAAATTGTGGATGATGCGCTGGAGTTCGGAGGAAGGCCCGGCGAGCTGCACCAGATCGACACCATCGATTTCTCGGCAAGAACCATCACGCTGGCCAACAAACTGAGCGGTTTCTCGACCGGCGACACCGATCCGACCCGGCACACGCGCATCCGCCGCTGGGACATGTCGGGCAAAGTTTACGAACAGGATGGCACTACGGTCTGGTGGGACATTGACGCGGAAGGTTCGGCCGATATTCCTGTGCCGCCATCGGGCACGTCCCTGATTCTCGAGAACAGCATCATCGTCAGCTTCGACCTGAGTGTTTCGGGTGGTTCATTTCTGACGCGCGACTTCTGGAATTTCGCCGCGCGCACTGCCGACGGCTCAGTAGAGAAGCTGGATAAAGCTCCCACTCGAGGACTGCATCACCACTACACGCGGCTGTCCATCGTTACGTTTCCTAGCTCGGCGACAGATTGCCGCACGTCCTGGCCGCTGCCGCCCGGCACCCAAGAAGGGGACTGCGGTTGCTGCTGCACCGTAACTGTCGGCGATGGAGTGGAGAGCGTGGGGCAATACACGTCGATCAACGCCGCCATCAACTTCCTGACGAACGGAGGCGAGGTCTGCATTCTGCCCGGACGCTACTTCGAGAATGTGTTCATCCAGGGCAAGCATGACATCGTGCTCCGCGGCTGCGGATGGCGAACACGGATCGCGTCCGCATCGCTGAGGCCTGAGACCCCGCCAGCAGTGGCGGCGGGAGGCGCTTCAGCGGCGTCTTCATCGTCAACAGTATTTGCCGCAGTTATCACGGTGACGGGCTCGCAACATGTGAAATTACTATCGTTCGCGGTCGAAGCCGCAAAGGATGAAGTCGGAATCCTGCTCGACGGTACGGGCAAGCTAAGCGCGACTCCGCCGTCGAACCCCACCAAGCTGAACGTTCGAGCGGCGGCGGTCGATATTGACCGCCGAGTTATCGACGTCACAATCGAAGATCTGATTATCACCGCCTCAACACGTCCGGGTTTGCTGGCGGCGAGCGTCGCACTGCTTCAGGTGGACAGCAACCGCATCGCCATGGCGAACGTGCGCAGCAAGTGGCCAGCGGTGTGGATCAGCGGTATCGAGATGAGGCTGGTGCACAACTGGGTCGGCGTTCAGAGCTCTGTGGCCGATCGCGAGTGGCTCCCTGTGAGTGTGCAGACAGACTTGGCGGCGGACTCGAAGTCTACTTCGGCTACTTTTACGACCGCTCCCGGAGCCGTATCACTCAATCCTGGCGGCATCCAGATTGCCGGGCCGTCAAGCGACGTTTTCGTTTTGGAAAATGAGATCGAGAATTCCGGTCGCAACGCCATCACTCTAGGCAGCGTATTGATCCTCGACAATCAGGGCAACGATACCGGCCTGAACGGCGTCACTATCACCATTCCCGGGCCATGCGACACCAGCGTCACGATCGAGATTCCGGGAACCCCGGGCGGCCAGGGCGGCGGGAGCGTCGTCGCCGGCGGAAGGCTTCTCAACATCCAGATCAACCGGAATCGCCTTCGCAACTCTGGCCTGTGCGGGATCGGGCCGGTCGGCTTCTTCAATCTTGTGCAGGCACAGGAAATCATCACGATCGAGAACCTCACGATTGCCGCGAACACCATCTTGCGTTCGCTGCTGTTGCCGCTTTTGCCGCTGGAGCAGGGCACGTCGGTCATTGGCTACGGAGCCATCTGCCTGCCGGATGTACAGAACGCTGTGATTCGTGACAACAGCATCACCGATTTCGGCGAGCAGCCAGGAGATGATGTCTGCGGCATTTTTATTCTGCATGGTGAGATGGTAGAGATCAGCCGCAACCACGTGCTGGAGACTCGCGACTGGAGCGAGGAAAAGCAGCAAAAGGACGAGGCTCCAACCAGCGCAACGCGCGGCGGCATTATCGTGATGATGGCCACGCCGCCCACACTGGCTTCGACGAATACATTCGCGGCCGATACGGCGGGAATCGCCTCCGCCTACCTGCCTCCTTTCTACCTCCCGGGGCTACCCGCGCTCCGCGTGGAACACAATGTCGTGCGCGTACCTTTGGGCCGTGCACTGGAAGCGTACGGCTACGGCCCGTTTACCATCGTCAACAACCAGCTCGCCTGCGGAGGCAGACTGAGCGCCGGCGGACGTCCGCTGGGCGAAACTGTGCTTATCCTCAACCTGGGCACAGCCATCGAGGCGGGCGCATCCTCCGGAAAGTTCTCCAACCTGAATCACGATCCATCCACGTTCACCACCGTGAACACGGGAGCGAGCTTCGCTTCGTCATCCAACGGAGTTGTGCTGTTCACGAACAACGTCTGTCAATTGGAGACGCGATTGAATGGGCGCCGCTGCTTCGCGTCTGTCGTCGTGGCATCGCTGGACGACCTGATCTTCGGCCAGAACCAGTGCTGGCTTGACGGCGCGACGGGCACGGCCTTCCTCGATGCTCTTCTGATTGCGGGATCGATCCAGGTCACGGGTAACCGCTTCCAGGAGGCGCGCAACTTCCCGGTCTTGGCTTCGGGATTCACGATTGGCGCACTGAACATCACATCGCAGAACATTTCGACCTATTGCCTGTTCGCCACTGGTCTGTTGCAACCGGCGATCGAGAATAACAATCTCTCGCTCATCAGCTCAGACATCTGCGACAGGACTGCGCAGGCGCTCAAGCTGAACTTTACGAAGTGATGCGATCACGACGCGAAAACAACGGAGTTCCATATGGCAAAGAAGGCTACATCGACTGATACCGACACACCCGACGCCTCGCAACTCGGCGCCGAGATCAGCACGGCTTTGACCACCGCAGATACGACCGCGGCCCAGCGCATTCTGGAGCTTCAAAGCGTGCGCCAGGCGCGTGTCTCGCAGTTGACACGGACTGCTGCTGCCTTGAAGGCTCAATACGGAGCAAATGACCCCGGCGTCAAGGCAGCGGAAGCGAACGTAGTGGCGGCTACACTCACGGCGGCACGCATAAGCATGGCGCAGCGTCAGGCGGCCACACCTGATCCGCAAGTCTCAGCGAACGGCTGGACGCTGCACGGCCAAGTCTGCGACGCGCAGCTTCAGACGATGTCCGGTTTCACTGTGTTTCTAGTGGACGCATCCAAGACCTACCAGCAGGCGTATGGATTTGCCTACACAGACGCCGACGGATATTTCCTGCTGAACTACGCCGGACCGGACGCAGCAGCGCAGGACAAGCCTGCCAATACTGCATCGAGTCTGGAGTTGTTCGTCGAAATAGCAAATGCGACAAGTCAGCTTGTCTATCTGAGTCAAGAGATATTTCAGCCAGTTGTCGGCGGCGCCTCATATCTGAACATCGAGCTACCTGTGGGCAACCAGCCGATCGGAGATCCACCGGCGCAAATACGCGATGTTGCAGTTCCTCCAAAGGAAAAATCAAGCAAGAAAACCAAGAAATGATCTGTACTGAGTGCTAGAAAGCCACGATTGAATTGAGGGGAATCGATAACTATCAATTGTCTGGCAGTCACTCGGATTCGACCCTTCGAATCATCCACGAATCCGGTGAAGAGTTCAAAATACTGACTTGGCTCAGTTCTGAGTGATCTTCCAGCACGTTGGTGCGCCGGACGCGCAATTTGCAAAAGTTCCGCGGTGATTTTCATTCCGACCTCCTGGTGTATTTGGCTCTGTCACAGCCGCAAGGCAGCAATAATGTCATCCCTAAATCCTTTACAAGCGTGTGGATTATGTGGAAACAGAGCTCACTCGACGTACCGCACAACGTGATACCCAGTGAATGCAATCCCAACCTCGCGGACCCACCTGGCCTTTGGGCAATCATCCCATTCCGTTTTGGAACTCCTTATTGGACAGCCATCGGACAGTCGACGCAGATCCGTTTTCGGAGCAACTTGCCCAATCAATGAAACGTCTGTCGGCAACGATGATCCCAAACAGCCGTGTACTTCCCTTGCTGTGTGCGCCAAATGGTTGGTCATTGATCGACACGCGCGATACATGCGCTGTCTGCGAGAGTCACGTAGGGAGCAATAAGGAATCCTAAGGATCGTTAGGTTATGAGTCCAAAACTAATAGTGTTTTCAACAACTTACAAGACGCGGGTGGCCCTCGAAAAGCCTTGTAAGTAGGGGTAAGGAATCGTTATTGGACAGTTAAAGGACAGTGAACAATCGAACCGCAAGGTTTGAAGTTTTTCAAGATCCGCTGCGCTTTCCATCGCGCGCGCGTCGGCTTACCCGAGCCATTCGTTACTGCCCGTTCTCCCATGCCCGCTCGCTGCGGATCGAGAATTGTTTTAGCGTTCGTCTACGGGCGAATCTTTCGGCACCGCGGGCAAGGGCTCGCCCGCCAGTCGTTTTTTCACCAGCCCGGCGAGGAAGTCCGCGAAGGGCGCGATATCTTCGCCGACACTCGCTTTTTCGAGAGCGTTCACGTAGGCGTTGCGGTCGGTTACCGGAATGACCGTCCACGGGTATCCACCCGACGCCATCATCGTGTTCATCAAGAAGCGCCCGACGCGGCCGTTGCCATCCATATAAGGATGGATGTAGACGAAGATGAAATGCCCGAGCACCACCCGGACGGCCGGGTGCAGCTCTTCCCGCAGGAGGTCGAAGAACGCCGGCATGGCGTCTCTCACCGCGTCTCGGTTCAGCGGCACATGCATTGACTTGCGGATATAGACCTGGCCGTTGCGGTAGCCCGCGAGATCGGCGGGCTTCAGCAGGCCGACGGTGACGCTCGGCGCGAACAGCTCTCGATACCACTTGCCGTGGCCCGCGTCCGCGACCTCTCCCGGATTTTCCCCCTTCAGAATTTTGCCGAGGCTTTTCTGCACAGCCTGAAAGGCCTGCCAGTAGCCGCGCGCCGCCATGGCGTTCCGCTGTTCGCGGTCGCCCTCGTCGGCTTCCGGTTTCCATGCGCCGCCGCGGACGCGCTCGATGAGAGCGGGCGTGACGCGGTAGCCCTCGATCGACAGCGAATGATAGGCGTCTGTGACGTAGGCGTCTGTGACGCGCTTGAGGTACGCCTCGCTTTTGCGTGGCAGCCCCGGCGCTTTCGGGAAGCGTTCGATGATCGGCTCGCGCATTTTCTGCCACAGCAACCGCAGCCTGTTTACGTAAGGAGAGGTTTCGCGGCCTCCGATGACCAGTGACGGTTTATCCGTGAAGGGATCGTTCTCCCGCACGGCGTAGCCGGCCGCTATCATCGTTTTCACGATATCGTCCGCAATGCGGTCGCGTCCCATGTTGCGGAAGGCCCCGGCCAAGCGTCCGGCTATCACCGTGTGACCGCCATCAAGGAGGCGGCGGAGAAGGCCGGAGGCGTCCCGTATCATCGGCAACACCGCGCGGACATCCGTCGCGTTGTTCGAAAAATAGTTCGGAGAGCACGCAATCAGGGCAGATTCCACCGAGAACAGCCGCAGGCCGGCCTCTTCCTTCCGGTCCGCCACGGCCGGCAGCGCGATGCGAAGCTCCAGCAGGGACGTGCTATGCGGGAGTTTGGTGACCTTGTTGCCCGCGCGCGGCGACCGCGCCGCGAGTTGGCCGGGCACCGTCCAGTTGCCGGCATGGAGTGAGAGCGATTGTTCCGGCGACAGGCACCAGCGCTCGCCGAAACGCCCTCCCAGATATGCGGCGCAGAAACGCCAGAAGGATGCGTACCAGGCCGTACTATCGCCCTTTACTTCGTCCGGGCGACTCGGGATGTACCAGCCCTTGATGACTTCCTGCAGGAAACCGTTGCGCAGGAGGCGCTCCCGGTGCGTGCGCGACAAGTCGCGCGCCCGGATCGCCCCCGCCCCTTCCGCGGTCTGGAGGTTCCGCAGGATTTCGAGGGACTGCGCGAGTTTTTCAGGGGGTCTGGCCATGGCCGACTTCCTTTGGGGTTCGTATTTCCATTACCCGATTGTGTTGCGCTGTATTTATACTATTGCGTCGTACTGTTATTATCCTATTACGTTGTACCATATTTATCTTATTCTGTCGATGCCCGATCACGCCGGCCCGCGAGCCGACAGGCTTTTGCGCGTTTGCTGGCTCAAGGTTGGACTGATTGCTCCGGGATGACGATGATCACATTGAAGCTGCTTCAGAGTCTTGGGTCCAAATACTTAGATGTAACGACAGGCGATTGATGCGAGCCGTCCCCTTATAATCTTCGAACATGCTGCTAACGATCACAACCACACATCGGCCGGCAACCGACTACCTGCTGCATAAGAATCCTGCCAATTTGCATTCGTTTGATCTGTCGTTTGGGAAAGCCCACGTATTTTACCCAGAGGCAGTTCCTGAGCGATGCACGGCAGCCCTGCTTCTTGATGTCGATCCGGTAGGGCTGGTTCGTGGCAAGCGGGGACAGCATGAGGGTGGCACGCTCGATCAGTATGTCAACGACCGGCCTTATGTACTCTCTTCCTTTCTGAGCGTCGCTATGGGCCGGGCTTTTGGGACGGCCATGTCGGGACGCAGCAAAGGTAGGCAAGAATTGGCCGACCTGCCTATTCCATTGACCGCAAACCTGACCGTTGTAGCCTGCAGAGCAGGCGAGGGATTGATTCGAGAATTGTTCGAGCCTCTCGGGTACAGCGTAGCCGCCCAGCAGCACCCGCTCGACGAGAAGTTTCCTGAATGGGGCGAGGGGCCTTACTACTCGGTGACCTTGGCTGGGACGTTTCGTTTACAGGATCTCCTCAACCATCTTTATGTCCTGGTGCCGGTGCTCGACGCCGAGAAGCACTATTGGATAGGCCAAGATGAAGTTGAGAAGCTGCTGCGCAAAGGAGAGGGATGGCTTGGCTCGCATCCTCACAAAGAAACAATCGTGAAGCGTTACTTGCCACGACAGAGACAACTTGCACGAGAGGCGCTCGCCAGGCTGACAGAGGAAGACAATCTTGATCCTGATGCGACTGAGGAAGCTCACGCTGAACAAGAATCGAAGATGGAGGAGCCGATCCGGCTGTGGCAACAGCGGATGGGAGCCGTCGTTGCGGTACTGCGATCAGCAGAAGCGAAACGTGTCTTGGATTTGGGCTGCGGAGAAGGAAAGCTCCTGCGGGTGTTGTTGGACGAGAAGTCGTTCACCGAGATCGTAGGCATGGATGTCTCCTATCGAAGCCTCGAAATTGCGAGTCAACGTTTGAAACTCGACCGAATGCCCACGAAGCAAAAAGAACGGCTGAAACTAATGCACGGTTCGCTAATGTATCGCGACAATCGCTTATCCGGATACGATGCTGCGACGGTCGTGGAAGTGATCGAACATCTAGACGCGCCACGATTGGCCGCATTCGAGCGAGTGCTTTTCGAGGCAGCGCACCCGAAAATGATCGTGGTGACAACGCCCAACGCAGAGTACAACGTGAAGTTCGACACTCTGCCGGCGGGCCAGTTCCGCCACAAGGACCATCGATTTGAGTGGACTCGGGAACAGTTCCAACAGTGGTCAGGTCGCATTTCTGAACGGTTTGGATATGCCGTTCGGTTTCTGCCTGTTGGAGAAGAAGATCCTCAAGTCGGCTCGCCCACCCAGATGGGGGTCTTCAGTCTGTGAACATAACGATCCCTGAACTCTCGCTGGTTGTTCTGATCGGCCCCTCTGGATGCGGTAAGTCCAGCTTTGCTCGGGCTCATTTCAAACCCACCGAGGTGCTCTCGTCCGACTTCTGCCGTGGTCTTGTATCGGACGAGGAGAATGCTCAGGCGGCTACCAAAGATGCGTTCGAGGTGTTGCACTTCATAGCGCGGAAGAGACTCGCTGCTGGACGCCTCACAGTGCTTGACGCCACAAATGTCCAGCCAGAGGCACGTAAACCGCTAGTCGCTCTCGCTCGTGAGTTCCATGTCCTACCGGTCGCGATCGTGCTCATCCAACGCAACTTGCGATTGGGTGAAGCCGGTACCGGTGAGGGTAAGCTCACCAAACCGCTTGCAAAGCGAGCATTGCGGGCGCATGTGGACAAGGCAAACAATTACGAACCGCAAGCCGTGAAGGTACAGCAAAAGGGGAAAGCTGCAACTCCGTTTTCTGTTTTCGTGGCCCGTTGGCAGGAGGATGTTTTGATTCACAAGAAGGCATCCACTGCATCCGCTGTCAAAAGCCACATCAACACATCGCTTCTGCCCGAGTTTGGAAAGTTGGCGATTTGTGATTTGGATTCGGAGCGAGTACAAACTTTTCTTAACCGGGTTGCAGGAAAGATGAGCCCGAAATCGGTCAAGAATGTTTGGACTACGCTGCGCATCATGTGGAATTCGGCGGTTGCATGGAAGTACGTCACGGGCGAATTGCGAGTGGAGTTGCCCAAGGCAAGAAAGCTGCGCATGCGTTGCTACAGCGTGGATGAGGTAAAACGCATCCTTGCCAACACGCATGGAGCGGAGCAACTTTTCTTTTGGCTCGCCGCGAAACAGGCGCACGAGTTGGGGAATTGATTGCCTTGCGAGTGAGTGACGTAAACCTTGACAGCATGTGCTTGGAAATCAACAAGGCACTGTGGTGTGGGACGGAGGATGCTCCGAAAACCGAGGCAGGTAATCGCTGCATTTGTCTTTCACCACAACTTGGTGCTGCGCTGATAGAGCATTTAACCGGTCGCTCTGACGGCTTTCTGTTTCAAACCTCGGAGGGACAACCTTGGGATGCGAGCAACGTGCTTGATCGCAAACTCAACAAGCTGCTCGCACGCTTGGAAATCCCGAAGATTGACAACAACCACCTTGCCAAAATCATCGGCAAGGATCGCATCATCGCTCAAGCAACTCGGAGTGAAAAGCGGGCATGCTCTTTGGGCGTGCATAGCTTTCGCCACACCAATGCAACAGCGATGGACTCGTTGGGAATCCCGCAACAGATTCGTAAGCAACGCCTCGGCCATAGCGGCAACGGTGTGACCGAGCGGTACACCCACACGTTCACTAAAGATGAGCTTGAGGCTGCCGAGAAAATTGGCGAGTTATTCGGCACCGGATGGCCTGAGAAAGAGAGGGGAAACCTGATTTCTTTCCCAAATCTCTCCCAAATGCAAGAATGGCCTGCCGGGGCGAATCAGCAAGCCATTGCGAATCAATAAGTTTG
>CAVZYS010000003.1:0-166107 GCA_963779555.1 uncultured Acidobacteriaceae bacterium
ACCGGCTTCTTCTGCGCGATCCACAGGTTGATCTGCTCCTCTAATACATCCAGCGGCAACGCGCCGGAATCGATTACCTGATCGTGGAATTCACGAATGTCAAACTGGGCACCGAGTTGCTGCTGAGCCCGCGCGCGCAATTCCAGTATCTTGAGTTGGCCCATCTTGTACGACAGCGCCTGGGCAGGCCAGGAGATGTAGCGGTTGGTTTCAGACTGCACGTTCGGTTCGTCGATGGCCGAATGGTCATGGAAGTATTGCACTACCTGCTCGCGCGTCCAGTGCTTGTAGTGCAGGCCGGTATCGACCACCAGCCGTATGGCTCGCAACATTTCGTCTTCCAGCCGGCCGTAATCGCTATAAGGATCCTTGTAGAAGCCAACTTCCTTGCCCAGGCGCTCGGAATACAACGCCCACCCTTCGCCGTACGCGCCGTACCAGCCGTGTTGGCGGAAGGGAGGCAGGTCCGTCACCTCCTGCGCGATCGTGCCCTGCAGATGGTGGCCCGGCACGCCCTCGTGGTAGGCCGTCGATTCAATGCTGATCACCATGCGCTTTTCCGGCTCGCTGGTATTCACCTCGACGTGGCCGGGACGCGAACCGTCAGCTGTGCCGGGAACGTACTGCGCTCCGGGAGCGTCTTTTTCGCGGAACGGTTCGACGGGCATTACGATCAGGTCGGCCTTGGGTAGGCGACCGAAGAGCTTTGGCAACTCCGGTTTCATCTGCGCAAGGTATTGCCGGTAAAGATCAAGAATCTGCTCGCGCGATTGCGCATACAGCTTGGGGTTCGCTTTTACCGACTCGCGGAACGATTTCAGGTCCTTAAATCCGAGACGATTGGCGATCTCTAACTGCTGCTTCTCGATCTCGGCGACCTGTTGCAATCCAATCTGGTGGATCTGTTCAGGTGTCTTGTCTGTCGTAGTGGATTGCTTGACCTGAAAAGTATAGATAGCGTCGCCGTTGGGCAGTGACCATACGCCGACTTCGGTCCTTCCCTTGGGAGCGTATTCATCTTTCACGAACGCCGCGAACTTGGAATATGCGGGCAGGACGTCGTCTTTGATGGCAGCCAGGCCGGCTGCCTTCAGGCGGGTCTTGTCAGCCTCAGAGAAGCTCGCCGGAAAATTGTTGAACGGCTCCGCGAATGGGGTCTTGTCCGGCGGCTGCGTGGCAATTCCGTTGGTCTGGTCCACCACCTTCTCCAGCAGGAACTTCGGCGGCATCAGACCATTGGCCATGCCCTTGCGCATTTTGGCCGTGGTTTCTTCGAAGATGCGTGGCAGTTGCCGGAGGCGTGCGATGTAATCTTCGTAATCTTTCACCGTCTGGAACGAAAGCACCGTCACGAGTTGCGGGGCGTTAATATGGATACCACCCATCTGGTTTACGGGCATCTGCCAGAGCTTCAAATCCGTCTCCTCGATGTCTTCTTTGAGGGAACGGATCTCCAAGGCACGGTTGAGCACGTCCTGATGCGGCAAGCCCGTCGCATCGATGGCCTCGAAGCGCTTGAGAAATTCCTTCTCCCTGGCCTGCTGATCGAGGATGGTTTTCTCGGAACGGCTGCCCATCTGGTCGTTGTAACGCTTGTCGCCGAGGATCGATGCGTAAACCGGTTCCTGTTGCAGGGTCCATTCCCAGAGTTCAGAAATCAGGGCATTCAACTGTTGACGGCGAGCTTCGACGTCTGTGGGTGCGGCAAACATTGGAACAGCATAGAGCAGGCAAAGAAACCATGCGAAAGGGCGCATGCAACCTCCCAAAGGCGGACTCGCCAGCCGAGAATCTTCTTCGGTGGAACAAAACTGCGGTAGTACGCCCACAATCCTGCTGATGATACGGCAAGCCGGGTCAAAATCAAGCGGCGAAAGGCCGGCTGTGAAAAATCCGCGCTGTCGTTACCGTTCTGCAAGGACGGGACAATCGGTGCGATTTGGCGATATTCAAGATGCAGAGCTGATCGGCAGATCACTCCTCCGCTCGTTTCCGCCATCCCGATGGGAACATCAAACGCAACGGCAGAACCCGTTCGCGGCGGTGTTCGGCGTCGAGAGTGTGGGCCCGCGCTTTGAGCAGATCGTCCAGAGAAACCATCCCCACGAGTTTGCGCGAGCCGTCTCGTTCCACCACCGGGAAGCGCGTGAGCCCAGTTTCAGCCATGCGATAGACGACCACGCGCAACGGCTCGTCAGGATACGCAACTTTCGGGTCGCGCCTGATCAACTCTGCCAACCCATGCCCGTTTCCGTGCTGAATCAAATGCTGAAGCTCACTCCGTAAGACCACGCCTACGAGTTTCCGGTCGTGATCGACGACGGGATAAAGGCGTTGCCGCCGCGAGCTATGCCCATCGTGCAGCGATGCGGCCAGGCCGGCGACCGGAGTGTCAGCGGGAATCGCTGCGATGTTCGACCGCATGACCTCGCGCACAAAGAGAATTTCCAGGGGATCGACCGAGTATTCGCGGCTCAAGTGGTAGCCGCGGCGCGCCACCTTTTCTGTCAGGATAGAGCGCTTCAGGGTGAGAACGGTGAAGGCATGCGCGACCACCGACGCCAGCAGCAGAGGAAGAATGACATTGATGTCGTGCGTCAGTTCCACCGCGAACACTACGCCGGTGAAGGGTGAACGCATGGTTCCACCCAGAATCGCGCCCATGGCGATCAACGGCCAGAAGCCCATTCCTTCGTTGGGCAAAACGGGGCTCAGCAAACCGCCCAGTGCGCCGCCCATCATGAGCAGCGGAGCCAGAACGCCACCGGACGTCCCTGAGCCAAGTGACACCGCCCAGATGACGGACTTCACCAGCAGAATGCCGGCGATGGTTGACAGCAGAACGTTGCCTTGAAGCAGCGCTCCAATCGTGTCGTAACCGACACCTAGCGCCTGGGGAAAAATCAATCCGCCAATGCCTACGACGAAGCCGCCGATGATCGGCCACCACATCCAGTGAATAGGCAGTTTGAGGAAGGCATCTTCTGCGGCGTAGACCGCCAGCGTTAGAAGTGCCGCCAGCGCGCCAGCCAAGACTCCCACAAGTACGCAGCCCATAAGTCCATGAGGTCCGATGAATGCAGCATGGGGAGGCGTGGGGAACAACGGACCCATGCCAATGATGTAGCGGCGGGTCGCGGCCGCCGCGGCACTGGCCAACGCAACGGGAATCAGGCTGCGCGGCTTCCACTCGAAAAGCAGCAGTTCGACGGAGAGCAGCACCGCCGCCAGGGGCGAAGCAAACGTCGCCGACATTCCACCAGCGGCGCCCGCTACCAGCAAGGTCCTGCGCTCTGCGCTGGTGAGATGGAAGAGCTGCGCGATCATGGAGCCAAACGCTCCGCCCGTCATGATGATCGGCCCCTCGGCTCCGAAGGGCCCACCCGACCCGATGGAGATGGCCGACGAGACCGGTTTCAGAATGGCTACCTTCGGTTCAACCTGGCCGCCCTTGAGCAGAATTGCCTCAATCGCTTCCGGGATGCCATGGCCGCGGATCCGCTCTGAACCATAGCGCGCCATGAAGCCAACGATGAGGCCACCGATCATCGGCACGAAAACTTCCAGCCAGCCGAGATGGTTGCCCGAGGGAGAAACCATGGCGGTGCCCCAGCGCTGGTAGAAAAACAGATTGGTGAAAATCCCAATCAATCGCAGCAGGGCGAGAGCAACGAACGCGCTGAATATGCCGATGGCGATTGCCAGCAAGGAAATCGGAATCACTTCGCTCGTAGTGGTGAAGTCACCCAGTTCCTCGTGGCTATCATGATGCCTATTGCGGCCTAAGAGGCGTGCGATCGTTTCCTCAAACCTCATCTTGAAGGGGACCTCTTAGACGCCGCTGCTTTGACCGGCCCTTTATTCATGGACCCTCCGCTCCGACGGGTTGCAGACGTAACTTTTTTCAAGGTGCTAACCAGTGCGGGCGCTGTCGTCCGCAACTCCTCGCGATGGTGCAGTGTCAGATGCTGCAAAATGCGCATCCCCCTGGGTGTAAGCTTCACGTGCACTTCTCGCCGGTCTTCCTCTCCGCGGGTTCTTTCGATCAGTCCGCGTTTCGCGAGCCGGTCCACCAACTCGACAGTGCTATGGTGCTGGAGTTGGAGACGCTCTGCGAGATATGCGATGCGAGGCCCTTGGTTGCCTCCCGCACCCTTCACGGCGAGCATCAGTTGATGATGCTGCGGCTCAAGTCCCGCCTGCCGAGCCGCGTCTTCGCTGAAGTGCAGGAAACGGCGAATCAGATAACGAAACTCCGCCAGGACCTCGTAGTCGGCGGTTTCGAGGCCGTCGGTGTCAGTCATAGCAACAAAGTATATAATATCGTATTACGATGTAGTTTCAAGTGTGCTGACTTCGCGGCCGATGCAGGCTTCGATCCCAAAAATGCAATGCAAAGGGCTTTGAGGAATCGAGCGGGTTCAATAGAAGAGTACCGGTGTGACTAAAGTCATCCACATGGCGAACTCGTGTGTGTACGGTTGAGAGGTCAGAGAAGTGTGTCATACCGACACAAGGTCGGCCTCGGTTCGAATGTTGACCCAGGCCCGGTCTGACGTGGGCGGTAACGCATAGTACGAGATAAAGTAACCAGGACATCCTTTATGTCAGAGCATTCATCTTCGAAACTTCAACTCACACTGGGCACCGGCGCGTTCGCCCTGTGTTTCGCCGTCTTCGGCTCGATGTCGGCGATGATGCCAATCATCAGCAAGCACATGGCGCTTACACCGGTGCAGAAGAGTATCGCAATCGCGATTCCCGTGCTGCTGGGCTCGCTCGGCCGCATTCCACTGGGCATCCTTACCGACCGCTTTGGCGGACGCATCATTTTCAGCCTGGTGATGGTGTTGTCCATCATTCCTGCGTTCCTGATGGGTGGCGTCAGCAGTTATGCACAACTGCTCATCTACGGGTTTTTCATCGGCGTTGCGCTAGCCAGCTTTTCGGTAGGTGTGGCGTTCGTCAATGGATGGTATCCGCCGGAGCGCCAGGGTTTCGCGCTGGGCGTTTACGGCGCGGGCAACATTGGACAATCGCTGGCTGCCTACGGGTCGCCAGTGCTGGCCGCCGCCATCGGGTTCAAGTGGGGCTTCTGGACTTTTGGCATTCTCCTCTCCGTCTGGCTAGTGATCTTTGCCACCCTGGCGCGCAATGCTCCCAATCGCGGACCGGCAAAGTCGTTCGCCGAGATCATTCGTCCGCTCGACGACAAACGCAGTTGGATGTTGAGCCTTTACTATTTCCTTACCTTTGGCGGATTCGTTGCCATGGCGGTTTACTTGCCAACGCTGCTCACTGAGGTATTCAAGCTCACTCCGCAGGACGCCGGATTTCGCACCGCCGGTTTCGTCGTACTCGCTACCATGATGCGTCCCGTCGGCGGCGCGCTCGCCGACAAAGTGGGCGGGCGGGCGATCCTGAAGTGGGTCTTCCCGGCAACCGGGGTGATGGCTCTTTTCCTGGCTTGCCCCCTGATGTCAACCTTCACTATCGGCGCGCTGGGGATGGCTGCGTCCATTGGTCTTGGTAACGGAGCGGTATTTAAACTGGTGCCTGAGTACTTCCCCAAATCCGTGGGCGGCGTGACCGGACTGGTAGGCGCCGCGGGAGGGCTGGGCGGGTTCTTTCCGCCTCTGGTGCTCGGTATCATCAAGCAGCAGACGGGGAGCTTCACCTTCGGCTTTGTTCTTCTGAGCGGCTTTGCGCTGGTCTGCCTCCTCGTCGTGTTGCGTGGTGCGGGTACAGGTAAAATTGCAGCAGCGGCCACGGTCTGACGTATGGACGGTCTTAAGCCCATCAACTTATCGGCGCGAGGCTCCGACACGGCTCATGCCCTCATCTGGGGGCTGATCGCCGCCGCAGTGCTGATCGTTGGGATCGTGATTGGGAGCCGGGGATTTAAGGATTTCGATCCCGCTCTGGTTTCCTATGCCGGAGCGACGGTGTTCTCGGCTTTCGGGCTGGGCTATCGCTATGCCATGTGGCTGCGGCGACCACCAACGCGGCTCTACTGGTTCCGCGGATGGCAGATATTCCTCGATCCGAAACGGCTGCCGTCCAATCTTGCACGCCTTGTAGGGATCGTCTGGAACAACGTGGTGCTGCAGCGCTTCATCGAGCGCCGCTCGAAGACTCGCTGGATGGCGCACTGGTTTCTGGCGTGGGGCTGCCTGCTTGCCGCCGCCGTGACGTTTCCCCTGTCGTTCGGCTGGATCCGATTCGAAACCGCTCCTGACAACCAGCAGATCTATCGCGCATTCGTTTTCGGTATTCACGTCGGCAGCTTTCCCCTGGACTCGATCATCGCTCCACTGGCTTTCAACATTCTCGATATTTGCGCGTTCATGGTGCTGACGGGGGTGTTCATTGCGGTGTGGCGGCGCGGGCGCGATCGCGGAGCTATGAGCGTGCAACAGTTCTCCAACGACCTGTTGCCGCTGATCCTGCTGTTTGCGATTTCGGTCACAGGACTGTTTCTGACCGCGTCAACGCACTTGATGCGGGGCTTGAGCTACGGTTTTCTCTCGCAACTGCACGCGGTGACCGTCATTTTCACTCTGCTGTACCTGCCCTTTGGGAAGTTCTTCCACATCTTTCAACGCCCGGCGCAAATGGGTATCGATTTCTACAAGCGCGCCGGGGAAGAAGGCGGACAGGCGGAATGTGCGCGCTGCGGAGAGGCCTTCGCATCACAATTACAAATCGGCGACCTGAAAGCGGTGCAGAGTGCGCTTTGCATTCAGTATCGGATGACAGACGGCACGCATTATCAGGATATCTGTCCTGCGTGCCGGCGGAAGAACCTGGCACTCACGCAAGACGCGTTATGGCGCACACCAGAAGCCGAACTTCAGCGGTTCGAACGGTTCTGATTTATGGCGAAACTTCCTATTGATGTTCCGGAGTTGGTAAAGCAGTTTGGCCCCACACTCAACCGCGTTCCTGCCGGCGGCTGGGTCGCGTCGGAAGCAGAAGACAAGATGGTAAAGACCCATTGCTGTTTCTGCGGGCAGCAGTGCGGCATTCAATTGCGCGTGCGCAACAACAAGGTCGTGGGATGGGAGCCGTGGGAAGACTTCCCCTTTAACCAGGGCAAACTTTGTCCCAAAGGCGTGAAGCGTTACATGCAGGACGAGCATCCAGACCGCCTCAAGCATCCCATGCAGCGTGTCGCCGGCAAGGGCTTCGAGGTAATCACTTGGGACGCCGCCCTAAGTCGCGTGGTCAGCGAGATCCAGCGCATTCAACAAACCTACGGCAACGATGCGTTCGGCATTTTGTCGGGCGCTTCTCTGACTAACGAAAAGGCCTACCTGATGGGCAAGTTTGCCCGCGTTGCGGTGCGGACAGCCAATATTGATTACAACGGCCGGCTGTGCATGGTGTCGGCGGGCGCCGCTTCGAAGAAGGTATTCGGCGTCGACCGTAGCGCCAATCCGTGGTCCGACATCACGAAAGCCAAAGTCATCCTGGTCGCGGGCGCCAACATCGCCGAGTGCGCTCCGATTACCACCGACTATCTCTGGCAAGCCCGCGAAAAGGGTGGCAAGCTCATCATCCTCGATCCGCGGATGACTCCGATCGCGCGTAATGCCGACCTCTTCATCCCGGTGCGCTCCGGTGGAGATATTGGTGTCTTCAACGGAATGCTGCACATCATGATCGAGCGCGGCTGGATCGACCGCGACTTCATTGCGCAGCACACCACTGGATTCGAACAACTGGCCGAATCGGTGAGGAAGTACACACCGGAGTACTCTGCAAAGATTGCCGGCGTTCCGGCGGAGATGATCGTGCGCGCCGCGGAAATGTGGGGACCAGCGCCGACCAGCTTTCTGTTACACGCTCGCGGGATCGAGCACCACTCCAAGGGCGTGGACAACTGCATCGCAGCGATCAACCTGGTGGTTGCCAGCGGGCGTATCGGCCGCGAAGGCTGCGGCTATGCCATGATTACCGGCCAGGGCAACGGACAGGGCGCGCGCGAGCAGGGGCAGAAGTGCGATCAACTTCCCGGCGCTCGTGACATCACCAACCCCGAGCACCGCAAGTTCATCGCCGGTGTGTGGGGCGTGCCGGAAGAGTCGCTTCCCGGCAAAGGACTTTCCGCGGTTCCGCTGGTGGAGGCCATCCATGAAGGCAAGATTAAGGGCCTGCTCTCCATCTGTTTCAATCCCACCGTCTCGTTGCCTGACGCGAATTTTGTTCGGGCCGCGCTGGAGAAGCTGGAGTTCTACGTAAACATCGAGTTCTTTCTGTCGGAGACTGCGCGCTATGCCGACATTGTGCTGGCAGGCTCGCTGATGGAAGAAGATGAGGGTACAACCACCAACGTTGAAGGCCGTGTTATTCGCCATCGCCAGGTGGTCAGCCCTCCGGGCGAAGCACGCGAAGACTGGAAGATCATCTGTGAGATCGCACGACGCCTCGGTTACGGTGACAAGTTCAATTACAGATCGCCACACGATATTTTCGAGGAGCTGCGTGTCGCCTCGAAGGGCGGCGTGTCCGACTATTACGGCATTACCTGGGATGCTATCGACAAGAACAATGGAATGTTTTGGCCGTGCCCGGAAATCGGCCACCCTGGGACACCCCGTCTATACGAAGGCGGCAAGTTTGGGCATCCCGATGGCAAGGCGCACTTCATTCCCATTGACTGGCGGCCTTCGGCTGAGATGCCGGATGAAGAGTATCCCATCATTCTCACCACTGGACGCGTAGTGTCGCATTTCCTGTCGGGCACGCAGACGCGCCGCATTGGCGGGCTCATGGACCAGTACCCGCAGCCGCTTTGCGAAATGCATCCTCGGCTCGCCGAAAAACTCGGCGTGCAGGACGGCGACTTTGTAAAAGTGGAGAGCCGCCGCGGAAGTGTGGTGGTGCACGCCCAGATCGTGAAGACGATCAGACCCGACACCGTGTTCATTCCCTATCACTGGCCGCTGGACCGTTCCGCCAACAATCTGACGATCCGCGCTATCGATCCGGTTTCGAACATTCCCGAGTTCAAGATTTGCGCCGTGCGGGTGAGCAAGGCTGAACAACCGACCGATGCCATCGCGCAGCTCGAGGTGCAAGCCGGAGGCATTCGTTGAGCGAGCGCGCCTTCTACATCGACTACTCGCGCTGCATAGGATGCCAGTCGTGCGTGCAGGCCTGCGCCGAATGCGACACGCACCGCGGCGTTTCCATGATTCACCTGGAAACCATACAGCGCCGCGAGAGCGTGCAAACGGCGCCGCAAGTCTGCATGCACTGCGAGGACCCTATCTGCGCACGAGTGTGTCCCGCCGACGCCATCAAAAAGACGCCTGACGGTGTGGTGCAGAGTTCGCTAAAGCCGCGCTGCATTGGATGTTCGAATTGCGTCCTCTCGTGCCCGTTTGGCGTTCCCAAGTACCAGGCCGAGTTCGATCAGATGATGAAGTGCGACATGTGTTATGACCGCACCAGCGTTGACAAGAAGCCCATGTGCGCCACGGTCTGTCCTTCCGGCGCGCTGACCTACGCCACCGCGGAAGAGATCCAGCGCTCGCGGCGCGGCATCGCCATCAACAGTTGGAAGTTCGGCAAAGAAGAAGTGAAGACCAAGGTATTTGTGATCGTGCCGCGCGAGGTGGAGCGTGTGAATGTCGAGTTGGTGCAGATTTCGCCGACGCCATCCGCGCTGTCTGAGGATCCCTACGATGTTGCCTTGATGTTGGAGGGCGTGGAATGAGTCCTGAGATTGAAGACAAAGGTTGCGCAGGTTGCAAGCCGATGCCCAAGTGGCGGCAGGATTTTCCCATCGAGTGGGAAGGCGACCATTACGTCAGCCGCCGGGAGATGGTGAAGTTTCTCACGCTCGGATCGTTGCTGCTGGCGATGGCGAACTGGGTGGTTGCACTGGCCAGCAGGGTCTTTCGTCGTGGCTCACATGCAGAGCGATATGTCGGGTCTGATGAGACTCGCTCGATCAGAGTGGCTCAATGTTGTTTCGATATCCCACAAACGAAGATCCGTGTATTGCCGTGCGCACCCGCGAGGGCAATCTGGTGGCTTATTCGCAGGTATGCACTCATCTATCGTGTGCCGTGGTATATGACAAGGCGGAGAACGGTTTGTTCTGCCCTTGCCACCACGGCCTCTTCAATCTCGAAGGTCAGCCGGTTGCTGGTCCGCCGACGCGACGACTGCCGCGCGTGCAACTTGAGCAGCGCGGTGACAAGCTCTTCGCCATCGGACTGGAGGCGTAATGAGTCTTCGTCGCCAAGGTACGACGTTGTTTGCAGCGATGCTGGCATTTGTGGGCGCTGCGGTCGTCTTACAATTGTGGCTCCTGACGCTTTCTGTCGAAGCACTCCTCAGCGGCGATTACAAAACGCTGATCCCTGCGGCCGCCGGATCAACCCTGTTGCTGGCTATCAACGCTGGACTTTTGCGCTACGTCTTCCGCTTCGACCGCGACGCCCCAGGCGAGTAACGGTCGGGACCTGTTCTTCCTCGCTGGGTCCGGTTCGGCTTGACCGCCGTGGGACGAAGAGTACTGTGCGCCGGGGCGTTCCCGAGAAATGGGCAATAGCCATCAGTCGGCACAAGACCGCGCAGTTGTTTGGACAGATATACCATCATCGACGAGGCGTGATTTAGGCGGAGCGGCGCAGCGTATGGAGGCCGAGATGAGCGCAGCGCAATGGACATGGATGCGCCAAAATCGGTGCGACCGGCAAGGTGAAGTAAGTCAATAAGAGATTTACGATAAAGTAGTTATGTTAGGTTTGGGCCTGTAGCTCAACGGTCAGAGCAGGGGACTCATAATCCCTTGGTTGGGGGTTCGAATCCCTCCGGGCCCACCAAGAATCAAGCAGTTGGCTCTTTGGGACGACAGTTGCCGTCGGTGGATATGTAGTCCTTTTGAGACCCAAAGGCCACAGTTCTTAAAGAGTAAATAGGCCGCGGCTCATACCGTGGCCTTCTTCTTTGAGACGGTTCAGATCGTTATGTGGACTTGTTGAACGCGGGATCGTTGAGCCTGTTAAGATTTCCGACGGAGTCACAGCAGTAGCCCCAGAATGATTCGTGCTCCTTCGAGTACGCGCCCTGGTAACGGACGACGCCCTGAGATCAACAGCATCCGATCCGGGCTCGGGTGCCCTTCGCCTCCGTTGGCATCAATGTTCTGAGGCGCAACGCTGACGATTTGCATTGAGGGTATCGGGTGCTTACCACTCCGAGCGGCACTTTGCCCGTTCCGGATCTTTGCTTGAGCACGTCGATGATTCGTTCCGGTTAGTGCTGGTAGTTCCGGGGAGCGAATGTCGAAGGCACCACCACGGTCGCGCCGGTGTTCAGGAAAAAAGCGTCGGCCGTAATCCCTCCCGCGGGACCTATGAAGGCGAAGGTCGCATTCCCGACCTGATTCGGAGGGGTCGAAAAAATGTAGAAAAGCTGAGCTCCGGCATTAACTGTAATAGGTACGGAATTCAACACCGCGCCTGAAGTGTTATACAGCGTGAGCGTGCCCGTGATGTTGACGTCTGTATTATTAACGAAAGAGTACTGTGTGCTGAACGGCGTGAAGGTGCTCCATCGCTGATTGTGCAGGGTCGTATCTGTGATGCGAATCGTATAAACGTAAGTGTTGACGGTGTCGGTGTTGATCACCTCCAGTATGGCATCGGAATCGCCCGACTGGATCCACGAGATCCTGTCCGAGAAATTGTTGCTGAGATCGGGATCAAGACTTGCCACATCGGTCGTGGGCAGCTGACTGCCACACCCAGTATTCCAAAGCTGCAACTGCCCAGGGACAGAGATCGTCGCGTCTTGCGAGTCATACATCTCCGCGCTATAGGAATGGCCGCTCTTCAGATGGACCATGTAGTACGTGATGGCGCCGACGTCCACGAAGTCCTGGATGGCCGATCCGTCCGTCGGCAGGATGGGATCGGAGCCGCACGCAGTGCCCCCATAAGGCTGCACATTCTTACGGGCCTGTCTGACGGTTGTGCCGCTTGTGCCGGCGGCGTTGGCGGTGTCAGTAGTGGCCTGCGCCAGGGCGAGTGAACTCATCACCAGCAGGCCAAACATAGTGAGTAAGAGTTTCTTCATGGTTGCTTCTCCTGAAAGCTCAACAGAATTTAGTTAACTTGAAACCCTAGCACATCCCATTAGCGAACGGCCTGCCCAACGCGGCGTAGTAGGCGGCGTTCACTGGCCCGGAGGACAACGAGGCCGTCGTGATCTGCAATGGCGCACCTGTTTGAACGGTGATGCTCAGGCCAGTGCTGACGGCCAAGGTCAGTGCGCAGAACCAGGGAAACCAGCGCAGAACTCTGGAAGCAGCGGCGGTTCTGTCACGGAATGAAAACAGCATTGTCCTCGCTATACCGGAAGTCAAGTCCACATTTCGGGAATTCAAGCCATACGATCCTGCGCAATCTGCCGATCACGGAAGGATCGCGATGACTCCGGACGTTGACGCGCTTCCGGCTACAGCAGTGATTGTCACAACCGTTCTTCGAGGCGAAATGACTCTGGCCGCAAAATTCGCTGTGGTCTGGCCCGGGCGAATGTAGATGCTCGCGGGCACGTAGACTGTCTGCGGCTGGCTGCTGCTAAGACCCACGGTAACTCCTCCGGGCGGAGCGGGGGTGGCGAGGGTCAGCGTACCAATAGTGATTTGCCAACCTCTGACGAGGGTCGGATTGAACTGGAGAGAAGTCAGTCCAACATGCACAGGAGAGAAACTAGCGGTGACCGACTGCGCGCTATTCATGGTCACCACGCACACGTTGTTCAACGATGAGCAGCCGCTCCAATTGCTGAACGTCGAGCCGACTGCGGGCGTTGCCGTCAGCAACACCTGGGATCCGCTGGGATAAAGGTGGGAGCAGTTAGACCCGCAATTGATGTAAAGGTCCGAGGTGGTGACCGTGCCGCTGCCGGAGGTTGTTACAGAAAGCATGTACGTGAGCTTAAAAGTGGCGGTTACATTGCGCCCACTAATCATGTGTACGGTGCACACACTCCCTTGGGCAATGTCACACCCGCCCCAACCGGTAAACGCCCAGCCCCCGGCCGGAGTCGCGGTCAGCGTCACTGTAGTCCCGGTTGCATAGTTGGCCGAGCAGACCGTGGGGCAATTGATGGTGCCGTCGCTGCTGGTGACGGTGCCGCTGCCGGTGGGTGAAACGGTGAGTGTGGGAATGAATGTCGCAGATACGCTGCGCGCGCTACTCATGGTCACATTGCAGGCGTTTCCCGCCGTGACGGTGTCGCAGCCGCTCCAACTGGCGAATACCCAGCCGACGGCCGGAGTCGCGGTCAGCACCACTGAACTTCCGCTCAAATAGCTGTGAGAACACGCGGTGCCACAGTTGATGCCACCGTCTGCGCTGGTGATGGTGCCGCTGCCCACCGCTGAGACCGACAACAGGTACAGGCCAGTAAACGTGGCAGTCACGTTACGCGCGAGAGCCATTTTTACCGTACAGGTATTTCCCACGATCGTGTCACAACCGTTCCAGTTAGTGAACGCCCATCCCGGGGCGGGAGTCGCGGTCAGTGTAACTACGCTACCGCTGAAATAACCGGCAGAGCAGACAGAGCCACAGTTGATGGCGCCGTCACCGCTGATAACGGTGCCGCTGCCCGTCTTTGTCACGGATAGAGTGACGCCAAGCCCTGCCGCGAGACGGAAGACCGTGCCATAACCGCTAGTTCCGCCAAGGTGGGTTGCTCCGTAGAGGTTGCCGTCGTTAGCTTGCACCAGCCCGGCGAAAAGGTCGCCGCCGTCGGGGCCGCTGAAGCTTTGTAGCGTGGTCAGCGTGCCCCCGGGTGTAATTTTGAAGACCGTGCCACAGACACTGCCGCAGGTTAAGATGTTCCCGCCGCCAACCTCAGTTGTTCCATAGAAGTTGCCGTCGTTGGCTTGCACCAGCCCAGCGTAAGGGGCGCCGCCGTCGGGGCCGCTGAAGCTGTACAGCGTGGTCAGCGTGCCCCCGAGGGTCATTCTGAATACCGTGCCATAGCTGTGAGCCCCGCCACCCTCAGTTGTCGCGTAGAAGTTGCCGTCTGTGGCTTGCACCAGCCCAGCATAGGGAAATTCCCCGTCAGTGCCATTGAAGTTGTGCAGCGTAGTCAGGTCACCCCCGGAGGTGATTTTGAATGCCGTGCCACAGCCGAAGGGTGGGCATGTGCCGCTGCCCCCGCCCTCGGCTGTCCCATAGAAGTTGCCGTCGGTGGCTTGTACTAACCGCGCGTAGGGGAATCCCCCGTCAGTGCCAGCGAAGCTGTGCAGCGTAGTCAGTGCACCCGCGGAGGTAATCTTGAAGACGGTGCCATAGCTGTGAGCCCCGCCACTTGTCGTTGTCCCGTAGAAGTTGCCGTCGGTGGCTTGCACCAGCCCGGCGAAAGGTTGCGCGCCGTCCGTGCAAGTGAAGCTGTGTAGCGTAGTGAGCGCGCCCGCCGAGGTGATTCGGAAGACCGTGCCGCAGCCATTGATGGGGGGAGCGTAGCTCGCCCCGCCCTGTATGGTTGTGCCGTAGAAGTTGCCGTCGGTGGCTTGCACCAGCCCAGCGTAGGGAAATTCCCCGTCAGTGCCATTGAAGTCGTGCAGCGTGGTCAGTGTGCCCGACGGGGTCATTCTGAAGACCGTGCCAGCGCCGTGGGCCCCGCCATTGCCGGTCGTGCCGTAGAAGTTGCCGTCGGTGGCCTGCACCAGCCCCGCCCGAGGGTTAGCGCCATTGGTGAAATTGAAACTCGCCAATGTGGTGAGAGTTTGTGCAGATGCGGCGATCGCCGTTGCGGCACAAAACACCAAGCTCGCCAGCATTACGAGGACGATTTGCGAACCACGCCCGCCACGCGACATGCGAAAACCCATGATATCCAGTTTGCCATCCCTGTTATTCCAGCGCTTGCAGCCCTCAAGAATGGATGAAAATCTTATACCCCGTGCAGCCTTCACCTGCAGTGACCAAAGTCACCGGTCGGAGTTACAGTTTACGTCAGGTCGGCCCTCTTGTATTTCCCGCGACTCAGGGGAGGATCTTGAGGCTCCCCGCGGTAAGAGTCAGTCGCCGCCGTCCCGCTCAAGAGCTACCCTCCGATGAAGAGGGGCAAGGAGTGTGAGATCAAGGTGCCGGATCTTCCGGGCAGACTCAAAAACGACTCGCGAACTCAAATCGCAGTGCAGGCGTGGGCCTCCCCTGCAACTCGGGAGAGCGATCTTCTCAGGTGCGGCAGGCTTCCCAACCAGTCCGTCATTTAAGGCAGAGGTAAACGCCAAGGGCTCCCATAACCTGCTGTGGAACCCATCCGCTATTCGGCTGAAGTTCGATGACTTCCCTAAAACCCAACCTCTTAAAGCTGAGGTTGAGCAGGCCAGTTGAGATGGAGTTGTTGTTATCGAAGCAGACAGGGAAGGGATCACTCATATAGTAGCGGTTGGGTTCCTCATACTTGACGAGATATTCGTCAGTGCGAATCACCTTGTTAAAGAAAAGCAACGCCTTCCTGGTAACACTGCCGAGAAAATGCAGGAAGTACAGCGGATCGCTCAGATGCAGCATAATTGCGGAGGCAATTACTAGATCCGCAGGATTGCAGCCCGGCAGTTGATGGGTCCAACTGTCGTAACGCTGGTGAATGAAGGTTGCGTTGGTTCCCAGAATGTGATTCAGGTACGCAAACACCTCGGTTTTGTCGAGAAGATCATATCCGATACAGTCACGATATCCTTTCTGCGCGAATCTCTGCAGAAAGTAGCCGCTGTTGCAGGCGACATCCAGGACGCTCTCTCCGCCCGACATGTGCGAGCAGGCAGCTTGAATCCACTCGTCATACATGGTACGAAGCTGAGAATTAGCGGCGGCGAATCGTCGCCACGTTTCCTCACTCACCTGGTCACGATATGCGACGTACCGGCCGGGATCTTCACTACCGTAAAGCCAGTCATAGGCGATGCCCGTCTGAACATCGTCAGAGAGAATAAAAGGCTGATAGTCCAGCAGCTTTGCGCCCTCAAGTACCTGCTCTCGCGTGAGTTGGGAAGATTGTAGATCCATGCAGACAGAGTCGTTGCCCTAATAGGCGTCCAGTCTAGGGTACGGCCCCGCCCGCGTCAAAGGAAAACGAACAAGCGAGTCCAAAGGCTCGCCGACATCCTAGCCTCCTCAGCAATGCGTGTGCCAATGCGACCAGTTCAGAAAGTGACGGAACTTCCCAAGGATACGCAGTTGCGCTGGTGCCTGACATCAGCTATAGGGATAGAACACGAAGAAGAGCAGCGACAATGCGGTCAAGACCCACAGGCCGGGTTTAAGCTGGGCTGTTTTACCCGCCACCAGTTTGCAAATCGGATAAAGCACGAAGCCGGCGGAAATCCCAATCGCAATGTTGAAGGTGAAAGCCATCAGCGCTACAACCGCGAAGGATGGAATGGACTCGGAATAGTCGCTGAAATCGATGCGCGTGATCGGCGAGAGCATGAAAAGTCCCACGATGATCAGCGCCGGTCCGTAGGCTTGCGCTGGAATTGCCGCGATAAACGGTGCGAAGAACAGTGTCAGAAGAAAGCATGTTCCGGTAATTAACACTGTGAAGCCAGTTCTGCCTCCGGCCTCAATTCCAGTCGCCGATTCGACAAACGCACCCGCGGTGGTGGTTCCCAGCGCCGGAGCAAGGCAGGTGGTGAAGGCATCCACCAGCATGGGACGCTCGATCTGTGGCAGTTGTCCGCCCTCGTCCAGAAAGCCAGCGCGCGCGGACAGTCCGATCAACGTGCCCATGGTATCCACGAACGCCATGATGAAGATGGTCAGCACGACTGGAAATGATCGCCAGGTGAGTGCTCCGCGAAAATCCAGTTGCCACAAGATTGGGCTCAGGCTTGGAGGAAAGCTCACCACCTGATGCGGCGGAGCGGCGGTACCGGCGACGAAGGCGACAATCGCAGTGATAATGATTCCCACCAGGATCGCACCGGGAAACTTTCGGATAGTGAGGACCGCGAGCAAGACGAAACCGAACATCGCCACCAGAGATGGATGCGAGGTCAGATGTCCGGCCTGCACCGGAGCGCCGGGCACTCCGAGCGCAACCAGTCCGGTCTGATTCAGTCCGATGAAGGTGAGGAACAGTCCAATTCCAACTGCGAAGCTGTAACGTAAGCAGGTCGGAACGCCCTCGACAATCCACTGACGCAAGCGCAATAGGGTCATCAGTACAAACAGAACACCGGCAATGAAGATAGCAGCGAGGGCAGTCTGCCAGGCGAAACCCAGCATCTTACAAACGGTGAACGCAATAAACGCGTTCTCTCCCATGTAAGGCGCAATCGCGAACGGACGGTTCGCGTAGAAGGCCATGAGATAGCAACCCGCGACTGCCACCAGAACGGTTGAAACGAAGGATGGTCCTGCAGGAATTCCAGCAGCCGACAAAATCGCTGGATTTACCACCACTATGTACGACATGGTGGTAAAAGTCGTGAGGCCAGCTACGACTTCGCGCGTGAGCGTGGTTCCGTGGCGATCGAATCCGAACAGCGCATTCAACCAGTGCAAGGACTGCTCCGCATAGGATGGCGCGAGGAACTGTGTTGCGAAAAGCGAAGGTAAATGGGTGGAGTGCGCAAGTCAAATGAAACCGCGCATCAACGTAGCGCGTGCGTGCTATTGTTGCGATTCGGGGGCGATTGGGGCCGGACAGCCGTTCGCTTTCGTTCTCCTGCCACGCCTTGACTAAGAAACAACAACTCGAAGCGATTGACCTTCCGGCGAACGTCGATTTCCGCGATGCCGCCACGGCAGTGCCGAACCTCGCGAGATTGCGTGGCTCTCTGCCGGAGCCGGTCTTCGCGGCCTTTCTCCAGTTTCTTGCCACATCGCCGAGTCCGGATTCCGTGGTCGTGCAGTTCGAACGTCTCATGGAAGCTGCGCCGGGCGATCTGGCAACGGCTTTTCAGAAGCAGCCTATCCTGATTCATTACGCGACCCTGATATTTGGGTGCAGCGCCTGGCTGGGAGAGACGCTAATCCAGAACATCGACCTGTTCCGGAGACTGGGACGGAGTCAAAGCCTGGACCGCTCCTGTTCACGGGAGGAATGCCGGGAAGAATTCGCCCGCATGCACTCGCGGTCGCCGGACAGTGACATGGCAGCCGCACTGGCCCGTTTTCGCAAGCGGGAATACGTGCGAATCCTACTGCGCGACGTGCTCGGGATCGCCAAGCTGGCGGAGACGACGGAGGAAATTTCCGCTCTGGCGGACGCCCTGATCGAAGAGGGACTGATGGCAGTGAACTCGGAGCTGCAGCGCCGGCATGGAACTCCAAAGTGGGTTGACACGCAAGGGCGGTTGCGCGATTCACGGTTCGCGGTCGTGTCACTGGGAAAACTCGGCGGCAACGAGCTGAACTATAGTTCTGATATCGACCTGATGTTTCTTTACGATGGAGGAGTCGAGCCGCCCACGCAGGGTATCTCGAACCGCGAGTATTTCATTCGACTGGCCCAGCAAACGACGGAGTTGCTGTCTCGTCACAACCGGGAAGGACAGGTATTTCGTATCGATCTGCGCTTGCGCCCTCAGGGCCACGAGGGCGAACTGGCGGTAGCGCTGCCGCGAGCGGCCCATTACTACTCGAAGGTCGCCGAGGACTGGGAACTGCAAGCGATGATCAAGGCCCGCCACTCCGCGGGAGACGCCGACTTGGTCCGAGAATTCATTCGCGCTGTCGAGCCCTGCGTGTACCGGCCAAACGTCAACTTCGCAGCCGTGAAGACCGCACTAGAGACCAGGGAGAGAATCGACAAACGAGGCAAGAAGCTTGTTCCGGGTCGCCCCACCCGGCATGCTATCGACGTCAAGCTTGACCGGGGAGGCATTCGCGACATCGAGTTCCTGGTGCAGTGCCTGCAGCGCGTGTACGGCGGCGAGGAAGGCTGGCTTCGTTCGCGTGGAACGCTGTTTGCGCTGCAGAAGCTGCACGATAAGGAACACATTAGCGGTAAGGACTTCCACAACCTGACCAACGCTTATGAGTTCCTGCGCCATCTGGAGCACCATCTCCAACTCCGGCACGGGCGACAGAGTCATCAGTTGCCGTCAAGTCCGGCGGAATTAGAAGTGCTGGCAAAATGCCTTAACCGCCAAGGGTCTGCGACTCAGTCACCGGCCGAGTTCCTGGCGCATATCCAAACCCGGATGGCGTCGGTGGCGGAGATTTACAGCCGCATCATTTACCAGCAGCAGAGCCAGCAATTTATTGACGCGGAAGGCAACCTGCGGCTGCAGGCGCAAGTTCCTCCTTCGGCGGAAAATTCTTACAGCCAGATCATGCAAAGGCTGGCCGTGGATGCGCCGCGATTGCTCGAAGTGATCAGCCACGCGCGACTGTCTCCGCACGCGCGACGAAACCTCGACCGCTACTTGAGCTCGGCGGCCACGAACTCTGAGCGTTATGGCGCCGTTTTGGGCTCGCCTGATGCCGTTGAGCGCGCGCTGAAGATTTTCGAGTTCAGCAATTACCTGGCGGACATTCTGGTGCGATACCCAACCGATGTTGCATTGCTGGAAGATATCAAGGCGCGGACGGCGACCGTGGCGGCTGCACTTTTTGAGATCGCGCCAGACCAGAGCAATACCACTCCAGATCCCGTTTTAGCGTACCTCTCGCATAGCAGCGTCTCCCGCCAGGAAGCTCTGGTTCTGCTGCGCCAGCAATTTCGTCATGCTCTATTCGTTTCGGGTGCCCGCGATCTCTATCACCGCCGTAGCGTATTCGAGGCGTTGGAGGAAAACACCGCTGCCGCCGACAGGGCAGTGCAGTCCGCTCTCGCTATCTCGCACCCGCCCTCCGGGTTGGCGGTGATGGCGCTGGGCAGGCTGGGCAGCCGTGAGTTCGATTTGTTGTCGGACGCCGACGTCGTATTTGTAGCGGACGAGACTACCAATCCCGAGGTTGCGCGTCGCGCCGCCGAGCGGACCATGGAATCTCTC
This sequence comes from uncultured Acidobacteriaceae bacterium, assembly GCA_963779555.1. Classification (GTDB taxonomy): domain Bacteria; phylum Acidobacteriota; class Terriglobia; order Terriglobales; family Acidobacteriaceae; genus DASRAA01. The sequence continues at coordinate 19,994 of CAVZYS010000003.1, forward strand.
ACTGCGTATACACGCGAAGGAACGGTCTTTCCAGTGGATACCCGGTTGCGTCCGCAAGGACGCGAAGGCGAGCTAGTTACCACGCCTGCACAAATTTCCAGGTATTTCGCCCGCGATGCAAGGCCCTGGGAAGCGATCAGCTACTTGAGGTTGCGATTCGTCGCAGGTGACCGTGAGGTCGGCGGGCTAGCGCTCGCAGCCGCACGCGAGGGTGTCGCCTCGGTGGCGGATCGGCCGGAGTTCGATCGAGCGCTAGCGGACATGCGCTCGCGGCTGGAGTTAAGCGATTCAGCTCCGAACTCGAAGGCCTGGCCGGGAGGGGAGTATGACATCGACTTCCTCGCCGGGCGGTTGCAGGCCAAGTACCGGATCTGGAGCCAGGGAACATTGTCGGAACGGGTCAGCCTGCTTCGTGAGCGCGGTCTGCTCGGGGAACAGGAGTCGCGTGAACTCGCAGCCGGTGCTGAGTTCCTGCGTACCGTCGAGCATTTCGTGCGCCTGGTTACGGGGCGTCCGGGCAAATGGCTGCCGGCGGGGGACCACGCCCAGACCTGTGTGGCAAAGCTTATGCCACGGTTACCGGGTCGCGAGGAAGGGCGCGCTTTGGAGGAGGAGTTGGCTGCGGTTCTGCGCCGGACGCGAGAGATCTACCTGGAACGCATGTTTTAATTGAAGCCCTTCCGTGGCGGGTGGTAACGTAGGAAGGTTCGGGAAAGCCCGGTTGCCCTATCTAATCAAGACCAAGCACCGCGCATGGCAAGTGCGCTCTGCAGCCATGATATGAAATTCCGGTGACTGATGATGGCTCTGATCACCGGCAAGCTCCGACGATCCCGACACAATGCGTTCTTAAATCAGGGGCAACTTTTCTGCCCCCTACTTCTTGAGGTGTCGAGTGGCGGCTTCGTACAATGGCATTCCTTTACCTACCAATGGAACCAAAATCACATTTGAAGATGGCAAACTGGTTTTTCCCGAGAAACCGATAATTCCTTTCATTGAAGGCGACGGCACCGGACGCGACATCTGGAAGGCGTCGGTACGTGTGTTCGATGCAGCTGTCGAAAAAGCATACGGCGGCAAGCGCCGCGTGTCCTGGTATGAAGTTTTTGCCGGCGAAAAAGCCATGGGCCGCTTCAAGACCTGGCTTCCTGACGAAACCGTGAACGCCTTCCGCGACTTGCGGGTGGGCATCAAAGGGCCTCTCACCACGCCCGTGGGCGGAGGTATTCGGTCGTTGAATGTCGCGCTCCGCCAGATTCTCGATCTTTATGGCTGCGTGCGCCCGGTGAAGTACTACAAGGGCATCCCTTCGCCGGTGAAGAACCCCGAGCGCATGAACATCGTGATTTTCCGCGAAAACACAGAAGACGTTTACGCCGGCATTGAGTGGAGGCAGGGAACACCAGAGGCCAAGAAACTCATCGACTTCCTCAACAACGAGATGTTGGCCGGCACCAACAAGCATGTGCGCGAAGACTCCGGAGTTGGCATTAAGCCGATCTCGGTTTTTGGGACGAAGCGCCTGGTGCGCATGGCCATCAAATACGCGCTCGAAAATAATCGCAAGTCGGTGACCATCGTGCACAAGGGAAACATCCAGAAGTTTACCGAGGGCGCGTTCCGTGAGTGGGGATACGAACTCGCAACCGAGGAATTCCGCGACCGCGTCGTTACCGAGCGTGAGAGCTGGATCCTCGACAACGTGGACAAGCATCCCGGCATCACCATCGAAGAAAATGCCAAGATGTTCGAGCCGGGCCTTGAGTTTGCGCAGCAAGATTTCCGGGATGCGCTCTACAAGGAAGTGAAAGGCGTAATAGACAGCATCTACGCCACCCACGGACGCAGTGCCTGGAAGAAGAAGCTGATGATCAACGACCGCATCGCCGACAGCATCTTCCAGCAAATCGTCACCCGTCCCGATGAGTACGCTGTCCTGGCCACTCCGAACCTGAACGGCGACTACATTTCCGATGCGGCGGCGGCGCAGGTCGGCGGATTGGGAATCGCCCCCGGAGCCAACATCGGCGATCAGCACGCTATCTTCGAGGCCACCCACGGGACCGCTCCGAAGTATGCCGACAAGGACGTCATCAATCCCGGTTCGGTCATCCTGTCGGGTGTCATGATGTTTGACTTCATGGGTTGGCACGAGGCGGCCCGGCTCATCGAAGGCTCCATGGAGCACACCATCCTGCAGAAGAAGGTCACGTACGACTTCGAACGCATGCTGGAAGGCGCGACCAAGGTCAAGACCAGTGAGTTTGCAACCCACATGATCCACAACATGGAACCGATTGCGGAACTGCACGCGGAGTAGCGCACTGATTCGTGGTGGTGGCGGATCGATTCGGCAGTACTTGAATTAACACTTCAGTAGTAGTGTGTAAGCCATTGTTAATAAAATATTTAGGGGAGCGATGATTTATGCGTAAAAAAGTCACAGTTGTGGGCTCTGGAAATGTGGGCGCCACCGCGGCGCACTGGATGGCGGCCAAGGAACTCTGCGACGTCGTCCTGATCGACATCATCGATGGTGTGCCGCAGGGCAAGGGGCTTGATCTGCTGGAAGCCATGCCCATCGAGAAACGCGATTCTCACGTAATCGGCACCAACGACTACGCCGACACCGCGAACTCCGACATCGTGGTCATCACGGCCGGCATTCCGCGCAAGCCGGGTATGAGCCGCGATGATCTGCTCAATACCAACTTTAAGATCATGAGCGATGTAGTGGGCAAGGCGGTGCAGTATTCGCCTAATTGCATTCTCATCATCGTGTCGAACCCGCTCGACGCCATGGCCCAGGCGGCCTACAAGCTGAGCGGCTTTTCGCGCAACCGCGTGATCGGCATGGCCGGCGTGCTTGATTCGGCGCGTTTCCGTACCTTCATCGCACAGGAGCTGAAGGTCTCGGTCGAGAATGTGACTGCCTTCGTGCTCGGCGGACATGGTGACACGATGGTTCCTCTGCCCCGATACTCCACGGTGGCGGGCATTCCAATCACCGAGCTCATCGAGCCAACGAAGCTGGAGCAGTTGGTGCAACGCACCCGTGACGGCGGTGCCGAGATTGTGAAGTATCTCAAGACCGGCAGCGCCTACTACGCGCCTTCGGCGGCCGTGACCGAAATGGTCGAGGCCATTCTGAAAGACAAGAAGAAGATTTTGCCGTGCGCCGCTTATCTCGAAGGCGAGTACGGCATCAACGGCCTTTATGTTGGCGTCCCCTGCAAACTCGGATCGGCCGGCATCGAGGAGATCATCCAGATCAAGCTGACTGCCGACGAGCAGGCCGCGTTGCAAAAGAGCGCGGACTCTGTGAAGGAACTGGTAGGCGTGATCAACGTTTAGGTCAAGGGCGTGGCGTGCTGCGTTTTGGGAAGATCCCGCCTGCGATGGCGGGATTTTTCTTGGACGCACAGTGCCCCAGGAGGGTCTTGCCTGGGCGGGTGTGTTTCAAGGGTCGAGGGGGCACCCTCAAGCGGTGACGAAAAGTTAGAGGATCCCGTCCTTCTGCAACTCTTTCACGATCAGCTTGGTTACGCCATCGATCGCCTTATCGGCCGAGCGGGGATTGAAGGTGTCGCTGGTGCCGGTCCAGACGATTGTTCCCTCAGGTGAGCGCGTGTCGTAAACGTTGGTCTCGATGCGCACGGTCTTGTCTTCGCGCAGGTAATCCGGTGAATAAACGACCGGATACACCGCTCCGTAGTAGCCGTAAAACGACCGATAGTACGGGTAGGGCATGGTGTAAGCCTGACCTGGAATGTAGGTGACGTTGGTCTCCACCTTCACCAGTCGGGAGACGATGACGGCGTCGATCTTGAATTCCCTGATCTGCGTCTTGAGGTAGTTGAGGTCGAGCTTCGTGCCTTCGGGACGGAGCAGGATGGTATTGCCGGGAATCGCCTCGATGCCGTCGGCAGTCACCAGTTTGGACAGGGCATCCTCAAAGTCGGCGCGTACGCCGGGTTTATCGCTCATCCCGAGCGCCAGAATTTTGTGAAAACGCGCGCCGGAATATTCGGGGTTCTTCCAACTGGTTATAAGTTTGGTTGATTTGCTATTGGCGATGGTCGCTCCGCAGAGCACGAGGGCGAACAGCAACGTCCATTTCTTCAAAAAATATCTCCGTAGCGAGTTGCGCAAAATTTTCTATTCTCCGTTGTAGCCCAACTCCGCAGCCTTCTTGAATGCCTGCTCCGCTTCCGGCTTCATCCCTTTGCTAAGGTAGGCTGAGCCCAGTGCGGCCTCGGCCTCGGCGTAGTCGGGTTTCAGCCGCAGCGCTTCCTGGAAGGCCGCAATCGCCTGGTCAGGCTTGCGCTGGTTGAGATAAGCCTCGCCCAGCAAGTAATAGGGCTCGGCTTCTTTCGGTTGCTGGCGGACGATTTCCTGCAACTGCGAAATGGCATCGTCCGTCCTGCGCTGAGCCATGGCGCGCTTGGCACTCCCCAATTGATGCGCCTCTATGACCTTTGGGTCGGCGAGTTGCGCAATCTGGGGATACTTGCGACGGATTGCTCCATTGGCAAGCAAGAGGACTGCGGCCATTGCGATCCAGGTGAAGCGCGCCCACTGCCTGCGTACGTCGGGAGCGACCATGATGTGCTTCGACAGGGCTGCGCCCATGGCCAGTCCTGCGACCAGTCCGCCGATGTGGGCGGAGTTGTCGATACCCGGAGTCAGGCCAAAGAACAGGTTGTAGGCCACGAATGTCAGAAGGCTTCGCAGGGTACCGGAGATGGCTTCCTTGGCGATCGGCAAGTGGCCAAGATAGAAGACGGCGATGGCCGCGCCCGCTAGTCCGAAAATCGCGCCCGAGGCCCCAGCGCCCACTGTCAGGGGATGCCACCACAGGCTCGCCAGGCTCCCCGCCAGCCCGCAAAATGTGTAGAGGACAACGTAGTTCAAACGGCCCAATACGCGCTCGGCCAGTTGCCCCAGATTCCACAGGCACCACATGTTGAACAGGATGTGGACGATTCCAATGTGCACGTAGTTGGAGGTGAGCATCCGCCAGGGCTGCGTTCCCAGCGACAACGGCCCCCAGTTGGCGCCCCAGTGTAACAACTGCTCGCGCGACGGATTGAACACAGATGCGCCGGAGAGCGCCATTCCGAGGAACACCGCAATGTTTATCCCGACGATTACGTGCGTGGCCGAAATTCCTGTGCGCACAACTCGACGCGACACGAGAACTCCGGGTGTCGATATGCCCGGCGCGGCCGGATTGTGTGCACCGCAGTAAGGGCATACGGTGCCGGCAGCGATTTCACGCCCGCAGGTGTTGCAATTCATAATGCAAGAACTCCGAACCTCAAGGATACACGGGCACGTGCGTGGCTCGCGGTCACCCGCTTTTCTTGCGCTGAGATTGATGAAATTGATTCGGCTATGTCAACGATTGTTTACATCTGGGCGTGACATTTCACGAAGTGTCTCGTCCAAGATTGAAAGCCCTAGTACTGAAGGAACCTTTCGCCGGCGGAATCCGTACCAGTGGTTGTGAGAAATGGGGAGGCGAATTTCCGCAGACGTGGACAATCATCAACAGGACTTCGAAAGTGGCACTTTTTCGCCCACAGGTCACAGATTTTTTTGGCGAGGCGGGAATAGCATGAATGCATCGATACAGTTCATCGGAAGGGAGGCTCCCACCATGGAATTTCTATGCAAGGTATGCGGCAGGCGAGAGGGCGAGCCTCAGGGATGGCACCTCGTAATTGAGATGGCCAAGCCAGGCACCAGCATCAGCAATACAATGTTCATCCTCGACCAGTGGGATGAGAAACGGGCCAGTGGTTCCAATGCTGCCTGTTTCTGCTCGACGGAGTGTAGGGAGAAATATCTTTCTGTCCGTCATCAGCAACTTGTGGCGTAGGCACGCCCAGGGCGCCGACAACCTTGAGTTCTGCGAGCATGCTCGCGCAAGTTTGGAACTGCAACAACGAAGAAAGGCCGCGTTTGCGGCCTTTTCGCTTACCTGCAACTCATCCTACACGCGCTCGATTTTCACCGACTTCAGCACCACATCCTTATTCGGCTTATCCTGGCGGCCGCGCGGCACTGCGGTTATTTTGTTCGCGACGTCCTGGCCCTCGACGACTTCGCCGAAAATTGTGTGGTTGCCGGTCAGCCATGGCGTCGCCGCGACGGTGACAAAAAATTGCGAGCCGTTGGTGCCCGGCCCCGAATTGGCCATGGCCAACTTGCCCGGCTTGTCGAATTTATGCGGTGACCCTTTGGTCTCGTCCTGGAATTGGTAGCCGGGACCGCCCATGCCGGTTCCCGCAGGATCACCGCCCTGGATCATGAAGTCGGGAATCACGCGATGAAAAATCGTACCGTCATATAGCGGCGAGTTGCTCTTCTGGCGAGTGCGAGGGTCGGTCCATTCCCGCGTACCTTCCGCAAGTTCGATGAAGTTCTTGACTGTGATGGGTGCATCCTGCTCGAACAGTCGGCAGACGATCGTACCCTCGGAGGTATCAAGGGTGGCATAAACACCGGATTGCCGGGCCATAAGAATTCCTTTCCATGCTGGTATCTGGGGATGTCCGCCTTAGCGGAACGGGGCGACAGATGCAGAGAAATCGCCTGCACTATTGTATGGCCTGAGCGCGTTTCGCGGAGATGCCGGGAATCCGGCGGCGAGTCTGCGGCATTTCTCAACGGATTGAGCACTGCCAGTTAGAATGAGTGAGCCGACTTTCAAACGATGCCATCCAACTGGATCTTCTGGGTTCTCTTCAACGTCTTCGTTCTAGTGATGCTGGCGCTCGATCTAGGCGTCTTTCATCGCCAGAAGCACGTCGTGGAGTTTCGCGAGGCCATCGGGTGGACGATGGCCTGGATCATCCTGGCGGTCGCGTTCGCCGTGCTGATTTACTTTTTCGGCCACGCCATGACAGGACATCACAATCGCCCAAACTCCGAATTGACCCTGGAATTTGTAACCGGCTACCTGATCGAAGAGTCGCTCAGCGTCGACAATCTGTTCGTCTTCCTCATTATCTTTCGGTACTTCGCCGTGCCCCGCAAGTATCAACACGAAGTCCTGTTCTGGGGCGTAGTGGGAGCGCTGGTGATGCGGGGCGTGTTCATCCTGGTGGGCATCAAACTGCTGAACGCGTTCGAATGGATTATCTATGTCTTCGGAGCGATCCTGATCTATAGCGGCGTTAAGTTGTTTCGCCAGCAGGACGAGAGACATCGATCCCGGACAGAATCTCGTTTTGCGATGGTTCCGGAAGCTGTTTCGCGTTACCGAGAACTACGAAGGTCACAAGTTCTTCGTCGTCCGCCGCGGAATTCGCTACGCAACGCCTCTGATGTGTCGTCTTGCTGATGATCGAGACCACCGACTTGCTGTTTGCAACCGACTCAATTCCAGCAGTACTGGCGATCACCAGGGAGCCGTTCATTGTTTTCACCTCGAATGTGTTTGCCATTCTCGGTCTGCGTTCGCTGTACTTTGCACTGGCGGGAATGATGGAGGTGTTCCACTTGCTGCACTATGGCTTGTCGGTAATCCTGATTTTTATCGGGGCCAAGATGCTGGCGTCGCACTACGTTCCCATACCGATTGGAGTCGCACTCGGCGTGGTGGCGGGAGTGCTGGCGATCTCCATCGTGCTGTCGTTGTTATTTCCCAGGAAGGCGGAAGCTGCAGGCTAGGGCAGAGTTGGGTGCCTACTCGAAGGTGATGGTGTCGCCCTTTAGCACAGAGTGATTGTTGAACTTTCGATCATTCTTCAGCGGGAAATCGATGCGGTACTGCGCGCCACGGCTTTCCTCCCGGGCCAGCGCAGAGCGGGCAATCAGCAGTCCGGTCTGCAGGATATTGGCTGCTTCATGCGAACGGCGATCGCCTGACTTGGGCAACTGCGCCTGCATGGCTGTCAGGTCGGCTACTACCTGCTTCAAAACCTTGCCGTCCCGCACCACAGCAACATGCTGCCACATCTTCGTCTGCACCTTCTGGATGAACTTCTCCGTTTCACCGGCACTTCCATTACTTTGAACTTCCGGCTTGGTCACGCTGCTCGCCGCCCCATGCGGAGGCAGCATTGCATTTCTCATGGCTCGGGCCGCGCGCGCGCCGTACACCAGTCCTTCGAGCAGGGAATTACTGGCCAGTCGATTTGCTCCATGCACCCCGGTGCAGGCCACTTCACCGGCGGCATACAGCCCCGAAATCGACGTGCGTCCATCCAGATCGGTGCGCACGCCACCCATCGCGTAGTGCGCAGCCGGGCGGATTGGGACCAGTTCCTCGGTAATATCGACGTTGTACCTCATACAGGTGGCGTAAATCGTGGGAAAGCGTTTGCGCACCGCGTCGCTCTTAAGATGGGTCAAGTCGAGGTAAACGACGGCGTCCGGCCGCTTGGTGACTTCCAATTCGTGGGCAATGGCACGAGCGACGACATCGCGCGGAGCCAGTTCTCCCATCTCGTGGTACTTGTGCATGAACCGCTGCAGCTCCAGGTTGCGCAGATAGCCGCCTTCGCCGCGCAGAGCTTCGGACAACAAGAAGCGGGGCGCTCCCTTCAAATACAGCGCCGTAGGATGAAACTGCACAAACTCCATGTCGCTGATTTCGGCGCCGGCTCGATACGCCATCGCGACGCCATCGCCGGTTGCAACCTGCGGATTCGTGGTGTCGCTATATACCTGGCCAAGGCCACCGGTTGCGAGTAACACAGAGCTAGCGTGGATCTCGTGCAGGTGTCCATCGCTGTCGAGTACCCGCACTCCGATCGCTCGGCCATCGCGCAACACTATTTCAGTGGTGAACTCGAACTCGCGAAAGGCGATGGGCTTTAGTGCTTTGGCCTTCAGGTAGAGCGCTCGTCCAATTTCCCGGCCGGTCGAGTCGCCGTGGGCATGCAATACCCGGCTGCGGCTGTGGGCTCCTTCTCGCGTGAATGCAATCTTGCTGCCCGTGCGGTCGAACTGCGTGCCCCACTCGATCAGCTCCTCTATGCGTACGGGGCCTTCTTCGACCAAGATGCGCGCTGCCTCGGCATTACACAGTCCGTCGCCGGCTTTCAAGGTGTCGTCGAGATGCAGTCTGACTTCGTCGTCGTCGCTGAGCGCCGCCGCGATGCCGCCCTGCGCGTACTGCGTATTGGATTCGGTTACTTCACGCTTGGCGAGGCACAACACGCGCCCCGCCGAGGCGAGTTCCACCGAAGCGCGCAGGCCCGCGATCCCTGCGCCAACAACGATAAAGTCGGTTTCGCCCGGCAGAGCTTTCATAGGAATGCGCTTGGTGCTTCAGAACACGCCAGAATCAGCCGTTCCAAGCTGATGTTAACACGCACAGCAGGTCGCCGATTCAATAGAAAGGCGCCGATTCTCGCAATGGGAAATTGCTTTCTCGCGACGCTTTATGCGGGTATAGGAAGCATCCGATACACTAGAAGTTTGACTCGCATACCAGTTCTGACCTCCTCGCGATCGTATGAAGTGTTGGTGGAGCGTAGCCTGCTACGCTCGGCGGCGGCCTCCTTGCAGGCATTCATCCCGGCACACTCAAAAGCGTATTTGGTATCTTCCGAGCCAATCCTGAAGCTGTGGGGAACTGTGCTGACCGAGAGCTTCGCCGAGGCCAGCCGCTCGCTCGAGGTGCTGGAGATGGCCGACGGCGAGACTTCCAAGAGACTCGCCGCGGTTGAGAAACTTGCGGGCAAAATGGTGAGCTTGGGTGCGGACCGGCGATCGGTCGTGATCGCCCTGGGCGGTGGTGTGGTCGGCGATGTGGCCGGATTCCTCGCATCTATCTTCATGCGCGGTATCCCTGTCATACAAGTTCCAACTACGCTGGTGGCGCAAGTGGATTCCGCCATCGGCGGCAAGACCGGCGTGAACCTGGTATCGGGCAAGAATTTGATGGGAACGTTTCATCAGCCGCTGGCCGTGCTGGCCGACCCCGAAGTCCTCTCGACCCTACCCGATCGTGAATACCGTTCCGGCCTGTTCGAAGCGATGAAGTACGGCGTGATCCGGAATCCGCAGATCTTCGAATTGATGGAAACGCAACGTGAAGCATTGTTGCGCAGGGATGTTGAACTACTGGAGCGCCTGATCGTCGAATGTGTGAAGGTCAAGGCCGACGTGGTGAGCGCTGACGAGCGGGAAGGCGGCGAGCGGCGAATCTTGAACTTCGGCCACACCATCGGCCACGCACTGGAATCGGCCACCCAATATAAACGCTTTCTCCACGGAGAGGCAGTTGGTTGGGGCATGGTGGCGGCTGCGGTACTGGGTAAGAGCCTCAACCTCACCGACCCAGAAACGGCGCAGCGCATCATCGCGATAGTACTCGCATATGGATCGCTGCCGGATGTCGATGTGAGCGGCAAGCGCGTTCTGAAGTTGCTCCAGTCCGACAAGAAGACGATGGGCGGCGTGCCGCACTTCGTCTTGCCGACCGCGATTGGCAAGGTGGAGGTGGTCAATACCGTGCCTGCGAGCGCTGTGATCGCCGCCGTTGAGGAAATCAAGCAATTGTCGAAGGCACGATGAATACGGTTAAGCCAGACGAGTCGCGTCCTCCAGCTCCCGGTGATGCCGAGGACCGGGTTGTCGGTGCCGCACCTGTCGGGGCCAGTGATGAGGCGTCGGCGGCCGTGGCGGTGCGTGACATGTTCAGTTCCATCGCGCCGAAGTACGATTTCCTCAACCATGCGCTCTCGATGAATGTCGACCGGTTGTGGTGGAACCGTACCGCGCGGATGTTTGATGCGATCCTTTCCCGCCCGAATGTCCGGGTGCTTGACCTTTGCTGCGGTACCGGCGATATGACGTTCGCGCTGTATAGGCGCATGAACGGAGCATCAACTGGATTGGTAGGCGCCGATTTTTCACATCCCATGCTGGTCAGGGCGAGAGAGAAGACTGGCGAGAGGCGCATTAGCTGGCTCGAAGCCGACGCGTTGAATCTCCCACTTCCGGCGGGGCAGTTTGAACTGGTGACGGCTGCATTCGGGTTCCGCAATCTCGTCAACTATGATCGCGGTCTGGCCGAGATCTATCGGGTACTTGCGGCCGACGGCGAGATCGGCATTCTCGACTTTGGCGAGCCCCAAGGGTTGATCGGCGCCGTGTACCGCGTCTACTTCCGCCATGTCCTTCCGGCGATTGGCACCGTCATCTCAGGAGTACGTGGCCCGTACTCCTATCTGCCGAGATCAGTGCAGCGCTTTCCGGCACCGGAAGCGATGCTGCAACGCATGCGGCTGGCCGGTTTCCGCGAAGTATCGTGGACTCCCTACACCTTTGGAATTGCGGGATTGTATAGGGGCAAAAAATAGCTCAGACTGCGTGATGGTCAATCGATCCGCCGGGCCTAGGGGTGCACAAAGCTGGCGCGCAGCGCGTCTTCTGCCGAGTAGTGCATTACCCGCGCGTAGTCCGGACCCAGGAATTGCTGTAAGCGCGTGGTGTCCACGGTGTAGGAACCGATTATGTAGGGCAACGCCTCGGGCGGTATCGACGAGATTCCCCACTTCCACAACATGTGCAAGATCAACCGGCAAGCGGCGCGGCTGGGAACGCGGGTTATCTTGGTCTGCGCGATCTGCGCACAAGTTTCGATCGAGAGCGGCGCACCGTGGCCGGCAACGTTCAGGATGGTCACCGGGGGATCGCTGTGCGGCCGATGGAGAAGATAAGCCAACAGACGCGCCACGTCATCGATGTGCACGAACTGAAGGCGGCACTCATCATATTTCTTCCCGCGCGGAAGCATGATGGGCAAACGCTTGCCTTCCGCCCGCATGCGTGCCGCTCGGCGGCTCTTGCCCAGAGGGGTTCCCCGCAGTGCGCTCAACAAATAGTTCTGCATGGTGGTGCCCGTGAAAATGTGCGGCCTGAGAATGTAGGTGCGACAGTCGCCCAGGCTCTCGGCGCGATAACGCACCACGTCGTCACTCTCACGTTTGTGGATTGCGTAAGGAAGCGTATGCGCCCGGAGAGGGAAGTCTTCCATCACAGGCCCCGGAGTCTCGGGGCCATAGGCCGAGACGCTGCTGGGGAAAATGAACTGGCGGATATGGCCGCCCGTGCGATTGACGACACTGATGGCTTCCATCACCCGAGCGGTGCCGGCGACATTGATCTGCCACATGCGCTCGATATCCAGCGCGGCGGCCCGCTGCGGATCAAGCACAAATGCTAGATGAACCACGGAGCGTGCGCCCGTGTGGCGAAGCAGTTGAGTAAGTTCCCGGCATGACGATTCATGCCCCAGGTTCATCGCATGGAATTCGATTGGCTGGGACGATACCGGTGGGCGCAGGTCGACGCCCACCACGCGAAACTCTGACAGCATCGGCAGGAGCCTTGTGCCCAGGTTCCCCGAGATTCCCGTCACCAACACAGTTGCCGTCGGCTGTGTCATCGAAGAACTACTTTGGCAAATTGCCCGATTGTGGCTGGCCACCCGGCCCCGGACCCGCTCCCGTGGCCGGAGCTGTCTTTGCCGGTGGAGGTCCGAAATATTCTTCGTTCAACACCGGTGTGGCGGACTTCCCAATCGCTTCCAACTTGTCCTGCAATTGCTGTTGCTGCAGCGTCTTCACGATCGAGTCCTTGACTTCACTCAACGGGATTTGCCGCACGGACACTACCTTGTAAAGGTACGTCGCAGCCGGGTCACTATAGGCCTGCGAAATTTCGCCCGCCTTCAGTTGAAAGACGCTTTCCTGATTCACGGGCAGACTGCCGGGGCGCCGGACTCCCAAATTGGTTTCAGGCGAGGAGCCTCCTGTGACGCCGGCCGCCTCGAACGCCGACTGCTGGAGCTTGACCGGATCTTCACCAGCAACCCAGCGCTGCCGGATCTTCTCGGCTGCGGCGCTCGCTTCTGCCTCGGTCGCCGCAGGCTTGTCACCGGTTCCTTGCTTATTCGGGATGATGATCCGTTGCAGCGTAGCTTCAAGGTACTTGGCACTGTCCTGGTTGTAGTAGTCCTGAATCTGCTGTTCGGTGGGATGAGCGAACTGTTCTGCGTAGCGGCGTTTCAGCCCCTCAGCCATCACCTGTAGACTGACAAACTGAATAATCTGCTGAACATTGGGATCGTTCTCCAGATGAAGGGCTCGAGCGGCATCGGAATATATGAGCAGACGTCCGTAGTTCGTGGCGAATCCCCACTTGGCCTCGGCGGCCATGTCCGGCTGCAACGCGTTGGTCATCTTCTCGAACTGCGCCCGGGTGACGGTCGTTACACAATCCTTGGCGGGTGTTATGTCGCCTATCGGCTCACAGCCTCCCTTCAAAGTAATCACGGGTTGGTCCATGCCAACCGCGCTCGGGTTGGGTGCAGGCGCGCCAGTGGTGGCAGCGCCGGTCGCTGCCGGTTTTGCGGGTTCATGCGTTTGAGGACCCGGCGCAGCGCCTGGAGCCGGGGTCTGGGCATACGCAGCCGGGACGAGAACACACGAAAGCGCAAGAACCGTTATGATCTGACGTTGCATGAAGGGTCTTCCTCCGGGAAAGGGTCGCCTGTGGCGCCGCAGCAGTTACACAAAATCGTATCATAGGAGACCGCACCCGATCGTTCGTTGAGGGGCGGTCCGGCGTGAGTCATCGAATCGTTTTATGCCTGAGGTCTTGAACATCGTCGCGCGGCAGTCGGAGAAGCGGGCGGTCGCTCTCAACTCCGTTTATGCCGCGGTGGCGATCACGACTTTGAAGATCGTCGTGGGAATCTCCACCGGCAGCTTGGGAATCTTGTCCGAAGCTGCGCACTCGGGCCTCGACCTTGTGGCCGCGGTGATCACGTACTTCTCCGTTCGCGTCTCCGACAAGCCTGCGGATGCCGATCACCAGTACGGGCATGGGAAATTCGAGAACTTCTCGGCGTTCATCGAAACCGCCTTATTGCTGGCTACCTGCATCTGGATCGTCTACGAGGCTACGAAGCGGCTGTTCTTTCACTCCGTCGAGATTGAGCCCAGCGTATGGGCCTTCGTCGTAATGACCACCTCGATCGTAGTTGACTTCTGGCGTTCCCGCCGGCTGAAGCGAATTGCCGACAGGTACGACAGCCAGGCGTTGCTGGCAGATGCACTCCATTTCAGCACCGACATCTGGTCCAGCGCGGTGGTCATCCTTGGCCTGGCTCTGGTGTTGGCGGGGAGGACTTACTCAGTCCGATGGCTGGCGAAAGCCGACCCTATCGCGGCCTTGGTGGTTGCCTGCATCGTGGTGTATGTCAGTTGGCGTCTGGCGAGGCAGACCATCGACGCGCTTCTGGATAGCGCTCCGGCAGGCGTACGGTCCAGAATAATTGATTTGGTTTCACGCATCGACGGGGTGCTGGAAATCGATCGTGTCCGCATTCGTCGCGGTGGCAGCAAGTATTTCGCCGACGTTTCCATTGCCATGTCGAGGAACGTGACCTTCCAGAAGTCGGAGCAGGTTGCCAACGAAGTGTCATCCGGCATTCAGGAGCTTTTGCCGGGAGCCGACGTGGTGGTGAACGCCGTAGCCCGCGCCGGCCGCGGCGAAAGCCTGTTCGACCGCATCCGCGCCGTGGCCACTCGAAACAATCTCAACGTCCACGATATCAGTGTGCAGGACATCCACGGCGCACTGCATGTCGAGCAGCACGTCGAACTGGATGAACGCCTCGCGCTAAAAGAGGCGCACGACCGGGTCACTCGTCTGGAGAGCGAGATGCGCCGCGACATTCCGGAGATATCCAGCATCCTGACCCATATCGAAAGTGAGCCAGCGACCATCGAAACCAGCGACGGAGTGATGGAAGCCCCCAGCTTCGAGGATCGAATTCAGTCGGTCACAGGAACCTTCCCCGAGGTGGTTGACGCTCACGACCTCATGTTCAAACGAGTAGCGGGACGGCTCTATCTGTCGCTGCACTGCACCATGAAGGACGACCTACCATTGGCCCGTGTGCACGATATTCAGACCGCCCTGGAAAGCAGGTTCCGGCAGGAAGTGCCTGACCTTTTCCGTGTGCTGATCCATCCCGAGCCGCAAACCGACAACCGCCGCTAGGCTCGAAACCTTAAAACAGCTTCCGTAAGTCGCGCCGCAAAATCTTGCCCGAGGCCGTTCGTGGAATGCTCTGCACGAAGTGGATTTCGCGCGGCATCTTGTAATGAGTAAGCCGCTCGCCCACAAAGTCACGCAGGCTGGCCGTGGTTGATTCAGTCTCGAGATGGCTCTCACGCAATACCACGAACGCGCAGGGAAGCTCCTCACCAGCTTCATCAACCCGCGAAACCACGCCACAGTCGCGCACGGCAGGATGCTCAAGCAGTACGCCTTCGACTTCTGCCGGAGCGATCGAGAATCCCTTGTACTTCATCATCTCCTTGCGGCGGTCGACGACGAAGTAAAGACCTCGCTCATCCACGCGTACGATGTCCCCCGACCAGTACCATCCATCATGCATGACGGCGGCGGTGGCATCGGGTGATTTCCAATAGCCCAACATAAACTGCGGGCCGCGCATGACCAACTCGCCGAGTTCGCCCTGCGCCACGTCGTTCCCGTTTTCGTCGAGCACGCGGCAATCGGTTTGGGCGACGGGACCGCCGATCGAACTGCCGTCATAGAACTCGGGATCGAGGAAGCCCATATGCGTGACCGGTGACGCCTCGGTCATGCCGTACCCCTGGCGAATGGGTATGCCTGTGGATGCGGTGAAACGGCGCGCCAGGTCCGGCGCCAGCGGGGCCGCGCCACACTTCACCCAGCGAAGGCTGTGCTCGCGCGGAAATTTTCCCGCATCGAAAGCGTGACAATAGGCCAGCAACGCGGGCGGTACACAGAGGGCCATGGTCACGCCTTCCTCGACGATGGTTCTGAGCGACGCTTCACAATCGAAGCGGGGCATGAAAACGACGGTGCAACCGCGCATCAGGCACAGATTCATTCCCACCGTCATTCCGTAGATGTGGTACAGGGGCAGGAAACACAACACCACCGCGTTTTCCCCGATAGCTCCGGTTTCGCCCGACGTCAGCGTCTGGTAAACATTCGCGACCAGATTGTGGTGCGAAAGCATCACACCCTTGGGCAGTCCCGTGGTGCCGCTGGAAAAGGGCAGAGTTGCGATCGTCAAACGGGAGTCATGCTGCGGTTCCGGCAAGCTGACGCGCGCGGTTGACGCGTAAAGATTGCTCAGCGGTTCGGTGCCGCCTGATGCTGCGGTGCGGACAGTAAACACATTCCGCAGCGCGGGAAGGCCCGACAGGTCGACGCCCTCGAGCAGCGGACCATCACTGATTAGCGCGACGGCGTCACAGATTTCCATCTGGTAACGCACTTCGCGGTCGCGATAAGTCGGATTCATGGTCGTGGGAATGGCGCCCACCATTGTGGCCGCATGGAACGCAACGCCAAATTCCCAGCAATTCGGCAAGTAAATGCCAATCATGTCGCCCGGGTGAATGCCAGCGGCGACCATCGCATGGGCCGTGCGCTCGACCAGGTCACCATACTCGGCATAGCTGATGCGCCGTGGCGGCGCGCAGGACATATCCACGATAGCGATCTTGCTGCCATGTTTCCTGCAGGAGTCGAGGACCGCACTGTGGACGAACTTGCTGTCAGGATTGTCGAAGAGTTTGGTGCGAAGTGGAGCCTTGGGTAGTGTCATAGGGGGTCGCGGGTGAGTGTAGCAGGTCGCGGTTGCACCGGAATAGATAGATTTTGCGTTTTCATGTCGCCGCGGGTGTGCCGCTGATTGCGCCGCACGACAGAATTTCATTCGATCAGGCATGCAGCTGGTTGCGGATAAACTGAAAGGGAATGCACTCCCTTGCGCTCATCAGCGGATTGTTCTGTCTTACCATCTGGATCTACCTGCTCGTGGGCCACGGAAGCTTCTGGAGGGTCGAGAGCCTCCATGCCGAGATGCAACCGCCGGCCACGATTAACGGCACGATTGCGGTGGTAATTCCTGCCCGCGATGAGGCCCGAGTCATTGGTCAAACGGTGGAATCGTTGCTGCGACAGAGTTGTGCCCAGTCCATCGATATTTTCGTGGTTGACGATCACAGCTCAGATGGAACAGCCGAATCCGCGCGGCAAGCGGCTCGAGATTGCGGTCGATCCGAAGCACTCGAAGTGGTCGCGAGCGACACTCTGCCTGCCGGATGGACGGGCAAACTCTGGGCAGTAGAGCAGGGCATTCAACATGCGAAGCGGCTGCGGCCGAGGTTCTTGCTGCTGACTGACGCTGATATACGACACTCGGCGGACAACATTGCAAAACTCGTCGCCATCGCGGAAGCAGGGAACTACGACCTGGCTTCGTTCATGGTCAAGCTGCACTGCCAAAGCCTGGCGGAGCGATTTCTAATCCCGCCCTTCGTGTTTTTCTTCTTCCTGCTGTATCCGCCCGCCTGGATTCGCGATCCTCGCCACAACGTCGCTGGAGCTGCCGGAGGATGCATGCTGATTCGCCCAGAGGCTTTGGAGCGGGCGGGCGGTATTTCCGCTATTCGCAACCAGATCATCGACGACTGCGCTTTGGCGCGGGCCGTGAAGCGGTCCGGCGGAAGAGTATGGCTGGGCGTGACTCCAGATGCCGAGAGCACTCGCGTTTATGGATCCTTTAGCGAAATCGAGCGGATGGTTGCCCGTACGGCCTTTAACCAATTGCAGCATTCGGCGTGGATGCTGACTGGGCGCGATGGTTGGACTGACGATCACTTATCTGCTCCCGATTGCGCTGCTTTTGAGCGGCAACGCGACTCTGGCGGCGATTGGATCGGCAAGCTGGCTGCTGATGTCCGCCGCATTTCTTCCGATGGTGCGATTTTACGGGCTGAACCCGGCGTGGGCTCTGACCCTGCCATTTAGCGCGTGCTTCTACATGCTCGCGACATTCCATTCGGCGATTAAATTCTGGTCGGGCCGTGGTGGGGAGTGGAAAGGCCGCGCTCAGGACGTCGCGCCAATCGACTAAATACCAAGCTCATTGCGAATGTGCGCGACGATTTCGGGCACCTCTGTATTGACATCCACCACGACCGCATCCTGAGGTTCCTCGAGCGTGGCAAACTGGCTGGGCAGGAGATTGGGGTCCATGTAGTGACCATGCCGCTGCGAAAGCCGTTGCGATATCAGTTCACGGCTGCCACGCAAATAGACCAGCTTGACGTCCGAACTGACCAGCAACTGCTCGCGATACGACTGCTTCAGCGCAGAACACGCCAGCACAACGTTGGCGCCAGCCTCCAGCCATTCGGCAATCGCATCGTGCAGAGAGGCCAGCCACGGGACCCGGTCGGCATCGTCCAGCGGGATTCCTGCTCGCATCTTGGCCACATTCGCTGGCGGATGGAAGTCGTCAGCGTCAACAAACCGCCACTCCAGAGACTCGGCAAGAGCGCGGCCGATCGTGGTTTTGCCCGATCCAGTCACTCCCATGAGAAGAACGACCATCGCTCAGTCGGCAGCCGCGTGCGCTTGCGCAAGCCCGAGCACGAAGTGGTCCATGGCATAAGCGAATCCGTCTTCCTCATTGCTTTTGGTCACGAACTTCGCCTGGGCCTTGACGTCGTCAAGGGCGTTACCCATGGCAATGCTGAGGCCGGTTTGGCGGAACATCAGAGCATCAGTGTTCATGTCCCCGATGGTCGCGATCTGGTCGGTGGGTATGTGCAGCATTTCGGAAAGCGTGAGCGCAACCTGTCCCTTGTTGGCTTTCGCATCAGTTACGTCGAGATAGTACGGACTCGAGCGGGTCGCCGAGATCGACATGCAACAAAGCCCGGCCATTTCTTTTTCAGCCTTGGCCACCGCGTCAAAATCGTCACTCACTCCAACCAGTTTAAGCACATGAAACTGCGACACATCGTGCGTTTGCAAAGGCGTCGCCTTGCAACCCATCAGGTCTTCATGGTGTTCGACGTGTGCTCCTGTCGGATCGCTGACGTACCAGTTAGTGTCCGTCCAAACCCACAAATCGAATCTGTTTTGAAAGATGTGGTTCGCAACCTGTTGCGCATCGGCCGCCGCCATGGGCGACTGGTGAAGCACAGTCTCACCGGGGCCCACAAACAAAGCGCCATTGAAGCAGGCAATGGGTTCACACACGTGGAGCTCGCGAACCAGTTCGCGGGTCATCCGCGGAGGCCTTGCGCTGGCGAGCGTGAACCTTATGCCGGCGCGGTAGAGGCGCTGAACAGCAGCGGGCGCTCCCGGCGTGAGCTTCTTGTCGTCGTCCAGCAGCGTGCCGTCAATGTCCGACAGCACCAGCGCCACGCGTCTTGCCGGTTTCAGATCAGTCATCAGAGATTCCAACCGTTGTCCCTCTTCAAAGCCCGCCAGCGCTGGCGGTCATACTTGATTAGAGAATCGGCATTGCCGGGGCCTTCACTTCCTGCGGCATAATTGGGGAATTGCGGCTCGGGAAGCTGCGTCCACGCCTCCTCGATGGGCGTGATGATGCGCCATTCCGCCTCGGTCTCGTCGCGGCGCGTGAACAGGGTCGCATCGCCGCGCATCGCGTCCAGCAACAGCGTTTCGTAAGCCACCGGGGTGGCCGTCCCAAACGCATCACGGTAGGAAAAATCCATATTGACGCGACTGGAGCGCATTTGCGATCCCGGCGTCTTGGCTCCGAAATTCAACGAAATGCCCTCGTTCGGCTGGATGCGCATGGTGATGACATTGTGATGAACGTCGTCCGGGTTGCGCGCAAACAAGGCCTGGGGCGTGCGTTTGAAGTGGACGGCGACCTCCGTGAGCTGGTTCGCCAACCGTTTGCCCGCACGCACGTAGAAGGGAACTCCCGCCCAGCGCCAGTTGTCCACGCGAAACTCGACGGCCACGTAGGTTTCGGTGCGCGACTTGGGGTTCACGCCCGGTTCCTGGCGATAACCCGGAACCTCGACGCCGTTGATCTTGCCGGGCCCGTACTGTCCGCGGATGGTGCGCTTCGCAACCTCGTCTACCGACATTGGCCGAATCGCGCGCAGCACCTGGACCTTCAATTCACGCACTGAGTTGGCGTCGAACGCCACAGGAGGTTCCATGGCCGTGAGCGTCAACAACTGCAGTAGGTGGTTGGCCACCATGTCACGCAACGCACCGGTTTCTTCGTAGAAGGCAGCGCGGCTTTCGACCCCAAGAGTCTCAGCAGCGGTGATCTCGATGTAGTCAATGTAATTGCGGTTCCAGATGGGCTCGAACATGGAGTTGCCAAAGCGGAACACCATGATGTTCTGGACCGTTTCTTTGCCTAGATAGTGGTCGATGCGATAGACCGACTCCTCGTCGAAGACGCGCGAGACCATGGCATTCAAGTCCTGGGCGCTTTTCAGATCATGCCCAAAGGGCTTCTCCAGGACGATGCGCGTCCAACCGTCACTGTTATGGGCCAGTCCCGACTGGCCAAGTCCCTCCACGATCGGCGGAGCCAGAGACGCCGGGGTCGAAACGTAAAACAGCACGTTCTTGCTGGCGCCATGCTTCTGCATCTCCGCGATCTTCGATTTCAACAGCGGATAGAAATCGGGATGGTTGGCATCTCCGACAAGATAGTGCAGGCGCTTCGCGAATTTGGTCCAGTCGTCCTCGCTGAAGTTGCGGGCGTCTTTCGACTTCGCCGCGCCTTCATGCATCCGTTCCCGGAACTGATCATCCGTGAGTTGCGTGCGACCGATACCGAGGACGTCAAAATTGGGATTGGTGCATCCGATGCACGCCAGGTCGTACAGTGCCGGAATGAGCTTGCGGCGGGTCAGGTCTCCGGTTCCGCCAAAAATAACCAGCAGGCAGGAGCCTGCTCTGGGCAAAATGGGCTCAGTAATTGTGAATGGCTCGGGTTGTACTGCAGTACTCACTTCGTGCCTCCGGACGGTCGGTTAGATTTTGCAAACAGAGTCGGCCAGTCAGTATGGACGAAGCCAGCGGTCGGACGATCCGCACGCTGGTAGGTGTGCGCCCCAAAGAAATCGCGCTGCGCCTGGGTCAGGTTTTGTGGCAATTGGGCACTGCGGTAGCTGTCAAAGTACGAGAGTGACGCTGAAAGCGCGGGAACCGGGATCCCCATCTGCACCGCCGTCACAATCAGCTTGCGCCACGACGGCTCCGACCTGCGAATCCATGTCATGAATTCGGAGTCAAGCAGAAGATTGGGGAGATCGGGCTGGAGCTCGAAAGCGCGCATGATCGAGTCCAGGAATCGAGCCCGGACGATGCAGCCGCCTTTCCAGATTCTCGCCATTTCGCGCAAGTTAATGTCCCACTGCCACTCTGCTGACCCGGCGCGGATCAGGCACATGCCTTGCGCATGGGAACAGATTTTCGAGGCAAATAAGGCATCATGTACCGCCTGGATCAGCTCCCGCTTCTCCCCGTTAAATGCTCCGGCAGCAGACGAATGGATCAATTGGCCCGCTATGACGCGTTCGTCCTTCAAGCCGGAGAGCGCGCGTGCGTCAATCGCAGCAGCGATAGTGGGAACCGGTATCTCCAGTTCGAGTGCGACCTTCGCCGACAACTTGCCCATGCCCTTCTGTCCTGCTTTGTCGAGGATCACGTCGACTAGCGGTTCACCGGTTTCAGGGTCGGTAACCCCGAAAATCCTGGATGTGATCTCGATTAGGTAGGATTCCAGGGGCCCGCGGTTCCATTCGGCAAAGATGTCCGACAATTCCTGGGCGCTTAAGTGCAGTGTCCTCTTTAGAATTTCGTAAGCCTCGGCGATGAGCTGCATGTCGCCATACTCGATGCCGTTGTGCACCATCTTCACGAAATGGCCCGAGCCATCCGGTCCTACGTAGGTGACGCATTCTCCGGAATCGCTCTTCGCAGCGATGGACTGGAGAATGGGAGCAATCTGGTTGTAGGCCTCGCGCGGGCCGCCCGGCATCAGCGATGGGCCGTGACGCGCGCCCTCTTCGCCGCCGGAAACGCCCATTCCGAAGAAGTGGACCATGGTCTGGCGGGCGTTGGCTTCGCGCCGGATGGTGTCTTTGAAGTAGGAATTGCCGCCATCGATCACGATGTCTCCCGGCGCCAGGTAGGGAGATAGCTTTTGCAGCGTCTGATCGACGGGATCACCTGCCGCGATCATCATCAGGATGCGGCGGGGACGCTCCAATGCACGACAGAACTCCTGTAGCGACTTTGCGCCAATGAGCTGCCGTCCTGGATTCTTGTGAAGCAGGCGGTCGACCCACTCCGTTTCCAGGTTCCAAACCGCCACCGTTCGCCCGTGGTCTTCGACATTCAGGGCGAGGTTTGCACCCATCACGCCGAGCCCAATGATGCCAAACTGTGCCGTCCTGACCGCGGTTGTCGTTGGCATGAGTGTCGCCTCCTTTATCCGCCGGTTCGCGGGTGGCAAATTCGCCTCGAACCCTACGACTCTGTCTTGCTGATGACCTCGCGTGCCTTGGCTACGACATTGTCAATCGTAAAGCCAAAGTGACTCATCAAGTCTTTGATGGGAGCAGAAGCCCCAAAATCGTCGCGACCAACGACTTCACCTTCATCTCCCACGTATTCTTTCCAGCCCAAAGTAGCTCCGGCTTCCACTGCCACGCGGGCTTTCACTGCTGGCGGAAATACTTCGGTCCTGTACTCGTCAGTCTGCTTTTCAAATACCTCCCACGACGGCATGGAAACCACCCGCGCCTTCACGCCA
The DNA here is from genome assembly GCA_963779555.1 of uncultured Acidobacteriaceae bacterium. Taxonomy (GTDB): domain Bacteria; phylum Acidobacteriota; class Terriglobia; order Terriglobales; family Acidobacteriaceae; genus DASRAA01. Next base: position 42,648 of record CAVZYS010000003.1, read on the forward strand.
TCGGCCGTGAGCTTTTCGTAAGCTCCCACGCAGAGTTGCACCTCGGAGCCGGTCCCCATCAGTATGACGTCCGCAGTTCCTTTGCAATCGGCGAGCACATACGCTCCCTTGGCGACACCCGCCGCGGACCCATACTTCGTCCGGTCAAATGTCGGCAACGGCTGGCGGCTGAGTGCAATCGCGACCGGTTCGTGCTTGAGTCGCATGATGTAACGCCAGGTTTCCGCAACTTCGTTGGCGTCCGCAGGGCGAAAGACCAGCAGCCGCGGCATCGCCCGCAGCGACATCAGGTGCTCGATCGGCTGGTGGGTTGGCCCATCTTCGCCCAGCCCAATCGAATCGTGCGTGTAGATGAAAATAGCAGGCAAATCCATCAGGGCAGCCAGGCGAATTGCCGGCCGCATGTAATCGGTGAAGATGAAGAACGTTGCTCCGTACGCGCGCACTCCCGACACGCACATACCATTCACGATCGCGCCCATGGCGTGTTCGCGGATGCCGAAGTGGAAGTTGCGTCCCGAGTACTCGTCGCGCTCGAAGCTTCCAGCGTCCTTGATCAGGGTCTTGGTCGAAGGCGCAAGATCGGCGGCACCGCCAATCAGCCAGGGTACGTTCTTGGCCACCGCGTTCAGGACTTTGTTGTTCGACTCGCGCGTGGCGATGCCTTTTGCATCTGCGGGGAACGTGGGAATGTCCTTGTCCCAGCCTTGCGGCAAGTCGCGACTGGCAATCAACTCCCATTCTTTGGCGAGGGCAGGGAACTCCTCTGCCCAAGCCTTGTAGCGATCATTCCACTCCTGCTCCCAATTGGCGCCGCGCTCGACCGCCTTGCCCATGTAGGCTTTCACCTCTTCCGGCACCAGAAATTGTGCATCCGGCGGCCAGCCATAATTGATCTTGGTCAGACGAACTTCCTCAACCCCCAGCGGCTCGCCGTGCGCTTCGGCGGTGTCCTGTTTATGGGGCGAGCCGTATCCGATATGGCTGTTCACGATGATGAGCGACGGCCGCTGCGTTTCTCTCTGCGCTTCCCTGATCGCGCGGTCCAATGCGGCGAGGTCGTTTACATCGCTGACGTGCTGCACGTTCCAGTGCCACCCCAGAAAGCGCGTGCCGACGTCATCGGAGAACGTCAGCGACGTATTGCCTTCGATCGTGATGTGGTTACTGTCGTAGAACCAGATCAGATTGGAGAGTCCCAGGTGCCCGGCAATCGACGCGGCCTCGTTCGAAACACCTTCCATCAGGTCGCCATCGCCGCAAATCGCGTAGATGCGATAGTCGAACAGGTCGTGACCGTCACGATTGAATTGAGATGCAAACCACCGCTGGGCGATTGCCATCCCAACAGCATTGCTGACGCCCTGGCCCAGCGGCCCAGTCGTGGTTTCCACGCCGGCGGTGAGGCCGTACTCCGGGTGCCCAGGAGTCTTCGAACCCCACTGCCGGAAGCTCTTGAGGTCGTCGAGCGTCAGGTCGTAACCGGTGAGGTACAACATCGAGTAGAGCATCATCGAAGCGTGGCCATTGGACAGTACGAAGCGGTCGCGCCCCGCCCAATTAGGATTTCGCGGATTAAAGTGCAGGAAGCGGTCCCAAAGCACAAAGGCGAGTGGGGCCAGCGCCATCGGCGTTCCGGGATGGCCGCTGTTGGCTTTCTGCACGGCGTCCATGGAAAGCGTGCGGACCGTGTTGATGCAAAGCTGCTCGAGTTGCTGCTGCGACTTGGCCTCGGCAATTGCTTGCTCGTTTTCCTGCGCGGAAACACTGGCTTGGCTGCTCACTGGTTGTCACCTTTCTTTCAGGAACGGCTGACTTCAATCTGTAATATCGACGTGGAAATCCTCGCCCTGCCACTCCGAGCGCTGTGGCCAATAAAACGTGAAGCGTATAGGAGCCCTTTGCGATGATGCAACCTGGATGTCCGCGTATTCGATTCCGATGGAGGTCGGTGTCGAAGCGGTATCGCGACCGGTCGCCCACTCGTCATCGCTCCAGTGCAGCAGGAACGCTGAGGAGGCTTGTACCCTTAACAATCCTCCGGCCGGCACACACTTGACCTGGCGATTCATTTTCCATACTTCGATGACCGGCCGCGGCTTATCGTTGCAGTAACGCTTGGCGACCGGATCGATCAGGTCGAAGACCTTGCCGTCCACCACCGACCGCAATAGTTTGACATATTCGGCGTGGGCCCACATCAGGGGAATCGCCGCGCCGGTGGCCTTCCCAAAGTACATATACGCTTGGGGAAGATCAGGAGCGTCCCAGATTTGTTCGGGGATCAGCCCAATGCCAGTGGAGAAATTCCTTACGGCCGTCAGGTAGGAGTCAACGTTGCGCCCCGCCGCCAGTTCGTAGGTGGCACGCTCCAGCGTGAGCAGAGGCCATGCCCTCCCCACGCCCCACCCGTCGAACGAGCTTCCGTCGTCACGCTGGCCGTATCCGTCATGGTTGTATCGCTTCCAGCAAGGGCCGCCCGGTGTGTCCACCTTTAACACAGCATCAATGACTTTAAGGGACTGCTCAATCAGCGGATCTCCCGGCTTGCGGATCCCCAGGCGAACTAGCTCGAGGAATCCGTGGTCCACAATATCCTTTGCCGGGTAGTTGCACTGGGCGCCCGGGCGCTGGTTGGCCAGGGTCAAGATCCCATCATCCGGGTCTTCATCTCCGCACGACCCATGCGCACTGACCGCGGGATTGATGCGGATGTAATGCCGCGTGATTCCCGGCACCAGCGTTCCCTGGTTCGTGACCGTCCATTTTTCCACGTGTGATTCCAGAAAGTCAGCATGCGTCCGCACGAAATCGGCAGTGTGTTTGTCCCCTCGGGCCTCGATAAACTCGGCAGCGCAGATCAGGCCTGCGATGTTCGAGGCCAGCGTCGAAGGCGAATAGCCGCCAGCCTCCTCCCATCGATCTTGCGCTGTGGCCGGGCCCTGACGCATAAGAAAATTGCAGGCGCGCTGGACCGTGATATAGGGATCGAAATTCTGCAGGGCATTGGCCTCCCACAATCGCCAAGCCAGGATGATGGGGAAGGAGACCTCATCCAATTGGAGGCCCATCCAGTAGGGGCGTCCGTCGATCCAGAAATTCTGATAAAAGCCGCCATCGTCGCGCTGAGTGACCGCCAGGTACACCAGCGCCCGCAGCGGTGTGGCAGTGTCTCCCACTGCCAGAAGAGCGGTCGCGCCTTGCACCATGTCACGCGTCCACACCAGGTGATAGCCGCCCAGGTCGTCGTCCCCTTTATCTTCGCCCCACGGAATGCTCAGGCTGGCGATCATGGCGCCCGGGTAAATCTTGTCCTCATGCGCCAGCAGCAGGTTCACGCTGCGCTCGAATAGGGTCGAGTCATGCTCGGCGAATTTGTCGAGCAGCGCAAACCGTTTTCCGGTCCGCTCCCACTGGTCATTGAAGTGAGCGAGGGTGGCCTCAAACGGAATGCTCAACGACTGGTAGACCGTGGTGGTGGCGCTATGGCGGGTGTGTCCGAACCCCATGCCGAGCGTGAATTCCGTGCCGCGGGAGAGATCGATCTCGGCGGTGAGCGCAATATTGCCGTCCAACGCCGAGTCATATGTCCAATCCATTTGAAGGTTGTGGGCGAGATCGGTCCAGCCGTCATTCACACCGACGTAGCCGCACGAAAGACGCGAGAAGGGAAGAGTCGCCGCAATCGCCAAGTAGGAAATGTCCGCGGTAAGCCAGGAGAAAACTCCGACCCCGCGCCTCCACCGCCTCACCGTTGTTGTGCATCCCGCCGATCTCGAGATGCGGAGCACAAAGCACGTAGAGACGCAGCCTCCCCTGCCAGGCGGGAGCGACGTTGAAACGGGTATGAATCAGCACACAGCTCAGGTGTGGGTCACCAATGATCTGTTTTTCGATGCTATAACGGCCTTCGGGATCGGTGTTGGTGACTTTGAATCCCAACCCCGCCGTTTTCACGCAGTCCAATTGCGTTCGCGTATGACGGCGTTCGTCATGGAAGAAGGTCTCCCCGTCGGTCACCAGGTACTGAATGTCGCGGGTTTGGGGTGTGTCGATCGTCGGATAATACACCTCGGTAAGGACGCCATTGGCCATGGTGTACCATACCCGGCTCGATACCGCGTAAGCAGTGCCGACCGCGTCTTTGGCTCCGCGCGTCCAGCGAGCAGGAATTCCCGGACCTCCTGGTGCTGGATTGCTGCCGCCCATCACACTTTCTCCGATGATCGCCTGTGGGCACTAGATATTCGAACCATAGCTAATTTGCGTGCGAAAGACACATTCCACACAGACTGCGCTCCAGTAAAAATGCTACTTGTGATGTGATGCGGCCCAATACCAGAAGTTACAACGGCCATCTTAGACTAGCGCCCACTACTCTCACCCTGAGAGTCGGACACTCGTCCGCGCCGACGCCAGCGCAATAGTGTAACCCGAGTCAAGACCGGCACTCTCGGTATCGTTACAATCTCGTGACCAACGTGTGGAGCAAAGCATCCCGCGAGGCCTTCTAACTCTATGGATCCATCAGGAGACCGCTCTCCTTTTGACCGGTCCGTGACTGTCGGTCGAGTTGCGTGCTCGGAATCCTTTGCGGAGTCGAAACGAAAAAGCCCGCCCCGGGTACGAGGCGGGCATCGGTCAATGAGTTGTGACTTTATCTCTGTGGTGTCGCCGGCTTCCGGGCTTTCGATTCGCCGGCTGCCGCCGCCCCGGTCAATTCATCGGCCAAGGCGTCGGCGTGATAGATCTTCCGCAACGACTCGAGAATGGCACGCGAGTCCGTGGAGACCGATCGACCCACCACATCGTCGTACATGAAATTCCACGCCAGCGACTCGATGTTGCCATCGAAAATGATGCCGACCACTTCAGCATTCTTGTTAATTAGCGGACTGCCCGAGTTGCCGCCGATAATGTCCGGCGTCGAGGCCGTGTCGTACGGCGTCTTGAGATCGAGCGATGATTTGGCCTTCAGCCAGCTTTCCGGCAGTTCATACGGCGGCTTGCTGCCGTGCTGAGTGGAGTGTTCGTAGGCTCCGCCCATGGTAGTGAACCACGGTACGTGTTTGCCGCTCAGCTCGTAACCCTTAATGGCCCCGTAGCTGAGGCGAAGTGTGAACGTCGCATCGGGAGGAACGCTAAAGCCCCCTTTCGCAAATAGAGCCTTACCGATATTCCCGCCGTTACGGCGCAGCACCGACTGCACTTCATCCTCGTCGCGCTGGTGCAGGGCACTGGCGGTGGGCTCGATCTGCCGCATCAGTACGATCAAGGGATCGTTGCTGGCATCCACGGCTGCCTTGCCGCCTTCATAGAGTTGCTTGCGGACGGCTACGTCGTCGAGCTTGGTACCGCTGATCAACTCCTGGGCGCGGTCCTCTGGTGACTTTCCGGCAAGCGCCATCTTCACTACGTCGTTGTTGGCGCCCAGATGCTCCTGCATTTCGGCGAGACTCTCCGCGAGCTGTACCTGGTCCAACGACTTGTAGACTGGAGCAGTGGAGAACAGGCGCTGCTCAAGCGTAGGCAACGCCGAATCCTGATAACCACGAATGCGCTGATTGCTGGGCTTCTGCTTCTCCGCGGTGGCGCGCACAATGGTGCGAGCGTAGCGCGCGAGTTCACCTCGGAAGCCCGCCAGGTTGTCGACGTAGAAGAACGGCAGAAACATTTCCTTCTGGACGCCTACCGCCTTGCCAATTTCGGCCCATGGGTCCCCGAATTCCTGCTTGAGCTTGGCATTGGAATTGACGAACTGACGCAGAGCTTTCTCGTCGGCCTCTTTCTTGGCCATCAAGTTTTTATCAACCAGACCGCCCTGGTAGCCGGAAATCGCCTTGAAGCCATTCTGCAGGCCAAACAAATCGCTTTCAGCTTCCCGGGCATTTTCTTCCGACACCCCACTGAACTTCTGCAGCATCTCAACGCGGCGAGCCAGAGACTTGATCTGCCATGGATACTGCACATCGCGCAGGAACGCCAACTGGTCCATGGTCAGCAATCGGCCTGTCCTGCCCGGATGCCCGGACACAAACACCAGATCGCCCTCTTTGACGCCCGTCTTCGACCACTTCAGGTAGTCCGGAGTCTTTGCCGGCTGGCCATTCTCATAAGCGCGGAAAAACGAAATGTCGAGATCGTAGCGCGGATATTCGAAGTTGTCGGGATCGCCGCCGAAAAACGCGATGCTGAACTCCGGAGCCATCACCAGGCGAATATCGTCGTACTTCTTGTACTTGTAGAGATGGTACAAAGCGCCCGAGTACAGCGTGACCACGTCGCAGCGTAACCCATTGACAGAGCATTCCTTCTCTATGTCCGACATGACTTCGCGCTGCGCCTTGCCTGACTCAGCCGATGACATGCCAGGCTTCGACGCCGCATTCACCTTTGTCGTCACGTCTTCAATGCCCTGTAGCACGATAAATTCCACTCCAGAACACTTGGGCTCCGCCGCGGGCGTCGGCGCATAGAAGCCGTCCTTCATGTAGTCCTTCCCGCCGACAGAGAGGTCGTGAATGCACTCCTGCGCGATGTGATGGTTGGTGAAGATCAGGCCATCCGGCGAAACAAAAGACGACGACCCGTTCGGGGCCCGCGCCGAGGAAAGACGCACGTGGTCGAGCCACTCTTGCGACACCTCAAATCCGTACTTGGCTTTCACCTTGTCTTTCGGGAAGGCGTTAAACAGCCACATCCCTTCATCGGCGAACGCCAGACTGCTGAGTGTCAGGGATAGTGCTATTAGGAAGGGAATACTGCGCTTGGTCATAAGGGCTCCGGACGCGGCTAAGCCGCGATTTGATTCGCCAAGCCCACAGCGGGGTTTGGACGAGATAAGCAAACCCTTAAATATAAGCCGATGGATGGCGGGTGGCAATGAACCTAGCGGGCAAACTGGAACAAGTTTCATAAATGCGATTTGAAAGGGCACGGCTTCAGCCGTGCCGCTCCGGGCAACGTAAACATTGGGCTTTAGCCCCTGAGGGAAATCGAATTCCCATCCACCATCATTTATGAGATCGCTTCTGGACTGTTTCGCGGGTGGGGAGTACAAAACGTTGGTTGCGCAATTTTGTGACTCTGTAGGGCCCCGGAGCGCGCTAGCTGTCCTTAAGATCTTTTCAAACGGGCAGTTCCTCAGGGCTGAGAGGGTAATTCATGGCCAGTATTGTTCATTCACCCAAGGGCCTGGAAGGCGTGACCGCTGCCAATTCCAGCGTCTGCTATATCGATGGCGAACGGGGAGTGCTGGCGTACCGTGGCATCGATATTCACGAGCTTGCCGACCACTCGAACTTTGAAGAGTGTTGCTACCTGCTTTGGTTTGGACATCTCCCGACTCGTGCCCAGTTGCAGGAATTGAAGTTGAACCTCGCGCGCGAACGCGAACTCGACGCCTCCATTATCAGTCTGCTGAATCAGGCGCCCAAACACGCTCTTCCCATGGACGTGCTGCGCACCATCGTCTCGGCGCTGTCGTTCTACGATCCCGAGGAAAAGGCGAACGACGCTGAAGCTAACCTGCGCAAGACCATCCGCCTGACCTCGCAGATCGCTTACGTGGTTGCTGCCTACGACCGCATTCGCAAGGGCAGGCCTGTCATTGAGCCGGATCGCACCTTGTCGCATGCGGCAAACTTTCTGTACCAGTTGAATGGAGAGATTCCGAGTGCCACGGCGGAGCGCGCCCTGGACATCGCTCTCATCCTGCACGCCGATCACGAGCTGAATGCGTCGACCTTCGCCGCGCGCGTGGTTGCTGCCACACTCAGCGACATGCACTCGGCAATCACCGCCGCCATCGGTGCCCTGAAGGGCCCGCTGCATGGGGGAGCGAACGAAGCGGTGTTCCGCATTCTGGAAGCCATCGACTCATCGGGCGCCGATCCCGTCGACTACGTCAAAGGCATGCTGGCCCAGAAAAAGAAGATCCCCGGATTCGGTCATCGCGTTTACCACACAGAAGATCCTCGCGCCACGCACCTCCGCACCATGTCGCGTGACTTGGGAAACTCGAGTGGCATCGCCAAGTGGTTCGAGATCTCCCGCAAGATCGAGGAGTTTGTCGTTGCCGATCGCAAGCTGAACGCTAACGTGGACTTTTACTCAGCTTCGACGTATCACACGCTGGGCATCGACATCGACCTGTTCACACCGGTGTTCGCGATATCGCGCATTTCCGGCTGGACCGCCCATGTCATGGAGCAGTTGGGCGACAATCGGCTCATCCGTCCCCGCGCGGAATATCAGGGACCAATCTACCCCAACAAGTACATTCCCATCGAGCAGCGATAGCTTTTTCGACTCGAACACAGGCCCGCGCCGCAACGTGCGGGCCTTTTCGCGCCTCCAGAAAACCAGCCTCATAAGACCTTAAACGCAAACTCCAGTCCAGCTCAGCGGCTCACGGCGTTCTTGCATTGCATGTCCCCGACAAGTCCTTCACGGTCATCACCTCCAGAGCCGGGAACTCTTCTACGGTCGATGCCGCGTGAATCATGGTCGTGGAGAGAGAGATCACGGTAGGTTTACCGGTGATTTCCACTTCGTGCCCGACGTAATGTACGAGACGGTTGGTACTGCCGGTAAGGTCATAAGCTGTCCCATCCCCGCTTACGACCGCGTAATAAAAGCCAGAGCGTTCTAAGCAACCGGCGACAACTGGTGGGTACGTCTCGGAAGACATCAGGCCATCCACGCCTGGGTCTCCCTCTTGCGCCTGCAGACAAAGCGCAGAGATGACTAGGATGAGGCTAAGCATCAGTGTCCTGCACACAATCGTTTCTCCCTGCCTCAATTGATGCCGGAGGAGGCTGTGACGTCGCCGCCGTTGCTAAATTCGCGGTAGCGATCACTTTTTTGTGATTCCAACGTTGGCCTAGGTGCCTTTAGACGCAGAACCTCCTATTCCCGCCTTCTCGGGAACACATATCGAATACACGGTTTTGAAGGAGTATATTTTTCACGGGCTGTTGAAAAATGCGGCATTCCCTTCGTTTTGAAAGGGTATGGCGTCGGCCATGCCGGGCAGCCCATCCTTCCGAATCCCCTCGTTCGTCTTCGGAATCCAACTAACACGATAAAATAGGTTAGCGATGCGCAGGGTGTACCTCGACAATAACGCAACCAGCCCGCTTCTTCCTGAAGTCTTCGAGGCCATGAAGCCATACTTCTTCGAGAAGTTTGGCAATGCCTCGTCGATTCATCAGCAGGGGCAGCAGTCGCGCTCCGCAGTGGAGCAAGCCCGCGAGCAGGTCGCGGAGTTGGTGAACTGCCGCCCCGCCGAAATTGTGTTCACCAGTGGCGGCACCGAAGGTGACAACCTCGCGCTGTTCGGACTGGTCAAGCCCGGTGACCATGTCATCACCTCTGCCGTCGAGCACCATGCGGTGCTGAACGCCGGCAAGCGTTTGCAGGAAATCGGTTGCGAGGTCACCTATCTTCCGGTGGACGGCTTTGCGCTGGTCGATCCCGACGACGTGCGGAGAGCCATTCGTCCCGACACAAGGCTGATTAGCATCATCTTTGCCAACAACGAAACCGGCGTGCTGCAGGCCGTGAACGAGATAGGTAAGATCGCAGCGGAAGCCGATGTGTACTTCCACACCGACGCCGTCCAGGCTGCCGGTAAGGTCCCCATCGACGTGAAAGACATTCGCTGCGATCTGCTGACCCTGACGGCGCACAAGATGCACGGGCCTCAGGGAGCAGGCGCGCTTTATGTTCGGAAGGGAACGTTGCTGCAACCCATGTTCTATGGCGGACGCCACGAGCGCTCGCGGCGGGCCGGAACCGAGAATCTTCCCGGCATCGTCGGACTGGGCAAGGCGGCGGAAATCGCCCGCCAGGGATTCACCGACGGCAGCGTCGCGCGCATCGCGTCGCTTCGCGACTGCTTGGAGCGCTCCATCGTAGAAAGCATCGACCAGGTCGGTGTGAACAGCGTTGGCGCTCCCCGCGTACCCAACACCACGAACATTGTGTTCGACTGCCTCGAGGGCGAGGCCATGGTGATCGCGCTCGACCTCAAGGGCCTGTCGGTTTCGACCGGCGCGGCATGCTCGTCAGGAGCCATCGAACCTTCACACGTTTTGACCGCGATGGGATTGTCACCTGACCGTGCCAGGGCGAGTCTTCGCTTCAGCCTCGGCAAGCAGAACACCGCCGCCGACATCGACTTCGCGCTGCAGTTGATTCCAGAAGTTGTGACGCGGCTGAGGGACTTGAGTCCGGTGTATAGGAAGGCAGCCAGCTAGCGTGATGGGTGACTAATCGAGATCAAAACCGCGAGTTTCGTGAGGCCGTCCGGCAAATAGAAGAGATAATTGGAACGCAGTTGTCCGTTGACGACCGTGAGCGTTTACATCGCGAGATCAGCGGAGAAAACTATAATCTGCGAGAGATAGTGGCAATCGGGTTGGCAATGTTCGGGTAAATCATCTATGAAGCAACTTGCAATCGACATTGGTGCACACTTCGAAGAGCTTAAAGGTCAGCGCCCTTGGCGAGCCCGATTAGGCCACGGTAGCTTCCTCACCTTTGATTTCGGTCCAAAGGTTGCGAAGGATGGTCACCGGCACGGCGCGTGGCGTTTATGGATCTACCTCTCGAACTGGGTGCTCACGCATAACGGCCGGCAACTCGCGACGTCGGACTCGAATCGGCATCAGATCGAACTTGCGGTGCGACGCCTCGAAAGTGTCCCATTTACAGGAATCGGCTATGCCGCGGAGAAAGTGACGACATTGTTTCGTTTTGAGGATTTCCAGCTCTCCGTTTCACCTGCGGATTACATCGAGAAACCCAACCAACGGGATGAATACTACTTTCTCTTCATGCCGGGAGATGTAGTGCTCACCGTTGGCCCGGGCGGGGTGCATGTGGGACCCGCGAATGCATGAAAGGTAGAAATACTAAGACCGTAGCCGTAGCCATGTCGGGCGGTGTCGATTCGTCGACCGTCGCGGCCATGCTTTGCGAGCGCGGCTACAAGATCATCGGCCTCACCATGCAGCTCTGGAACCAGCGCCGCCTCTCTGGGCACGACGGAATTCCCGAAACGGTGCAGGGACGCTGCTGTTCCATCGACGACGTATACGACGCACGTCATGTGGCCGAAACGCTCGGCATTCCCTATTACGTCGTCAACCAGGAGTCACGCTTCGAGCAGGACGTGGTGCGTCCCTTCGTCGAGGACTATCTCTCCGGGCGCACGCCGATTCCGTGCAGCCTGTGCAACAATCACTTGAAGTTCGATCAGTTGCTGATCACCGCGCGTCAAATTGGCGCCGACCTGCTTGCCACCGGACACTACGCTCGCAACGAATATGACGCACGCACAGGACGTTGGCTGCTGAAGCGGCCAGCGGACCTCGCCAAAGATCAGACATATTTCCTCTTCGGCCTGACACAGGAGCAGTTAAGCCGCACGCTGTTTCCGCTAGGCGAGATGCGCAAGCCCGAGGTTCGCGAGGAGGCGAAGCGCACCGGATTGCGATTGTTCGAGAAGCCGGATTCACAGGAGATTTGCTTCATCCCCGGCGGCGATTACAAGAAGTTTCTCGACGCCTACCTCGATGAGCAGGGTGAAGAGATCCCTGATACTTCCGGCGAGCTGGTCACTACGACAGGCGAAGTTGTAGGCAGGCACAACGGCATCCACAACTTTACCGTCGGCCAGCGCAAGGGCCTCGGTGTCGCAACCGGATCGCCGCTGTACGTCCTGGAAATTCGCGGCGACAAGCATCAGGTCGTGGTCGGAGCTGGAGAAGCCTTGCTCTCGCGTACCTTACGCGCCAAGAAGATGAACTGGATCGGCATCGACGATCTTCGCGAGCCGATTCACGTGCACGCCAAGATTCGGCATCGTCACGATGCCGCGCCCGCGACTGTCGCGAAGCACGGCGATGATGAGGTTCTCGTTACCTTTGACACGCCACAGCGCGCCATCACTCCCGGCCAGGCTGTGGTTTTCTACGATGGCGATATCGTGGTCGGTGGCGGCTGGATTTGCTAGCTTCTCGCGATCAGCAACGTCATACGCACAATCACTGGGGTCGCAACAGAAAAGGCAGCGCCAGAACGCTGCCTTTCGTTTCCCGCAAGCCTCTCCGACAAGCTAAATAAACATCTCGTCCGATGGGCCACCGTTGCGCTTCCGCTTCTGCCCGAAATAAGTTCCCAGTCCAGCGGTGATTCCCTGCACCAGACCGTTGGCATGTTTCACCGGAGAGGTCACGGTATGGGCCACTTTTTCCGTGGTGTCTTCGACCGTGTCCATGGCCCGAGTTACCATCTCGTCCGCGCGGATGACCTGCAAACGTGCGCGATCGAGCATGTCATTCACCGTGGTTTCGATGCGCCCGATTCCGGCATGTGCGGTGGTGGTAATTTTGGCAGCGTTATCGAGAACCAACTCCACTTTGGGCGCGGAAGTCTCGAGAATTCGCTTGATATCAGCCTGAATCGCTTTCCCGTTCTCCAGGAAGGGGAAGGCCTGTGCTTTGATTTCATCCGCGGTCGTCTTCAGATGCGTACTCAGCGAGCGCAAGGTGAAGAACATCCCCGCGAGGAGGATCATCTGCAGCACAACCGCGGCCGAAGTGACAGCGATAAAGAGAGTCAGCTTTTCGTCCATGTCCGTCCCGGCCCCTGGGGCGCAAGCGCCACGGGACCATCCCGTTACAGTTTGGTGGCTGCTGTTTCGCCTTCTTCAGTGGTGGTTTCACGATAGGCCTGGCGTCCTGCCTCGTAGGCCGTGCGGATTTGCTCTTTCTGCGAGTTCAGATAATCGCGGCCTTTGTCCGCCCATGTTCCCGCCTGCTCGCGGGCCTTCTGCGCGCTGTCTTTCACCACGTCGCGGCCCTGCTCGGCAGCTTCACGAATCTGCTTGCGGGTCTCTTCGCCGGTCTTGGGGGCGTAGAGAATTCCCAGCGCCGCTCCGATGCCTAGTCCAGCCAAAAACCACAGGATTCCGCCACCGTCATTATCAGCCATAAATACCTCCTCCACGAATGCTCACGAGTCCGGATGTTAGCACCCGTACTTGAGAATTACAAACCAACGGACACCCTATTTCCGCTGCAAAAAGTTCCTTAGAATCACAATTTGCCCGGCGTGATAAGTGTGATGTTGAATGACGCCATGCACGTCGACGTAAATGGTTTTATCGCGTCCCGGCGGGGTTTGATCGAGTCGCGATGGATCGAGTTTCGACAGAGCTTGCCGGTAATCTTCATTTGAGCGGTGAAACTCGTTCAGCGTGGAGTTCCAGTTCTCCTCCGTCGCCTCCGGCATGGCTGGAAAGTTAAACTCGTCTGCCGGCCTCGATGGCAAACCGTTGATGCGGCGACTGACATCTGTCTCCCAATATGTCATGTGGGAGACCAACTCCCAGATTGTGTGGGTATCTGCCTCCACGCGGCGGGCCGCTTGCTCGGCTGAGATGCCGTCAAGAATCTTCCACACCGGATCGCCATGCCAAGCGTCTCCGGTCATGGCGCGGTCGTACTGATCGAGGATGCGTTCCACTTCTTTCATTGTTGCTGCCTCCTAACCTCCAAATATTGTTACACAGGTTAGGGCTTCTGGGTAGGGCGCAGCAGCACTTCGCTGACAAACGATTGCGGCCGCTGGGTCACGAGCATGGCCACCACATGCGCGACATCCCCAGGCTTCAACATCCTGTCCGGGTCCTTTCCGGGATGAGGACCGAACTCGGTGTCCACCGACCCTGGGCAAACCACGCTGACTCGAATGTTGTACGCTCGCAGTTCTTCCGCTACCGAGTACGTAAGCCCATTCAATGCCCACTTAGACGAGGAATACGCGGCGCCCCGCGGCAGGGGATTCTTGCCGGCCAGGGACGAGATGTTGACGATGTGCCCGGCGCCTGCCGCGATCATCAGCGGAACGACAGCATGCATCATGTAGAACGCACCGCGAACGTTGGTTTGAAAGATCGCGTCCCAGTCTTCCGGGTTGAGCTCGTGCAGCAGGGAAGGCGGGCCGCCGATGCCGGCATTATTGACCAGTATGTCCACGCGGCCATACTCTTCGCGCAGGAGTTTGCCCAGAGCGACCACGGAAGCAAGGTCCCTCACGTCGCATACGACGCCTTCACACTCCAGTCCGCGAGAGGACAACTTACGGGCTGCTTCATGTACGCGCGTTTGGTCCCTGCCAGTGATAATCACGGTGACGCCCAGAGCGGTCAGGTTGGACGCGATCTCAAAACCGATTCCTCGGCTGCCGCCGGTGACGACTGCTACCGAACCGGTTAGTCCGGGATTCTGGGGCAAATGCATGACTGGTTTCCTCCCTAAAGTAGTATTTCCCTGAACCCTTGCCGCCAGCTTATAATCGGCTGGTTCGGAAATCCGTTCCCCAGCATCGTTGAAACGCCAGAACTGCGCAGATGCGTAAGTAACTTGCCTTAGGCAAGATACCTACTTATAATCCCCGTCTCCGCACTCTTGTGTTAATTCCCCAATGCTTGGCGCGGGGTACGGACAAGCGAACGCCGTCATCACCCAGGTCTGGAGCCTGCAAGGACCGGAACTGAACGAGTGAGATTGTGTTTGTGGCAGGACGAACGTCATCATCAAGTTTCCCAAGACTCTAAGGAGCCAATCGAAATGAAGAAGTCGCTACTAATCTCGTTGCTGGTCTTCGCAATGGCGGGCGCAGTAGTCCAGCAGGCGGCAGGTCAGGCCGCGGCTGCCCAGAAGCCGCAAATCAAGGACCCTGCGGAATACAACGCGTATGTTAGCGCCGTGCAGCAGAGCGATCCTGCCGCCAAGGCCCAGGCCATCGAGGCTTTCCTGCAGACCTACTCCAATAGTGTAATGAAGGAAGACGCGCTGGTATCTTTGATGGGCGCCTATCAGCAGGCCGGCAATGCCCAGAAGACGGTTGACACCGCCAACCGCGTGCTTCAAGCCAACCCCAACAACATTCGTGCACTCGCCTTGCTTGCCTACTATTACCGGACCCTCGCGTCGCAGGGCGGCGCCGATGCCGCAAAGAACGCCGACCAGGCGATGCAGTACGGCCAGAAGGGCATTGACGCTCTACCTAATACGCCCAAGCCTGAAGGCATGAGCGACGCAGACTTCGCCAAGTTCCACAATGAATTGAGTGCCATCTTTGAAGGCGCGGTGGGTTTCGCGGCGCTGCAGAAGAAAGACCTGGTTACGGCGCAGAAGGATCTGCACGCAGCAGTTGAGCACGAGTCGCAGGCTAACATCGCCGATATCTATCCGCTGGCGACCGCCGATCTGGAAGCCAAGCCGATGAACCCGGAAGGCTTCTGGTTCATCATCAAGGCCTCGGGGCTCGCGCAGGGACCCGGACAGCAGCAGATTCTCGAGTACGGACGAAAAAAGTACAACCGTTATCACGGATCGGAAGAAGGCTGGGCCGATTTGGTCAAGCAGGTACAGTCTTCGCAGAGCGTGATGCCACCGGCTGGTTTCACCGTGGCTGCCGCGCCGCCGCCGCCGTCTCCCGCCGAACAGGCTGCCGAACTCGTAAAGAACAAGGACCCTAAAGTGATGAGCTTCGCTGAATGGCAACTCATCCTCTCGTCGGGCAACCAGTCGGTCGCCGATTCGGTCTGGAATACGCTCAAGGACAAGACCGTGAAGCTGGTGGCGAGCGTCATTAGCGCATCCCCAACCAAGCTAACACTGGCTGGCAGCGCCGACGATATTGACGACAAGAAAGCAGATATCGACCTGACCATGACGAAGGCGATTCCGGCGAAGTTCGTGCCTGCCACCGGCACGCTGACCCAGTTCCAGGCCACGGTCTCCAGCTACACTCCGAGTCCCTTCATGCTTACGATGACGGATGGTGTGCTGCTGGATAAGGCGGGCAACCCGGTCGGTGCGGCGGCCGCTCCGGTACACAAGGCGCCGGCAAAGAAGAAACAGTAGCTAAGATTGAAATGGCGATAACAACGGGAGCTTCGCAGCTCCCGTTGTTTTATGCCTGAAGCAATGTAAGCTCAGTGAGGCGCGGTGATCGGGTTAGAACTGATAGGATCTTGTGCAACCGGCTTTGTCGGTCATCGAAGATTGGTCGCCTAACAGGTTTAATCAGCACCACGGACGCACCGAGTTCACGGAGAAGCTGGAAGAAATAGCAACTCTGTGTCCTCCGTGGTGAATATCTCCGTACGGGCAAAAGAAATTCTAATTTGCTTTGAAGGGGCCACATAAATGCAATTTGAAAGGGCACGGCTTTAGCCGTGCCGCATCGAGCCCCGTAAACACCGGGCTTTAGCCCCTGAGAGAATTCGAACTTCCCCACGGGCGCTATCTATCAGACCGCTTTACCGCGCAGCCCGCTTGTCGAAGGGCGACGGACGGACGCTGCGTGGTGGGCGCCGCGTTCCGTGGCGCAGGACCTTCACGTCGAGATCCAGTTCAGCAATGGTGCGGCTGAGCGTGTTGCGGTGCATGCCCAACTGGCGCGCCGTCTTGCACTGGTTGCCCTTGTTTTCCTGCAGTACCGTCAGGATGAATCGCTTCTTGAACTCGCGGACCGCCTCCGCGTAGAGAATCCCACTCTTGTGCATCTGCAGTATCAAGGCTTCCAGTTGGTCTTTCACAGCGCCTCTCTCATTACCTTCCATCAAGGGTCCCAAAGGATCCGGTGTATTAGTTCTTGTCGCCGTCGCCAGCGTGCTGAATGTGTTCGGGAACCGTTCGCAGCAGGTTCCAGCCGTCTCGGAACCTTTGCCGCAGCTCCGCCGGAGCTGCCCAAATCAAGGCGCGTCCGGTGACCAGCATGAAGGGCGCGATTCGCGAATTCTGGATCCAAGGGCTGGTGGGACTAAATGCCGCCAAGGCCATCACAATGACGGTGCACACCACAACTCCCTTAAGAAATCCGAACAGCCCCCCCAGCAAACGATCCACCCAGCGCAGGCCGACTCCTTCTACCGCCCATCGGGCAATCTTGCCGGCCACGCCACCCAGCACCAAAACGACGAAAAATATTGTCAAAAAACCCGCAATCTCAGCAGCCCACATTGAATTCACGTAGTGGGAATAGAATGCGGCGACCCGCGGGTACTCCCATGCAGCAATCAGATACCCGAGAATTACGCCTGCAAACGAAAACAGTTCGTAAAAAAACCCTTCCCCAATCGCGCCCAAAACGTTCAGCAGAATGACCAGCAGAATCATCCAGTCGAGGACGGAAAAACCCAGCATTCGGTTTCCTTTCCTCAGGCTGGAAGCGGGTGCCCAGTCAACTGCGTATAAGCCTCTACGTACTTTTCACTGGTTTTGGCCGCAACCTCCGGCGGCAGCCCCGGAGCAGGCGGCTGCTTGTTCCATCGGATCGATTCCAGGTAGTCGCGTACGTATTGCTTGTCAAACGACTCCTGAGCTCCCCCCGGATGGTACTTATCCATCGGCCAGAAGCGAGAGGAATCCGGAGTCAACACTTCGTCCGCTAATACCAGCCCCCTGGGCGTGTGGCCAAACTCAAATTTCGTGTCGGCAATGATGATGCCGCGTTTTTCGGCATAATCCGCGGCGCTCTTGTAAATCTTGATGCTGAGATCGCGGAGCTTCGTGCTCAACTCCTCACCCGCCAGGCTCACCATGCGCTCGAACGAAATGTTCTCGTCGTGGCCGCTGGTCGCCTTGATCGCAGGGGTGAAGATCGGTTCCGGCAACTTGTCGGATTCGCGCAATCCCGCGGGCAGCTTGATCCCGCAAACTGAACCGCTGTTCTTGTATTCTTTCCACCCTGACCCCGAAATGTATCCCCGCACGACGCACTCAATCGTCACCATGTTGGCGCTGACCACCAGCATCGAGCGTCCACGCAACTGGTCGGCGTACTTCAGCAATTCTGCCGGATACTTCGCAATGTCGGCGGTCGCCAGGTGATTGGGGACGATGTCCTTGAGGAACTCAAACCAGAACAGCGAGAGCTGCGTCAACACCCGGCCCTTTTCCGGGATGCCGGTGGCCAAAACGTAGTCGAAAGCCGAGATGCGATCGCTGGCCACGAACAGCAGGTGATTGGAATCGACCCGGTAAATGTCGCGGACTTTTCCGCTGGCGTAAAGTGCAAGTTCAGGAATATCGGTTTGGAGAAGAACGTCGCTGGATTTTGTCGTGTCTATCACTGCCTTGCTCTGATCGGAAATTTAGATTGGCGCTAATTGTAGTAGCTCAGTGTTCTTTGTCAACGGACTCGAACAAAGCGTCGGTATCGTTTCAAAGATTTTTGCGGAAAAGTTCTTGACAGAATGCCGTGTCCCGCGAAACACGCATGGATACTGGCTTTCACCATGTTCACAATCTGCAGGCAACGCTTGCGTCGCCCCGAATTTGACGGGCGCTAAACTAAGTTTTTGTGAACAAACCGTCGCCTGCGTGTCAAGTGTTTTCGTCAAGCACTGCGCCGCAGCTCGATTAATCGGCCGACGAGCGACGAACCGCGCGGGCATCTTCCAGGAACCGGACGTCCGGGTCCCCGACAACACCCGCCAGTTTCATGGCCTGTTTGAGATCGTCGGAACCCACGAATCGCCGCGCGCGATCCAGGCTGTCCCAATCGAAAAAGAGCGTCACTTCGCGCGGGTCATCCACTGACACCATGACCCGGGCCTCGGTTTCTCCCGCCGCCTTCCGCAAGTTGAGATGCGCATCGAATGCCTCTTTCCACCGACTGTAGTCCGCGACCTTATGCCGAATGATCATGTGAACCATGAGAGGTCCTCCAAGTATTGATGAATACCAAGGATACGAAATCCGCGCCCTATTGGGAACCTCCAAATGCACTGCTGAGTGTGACGTGAAACACAAACAAACAATTTCCCCAAGGTCTCGCATGGCGCGGGCGGTCAGCATCCCGGAATGAGGTAACGAATTTTCGATTACGCTATACTGCGGAGAAGTTCCTTTCGGAGAGTTCATCATTGCCTCGCCTGATTACCCGCTCCTCTGACATTCATGCCGCCGGTTGCTTCACTTTGGAGGATATTCCCAAGGGCACGGTTGTGCTCGAGTACACCGGGGAACGCATCACCAAAGAGGAAGGCGATCTGCGCTACGATGGCCGGCCTTTCACCTACCTGTTTGGGATCGGCGACGGCAGCACCGTCATCGACGGCCACGGCATGGCCATGTTCGTGAACCATTCCTGTCATCCGAACTGCGAGACCGATGAGATCGACGGACGAATCCTGATCCAGACGCTTCGTGACCTGAAGGCAGGCGAGGAAATCACTTACGACTACTGGCTCTACGACGGGGAAGACGAAGCGCCATGCTATTGCGGCAGCAAGAAATGCCGGGGAAGCATGTACTCTCCCGCCGAGGTCAAGCGAATGCAACGTGCCGCCGCCAAAGCGAAGAAGCAGTCAGAACTCGCCGCGCGCAAGAAAGGCGTCGCCACGAAAACCTAACACCAAGCGGACGATATATGTAAATTTCGGGAGCCATCGCGGCGTGTGTCGCTTTGTGCGCCGCGCCGCAAGCGACCAGTCAAGTTGCCCTGAGCCATGCCGATATTGGACTAAGGTCCAATTGCCGCGCCCCGACTGTTGCATGAGTATTGGCACTCTCATCGCAATCATAGGTTCGCGTCGAATCGTTGTTGCTTGCCACGGAAAAGGAAAATAGTCATGATTCAATATCAAATCGCACGAAAGTTGCTTGGTTACGCTATCGGCGTCGCACTGTTTCTGAGTGGCGCGGCGCAGTCTCTGCAGGCCTGCACCGGCATTACGCTGGTTGCGGCGGACGGCACGGTGGTTCACGCTCGAACGCTGGAATTCGCCACTGATCTTAACTCAGACGTGATCGTGGTTCCGCGCGGCTATGCGCGGACTGGGACCACGCCCGACGGCAAGCCCGGCCTCAAGTGGAAGTCCAAGTACGCCAGCGTCGGCGCAAACGGAGTCGGCCTGCCGTTTCTATTTGACGGTCTGAATGAGAAGGGCGTGACGGTCGGCACGTTTTACTTTCCCACCTCCGCCCAGTACATGGCTTACACGCCATCCGATGCGGGCAAAACCATCGCCGCATGGGAAATGGGTTCATTTCTGCTGGAGAACTTCGCCAGCATCGACGAGGTGAAAGCCAACATCGGCAACATCGTCGTCCCCATGGTTGTGTTCCCTGCATGGGGCTTCTCTCCGGAGGTGCATTACATCGTGACTGACGCCTCGGGCAAGAGCATCGTGATCGAGTATGTTGGGGGCAAACTTACGGTCCATGACGACCCGCTGGGAGTGATCACCAACTCGCCGACCTTTGACTGGCAGATGACCAATCTGCGCAACTACATTAATTTCTCGATGAGCAACGCCCCACCGGTGAAACTGGGACCGGTCACGCTGCAGCCGTTCGGCCAGGGTTCGGGAATGCTCGGAATGCCGGGTGACTTCACGCCGCCGTCGCGCTTCGTTCGTGCTGCAGCGTTCAGCCAGTCCATCTTTCCCTCGAAGACCGGAGACGACGCTATTCTTGAGGCGTTCCACATCCTGAACAACTTCGACATTCCCAAGGGCTCGGCCCGCGACCGGGAGAAGGACGAACACGGCAACATCATGGCTGACTACACGGAATGGACCAGCGCCATCGATCTCAAGGCAAAGCGCTTCTACTTCCGCACTTATGACAACAGCCAGATCCGCATGGTGGATCTCACGAAGATGAATCCCGACGCAAAGGACATCGTGACCATCTCGATGCAAGGCGGCGAGCAGATCAAATCGGTGAACCCATAAGCGATAGACGGACCGTTCCAGCGATTCAGCTCGTGCGAGAATCCGACGGTGGTCTCGCGGGGATTAGTTGGACGGGGGCCGGGGCGAGAGAGATCGCTCGGGCTGAAAGCCCTCGTAGAAGAATGCCGTCCCCAGGGGACTTCCGCCCTATAAAACGCGCCTACCCAGCATTCCGCTTCGCTACGTGTTGGGGTATCTTCTGCCGTCCCGCGAGGCGGAACTGGATTGGCGTGGTTTCAGGCTCAATTGATGTCCCCGGTTTGCGTAGCCGCCTTGTCGTCCGCCGGCGCGGACAATAAGGTTGGCGAAGCCGCGAACTCGCGAGTGCAGATTTTGGCACCAGCCCACAATTGCCAAAGGTAGCGGGACCCTGTTCTACGAGCCCCTACAGCTTGTTCAGGTAGTCCACGATTTCGGGGTTCGTCCAGTCAGTGGCACCGATGAACTTGCGGCGGATGACTCCGTCCTTGTCGATCACGTACGTTTCCGGGAATTTAAAGGTGCCATAGAGAGCGTTGGCCGACTGTTTGCTGTCCCGCACCGTCAGGAGATCGACGTTGTGGTCGCGCACGAACTGGTTCACCGCGTTCTGATCGGCGTCTTCGCTGACGGCGAGGATGGTCACCTTGTCCCCCAGCTTTTTCTGCAACTCGACCAGTGAAGGCATCTCGTCAACGCAGGGCGGACACCAGGTGGCCCAGAAGTTGAGAACAACCGGCTTGCCACGAAATTGACTGAGCGTGACCGTACGTTGCGAATCAGTGACAGTGAAGTTGGGAGCGGTTTCTCCGATGCGCGGCGGACGACCGCTATTACAGGCGAACAGCAGAGCAAGACAAACCAGGGCTGGAATCCGAGGCAAGCGCTTCACACTCCTATAATAACGGAGAGGACCACAGCCCGAACTGCCCGAGCCATGAGTGTTTCGGTGGAACAACCCGAGGTTTCCGTGATTGTGCCGGCGCGCAACGAAGAGGCCAGCCTGGCGGACTGCCTGCGCTCGCTCGTCGGCCAGCCCGAACCCAATTACGAGATTGTCGTTGTGGACGATCACTCCTCCGATCGCACGCGCGAGATCGCTGAAGGGTTTCCCGTCACGGTTGTCAGCGCTGGTGAACTTTCCCCGGGTTGGAGCGGCAAGTGCAATGCCTGCTGGAGTGGCGCCAAGGTGGCAAAAGGGAAGTGGCTGCTGTTTACCGACGCCGATACGCGGCACTCGGGAACTTCCATTGAGCAGGGCTGGCGTGAAGCGCTGGAGACACGACGCGGCGATGCTCTCTTACTCTCCCAAGCAGGAGGTAGCACAGCTTCGCCGAGCATGCGCTCATGCCGGTGATCTTCGCGGAGTTGGCGGCGACGTATCGGCCGCAAGGAAGTGAGCGATCCGAACTCACCGGCGGCGGCTGCGAATGGACAGTACCTGCTCATTCGTCGCGACGCCTATGACGCGGTCGGCGGACATGCCGCAATAGCTCAAGTAATACTTGAAGATGTGGAATTGGCGAAGCGGGTGAAGCAGGCGGGATACAAGCTGCAGTTCTGCATGTCGGACGCGGTCAGCACGCGCATGTATCGCAGCTTCGCGCAGATGTGGGAGGGATGGACGAAGAACCTGGCGCTGCTGTTTCCCAATCCGCGAGGACTGGCGCTGCGACGGGCGATTGAATTCGCGTTAATTGTTGGAAGTGTTCTGGCGACTTTGAATGCTGCGTTTGTCGATCGCGATCGGCTGGATGTTCTGCTCAATGCGGCGCTCGCGCTGGTTATGCTGTTTTTCTTCTATCGCCGCATTCGGCGGGCGCATTTTGACTGGCTGTCAAATGTTCTGGCGATCTTTGGACTGCCACTTTTCACGATACTTTTGCTCAATTCCTACATCTGTCATAAGAAAGGATCCGTGCGCTGGAAGGGCCGTCGATACGGCACGATGGCAGAAGCAGCTTCAGCAGTCGCCCAGCCTTGGCCATCCTAATCTGGCTAGTGATTCTGTGTCCGTTGCCGTACCTGTAATCACTGACCGGAAATCCGAACATCCGCTATAGTTCAGGAGACCATGATCTACCTAACGCGCAAGTGTGAGTTTTCGTCGTCGCACTATTACCACAATCCCAAATGGACGGAAGAAGAGAACCGCCGCGTGTTCGGCAAGTGCGCGAACCTAAACGGGCACGGGCACAACTACACGCTGGAAGTCACGGTAAAGGGTGACGTCGATCCGGTTACCGGCTTCGTCGTCGATCTCAAAGAGTTAAAGGATATCTTGAACCGCGAGGTGGTCGACGCCATGGACCATCGCCATCTCAATAAAGAGGTGCCGGAGTTCGCCAGCAAGATTCCTACGACCGAGAACATCGCAATTGCTATCTGGCAGCGGCTCGCAGAAAAGTTGCGCGTCGCGAAATTACACCGCGTGCGGCTCTACGAGATGCCCGATTTGTTTGTCGATTTCTACGGGGAAGCATGAAGGCCTATCTGACGCGGCGCTACATGTTTTCGGCCTCGCATCGCTTGCACGCCGATGCACTTTCGGAAGAGCAGAACCGGGTAGACCTATGGCAAGTGCAATCAATCCGCACGGACATGGCCATAACTATGCGCTCGAAGTGACGGTCAGCGGGCAGGTCAGTTCAGAGACTGGCATGGTTTGCAACCTAGTCGATCTCGATGAAGCGGTACGCCACGCCGTACTCGATCGCTTTGATCATCAGAACCTGAATATGCTGGCGGATTTTGCGGCGCTGGTGCCGACCACGGAACACCTCACGGAAGCCATCTTCAACATTTTGAAGCAAAGCCTTCACCCGGCTCATCTTGAAAACGTACGCATTGAAGAAACCCTGAATAATAGCTTTGACTACTCTGGTGCCGCGGAACTGCGCCAGTGAATAGCCGTTTACGAAGCAACATGGGAGAACAATGAAGGAGTTCATGGAAACGCAAACCACTCTCACCAGCGCCAGTCTGGAAGAACTCACGCGTGAATTGCTGGTTCGCCTTGGTGAAGATCCGCAGCGCGAAGGACTGGTACGAACTCCGGAGCGGTTTGCCAAGGCAATTCAATACCTCACCAAGGGCTACGACGAAGATCCTGGCGAAGTGCTGAAGGGCGCGCTCTTCAGCGTCGACTATGACGAGATGGTGATCGTAAAGGACATCGAGATGTTCAGCCTTTGCGAACACCATATGCTGCCGTTTTTCGGCAAAGTACACATTGCCTACATACCGAAGGGCAAGGTGCTCGGACTCAGCAAACTGCCACGCCTGGTGGAAGTGTTTGCGCGACGCCTGCAAGTGCAGGAGCGTCTGACGGTGGAAATTGCCGAAGCCATCCAGCACGCGATTCAACCCTTGGGCGTTGGCGTCGTGATTGAGGCACGCCATCTCTGCATGATGATGCGCGGCGTCGAGAAGCAACATTCGGCAACGGTCACTTCCTCGATGATTGGCGCTTTCCGCGCGCAACAGACGCGTCAGGAATTCCTCGCGCTCATTCGCGAGAAGAACACGAACGGGTTCTAGCTCCATGGCTGCCAAGAAGGGGCGGTCCACTCCCAAGGCAATGATCGGGCGAAAGAGCGCAGCGGCGAAGGCTTCGCCGGCTGGCGGTCGCTTGTCGGGCAAGGTCGCCGTTGTGACCGGCGGAAATCGCGGCATCGGGCTGGCTATTGCTCGCGTCCTGGTCGTCGAAGGATGCACTGTCTTGATTACGGGCCGCGATCAGGCGGCGTTGAAGAATGCGAAGGTGGAGCTGTCCACTGTCGCATCGGGGGTCAGCCCTCGGCCCGAATTGCATGCAGAGCGCTGCGACGTTCGAAACCCGGCTTCGGTGGCCGCGGTGTTCGCGAAGGTGAAAAAGCGCTGGGGCCACCTCGATATCCTGATCAACAATGCCGGCATCTCGCAAGCGAAGTTCTCGGTCGAGGAGACTCCGGTCGAATTGTGGCGGGCAGTGCTCGACATCAACCTTACCGGGACGTTCCTGTGTTCACGGGCGGGTGTTCCGCTGATGCCGAGAGGGGCCACGATCGTCAACACATTGTCGATCGCGGCGAAGATGAACTTCGCACAATTCTCGGCCTACAACGCATCGAAGCATGGAGCCCTTGGCTTCACGTTGACGTTACGCGAAGAACTGATTCCGAAGGGAATCCGGGTCATGGCGCTGATGCCGGGAGCCACTGATACAGACATCTGGGAGCAGTTCTGGCCCGATGCTCCCCGCAAGAAGATGGTCAAGCCCGAGAGCATAGCCGAGGCGGTGTTGTATGCAGTCCTGCTTCCACCGACTTCGAACCTGTCGGAGTTGGTGTTGGTGCCGCTAGAAGGCGTACTGTAGACAACCAGCCCGTTAGAATCCCCCGCCGTAGTAGTAGCGGCGAGAGCGGGCAGGGAAGAGCTTGACCAGGAGCATACCTGCCAGGAATCCTCCAACGTGGGCCCAGACCGCAACCCCTCCGGCATTCCCACCCCGTACGGCGATTGAACTGGCAGCTCCGAGCAGGAATTGACCCACGAAGAAATAGCCAAGAACGATCCATGCCGGCAGCCACATGAACCACACAAAGAAGAAGGGCACGATGGTGAGAACGCGGGCGCGCGGATAAAGCAGGAAATATGCGCCCATTACCCCAGCGATGGCTCCGCTGGCGCCTACCGTCGGCACCGTGGAATACAGGTTGAATAGCGTGTGTACAGCGGTAGCCGCTACGCCGCTGACCAGGTAGAGCACAAGGTAGCGGAAGTGGCCGAGGTAGTCCTCGACGTTATCGCCGAAGATCCACAGCGACAGCATGTTGAAGATCAGGTGGGCCCAGGAGCCGTGTAGAAACATTGAGGTAAACACGGGCACGAAGGCCGCTGCGGTTGGGATATAACGGGTTCCCAACTGGTAGACGAGGTCCCAAGGGACGTATCCCTGGTTGAACAGGACAACCGGAAATCTTGCCGGCACCACCCCAAATTGCTGAAGAAAAAGATTGAATTGGCGCGAGTTGCCCGTGCCCAACGACAACTCCATCAGAAAGATGATGGTATTCACGATGATCAGGAAATAGGTGACGTACGGGGTGCCAACTCGTGGAGCGTCGTCTTTCAGCGGAATCATAGGGGCGGGTTACGTCGGCCGTTCAGCAGGGAAGCGAATTCCCTATTTAAATTCATTGCGCGCTGCTTGATTTGACCAATCAACGCCGTAACGTACACGATACCAGAAGCATGTTACTGAATGGCGTGATCGTAATCGATAAGCCAGCGGGATGGACCTCGCATGACGTAGTGGCCAAGATGCGCCATGTTCTGGGTGAACGGTCTATTGGGCACCTCGGCACCCTCGATCCCATGGCGACCGGCGTTCTGCCTTTGGTCATCGGCAAAATGACGCGTTTGTGCCAGTTTTACGAGGCCTCTGAGAAGACATACGAAGGGACGATCCGCTTCGGAGTAGCAACTGATACCTACGATGCCGATGGAACCCCCTCTGGCCCGCCGCAGGAAGTTAAAGTAACGCTTGAGGAAGTGCGGAGCGCGGCGGCCGGGTTCGTGGGAAGGCTGAAGCAAGTTCCGCCGCCGTTTTCGGCGAAGAAGATCAAGGGGATTCCGGCTTACAAGCTAGCCCGCAAGAAGGTGGACGTCGAGCTTAAGCCGGTTGAGGTCGAGGTGAAGGAGCTTACGATTCTGGGCATGGATGGCGAGGTGGCGGAGTTTCGCTCGCGGGTGTCGTCCGGAACCTACGTGCGCGTCATCGCTCACGAACTAGGGAGAAACCTGGGCTGTGGAGCCCACCTGGCGAGCCTTCGCCGCACTGCAGCCGCAGAGTTTGGACTGGACGACGCGCACACCATTGAACAGGTGGCGGAAGCCGTGCTCGAGGGTCAGATCGAGGAACTGGTGGTGCATCCGCGACGGGTGCTGCCCGACATTCCATGTGTCACGGTTGACGAAGACACCATCGGCAAGATTCGCCATGGACGCTCGGTGAACCTGGCGGAGTTTTCGAGGTCGAAATGGGTAAAGGTATTTGCCGGGCAGTCTGACCTGATTTGTCTTGCCAGCAGGGTAGCCGGAACTCTGTTTCATCCGAAGGTGGTGCTTTTGGGGTGACCAGAGTGCGGCGGCGAATATCTTAGCATCACTTAATTAGTATGATGCAGAATACTGCCATGAGTGCATCATGTCCATATTATGATACACTAACGGTATGCGAACAACAATTTCCCTCGACGATGAAGCGGCAACCATTGCGGCGCAATACGCGAAGGGCCGGGATTTGACCTTGGGCAAGGCAATTTCGGAACTCATTGTGCGGGCGACGCGAAAAGGACGTCGCATAAAGTACGTGGACGGGATCCCGGTATTTGACTTGGGACCCTCGGAGGAACCGATTACCGCGGAGCAGGTTAAGGCGTTGGAGGCGGAAGAAGAGTGACGCCGTTCCTGCTTGATGTCAACGTCCTAGTCTCCCTGGTGCGTCCGAAGCACTCAGACCACGGAAAGGTGATGCAGTGGTTCAGGTCCTCGGGCCGGAAGCAATGGGCGACCTGTGCACTTACGGAGGCGGGCTTTGTGCGGGTTGTTTCCAACCCGCGCTTCACCTCGGCGGACATAGATGTCGGGGAGGCGCTGCAAATCCTTTCCGAATTGACGGCACTACAGGGGCATCAATTTTGGCCCCTCGATTTTGGTTTCGCGGAGGCCGCAAAACTCATCGAAGAGCGATTTTTCGGCCATCAGCAGGTCACCGATACCTATTTGTTGGCCCTCGCGATCAGGAACAAGGGCAAACTGGTGACACAGGATCGGGGAATTCTTTTTCTTGCTGGGGATGAGTTTGCGGAGAACGTGGTCCTGCTATAGGTGCCAGACGGCACCTACCGTCGGGCTATGCTATGTCCGATAACAGATATTATGTTAAGTACAGCGGGAAGCTCGTAAGCTGGGCCTCTGGCGCGGCCGGCGCGGCCAGATTGATCGCATTTCCCGGCTCGCAAGGCTTCCCTAAGCTCACGTGGCAACCAGTCCGAGTCCGGTTATTCAGGCGGGCAGCAGCATTCGCTCCAAGTTAATCGCGAAAGTGACTTCAAGCGCTTCCAGTCGGTCGGGAGTGGCCTCGACAGTCTCGGATTTTGCTTGGAACACTTTGCGTCCGTCGCGTTCGACCAAGACGCCCAGAACTTCGCCCATGCGCCAGCCAGGAGTGCCGACCATTTCAAGGCCGGTGGGGGTGGCGCGGAGCAATGCGATGCAGCCGTCGCGCAGGACTCCGATACTGTTCGGGTAACGCTCGAAGGTTTGCAGCTCAAACCCTTCCAGATAAAAGCGTTGAAGCTGCTCGGCGGGATCAGGCATGGCTACATCTTGTAGCGGCCTAGATCATCTTCTCCCAAGTTCTCCAGGTACTTGCGGAGTTCCTCGGCAGACACCTGGTCGGTGGCAGCGCTGGCCAGTTTGCTGCTCTTGAGGACTTCCTCTTCCACATAAATCGGGCAATCCATGCGCAAGGCCAGGGCGAGTGCGTCGGAAGGGCGGGAATCGATGCTGATGACTTCCCCGCCGTGATCGAGCCAGATCACGGCGTAAAAGGTGTCGTCGCGCAACTCGGTGACGACGACCTTGCGGACCGTGGTCTCCAAGCCCATGAGAAGGTTCTTGAGCAGATCATGAGTCATGGGACGGGGTGTGCTGACCTTCTCGATCTCCAAGGCAATGGCGTTGGCTTCGTAGATGCCAACCCAGATAGGCAGCACGGTTTCAGAGTCCGAATCCTTGAGGAGCACGATGGGCATGTTGGTGACGGGATCCATCATCAATCCGCGAATTCTCATCTCGACTTCCATCGTGGCGCCCTCCTGTCTATTGACCTGTAATACGCTCTAGCAACGTGACGCGCAAGCGGTTTGTTGTCTTTCGCTGTCAAAGCGGCCGGTACAACCATCAGCCAACCAGTTCACCGAGCAGGCTGTTGGGAAATGCCTGGGTTACCAACACCGGCACATAACTGCCGACCCGGGGTTCCTGTCTATCATTCAACACGAAGTTCAGGGTCTTGTTCTGCGAGGTGCGGCCGATCATCTGTGCCCGGGCCGAGTTCTTCCCTTCTACCATCACTTCCAGAACCTGCCCTACGTGCCGCCGATAGCTGACTCGCTGAATCTCCCGCTGATGTTCCTGCAGGATCTGCAGGCGCCGCGACTTCTCGACATCAGGAATCGAATCCGGATATTGCAGTGACGGAGTATTGGGACGCGGCGAGTACTTGAACGCGAAGACGCCGTCATAGCCGACTTCAGTGAGCAACGAAAGCGTCTGCTGAAACTCCTCCTCGGTTTCGCCGGGGAAACCGGTGATGGTGTCGGTGGTGATGCTGATCTCGCGGTTGCGCGCCGACTTCATCCAGGCGATACGATCCAGGTATTCTTCACGGGTATATTCGCGATACATCGAATCCAGCACTCGCGTCGAGCCGCTCTGTACCGGCAGGTGTACGTGATCGCAGAGCGTCGGGATCGCATCGATCGCGTCCACGATGTCCTTGGTGAAGTCGCGCGGATGCGAGGTGGTGAAACGCACGCGACGCATTCCCGGGATCTCGCCAACCGCCGCCAGCAGCTCGGCGAAAGCTCTTCTTGTGCGACGGATCGGCGTAGGAATTCACGTTCTGGCCCAGCAGTTGGACTTCGGTGAATCCGGCGTCGGCCATGCGGCGAGCTTCGGCCAGCACGGAGTCGGAGGTGCGGCTGCGCTCTTTGCCGCGGGTGTAAGGCACCACGCAATAGGCGCAGAACTTGTCGCAGCCTTCGATGATGGTGATGTATCCGCGATGGGGATTGCTGCGGGCGGTGAATTCGGTGTCGAACGTCTGGTCGGTCTGGCGGTCGTCGAGGCCGGTAACACGATTCGCACCAGCTTCGATTTGTACAAGCATCTCTGGCAAGTTTCGATAAGAGGCAGATCCCGCCACCAGCGAAACGTAGGGAGCGCGCTCGAAGATTCTCTCGCCTTCCTGCTGCGCCACGCATCCGAGGACAGCGAACCGTTTGCCTTGCTTGTGCAGCTTCTTGAAGTCGTCGAGGCGATGAAAGACCTTCTGCTCTGCCTTATCGCGAATGGAGCAGGTGTTGTAGACGATCAGGTCTGCGTCCACTTCACGCTCGACCTGCTGGTAGCCCTCGGAGATGAGGGTTCCGACGACCTTCTCGGAGTCGTGGAAATTCATCTGGCAACCGAAGGTCTCGATGTAAAAGGTTTTCTGATCGGTGCTCACTACCATCCCCGTTGCTTCAGTATAGCGCGGGTATTCACCACGGAGGCACGGAGGACACGGAGAAATGCGAGTCTTGAAAATACAAAGTGCTGGCATCACAAATTACGATTTGCAGTCGCTCACGACCTTCTGGTTTGGTCAATTCTTCTCCGTGTCCTCCGTGCCTCCGTGGTGAGGATTTCTTCCTCATGTTTACAATAACGCCTGGATTTTGGCCTCGATGGCCTCGGGCGTCGTGGTGGGCGCAAAACGTTCGACGACAATTCCCTGCTTATCGACCAGGAATTTAGTGAAGTTCCACTTGATGGCGTCGGTCAGCAAGCCGCCCTTCTCACCTTTGAGGAATTTGTAGAGCGGATGGGCGCCTTCGCCGTTCACTTCGACCTTGGAGAACAAGGGGAAGTTGACACCGTAATTGAGCTCGCAAAACGACTTGATCTCGTCGTCGTTGCCCGGCTCCTGGTGGCCGAACTGGTCACAGGGAAAGCCGAGCACTTCAAGCCCGCGATCGTGATACTTGCCGTAGAGTTCCTGCAGACCCTTGTATTGCGGGGTGAATCCGCATTGGCTGGCGGTGTTGACGATGAGCAGGACCTTGCCTTTGTAACCGGCGAGGGATTGGTCGGTGCCGTTGTTGAGCTTGGCGGAGAAATCGTAGATGGACATGATGCCTTTCGTGGTGCCGGGACTTGCGCCCTCGCGGAATTGTATCGTCATAGGCGAGCACTGCCTAGCACCCCCATCGGTATCTTGAAAACAAAGGATTTACAGCACGATTGTGCGTAAAGTCTTGTAAACAATTGACTTATACGTAAAGTCTTGGTAATAAGGGAGTTGCTGTCGCCGCTGAACCGCAGTCTGGGCCTGTGGGAGTCTTCTTGGTTGAAAGAGCCGAATTGGAGCCTCATTCCGCTAGACGACAGGTGGAAAACTCCGTAGAAGCCAAAGACAAGGGCTGAGTACCTCCCCCCTACCGGATCTTGAAAACAAAGGACTTACAGCACGACTGTGCGCAAGGTATTGTAAACAATTGACTTATACGTAAAGTCGTGGAAATACAGGAGTTGCCGTCGCTCGCCCGAGCAACCGCAGTCTGGAACCAGGTCTCAATGTTGTCAAAGAGCCGGATCGAGCCTCGCCCCGGTGAGGGGCAGAGTGAGAGTGCACGAGAGCAGACGGTAGAGTCACGAAAAATCGTAAGGCGAGGGGAAACGAAAGTAACCAAATCTTCCTAATTTGGGAAAGGCTATTTCGGGCCGAGGGGGGCCCTCACTCAGTCGGTGCTAAGCGGTGCCGTTCTTCACC
Organism: uncultured Acidobacteriaceae bacterium; assembly: GCA_963779555.1. Classification (GTDB taxonomy): domain Bacteria; phylum Acidobacteriota; class Terriglobia; order Terriglobales; family Acidobacteriaceae; genus DASRAA01. Next base: position 73,979 of record CAVZYS010000003.1, read on the forward strand.
AGCTTGAGGAATTCGGCGTGGACGCGAGGGTCGTCGGAGAGTTCGGGGTGGAACGTGGCGGCCATGACGCTTCCCTTCCGCACCAGAACCGGATATCCGTCGCGTTCGGCCAGAATTTCGACGCCTTCGCCGACTTTCTGAATGCGCGGGGCGCGGATGAAGACCATCTCGAGCGGCTCGCCGCCAAGTTTGGTTTCGACTTCGAGGATGGTCGAGTCGATCTGGCGTCCGTAGGCGTTGCGCTCGACGGTGATGTCGAGGGCGTTGAGGCCGGGCTGGTCGGGATTGGTGACGTGCTTCGCCAGCATGATGGCTCCGGCGCAGGTGCCGAAGGTGGGTTTGGTGTGGACGAAATCGCGAAGACGTTCGAGCAAGTTCGATGGGCAGCAGTTTCAGGAACGTGGTGGATTCGCCGCCGGGGATGACGAGGCCGTCGATGTGGTCGAAGTCTTCGGCCTTGCGGACGAGGGTGACCGTCGCTCCGAGTTCTTCGAGGCGGCGGCGGTGGGCGTCGAAATCGCCCTGGAGTGCGAGGACACCGATGGTCATGGGAACGCTATTCGCGATTCGCTCATGGCTATTCGCTTCCGGGAATGAATCAGCATTCCCAGCTTTAGCGGGCGCGGACGGAGTCCTTTCGGCCGCAACGCTAGTGTGCGGAATGCAGTCGCTTGTTCCACGCATCTGGAGCCTCCTTGAATCGTACTTTCGCTAATCGCAGTAGGCTTGACAATCCGATGTTTCTCTGTCCAAAGCAAGTGATTTTGCAATTCGCTCGCTGAACTCCTGACGTTTCCGAGTCGACCCAGGCATTTCTGGTCGCAAACCAGGCTGTACCCGCGTCCTGCTGCGGGGTGCTCCTAGATCTCTTCAAATCGGAGCTTCCAGGCGGCGTGCGCGATTGGGTGCTGCGGATGTCGCAGAATCAACTTGCGCCGTCGTCTGAATCATGTTCCGGTTTAATCGCAGGATTTCGACGAACTCCAGAACGACTCGACTCTGGGGAGGCCAAGCAATACAACGGCGTCTCGATGGACACGCAGTTCCATGTTACCGCTTTCGATCACTTGTCCCAGCTTGTGGGAGGCAGTAAACGATTCGAGCGCGCAGGCGTGTTGCGATGTTCGTCGAGTCTTGCTCTGAATCTTTCTGGCGGCGCCGTCTTGAGCACGCGTGGCATAATTCGATTGAACGGAGAGGTCCTTCGAGCGCTCGACGCTCGTCAGGCGATCGGCACGCAAATCGAATAGCTGACTCTAGATCGATGAGCTGCGAGTGCAAAAAACAGTCTTTGCGACGCCCTGATGAACGCCACGCAACGTGCGCAGAGCAAGAACTTAGACAAGAGCTGTCAGGGATCCGGAGTACGGGTGAGTCGCGTCCGCCGCCGATGATCGCGCTGTCACTTGAAACGACGCAGACAATGATGGTGGCACACAATGGCGTATCACCATGTCATCAACAGGAACAGTCAAATACGCAGATTGCGTTGGAAGCACGACCGCTAGCTATCCTTGACGTCCAGCGCCACTCTAGCAGTTCAGGGCGCGCAACGACGACACTTGCAAACGGCTGCCAATGACGAAGCTTGAATGGCATCAAGCCAGTTGCCCAATGGGCGGTTCAAGCGACAACGTGACGAATAGGCGAGCTGACAGTGAAAATGGCGAACAGGCAAGGCAAGAGCGCTGAGATTCTCCGTCTTGTGAGCGAAAGCGGGCGCGACTACTGTAGCGCCAGCGAGAAAGCTAATTGCAATTGATAGCTGTGGTTGCTTCCTACCATCCCCGCGTCTGCAGCAGGTCTTTCTCCTCGTCGATCGCCGAGACGGCCAGGCCCTTCATCGCGCTCGGAACCTGCTCGCTGACTTCGGCGAGGACCTTGGCATCCTGATAGTGCGTGGTCGCGATCACGATGGCCTTGGCGCGGGCTTCGGCGTCGGCGCGCTCGGCTCTTGTCGTCGAGATCGAGCGGAGTCACGCCGCCCTTCATGAAGATGCCCGAGCCGACGAAGACGGCCTCTGCGCCAAGCTGCATCATCAGCGCGGCGTCGGCGGGAGTGGCGATGCCGCCGGCGGAGAAATTCGGCACGGGCAGCTTCCCTGCTTTGGCGACCATCTTGATCAGCTCGTAAGGAGCCTGATGGTTCTTGGCAGCGGCAAACAGTTCCTGTTCGTCCATCACGGTGAGCTGCTTCATCTCTTTGACGATCTGGCGCATGTGCTTTACCGCATGAACCACGTCTCCGGTGCCGGCTTCGCCCTTGGTGCGGATCATGGCCGCGCCTTCGGCGATGCGGCGCAGGGCTTCGCCCAGGTTGCGCGCGCCGCAGACGAACGGCGTCTTGAAGGCGTGTTTATCGACATGGTGCTCTTCGTCGGCGGGCGTGAGCACTTCGGATTCGTCGATGTAGTCCACACCGATTTCCTGCAGGATCTGCGCCTCGGCGAAGTGGCCGATGCGGCACTTGGCCATGACCGGAATCGACACCGTGCTCATGATCTGCTTGATCAGCTTGGGATTGGCCATGCGCGACACGCCGCCTTCGGCGCGAATGATGGCGGGCACGCGCTCCAGCGCCATGACCGCGACAGCGCCGGCCTTCTCGGCGACTTCGGCCTGCGCGACGCTCATCACGTCCATGATGACGCCGCCCTTGAGCATCTCGGCCAGGCCGATCTTCAGACGCAAACTGGTATTGCTGCCATTGTTTTCTGACATAAACCCTTCTTCCCTGATCGCAGGTTACCGACGCCGCGCCAGCTCGACGCAAATTTCGCAGGCTCCGATCGGATCGGGAGAACCTGCCTAACGCGACCAGCACATCTCGCCCAGAAGTGTATTTTACCCTGTGCAGGCGCGGCGCGTAACCCCAGCGGGCGCTGGTTTCCATGCAAGGACACAACCCACTCGTTCTCGCGATGCGGCGGCTAGGTTGCGTCGCTGTGCTTCTGCTTCAGGAACTTGGCGAACATGCGGCTTGGGATCATCTTCGATGAAGGTTCCCGTGCTGGTGGCCAGCACTTCCCCTTCGGGGTTGCGGATCTCGGCGGCGCGAAAATGCTCGCGTCCGTTGACACCGACCTCCCAACCTTCGGTGATCAGCGGCTTGAAGAGCGGTACCGGCCGGATGTAATTGACCTGCATGGTTCCGGTAACGGCAATGATGTTGCGCAACTTGCTGACCTTGCCCATGGCTTCGTCGAGGATCGTAGCGATGATGCCGCCATGGGAGTGCGATGGCGGGCCTTCGAAACGGTCGGGCAGCGTGAAGTGGCAGACAAAACGTTTCCTTGCCTCTTCGAAATGAAACTCTAACTTCAGTCCACTCTCGTTGTCGGGGCCGCAACCAAAACACATGTTGCCGTAAATGCGCTGTTTGACCTCGTGTCCGGGAACTGGCTTGTCCTGGCTCATGCTATGAAGATGAACCACGCAGCGGTGTTGGCGCAAGTGCAGGAATATCGGTCGGTAACCAATGGTGCGCGCGCTGGCTGGAATCCACTCAGGTGGTTACTTCCGTCTCAAGGCTCGACAAAGTCAGAATAGCTTCGGGTTGTGCGGGTCGCCTGAATCGATATCGATCTGCAAGTCCTTCTTCCGGCCCGCATACCAGCAGGGCTTTTCCAGATACTGAGGAAACGCGCTGTGCGGACATTCAAAAGTCTGCTGGCCTCCATAGCTGAATTCGGTTTTGCCATTCTTGAGCCTCACCGAGTAGTACACGTCGTAGGTGACGCTGCCGAAGGGATTCCGGTTGGTTGCCATGCGGATTCGCAGCCACAAGAAATCGCTCCCGTATATCGCGGCGACGACTAGCACGAGAGCGATGAGGACGCGCTTCACTGCTTTTGCAGGTTATCGCCACCCAACCTGGGACGCAACCTCGTGCGGTCGTTGAAAAGGGTGGTTTGGCGGCGGGTTGAAAACTCGTCCGGTCACGCGCATGATAAATCGCAAGCTTTGGTGACGTGGAGATATGGCTCGTCTGCATTCCAGAACCGGTATTCGAACTTCGAAGCCTTCGAGCGGCGGTGGCGGCCGCGGTCCGACGGATTCCTGGCCGGGCGGTGGCGATGGCGGCGGAGGGCGTGGCGGCGACGATAACGTTCCCAACTATCGCGAGCGTTTGCGCCGCTATCGCATGCTGATCGCATTCGGCCTGACTTCCGTGGTCATGATTTTCGTTTCGTTCACCACGGCCTACGTGGTTCGCAAGGCAGGCGCTATTTGGGACCCGGCCCGCAACGAGTACGTGAGCGACTGGGTGCCGACTAGCCTTCCTGTGGGCATTCTGCTGGTGAACACGCTGGTTCTGCTCATCAGCAGTATGACCTTGGAGGTCGCGCGGCGTCGTGCGGCTGAGGACGCGGTGCTCGCGCCTATCGCTAACATTCCGGGCATTCGGGTGAGCGAGAGACGTTCCCTTCCCTGGGTTTGGGCGACCATTGTTCTTGGGCTGACGTTTTTGGGCGGACAGTACCTGGCGTGGCGTCAGCTTCGCCTCAACCACATCAACATCGAAACCAATGTCAGCAGTTCGTTCTTCTTCATCCTGACCGGAGTACACGCGGTCCACCTGATGGGAGGAATTCTCGCGCTGCTGTATGCGGGACTGACCTATTGGTTGCTGCGGCCGCCGGAGACGCGGCGGATTGTCATCGACGTCACCGCTTGGTACTGGCACTTCATGGGAGTGCTGTGGATTTATATCTTCGCGCTGCTGTACTTTGCGCGATAGACGCCGTTTCTGTGGGAGAGAAAAAGGCGGCCCATTGCAGGCCGCCATTTTTGAGGGTTCAAAAAGTCATTGGGGAGAGTGAGCCGAGAACTACTACATGAAGCGCCGGCGAGCAACGCCGATGGCTCCCAGCAGACCAGAACCCAGCAGCAGAAGCGAACTCGGTTCGGGAGTTCCCGAGCTAAACGCGAACGCCGCGTCGCCTCCCGGTCCAAAGTTGCCTATCAGTGCATAGTCGCTTACGGTGGTTCCGTCAGATTCGTATACCAAGAACATCAGACCCCCGGTGAAATTCCAAGTGTAACCCGGGGCGTCCCAGTATCCGATCCCCTCTGGAACGTTTCCATTTTCACAGATGCCGTCGATGCAAGCTGGCAGAATCCAGATGTTCGCGCCCGCAAACGGCGGATTCGTACACCCTGGGCAAGCTACCCACCCTGATCCCCCGTCAAACTGCCAGATAGAATCCAACGCAACTCCATCGCTGGTGTCGCCAGTGTATCCCCACGGATTAAATGAGGCTTCGCCATCGCTGGCAACCCACATAGTCGTGCCGCCCACCGGAAGTTGGGTTACACACCCAGTGACGGGATCCTCAACACAAGAGCCGAAAGGGGCGTTCAGGTGGACCGTGGCGGCCAGGCCGACCGTGGCGGTGAACGCCAGTATAGTTAAAACCAACAAGATTTTCGAAATGCGCATTTCATCCTCCTGTACAGAACGTAAGAGATGACTTTCGGATATTCCATGACAGTCGCGAACTACCAAACAAGATGTTGTACGTGAGTGGCCTCGCTGCGAAGCTGCTCCACTGCGCTTGCCAACTTGTCCCGACTTAGTGCTTAGTATGGACAAAATGCCTTGATGTGCTGAGGAATTTTCAGTTCGGGGGCAAGATTTTCCTGAATCCGTCCCGAATTGGGAATAGCCTCTGGCACCGAGTCACTGACCAGATTCAGTGAGTATTCCGCGGCAGAGCCGGGGGCTTTTAGAAATGCTGACCCACAAAGTTCCTCTTCTTTTCCCATACGCCCGTCCTGAGCTGAGTGAATCGCTCTCTTGCGCTTGATAAACTCAACATGCGCGAGTGGAACCAAGGGTCACCCGCTCGCGATCTGAGGCCTTAGGTGTCGGTTGTTCAACATAAGAGCGGCGCACTCTTGCGAAGCTTCTCGATTCGGATTTTTGCCGGGCGGCCGACTGCGTTCTTCCTGCCGCCACTGAATAGTCCCTCGCCCGTATCGAAGATGTGCTCCGGCGACGCCTGCCGCTCCACGCTATAATAAGAAGTTTCAGCACTCGACTTTGGGGCCGTCTGTGGGGACGGGCTTACTTTCCGAAGCGGCTGCTGGAAGCCGGGGCTCATGTCAAACGACGAAATCGTGGTTAGGGGCGCGCGCGTCCACAATTTGAAGAACATCGATCTGGAGATTCCTCATAACGCCCTTACGGTGGTTACAGGAGTCTCGGGGTCGGGCAAATCGTCGCTGGCGTTCGACACGATTTACGCCGAGGGCCAGCGCCGCTATGTAGAATCGCTGTCGGCTTATGCCCGGCAATTCCTGGAGCGGATCGAGAAACCCGATGCCGACGTGATTGACGGGATTGCGCCAGCCGTCGCCATTCGGCAGAAGAACACAACCCGCAATCCGCGATCGACAGTTGCCACCGCCACGGAAATTTACGACTACCTGCGCTTGTTGTACGCGCGCGTTGGCCGCACTTATTGCGGTGTCTGCGGCCAGGAGGTCAAAAAGGACTCGGTCGATGAGGTCGCCGACCGGATGCTGGCGCTTCCCGAAGGCACGCGTTTGCAGATATGTTTCCCGTTGCAGCCGCCGCCACAGCCTTCTCAGCCCGAGAAGGTCAAGGGGCGCCGCGGCAGCAAGAAGAAAGTCAAGCCTAGCGACAATTCCCTGCTGAAGGAACGCTTGTTTGAGTTGCGCAAGCGGGGATTCCTGCGCTTGTTCCAGGGCGGCCGCGTCATCGACTTCTCTACCCCTGAGTCTTTGCTGGACGTGAATTTCAGTGAACCGGTGCACGTCGTCATCGACAGAATCGTAATCGCGCCCGACATTCGGGCCCGACTGGTCGATGCCGTGGAGCAAGGCTATCGCGAGGCTGGAGAAGTGATTTTCGAGACCGCTCCGCGGGACGAGGAAGCAGTGCAGCGCTTCCGCTTCTCCATGCGTTTTGAATGCAAGAACGATGGCACCCGTTACGACGAGCCCGAGCCGCGGCTGTTCTCGTTCAATAACCCCTATGGTGCATGCCCCAAGTGCCAGGGCTTCGGGAATACGATCGACTTCGACCTGAACCTGGTGATCCCGAACAAATCGCTGACCCTGGCCGAAGGCGCCATCGAACCATGGACAAAGCCGAAATACAGACCCTTGGCCACGGAGATGAGACGTTACGCCCGGGCGGCAGGAATTCCGCTCGACGTGCCCTGGCGAGATCTCACCCCTAAGCAGCAAGACTACGTCATAAAGGGCGATGAAAAATGGTGGGGAGTGCGTGGCTTCTTCGAGTACCTGGAGCGCAAGAAGTACAAGCTACACGTGCGGGTGTTCCTCAGCCGCTATCGCGGATATTCGGTTTGTCCGGACTGCGGGGGTTTGCGCTTGCGCGGCGAAGCTCGCCAGGTGAAAGTCAGCGGCAAGGATATCTGCGCTATCTCGGCCATGACGGTCGAAGAGGCCACGCGCTTCTTCGCCGAATTGCAATTATCGCGGGAAGAGGCCGACATCGCCGACCGTCTGCTGGTAGAGCTGCGGGACCGCCTGCGTTTTTTGAACGACGTTGGGCTGGAATACCTGACGCTCGATCGGCTTGCCTCGACGCTCTCGGGCGGAGAGGCCCAGCGTATTCAGCTAGCAACGTCATTGGGTTCGCGATTAGTCGGCACCCTCTACGTGCTGGACGAGCCCTCGATCGGGCTGCACAGTCGCGACACCGCTCGCCTGATCAAGATCCTGCACAGTCTTCGCGATCTGGGTAACACGGTGCTGGTGGTGGAGCACGATGCGGAAATCATGCGGCACTCCGACCGGATCGTCGATCTGGGTCCGGGGGCTGGCGAGAATGGTGGCCGAGTCATAGCAACTGGCTCCTACGACGAGATTGCACACAATCCGGCATCGCTCACCGGACGCTATCTCAATCAGGAGCTGCGCATCCAGATGCCCGCAACCCGCCGCAGCGGCAGCGGAAGATCAATCAAGCTGATTGGAGCGCGCGCCCACAACCTGAAGAAGGTTGACGTGACGATACCGCTCGGCATGCTGGTAGCGATCAGCGGCGTGTCGGGCTCAGGAAAATCAACGCTGGTCCACGACGTGCTGTACAACGCGTTGGTGGCCGAGAAGGGACAGGTCACCGGTGGCGCGCGGGCTGAGGTAGATCATGTCGAAGGCGCGGAGTGGATCGACGAAGTTGTGCTGGTCGATCAGTCGCCGATTGGGCGTACACCGCGCTCGAATCCTGTCACGTACATCAAGGCGTTCGATGCCATCCGCGAACTGTTTGCCGCGTTGCCCGAGAGCCAGAAACGCGGCTACGCGGCAGGACACTTTTCCTTCAACATTCCCGGCGGACGATGCGATGTCTGCCAAGGAGACGGAACCGTGACCGTGGAGATGCAGTTTCTCGCCGACGTCGAACTGATCTGCGAGGAATGCAAGGGCATGCGATACAAGCCTGAAGTCCTCGAGGTGCGCTATCACGGGAAGAACATTCACGAGGTCCTCGACCTCACGGTGAAGAGTGCACTGCACTTCTTTTCCGGCGTGCCGAAGATTGTCGAGAAACTCAGGGTGCTGGATGAAGTCGGGCTCGGCTATCTGCGGCTCGGCCAATCGGCCACCACGCTGTCTGGGGGAGAGGCGCAGCGCATGAAACTGGCGGCGCATCTGCAGCCCAAGCAACGCGATTTCGGACGCACTCAGCTGGAACGCAATCGCCGGCATCCGCGCATACTTTACATCTTCGACGAGCCGACGACGGGATTGCACTTCGACGATGTGAGCAAGCTGTTGGCCGCATTTCGCCGCCTGATCGAGGCTGGCGGCAGCATCGTTGTAATCGAGCACAACCTGGACGTGATCAAGACGGCTGACTGGGTGATCGACCTGGGGCCTGAAGGCGGCTGGCGTGGCGGGCGAGTCGTCGCCGTCGGCACTCCGGAGGACATCGTCAAGGCTTCCGATTCTTTCACCGGCCAGTGGCTCTCGCGCATCTTATCCAGCAACGGGAGTTCATCATCGCATGGACACTGATCCCCGGACCGGCGTAAGTTTGTTGCTCTTCGCGCTCGTACTCGCAGCGTGGCCGTTGTATGCCGATCAGGAAAGCAAGCCTACGGTGCGACATCATCGAGTCGAGGAGCCGGCCGACGACTCTACTTCGCCGGAAACCGACCAGGCCGAGGCAGCGATGCAGAAGCAGGACTACGTCGGCGCCGAGACTTTGCTGCTCAAGGCGCTGGCGACCAACCCAAACGCCTATCGCGCGTGGTTTGACCTGGGGTACATCTACACCGCGACCAAGCATGTGCCGGAAGCGGTGGTTGCGTATCGCAAGTCAGTGGACGCCAAACCTGATGTCTTTGAGTCGAATCTAAACCTGGGCATCCTGCTGGCGCGCCAGGGAGACGCGGACGAGGCTGCCAAATACCTTAAGGCTGCGACCCAACTCAAGCCCACGGCAAATACGGACGAAGGCCTGGCACGCGCCTGGTTATCGCTGGGACAGGTTGAAGAGGCGCACGATCCGCAGCAGGCTCTCGGGGCTTATACCCAGGCGTCGAAGCTCACGCCCAATGATCCCGAACCGCACGTGTCAGCCGGTCTGCTGTTGGAAAAACAAGACAAGCTGGAGGAAGCGGCTCGCGAGTATGAAGCAGCGGCCAAACTCGATCCCAAGTCCACGCAGCCAATCACAGGACTCGCCAACGTGTATTCCAGGCAGAAGAAGTACGCGGAGGCAGAAATCCAGTTGCGCAAGCTGCTAACGATCGAGCCTGACAATAGCAACGCTCAGGTGCAACTGGGCCGCGTGCTGGCAGCCGAAGGAAAGAGTGAGGAAGCGGCTGCCTTACTGCATACGGAACAGTCGACATCGCCTAATGATCCCCGGGCCGCGTTGGAGCTGGGGACGATTTACGTAAAAGCCGGCAAAAACGCCGAGGCGGAACAACAATTTCGCACCGCGGTTCAGGGGCTGCCGCGGGACGCAGAAGTCCACTACGCGCTGGGTTCGGTGCTAATGCAGGAGAAACGGTATAGCGAGGCGCAAACCGAGTTGCTGCTGGCGGCCAAGCTTAAGCCTGACATGGCCGAAGTCTACGGTAATCTGGCGGTTGTTGCCGCTGAGAACAAGAATTACGATCTCGCACTCCGTGTGCTGGATCAACGCGCAAAATTTCTTCCCGAGTCTGCCGCGACTTATTTCTTGCGAGCGACTTCTTACGACTACTTGAAACAGACTCCGAAGGCGGTGGAGAATTATCAGCGGTTTCTGGCTACGGATGGCGGTAAGATGCCCAACCAGGAATGGCAAGCCCGTCATCGGCTGATTGCAATCGATCCGAATAATGCCAGTAAGTACGCCGAGAAGAAATAGCATGCGCTTCATCAGGCAAGTCGTGGCACTTCTATTCGCGCTTGCCGTGCTGGGGCGGTGCTACGGGCAACCGGCGACAGATCTGAAAGCACGAGCCGATGCCGCGCAGGGGACGGAACGCACTACGCTTTCCCTGGAATACGCTCACCGGCAGCTGGAAGATGCGAATATTCTGTACTCTCAGGGCGACGTGGACAAAGCCGAAGCTGAGATCCATGAAGTCGTGACCTATTCGCATAAGGCCGCGGACTCCGCCAGCGCCTCGGGAAAGCGGCTGAAGCAGACCGAAATTGAGTTGCGCAAGCTGGAACACCGCATGCGCGACATCGGCCAGTCCTTGAATATCGATGACCGGCCACCGGTGGAAAAAGCGGTGCAGGAATTGGAACAGGTTCGCGCCGACTTGCTGGCGAGAATGTTTGGCGAGAAAGCCGAACCAAAGGATAAATCCTGATGAAGCGACGCCATTGGCCTATCTGGGTACTGTTGATGAGTTCGCTGGTAGCGCCGGTTGTGGGGCAGACCCGGGACCGCGATCCGCTGACGGACGCCGAGGTGGACCAGATGCGCGAGGCCGCTGACTACCCCAACAAGCGGCTGGAGCTGATGGTCCACTTCGCGAAGGAACGCATGGGAATGATCGGTGTGCTGCGCGGGGATCCCCCGAGTGCCACCCGGCCCAAGCAAATCCACGATTACCTGCAGGACTTTATCGCGCTGCTCGACGAAACTGACGACAACATTGACATGTATGCTTCACACCACTCCGACCTGCGCAAGGGGCTCAAACTGCTGATCGAGGCGAACAGCGAGTGGCAGTTGCAGCTTCGCGAGCTGAAGGAAAAATCACCATCCGAAGAGTTGCAGCAATACTCCTTCGTGCTGTCGAATGCAGTGGACAGTGTCGCCGATAGCGCCAAGAACGCGCGCGAAACCCTGGAAGAGCAGAATAAGCTGGCGGCGGAAAAGAAACTCAACAAGGACTATACGGAGCGGAAGGACTAGTTCGGCTCCCATTTTTCAGACCAGAGCGAGTGCTGCGATTGGGTTGGCCGTGATAGTTTAAGAAAATCTTGCGGGCAGAAATTCAGGAAATCTTCCAGCGTTGTCATCAGGAACTGCGGCCGGGCCATCCCTTGCCAGAGATCCGCATCGAGTTCTATCCCTTCGCCAATGTGAGGAGCAATATCAAAATTCGCGAAGGGAGGTTGCAAGTACGACTCTCCGACCTTTTGGAGGGAGCTCCGGGGAGCGTAATCGAGGCCATTGCGCACATCCTGATCGCCAAGATTTACCGCAAACCGATCGAGCCGGGGCATGCGACCCGCTTCCGGCGCTACGTTTCCAGTCACGACATGAGCGCCAAGGCGTACCTGCTGCGGCAAGTGCGGGGCCGCAAACGCATCGGCTCGGCCAAGGGGGTCGTTTATCACCTGGAAGAAATCTTTGACGAGCTGAACCACCGCTTCTTTCATGGATTGCTGGCTCGGCCACGCATGACGTGGAGCCAAGTGCGCTCGAGGCGAAGCTTGGCACATTATGACCCCGCCCACAACGCCATCGTGGTGAGCCGTATCTTCGATCATCCGCTTGTGCCTCGCTACGCCGTCGAGTACATCCTGTACCACGAAATGCTGCACCTCAAGCATCCAGTGAAGATGCGTGGCAGCCGGCGCTGCGTGCATGGCAAGGAGTTCCACGCGGAAGAGGGACTCTTCCCTCAACTCAATCAGGCAAAGGCATTTCTCAAGCGACTGTGAAATTCAGAATGGCGAGCGGCCTGCAGCAGATCGTTGATGAACCTGGTTTATGAAGTTCCGTGGCAGCAAGTCACAGCCCCGGCACCGCGTTATCCAATAGAATGAGCTGTCGTCCCAAGTAATGCCCGTTTTCGCGATGGAACAGTGGTTACCCAAGTCCGTCCTGTGCCTGAGGAATTACACGCTCCAGGATTTCTTCGCGGATCTTCGCCGCCGGTGTCACGGTCGGCCTGGTTGCCCTGCCCTTGGCGATGGCGTTCGCGATAGCCTCGGGACTGTCTCCCCAAGCCGGGATCTACTGCGCAGTCGTTACCGGGTTCCTGATCTCTGCGCTGGGTGGCTCGCGCGTGCAGATCGGCGGACCTACCGGCGCGTTTGTCGTGGTGATTGCGGGAATCATTGCCAAGCACGGCGTCGATGGCCTGTTCATGTGCACCATGATGGCGGGCGTCCTGCTTTTCATCATGGGCGCTACCGGGCTCGGCGCCGCCGTGAAGTTTATTCCCCGTCCTGTGGTGCTGGGTTTCACCAACGGTATTGCCGTCCTCATTGCCAGCACCCAGATCAAGGATTTCTTCGGATTGCGCATCGACCAAGTGCCGGGGGACTTCATCGGTCGCATGCGCGCAATCGCCGACAACTTCTACACCATGTCGTGGGAAGCAACGTTGCTGGGTGTGATGTCGATCGCCGTCATCCTGCTCACTACCAAGCTGGTCAAGCGGCTTCCGGGATACATCGTCGCCCTGGTGCTGGGCACGATCGCCGTTGTCCTCCTCAAGCTGCCGGTGGAAACTATCGGCACGCGCTTTGGCGGCATTCCTTCCGGGCCGCCTCATCTGCACATCCCGCAGTTTCACTGGAACATGGTCCACGGGTTGATCTCCCCGGCCATCACCGTCGCGATGCTCGGAGCGATTGAATCGCTGATGTCTGCGGTGGTAGCCGACCGCATGTGCGGCGACAAACACAATCCAAATGTCGAGTTGATTGCCCAGGGGATCGCCAATATTGCTTCGCCCATGTTTGGCGGACTGCCGGCGACGGGCGCGATTGCCCGCACTGCGACTAACATTCGCTCCGGCGGGCGCACCCCGGTCGCGGGCATGATCCACTCCGTCACGCTGCTGGCGATTCTGCTGTTCGCGGCGCCGCTGGCATCGCACGTCCCGCTGGTGGTGCTGGCTGGAATCCTGATGGTGGTCTCCTACAACATGGGCGAGTGGGCCGAGACCGGCAAAATTCTGCGGCTCTCGAAGTCGGACATCTCGGTCTGGCTGGCGACCTTTGCGCTCACTGTTTTCGCCGACCTTACGGTTGCAGTGGAGTTCGGCATGATTCTGGCCGCTCTGCTCTTTATCCGCAAGGTGACGGCGACTACTACGGTCTCCGAGGTCACCGACGATTACGTCGAAGCGGGGCGCGCCCACATTCTGCAGGACAAGGACATACCTGATTACGCGCGCGTGTTCCGCATCCATGGGCCGTTTCTATTCGGTGCTACCGACAAACTCGACATGGTGAGTGAACAACTCGACGACCTGCCGCCGGTGGTGATTATTCGCCTGCGTAATATGACGGCCATCGACGCGACTGGGTTGCGCGTGTTGGAGGAACTCGCCACCAAGCTGCAAGACTCGGGTCGCTCGTTATTGTTCTGCGGAGCGCTGACGCAGCCGCTGCAACTCATGCAGCAGGCTGGATTCGATCAGCATGTGGGAGCGGAGAATATCTGCCCCAACATTGAAGCGGCTTTGCAGCGCGCCGCGCAGTGCATCCGGGAAATGCAGGTCGGAGCCAGCTAGGCTGCAACGCGTGTCACGGCAGGCAAGCATTGCGCTGTCATCTTCGGTGTGTCTTTATCTTTCGAGAGATAGCGATCGATCCGATCAGAAATGCGGCGGCCACGGCGGCAATAGTGGCGTCGAGTCGTAAGCGATCATCGCGATCAGCAAGCTCCGTGATGCATTCGTCCGATGGCGTAGGTGCAGGAATCCTAATCCCAGACTCGTCAAATTCAGCGCCGGTGAGACAGTCGGTTCTTCGATAGGCGTTATAGGCGAAATCAGAGATAGCCAAGACGCCCATAAGCAGACCAAGAGCCAGCAGAATCCGTGCCGCGATTTTCTTTCGGCGACGCGACCGGTGGCGCGATCGGCGCGGCGTTTGAACAGTCGTCGCTTTGAGCTTCACCACGCCTTCAGCTGGGGTAGTCATCGCCAATCCACGCGAGCTCATATCTCGGGTGTGGACCTTTCATACGCCGAAACGGTCGCTCGGACAATCCCGATACGCAATAACTTTGATGATTCCCTCTCCTCTTGATCTGAGAGGGCGCGCCGCTTGGGGTCTCCGGGAGCCTTGCGTAGGCAGCGGGCGGAAAACAAAAAGAGGAAGTTGCGTCTCTCTTTACAATTAAAAAACCAACAACTACTTACAGATCAATCTAATACAGACGAAAGTTAACCTCGACGTTGATCTGTACCGCGACCGGTCTGCCGTCCTTCATGGCGGGCTCGAAGCGCCAGCGGTTGACGGCTTCAATCGCCTTTTGATCCAGCCCCATACCCAGCGGGCGGCTGACGCGAATGTCGCGAGGCTTGCCGTCTGGACCCACGATCAGCCACAACACGACGGTTCCCTGGTACTTCGCCTTGCGGGCCTCTTCCGAATATTCGGGGTCTGGCGTATCCAGCGCTCGCGGCGCTGAAACACCATTGCCTACGCGGAAAGCCCCGCCGCCATAACCACCGCCGTGGCCTGGGCCTACTCCGGGACCTGAGCCTGAACCGACGCCACCGCCGCTTCCGGAGCCAATGCCTCCGCCACTTCCCGTTCCGTTGGACAGAGGTCCATTCGGGATTCTCGCCAAGGGATCGCCGAGATTCGGCATATTGCTAGCCAACTTGATTTCAGGCGGTACAACCACGGTAGGTTCGACCGGCAACTTGGGATTGTCGTTCCGAATGACGACTGCCGGAGGTGCAAGCTGCTGCATGGAGAGTTTAGGAAGCTTCCCTTTGGTGGCCGCCAGCTTGTCGCGATCTCCGCCGCCGCCACCGCCACCCATTGCGCTGCCTTTCTTGGTGGTCATCGGAAGATCCGGGGGCACATCGGAATCGGTGAGAGAGATCACGTTCTGGGGCTGATTATTCAGCTTCACGGCGCGGCTGCTCATGATGGACAATCCGATCAGTCCGGCAATCATGAGGACGTGCACGGCAAGCGAGACGCCTGCGCCTTCCTGCTTGTAGTTATACAAGCCCCAGATGCTGCGCACCTTGATGGGCTTCGAGCTCAACTGCAGCGGCGGCAATTTCTCCGGGAAGAACGCGACCTTGATATTGTCGCGCAGAGAACTGAAGAGCGAGCGCTCGACCTCGGTTTTCCGAACGAAGTTATTGTCAGCGATCGGCTTCGATGTGAGCTGCAGCGGCGGGAGCTTCTCCGGCGAAAGAACGTCGCGAACGTTTTGAGTGAGCGAGCGCCAGAGCGAACCCTCGATGCTGGTGCGTGGCAGAATCAGGCTGTCGTCTTCAATCGGCTTGGAAGTCAACTGCAGCGGCGGCAGTTTCTCGGGATGCAGCGCGGCCCGGATATTCCCCAGCAAGGAGGTCCAAACGGATTCATTCAGCTCGACCGGGGGCAAGAAGTTCAAATCTGCCCGTCCATCGTCGTTCCCTGCCTGGTTACGCGGGACCGTAGGTTGCTCAGCCATAAATCGATTTGCGTCCTCTAGATCTAATCGGCAACGCCCTGGGGAACATCCAGCGTGCCGGTGGCTCGCTCAGCCTTCCAGTACACCTACCCTAGGAACCCGAGCGGAGAAGCAAGGTTTCGACAGCCCGTATTTCGGCGGCCGAGGCGCTGACTTCGATTGCTCTCAGTTGGATGCGCGACCACCCTCACCGTCATCAATCTTTTCAAGATTACTGGAGAAGCATCCCGGAAGTAAAGCCTGAAGCGGGCCGCAAGCTACTGTTGGACGGAGGTTTGCGCCCTCCCTATAATAAAGGGATGGCCTGTGCACGCTACTTTACTCTGTGCCCGGCCCAAAGGGGAGAAACCAGGAGTGCCGCTCGACCTGAAGTCCACGCTGAATCTGCCGAAAACCGATTTCCCCATGAAGGCGAATCTGCCCCAGCGCGAGCCCAAACGGCTCGAAAAGTGGGAGGCGATGCGCATTTACGACCGCATCCGCGAAACCCATAAGGGCCAGCCCATCTACGTCCTGCATGACGGGCCTCCGTATGCAAACGGGCCCATCCATCTCGGCACCGCGCTGAACAAGACGCTGAAG
Organism: uncultured Acidobacteriaceae bacterium; assembly: GCA_963779555.1. GTDB lineage: Bacteria > Acidobacteriota > Terriglobia > Terriglobales > Acidobacteriaceae > DASRAA01. The sequence goes on from CAVZYS010000003.1 coordinate 90,402, forward strand.
GATTTCATCGTCAAGACGCGGACGATGAGCGGCTTTGACTCCCCGTATGTGCCGGGCTGGGACTGTCACGGCCTGCCCATTGAGATCAAGGTGGACGACGACCTGGGGCGCAAGAAGCTCGAGATGGACCCCATGCAGGTGCGCGATGCGTGCCGCGGTTACGCCGAAAAGTACCTCGACCTGCAGCGCGAGCAGTTCAAGCGTCTGGGTGTGTTTGGACGTTGGGAAAATCCCTACTTGACCATGGCGCCGCAATACGAGAGCGTCGTGATGGAGACGTTTTACGCGTTCTACGAACGCAACTTGGTCTACAAGGGCCTGAAGTCAGTGTACTGGTGCATCCACGATAAGACCGCGCTGGCGGAGGCGGAGGTCGAGTACGAGATGCACTCCAGCCCCAGCGTGTGGGTGCGGTATCCGCTGACCAGCGACGCTGGCAAGATCGACTCTGCTCTGGCGGGCAAGAAGAACGTCGCGACCATCATCTGGACGACAACTCCCTGGACCCTGCCGGCGTCGATGGCGGTGACGTTTGCGCCGGATGCTGAGTACGTGGCGCTCGATACGGGCGAGTGGACCTATATCGTCGCCAAGGCGCTGGCGCAACAGACCATCGAGAAATGTGGACTGGGCGACGCGAAAGAAATTGCCAGCTTCCCCGGAACGAAGCTGGAGTACGCGACATTCGCGCATCCCTTCCTGGACCGCAGCGTTCTGGGCGTGTTGGGCGACTACGTCACCATGGATACCGGTACGGGCGCCGTACATACGGCTCCGGCGCATGGTGCAGACGACTTCCAGACCGGCGTTAAGTACGGCATCGACCTGACCTGCGACGTGGACGAAGGCGGAATTCTGCGCAACGGACTACCCGAGTACAAGGGGCAGCAGGTTTTCAAGGCAAACCCGCTGATTGTCGAGTTGCTCAAGAGCCGCGGCGTCTTACTCGGCTACGAGAAGATCGAGCACTCGTATCCGCACTGCTGGCGCTGCCACAATCCCATCATCTTCCGCGCCACCGAGCAGTGGTTCATCTCCATGGAAGGCGAGTTGCCCGGCGGAACGCTGCGCAGTCGCGCCTTGGAAGAAATCCGCAAGGTGAAGTGGGACCCGGCGTGGGGCGAAGAGCGCATCTCCAACATGATTGCCACGCGTCCGGATTGGTGCATTTCGCGCCAGCGCATCTGGGGAGTGCCGATCGCGGTATTCCAGTGCGAGGGCTGCAAGGAGTTCCTGAACGACAAGTCGGTGAATCGCGCGGTCGTCGAGTTGTTCGCGCGCGAAGGCGCGGACTCTTGGTATAAGCGCAGCGCTGAAGAAATTCTGCCCGCCAGAACAATGTGCAGCAAGTGCGGCGGCACGAAGTTCCGTAAGGAAATGGACATCATCGACGTGTGGTTTGAGTCCGGTTCCAGCCACGCGGCGGTGTTGGGACATGAACCGGGACTTCCCTGGCCCGCGGATTTATATCTGGAAGGTGGCGACCAGTATCGCGGCTGGTTCCACTCTTCCCTGCTGTGCGCAATCGGGGCGAAAGGCGGCGCGCCGTATCGCGGCGTGGCCACCAATGGCTGGACGCTCGATCCTCAGGGCCGCGCCATGCACAAGTCGCTGGGGAACGCGGTTGATCCGGTCGAAATTACCGACAAACTCGGAGCCGAAATCGTTCGCTTGTGGGTGGCGTCGGTGGACTTTCGCGAAGACGTGATGGCGTCGGACGAATTGATGAAGCGAGTGGCCGACAGCTATCGCAAGGTGCGGAACACGTTCCGCTACATTCTTTCGAATCTCGAACGGCTTTGATCCACGGCGCGATAGCGTGGACTTCGCGGAGATGGAGCCGCTCGATCAGTACATTCTGGTGCGCGCGGCGGAACTCACCAGCGACGTACGCGGCCACTACGATACGTTCACGTTCCACAAGGCTTATCAGCGGCTGAAAGATTTCTGCATTGTTGACCTCAGTGCTATCTATTTCGATGTGTTGAAGGACCGGCTGTACACGTCGGCGCCAAAGTCGATGGCCCGGCGGGCGGCGCAGACCGCGCTGTTCCGGCTGGGAGATGCACTCGTCCGCCTGATGGCTCCGACCATGTGCTTCACCGCCGATGAGGTCTGGGAATTTCTACCGAAGGCAGAGGGAAGCCCGGCCAGTGTGCATCTGACGCTCTTCCCCGAGCCACACGAGTTGACTGGCCCGCTGCCGGATGGTTTTGACTCCGCCGGACTGGAATCGGAATGGTCGTCACTGCTGGGCGTGCGCGACGAAGCGCTTAAGGTGCTCGAAGCCGCTCGCACCGAGAAGAAGATCGGTACGGGCCTTGAGGCGCAATTGCGTCTTTCCGCGCCTGAGCCGCTGTATTCTCTGTTGCACCGACACCGCGATCAACTGCGCTATTTGTTCATCGTCTCAGACGTGATCTTGGAGAAGTCGTCAGCCGCGAATGGCGATGGAGGACTGCTGATTACAATGAGCAAGGCCCCGGGTGCGAAGTGCGAGCGCTGCTGGAACTACTCGACGCACGTTGGCGAGGACAAGTCGTACCCAACGGTTTGCGAGCGTTGCAGCGCGGTGTTGGCCGAGATCGAGGCAACTGCGGAGGCCCATTAACGAACGAGTGGACGGGAGCGATGATTCCTTCCATTGCCTGCCAGCGTCTAAGAAATACATGACACAGGAACGTCGCTTTAAGGTCTTCGAGTTTCGCACGAAAGGTCTGCCGCAGTCGAACGATTCCATGCGTAAATACTTTTTCCTGATCGCCGTGTGTGTGGTCGCGCTGGACCGCCTCGCCAAGTGGGCGGTGGCGACCTACATCCCTTTGCACGAGAGCCTCACGGTTATCCCGGGCTTCTTCCACATCACGCACGTGGAGAATCCGGGAGCGGCGTTCGGCCTGTTCGCCGAGTCGTCCGCGCCATGGAAGATAGCGGCCCTGGTCGGATTTTCACTGGTCGCCCTGGTCATCGTCTCCGTGCTGCTCTGGAAAAACAGTCACATCGTGAACACCACGACCATTGGACTGTCGCTGATCCTGGGCGGTGCTACGGGCAATCTATGGGACCGCATTGTTGATGGGCGAGTGGTGGATTTTCTGCATTTCTACGTGGGCAGCTATAGTTGGCCCGACTTCAACGTGGCCGACAGCGCGATTGTCATTGGGGCCATTCTTCTGGTTTCCGAGATTCTCTTTGCCAAACCGAGCGGCGAGGCCGTAAAGAGCAGTTCGTAGCGGCGGTCGGCCGCATTCATTCCTGTTTCCAGAGTTCCTTGCCCAAAATCCCGTGCGCGCTCGTACACTGTCTCTGAACTCTGGAAAAGATGCTGGACTTGCATGAAAGCTCATTGGGCTGTCGCGCTGTCTTTCTATTTCCTGATTGGCGTCCAAGGGATCGCCGGGCAGACTCCTGTGAAGTCCGATTCCATCGTTTCCTACTCGCGCATTGCTGATGGCGTAGAGTTTCATCTCCAGCATGGCACGTTGAGAGTGCGGTTCTGCACCGACTCACTCGTACATGTCACGTTTCATGCAAGCAACGAGATGGAGCATCCGCAGCCTTGGATAGCCAAGAGCGACTGGCCTCGCGTCGAGTTTCAGGTGGAGGAGGACGCCAATCACAACATCGTGCTCGCTACGAGGCAGGTTCGAATTGTTGCCGAACGCGATTCGACTGCGCTGGTCTTTCAGGATGCGCAGGGGAAAGTACTAGCTCGCGAGTCCGCGTCACCTACGCCTCGCGATCTGACCCCAGCCGTGGTCAACGGTGAAAACACGTTTCACGCCAGCGCGTATTTCGATCTCACGCCCGATGAGTCGCTTTATGGATTGGGGCAGCATCAGTCGGGGTTGCTCAACCAGCGCGGCATCGACTTGTTGCTCATGCAGGACAATACCAACATCTCGATTCCCTTTCTTCTGTCGAGCCGCGGCTACGGACTGCTGTGGAACAGCGCTTCACTGGGCCGCTATGAGAACCACTTCCAGCCGAAGCTGGCGCTGCGCGCTGAAGTAGCTGATGGAGTCGACTATTACTTCTTCTATGGCCCCGAGTTCGACCGCATCATCACTGCCTATCGCAGGCTCACCGGGCCAGCGCCGATGCTGCCGCTCTGGGCATATGGCTTCTGGCAATCACGTTTTCAGTACCACACCCAACAGGAAATGATTGACATCGCGGCGAAATACCGCGAGCTCAAGATTCCGCTCGACAACCTGGTGCTCGATTTCGACTGGATGGTGCGGATGGGGTCGCACCAGTTCACCGCCAACTTCCCTGATCCCGCCGGAATGTTTCGCAGGCTGCGCGAGATGCACGTGCACACCATGATTTCGGTGTGGCCGTTTTACACGCCGCCCAGTGCCAACTTCGACGAGATGCTGGATCACTACTACTTCGTTACCGGCGGACGCACACAGCTTCCCAGCTACTATCCCGGCAGCCGACTCTTCGACGCCTTCAATGTCGACGCCCGCAAGACTTTCTGGCAGCAGATGAAGACTGGTTTATACGACAAGGGCGTCTCGGCCTGGTGGCTTGATTCGTCGGAACCGCTGGATTTCTATGGCGAGGAACAGGGCCCGATGTTGGAAGGCGCGCAAACTGCGATGGGCAAAGCCACGCGTTACGCGAACCTGTATCCGCTGATGGAGACGCAAGCGGTGTACGAAGGCCAGCGCGCGACAACCGACAGGCAGCGAGTGTTTATCCTTACGCGATCAGCATTTCTCGGGCAGCAGCGCAATGCCGCTACATCATGGTCTGGCGACATTGCTCCTACGTTTGACTCGCTACGGCGCCAGATTCCGGCGGGACTAAATTTCTCGATGTCCGGCCTTCCTTACTGGACTACCGACATCGGCGGCTTTCTGGGAGGAGACCCGAGCGACCCAGCGTATCAGGAAGTCTTTGTGCGCTGGTTTGAGTACGGGACGTTTTGTCCGATCTTCCGCACGCATGGCGCACGGAAGGCGAATGAATTGTGGTCGTATGGACCGCGCGCGCAGCAAATCCTGAGCAGTTACGACAACCTTCGCTACCGCCTGCTGCCGTACATCTACTCGCTGGCCTGGAAGGTGTCGTCGGAAGGCTACACGCCGATGCGCGCGCTGGTGATGGACTTCCCCGGCGACCGCTCCGCACTCGGTCTCGCAAACGAATTTATGTTCGGGCCGGCTCTGCTGGTAAATCCGGTGACGGAGGCAGGAGCAGATACGCGCAGCGTCTATCTCCCTGCCGGCACAAGTTGGTATGACTTCTGGACGGGAGGGTCGCTGAAAGGCGGACATGCAATTAGTGCCGCAGCGCCAATCGAGACGATACCGCTCTATGTGCGGGCGGGATCCATCGTGCCCATGGGACCGGAACTGCAGTACACCAGCGAGAAGTCCGCGGATCCCATCGAACTTCGAATCTATCGTGGCGCTGACGGCACTTTCACGCTCTATGAGGACGACGGCGAGAGTTACGCGTACGAAAAGGGCGAGCACGCCGCAATTGCATTCGCGTGGAGCGATGTGTCACAGACCCTAACCATAGAAGCCCGCGTGGGCAGCTTCCCGGGGATGCTCCGGGAACGCACTTTCAACGTCGTGCTGGTGGGGAAAGGGACACGGTGTTGGGGAGAAGCCAGTTGCGAATGCGGATCGGATCGTGCACTACAGCAGGCGATGCGATTTCAGTGGATTTCAAAAGTACGCGCTAGCAGAAGCGCCAGCGCCCGTCCATGCCACCCACCTACGGCGTCTTGTAAACCTGCTTGTAGACTTCTGCGTTGCGCACGATGGCCTGCACGTACTCGCGGGTTTCGGTGAACGGGATGGACTCCACAAACTCTTCGATGTCGTGGAAGTTTCCTGAAGAGCGCCAATCCTCTACCCGCGACGAACCCGCATTGTAAGCGGCCAGAGCGTATTCCACCTGTCCGCCGAAGTGGTCAACCATCTCGCGGAAGTACTTTGTTCCCAACTCAATGTTGATTGCTGGATCGAGCAGAGAGTCGGTCTTGTAGTTTTGCAGTCCGACCTGTTTGGCGGTTCCCTTGCCGGTTTTCGGTAAGAGTTGCATCAGGCCATAAGCATTGGCGTGCGACACCACGCCCGGATTGAACTCGGACTCCTGCCGGATCAACGACGCCACCAGGTAGGGATCCAAGCCATTCTCGTCGGAGTAGCGCCGCAACGCATCCCAGTAGGGGCGGGGAAAGAGCCCTTCCCAATAAGGTTGAGGCAGGGCGCTCACATCCATTGCGAAATATCCGCTGATGGCGCGCTTGAGCGCCTGCAGCGCACGGTAATATTCGCCGGCGCCGGTGTACATGCGGGCAATCTCGACCATCTCCCAAGACGGCCCGGTGGTTGTGCCCGCCTGTAACTCTTTCACCGCCAGATCGAGGGCACCCGCATTCTCCAGCAGACGCGAACGGTTGTAATGCAGGTCGTCTTCAGGGGGCGATGTCTGCAGCGATTCCGGCTCAATCCTCGTGATGCCCGGTATGCGTTGCAAACTCGCAACGGCAACTGCCGGTGCGTCTGGCAAGGTCGCTAGACGCTTCCGCGCCGCCACACCGTAGTAGTAGTTGCGGTAGCGGTCGGTGAGCTTCAGATAATAAGCGCGGGCGAGTCCGTAATTCTGGGAGGCCTCCGCCATGCGACCGCGCCAGTAGATGGCATTGGGAACTTCATTCGAAGCGGGATAGAACTCGATCTGCTCATCGAAATACTTTGTCGCCTGCTCGGGCCGGCTCTGGCGATAGGTCAACCACGCGCACTTCCAGTGGGCATAAGCCGCCTTGCTGCTGTTGGGAAAGCGCTCGTGGATCTCGCGGTAGTAATCGATGGCGCGATCGTAGTCCTGCCGCAGCAGGTACATGTTGCCTGCGGTAAACAGAGCCGATTCCAGCCAGGGTGAGTTGGGAGTCGTAGCCCGCATGTGCTGCAGGATGGTCGTAAGCTGCGCGTCGTCGTCGGTGTTGCGGGCAATTTCAGCGCTCTGGTACCACTTCTCGGCGCTGGCCTCGCTGCCATCATCAGGTATGCGGGCGAGCACTTCCTTCGCCTGGCGATTGTCGCCCAGCTTCATCAGCGCGTTGGCCAACTGGATGTTCACTTGCGACTGTTCGGCGGCAGGCGCCAGCGGAACCATCACTTTGTACTCGTCGGCTGCGGGCGCCCAGCGGCGTCCTTTGTAGAGGCCATCGGCACGGCGCTGGTGTTCGGCAAACGTCACCGCAGGCAATGATTCGGCTTCCGGAATCTTCTTCAGGTCACTCTCGGCAGCGTCGGCTTGGGAGCTGGTGGGATAGTTGTAATAGACGCGACGCAATACTTCCGCGCCGGTGCGGCTTTGCCCGTTTTGCACATAGGCTTTGCCCATCAGGTATTCAACTTCGGGACCACCACCGCCGTGGTGTGTAAGAACCTGAACCGCCTCCGCTGGCTGGTTGGTCGCAAGCAGAGCTTTGACGTATGCCAGAATGGCGTCGTTGTCGTACACCGAGTCCGGATAGCGGGCGCCGAAATCCTTCAGATAGGTCAACGCGGCATGGGGATTGTTGCTCCCGACATACGAGTTGCCGATGAAGTACGACGTGTAATCCTTGAGCTCGCCGATGTAGCTCTGGGCTTTCTCCAGCGCGGCGATCGATGCGGGATACTGCCCATCCAGATAATGCGCGTAGCCAATGGCAAACCAGGCCAGTGCTCCTGGTTCGGTACCCGCGTGCTTGGTGGCGTAACTTTCGACCCCGTTGTAGGCGGCAGGAGTGCGGTACTCAATCAACTGGCGGGCCATGGGCCGCAAGTCGCTTGAGGCAACAAACGTCTTGTGCAGACGTATGGTGCGGGCCGCAGTGGCCTTCTTGCGCGGCGCGTGCCCCTTCTTGGACGTCGACTTCTTCTGCTTGGCGGATGCGGACGAAGAACTCTCCTTCTTGCTTGTGGAAGACCCGCTACTCTTCTTCTTCTTGGGCAGCGCCGAAGAGTCTTGGGCCGACAATCCACTACCCTGCAGCAGCAGCAATGCGGCCAGACCTGTTGCGGTAAATCGACTCAGGATACTCACTGAATTCAGTGTAACCCGACTCGGCCTCGTAGTCCGCGCGTGAGCCGGTTGTATGTTCCGGTTCCCTTTCACGCAATCCGTTCGCGTGGTGGCCACGTATTTTAGAATGGAAAGGCGGTGACGGATTCAGCTCCCACCACCTGCGTCAATTCAACCAAATGGCGATGCGATATGAGACGATAGTGGGAGTTTTGATCCGGCTGACAAATTCCGACTGTATAATGTTCGGGAGCCGAACGTTGTCAATGCGTTAAAATCCTGAATCTGCAAACACATGGCGACCATCCAACCAAAAGTAGAAGAGCCAGCGAGCGATGAGCTCAGGCTGGTTCATGCGGCGAAGGCCGGCGACATCAGCGCATTTGAAGAGCTGGTGAAGCGGTATGACCGCAATGTGTTTCGCATCGCTCAGCACATCACGCAAAACCGCGAAGACGCGGAAGACGTGGTGCAGGACGCATTTTTAAAGGCGTACCAGAACCTGGCGAATTTCCAGGAGCAATCAAAGTTCTACACATGGCTGGTGCGTATTGCGGTGAACGAGGCGCTGATGCGTCTACGCCGCCGCCGTCCTGAGCGCATGGTGTCCCTGGATGAGGACATCAAGACGGAGGAGGATTCCATGCCGCGAGAGGTCGCGGACTGGGCTCCGAATCCCGAGCAGCTGTACAGTCACGGCGAGCTCAAAGAAATACTGGGAAAGACAATCCAGGGGTTGCCGCCAAGTTTTCGCACGGTTTTTGTGTTGCGCGATGTCGAGGGTCTCTCGACCGAAGAGACTGCCGATGCCTTGGATCTGAGTGTTCCGGCCGTGAAGTCGCGTTTGCTTCGTGCCCGGTTGCAACTGCGCGAACGGCTGAGTAAGTACTTCAAAAATCGTGTTGGTGGAGATGGCAAACAGTGACCTGCTCTGAATTCCTTAAGGAGCTAACCGACTACCTCGATGGGGCGATGGATGCCCAAACCAAGGCCGAATTGGAAGATCATCTTCAGTGGTGCCACAACTGTTACGTGGTGTGCAACACCACCAAGATGACCATCGAGATCTACCGTGAATCCCATCTCTACGAGTTGCCCGACGACCTTCGGGGACGTTTACGAGCCGCCATCGTCAATAAATGCAAGGGGTCAGCGGCGGTTGCTACTTCCAAACCGGCCCGTCCGGAGTCCAAGTGATGGGCGGGCGCTAGCTAGCTACTAGCCGGGCGCATTCGCTTCCCTTCCAACTTCCAAAATGAAGCCTTCTTTTCTTCTCGACTGAACCGCGAATGACGAAGTAGATTTCGATTTGCTCAGCAATAAGAAACCGGCGACTAATGCCGCCGGAGTTGCCTTCTTCGCGTAAAGGGCTCTAGTCGTCGTCACGCCGCGAGAGGGTCGGACGGTCATCCTGGGGCTGTTGCGTCCCGGTGGTGCTGTTGTCGGCCGTTGTCTTTCGCAGCGTTGGCTTGTTGATGTCGGTAGCTGGAATTACCTTCTTCCTGTTCTCGATCGCGGCCAGCCGGGCTTTCACTGAGTCGAATTCAGAGGTGTCGAGCACGTACTCCGGCTGACTTGGCAGGATCTTGCGGATTTCCTCCTGCGTCTTCGCGATGCGCTCGGGGGTCGGTGGATGAGAAGCAAACGCCCGCGCCAAGGTCCCAGGCTGCTGCTTATTCTTAGCCTCGATCTTCTCGAAAAACGTTACGAACGCCTGGGGATCGTACCCCGCCTTGTACATATATTGCACACCCAGGAAGTCGGCTTCCGATTCGAAGTTGCGCGAGAACTTCATGAAGGTCAGAGGCAGGGCAAGATTAAGGGCCATGCTGGCTGCCTCATAGATGCCCCAGCTTCCAACGAAAATCAGCGGAATGGTCGCCATATTCGCGTACTGGGCACGAGTCATTTGTTGCATGGCGTGGCGGGCAGCCACATGAGCGATTTCGTGGGCCATCACACCCGCAAGCTCAGCCTCTTCGTCCGCAGCCAGTATGAGCCCGCTATTGACATAGAAGAAACCGCCCGGCAGCGCAAACGCGTTGATCTCGTCGGAATCGATCACCTTGATGGTGAAGGGCACCTTGGCGTCGGAGTTGCGCACCAGGTTCTGTCCGATCCGATTCACGTATTCATTGACGACCGGGTCCTGGACCATGCGCGCCGTCTGCTCGACCATCATGGCGTACTGCTTACCCATCTTGATCTCGGTGTCGGTCGAATACCAGTCACCCAATCCGCGCTTGCCCACATTTCGATTGCCGATGGCGTCAACGTCGTTCTTGCTGCCGCTTTTCACGTTCGGGGCCGTGGTTGTGGTGTCGGCGGTGTTGTTGGCTGGCGTTGCGGCAGTCGAGGACTCAGCAGTCTGGGTTGAGTCGGTCGCCGGATCCGATTGGACTGTGGGAGCAGGAGGAGAAGGACTCTGAGCACCTGATTGGGCTACTGCCGGCATTGTCAGGCAGAAACACAGCAACCACGCTATGGAAGCTGAAACAGCACGTGCCTTCATGGGAAACTCCAGTCCCGAGCGCTTCCTCACCTTGCTGAACCCCATCATGCGACGCCTTGCCTGGACACCCCGGGTAGCGTCGCTCTTGCGCTTGCCCGAAAGCTGCTGTCCATGAAGGGGCGCTTTCTGCGGTCATTATATGCCCAAAAGGCAATTGTCAAATCGTCAGATCGCGATTCGAAGCAAGGCGCACACTCATCAAACCTATCAAACCCGCCGCCGTAGCCAAGTTGCTCGAATGAATGCTGCAGTCGAAGAAGATTGCCCACAATCGAACGCCGGTTCGCTGCGTCGGCGTTGCTATACCTCGCAAGGGGCGCTTTACACGGATATATACGCTGCGCCATGAAACGCAGATTGCGTGGTATCGGTGAAATTTGGACGTAATGGCCTCCTGAGGGCCCAAATGGCGGCAGGTAGATCCACGGCTGCGGCGGTCCGAAGGGTCTCAATCCTGGACTTTGTAAACAATTTGCAAAAACTTGAGGAGAGTGATTTCGCTACTGTCGAAGCTCCTCTGAAGTACTTGCGAGCCAATCCTGTCCCGGTTCACGACGTCCGTAATCGACGTGAATTCGGAGAGCGGGCGGTGAGCCTTCACCTCTACTCAAGGCCCTTTGATTCCTGCATTGTGTATTCAGCGGAACAGCACACCTGCGGCGAAATCGGGCTGCATTACAACTCGATGTACGGCAAGTTGGTTGAACCGTCCTATCTCTTGCGCGCGGGAAGGTCAATATCAGGGTATAGATACGCCGTGCAGCGCGGGCACAAACCATGGGAAACGTTGCGTCCGGTCTCGCGCAGGAAACGAGATACCCAGTCCCATGTGTTTGAGCCGTCCTGACGCTTCGTCCGCCGGCAGTGAGCGCACATGGTGATGAAACCGCCGGGAGACATATACGCCAAGTCAGCCAGCCCTTCCTTGGGAGGCGCCAATGGAGCGCGTTGGTCCGGAAGATGGGAATTCACGACCAGCAATCCCGAAGCTTCGACGGAGCGCAGCGCCATATGAAATTGCCGAAAGACATCGGGAGTGGAGCATTCGTAGTCGAAGCCAATCCAATGTCCAACACGCAGGGCCTCGGCTGTATTTCTTTTGGTAAAACTCGCACCAGCACGTCGGGAATGTACTCAAAGATGGAATGTCCTCGAACTTCGGCGCGCGAGATTCCGACACCGCCATTCGCGGCTGCAAATTTGTCCCAGCCGAGATTGCATTCAGCGATTCGCAGGTCGGAGTCCAGTAAGTACAGCACGTCCTGATCGGTCTCAAAGACTTCCTGAACCCAGCTTGGCACTTGAAGACTCATGGACGCACGCGCGAACTGATCGGCAGTCACATTATGACACTTAAGCTTGCCGCGATTTTGAAACTCCAAGACATCAAATTGTACAGTAAAATAGCGCCACATGAGGCATTCTTTTAAAGAATCGATTTTGCATCTGCACTCGTCATAGCAGACTGCCTTCACGCGATTATTTGCGGGACTGGCGCCCAGGACGCCATGAAACCTAAACCGACTGAACAATCAGGATTCGAGATGATCGGGATCGAAACCCGGACCAACAACACGCAGGAAGCGGATGGTAACGGCGCAATTCCAAAACAGTGGCAACGGCTGTTCATGGAAAATCTGCTGAATCGCATTCCCGACCGGGTCGATCAGTCCATTGTCGCCGTGTACACCGAATATGCCAGCGACTGGAATGGGGACTACACCTTTGTCCTTGGAGCGAAGGTAAAACCAGGTACTAAGACGCCGGAAGGAATGGTTGCAATAAACGTACCCGGCGGTAAGTTCGTCGAGTTCACATCGAAGCGCGGACGCCCTGAGCTGGTTGTGCCCGAAATCTGGAAGGAAGTTTGGACGTACTTCCAAACGTCCGGCAATCCATTACGAGCTTACGGAGCTGACTACGAACTCTACGATGACATGTCTGATCCGACCAACGTGCAGGTCAGGCTCTACGTAGGCGTGAAGCTCTAAATGCCATCGGAGCCCTTGCAACCGTGAGGCTTTTGCAGACTGTAGCCGTGCCGACAACCAATTCGTAGTCGCCTACTCTATGGACCGGTGTTGTGGTGAGATAGTTCTGGATAACACCGTAAAATAAAAATCACGATCGTTTAGAATCAGTGGTTTAGGCGGAAATTGTTCGCATGTCATTGATTCCATATCTACTTACACGTATCCATGTCTGCGCGTAGGACTTAGCTGCAGTTTCCCAGGCGCAGGTAAGCACCCTCCCGATTCAATTTAGGATGTCAAAGAGCGATCTAAACTCTCGGCTTCTCCACGAGCCAGATAGAGACACGTTTCTCTAGCTTCACAGAGCTGGTTGTAAGTGGGACGGGAGGGCAAACGCAAGAGAATTTGGGGGCAGCACGAAACGAAAGTAACCACGCTGAACTCGAGCCAGGGCTGAAGCCCAATTTTTCTTTCGCGAGGGTCACCGGGCTAAAGCCCGGTGCTTCCACCTAACAATCGGCTGATTAACTCGTGCTTCCACCTACCGCTGGTTGATTAGCTGAATCGTCTCCAACACCACGTCTCCGGTGATCGCCAGCGACTGTGGACTGAGCTTGTCGAGCGTGTCCTGCGTAGTGTGGTGATAGGCGTTGGCATAGCCGTAGTCGATGTCGATGAGGTCAACAACCGGTACGCCGATCCTTGCGAAGGGTAGATGATCGTCTTCGATGGAAATGGTCTGCTGAAAAAAGTGCGACTGGTATCCCAACGTGCTCGCTGCCTGGAAGACCAGATCGCTCAGCCATACGGTTGAGTTAGTGTCACGCTGGATGTCGAGGTCGGCATCGCCGATCATGTCGAGCAAGATGAAGGCTTTGATCTTCTTAGCGGTGCCGTCCTGCTGCCATTTCTGGGCCAGATGCTTCGTTCCATAGAGGCTATCCTTATCGCTCCATTTCACGAACGCCTCTTCCCCATCGGTCCACAGCAGCCACACGCTGTATCCGTCGAGTTGCTTGCCGCGTAGATGATTCGCCAACTCCAACAGCAAGCCAGTGGTAGAGCCTCCATCGTTGGCGCCCACGTACTCCTTGGGCAGGGGGTAGTTGGTCTCGTAGTGTCCGGCGATGACGATGATGCCATCTTTCTTGCCAGGAAATTTCGCGATGATGTTGTGGATTGGAAAGTTTCCCGCCGGAGTCGTCGCGGTGAATGAATCGATTTCGACATTGTCTCCCGCGAGTTTCGACTTGATGTATTGCTCCGCCTTGGCGTGGCCGGGGCTGCCCACCGGACGTGAGCCGATAGCGACATACTCTTTCACATATTGCATGGCACGACTAGCATTGATACGGGGGGCGGCGGGCTCGGTCGCTGGAGGTGCAGCCTCGGCCGGAGCAAATGCGGGACTCTCCGTGGTCGCCGCTGCTGTTTTGAGTTCGGTTGCACTCGATGCCGCCGGCGCCTCATTCTTGCTGCAGGCAAGGAAACCGAAACTCGCGATGAACATGAGAGCGATCGCGATGCGCGAGAGTGGAAGTCGTCGAGCCGTCATTCTCGAATCATTGTAACTGGCGCGGAATCAACCCGGGACGACTCGGCCAAGGCTCCCGCCAGGCATTCCGGCGACAAGACCAAGCGGCCGCTACAAAGAGCGGCCGGTGTAATTCAAGGATACGAGCTGTGCGTTATGCGGCGATGGCCCGGTTATCCAGCCACTTCTTCCAATTGCGCCTGGTCGAAGTCGAAGTTCGAATAGACGTGCTGCACGTCGTCGCCGTCTTCTAGGGCTTCGAGCAGACGGATCATGGTGTTGGCCTGGTGGCCTTCAAGCTTGGTGTAGGTCTGCGGAATCATGCCTATTTCAGCGACTTCGGGTTTGATTCCGGCTTTTGTCACCGCTTCGAGGACGGTTTCGTACGCCGCCGGATCGGTCAGGATCTCCCAATTCTCGCCGTCGTCCTTCAGGTCTTCAGCACCGGATTCGAGCACGAGGTTCATCAGGTCGTCTTCCTTGGCCGCAGACTTGGCGATCACGATGTCGCCCTTCTTGTGGAACATCCAGGCGACGGAGCCGGCTTCGCCCATGTTTCCGCCATTCTTGGAAAACGCATGGCGGATTTCGCTTACGGTGCGATTGCGGTTGTCGGTCGAGACCTCCACCATGATCGCTACGCCACCGGGACCATAGCCCTCGAAGGTGATTTCGTCATAGGAAACTCCCGGCAACTCGCCGGTGCCGCGCTGAATGGCGCGCTTGATATTGTCGGCGGGCATGTTCTCGGCCTTGGCTGCCGTTACCGCCGTACGCAAGCGAGGGTTCTTTTCGACGTCGCCGCCGCTCTTGGCCGCCATGGTGATTTCCCTGATAAGGCGGGTGAAAATTTTGCCGCGCTTAGCGTCCAGCGCGCCCTTTTTGTGCTTGATTGTGGCCCACTTGGAATGGCCGGACATAGAGAAACCTCGTTAGCGTAGTGACTTCAGGATGCCCGTTGCGTCGCCTTTCGAGCATGACTATCTGTCCGCGTCGGAGAAGGGCGGACATGCTGGGCAAACATGGATTATAGCATTGAGATGTCTGGGTTTCGAGTGGCTGGCGCAGACGGCCTGCGGCATGTTATACAATTCGGCCATCTTAAATAACCCACAACTCAAAAGCGGATATGTGTCCATTATCCGCAGCACGAAGAACGAGATCTTAGCATAAGGCCAGAAGGGATAGGTGCATGTCCAAGATAAGAGCTGGTTTTGTATTGTTGGCTGCAGCAATCGCTATCTTCACTCTTTCGGCCTGCTCAACGAAGAAATCCGAGGCGCCCGCTGGCACGCAGCAAGCGGACCAGTCCCAGTCAACGAAGCCCGCAGAGGCCAGGCCCGCGCGCAATCCCCTGAAGAACGCCTACTTCGGCGACTTGCATCTGCATAGCGGCTATTCCATGGACGCCTTCGCCTTCGGCACCCGCACCACGCCCGAGGATTCCTACAAGTACGCGATGGGGGAGACCGTCGAATACATGGGCAAGCCGCAAAAGCGTAACGCTCCTCTCGACTTTCTCGCGGTTACCGATCACGCCGAGTATCTAGGAGTCGTCCGCGACACGCTTGACCCCAACGGT
The DNA here is from genome assembly GCA_963779555.1 of uncultured Acidobacteriaceae bacterium. Lineage (GTDB taxonomy): Bacteria > Acidobacteriota > Terriglobia > Terriglobales > Acidobacteriaceae > DASRAA01. Next base: position 106,043 of record CAVZYS010000003.1, read on the forward strand.
CCCTTCGCCAAGTCCGAGTGGTACACCATGATGACCAGCACGGATCCCAGCGTGTCGGCTCAGGCGTTCAGGAAGCTGATCGGTTCCACGGTCGTCAACAAGCCCTTGCCGGAATTCAACGACCCCAAGCTGCTGCGCTCGGCATGGGAGAAGTATGCCGCCATCTCCGACAAGTACTACAAGCCCGGCAAGTTCACTACCTTCGTGGGATTCGAGTGGACCTCGGCGCCGCAGTTTCAGAACCTGCATCGCTGCGTGATCTTCGCCGACAAAGGCCCGGCCATGCCCTATACGGCATTTGACTCGCTCGATCCCGAAGATCTTTGGCGCTACCTGGAGAACCAGCGCAAACTTGGCCTGGATGTGATCGCCGTTCCTCACAACGGCAACGCCAGCAACGGCCTGATGTTCAGCACCAAGGACATGTCGGGCAAGCCGATCACGCGCGATTACGCCGAGCGCCGCATGGCCAACGAGCCGCTGGCCGAAATCATTCAAGCTAAGGGACAGACCGACACCAGCCCCGCGCTTTCGCCCACCGATGAGTTTGCCAATTTTGAGATGTGGTACTACCTGATTGGTTCGGACAAGAAAGCGAATTCCGCTACCGGTAGTTATCTACGTCAGGCCTACGGTGTAGGACAAGAGCAGCAACAGAAGCTCGGCGTCAATCCGTTCAAATACGGCATCGAGGCTGGGACGGACTTCCACTCCGGCATCACGTCCACCGAAGCCAGCAACTATCCCGGCTCGCATGGGAACCAGGACAACGATCCCAAGACTGTGATCACCGCCACGACCTCGGTCGGTGGCGAGCCTCCGACCGCTCTCAGCTCCGGCGGACTGACCGGTGTCTGGGCCGAGGAGAACACGCGCGAGTCCATCTTCGCCGCCTTCAAGCGCAAGGAAACCTTTGGTACCTCGGGCGTGCGCATCAAGGTCCGCATGTTTGCCGGTTGGAACTATCCCAAGGACATGACCAAACAGGCCGACTGGGTAAAGGCCGCTTACGATGGCGGCGTGCCCATGGGCGGCGACCTGGCTGCCACAGGCAGGGAGCAACTGCTCCAACGCTTGTCGTTCACGCCATCAAAGACCCCGACAGCGGCAATCTCGATCGCATCCAGATCATCAAGATCTCGACCAAGAATGGTAAGAGCCAGGAGAAGATTTACGACGTGGTGTGGAGCGGCGACCGCAAGCCCGATCCGAAAACTGGAAAAGTCCCTGCCGTAGGCAATACGGTGGACGTGAAGACTGCTACCTACACCAACTCAATCGGTTCGACCGAGTTGATTGGCGAGTGGACGGATCCGTCGTTCGATCCCCAAGCGTACGTCACCTACTACGCCCGTGTGCTCGAGATTCCCACGCCGCGCTGGTCGACCTATTGGGCCGCCAAACTGAACCTGCCGCCAAATCCGAACGTAGCGGCCACCGTCCAGCAGCGCGCTTGGACATCGCCCGTATGGTACACGCCGCCCGAGACAGCCAGGTAGTCAAAGACTTAACTCAGCACCGACCGTGACTTACCAGAGCCAATCGTTCTTTAACCTTTTGCGGGTTGCGCAGCCACCCCTGCGTGACTAGAATTTCCCCGTTCCGAAAAAGTCGACGCCGCAATTTGTTTGTGCGGCAATAGTGCAGCCCCGAAGCATTGCCATACCACCACCTAGTTTGGAGACTGCTATGGATCGGTTCAACCGAGCGAAGCTTGCTATTTTCCTTCCCTTCATGACAATTCTCTGCGGCTGTCAAGACCTGACGCCAAAGGACAGACCCAGCTTGCTTGATCCCCATATCCAGCGCTCGGAGGTTCTCGGCTTGGTGGCCGGTTTTGGAACGACCTTTGCCGCTCTGCCGGATCTGATCGCGATGCTCAGGCGCCGCTCCACCGCGGGCATGAACCCGCGCATGGCGGCCATCATGGGCCTCTTTCAGATCCTATGGGTCTTCTACGGCTTGTTGATTGCCTCGCGGCCGGTGATCATTTGGAACGTGATCGCGGTGTTGGTCAACTTCGTCAGCGTCGGCGCGTATTTTTATTTTGCCAGCAAAGAAAAGATCAAATCATGACCCTTGCATTGCAGGTCACGGCGAATCAAATTACGAATTACCCGCTCTAGTCGTAACACTACTTGTCAATGTTGCCCTGGCACTTTTGGTTGGTTGCGCAGCACGTGCCGCGCGCCTAGAATTCTCGGTTCCGAAAAAGTCGGCTCGCAGATCACTTCTGCGGCACCGGCCTCGTTCCCGTGGCGTTGTCATCGGGCAAACCCGGGTGCGCTTCACCGCGCGTACTCATGCTGTTCAGCAAGACGGAGGCATTTGTGAAGACGAGACTTGCGGTAACGGCGGCATTGGCGTTGGCCCTCGTCAGCATCCTCGCACTGGTTTCTTGCGAGAAACCAAAAGCACCGGAACAGGCGCAGCAAGCCGGCGGGGGCTCCCCGGCCGCCGAGCAGCGCGTCGAAAAGAACCCCGACCGCAACGCCTACTTCGGCGAGGAACACATCCACACCAGTTGGTCGGTGGATGCCTGGCTCATGGGCAACCGCCTGACCGGGCCTGACGACGCCCTCAAGTACGCGCAGGGCCAAACCATCAAACATCCCCTGGGCTATGACATCAAGATCGATACGCCCATGGACTTCATGGGTGTGACCGACCACTCCGAGTACGTCGGCGTTACCAAGGAAGCTAACACGCCGGGATCGGCCACGAGTAAGTTGCCCGCAGCACAGCCTCTGATTCTCACGGACCCCAATAACAATGCGGATGTTCAGAAGGTGTTCACCTACCTCGTGAATATGCTCGCCGGACCTCCGGTGAAAGCTCTGATGAGCCCCGAGGTGGCCGGCTCGATCTGGAAAGAAAACGTAAAGATCGCCGACCAAAACAACCATCCCGGTAAATTCACCGCGTTCTGCTCATACGAGTACACCTCCGCCCCTGACAACCGGAACCTGCACCGCAATATATTTTTCCGTGACTGCACCCACGTGCCGGCGATGCCCTACAGCGCTCTCGACTCCTGGCACCCCGAAGATTTATGGAAGTGGATGGACTCACAGCGCAAGGCGGGTAACGAGTTGCTGGCCATTTCGCATAACGCCAACTTGAGCGACGGCTGGATGTATCCCATCGACGTAGACAGCTTCGGCAGACCCATCGACGCAGCCTGGGCAGCCTCACGCGACCGCAACGAACGCCTGGTCGAGATCAAGCAAATCAAGGGGCAGTCGGAGACCCATCCCTTGCTCTCGCCCAATGACGAGTTCGCCAACTACCAACTCTTCACCGGCCTCCTCGGTGCGCCGCCGACCGTCGGCCGGGTCGATCACATTCAAGGAAGCTTTGGCCGCCAGGCACTGAAAGACGGCATCACCATGCAGGACGTGCGCGGCTACAATCCGTACAAGTTCGGCATGGCCGCCGGTTCTGACTCCCACAACACCGGCAGTCCTTACCGGCAGGATAATTTCTACGGCGGCCACGCTCAGATCGACGGAACCCTCGACCGGCGCATGGCCGGGGTTATGGCGTTTGGCACGATTGACGTTCGCCTGGAGAATCCAGCCGGACTGACTGGAGTCTGGGCCGAGGAAAACACGCGCGAATCCCTCTGGGACGCCATGTATCGCAAGGAGACCTTCGGCGTCAGCGGTCCCCACATCAAGGTGCGCTTCTTCGGCGGGTGGGACTACAACAAAGACCTCCTGAACGCCAGCGACTGGGTGCATCAGTCGTATGCGAAGGGCGTTCCCATGGGCGCCGACCTGCCTCCCCTGAAGGGCACGTCCCCGACGTTTGTGGTCTGGGCGGTGAAAGACCCGACTTCCGGCAATCTCGATCGCATCCAGGTCATCAAGGGCTGGACCAAGAACGGCCAGAGCTTCGAGAAGATTTTCGACGTGGTTTGGTCGGGCGACCGCAAGCCTGACAAGTGGTCGGGCCGGGTTCCCGCGATAAAGAGCACCGTGGACCTGGAGAAAGCTACCTACACCAACGACGTCGGCTCAGTGGAATTGAAGACGGTGTGGACCGATCCTGAGTTCGATGCCAGCCTGCATGCGTTCTACTACGCTCGCGTGCTGGAAATCCCCACGCCGCGCTGGACTCTCATCCAGGCCGTCAAAGCAGGCTTGACCCCGCCGGACGTGGTTCCGCTGACCGGACAGGAGCGCGCCTGGTCTTCGCCTATCTGGTACACCCCGACGGCCGATGCCCGCAAGAAATGCTCCCGCCGGCATGACGGTGACCGACCTCAAGGCAAAGGGTGCAACCCAGTCTGGGCGATGCGCAACTCAAGGCGCTGATCGTGGGCAAGGCCTTCTGGGTGCGCAACAACGCGACCGGTGACCAATTCAGCATCGCCTACACCGCCGAAGGCCAGAGCAACGTCTGGCATATCGGCAAGAATGTCTCAATTCCGAGCTATTACGGCAACCCGGTTCGCGACGGCTACCAGGGAACCACCACCCCGTACAAGATCGAAGGCGGCAAAGTGGTGACCACCATTTCCCAGGACCCGTTTGCGGTGACCGTGTACAAACTGGGCGACACCTATTACGGCGCGCGCAGCAACGAATTCGGCTACGCCAACTACGAGATGATTCCGAGCCCGCAGTTCGTGCTCAATCCGCTGACCGCAACGCTCAACACCTTTTCGATCGAACTGGGCTGAACGAACAGCAGAAGCAGCAGATTCTCCCCTTCCTGCAGGACGAGGTAAAGCAGCTCGGAGCGCTGAAGAAGAACACCTCGCTAAAACCGCTTGAGAAGGTAGAACAGTTGAAACAAATCAGCAGCGCCATCGACGCCAAGATCATGCCGATTCTCGATCCCGCGCAGCAGAAGAAGTTCCAGGAGATGCGCGAGCAGATGCGGCGCGACATGATCGAGAAGATGGGCAGCCAGGCGATTGAGAAGGCACAAGCCAAGATCAAGCAGGTAATGTAGCGCCGGAGGATACGGCAGAGCGGCGCTTTAGAGGCTGTTACGAAACTCGGTTTGCTGTCTCGGCGGTGGGACAGTAGCCCTGAAATCCGAGTGCCGCAGGCACGGAAGAGCTTGCCCAGCACGTAGCCGAAGGCGGAGTGCTGGGTCGAGTGGGAAATTTGATCCGAGTCCCGTAGGGACGACAGGGTTTCGTAACAGGCTCTGAAGCGCCGCGTCCAGCCTGACTCTTTGATAGAGCCGCCGGGCTTCAGCCCGGCGGCACGTACTGAAACGCGCATGATGTGGCACGTGATCAATTCGAAAGGAGAGAGAGAATGAGGCTGGGAATTGGTAGGAATGCAATGCGAATGGTGTTGGCTATGTCGGCAATCATGGCGTTGACATTGGGCGCGGCTGCACAGGCTGGCGGCGGGGCGAGTGCGGAAATGAAGCAAAAGGTGGCCGCGCTTAAGCAGTCAGTGGCGGCCAATCAGCAGAAGCTGCGCAAATACCAATGGACAGAAGTGCAGCAACTCACGCTCAAGGGCGAGAGCAAGCCGCAACAGCAGTTCTTGTGCCAGTACGGCCCTGATGGCAAGGTGGAGAAGTATCCCATGGGACCGCAGGAGCAGCCATCGGGCGGCCGGTTGAAGCAGAAGATGATCGCGAAGAAGAAAGCAGAGATGCAGGACTATATGTCCGGCGTGAAGTCATTGTTGGCCCTGTACATTCCACCCAATCCGCAGAAAATCCAGCAGGCTCTGGGTACGCACAACCTCTCGCTCAGCCGGGACGCGGCGTCGGGAACCGTCAACCTGACGTTCACGAATTACGCGCAGCCTGGCGACCAGATGGTGATCGCCGTCGATACCACGGGTAAGAGGATCTCGACCATCAACGTCAACACCTACATGGGTGAGGCCAAAGACAAAGTCACCCTCAATGCGAGCTTCTCGACGCTGCCTGACGGCACCAACTACGTGGAGAAGATGGTCTTGGACGTTGCGGCCAAGGAGATGGTTGTGACGACGCTGAACACCAACTACCACTTGTTTGGGCAGCCGGGGATGTAGGGTCCGGATTCGAAGTTCGCCACAGAGAACAAACCAGGAGATTTCCCGGCTAAGCAGCTTGGGGAGTGCTATGGACCGGTTCAACCGAGCGAAGCTGGCAATTTTTCTTCCGTGCATGACGGTCCTTTGCGGCTGTCAGGACCTGACTCCAAAGGACAGACCGAGCTTACTTGACCCCCATATGGAGCGGTCGGAGGTCCTCGGCTTGGTGGCCGGTTTTGGAACGACCTTTGCCGCCCTGCCCGATCTCATCGCGATGCTCAGGCGCCGGTCCACTTCGGGCATGAACCCGCGCATGGCGGCAATCATGGGCCTCTTTCAGATCCTATGGGTCTTCTACGGCCTATTGATAGGTTCGCGGCCGGTAATCATTTGGAACGTGATCGCGGTCGTAGTCAACTTCATAAGCGTCGGCGCATACTTTTATTTCGCTCGTCAAGAAAAAGGCCGGTAATCGAAAGGCTAGAATAGTTCTTTGCCGTCCGGGGTCGGAGATCGTTGGTGAATGAAGTGTCCGTAGTTGCTGAGGCGCAGCCTGCGACAGAGTTGTCGCGCCCGCGCCCGCCTTTCCGTTCGACTTTCAAACGCTGGCTGCGCGAACCGCTGCTGCATTTTCTGCTGCTGGGTCTGGTGCTCTGTTCGCGGCGTATGCCTACATGCAGCGTGGCCGCGGTGGAGTCGAGTCTTCCAAGCAGATCGCCCTCAGCCTCGACGACCTTCGCACCATGGACATTTACTTCGAGTCGCAATGGCATCGCCAGCCGACGCCCGCCGAGTTTCAAGCCATGGTGGAGGATAAGGTTCGCGAGGAGGTCCTCTATCGTGAGGCGCTTGCCATGGGCCTCGATAAGGACGACACCATCGTGAAGCGCCGAATGGCGCAGAAGATGCAGTTCCTCGCCGAAGACGTCGCCGCCGCTCACGAGCCTTCCACCGCGGAGCTCAAGGCCTGGTTCGAAAAGAACAGCAGCAAATTTGCCCTGCCCAGCCGTTACAGCTTCCGCCATCTATACTTTTCCCCGGACAAACGCGGCAAGAACGCTCAGGAAGATGCCGCCAAGGCGCTAACAAAGATCGCCGGTCAGCCCGAAGATTCGAAGCTCGCGGCGTCACTCGCCGACCAGTTCATGTTCCAGGACTATTACGGCGACCGCGCTCCCGAGGCGTTGGCCAAGGAATTCGGCCCGCAATTCGTGGTGGCCATTGAGAAGCTCAAACCCGGCTCGTGGCAGGGGCCGATCGAATCGGGCTATGGCTGGCATTTGGTCTTCGTCGATACGGTCATCCCGGGTCGCATCCCGGCCTTCGAGGAGATGGAGCCGGATGTGAAGACCGCCTGGCTGGCCGAACAGAAGCAACAAGCCTGGCAGAAAGCTTACGCCGAGATGCGTGCCAAGTACACCGTGCTGCTGCCCGCTCCTCCCGAAAAAGGGGCCGCGCAGCCCCCGGCTCCCCCTCCCAAGAAGCAAGTAACTGCACCCTCCGGCGAGGGACCGCTGTGAGCTGCATGAAGAAGCGCCTTAGTTGGCTTCTTATCGGTTTGGTGGCCGGGGCTCATCGTTGTCCTTTGGCGTCTTGGGAAACGATTGCCACAGGTCGACGCGCCTGACCACTTGCGGCTCGACTAAAGGAACTCTGGTTACTTTCGTAATATCGCGGTGCTGATTTCGCGTGACTCCGCCCACATCGAAGGGTTATCCATAAAACTGGTGTATTTTGCGTCAGATGAACGGCGCGGAATTCATCGCCTGCCGGATCGATCCGGCGAAAGGATGAGTGTAGTGCGCGCTGAGGGGTTTTGTTCTTGCGTACGTTTTCCGTAAAGATGACAAAATGTCGTCTTTCGTGCCGCATAAGTTCTTTGAATGGTATATTTTGCCATTAAGTCTCGCCCGTTCAATCGCTTGCGCATGAAACAGTCCGTAAGTTGATGATTCTAGAGATTCGAGGGGGAGGGGGGAGGGGGTACTCCCGACCTACACGCCATGCTCGGGATGCTGTCGGCTCGCTATACTCGTTTAGCCAAGCGTTGGATCGAAGTGCGATCTCCGTTCATGCGCTTGGACGAGTCGCCGGGTCATAGAAAATGCTCAAGCTCCTCTGCATCACTGCTCACCCTGACGACGAGGCCGGCGCTTTCGGCGGAACGTTGTTGCTGTACGCAGAGCGAGGCGTGGAAACCTCCGTGGTCTGCCTCACTGCCGGAACCGCTGCCAGAAACAGAGGCGCGGCGCGAACCAACGAGGAGTTGGCGAAGCTTCGCACCGCGGAATTTGCGGCCTCATGCAAGTTTCTGGGAGTCACCCATTGCGAGGTGCTGAACTACCCGGACAGCCAATTAGACCACGCTGACTTTTACCAAGTGGTTGGCGACTTGGTGGCAAGAATTCGCAAGTTACGTCCTCACGTAGTGTTGACCTTTGGCGCGGAAGGTGGACTGACCGGACATCCCGACCACGCCATGGCGGGAGCCTTTGCCACCCAGGCATTTCATTGGGCGGGGCGTCCCGATCGCTGCCCGGAACAGGTATTGCACGGTCTGGCACCCCATCGTGCGCAAAAGCTCTATTACTGCGCTGCTGACTTCGTGCTGCCGGACCGGATGCCGATCGCGCCTCTAACTGTCACGGCTCGAGTCGAGGTGGGCCGAGATCGCTTCGAGAAAAAGAATCAGGCGTTCAGGTTGCACGCCACGCAGGCGCCTCTGTTCGACCGGCTGCGAAAGAATCTTGGCAAAATGCCGACGCAGGAGATGTTCCACCTGTCAGCGACGCGCGAGCCGCGTGACGCCAGGTTCGAAACCGACCTGTTCGAGGGCGTTGTCGATGAGTAGGGCGAATCGCTTACAGGTTGAACTCTTCCTGATAGTCCTTCCAGATTCCGCCCTGGTAAATCGGCCTGACTGGAACGTCGTTGGCATGTTTGGCGGTCTTCACCCAGAGCCAAGCCTGCTGGATCTCTGAAGGATGGAAGTAGTGGGTCTCTGCCGTGAACAAAACGGTGCCACCAACAAAGGTAGAGACGACATCTTCCCACTTGCTGGCGCCTACAAGAGCAACACGCGCGATGTGGTCGGAATATTTGTGCAGAAATCGCAGCTCTTCCCAGCGAGCAGCGAGGTCAACGCTATCCATTTCAGAAATGTCGGCAAGAATACCCAAAGGCCGCTTCTTGCGCTCGGCAATGGCGAATTCCAGTTGTGGCTCGAATGCCTTGACATCCTCGGCAGTCACTTTACCTGTGACCTTGAATCCAAACGCCCATCCGCCGGTTTCTTTCAAACGCTCAATCATGAATATGAGTTCTCCTGACCCGATAACTTTCGAATTTTCCGGACTCTTGGAACATATCGGAAATCCGTAGCTCCGCGCAAACACGCCTCGGGAAAGCAGCCGTTCCTGACCATCGCTCGACCAAGGTCAAGACGACCTCGGCTGATATCATGACCCAGTGACGAAGCAGTCCCAGCGCGGGAAGTTCATCACGTTCGAGGGCCTCGACGGCTGCGGCAAATCCACCCAACTGGAGAAGCTGGCGGCGGTCTTGCGCGCCGAGGGCATCGACGTGCTGACGACACGCGAACCTGGAGGCACCGAAATCGGCGAGCGCATTCGCGCCGTGCTTCTGGACTCCCGCACGGCTGGATTGGATCCGTGGGCGGAGATGGCGTTGATGTTCGCCTCGCGGGCGCAGCAGATCGCCCAGGTCATTGTGCCATCCCTGGAGAGTGGCCGCTGGGTGCTGTGCGATCGCTACACTGACTCGACCGAAGCCTATCAGGGTGGCGGACGCCAGCTGGGCAACGACTCCGTGCTTCGAGTGCACGAGGTGCTTTGTCGCGGGTTATGGCCCGATCTGACGATCCTGATGGATTCGGACGTCGATCACAGCGTAAAGCGTGCCCGTCGGCGCAACCTGGCCGCAGTCGATGGCGCGCGACCGGACGAGAACCGCTTCGAACAGGAGAGCCACGCGTTCTTCACGCGGGTGCGGCAAGCCTACATGGAAATTGCCAATCGCGAACCGCAGCGGGTCGCCCTGGTCGATGCCCGCCGTCCGGCGGAAGTGGTCCACCCTGAGATCGTGCGAATTGCGCGCCAGAGGCTCGCAGGCATCGACGGATCGGTACCCCAGAAACAGAGTGTGAACAAGGAGACAATCAAGGAACTCTAATGCCCTTCTCTGACTTTCACGGCAACGCTGACGTGGTACGCACCATGCGGGAAATGCTGGCGCGCGACCATTTTCCGCACGCCGTAATCTTGTCGGGCCCGCAGGGTTCAGGAAAGTTCACGCTGGCGCAAATGGTTGCCAAGGCGATGAACTGTCTCCAGCCTCCCAAGGCTCACGGTCTGCCAGACTTTTGCGGGGTGTGCGCAAACTGCGCCCGCATAGCACAGGCCGACGCTCTCGAAGAGCGTTTCGGGGAAGCAGTTGAGGCGCGAGAAAACCTTCGTGATGCCGACAAGCGTGAGACGCGCATTTTTGTGCAGACCCACCCGGATGTCACCGTCATTCCGCCCGATCCGCCCCAGATGCTGGTCAAGGTGGACCAGGTGCGGCACATCATCCACGAAATCTACTATCGTCCCGCGGAAGGAAACCGGCGGGTCTATATCTTCAGCGAAGCCGACTTCATGAAAGAGGCGGCAAATTCGCTGCTGAAGATACTAGAAGAGCCTCCCGACTTCGCGACGATCTTCCTGCTGACCGACAACCCGTCGGCGCTACTGCCTACAATTCGCTCGCGCTGCATGCACCTGCGCTTGTCGCCTCTTGCCTTCGAGGCAGTTGAGAAGCACATGGCAGTGGTGAGGCCAGAACTGAAAGAGCGGGAACGCGCTCTGGTGGCGCGGCTCTCCGGAGGGGGATTGGGCCGCGCTCGGAGCTTCGATCTCGCACAGTACCTGGCCGCCCGACAGGATGCGCTGACCCTGCTTGGCCCGGCCCTGGGGGAGAAAGACCACAGCGAGCTATTCCGGGTGACCGATTCCTATCGTTCGGGAGCCGAGGGCAAAGGAAAGACAGACCAGGCCATTCGCACCCTGTACGCCCTGCTTGAGGACATGTTGTTCCTGAAGTCAGGGACGCCCGACTTCGTACGGAATACGGACATCGGACCGCAGTTGCAAAAGATGGCGGAGCAGGTAGATTTTGCCTGGGTTGTCGAGGCAGTTAACCGACTGGGCGAGTTGGAGAACGGAATGCGCCGGAATCTGCTGCGGACGCTGGCGCTTGACGCCTTCGCGACGTCACTGGAACGGTAGGCTGGCCGCCAAACTAAAGTATTGTGACGTAACTCATTGTTTTGGCAGGTCTGCTGTGTTAGGGTATCGCCAAGTTCACACCTGAAGACACCCTGGGGAAATCACGTCCAGAGTCTTGCCAGACCGTAATCCATGTCTCGCGGCTGGTGCTTTAGTCCACTAGGCTGGTGTGCAAGCCACAGGAGCCAACACCATGAAAGATTCCATGGACTCCACCGTCGCGGGCCGTTCTCTTGATTCCGAAGTGTATACCAATCGTAAGTTGATTCGTCCGGCACTGAATCGCACCGAACGTCCACGTCCCGAAAACGGAGATCGCCGCGAACGAAGAGAGAGTGCCCCAAATCCCGCGAATGGAAAGAAGATTGCACCGCCGGAGCAAACGCACGCTGAGAACTTCTACTACCAGAAACAAATGCAGACCAAGACACCCATGGTCCTGGTGCTGCAGGACGACGAAGAAATTCACGGCGTCATTGAGTGGTATGACAAATATTGCCTGAAGGTAAACCGAATCGGCGAGCCCAATCTTCTGATCTACAAGCCCAGCATTAAGTACATGTACAAAGAGAGCGAAGCCGACGAAAAATAGCAAGTCGCTGCAACGAAGTTGAGATGGAAGTTAAAACCGCGCTCCCGGGCGCGGTTTTTCATGCATTTGACGCATCGCGCCACACTCACAGCTTCGGCAGCATGATTCCCTTCTGACCCTGATACTTGCCCTTTCTATCTTTGTAGCTGATTTCGCAAGGCTCATTTCCCAGGAAAAACAAGATCTGACAAAGGCCCTCATTCGCATAGATGCGGGCGGGCAAAGGTGTGGTGTTCGATATTTCGAGGGTGACGAAGCCCTCCCACTCCGGCTCAAACGGGGTGACGTTGACGATGATCCCGCAGCGGGCGTAGGTCGATTTGCCTACGCAAATGGTGAGCACATCGCGTGGAATCTTGAAGTACTCCACCGATCGGGCGAGTGCGAACGAGTTGGGAGGAACGATGCAGACGTCCGACTCCAGGCTGACGAACGAGCGCTCGTCGAACTTTTTGGGATCGACGATGGTGCTGTTCACGTTGGTGAATATCTTGAACTCGTCGGCAACCCGGAGGTCGTATCCGTAACTCGAGAGACCGTAGGAGATGACGCCTTCGCGCACCTGTTTTTCCGAGAAAGGGTTGATCATATCGTGCTCGGTGGCCATTTTTCGGATCCATCGGTCACTCATTATGGGCATGGGACTCCTAGCTGCGGCGGCGTAGCCGGACACGTTCGAGGATTCGTGGAACGGTGAGGCCATCTTACGGAATCCCGGCCTCGGTTGACAATGGGCCACTCTGGCTCGGGGGTGACCCCACTTTTTCCAACTTGCACACAAACTATGACTTACCTGAAACGCCCAAGGTCGGGTAGAATCGCATGAGCGCTGGGGTTGAGTTTTACCCCGGGAACAGCACTTTGCGGAGCCTCTTGTGATCAAACTGGATCTGATTAACGAAGTTGTCACCAAGACCGGCGTCACCAAAACCAAGGCTGAAATGGCAGTTGAGACCGTCTTTGAAAGCATGAAGAAGGCGCTTGCCAAAGGCGACCGCATCGAGCTTCGTGGCTTTGGTGTCTTCACCGTCCGCCCCCGGAAGACGGGAATCGGGCGCAATCCTCGCACCGGCGCGGAAGTCAACATTCCTCCTGGCAAAGCGGTGCGATTCAAGCCCGGCAAGGAATTGCAGTCCATCGAGTAGCGATGGCAAGGATCCGCCGTTCAATTCGGCATGCCACTGTCCTCGTCGGTTCAAATGAGCCAACGGAATCAGTTCAGCCGCACTCCTGGAGCGCGGCAACCTCGCGATCAAAGTAGAAGATGTCAGAACCATCCCATCCCATTTCCTACACCTTCGAGGTTCCGGCCCTTCCCGAGGCTTACGTCCTAACCCGCCGCAGGAGTCGCCCTTACTGGCTGCACCTGCTGCTGTTGCTACTGACCATGCTGACCACGCTGGTTGTGGGTGCTCAGCTCAATGTCAATTTTCAACGGCGTCTGCCGGCGTTTACTCTGGGCGACGGTTTCATGCCGCTCTTTCACCCCGTGTGGATCTGGCAGCAGCCCAGCAGACTTCTGATGGGAATTCCCTTCTCGGTCGCGCTGATGGCGATTCTTCTGGCGCACGAGTTTGGCCACTTCCTTCTCTGCGAAAAGTACGAAGTGAACGCAACGCTTCCATTTTTCATTCCGGCGCCAACTCTCATCGGAACCATGGGCGCCTTTATTCGCATCAAGTCTCCGATCCGCTCTCGCCGGGCGCTGTTCGACATTGGAGTAGCCGGGCCGATCGCGGGCTTTGTGTTGGCTTTTCCAATACTGTTGTTGGGACTGGCGTTGTCGAGGCCCTTGGGGCCGGTCAATGGCGTCGATAGCCTGGGAATCGGCTTCCCCGCTGTCTTCCATCTCGCGCATTGGATCGTGTCGTCTTCGCCTGCGACCTCCGTGCCACTCAGCGGTCTCGCCCTGCATCCGATTGCGGTAGCGGCCTGGGTGGGAATGTTCGCTACCGCGTTGAACCTGCTTCCAGGCGGTCAACTCGATGGTGGGCACATCATCTACGCGGTTGCCCCTCGCGCCCATAAATGGGTGAGCCGAGTTTCAGTTGGCGTTCTTGCCCTGTTGTCGTGCTTCTGGATTGGATGGTTGGTTTGGGCCGCGATCCTCGGGGTTACAGGCTGGCGGCATCCGCCTGTGCCTGCGTGGCCTGAATTGGATTCCCGACGGCAGATGCTGTCGCTGGCGGCGGTACTACTTCTCGCACTCACCATCGTCCCAGCGCCAATTCTGGGTCAGGGCTGGTTCTAGCCAAGTAAAAAGGCACGACCGAAATCGTGCCTTGCGTGGTCAATCTTGCCAGCGGACAAAAGACCGTGTCTCGGTCTGGTATCCCGCCGGAGAAGAAATCCTAATGAGGGCCGGCCTGCTAGCTGGCCTTCCTCAATACGATTTGTTCATCGCGGATAAAAAACTGCGCCGGACACTTGTCGGAACCGCAAATTACCGGCACCAAGCCAGCTACCTGTTTTCGCGTAACCAGCCCGAGTTGGCCGCATTTCGGACAGGAGAGGACAGCCCAGTAAGGATCGTCTTTGTCACCGACATCTCCCGCGTTCTCCAGGACAAAAATGGTTCCCGGCTCCATTTGCTCGGGGATCCATTCGCTCAGGATGCTCAGTTCTCCGATCACGTGCCCTCCTTACCGGGTAAACCCGGCTCTGTGCCGTTTCATGAAGCCTTGCGCCGCTGCTGCATAAGATGACGAGAGGAAGCGTTTCGTTTCTTGAAGCCATCTACCTGGGCTTGAATTCGCTCCACTGTATCGCTCAAGCAGACGGTCAACATCGGCTGGCGCGCGTTCTTCAACAGATCGACCACGCCCCGCGCCGAGTCTTCCAGGAAGATGTGCCGTCCATCGGTGAGCAGGTGATACTCGGAGGCAGCGCGCACAGTTTCCACCAGCCGTCGGCCGAGTTCCTTTTGCAGAAAGCGGATGACACGGCGAATCTTCTGCAGCGAAAATCCGCGCTCGCGCAATTCGCAGATGACGGCCACCTCAGCCAAATCGTCGAGCGAATAAACGCGCGCATGACCTTCGCGCGCAGGCACCACGATGCCGCGCTCGTCCCACCACTGAAGCTGGCGAGGGCTGATCCCGGTGAGCTCTACGACTTCGCGGGTTGTAAACGATGACTGCACGATGAATGTCCCGAAACAGAATCACCGGGAAATGTTTGAAACATCATAGTGCAGTGGCGTACACAGTCAATATTAATCGTTGATGAGGGCGGCGCTCCCCATTGCCCAAGTGAGCACCCCCGCCGATTGCAGGCGATTTTGCGGCAGTGTTAAACTCAACGAGTCTGCCGGTCTGAGCGGGAGTAACTCAGTGGTAGAGTCACAGCTTCCCAAGCTGTTGGTCGCGGGTTCGATTCCCGTCTCCCGCTCCAAAAGTCTTCCGGCGGAAATCCTCCGTCGTTGACCTAATGCAGGAAACTCTTGCCATGGTGTTCGCGGCCGAAAATCAGCAGCAGCGCGAGTCCGGCCATAACGACCACTTCAAATGATGTCAGCGCCCATGGATAGCCTAGCCGGTCGCGCAGCGCGAACTCCACAGTCGGCGTGGAAGCCGCCAGCAGAATGCCGATCTGATAGGTGAAACCCGGCAGCAGACCCCGCACCGAGTTAGGTGAGAGTTCGTTCAGGTGCACGGGAATGATTCCCCAGGCGCCTTGCACTCCCATTTGCATGACGAAGGCAGCAACCGCCAGCACGATCAGTGTTCCGCCGAACGCCCACACAGGCATGATCAGCAGCGACAACGAGAGCGCCGCCAGCATGCCGTAGCGACGACCGATCCGCTCCGACAGCAGACCGAATATGACCGCACCCGTCAAGGCACCGATGTTGTAGAAGATCGTGACGTAGGCAACGGTGTTCGGAGCGATTCCGTGACCGTGCTTCAGGAAATCCGGATACAGGTCTTGCGTGCCGTGCGAGAGGCAGTTCATAAGAAACATCAGCGCCACCATGTACAACACCAGCCGCTTGTGTTGCATGGCGATCCTGGGGCCGTCGATGATCTCTTGCCACTTTATGCTGTTGCCACGCTTCCGATTCCGGCACCTTGGTCCGGATGTAGAGCGCCAGCAACGCGGGAAGGCCACCAACCCAGAACATCGCCCGCCAGCCCAGGTTGGGCAACACCACGCGCGCTGCCACCGCCGCCAGCAAGTAGCCAACCGCATACCCGCTCTGCAGGATTCCCGATAGCACGCCGCGCCAGCGCACGGGAGCGTGCTCCATGGCGAGCGATGCGCCGACGCCCCACTCGCCGCCCATGCCGATTCCGAACAAAAGTCGCAGGATGAAAAACACAGTGAAGTTGGGAGCAAAACCGCACAACACTTCAACTGTGGCAAAGAAGATGACGTTCGCCATCAGCGGGCGCCGGCGTCCGTAGCGGTCGGCCATCATCCCAAAGATCAGTGCGCCCAGCGGACGCATTGCCAACGTGCCCGTAACAGAGAGCACGATGCTGCTCTTGCTCACATGAAAATGCTGTGCCAGTACATCGAACAGGAAAATGACGACGAAGAAGTCGAAGGCATCGAGCGTCCAGCCCAGAAATCCGGCCATCACCGCATGCCAGCGGTCGGAGCTGCCGCTCTCTTTCCCGTTTATGGGTGTCAAACCTGACATCCTGCCACGTCCCGAGGTGCAAGCAAGAATTGAGCGAAGTTAACAGATGTGACGGGTGGGTGGCTAGATGGAAAAGAATCGCCAGAATCGCCCTGAACACGGGCGCGTCGCGTCGAATTCGCCTATTCCCCGGGCTCGAAGCGGTATCCCACCCAGGGCTCGGTAAGGATATACTTCGGCGAACTGGCGTCGGGCTCCAGCTTCTTGCGTAACTGCCCAACGAAGACGCGGAGGTATTCGTTCTGCTCGACGTTGTTGCTGCCCCACACGGCATTGAGAATCGCGCGATGGGTCAACACCTTGTTGGGATGTTGCGCCATGTAAACCAGCACATCGAATTCTTTCGGCGTGAGTTTGACTTCATTACCAGCCACCGCAACCGAATGCGCATCAAGGTCGATGCGGAAGTCTCCCTGTTCGATCAAGGTCTGGGTGGCGTTGCCGACAGGCGGAGAGCGCCGCAAGGCCGAGCGAATGCGAGCCAGCAACTCCCCGCTACCGAATGGCTTGGTGACGTAGTCGTCGGCGCCGGAATCGAGTGCCTCGATCTTGCTGCGCTCCTCCCCACGCACCGACAACACGATGATCGGAACCTGCGAGATCTTGCGTAGCTGCCGGCACAGTTCGATACCGTTCATCCGCGGCATGGCGAGATCGGTAATCACGAGGTCAGGGGTGAAATCCTTGACGATCTCCAGTGCGGTTTCGCCATCGTTGGCCACGCGAATCTCGTAGCCTTGCGCTCCCAGGCTGGTGCGCAGAACCCGCGTAATCTGCGGTTCGTCGTCCACTACCAGGATGTGAGGCCGGGTATGCATTTCGATTAGTCGGGCTGCTGCTTCACGATGTGAACGTCTACGTCGGGAGCATTCAGCATAAAACGATGAACTGCCGACAGGAACAGGTACTTTCGCAATCCGCTGAGAGCCGAGTGACCGATGATAACTTGCGTAATGTGCTTCTCACGCACAAATTCGGCCAGCATGTCTGAGACCCTGCGACCCTTCATCTTTACGATCTTCGCACCGAGGTTCTCGGCAAAGCGCAGGTTCGCCTCCAGAGAC
This sequence comes from uncultured Acidobacteriaceae bacterium, assembly GCA_963779555.1. Lineage (GTDB taxonomy): Bacteria > Acidobacteriota > Terriglobia > Terriglobales > Acidobacteriaceae > DASRAA01. The sequence goes on from CAVZYS010000003.1 coordinate 123,625, forward strand.
CGCTGCCGTTCCGGATCGCCATCGTCAGACCCCGTATCGACGTAAACCACAAAAAGTTCGCCGCCGATTCCCTGCGCCATGCGCGCACCGCGGGCGACCAGGTACTGGGCCGCGGGGTTGGAACTGACGCCCACACCGATGCGCTCGGCGACACTGAGATTCCGCCCGAATGTAGCTTCCTTGTCGAGATACGGCTCCAGGCTGCGATCGACGACTTGCGCCACATTCCGCAGACGCGATTTCTCGCAACGCGATCAGATTGCTGGGACGGAAGAAATTGCCCAGCGCGCGGTCCACCCGTTCCATGGGATAGATGTCGCCGCGCCGCATACGCTTCTGCAGCGCCTCGGGGGTGAGGTCGGACATCACGATTTCGTCCACCCGCTTGAGCACCCAGTCTGGAACGGTCTCGCGCACCAGCACTCCAGTGATCTTGTGCACCATGGGAGTCACGCTCTCCAGGTGCTGCACGTTCATCGTCGACAGCACGTCGATCTTGGCGTCGAGGATCTCGAATACATCCTCGTAACGCTTGGGATGCTTGCTCCCCTCAATGTTGGTATGGGCTAATTCATCGATCAGCACGACCTGCGGATTGCGCGCGATGATCGCATCGACGTCCATCTCCTCGAACAGCGTGCCCTTGTAGTCGAGTTGCTTGCGCGGCACGGTCTCGAGGCGGGCAGCCAGGTCCGCCGTGGCTTTGCGGCCATGGGTCTCGACCACGCCAATCACGACGTCCTCACCGCGGCTCTGACGCCGGATGGCCTCGCTCAACATGGCGTAGGTCTTTCCCACCCCCGGCGCATAGCCCAGGAACAGCTTGAATACCCCACCCTTTTTCTCGGGTGCGGTTTCTTCCAGCCATTGCTCCGGAGTTTTTTGCATTTGCCCATTCATTGTGCGGCAGCAGTGTGAAAATGTCGATTCGATACAATCATGACGTGAATCCCACGAAGAGTGTGGCTCCCGGCAAGTTGAATGACGTCTGGTTGAGCAAAGCAAGAAAGCTGAGCTATCGCTACGCAGCAGCGCTCGGCGCTATCGCCGTCCTCGTATGGCTTTATACACGCCTGGATGTCAACAAGACTACGGTTGCGCTGTCCTTCCTGCTGGTCGTGCTATTTCTTGCGTCCCGCTGGGGACTCACGATCGCCACAACCACAGCCATCGTGGCAACGCTGGTCTTCAACTATTATTTCCTACCGCCAGTTCACACCTTCACCATCGCCGACCCTCAGAATTGGATTGCGCTGCTTGCGTTCCTGGTGAGCGCCATATTGGCCAGCCGTCTCTCTGAGCGCGCCCGCCGCGAAACAGAAAACGCCAACCGCCGCCGCAAGGAGGTTGAGCGGCTTTATTCCCTGAGCCAGCAGTTGCTTTCCACAGAAAACTTTTTGGAACTGAACAACTCAATACCGCTCTTTGTGCGTGATGCCTTCGGATTGACGGAAGCGGCCATGTTTCTACCGAAACGCAACGAGGTGTACCGGACAGGAGTGGAGCATCCCGAACTCAGTGACGAAGACTTGAAAGCCGTCAGCGTCCGGGGAGAATTGGTCATCAAACCCGAGCAATTGATTTCCATTGTCCCGCTGCGCATTGGCGCCCGGCCCGTGGGAAGCATCGGCTTGGAAGGCACACTGCTCTCGCGTGAAACCATGGAAGCAGTGGGCAGCCTGATTGCAATTTCGATCGAGCGTGCCGGGGCTGTGGAGTCACTGTCGCGAACGGAAGCAGCGCGAGAGAGCGAGAAATTGCGCACCGCCATCCTCGACAGCGTGACTCACGAGTTCCGCACACCGCTGACGTCTATCAAGGCATCGGTGTCAACGCTGCTGTCATCCGCCGCCCTCGATGACGCGGGACGCCGCGACTTGCTGGACGTGATCGATGAAGAGACTGACCGGCTCAATCGCCTTGTGGGAGAGGCGGCCGAGATGGCGCAACTCGATGCGCAGAAAGTCGAATTGCACCGCGAGCCTTACCCCGTCAAGGAGATCATTCAAGCCGCGGTTGACAAGTCGGTCGCAGTGCTGGGCAAGCATGAATTGCGCCTCAACATTCCTGAGTCAGTTCCCGAAGTGCGGGCTGACCTTGACCGCATCGCAGAAGTGCTGATCCATTTGCTGGAAAATGCCGCCAAGTACTCACCCGAAGCGACGCCAATCACCGTGAGCGCCGAAGCCCGCGGCAGAATGGTGGAAATCAGCGTTGCCGATCGCGGTCCGGGCATCGACGACATTGAGCAGTCACTGGTCTTTGAGAAGTTTTATCGCGGACGGGACCAGCGCTACCGGGTACAGGGCACCGGCATGGGACTCTCCATCTCGAAGGCCATTGTTGAGGCACACGGAGGAACAATCGGACTGACCTCGCAGTTAGGCAGCGGGTCCGTATTTCACTTCACGCTCCCGGTCACGTAGATTCGCGGAGATTCAATATCCCGCTTGCTTGTCAACCATCCACAACAGCGGCTTGCCAGCCAGATAACGTCGCAGATTCTCGACATACGCAACGTAATGCCGCTCCCACATCTTTTCGGCATAACCAGCGGTGTGCGGGGTGATCAAGACGTTTTCCATCGTCCACAAGGGCGAACCAGGGGGGAGGGGCTCTTCGGTGGTGACGTCGAGGGCAGCACCAGCGAGACGGTTTGCGCGCAGGGCATGCTGCAGTGCCTCTTCATCAATCAAAACGCCTCGACCCACATTAACCAAATAGGCATCTGACTTCAGATGCTCAAGACGCTCGGCGTTCATCAGGTGGTGCGTCTTGGCTGTGACAGGAGTGGCCAACACTACGAAATCCCCTTCGCTGAGCGCACGATTCAAGTCCCCAAACCCGTACATCGCGTCCGCGCCGTCTCTCCCCTTCTCCGGATGATCCCGTACGCCGATGACGCGCATGCCGAGAGCGCGAGCGAGCCCGGCGAGCGAAGTGCCGATCGAGCCGAATCCCACGATGACCATGGTCGCGTCCTTCAATTCACGAGGACGGGGTACGGTTTCGCAAATTTCCTGTTGCGCCCAATGTCGTTGCGACTGAAATTTGGCGGCCTCGGGCAACCGCTTCGCCATAGCAAAAACCAGCGACATGGCGTGCTCGGCCACAACCGGTCCGTGGACCGCCCGGGCGTTGGTCACGATGATGTCGCTGGCTTGTAGCTCAGGAGTCATCAGTCCGTGGACCGCCGCCGCGGTGGAGTGTATCCAGCGCAGCTTTTTCGCGGCGGTAATCTGATCCCCGCGCAGCGACCACGCAATCGCAAGGTCGGTATCAGCAATTTCTTCAGTGATGCGATCGTAGTCCGGTAGCTGTACGACCTCAAGTTGTGGAAAATCAGCCCGCAGCCGCTCTGAGAACCACTGCGGCGCGATCCAGGGTTGGAAGCGGTGATAGAGCGCAATAAGAAGTTTCACGAACTCAGTTTCGAGTTTCTGGTTTCAAGTTTCAAGTTGGATGCCCAGTTTCGACGCGCGCGATAGAGCACCGGCAACGGTGGAAGCCTACTTCTCTGTCGTGGCAGCCACCACCACTCGCAGATCGTGCCCTGTCATCTCCGTTGGCTGAGGAATACCAAGAATGCCCAGCATAGTGGGAGCGATGTCCTGCAAAGCACCATCGGGCTTCAGCGTGAAGCGCCGCCCATCGCCTTTGAAGTTCGCCGATGTCACCGCATGTTCGGCGGCGACGATGAACGGTACCGGGTTCGTGGTGTGCGCCGTCTGTGGCCCTCCAGTAGCGGGATCGATCATCTGCTCGGCGTTGCCATGATCAGCCGTAACAATCATCGCTCCCCCGGCACGACGCAGCGCCGCGTGGATTTGGCCCAGGCAGCGCGTCCACTGTCTCCACCGCCACGATAGTCGGTGGAATCTTGCCTGAGTGTCCCACCATGTCCGCGTTGGCGAAGTTCACCACCATCACATCGAAGGTCTTGTCTTCGATGGCTTTGACGACCGCATCGGCAATTCCTTGCGCCGACATCTGCGGCTTCAGATCGTAGGTCGCGACCTTGGGCGACTGCACCATTACCCGGTCTTCTCCAGGAAAGGGCTTCTCGATGCCACCGTTGAAGAAATAGGTAACGTGGGCGTACTTTTCGGTCTCCGCCACGCGCAGGTTTCGCATGTTGAGGTTGGCCATAACGTTGGCCAGAATGTTGCCCAGCGATTCCGGCGGTGAAACCACCGGCAGCGTGAAATGCTTGTCGTAACGCGTCATACAGATGTACGTCAGGTCTCTGGGAACGCGATCGCGTGGAATGATGGCGTCGAGTTCCGCTGCGCCCTCGAGTTCGGCTCCGTCCTGCGGAGTGAAGTGGCTGTTGCGACCCAGGCAACGCGTGATCTGCCGAGCACGGTCCGCCCGGAAGTTGAAATTGATACAAACATCACCATCGCGAATGGTCCCAATAGGCTCCCCGCGGCCATCCACGACGACAAACGGAATGATGAACTCGTCGGTGACGCCGCGGTTGTAAGACTCCTTCACGCCCTGCACTGGGTCGACTAAGCGTCCGCCTTCAGCGTCTCCAAATACCATCGCGTCGAACGCCTTCTTCTCACGGTCCCACTTCTTGTCGCGATCCATCGCGTAGTATCGTCCACTCACACTGGCTATCTTGCCGATATTGTATTCGCGCATCTTTTGCTGCAACTGTTCGATGTACATGGCGCCGTTGGTGGGCAGTGTGTCGCGTCCGTCCATGAAACAGTGGACGAACACACGGTCCACGCCGTTCTGCCTGGCCATGCGCAGCAGCGCATAAATATGGTTCTGGTGTGAATGGACCCCGCCGTCGGACACGAGCCCAAACAAATGCAGGCCCCGCTCGCCGGTCCGCGCCCGGATCATTGCATCAATCAGAACGGGGTTCTTCTCGAACTCGCCGTTCTCGATCATCAAGTCGATCTTGGTGATGTCCATGTAGACGACGCGGCCGGCGCCAATGTTGAGGTGGCCCACTTCGCTGTTGCCCATCTGTCCTGTGGGCAGGCCGACATAACGGCCACTGGTGTGGATCAGCGTGTTGGGAAACTCAGCTATCAGCTTGTCGTAGTTCGGCTTGCGGGCCAGTGAAATAGCGTTGGCAGCGGACGGCGGGGCATACCCCCAGCCGTCCAGGATAATCAAAACCAGCGGCTTCGGTCGCATTACGGTTTCGCCTTCTTCGCCAGATCGCCGTGATAGTTCAGCGCCTTCAGCCCATTGAACCGAGCGGCTGCTCCCAATTCCTCTTCGATGCGCAGCAACTGGTTGTACTTGGCAATTCGGTCGGTGCGCGACGCCGAGCCGGTCTTGATCTGACCTGCTCCAGTCGCCACTGCAAGGTCGGCGATAAAAGTATCTTCGGTCTCGCCCGAGCGGTGCGAGATAACTGCGGTGTAGCCGTTCTCGCGCGCCAGATTGATAGCGTCGATCGTTTCGCTGACCGAACCAATTTGATTGAGCTTGATGAGGATCGAGTTAGCTACGCCAGAATCGATGCCGCGCTGGAAGATCTCAATGTTGGTGACAAAGATATCGTCGCCTACGAGCTGAATTTTGCTGCCGAGCTCGGTGGTAAGTTTCGCCCACCCCTCCCAGTCATTCTCGGCCAGACCGTCTTCCAGAGACACGATGGGATACTGCCGTGCCCAGTCGGCCCAGAATTTGACCATATCTTCGCTGGTGTGTTCGCTCTTGTCGGACTTCTTGAAGACGTACTTCTTCTTGTCGACGTCATAAAATTCGCTGGCTGCCGGGTCGAGCGCAATTGCAATTTGCTCGCCGGGCTTGAAGCCCGCCTGGGTGATAGCTTCCAGCACCACTTCGATGGCTTCGGTATTCGACTTCACTGAGGGAGCAAATCCGCCTTCATCTCCCACAGCGGTGTTGTAGCCCTTCTTCTTGAGCACGCCTTTCAACGTATGGAAAGTCTCGACTCCCCAGCGCAGCGCCTCGCTGAATGACGGTGCGCCGACTGGCATCACCATGAACTCCTGAAAATCGACATTACTGTCAGCGTGGGCGCCGCCATTGAGGATGTTCATCATTGGAGTCGGCAACAGGCTTGCGGTAAATCCGCCGAGGTACTGGTACAGCTCGATGCCCAGATGGTCGGCCATGGCGCGCGAGGCTGCCATCGAGACCGCTAGAATCGCGTTGGCTCCCAGCTTGCTCTTGTTGGCAGTTCCATCCAAGTCGCACATGGCGGTGTCCAGCTCGCGCTGTTCGCTGGCGTCCATGCCCTCTAGTTCGGGAGCGATCAACTCGTTCACGTTGTCGACGGCTTTCAAAACTCCCTTGCCGACATAGCGGGTCTTATCGCCATCGCGCAGTTCGACGGCCTCGTGCTCTCCGGTGGAGGCTCCACTGGGAACGGCAGCGCGGCCGCGGGCGCCGCTCTCGAGAATGACGTCGGCTTCGACAGTGGGATTTCCGCGGGAATCCAGGATTTCGCGGGCAAGGATGAGTTCGATCTGAGTCATAGGTATGATTCCTCGTCTCTCACCGTTGGATTTGCTTCCCAGTTTCCGGAAGATGAGTTGATCGTCAGGAAGATCGGAGCGCCAACAGCTCCCACTTTCCTCACAAATCAACCTCCAGCACCCGGTTTGTTGTCCAGGCGCTCGTTCCGCAACTGGTGACGCTGCGGTGGGAGACTTATGAGACCCACAATTATAAGGGAGTCGGCTTCCCAGCGCGGACGAACAGGGGGACCGACGAGGCAACTTTGAAGATTGGTGGTCGCTGAATAGTCACTCCTGAAGCCAGGTCATTCTGTGGAAAAGGGTTGGCTGCAAAGCAAATCCTTCTGTATCCTCTTGAAAGTGGTTTGCGGGCGTTTTAGCGGCGTCCCGATTCGCAGCGACGCCCTCGCTCTAAATGCTTAACGGAGTTACGACTTATGTGGAAATCAACGCGCAAGGAAGATGAGTTATCGACACCCGCACCTGAACAGGCCGCTCCCAGGACGGCATACACTCCGCCGCCGCCGGCTCCCCGGGCCGCAGAATCGGTCCGCTCCGACGCTCCTCGAAGCGTGGACGTCGCTACTATCGGGAAGTCGGTAGTGGTGAAGGGAGAGTTGTCGGGGAGCGAGGACCTTTACGTCGATGGTGAAGTGGAAGGCTCAATCTCATTGCGCGGCCAGAGTTTAACCATCGGTCCCAATGGTCGTGTTCGCGCCAACATCGAAGCCCGCAACGTTATCGTGCACGGTAGGGTTGACGGCAATGTTCAAGCCAGCGACCGCGTCGAATTGCGCAAGAGCGCGTCGTTATCCGGTGATATATCGACCGCGCGAGTCGCCATTGAAGACGGCGCCTTCTTCAAAGGATCCATTGACATCCAAAAAACCGAGCCTGCACCTCGGCTCGAACCCAAGCCACCAGCGGTCGTTGCCGCTCCCGTTGTCGCCCCCAGCAAGCCTGCCACGCCCGCAGCTCAGGGTTCGCTGCTCGAGCCCAAGAAGTTCTGATCCGAATTCATGTTGGTAGCGGGACGCGTCGGCAGCGTCCCGCTGCTTTTTGTGCGATCGATCGCGCTTCTCGTTCCTGCTGATCTTCCGCCCGTTTGGCAACGACCCTCTCTGCTTGCCCCAGAAAATTGGCGCTCCCAGCGCGCTGCCCTTACAATGGAGCGCAGTGTCACCCAGCATGTTCAGCAGGATTTTCGGCGGTTCTGGCCAGCATGGACCTGACGACGGAGTTGTGTCCGGTGAGCGTGTGCAACGCCGCTCGACCGGCTTCGGCGAGTTCATCAAGTGGCTGGCGCGCGAAGAGGGGCTGAGCGTCCTCGACCTGGGGGCGACATCACCCGCCAATATTACGTTTTTCATTGGGCTCGGGCACCGTTTCCACCAGGAAGATGTCCTGCGCCTCGCCGCCGATAAGACGCTGATTGTCCCCACCAGCGAGGGCGGCAAGACCATCGACGTCGACCGCTTCCTGCGCGAAAACCTCTGCTTTGAGCGGCAGGAGTTCGATGCTGTCATGTTTTGGGACCTTGCCGATTATCTGCCGGAGCCGCTGGTGAAGCCGGTGATCGAGCGCATCCACGTAGCGATGAAACCAAGCGCCATCCTGTTCTCGTTATTCCACACCAAGGATGCCGGGCCCGAAGCCCCCTTCTACCGCTACAACATTGCGGCCAAAGATACGCTCGAAATGCAACCCGCTGTTCCTTATAAACTGCAGCGAATCTTCAATAACCGCCATGTCGAAAACTTGTTCCGAGACTACAACTCGATCAAGTTTTTCCTGGGACGCGATAACCTCCGTGAAGTTCTGGTGATTCGGTAGGGTAGCTTTCAGGCCGCGTGGCGTGTCCTGCGAATCACATATGGCATCAAGCCGGGCAACCGCAATAATTCAAAGACAAGCATCCTCGCCGGCGCCGGCCAGCTAAGCACCCCGCGAATTCGAGACGCTGCCGCGACAAGCGGAACAAACTCTCGTTCGTAGTCGTTCTTGTAAGCAGTCAGCGCAGAGTCCAATGAACTAGTTCCATCGAGAAATGCGTGTAGATCCGTCGCCGCCAATCGCCCGCTGCGCACCGCGATTGAGATTCCGTCACCAACGAACGGATCGATGAATGCAGCAGCGTCGCCGACAAACATCATGTTGTCTCTGACCGGCTGTGGCGGAAGGTGAAGCAGAGGCGCAGTGGTCACAAGCTCCATGAGCGCCTCCCAATCGCGGCTGCGCGCGGCCAGGGCTGGATTCAGCGCCAGCACTTCGTCCAGTGACGTGGCGCGGTCGGAGCGCACCACCGCACAAGCATTGACGACGTCGTCGGCCACGGGCTGCACACCGCAGTATCCATGATCAAAGAAGTACAAATCGGTCGATCGAGCCGGGTTGCGCTCGCGATAATGGGCCTTCACCCCAATCCACTTTGGACCATTCGGCATCGGTATCCGGGGCTTGAACCTCGACCACCGCCCGGCAGCCACGATCACCGCCTTCGCGCCGATTTCGTTTCCTGAGGTGTCGAGACGAAACGGGCCGCCTCCGTGGATCGCCTGGACTTCGCAGCTCGAACGGGTCTCGACACCGGCCAACTTTGCCGCCTGCCACAACAGGAAGTCGAGGGTATAGCGCGGAATGCTCAGAGCCCGAGGGACAACCCGCGCTGTGACGACGCGGCCCTCTAGAAACAATCGGGTCTGATCAATCATCGGAACCGTTTGCAAAGGCTGCTCCGCTCCCGGCGTCACTCGCAGTAGATCACGCAACACGTCGAGTGACTCGGCGGAGACAAACTCGCCGCAGACCTTGTGCCGCGGAAATTCTCCGGCTTCGAAAGCAACGACCCTGGCGCCAAGTCGCGCAGCGTTAATCGCAGCAGAGGTACCCGCCGGTCCCCCGCCGATCACCGCGATGTCGAATTCCGGGCGATCTATTTCCATGCCACAACACCCATCCGGTAGAGGTAATGCCGTGTTATTTCCAGCCGCTTCGCCGGCAGACCGGCAAGTATGGATCTCATCTCGCCAAGGGTGTAAGCGCGACGCACAGACGCGGGTGCATCGTGCCAGGTGAGCCGGCTCGCGAACAGCGGGAAGCCGAGGTAGACGAGGCTAAGATGCAGTCGACTGCGGATCAGATCGTTGATCAGGACTGCTTTGCGGCAAACTCGCAGAGCCTCTTTGACCAGAAAGCGCAACGCGTCAGGCTCGAAATGATGGGCAAAGAGGCAGCAGCTCACCACGTCGAAGGAGTCATCTCGGAAAGGCAAGCGCATCGCATCGGCGGCAACTGCGTTGGCAGTATTCTGTGGCAAGTGAGATGGGATGCGATCGACGAGCGTGACTTGCAGATCGATGTTTGCCGCGGCAAGTCGGCTGCGAGCTTGCACAGGCAAATCCCCTCGACCAGCCCCAATCTCCAGCAGCGACAGCCTTGATTGGCCAGTCTCGTAGGCTATCCGCTGCAGGAGCGATGTTGTCGTACGCGTTCCGCCAAACCAGTTGTTGATATGCCGCAAATCTAACAGCGAGTCGGCGATCTCTTTGGGCGTTCCGAGATCGTCATCCAGCAACTCGGCAATGACCTTGCGCTTCATCTAACTGGATGCGGCCCGCAGCGTTTCTTTCCGCACGGTCAGGCTTTCGATCAGGTCGCTTCGGAGATCGTATCCCCGTCCCGGCTTATCCGTGATGGCGATGGTCCCCTGCGGCGACACTTCGACCTCGGGCTCGATGATGTCTTCTTTCCAATAGCGCTTCGAGGCCGAAACGTCTCCTGGCAGCTTGAAGTTGGGAAGTGTGGAGAGTGCAACGTTATGCGAGCGGCCCACACCCGACTCCAGCATTCCTCCGCACCACACCGGCACGCCGAAGCGTTGGGCGACGTCATGCACCGCGATCGCGTCAGTGAATCCGCCGATTCGTCCAACCTTGACATTCACGATCCGGCAGGCCCCGAGTTCCAGCGCAGCTTCAGCGTCGCGCGAGCTGCGAATGGCTTCATCCAGGCAAATAGCAGTCTGAACTTGCTTCTGCAGCCGTGCGTGAAAGTAGAAATCGTCGCTCCACAGTGGTTGCTCGATCATGAGCAGCTTGAAACGGTCGAACGATTTCAAGCGGTCGAGGTCGCTCAACGTGTAGGCTGAGTTGGCATCGCAACTCAGCATGATGTCAGGCCACCGGGCGCGAACCTTTTCGAGCACGTCCACGTCCCACCCTGGCTTCACTTTGAGTTTGATGCGCTGGTAGCCAGCCGCGAGTTCGGTCTCGATCTTCTGCAGCAATTGCTCGTGTGAATCCTGAATGCCGATGCTCACTCCGCATGCGATCTCGCGCTGAGTGCCGTTCAGCAGCTTCCACAGCGGGATTCCCTTCTCCTGCGCCTCAGCATCCCATGCCGCGTTCTCCAGTGCAGCCTTGGCCATGCGGTGCTCGCGCACTCGGGCCAGAAGCGCTGGCACCTCGCGTCCGGCATTCAGCGAGCGTCCGAGCAGTGACGGGCCGAGGTAGCGGACGATCACATCCCATGCGCCCTCGATGTATTCCTCACTGTAGTACGGGTCTTCGCCCGCTACGCACTCACCCCAGCCTTCGAGGCCGTTGCAGTGCAGCGTCAGGAGCAGCACGCGCCGGTTGTAGGTTCGCCCAAAACTCGTCTCGAAGAAATGCACCAGGGGAATCCGCAACTCGCGCAGAGTAATCGCTTCGATCTTCATGTGTCCTGTCTTGGATTACGAATTTGGCGCATACGACCAGTTTTCATCCCAACGGCCAAGTTGAAAACAACCATTCCCATCCGCATCGCGCTCATATCCGAGACATGCCAGCCCACGAGAAAATGCCACCTGGAAAAGTTCCCGGTTCCGCGACTGGATCTGGACTCCTTCCGAGCGCATCGCTGGATCTGCCTTCCACTCATAGATCTTGCCGGGCACTTCGACCCGCACGTCCGTGTGAATGGGAGGGTGACGACCGCTCGATAACACTATCTGCACCCGCCGCGACCTCATCCACCATTCGGCAACCAGGCGATCGGTAGGCAGAGACCCCTGCAGCGGAGAATTCGTGATTCCGTACTGGTTGACGTTGTAACGTCGCGCGATCGCACCCAGCCGTTCGAGATTGAAGTATGAGTTCTTGATTTCCAGCGGATCGAACGTCCACTCCATCAACTCATAGCCGCGCGCGATTGCGTCTTCGCGCTGGAAGAGTTTGATCTTGCGTCCCAGTCCGGTATTGCGATAGCCCTCTTTCACCGCCACCATATGCGAGTGCAGATAGGGATGTCCGTCGCGGCTGCCCGGAATGGCCATGGCAAAACCTACGAGAGTCTCTCCATCCCATGCACCGACCACTTGTCCGCCAATCTTTGGTGCGAGCGAGAAAATGCGCAGCGGCACTAGTTCAGCGTCGCTGAAGCCCCATACTTCCTGCTGCAGCGCGACACAGGCACGAAACTCTTCCAGCGTGGTGCAGCTCCGCAGCACGAGGGTCTCGACGGTCACGGTTTCTCCTGCTGCTTCGACTCCTGCCACAGCAACTCCATTTCATCAGGCGACGCGTCTGACGGCTTGCGGCCCTGCTCTCGCAGCTTATCTTCCAGATATTCAAAGCGCCGGCGGAACTTGCGATTCGTCTTGCGCAACGCCGACTCAGGATCGAGCGCGAGGTAGCGCGCAACGTTCACCAGCACAAACAGCAAATCGCCCACCTCGTCTTCGAGTCGCGCTTGCAATTCTTCGGGAACTTTCGCTCCGCGTGCGCTGGCTGTGGAAGACGCCCCAACCGGCTGAGGCCCGGGCGCGGGATAATCCTCCAGATTCTGGCGAAGTTCATTGGTCTCCTCTTTGAGCTTGTCGAAGAGGCCTTCGATGTTGGGCCAGTCAAAGCCCACCTGGGCCGCACGCGAGCTAATCTTGTAGGCAGCCATCAACGAAGGCATGGCCGACGAGATGCCATGCAGCACCGACTCTGGATGACCAGTCTTGGTTTCATCAATGTCGTCTCCAGAGTCCTGTTGGCGCTTCTTCTTCTCTTCGGCCTTCAGCGCCTGCCAATTGCGCAGCACTTCGCCCGATGTTTCCGCCTTCACTTCCCCAAAGACGTGCGGATGTCGGGTAACCAGCTTGTTGGAGAGGCGATCCAGCACATCGTCGATGGAAAAGCGCTGCTCCTCCGCCGCCATTTGCGAATAGAACAAAACCTGCAGCAACAGGTCGCCCAATTCGCCCGTCAATTCCGGCCAATCGCGCGCGTCGATCGCCTCGATGACTTCGTAAGCTTCTTCCAAGGTGTAAGGCTTGATCGTGTCGAAGGTCTGCTCGCGGTCCCACGGACACCCGCCGGGCCCCCGCAATCGCGCCATGATGGACACTGCGCGCTCGAATCGCTCTCCAGTAGTTGCCATCGCAACCAATGTAAATGACGCAGTGCGGTTTTCGCTATTCGCGCTTGAGGCCCGCGCCCAGGGTGCGAAACAACAATTCAGGATCGTCGGAGATCAGCCCATCCACTCCCCATTCGGCGAGCCGCAACATCTGGGTCTCGGAATTCACAGTCCATGCCATGACTTGGCTCCCCAGCCCATGCACCTCGTCGATCAGTTCCGCTGACGCAGATCGTACCGGGGAAGAAAGACCTTGATCGGTAGCTCGTGCCAGATCCGAGTCATCAAGTCAATACGTTCGCATATATACCCGAGCGGCATGTTCATCGTCGATGTCATGAAGACGAAGCAATATGTCGGGAAGAAACGACGACACGATGTATGCGCGCTGCGGCGGGTTACACCTCAGCGCAGCGACGACACTTTCCTCAGCCCAGCCCCTTTCATCTCGATGTCGAGATAGGCGCGATGACCGAACTGCTGCAGAACTTCTTCGAGACAGGCGAGACTACAGCCATCCGTCGGATCAACCAGACTGCGCAAAATCCGTCGCAGCGATTTCTCTGCCGTTGCAATACTCGGGATCGTGCCAAAGCACGTTGCGACCATCCGGGTGTGGCGCACATCGAACTCGAATCCGTCACAGCCATGCGAAAGCGCATATTCGAAGGCAGCGAGACAGTTTTCAATGGGAGAGCCGAGGTGATCCGCCTAAGACCGCGTAGCGGCAGCCGCGATGACCCAGCAACAGTGGGTTGGATCTCACGAAGGCCTGTTAATCGAGATCAAAATCGCGCAGCGGCTTGCCGGTGTCCGGCGTTTCCTTGGCCTTGCGCACCGCTTCCTGGAACTTCTTTTCCAGCAGGTCGGCCGAGTTCTTCTGCGCTTCCACCGACTGGCGGAAGATCGATTCCTTGCGGCTGTCGCGCTCTTTCATGGCCTGCGCCGCCGCTTCGATATCCTCGAAGGTCTTGGGCATGGCTTTCGGCGTATGCGCGATCACCGCCTTGGAATCCGCATCGATCTTCAGCAACGCGCCGCAACAGGGGCAGGCAACTTCGAACTGAACCGCAGGCTTGACCATGAGCGCAATCTTACCGCAGCCCGCACGTCGAACGGCTAGCGAGGTAGTTGCATCACTTTCTATCGAAGTGCCGAAGCAAATGCGTCGTCGCACGGAAACCTGTGCCGAAGCGCCGGTCTGATGCATCAATATAGAAGTTCGCCGAATCCGCCAATTGAACTTTATGTTTGACCTGCCCCGCGGCAATCCACCCCGGGCCATTCATCGTGAGGAATCAACTGATGCCAAGCACTGATTTGGAAGTTGCACCGACAAACAAAGTTGCCAAGACGTTTAAAACAGCGGCCTATGCCGCCCATTCCGCCACTGCACCGTTAGCGCCGTTCTCGTTCGACCGTCGCGATCCCGGACCAAAGGACGTCCAGATCGAGATTCTGTATTGTGGCGTGTGCCACTCGGACCTGCACACCGCACGCAATGAATGGGACAACACGATTTATCCCGTGGTCCCCGGACACGAGATCGTAGGTCGCGTGACCAAGGTTGGCGCCGAGGTGCGAAAATTCAAGCCCGGCGACACCGCCGGCGTAGGCTGTCTCGTGTACTCCTGCGGCCATTGCGAAAACTGTAAGGATGGATTGGAAAACTACTGTGAGGTGGGCCTGGGCGGCACCTACAACGCTGAAGACAAGCACTTGGGCGGTATGACCTACGGTGGATACTCTAAGTCGATCGTCGTCGATGAAGCGTTTGTCTTGCGCATCCCCACCAATCTCGATTTGCCTGCCGTCGCTCCGTTGCTGTGCGCCGGCATCACAACCTACTCGCCGCTGCGCCACTGGAAGGTCGGCAAGGGCCAGAAGGTGGGCGTGGTCGGCCTCGGCGGCCTTGGCCACATGGGCGTCAAGTTGGCGCATGCCATGGGCGCGCATGTGGTGCTGTTTACCACGTCAGCCAACAAGACTGAAGACGCAAAGCGCCTGGGCGCCGACGAGGTGGTGCTCTCCAAGGACCCGGCACAGATGGAGAAGCACCTTAACACCTTCGACTTCATTCTCGACGCCGTCTCTGCCGACCACGACGTGAATGCCTATTTGAACCTGCTGAAGCGCGATGGCACCATGGTCTTGGTCGGCGCACCGAATAATCCCGTGGGAGTGGCGTCGTTCAGCTTGATCTTTAAGCGGCGTAACTTCTCCGGCTCACTGATCGGCGGGCTTCCCGAAACCCAGGAGATGCTCGACTTCTGTGCTGAACACAATATCGTCTCGGATATCGAGATCATCCCCATCCAGAAAATCAACGAGGCCTACGAGCGCATGTTGAAGAGCGATGTGAAGTATCGCTTCGTGATCGACATGGCAACGCTGAAGTAGCTGTCCGGCTGGAAAAAGAACGGCCCTCCAAAACGGAGGGCCTGCTTCATTTGTGGTCTCTTCGGCTACCGCAGCTCTTCCATACACTCTTCCAGCACTTTGCGCGATGGGCGAGTCACGCTCTCTGGCAGACGTCGCCAGTGGCTCATCGGTCATGTCGAGCATATCGATGAAATTCGGAGTCTTCGTGTTCAGGTAAAACACCCCGGTCAACACCTCATCGGCTTCGTGTGACTCCATCAGCCGCTTGACGGCCGCAATCTTGTTGGTCGGATCGTAGTCTTCTTCCAACTTGCGCAGGCGAAGCGACGAACCATCGTGCATGGTAACGTTCACACTGGAGCCTTCCTCGTACTCGACATCGATTTCGTCAAACGCAGGCACGAAATTCAGGTCATGCAGCGGCTCTTCGTGGTCCTTCATGAACTTGTACGACTTGGTCGAACCCTCGTGATCGTTGAAAGTCACGCACGGCGAGACGACATCAATCATGACCGTTCCGCGATGGGCCAAAGCTGCTTTCAGCATGGTGTGCAGTTGACGCTTGTCACCCGAGAACGAGCGGCCCACGAACGTCGCGCCCAGCGAGATCGCCAGCGCGCAGGTGTCGATCGGCGGCAGTTCGTTAATCACTCCCGTCTTCAACTTCGCACCCACGTCGGCCGTGGCCGAGAACTGGCCCTTCGTCAGGCCGTACACGCCGTTGTCTTCGATGATGTAAATGACAGGAAGATTGCGGCGCATCAGGTGGACGAACTGGCCGATGCCGATCGAGGCGGTATCGCCGTCTCCGCTTACACCCAGTGCAATCAGCTTCGAATTCGCCAGAACCGCTCCCGTGGTCACCGACGGCATGCGTCCATGCACGGAGTTGAAGCTGTGCGAGCGGCTCATGAAATAAGCCGGGCTCTTCGACGAACACCCGATGCCCGACATCTTGACCACGCGCTCCGGCTGGATGCCCATATCGTAAAAGGCGTCAATGATGCGTTCTGAAATAGCATTGTGTCCGCAGCCGGCGCAGAGGGTGGTCTTTCCGCCGCGGTAGTCGAGCACCGCAAGTCCGATACGGTTGGTCTTGGGTTGAGGTGCGGTTGTGCTCGCCATTTACTTGCCCTCCTGGGAAACGATCTCATCGGTCACGGAGCGCGCATCGAGCGGCAGCCCGTTGTAATGGCGCACGCTGCGCAGCTTGATGATTTCCGGGACCGCGACATCCAGCTTCAGGAGCTGGAACATCTGGCCATCGCGGTTCTGGTCCACGACGTAAATCCGCTGGTGCGCGGTGATGAATTCCTGAACTTCGCGGGTGAACGGGTAGGCCCGCAGACGCAGATAATCGGCTTTGACGCCATGCTCGCTTTGCAACTGATCCAGCGTTTCAACCAGCGCATGATGCGACGTGCCATAGGCAATGATGCCGATATCGTTGCCGTCGTTTCTCACCGGCTCCGGCTTGGGAACCAGGTTGCGCGCATTCTCAAACTTGTGTCGCAAACGGTCAAGGTTGTTCGAGTAGTCGTCGGGGCGTTCGCTGTATCGCGATTCCTCGTTGTGCCCGCTGCCTCGCGCAAACCACGACGCCTGCGGGTGATCGGTTCCGGGCAAGGTGCGATAGCCAATTCCGTCGCCATCGACGTCCTTGTACCGTGAAAAGCCGCCCAGTCGGTCCAGATCTTCCTTGGTCAACACTTTGCCCCGGTGGATCGGCTCCTCCGGATATTCGAACGGCTCCGACATCCAGTTGTTCATGCCGAGGTCGAGGTCCGACATCACGAACACCGGCGTCTGCAGTTGCTCGGTCAGGTTGAAAGCCTCGCTCGCCATCGAGAAGCATTCCGCTACCGAGCACGGCAACAGCATGGGATGAAGCGTGTCGCCATGCGAGAGCTTCGCCACGAACTCAATGTCACCTTGCGAGGTACGAGTTGGCAGTCCAGTGGATGGACCGACGCGTTGCACATCCCAGATCACGCCCGGAATTTCCACGTAGTAGCCCAGCCCCGCGAACTCTGCCATGAGCGAGATGCCCGGTCCGGCGGTGGCCGTCATGGCACGCGCTCCAGCCCATCCAGCACCTAACACCATGCCGATCGCAGCCAGTTCGTCCTCGGCTTGGACGATGGCAAAAGTAGCTTTCCCATCATTACCAACCCGGTAAGCCTTCATGTAATCGATGAGGGTTTCCACAAGCGACGACGACGGAGTGATGGGATACCACGTCACCACCGTGACTCCCGCGAACATGCAGCCCATCGCCGCCGCCGAGTTGCCGTCGACGATGATCTTTCCGGCGGTCTTATCCATGCGCTCAATGGTGAACGGATCGGCTTTGGTCAAAGTTGAAGCGGCGTAGTCATATCCGGCCTTGGCGGCATTCCAGTTCAGGTCAGCCGCTTTCACCTTCTTGGCAAACTGCTTGCGCAGCGCCTTCTCCACTTCGGTCATGTCGAGGTTGAGCAGTTGCGCCATCACCCCGACATAGATCATGTTCTTGACTAGTTTGCGCAATTTAGCTTCGGGGCAGACCGTCGCCACGATCTTGTCGAAGGGCGCTGAATAGAAAACCAGGTCGGAGCGCAATTCGCTCAGCTTCAGCGGTTCATCGTAGAGAACCGCCGCTCCGGGAGCGAGCCCGAGCACATCCTCACGCGCGGTCTCGGCATTCATCGCAACCACGAAATCGATTTCCTTCTTGCGGGCGACGTAACCTTTTTTGCTGGCGCGGATGGTGTACCACGTCGGCAGTCCTGCGATGTTGGACGGGAAAAGGTTCTTGCCGGAGACGGGAACGCCCATCTGAAAAATCGAGCGCAATAGAATTGTGTTAGCGCTCTGCGATCCTGATCCGTTTGCGGTTGCTACCTGGATGCTGAAGTCGTTGACGATGGGCGCGCGGTCAGCCGGGTTGGCTGAGCCGTGTACTGCAATTTCAGTTGTTGCCATCAATGTCCCTGATTTCGGTTCCCCACTCTACAAGGTTGGTGCCTCTATTATAGGGCAGCTATCCGCCAGTGGGAATTGCGCAGATGCAAATGGCATGTACTGGGAAGATACTAAATTCCGCGATGACCCGGCAGCAGTGATCGCTGGAAGGTCAAATTCCGCCGGCTAGACTGTCTCGTAGTACTGCGCCATGTTGCGGAATTTCTTGTAGCGCGCGTCCAGCATCTCTTGCGTTGGCATCTTCTCCAATTCGCCCAGGTGCCGGTCCAGCGCCTCGGCTAAAGCGGCGGCGGCGGTATCGTAGTCGTGATGAGCGCCGCCCGGAGGCTCCGGGATTACCTCGTCGCAAAAACCCATCTCGAAGTTGTCTTTGGCGGTAATTCGCAGCGCGGCTGCGGCAATGTCTTTCTTGGCGGAATCACGCCACATGATCGACGCACAGCCCTCTGGCGAAATCACCGAGTAGATGCTGTTTTCCTGCATCAGAACACGGTCGGCTACCGCGATTGCCAGGGCGCCGCCACTTCCCCCTTCGCCGGTAATTGCGGCGATGAACGGAACTCTCAGCCGGGCCATCTCGCGCAGGTTGTGGGCGATGGCTTCCGCCTGCCCGCGCTCCTCCGCACCGAGTCCGGGATAGGCGCCGACAACATCGATCAGCGCGATGACCGGGCGCTTCCACTTTTCCGCAAATTTCATAAAGCGCAGCGCCTTCCGGTAGCCCTCGGGATTGGGCTGGCCGAAGTTACGGTAAACCCGCTGCTTGGTGTCGCGCCCCTTCTGGGTGCCCAGCACCGCAACTTCGCGACTGCGGAAACGCGCCATGCCGCAGACCATGGCGGCATCGTCACCGAAATTGCGGTCTCCGTGAATTTCGCTGAAGTCAGGAAAGATACGCTCCACGTAGTCAAGCGGATAAGGCCGCATGTGATGACGAGCCAATTCGGTGCGTTCCCAGGGCGTGAGTTTGCCGGAAATCTGGCGGCGCAGCGCCTCGACGCGCTCCTGTAGTCCTTCGAGTTGTTTCAGCGCTTCCTGGTTATCACCAGCAGCGTTCTGCAACTGCTCAATCTGTTCCTCGACGTGTTGCAGTTCTGACTGCGCGTTGGAAGCGATTTCCATAGATTTATCTTGTCTCACTCGGTTGGACTAATCGATGATCCTTACGCTGCCTCGTCCGCACAGTTCTTCCACGCGATTGATGAAGGAGCGGTCTGGCAACACATTATAGCCTTCCACTTCCATCACCACGGTGAAGTCGCCCTTGCGTTCCAGGTCGAAAAGCACCTTGGCCTCTCCTTTGCGCTCAGCACAAAGCGTATGCAGCGCATCGACGGTGCCGGTTGACGCACTCTCCAGCGGAATCTTGATTCGCAGACTGCGCGCCAGCTTGGGCTCGGCTTGCTCCAGCGGCGTAATGTCGCTGATCATCAGCTTCGCGTTCGACCCTTCCTCCACGCGAACGCTTCCTTTTACCAGCACCGGAACATCCAGCTTGAGTTTTTCGGTAAGCCTCTTGAACGATTCCGAGAAGCAGAGGATGTCGACCGAGCCGTTCATGTCTTCGAGACGCCCCTGGGCATAGAGGTCACCTTTCTTCGACTTCGACACCCGCACAGCTTTGAGGATGCCACCTACGAGGACCTCGTCCCTGCCGGTGGACGATTTCAACTGGCCCAGTTCCTCGGTCGTAAGCGCGCTGAAGTCGAGTAGTTTGTCGCGGTATTTCTCCAGTGGATGTCCAGTGATGAAGAACCCGAGGATTTCCTTTTCCGCCGAGAGCCGTTGATGTTCGTCCCAATCGGGGATGTTGGGCAGCGGCCTCTCGGTCCGTGTGTCCTTGTCGTCTGCAAATACGCCAAAAAGGCCGTGCTGCCCCATGGCGGCATCGCGTTGCGATTTTTGCGCGTGTTCCATGGCGCCGTCAATCACCGCCATGAGTTGCGAGCGGCGACCCATGGCATCCATGGCTCCGCTCTTCACCAGCGACTCGATCACCCGCTTGTTCAGCAGGTGCAGGTCCACTTTCTCGCAGAACTGGAAAATCGACTTGAAAGCGCCAATTTCCTTACGCGCCGCCACGATCGAATCAATCGCGTTGTGGCCGACGTTCTTGACCGCCGCCAGCCCAAATCGTATGGCCTCGCCGTGCGGCGTGAAGTAAGCATCGCTGACATTCACATCCGGCGGCTCTACCGCGATCCCCATCTCACGGCACTCGTTGATGTACTTCACCACGTCGTCAGTGCTGCCCGACACCGAGGTCAGCAGCGCGGCCATAAACTCCACCGGGTAGTGCGTCTTCATGTAGGCCGTGTGATAGGCCAGCAGTGCGTAGGCTGCCGAGTGCGACTTGTTGAATCCGTAGCCCGCGAACTGCTCCATCAGGTCGAAGATCTTCTCGACTTTCTTCTGCGGAAATCCGCGATCAAGCGCTCCCTTCACGAAGCGCTGGCGTTGCTTGGCCATCTCCTCGGCATTCTTCTTGCCCATGGCCCGTCGCAGCAGGTCGGCTTCACCGAGCGAGTAGCCAGCCAGCCGGTTCGCGATCTGCATGACCTGTTCCTGGTAGACGATGACTCCCAACGTCTCCTTGAGCATCGTCTCCAGCTCCGGCAGTTCATATTCAATTTTCTTGCGACCCCATTTGCGGTCGATGAAGTCGTCGATCATGCCGCCCTGGATCGGCCCGGGACGGTACAGCGCATTCAATGCTGTAAGGTCTTCAACCGCGGTCGGCTTGTAGCGCCGCAGCACGTCGCGCATTCCGTGCGATTCAAACTGAAACACGCCCGACGTCAATCCCGTGTGAAACACCTTTTCGTAGGTTTCCACATCGTCCAGCGCCAGCGTCTGCAGATCCAGTCGCTCCCCTCGCACCTGTTCGATCAGCCGCAGTGCATCGTCGATGATGGTGAGCGTCGTGAGCCCCAGGAAGTCCATCTTCAACAGCCCGAGCTTCTCGATCGCCTTCATGTCGTAGGCGGTCACGATTTCGTCATTTTTGGTGCGGTGCAGCGGAACCAGGTCGGTCAGCGGCTGCGGCGAGATCACGACTCCCGCGGCGTGCACGCCCGAATTGCGCACCAGCCCTTCCAGCCTTTTCGCGGTGTCGATCAACTCTTTGACTTGCGGCTCTGTCTCATAGGCCGTAGCCATGGGAGGCGAATCTTTTAGCGCCTGGTCGATCGTGATGTTCAGGGTCGGCGGCACCATCTTGACGATACGTTCGACCTCGGAATACGGAATGTCCATGGCGCGGCCCGAATCTTTGATCGCGGCTTTACAGGCCATCGTGCCGAAGGTGATGATCTGCGCCACCTGGTCGCGGCCATACTTTTGTGTCACGTAGTTGATGACCTCACCGCGACGGTTCATGCAGAAGTCGATGTCGATGTCGGGCAGGCTGATGCGCTCCGGGTTGAGGAAACGCTCGAAGAGCAACTCATTCTGCAAGGGATCGATGTCGGTAATGCGCAGCGCGTAGGCCACCAGCGCGCCCGCGGCCGATCCGCGACCCGGGCCTACCGGAATGTTGCGCTCCCTGGCGTAGCGGATGAAATCCCACACGATCAGAAAATAGCCCGCGAACTGCATCTGCCGAATGATCGCGATCTCGTGTGACAGGCGCTGCTCGTAGTCTTCCAGCGAATGCTTGAGACGGCCCTGCGACTGCAATTCGCGCAGCAGGTTCAGCCGGTTCGCGAATCCCTCGCGCGTCACGTGCTCGAAATAGTCTGGAATCGAGTAGCCTGCTGGCACCTCGAACTGCGGAAACGGATCGTGAACTTTTTCCAGCTTGGTGTTGCAGCGCTCGGCGATTTCCAGCGTGCGATGCAGGAACTGCTCATAACCCAGGAATTCCTTCTGCATCTCCGGATAGCTCTTCACGAAGAACTGGTTGTTCGCGAACTTCAGCCGGTTGGTGTCGTTGATCGACTTACCGGTCTGGATGCACACCATCACGTCCTGCGCGTGCGCGTCGTCCTCGCACAGGTAATGACTGTCGTTGGTGGCCACCATCGGAATGCCCAGCTCCTGTTCGAGTTTCAACAGGTTGTTCTGGATGCGCTGCTCTTCCGGAAGTCCCTGGTTCTGGATCTCGAGATAGAAATTCCCTTTGCCGAAAATATCCTGGTACGTGGCCGCTGCTTCCCGGGCCTTGTCGTAATGCTCAAACGTAAGTTCCTCGGCTACTTCCCCCTTGAGACATCCGGACAACGCGATCAAGCCCTTCGAATGTTCCTCCAGAAACTTCTTACTGACTCGCGGCTTGTAATAAAAACCGTGCAGCGAGGCCTCGGAAACCACCTTCACCAGGTTGCGATAGCCCTCGTCGTTCTCCGCCAGCACGATCAGGTGGTTGTAGCTGTCACCCTCGGGAGCCGCACGATGGTCTGCCTTCTTGCAGATGTACAGCTCACAGCCCAGGATCGGCTTCACTCCCGCGGTTTTCGCTGCGTTTGCAAATTCCACCGCTCCAAAGATGTTGCCGTGGTCCGTCATGGCGACGGCGGGCATGTCGAGCTCTTTGACGCGATCGACGAGCTTGCCGATTTCGCAGGCCCCGTCGAGCATGGAAAAATCGGTGTGCAGATGTAAATGGACAAATTGCTGAGACATTGGTAGTCAGTGGCCTCGCGAGTGATAGCTCATTGTATTCGCGAGGGGTGTGGAAATCAGGAAGTACAAAACAGCGGTCACATCTCCGTTCAAGCCAACCGCCGTATTCGGTTCTTGCATGTCATCCTGAGTGCAGCCCGCTTCGGGCGGAGTCGAAGGACCTCTATTGTCGCGACGATCTCCACTGCAGCGGGCACGTCACAGCGCCTCAGTCTTCTCCGACTCGCCACGTTCCACCGGGCGAGATCAACTTACCTCCGGTAATGTCGCGGCCCGGCGGTGTCTGGTGAGGGCACGCCACCCGCATTCCTTCCCGGCTGTTCTTCTTCGCAGCCGCGCGGTACGCAAAGATAATCGCCAGCAAAGGCGCAGCTAGCAGCAGTCCCCAGAATCCGAGGAGCAGGCTAAGCACAATCGGGACGATCAGCGAAGCCCAGATGGGCACCCTCGCGGTTCGCCGCATGATGACCGGCTGCAGAACCAGACCGTCCGTCACAGCAATTGCGCCATAAAGTCCAAGCACCCAGAGGAAGCGCTCTAAGCCTCCATCGATTAGGGCCGCTACTGCGGGCCCAACGAACGTCAGCGCCGGCCCAAAGTGCGGAATGAACTGAAACAACGCACCGAGCACCGCCCAGAACGGTCCCCATGTCACATGCAGGTAGGTGAGCCCGATCCACCACATCAATCCAACGCAGAGGGAGTCAATCGACTGCGCGACCAACCAGTTGCGCAGGGCGCCCCCGGTGATGTGAAGGTGCGTGGAAAACTGCATAACTCTTTGGATGCCGGCGCGATCAGTGCGTCGCTGCACCCATGCTACACTGGGGTCGAAACCCCCTCCTGGAGCGCACGGCAATGAAATTTGGCGTCATCATCTTCCCCGGTTCCAACTGCGATCACGACGCCTACTGGACCATCTCGGAAGTGTCGAAGCAGCCGGTGACCTTTCTCTGGCACGACTCGCCAGACCTGCAGGGATGTGACGCGATCATCGTTCCCGGGGGATTCGCTTACGGAGACTATCTACGTACGGGTGCGATCGCCAAGTTCTCGCCCGTGATGGAATCCGTCCGCAAATTCGCTGCCGACGGTGGACTCGTCCTCGGGATCTGCAACGGTTTCCAGATCCTCTGCGAATCCGGATTACTTCCCGGAGCCCTGATGCGCAATGCCGGACTGAAGTACATCTGCAAACCCGTCTACATACGGGTGGAGAACACCGACACACCCTATACCCAGAATCTAACCAAAGGTGAGGTTCTGCAGATTCCCATCGGTCACATGGAAGGCAACTATTTCTGCGACGAGCAAACTCTGGCAGAACTGAAGGACAACGACCGCATCATCTTCCGATATGTCACGCCCACTGGTGACGTGACCGCCGACGCCAATCCCAATGGCTCGATCGAGAATATCGCCGGCATCTGCAACGCGGGCCGCAACGTGCTTGGCATGATGCCGCATCCCGAACGCGCCAGCGAGCCTGAACTCGGCATGACCGACGGCGTCAAGATCTTCAGCTCGCTAGTGGCCTCGCTGGTAGCAAAATAGCAGCGACCATCCGAATCTGTCACGCAATCAGTTTTTGAAAGGGCACGGCTTCGGAGGCTACGAACAAGCTGGTTTCTGAGTAGCTTCGTATCAGGGCACGACTTCAGAGGCTGCTGAAAAATGCGACTCCCAGCGTGTTTTGAAGGGGCGCAGCTTTAGCTGCGCCGTACAAGTCCTTTATTTTTGTCATTCCGCGCGGGCTTCAGCCCGCGAGGAATGAAGCTTTCCAAGCACCTCTCCGCGAACCGGCTACTGGTCGCATTCGCTTCACCGGAACGCTTCCTTATTCACCACAAACGGCATCTTCTGGATGTCCCCGCCGTAATTCCCTTCCAGCACGTCGATCAAGCCCTGCACGCAACGCCCCGCCATTCCGCGGTTCGGATCCATCGACAGCCGCGTCACACGACCGGCGCTGCCGAAATGCGGATAGATTCGGCAGCGATCTTCGATCTCGGGATCGCGCAACGGAGAGTCCGGCGGCAGCGGCTCGGTCTCATAAACATCGAGCGCAGCCCCGGCAATCCATTTTTCTTTTAGTGCGCGAACCAGCACCGCCTCGTCGATCACTGCACCCCGTGAGGTATTTACCAGGTACGCGGTCGGCTTCATCCACCGCAGTGTCGTTTCGTTGAACAGATGATAGGTCGGATTGCTGCCTTCGCCTTCACGAACCAGCGGAACGTGGATGCTTACGAAATCCGCTTGGCGCAATGCGTCTTCCAGCGAGCTATACCGCACCGTCGTGCGCTCACGTTGCAGGCCGCTCAGGTGCCGCAAATCCATCACTGCCTGTAGAGCGGCGATGAATTGCTCATTCGGGCGATTCGGCTGGTAGCAAAGGATGTTCATATCGAAACCGCTGCACATCTTCGCCATGGCCTGGCCGATGCGTCCGGCGCCAATGACGGCAATTGTCTTGCCGGTCACTTCATCGCCAAGAAACGGCAGATAGGGATGCCAAAAGCCCCAGCGATTTTCGCGAACCATCTTTTCCGCGCTCCATAGGCGGCGTGAGAGGTCGGCGAGCGCGAACAGTGCTAACTCCGCCGTGGCTTCAGTGAGCACATCGGGCGTGTTGGTAACCGGAACCTTGTAGCGATTGGCGGCCGCGCGATCGATATTGTCGACACCGACCGCATACTGCGCCACACACTTCAATGTGCCCTTCCCCGCCTCAAAAACTTCGCCATCGATCTTGTCGCGCAATGTCGTGATGAGTCCGTCAATTCCCTCTCGAACCTTCTCGACGATGACGCTCTTCGGTGGCGGTTCAGGGTGCGGATACACTTCGACCGCGTAGCCGCGCTCTCGCAGCCGGGCAAAGGCAGCGTCGCCGATGTCGGCCGTAGCAAAAATACGGTGACGTGGTGTGTTTATCTTAGTCATGGCAACTTCAGACGCAGTTCATTACTGACCACATGGAGAACCTGCCTATCTCGTTCAATTTCCTCTCCGTGTTCTCCGTGCCTCCGTGGTGAAATATTTGCCCGAACTCGCGTTGCCCATCATAGCCCATAAAAAAGGCCCGCTCGAAAGCGGGCCATGCTCAGGAGAGAAGTTGGTTACAGGTTCTTCTTCGTCCACTGGTCGATGCGGTCGAGCGCCGTCTGCAGGTTCTCCACTGAGTTCGCCACGCTGAAGCGCAGATAGCCTTCGCCGAACGCTCCGAATGCTGTGCCCGACAAGCCGGCAACTCCGGCGTCGTCAAGCAGCGCATCCGCCAGCTTCTTCGATGGCCATCCCGTCTGCGTGATGTTGGGGAAGGTGTAGAACGCGCCTTTCGGCAAGCGGCACGAGAATCCCTTGATCTGGTTGATGCCGTTCACGAACACGTTACGCCGCTTCTGGAATTCCAGTCGCATGTGCTCGGTCTCGCTCTGATCGCCGCGGATCGCCTCAATGCCGGCAACTTGCGTGAAGCTGGCCGTGCAGGAGTTCGAGTTCGTCATCAGCCGCGCGATGTGCGTGGCCAGGTCAGCGCGCATTACCCCATAGCCCATGCGCCATCCCGTCATCGCGTAGGTCTTCGAGAAGCCATCAAGGATGATCGTTCTGTCCTTCATACCGTCGACCGCCGAGATACTGAACTGCTCGCCTTCAAACAGCAGGCGGCCGTAAATCTCGTCGCTCAGCACCGTGATATCGCGGTCGCCGATCGCGTCCGCGATGTCGTAAATGTCACCCTTGGTGAGAACCCCGCCCGTGGGATTTTGCGGCGAGTTGAGGATGATGAGTTTGGTACGATCGTTAATCAGGCTCTTCAGTTCGTTGACATCAAGTCGGAAATCGCGCTCCTCACGCAGCGGAATAGGCACCGCTTTCGCGCCCAGAAAGTTGATCATCGACTCGTAAATCGGGAAGCCTGGATTGGGATAGATGACTTCATCGCCTTCTTCCACCAGTGCCAGCATGGTAAAGAAGATGATGGGCTTTCCGCCTGGAACTACAACGACTTCGTCAGCCGTAAACTTCACCCCGCGCGATTTCGATACATCTTCGGCGATGGCTTCGCGCAGATCCGGCAGACCGGCCGAAGGTCCGTAGTGGGTGTAACCCATGTGCAGAGCGTCGACGGCGGCTTCGACGATATTTCCCGGGGTATCGAAATCGGGCTCGCCAATCTCGAGATGGACTATGTTTTTCCCCTGGCGTTCCAGCGCGCGGGCGCGCACCAGGACTTCAAACGCCGTCTCGGTTCCGAGCCGCGACATCCGTTTAGCCAGGTGTAATTTTGTTGGTGTGGACATGGT
The DNA here is from genome assembly GCA_963779555.1 of uncultured Acidobacteriaceae bacterium. Taxonomy (GTDB): domain Bacteria; phylum Acidobacteriota; class Terriglobia; order Terriglobales; family Acidobacteriaceae; genus DASRAA01. The sequence goes on from CAVZYS010000003.1 coordinate 150,746, forward strand.
TAACGTGCTCATGATGATTTCCCTCGATACATCGCGGCCATGCGGCAAGAGGCCACAAAAACCCAGTTAACATTCTGTTACCATCCCGAACCAAGCGCAGTGACACACAGCCCAGATGATTGTGACGCTGCGCACCGACATTTGCGGGAGCTAACCGCCATTCGCGGGCGAGCCGTCCGCCCTCTGATCTTTGGATTCAAGTGACGACAAAAAGCCGCGATGACTCTTCTTAGTCGCTGTATTCGATCTCGAACTCGATCTTGGCCGTCTTCTCCAACATGGCCGACACCGAGCAGTATTTCTCCTTCGAGAGCCGCACTGCATCCTCCATGGCTTTATGCGAAACCTGGCCCCGTACACGATACACCAGCTTGATATGGGTATAGACCTTGGGGTGCTCCGTCGCTCGCTCCGCCTCCGCCGCCACTTCCAGGCCGGTGAACGGCTCGCGCTTTTTGCGCAGAATGCTGACCACGTCGCTCGCCGTGCATCCGCACAAACCGATCAGCACCAATTCAATGGGCGTGCTTGCGGTCTTTACTTCGCTGGCATCGATAACCAGTGCATGACCGCTGCTGGCCTCCCCCAGAAATCGGTCCTTGTCGGTCCAGATGGTCTTGGCTTCGATCATTGATTCACATCCTGGTTCGACACCATCCGCGGCGCCGGCAGCTTACTGCGGTTTTGTTTCCGTCGGGGGCGTCGCAGGCGGCTTCTGCTGCTTGTCTTGCGGCTTGTCGTAAACAGACAACTGGTCTTTGGGCCGTTTCAGCCGGATCTCAATGTCCGTGTCGGGCTTGTTTATGTCGTAATCGTCACCAAACGTCTGGAAGCCCGGCGCCAGCACCTGTATCCGCAAAGGCCCATAAGGTATGCCTTCAGACTCGGTCTTACCTTCATTATCAGTCTTGAGCTGAAATCCGCCCCGGGACTGCTTACCGTTCTTCCCGACCGGGTGCAGGACGACGCTGGCATTGCGGACCGGCTTGTTGTTGTCGTCCTTCACCACGGTGAAATGCAAATTGGAAGACTGTTGCGTTCCAGCCTGCTTGTCGCTGGCAAAAACCAATCGTGAAAGCAACAGCATGCACAACAGACAACCGAGGAGGCGGAAACTTCTCATGGGATTATTCTAGGCAACCAGCGGTCGGGGCTGCAAACCGTCCAACCCCGCACGCTTGCACTCGGCCTTACAAAAATCATCGAACGACTAGTTCGCACTCGCCGGGGCCCTCTTCAAGGTCGGGCGACCGCCGGCGTCATCGGTCGTGCCCGAGCTGGGAGTGGCGGTCGCGCCGCCCGAATCGCTGGCGTCTGGCGTCTGCACAGGCTTTCGCAGTACAGGCCGATTCCCACCGTTCGCCACTGTAACCTTGAGTCCACCTTCCAGTGAGATCAGCCGCGCCTTCATTGACTCGAATTCACTGGTGTCCACAACGTAACTTTCACGATCAGGCAGGTAGGTTCGAATCTCGTTCTGCGCCGCCGTGATGCGGTCTGCGTTCATCGGATGCGTCGAGAACATCTTGGCGATGTTGCTATGCTTCTTCTTCTCTTCGACCTTCAACTTCTCGAAGAATTGCACGAAGGCCTGGGGATCGTATCCCGCCGCATAATCGTATTGCAGGCCGAGCATGTCCGCTTCCCGCTCGGCATCGCGCGAAAACTTCAGGAAACCCAGCGGCACCGCGATGCTCGCAACCTCGGCAATGGCATACGCAGCGGGGCCGCCAATAAACATCAATGGAATCGACGCCATGTTCCAGATTTGCTGCTTGGTCATGTTTTTGGTGGCATGACGAGCCGCCACGTGTGCAATCTCGTGCGCCATTACAGCGGCCAGTTCGGCCTCACTATCGGCTGCCAGAATCAATCCGCTGTCAACGTAGAAGAACCCGCCCGGCAGGGCGAACGCATTTACTTCACCGCTATCCACTACTTTGATGGTGAACGGCACCCGCGAATCGGAATTGCGCACCAGGTTCTGGCCGATCCGGTTGACGTACTCCGTAATCGCCGGATCGGTGATGAGTTTCGAGCTTTCCTCTACCTGCCGCGACAGATCGCGGCCCAGCGCAATCTCCCGCTCGATGGAGTAGAAATTCACCCCCGATCCCACATTGCGATGACCGATCAGCGTCACGTCATATTTCGACTGCTCGTGAGGGTTCGTAGGGGCTGCAGGCGGTGGAGGCGGTGCTAGCGAAGCCACGGGTTTCGCGGCCGGAACGGCTGCGACCGGAAGGTCCGCGGGATCAGGCACGCGCTCGCCTTCCAACTCCACCTGGGCAGCCGTGCGCATCTGGCCGGCCGGGTTCTGGTCTGTTTGCCCGCTGGCATCATCAGCGCCTACGCCAGCTACCGTAGCCTCTGGTTTCGTCGGCGGTGAATTGGAATCCGTTTGCGCACTTGCCTGTGTACCGATGAGGACCAGTGAAACTAACACCGTCAAAAACAAAACCAGGTTTCGTGGGAACGAGCGATTCGAGAGGTCGAGGCGATTCATAGGGAGCACCCGCACGTTTACACCCGCAATTCCGATTATGTTAGACCAGTCGAAGGTTGCAAACTCAAACTTGCTAAAAGTGCCACTCGCGTCTGCCGTTTTGGGGCGGATTAGAGAATTCCCAAATCAGAACTCGTTAGATGCACACCATCAGTCCCGCTGCCTCATTTTTGGTGCGGACTGATTTGCTGCCATCCTACGCTTAACCTGCCAAAAATCAACACCCCAACGCTCCGTATTCTTTGAATTGTGGAATTTGAGTGACATTCACTCACATCTGGCTTGACATGGCTCCCACGTCCGGGGTATATTAGCACTCGTTGGACCTGAGTGCTAGCAACCGTGGGGGAATCTGCCCCAACCTCTGTTTTAACCCTCAGGACAAACACCCCTAAGTTCATGAGCATGCCGAGCCAAACGCAGAATACCCACGCCAAGGCCGGCTAACTGGTAAGGCAATCCAACCTGTATCGACCCGCCATGGCGGGAAAAGGAGTCTGAAGAATGGCTACTAAGCTAACTCCCCTGCATGACCGAATCGTGATTCGTCGTGTAGAAGAGGCCGAGACCACCCGGGGCGGCATCATCATCCCCGACAGTGCCAAGGACAAGCCGCAGGAAGGCGAAGTTATCTCCGTCGGCCGTGGCAAGAGCAACGACAAGGGTGAAACTTTCCCCCTCGACGTGAAGGCTGGCGATCGTGTGCTATTCGGCAAATATGCCGGCACCGAGATCAAAATCGACGGCGAAGACTTCCTCATCATGCGTGAAGAAGAAGTCCTCGGCATCCTGGAAGGCGCCGCCAAGCCGGCCCTCGTCACCAAGTAAGTTTGTCGGAAACGTTTTGAAAGAGCACGGCTTCAGTCGTGCCGAACAGAGCTAACCAAAGTTTTTGGGGCTTTAGCCCCTGAGGAGAAATCAGCAATGGCAAAGCAGATTCTGCATGGCGAGGAGTCACGGCAGTCGATCCTGCGTGGCGTAAACGTACTCGCCGACGCCGTGAAAGTCACACTCGGTCCCAAGGGACGCAACGTGGTAATTGAAAAGAAATTCGGTTCGCCGCTCATTACCAAGGACGGCGTCACCGTAGCCAAGGAAATCGAACTGAAGGACCCGCTCGAGAACATGGGCGCACAGATGGTTCGCGAAGTCGCTTCCAAGACCTCGGACGTCGCCGGCGATGGCACCACCACGGCGACCGTTCTGGCGCAGTCCATCTATCGCGAAGGCGTGAAGACCGTAGCCGCCGGCGCCAATCCGATGGCCCTGAAGCGTGGCATCGAGAAGGCCGTCACCGCGATTTGCGGCACTCTGGACAACGATGGCAACCGCAATCCTGGCGCACTCGACAAGCTGTCGCAGAAAGTCACTGGCGACATGATCGCCCAGGTCGGCACCATCTCGGCCAACAATGACGAAACCATCGGAAAGATCATTGCCGAAGCCATGAAGAAAGTCGGCAAAGACGGCGTGATCACGGTTGAAGAAGCCAAGACGATGGAGACCCAGTTGGAAGTCGTCGAAGGCATGCAGTTCGACCGCGGCTACCTGTCCCCGTACTTCGTCACCGATCCCGAGCGCATGGAATCCGTTCAGGAAAACGCCTACATCCTCATCCACGAAAAGAAAGTTTCGTCGATGAAGGACCTGCTCCCGCTGCTCGAGCAGATCGCCAAGAGCGGCCGTCCGCTGGTGATCATCGCTGAGGACGTGGAAGGCGAAGCGCTCGCGACCCTGGTCGTGAACAAGCTGCGCGGCACCCTGAACGTCGCTGCCGTCAAAGCTCCTGGCTTTGGCGATCGTCGCAAGGCCATGCTGCAGGACATCGCAATCCTGACTGGCGGCAAGGCCATCACCGAAGACCTCGGCATCAAGCTGGAAAACGTGACCATGGCCGATCTCGGCCAGGCCAAGAAGGTCACCATCGACAAGGACAACACCACCATTGTCGAGGGCAAGGGCAAGGCAGAAGACATCTCGGGCCGCGTGAAGGAAATTCGCGGCCAGGTCGAGAAGACCACGAGCGACTATGACCGCGAGAAGTTGCAGGAGCGGTTGGCGAAGCTGGTGGGGGGTGTTGCCGTCATTAAAGTCGGCGCCGCAACCGAGACTGAAATGAAGGAAAAGAAAGCCCGCGTCGAAGACGCGATGCATGCCACCCGCGCTGCGGTCGAGGAAGGCATTGTCCCCGGCGGCGGTGTGGCGCTCATGCGTTGCGGCGACGCCATCGAAGCCCTGAAGCTCGAAGGCGACGAGAAGATCGGCGGCAATATCGTGCGCCGCGCTCTCGAAGAGCCCCTTCGCCAGATCGTCGGCAACGCCGGCGAAGAGGGTGCCATCGTGGTCGGCCGCATTCGCGATTCGAAGGAGAACAACTTCGGCTACAACGCCCAGACGAATAACTTCGAAGACCTGGTCAAGGCCGGTGTCATCGATCCGACCAAAGTAACGCGCACCGCTCTGCAGAATGCAGGGTCGATCGCGTCCCTGATGCTGACCACCGAAGCCCTGGTCTGCGAGATTCCGGAAGAGAAGAAGGAATCTCCCATGGGCGGCGGCCACGGCGGCGGCATGGGCGGAATGTACTAATCGCCCACACCGTGGGTGCCCCATCCTTTCGCCCTCTTTTGGCGAAAGGGTGGGATCGAACCATCGGGTGCCCCATCCTGGCCATCTTCTGGCCAGGGTGGGGTTTTTCTTTGCGTCCAATCCGAAGTTGCTCGCCCCAGAAAATAACTCCGGGGCTTTGCTTGCGCCCCTCCCCGGGTGCCCCACTTAAGCCGCATTTGCTTGAGTGGGGTTTTTCTGTGCTTTGAAGTGTGTTAAAGGGGCGCAGTTTCAGTTGCTCCGTGCGACTTTTTTGGGTTAGTCATTCCTCGCGGGCTTCAGCCTGCGGGGAATCTGCTCTCAAGCCTTTTTCAACAGTCAATTCATGAGCACCCCCGCTGTTTGACCCGCCGCTTGCACCGCTCTTAAAACCGCGATACAGTTTCCCAACCGCTACTACGTCCGTCCCCGCAACCAATCCTCTTCCTGGAGCGAAATATGAGCCCAATCAGCACCAACGTCATCATCGCCTCCGCAGGCCTGCTGACCATGTCGAGCAACAGTACCGTCACCGTTTTCGTTACCTGGCCCGGCTTCATCAGCCCTTTCCGCTGGTCCCGTATCTGGGCCGCCATTCAAAGTGCCGGAGATTCCGACTTCCATCAAACCGTTACCATTCTGTCGGAAGGCTCGCAATGGGACCTTTCCGATCCTGCTAATACTCCCCTCTTCGCGAACTTGCAGGCCACGGGTTCGGGAGCGCCGGTAGTATCGAATATTCAAGTCATGGCCGCGCAGAACGACACGTTTTGACCGCGCATCACCTGCTCGGAATCGTTACCGTCGATCACGAAAGGAATGCTGCAATGAAAGTTATCGCTTTGTTCGACGAAACTGGCAAGGTCCACGCGTTGTTTCATCCCTCCGGCAAGCCCGACGCTCCGGTGCTGCAGTTTGCACCTGCACGGGGACAGCGCGTTGAAATTATCGAGGTCCCGGTTGAGCTGCAGGACCTCAAACCTCATCAGCTTCACGCTGCTGTATATGTTGACCACAGCAGCGGCAGGCCTGTTCTGGCGAAACGGTCATAGGTCGACGTCCGCGTACCCTTGGAAATCCGATGCCCTTTGCTGGCGCCCTCTTCCACTCGCGGCTGCACCGCCCACTCGCTCCACCGTCGCAATTGAGGTATCTTTTTCTAGACCATGAATCTTCGCTTGGCTTCTCTCCTTCTGCTAGTCGGCATGCTTGGTTCGAGCGCGCTTCTCGCCCAGGACACACCCGCAAATTCCTTGCTGGTGCTCTCCAAATCCGGCCAGACGCTCGCCATCGTCGATCCGTCAAGCCTGAAAGCGATTGCTCGGATACCCGTTGGCAACGATCCCCACGAGGTGGTCGCCTCCACTGATGGCAAGACGGCCTACGTTTCCAACTATGGCTTCGGAGCCTACAATACGCTGGCCGTAGTCGATCTCGTCGGTCAAAAAGCGTTGCCTTCCATCGACCTGGGCGCATTACGTGGGCCGCACGGATTGGATTTCGTCGGCGGTAAGGTTTGGTTTACCGCAGAAGCCGCCAAGGCTATTGGCAGCTATGATCCTGCCACTCAAAAGATCGATTGGATCCTCGGCACCGGACAGAACCGAACCCACATGATCTACGTTTGGCAGGACTTGAAGCGCATCGTTACCACCAACGTGAGTTCCGGCACCGTAAGCATGATCGAGAAGACCGTCGGAGGCGGTCCCGGTGGTCCACCGCCCGGCGCGCTGAAAGGAGGTGGTGGCCGGGGCAATCCACCGCCGCGCCGTCCTGGCGGCGATTGGGATGAGACCGTCGTCCGCGTCGGCAACGGTTCTGAAGGGTTCGACGTTTCTCCCGACGGCAAGGAAATCTGGGTTGCCAATGCGAATGACGGAACCGTATCCATCATCGACGTCGCCAGCAAGAGAGTGACGCAGACTCTCGCAGCCGAAGTAGGCGGCGCGAACCGTCTTAAGTTCACGCCTGACGGAAAGCTGGTGCTCATCTCGTCTTTGGGTCAACCGGACGCGACAATCATTGACAGCGCCACCCGGAAAACGATCAAGCGAATTCCAGTAGGACACGGCGCAGCGGGTATCCTTGTTCAGCCCGATGGTTCGCGCGCCTTTATCGCCTGCACACCAGACAACTATGTAGCGGTCATCAATCTACATTCGCTGGAAGTCGCCGGCCATATCGAGGCAGGCGCGAACCCCGACGGCCTGGCTTGGGCGTCCCGCCACTAGGCATGTTACAGTTACTACAGTGACAACAGAAGCGATCAAAGATTGGTCTTCCGACCCACTTCGATAAGTGAGCAATATTGCACAGACCCGATCTGGGCGATATGAAAGACTTCAATACCCGAGAGTCGGACTTCGAAATGCGTTGCGTGAAATCTTGCTTGCTTAACTCCAACCCATTTCACCGATCTGACTCTCCATCGGTTTTTTTAAGAGCGTCCCTCTGCGACCTCAGCGCGTGACCGGCTGACCCGCCCTGGCACCCTCGAAGGGAGCTACACGCGCGTGAAGGTTCATCTGATCAATCCGAGTCATGTCTCGTTCGGTACCGCCGTCATTACTCCCCGCTGGCTTTACGTACTAGCCGGTGCGACACCTAAATCTTTTGGCGACCCTATCTTGGTCGACGAAACCCTTGCCCTGTTGGATCCGGCAACCATTCATCAGGGTGACATCGTCGGCATCGGGATCCATACCGGCAACGCCCTTCGCGGCTACGAAGTTGGCAGGAACGCCCGTGCTCGTGGAGCTTATGTCGTTTATGGCGGCATTCATGCCACGCTATATCCCGAAGAGGCCCTCGAACTCGGCGGGGCCCACGCCGTAGTCAAAGGTGATGGCGACGTAGTCTGGGCCACGGCGCTGGCTGATTGTGTGAGCGGCTCGCCGAAAACGACTTACGAAGGTGGTCGCATCGATGCCGACCAGTTTTCCGCTGCACGATGGGACTTGATTCCCCGCAAGAGCTACATGTGGGCCTCGGTGCAGACGGTGCGCGGATGTCCCAAGCACTGCTCATTCTGCTCGGTGTGGCGCACCGATGGGCAGAAGCCGCGTCAGAGACCAGCCGACGCGGTCGTGGAAGAGATCGTGCAATTGCGACGCCTCGGTTTCCGCTTTATCGCGCTGGCCGACGACAACTTCTATCCCGTTACCCTGACCGACCTCGAGTTGGCTGGACGCCAGAAGAACAAAGCGCATCTCGAGCAGCTGAAGGCCATCCGTGCAGAACGCTTTGAGTTGATGTCTCGCCTGGCACGGCTACCCAAAGACACGGTCTTCTACACCCAGATCACGATGGAAGCTGCCGAGGACGACGAATTCCTCGACGCCATGAAGTCGGCGCACATCCTGGGAGCGCTGGTCGGAGTAGAAGCGGTCACTCCAGAAGGACTGAAAGACGTTTACAAGGACTTCAACCTCTCCGGCCAGGCCCTGATTACCCGCCTGAAGAACTTTCGCAGCCACGGCATCCACGTACTTGGTTCGTTTATTTTTGGATTGCCCAGCGACCGGCCTTCGACGTTCGACGCTACCGCGGCGCTGGCTGACGCGGCTGACCTCACCTTCGCCCAGTTCGTCATCCTGACGCCGTTCCCCGGAACCGTCGATTTCGCCAAGTGGGAGAAAACCGTCGATGTCACCACCGCGAATGTGAATGGCATCCCGCTCACCCGCCGCTGGCTGATCCCGCAGGAGACGCGGCCCAAATATTTTGGGCTGCATCCCACCATGTCGGCCGATGAAGTGCGCCAGCGCACGCAGGCCGTCTGGGACAAGTTCTACAGCTTCGAGTCGATCTGGCGACGATCGAGCTTCCTGAAGTCGCTGAAGGCGCGCGCCGCATTTCTCCTGATTTCCAAGATCTACCGCCAGATGTACGCCGACACCGGCATCACGACCGACAGCGCTCGCATGGCCCGCTCGACGAAAATCGCAAGCTGGCTGGCCAAGCCTTGTCGCTTGCTGTTTGCCGGCCGCCCCATGCCGGACCTCGAAGTGCCGCAATCTCCGGGCCTCTATCCTGAACCCGAGATGGCCGGAGACTAACGTTCGTCTAGCCGCATCGTCAAAAAGGCCTCGCATCGCCGCGAGGCCTTTTGTTTTGTCCGTCCGATATCGCGACAGAGCAGTATGAAAAGCTAATGTTTGTGCTTTGAAGGGGCGCGGCTTCAGCCGTGCCGTAACGCCCCGCTTGAATTCGGGCTTTAGCCCTGAGGGAATTCGGTCTTAGTCCGCTCTTGAAACGGTTCTACGCCGCGATCGCTGCCTGGTACTCCTCGTACGCACCCTTAAAGTCGGTGATGGTGTGATCGCTCTCGAAGTGCCATATCCGCGTCGCAACTTCATCGATCAAATCATGATCGTGCGACACCAGCAGCACCGTCCCCTGGAATCGCTGCAACGCGATGTTAAGTGCGTTAATGGATTCCAGATCCAAGTGATTGGTCGGCTCGTCGAAGATCAGGAAATTTGGTTTCTGCAGCATCAGCTTGCAGAACAGCAGTCGCGCCGCCTCGCCGCCCGACAGAACATCAGTGCGCTTGTTGCCGTCTTCCTTGGCAAAGAGCATCTGGCCGAGCAATCCCCGAATTTCTTCATACGCCGCGCCCGGCTCCCACTGATGCAGCCAGTCGGACACGCTCATGCCCGGCTGAATCAGCGAGCGATGGTCCTGCGCGAAGTAGCCAACCGACGCTTCGTGGCCCCAGATGACCTTGCCGTCGTCGATCAGCGGTCCCGCGTAGCCGCTGGTCTGGCGCAGCTCGGATTCCGGAGTCGTCGGCGAATTCGCCAGGATCGCATTCAGCAGCGTCGTCTTTGCCGGCTCCGTTGCGCCCCATGAGCGCGATCTTCTCGCCGCGATTGATGCTCGCTGTGAATCCGCGAAGCACATCGTTGCCGTCGTAGGACTTGGTCACGCCGTGCAGTTCGAGCACGTGTTTACCCGAGGGCCGCTTCTGTTCGAACTTCAGGAAGGGGCGCTGAATATTCGACCGCGCCAAATCGCTCACCGCCAAGCGCTCCACTTCCTTGCGCCGCGACTGCACCTGGCTGGAGCGCGTACCCGCCGAGAAGCGCGCGATGAACTCGTTCAACTGCGCAATCTTCTTTTCGCGTTGTGCGTTCTGGCTCTCAATCTGCGAGCGGATCTGCGTCTTGGCCAGCACCATCTCGTCATACGAGCCGGTGTAGGTAATGATGGTTTCGTAATCGATGTCGGCAATGTGGGTACAAATGCTGTTCAGGAAATGGCGATCGTGCGAAATCACGATCAGCACGCCTTCATAATCGTTCAAAAATCCTTGCAACCAGTGGATCGAGTCCAGATCAAGATGGTTGGTAGGCTCGTCCAGCAGCAGCGCCTGCGGATGCCCGAACAGCGCCTGCGCCAACAGCACGCGCACTTTTTGGCCGCCCTGCAATTCGCTCATCGAGCGCTCGTGCAACTCGTCAGGAATGTCCAATCCCTGTAACAGAATTGCCGCATCGGCCTCGGCAGAGTAGCCATCTTCCTCGCCCACAATGCCTTCCAATTCACCCAGCCGCATGCCGTCTTCGTCGGTGAACTCGGGCTTCGCATAGATGACGTCGCGCTCTTCCAGCGCAGCCCACAGGCGCTTGTTACCCATCATGACCGTATCGATCACGCGGAATGCGTCGAAGGCAAACTGGTCCTGGTTCAATACGCCGAATTTCTTCGGACGCACCACCGATCCCTTCTGCGGATCGAGTTCGCCGGTCAGCAGCTTCATGAAGGTGGACTTCCCGGACCCGTTGGGACCAGTAAGGCCGTAGCGTTTCCCTGGGGTGAACGCGGTGGACACATCTTCGAACAACACTTTTGCGCCGTAGCGCATGGAGACTGCACTGACTGAGATCATGGTTTGTCTTTGGGGACTGCGGGTATTCGCTAAATCGGCGGGTCGCAGCTTCTACTAATAGATTAGCACGGCGACTCTAAGGGTTCAGAGAATGTTAACAGTACGAGTCCCGCAGGCGCGCAGGCTGCCGAATAAGTCGGTTTCTGGGGAGAGCTCGCCTTCAAGCCAGCGCCTGAGCTGTCTTTAAATCTGTCCTCACGGACTTTGGTCCGCGAGCAGAGATCATTACGAATTCCTTCTGCCGTTCCCCATCCTCGCTACGGGCGACAGCTCTCAGTTCTTCGCCCCCAGCGCCAACGCCTTCAGATATCCCTCATTGATTCGGCACTGGCTGAATTGAATCTTCTCGAGCAAATCGGCGAAGGCTGCGTTGATATGTTCCTGCGGCGGTCGTTGCGCAAGGTGTTTTTCCACTTCGCCAGTGCCCCCTGGCAGTTTCGCGTAAGCCACGATCTCGTCCCAATAAACTGGCCTGGCGAAAGACACCGGCGAGGTTGTAGCATCCATTTTCTTATACGGCCAGAATGCCCATCCGATGTGGTTCTTCTCCAGCAGTTCACGAAATTGTGCGATCCACTCGTCCTTATTCTCTCCAGATTCACTCATCCAGATGGGAACGTGGTACTTATCGCGAAAGTCAACGTACGACTGAATTTCGGCTTGCACCGGCGGCATCCAGTATTTGTGAAAGTTGTACATGACGTTCGTATCGAACGGCGGCCCGAAGACCTCAAAGTTCGTGTCCCACTGCGCCCCGCCAAGTATGACGATGTGGTTCTTGTCCACCTCGCGGATGCCTGCCACGATGCGACGGTAGAGCGGCTCCAACTTGCTGTTGTATTTGCGAAGCTCAGGGAAATGCGGGATCGGCTCGTTAAGCAGGTCATAGCCCAATACCGTCCTCGAGCCGCGATAGTGAGCCGCAATGCGTTTCCAGGTATCGATCGCGAGCTGTTGCGCTTGAGGGCTGTCGTAGATCCATGGATAGCCCCAGCTATCGTCGATGTTGGCCCCGGTCTGGCCGCCGGGAGCGCAGTGCATGTCGATCACCACATGGAGGCCGGCCTCGCGTGACCACTCAATTGCTCGGTCGAGCAGAGCGAAACCATCCGAATCGTCACTCTGAAAATATTTGTAATGGATTGGGATGCGGACCGAATTAAAGCCCGCTCGTTTGAGAAATTGGATGTCATCGCGGGTGACATACCGCTCGCGGTAGGTGTGCCAGAACTTGTCAGCTGCTTCAGGACCGAGGAGTTCATTGGCCAGCGCTTCGATCTCACGGACAGATTGCGGCCCTTTATCAAAGTGAAACATGTAGCCTTCCTGCACCAGCCAATTCCCCAAGTTGGTGCCGCGCAGCATCACGGTATGACCGTCGCCATCGACAAGGCGGGTTCCGTCAGTGTGCACGAAGCCGGGTTGCTGGGCCGCCGCAATCAACGGCACTGCGATCACGACCACGAGGAAAGCAACTTTGAAAAGCCAGAACTTACAAATATGAACGTGCCGTGAGTTATTCATAGGTCGAGTCAAGGATAGCCGGAGTGTTGCTAAACCCACGTCGAATTCGTCGCAGCCGCAACACCGCTCAAAAAGATAAGCCCGGCTCGTAAGCGCCGGGCAATGTGGACATGGAGATAACAATCCCGCAGTGGCGACACCCAAGAGGTATCGCAACCAGAAATCCCCTACTGCTCTTCCGCCTCGTCCTCGGTCTGATAACTCACCGCTCTCCAGGTGGTATCTGGATTGATCGCCGTCATCGCCTTCACCAAATCGGCAGTCTTCGGTCCAAGGTCCTTCTCGTACACCGCGCCGTTCAGGTTCACGACGAACGTCATCACGCCTGAGTTGCGGTACTCTGCGGGATACGCGACGAACGCGAACCCTCCCGTCATCTTGCCACCCACGATGTAGCTCTTGGCCCCACCTGGGGCGGCCGCGCCCTGCGCAGTGAGCATGCGGTAGTAGTACCCATGAAACGGGTCGGCCTTCTTGGTGTAGCCTTCCGCGGCGGCATACTCGAACACCGGACCGATGGGACTCTCCGGCTCGCCTTCGGCAGTCTTCCAGTACAGCCCATTCTGCTTGCCTGGGTCGCTGATGAACTTCTGGGCGTACTGATGGACCGTGTCGCCGTCGTGCAGTTGGTCGAAGTAATCATCCTGCGCATCGGCTAATGCCTTGCAGACGCGGATGGCCGCCAGTTCGTTGTTCCCGATGCGGCGGAACAGAACTTCTTCCACTCCGGCTTTGCTGTCGAAGTACCACTGTCCGGCAGCGTTCTTCTTCAACGGAACCGGGAACGGCCAGTTCTCCGCGCCCATGAACAGCGTCTCGTCGCCGTTGGTCTCTCTGCCCCAGCGATTCATCTGCTCGTAGTGCTGGGTAAAGAAATCAGCGTTTTTCTGGTCTTGTACCGGATCGCCAGACGAAAGGATGGGCGCCGAAGATGCGCCCAGCACGGCCTCCATCGCAGGCTTATCGCCGGATTTCACCGCGTCGTAAAGCGCCTTCGAAGCATCCGGCATCGAAGTAAACGTCTTCTGTCCACTTTCCTGCGCCGATATTGTCACCAACAACGCAACCACAGTCATCAACAGAATGACCACCCGTCCCACAACTCTATAAATTCCTGTCGTCTTCAACATGTGCAATCTCCATCGCAACAACGTAAGGTTCAAATGCCAAATGCCAATTTCACGAGCCGCAACCGCTTACTTCTTGCGCGCCCCGCCACCTTTCGGAGCTGACGACGCAGCTGGACGTGCTGCAGCCTGCCGTGCACCACCTCCACCGCCGCCCATGCTTTGCTTTCCGCGATTGGCATCGGCGCGCGCATTTCCGCCTTGCTTGTATCCGCCCGTTGCGCTGGCATTGCTCGTCTGTGGCTTCTGGCCGTAACCACGATCAGCGGCCGCAGCCTTGTTATTGGTGGCTGGCCGGGCAGTGTTATTTCCCGCATTCGGCCGATTAGCATTGTTGGTGTTGCCCGCACGGTTGTTGTTGGTGTTCCCTACGTTGGCGCGATTGTTATTGGCAGTGTTGCCCGAACGGTTCTTGTTGTTGCTGCCAACATTCACATCACCGTTGACGTTCACGGTGTTGCCGCCCTTGTTCACCGTGTTGCCGCTGTTGCGATTCCCGCTATTCCAGGCAGCTTTGTTGTTGCTGGCATTGTTGTAGCGATTGTTGTTGTTGCTGTTGTAAGGCGTCGGACGATTGTTGTTCTTGTAGTACGGATTATTGGCGTAGCGGTTGCCACCGTAAAACGTGTTACTGCGTGAAACGTAGACGTTGTTCTGATACATCACGTTTCCACCGCGCCAGTTGCAACCCCATCCACCGCCGTAATAGCCCCATCCGCAGCAGCTATTGTTCATCGACGCGCCAATGGCCATTCCTACGCCGAACGCGATAACGCCCGTCGTCACCAGGGCTGCCGTGCTGTATCCCGGCGGGTAGTAGGGCGTCCCGTAGACCACCGTCGGGTTGTAAGTCGGCACGTACACCACTTGCGGATTCGCCGGCTGAATCACAATCGTCTGCGGGCTCTCCTGCACAACCTTGATTTCTTTGGTCGTCTTCAGGTTTCCCGCGTCCTTCGCCTCTTTGCGCAATTTCTGGATCGCAGCCATCACGTCTTTCTGCTGGTTGAACGCTGCGTCACCGAGCGCCGAGGTCCAAGCCAGGTTCTTCGCCATCTGGTCCAGTACTGTCGGGAATTGGGTCAGGGCTTTCACGCTGGGGTCCCAGGGCTGCTTGTCCACCGCCGTCATGAGGGCCTGGTCTTTGAGGCCGCTGCTATTCACGAAATTGCTGGCCGCCGTCACCTGGTCGGGATAGGTAGCCGCGCCCAGGATCTGCGCAATCAATTGGTCGGGATACAGCGCTATGGGAGATACGATGGCTTCAATGTCAGCAGAGGTGAGCGGTGCCTGGTCCGCCTCCTGAAATGGAGGCTCGTACATCGGCATAGCGACAACATTTGAGGTGGTGGCCAGCAGGACGAGTCCGCTCAACATGGCCGCTAGGAATTCTCTCAGGATCTTCATGGTACGGTCTCCAGTTTGCTTCGCAATCCGAGCCGGGGGCAGGAAATGGGAGGATGCTCGGCATTCACTTCGATGTCGTTCAACGGATTGGCCGCCACTCAGCTTGAACACACCGCTCGGCTCCATTCGCGACGCCAATCTCGTCCGCGAACAAGACAAATCTTTCGGGGATGTTGTTCATAATACTACCTACGCCGGGTGCCCCATTCAAGGCCCTCCTTTGGCCTTGAGTGGGCGTTTTCATTGCTACAACCAGCCCGCGTGCCCCACGTTCACGTCCTTCCTTTGGACGTTAACGTGGGACTTGTTGGAATGAGCG
>CAVZYS010000004.1:0-16757 GCA_963779555.1 uncultured Acidobacteriaceae bacterium
ACACGGTGGAAGTCACAGGTTCGAATCCTGTAGCGCCCACCATAGAATCAATTACTTACAGATAATTTGAGGTTACCTATGTGGAGAAACTTCCCACAACAAGACTTCGGGGGAACTCGCGGGGACAGCTTCTGGTGTGGGTAGCTGTTCAATGCGGATGAATCGCACGCCGAACCACATGCGCCGATAACTGCCGGTGTGTCTGTGATATTGGAGGGAAACCCTAAAAACAACTGGCCTACTCTGCGGATGGCCACCCCTCATGCGTTGAATGGCTTCTAGCTCGCTTTAGCAATCTGCCGGCGTCGTTCCGCCCGCGCCGACTGGATAAAAGTCAGCTCACGTCCCAACATGTTGGTTGCTTCGAGACAGAGGTCGGGATGCTCCCGCATAAGCTGCAGAAATTCTCCCCGGGGCACGTGAAGTACTTCCGACTGAACTACCGTCAGGGCGGTCAGGCTGTAGGGACCTCCGGTAAACGTGGCGGGCAATCCCAGCAGGGAGCCCGCGGGGAAAAACCTGTCCAGCTTGGGCATGTTGCGAACGCACATCAGCACTTCGCCCTTGCATACAAGGAACGCGCCCGCGCTTTCCCCGTCTTCACGGAAGAGAACATGCGTCGGCGCAACGTCCTGCTTTCGACCTGCTGACTCAAGGACGGCTCTTAATTCGACAGATGCTCTCAGGATGTTGCTCTTGGCACCCACACTCTTCATTGAATAGTTATGCCAAAACTGGTCACAGCGCGTCCGTGACGCCGCTCACAGGTACCTGTGTCAAGGGCAGAGAGCGGCGGGTGATCGGGTGCGCTCCGTCCATTGAGCCTGGCCAAGGTATCACTCGGTTTCCAGCACTCGGAGCAGTTAGCGAAGCACCTTTCGCATCCAGTTTCGACTCTGCGAGTACCGGCCTTTGATCCGCTGGTCAGTGGAACGAAGAAGGTGCGACCAGTAAAACTGGCCGTCGCCGCGTTCAAGAAAAACGTCCAAACATTTTCAAACCAAAAGTCGTCATGCTCTTCCCAAGCAAACAAGTCACAATTCATTGCTTATCCTTGGCGGGGGGACTATTCAAGAAGGCCAACAAGTGGGTTAGGTCACCCTCGTTTAAAGTGGGCCAGCCCAGACCCAGCGCCTCGGCCTTCGCGTACATGCGGGGCCCGTGAGACCAAAGAGCAAGGGCAAAGCTCACGGGAGTAAAGACCTTGCCGGCCTTCCTCAGGTTGGGGCCGACTTCGCCCCCACCCGCATCGCTTCCGTGACATTGACTGCATTTACGTTCCTTGAATAGCTCCTGTCCGACAATGGGGGAACCTCCGAGTTCGAAATAGCGCACGCTATAAAGGAACGCGATCAGATCGGCCATTTCCTGTCCCTCAAAAGTGGGGCGTACGATGCCCTTGGCCTTCATGGCTGCCCACATCTGCGGAGAGTGATTCCACATCCGACCTGCCATCTGGGTCATAGTGCGAGGCAACGGACGATCTGATCCGAGGTCCGGGCCTGCGGATCCTCCTTTGCCGCGAATGGCATGACAGGAGATGCAGCCCTTTTCGCGGAATAAAATCCAGCCTCGGCTCGGGTTCGCTGGAAGCAAATCGGACTCCTGCTCCGGCCCTCCTCGAACATAGCGCACGAAGGCCAACAAATCGTTCATCTGCTCCCCCTCAAATTGTGGCCAAGCGATGTTGAGTTCTCGCATGTGGGTTTCCATCGCCGGTGCGTGGTTCCACATGGTTTGCGTCCAATAAATTGGCGTTACTACGGGACCGAGGTCCCTCAAATTGGGTCCGACACTGCCGCCCTCTATCTCGCCGATTGAATGGCAGCGGATGCATCCTTTCTGGGTGAAAAGTAGCTCTCCATGAGCGCGGTCTCCCGATTCGTCGTCGTAGCAGGTGACATAGAGGTAGGCAAACAGGTTCGCCATGTCTTCTGGGGTGAACTGGGGAAAACTCACATGGCTGGTCTTTATTTGTTCCCACATGCGTGGCGCGTGGTTCCACATCTGGGTAACTAACTGGTTCATGTTGGATCCAGCCGCTCCCCGCAAACCTAGATCTGGAGCTAGCTTGGCTCCAGAACCGAGTACGGAATGGCACCCGCTGCAACCCTTCTGCTGAAAGGTTTGTGCGCCCATTCGCGGGTCGCCGACCAGGAAGGTGTTCCATCGTTCGGGTGAATCGCGTCGCTGCCAGACGAGCATACCGACTAGTATGAGCAGAGCTACAGTCGTCGCAATAGTCAATGCTATTTTCTGTCGCCGGGAAGTCATACATCCCCCAATCGCTTTGATTCTTCTTAGGCCCCTACGCCGGGCTTTGACCGGTTCATCATCCATTCCCCCTGAGTGCTCTATCTAGAGCGAACGCGATAGGTAGGAATTTCCGATCTAGCGCCGCTCCTTGCTCGTAGATTCCTTTCCGCCGCGCTCTGCCTGCTCACCAGCCACCTACTTCGGAGGCGCAGGTGCGTTAAGGAAACTCACCAGGTTCCCGATGTCGGTGGCCTTCAACGTGGGCCACGGCATACCCAATTCCCTGGAGCGATCCACCATACGGGGTCCGTGCTGCCAGAGAGCGGCCGTGAACGAGACGGTAGTAATCGGTACGGCGCTCGCCTTAAGCGCGGGCCCACTTTGCGTGCCCTCAGCCATCGATCCATGACAAGCGGCGCAGCCGCGTTCGGCAAAGACCTGCGCACCCGCGGCTGCCGTCCCGGTCGGCTCGAAGTACCGCAGGCTCGCAAGGAACGTCAGTAAGTCAACCATTTCCTGGCCCTGAAACACCGGGGCAGGGACCCCACTCTCGCGGCCGTGCCGGAGCATCTCCGGTGCGTGGTTCCAGAAAACGGCGGCGAACTGTGCCGTAGTGAGTGGAAGTTCGTGTTCGGGCCCCAACTTCGGCCCAACGTTGCCGCCCTGCCCGTTTACTGAATGGCAATGCATACATCTGCTTTGGAACACGTTCCACCCGTGCTCTGCGTTGCCGGGCACTTCGAGCGCATAAGCAGCCGTTGGCGGAGCGCCAACTCTTACGTATGCGATGAGGTTGTTCATTTCCTGGCCGGTAAAGTGCGGCCACTGCCCAATGGTGGTCGCAATAGGATCAATCATCGATCCGGCGTGGTTCAGCATCGCGCGGGTCCACCCGCTCGAATCGACCCCGCGGGCGATCGACGAAAGATCGCGAGCTGATTTCCCGCCCACCCCGGCTACCGAATGACAATGGACACAGCCTTTTTCGTTGAACACCCGCTGGCCTGCGCTTCGGTCTCCCTCACGGTCGACGTTGCCTGACTGGTATAAAAACGCCAGCATGTCCGCCATTTCTTGAGGGTCCAACTGGGGATACGACTTATTCTGCTGGCGGAACTGCCGCCACATGCCTGGCGCATGGTTCCACATCACGGTCGTCAGCCAGCCCATGGCGGGTGCGTCAGGATGTAATCCCGTCAGGTCGGGTGCTACGCGCCCACCTGATCCATTGATGGAATGACAGATGGCGCACTGCTTGTCGCCGTAAAACAGCGCGGCGCCCCTTTCTGATGCGCCGACGATATAGAGAGCGCGGCTAGCGACGACAGGCCGGCGCGTCTGCAGGAAGACAGCAACTAGCAAGGCCGCAACCATCACCGCTGAAACGATACTGAAGACACGTGACTTACCCCCACTCAGCTCTGCCATGACCCGAACTCCTTTCCCGCGCCGGTCCTGCCAAATTGTGGCCTGGTCGCGTTGGGCCCATCTGCATGGCCGTCGAGCACGAGCGCAAGCCCGACGGAGCGCCTTATTTCTGTTCCAAATTCCTGATGTAAAATCCCAGCCCCACCAGCGTGAGCGCGATCATAATCAGCGATAACCCAAGCCCGACCTGCCGGAACTTCCACTCCTTCAGCGCTTGCTCTCCGGCAAGGTGTGTCTGACGTGCTACCGCAAGACCAGCGTCGGTATCACGCTTCAGTTCGCTTTCGTTGAAGGCATGCACAGTGACGCGCGCCTTCAAAAGCGCATCTTTCGCCTGCGCCTGTTGCAGCATCGGTTGGCTGACCTCCATGCCTTGCCTCTCGGCGCGACCCAGAATCTCCTCGGAAGCCGTCAGGGCCGACTGCAAGTTCTCCAGCTGGTCATGCATTGCCTGGGCCTGCACAAACCCAGCGTCCCCCTCCGTGTGACAGCGAATGCACACCGCCCGCGGACCCGTACCAATCATTTCGTCGGTGGGGTGCTTGATTGCGTGATTGCTATGGCAAGTGACGCAGCCCGGAAATCCCATCGCAGCGAACGCGTCCTTGTGCGGGCTGGTCTCGAACAGTTGCGCCTGGAAAACGTGGCAATTCGAGCACACATTGGTAACGTTGGCGACCCCCGGGGGCGTCGCTCCGTGATTGCCATGGCACGTCGTGCAGGTAGGCGCGCTCAGGTCGCCGCGTACCACCATGGCGTCATGGTGCACACTCTGCTCATAATTTGCGAACTGGTCGGTCTTGATACCGTACGGCTTCATGTACTCGGCGTCAGCGTGACAACGCGAGCATGTGGTGGCGATGTTGGTGGGATGCACATTCGAGCGCGGATCGGACGGAGCGCGCAAATCGTGCACGCCGTGACAGTCGGTGCAGACCGCGACTTTGGAGTCGCCCTTCGCCCACTTAATGCCGTGAACGCTGGTCTTGTACTGCTGGAACTGATCGACGCGCAGCCCGGGATTGTATTTCTTCATCCGTTCGGCATCGGAGTGGCAGGAAGAGCAGAGCTCAGGAATCTGCTTGCGCTCGATCTTGCCTTTCCATCCGGCAGCGCGGCTCATGGCCTTTTCCGGGTCTTCGCTGCTCGCATCGCCACCATGGCACGCCGCACAGGTGAGCCCCTTCGAAGCGTGGATATTCTGGCTGTAGGTTTCCACGCTCACGCCCAACGGCTCGGGCAGATTAGAGTGGCAGTCTAAACAAGAGTTCTTGGTTTGTGCGGACAGGAGTACCCCAACGCAAAACAGCCACGCAAACACCACCTGCACGACGCTGCGGCTGCACTTCCTCAACTCGCGATATCTATTCATGCAGCCTCACTTTGCTATCCAGCCGTACACGGTCATAGCGACCATGTAGCCGAGAAAAACGCAAGCAAATCCGGAGATCCAGCGTCGTGTATTGAAGGGCTTCTTGCGGTCGAGGAATGGCAAAAGCAGGGCCGCCGCGCCCACCAATCCAAACGCCAGGATGCCCAGCATTTCGCCATCCATGCCCAGGATTTTCGCGGGGATCACCTTCAACGTCTGGAACATGAAAAGGAAGTACCACTCCGGCTTGATGCCCGCTGGAGCTGAGCCAAACGGGTCGGCCTTCACTCCGAGACTCCACGGGAATAGCGCCGCCAGCGCTCCCAGTAGCCCCAGGGCGACATACCACGCCATCAACTCCCGCAGCACGAAGTTGGGGAAGAACCGGATTTCTCGCCTGGCGGCGGGATTGGCTGCCCACTCCGCCTCAACTCGGGGCGGCACGCTCATGCCGAAGTACTGAATGAGACCGACGTGCACGACGATCAGCATGGTCACAATCGCCGGCAGGATCGCGACGTGAAATCCGAACAGCCGGGTCAGGGTGCTGCCGGTGATCTCCTCGCCACCGCGCAAGAAAAGCAGAGTGGGATGGCCGATGATCGGGATTTGCGCGGGAATCTCAGTGCCAACCTTGGTTGCGAAATACGACAACGTGTTCCATGGCAGCAGATATCCGCTGAAGCCGAAACCAAGCATTAGAAAGAGCAGCAGAATACCGCTCACCCACGTCAACTCACGTGGCTTGCGGTATGACTTCAGGAAAAGGACGCTGAACAGATGGGCGAATGCCATGAAGATCAGTAGGTTCGCCGACCACGAATGCACCGAACGGATGAGCCACCCGAACTGCACCTGGGTCATGATGAGTTGCACGCTCTCGAAGGCTTCGTCAGCGCCAGGACGGTAGTACAAAAGCAGCAACGCGCCAGTGAGGACCTGCACTCCAAAGAGAAACAAGGTCATGCCACCCAGGAAATACCAGTACGAATAGCGATGGACCGGCACCTTCTTCTTCTGCGCCAATGCCTTGATGCCATCGAGATCGAACCGTTCGTGCAACCACTCGCGAACGCCAGTCACCGGGCTCGCCATCAGGCCTCCTGCTTTCGCCGCACGAAAATCTCATCGCCACGGACCTGCACCTCGAAGGCTTCCAACGGACGCGGAGGTGGGCCCGAGATGTTGCGGCCGTTCAGGTCGTACATGCCGTTGTGGCAGGCGCACCAGATCTCGCGCAGGTCGGGACGGTATTGCACCGTACAGCCCAGGTGAGTGCAGGTGGCCGACATTGCGCGGTACTCACCCGCAGCCGTCTCAATCAGCAGACCGGGCCGGGTCCCGAACCGAAACGTCTTGGCGGTATTCGGTTTAAGTTCTGCGACCCGGGCCGCGAGCACGGCGTCGCCGCCCAAGTCGGGCAGTTTGGGCGGAACCAGGTAGCGCAGAATTGGATAAAAGAACGAGGCTGCCGACGCCAGCAAGCCCGTTCCCAGCAGGATGCTGACAAGACGGCGGCGCGGCAAATCCGGTCGTGCAGACGGATCTGTCACGCCTACATCGGGCACCGATGACATCGAATATCTCCCCTATTTACCGCGGTCGCGTGCGTACTTTGTCAGCCCGTCCACCTGTTCATGCGAGAGTCTCTCGTAAGGCCACATCTTGCTTCCGCCACGAACGGAATACGCGCCCGAACGGGCTGCCGCTAACGCATCTAAGAAACCGACGGCAGCATCTTCGAACGAACGTTCACCTAAATCGAAGGTGGCGGGAAGTTAACAGCCGCGGGCTGCGCCAGGCAGTGATGCCAATCACGTTTGGATGTGACTAGCGAAGACAGGAAAGAGCAAGGTGCTATGAGACGGTACTTGCGATCTCCAAACCTGAGAGCCTTTATCCTGGGACCTGGATCCAAGTCCGATCGTCAATTAGGCGTCATCAGTCGGCTAACGCCTGAAGTGCCTTCCACTCGGACTGGCACGGCTAAATAGTGGCCGAACAAAGGGGAACGGTCGCTGGGGCAGGAAAGATCGTCAGTCGATACCATGATGCCGAACGCAATGTCGTCCCTAACGCGACAGTCAACCTTGAACGAGGATCTGTGGTCTGCCGACACGAAGTTGGTCATAACCGGCTTCGGAGAGATCGCATCGGGTCGTGCACCCTGAGTGACACCTTTTTGGCATCATCTCCCCGAAGAAGACTTGAACGAAGCCGTAGTACGGCGGACGCTCAGGATTACTTCCGGTACGGCGACGGTAGAACGGCAATCGCAGTGTCCGCGGGCTGACGGACATCCTGGGTTGCGCCTATTTACGCTTCAGAATTACACAAGCCCTGTCGCCCGAAAGAAGGGGGCATTTCGCATAACGAACCTTTTAGAGGTTGGCGTTGTGCACCGGGATCGTCTGGTAACACTTGAGCGCCGGCTCAGAACATCTGAGCCGGTCGCTCTTCCGGTGGGGGATGGCGTGTCGGCTATTGGCAGCGTGGGGAAGGCTCGCCGGGGCCGCCTTCAAGGCACGGAATCGCGCTCAAGTATGAGTAGACAGCCCTAAGCTGCCGGTCGGTCATGAGTCGATAGTCCGGCCATGGCATGATTTGCAGCTTGTCGCCGTTGAACGGAGGTGGCATGCAGTTGGGCGCGTTGGTCGGACAGTTAGGGTGGGCGTGATCCATGTCCACACCAGTCCTTATGATCTGGATGAACTCCGCTAACGTGTGGCCGCCTTCCGCCAAGCCAGATTTGTCCGGTGTCAAGTTGCGGGAAACAATGTGCAACGGTGAGGTCGGACCGGGAAACGGCCCAAAGTCTCTGCCGCCGCCCAGGTAAGTCGCCGGATTGGTGGTCGTGGTGCCATTAAATGGCGGTTGCCGCAGGTAGGGGTTGCCGGTGGGAAGGTACTGGGTGGCAGGACCATTGCTGTGGCAGCCATTGCAGCCGCCCGTTACGTTGACAATATAGCTGCCTAGTCCCACCATGTCTTTGTCTTTGCGCGCCATGTTCAAGGGAACCGGGGCTATCGCGAGACCGATCCGAATCATTTGTTTTTCGTCTTGCGACCAAAGTCCATTGTCCGACTCGGACTTGACAGATTGAGCCGCAGCAGACATGGCTAAAACCAACAGGCAGCCAATGAGCATCATGGGCGTGACAACCACCAGAATTCTTAACAACGAGTTTCGTTTCACAGGGACCTCCTTAAGGTCGGGGTAACGGTGGTATGAGAGGTGCCGGCGCTGGCGGATGGCGCCAAGCTCCGTGGAAATACTCCCGTCGGGTTACGGTCGCAGGCGCCCGTGGCCGCAGCCGATTGCGCCTATAAGGCTTGCCATAATCCTGGCGTTGGTGCCGTTGGTCTTGGCCAATGAGAAAGGAAAGTACTGCGTCGGTCTGTTTCCTCGCCCCAGTGTTCAGTTTCAGTGTCGTGACAGTAGGGCGAGAGCGGGGATTGTGCAATGGAACAGCGCTAACCTGTCAAGCACCCGTCGCTAACGCGATAAGTGGCTGCGCTGTATGTGGTTGCCGGGCTCGTTGGCGGACCTAGAAATGGTCACAGCCTAATTGGAGTAGGGTTGGCTTGCCGAGGAGGTGCTTTTGGCTCATACTCCTGACACTCCACCTTGGGGAAAAAATGGAATTAATGCCCGAGTACGGGCCTCTCGTGGTTCGATTTGGTGCCTTTGAGGTGGACCTGCGGGGGGGCGAGCTACGCCGCAATGGCGTCAAGGCTAAACTCCAGAACCAACCGTTTCAGATCCTAGCCATGTTGCTGGAGCGCCCCGGTGAAGTCGTCACGCGAGAACAGTTGCACGCCCGACTATGGTCAGCAGACACATTCGTGGACTTCGATAATGGACTTAACTCCGCAATCCGGAGGTTACGGGACGCGTTAGGCGACAGTGCGGAAAACCCGACCTTTGTGGAGACACTGGGGCGACGTGGCTATCGGTTTATTGCCGCGGTCGAGGGTTCCCCCAGGAAAGAACTGAGAATCGTAGCCGTTCAGGAACGAGGCAAATCATCTTGGGGGCGTACCTGGGTTGCCACGGCATTCGTTTGTGCGATTGTGATTGCCGTTATCGCGTGGGCACTGTGGCAGTATCCATTGCATCGCGCGGAGGTCATTGAACGAAAGCTGACCGCGAATTCCGTAGAAAATAGCTTGACCAGCATGTCCGTCTCTCCGGATGGCAAGTACCTGGCTTATGCCGACAATACGGGTATCTACTTGAAACTGCTTGGCACCGGCGAGACCCATCCCGTGCCATTACCGCCAGATTTCTCCGCCCGTGTGGATGATTGGTTTCCGGACGGATCTCGCTTGCTCGTCACTCGAGCCGAACACCCCGGAAAGGCAAGCTTGTGGAGTATCTCGGTGTTCGGAGGCTCGCCGCGACAGCTAGTGGATGATGCATCGGGCGGATCGGTCTCGCCTGATGGAACGCACATTGCATTCCTCCGCGGTTCCTTGAGTTACAACGGCCTCTGGGGTCGAGAAGAATGGGTCGTGCGTTCCGACGGAACCGATCTGGTCAAGTGCGCCGCCGCCAAGCCCGATGACTCGCAGGTGGGAGCGCCTACTTGGTCTCCCGATGGCAAGAGAATCGCATACGTCAGGTCACTCTGGGCCTACTCCGCGCGGAGCAGTACCGTTGAGGTGAATGAGTGGCAGAAAAAAGAAGATACGGAGACCCTTTTTTCGGATAGTCGTTTAAGTCCTGCACTGCGTTGGCTACCGGATGGTCGCCTAATCTACGCCCTTGGATCTACTCAAAACCATCAAGATTCGAGCTTGTGGGTGGTATCGCTTCAAAAAGCAGTGAAGATTTCCTCGCCCCCCAAACGCATCACGGGAGGACAGGGGTGGATTTCGCAAGTTACTGCCCCCACCGATGGAAAGAAAGTGCTCTTCCTGAGGGGCAATTGGTTGCCCAGTGTTTACATTGCCACGCTGTCGACAAACGGCACACAATTGCTCGCGAGCAGACGACTGACGATGGATGACAACGAAAATATGCCGTGGTCCTGGACACCCGATAGCACGGCCGTCCTCTTTAGCTCGGACCGAAACGGCACGCGGGAAATATTCAAACAGGCGATCGATCAGACAATAGCGGAAAGTCTCGTGACTAGCACAGACCAGGTCTCACAGCCCATAGTGGCCCCCGACGGTTTGGAGATCGTATATATTTCCACCCCTAAATCCGCCAGCCACGAAACCCCCTCCTCCATTTTCGCCATTCCGATAGGCGGTGGAACGCCTCGTTTCATCCTTAAGGACGTTGGCATCTGGAATGTGCAGTGTGCTCGCTTACCTTCAACGACTTGCCTCTACAGCGTCGCCAAAGGGGAAAGTTCGGAAACGTTTCGGTTCGACGTGAGGAGCGGCAAGCTTGCAGATCCCCCGCAAATTGAATCCGCATTCAATTGGAGCTTGTCTCCCGATGGCTCGCAACGAGCGATCATCCTCTATGGTCCCAGTCAGGACAAGGTCCAACTTCGTTCTACTTCCACGGGCCAAACGCGTGATCTGGTTGTAAAAGGATGGAGTGGTTTGATCGGCATTAATTGGTCCGCCGATGGGAAGCGGCTCCTTGTGTCCTGGCACAACTTTGAACGGGACAGCGCCTTGTTAGATGTCGCGCTGGATGGCGGAGCTTCTGTCCTGCTCACGTCCAGTAATCCTGAAATCTGGCATGCAATCCCGTCACCGAACGGACGAATGCTGGCGATAGCTGAAGCCGGCGGCCCCAAGAACGTGTGGCAGGTAGAGAGTTTCTGACCCCAAACGGGTTGGCGACCCCGCCGTTTACATGATCGCTAGCGTGCAGTCTCCCATTCGCAAACAGTAGGATTCTGATAAGAATCGAGACAGAAGCACACGCGGGGGACAGGCAGAGAATTCTAGTGGCGGTGATGGCGGCGGGCAGAAAAGTCAAAAAGACCCACCCCGCCAAACGAAGGCGGAATGGGCACCCTGGCGAGGGTTTTGGCGAAATGAGGGGGCGCGGGGCGGGCCCCGCCGAAGAGGCGAGCTGGAATCAGGTGTTGGCGGTCCCGCTGACGCGCAGCAAAATTGGCCGAGCATCGAATTGGATGAACGGAATTCGCCTCAGCGATCGCGAATACACAAGGCGCGTTTGATTGCTAATGCACTTCCCAGTCTAGGGAATAGATATCCTGAGTGCCGATGTCACGCAGCAACATAGGGACATCGTCGGGAGTAATCGCGAACCAGCTACCTTCGTATCCGGTGGGGGCCAATGTTCTCAGGTCTGCGATCCTTTCAATCTTGTGGTCACTTAGACGAACCCTAGAGATGGCCCCAGTTCCGCTGTAATCAAAAAAATAGATGTACTGGTTGTCTTTCGACCATTCTTCCCAACCCACGCTTCCCCGTGCGAGTTCAGACCATTTCTGCGAACTCATATCGAAGAGAAGAACTTTGGTCGAGTCGCCAGGAAGCGCTGCGATATACCGCCCATCGGGAGACCATCGCGGCGAGAACAGCCCCTTAGACCCAGGCAAAGTGGATAGTTGATGAGATGCCCCATCCAAGACAGTGATGACAGAATTAGCGTCATTGGAAACGCCGCCAAAAACGATCTTGGCTCCGTCCGGCGACCATGTCGGATCTGTTTGAGGAATTGAATCGTCAGGCAAGAGTTGCCGTGGGCTTCCTCCCTGCGGTGACACCACGTAGAGCTTGTATGGTTTCCCGGCGGCTCCCTCAAAGAACACAATCTGTTGCCCATCCGGCGACCAGCGTGGAAGCATGGCATACACCGGGGGATAGCTCAGTTGCAGACGCTCACTGCCGTCGAGCCGACTACACCAAAGAGTGCCCTCCGGGTATGAGGTGTAGGCTACCCACTTGGCATCTTTCGAAAAGGCAACGTACTCGGCGGAGATTCCCCCAAGAAAAGGTACGAACTTACTGGATTTCGAATCGTACTGCACCAACTCGCCGAGCTTGGAGCGTCCGACGACAAACAGGCGCTTTCCGTCGGCGCCAGGCACGGGATCGCTCAGTGGCGTTGGGCTAGAGGTCAATTGGATTGGTTTTAGCGGCATACCAAACCATCGGCTCTCTCGCTGTACTGCCCAGACTTGATCGTGAACGAGGAACACGAAGTATCTTCCGTCGGCAGTCCAGCTGCCGCAGCACTCGCTGTCAGGGGGCTTGGTCCAACCAGGAAATAACTGACGCAATCCGGTGCCATCCAACGACACCTCCCAGTATCGTCCGTTGGGAAGGTCGATTCCCTGCTGCAGCGGGAAGCGTAACCGCAATCCGTCGGGTGACCATACCGGAGCACGGACGAAAGAAGGATCTTTCAGCTCGAGCACCTTGTGCGGGTCGGTGCCGTCGGCATTTGCCACATACAGGGTGTTCCACTTGGTATAAGCCAGCTTCTTGCCGTCAGGCGACCAGGCACCGGATTGGCCTTCGATGTCGGCTAGCCGGCGAAGCGAGCCGCTTAGGACGGGCATGCTAAACAGCGGGCCATGGTTGGCATTGCCTTGACGTTCCACTTCCAGCAGCTTCGAACCATCGGGCGATAGGGAGAGAATGGTCATCTTCAGGGGGAGCAGATTGGGCATCTTTTGCGGCTCGCCACCAGAGACGGACATTTCGGCGATGCCGGAATAATCACGCGTCGTCATCAATAGGTAGAGCCTGGTGCCGTCCGTGCCTATTAGGCTCTTAGGTTGTCCATCGTGGGTGAGGCGAACGTAATTGGAGACACGCGGTACGGGCTCGGGCCGAAACCACAAGTACGTGAGAGTTACGACTAGGAGCACAGCCAAGAGCCCAAGCTAGGCGATACGTCGGCTTCCGACTGAAAGGCTTTCGTACCATCGTTTTATCTGGGCTGGATGGCGATACTGCTGAATCACTCAGCGCATCCAGCGCGAAGGCCAGGTCGGACGCAGACTGGAATCGGCACTCGGAGGCTTTCTCCAGGCAGCGATGCACGACTCGCTGTAAGGCTGGTGGAATCGTGCGGATGATATCCGAAGCTGCGGGCGGGTCTTCGTTGAGGATGGCATTCATCGTCTCGACTGAGCTCGACTTGCGGAAGGCACGCTTGCCGGTCAGCATCTCGTAGAACACGCACCCGAGCGCGAAGATGTCGCTGCGTGCGTCGGCGGGTTGTCCCCGCACCTGCTCCGGAGACATGTAGCCAACGGTGCCCAGAACGCGGCCAGCATCGGTCTGGTCCCGGAGGGAGACGGTCGATCCGCCGGATCCCGAAGGGTTCTGCATCAGCTTGGCCAGTCCGAAGTCGAGAATCTTGACCCGGCCGTCCTTGGCGAGAAACAGGTTCTCGGGCTTCAGATCGCGATGGGCAATGCCTTTGTCGTGCGCGGCGGCGAGTCCTTTGGCAGCAGCAATTGCAACATCGATCGCATCGCGCAATCGCATGGCACCATGGCGCAGCCGCTCGCGCAGGGTCTCGCCTTCCAGCAGCTCAGTGACGATGTAGGGCGAGCCGTCCTGCTGGCCGATAGCGTAAATAGAGAGAATGTTGGGGTGGTTGAGCGCGGCTGCTGCTTCGGCTTCGAGTTGGAAGCGACGCAGACGGTCGGGATCGCGCGAGAGCGAGGTGGGCAGAACCTTGATGGCCACATCGCGCTTCAGCGAGGGATCGCGCGCTCGATAGACTTCGCCCATTCCCCCTGCGCCGAGCAGCGATTGGATTACGTAATGGCCTAGTCTGGTGCCGAAGGGCAAGACTGTACCGCGGTCGGAAGTGCCTGTATGCGCGGCGGCATGCACGATGGCGGGTTTTTCCAGAAAACTGGAACCGATTTCACCTTCAACGGCCAGCAGTTCGTTCAACTCGGCCCGCAGGGAGGGATCGGTGGCACATTGGCTGTCGAGGAAGGCAGACCGCTCCTCGTCGTCCATTTGCATGGCTTCGTGGAGCACCTCGCGAACCTGCTGCCAGCGTTCCGGCTTCATGCGTGTGTCTCTCGGCTCATCTCGCGATGTAGCCACACTCGTGCGGTGGCCCAGTGCCGCTTAATGGTAGCGGGCGAAAGTTCCAGCAACTCCGCCGTCTCTTCAATCGACAGACCGCCGAAGAAACGCAATTCGACGATCTGGCTTTGTTTCGGGTCGAGGAGCGCGAGTCCGCTCAGCGCATCGTCAAGAGCAATAAGATCGACGGAACGTTGTTTCTCAGCAAGCCCTGCATCGTCTAGGGTGATTGCCGTGCCTCCGCCGCCCCGTTTGGCCGCACGCCGCGTACGTTCATACCCGGTGAGGATTTGGCGCATCAACAGGGCGCAGATAGCCACAAAGTGGTCGCGGTTCTGGAACTGAGGCGCATGCTGCTTCTCAAGGCGCAGATACGCCTCGTGTACTAAGGCAGTGGTTTGCAGCGTGTGATCGGGCCGAGCCTTTCGAAGATTCTGGTGGGCTACTCGGCGCAGTTCGTCGTAAAGCAAAGGAACTAAGGCTCGCAGCGCCTCGTGGTCACCTTCGCGCCATCGCGCCAGAAGCTGGCTGATCGCTGGCGGAGCGGTCGCTTGCACACCGTCCTCCTCACCGAATTGCGGCTGGCAGGAAGATAACTGCGATTAGGTGCTAAGTCAATGGCTTAGCGCATGAGAATACCCAATTACCGACGCCTGCTGATCCGGAACAAAAAAAAGCTGAACCACAATGAGCCGATCGGAGCGGAAATCTCCTTTTATCCAGATAGAAGGCAGTCACGATCGGCCTCATGGGGCCTTGGGTACAACTGCCATCGACCAAGGATTCCCACCCACACTCGGCCTGACGGCGAAATAAACATCACGCAGCTTGAGCAAATGGAGGACAACATGGAAGTGCATCGTGTACGCACAACAGCTTCAGTTTTGGCGGTAATGGTCATGCTGGCCGCGACCGCATTCAGTCAATCCAAGCATTGCACCCCGGCGGGTGGCTTGATCTTGACGGACGTTGGCGTCCCCGATGCCAATAGCACCCAAGGTTACGCCACTGGTGACCTGAAGGGATCCGTCGGAGTCACCATTCTCAGCACCGAGGGCACCGGAAATACATGATTCTTCATGTCCAGCATCACTGGGTCTCCGAGTCGGGAGACATCATCGGGGTCGCCCAAGCGACGGCGACGACCACACAAGTCGCGCCCGGCTTGTACGCCTTAGTCAACTATCCCTTCCACCTCAATGGCACAGGGACGGGAAAGTTTGCCGGCACGACCGGAGACTTCACCGTCATCGGCGAAGCTGACTTGGCCAACGGTCGACTTGGCTTGCGCTACACCGGAACCATTTGCTACGCGCACGGCGATTAGCTCGATACGCGGAGCTCGAAGTGTGTGCTTGAGCACGACCGCGGAACGAAAGCAGTTTTCGACTTTACAGAAAAGGAGGATGCTATGAAGCGCGTCCATTTCACTTTTTTCCTGATGTTTACACTCCTGTTAACCACGCCTGCGCTGATCGGCCAATGTCAATCGGTAGGCGGGGTTTTAATGACGAACATAGGTGCGATCAATGGCAACGGGGGCCCTCCCACCAACCTGGGCCCCGTTTACGGCGATCTCCAAGGTTCAGTCGCCGCGACCATCCTTGGTCAAGACGCCAACGGAAACTTTCGCATCCAGCCCTACTGGGTCAATTCGGCGGGCGAAACGATCCTGTTCGATGTGGCCATATTGAAGCCGGTCGCGACGAGCGATCCCAATGTCGTCGCAGTTCTCTGGGGAAACTACCCGGCATCAATCATCGGAGGTACCGGAAAGTACAAGAATGCTAAAGGCAATCTCGATCACTCCGGCGTCGCTGATTTCTCCCAAAACACACTCGTGCTGCGTTATCGCGGAACAGTTTGCCTGCGGCCACCTAGCGGCAGCGGCCAGTAGCGAGTGTTGCGGCAGGTAGAACCCCGCTCTTGATTGGTGAAGGTCGGGTCAAACCGGTGGCCAATGGTCGACTTGGCTTGCGCCAAGCCGGGTTGACTTGCTTCGCCACGGCGGCGACTGAATGGATAGGTGGCAGACAGCGGCTCGTCGCTACGTCACCGGCGACCAGGCAGGAGGCCTGCCTGGAGCCTGAGAAGTCTCGTCGAGGCGAGACAAGGTTGAGACACAGTTTCGTATGAAAAATGAAAGCGAGGCTTGTATGAAAACGAAATTGACAGTGCTTTTAGTTACCCTGTTGCTTGCAATCGCAGCCTTTGGCCAGACTCCGGGTGTGGCGTGCAACCTCCGGTCGGCTATGGGAGCCTACGGCTATAGCTGCTCCGGGGCCTATCAGGGGCAGCCCTTCGCCGCCTACGGCTACGTATTCGGCGACGGCAAGGGCCAGTGGCATGGCTACGGGAAAGTCAGCTTGAATGGCACCATCCTTCCGTGGACGCATAACACGAGGGCGAACGATCCAGCCACGGTGAATCCCGATTGCACCGGGTCCGTGACGTACGAGGTGACGATCGCTGGCCAGTCGGCCCCCGATGCTCATTTCGAATACGTGATTGTGGACAATGGCCGCGAAGTGAAGGGCTTCCCGGTGGATGCGGGTTACGCCGTGTCCTGCCAGTTGATTCGCGAGAAGTAACCCAGAAAGGTTGGTGGCCGGGTGCCCGATGTCTTCGGCGCCGAGCCTAGTCTTTTCGACCGCTGGTACTGATTGCAATCGGGGTCTGCGGCGAGCTCTGTCTCGAATCCAGCA
>CAVZYS010000005.1:0-31045 GCA_963779555.1 uncultured Acidobacteriaceae bacterium
TCCACTTGTCGTTGACCTTGACTTGCTTGAGAAGTTTGACTCGCGGCAGTCGTGGCATAAAGGCGGTTCTTGGCAGAACCGCCAGTAGAATCGCCTATAAACCGCCTAAATGCAAGCAAACAAAGAACGCGCATGACAGGGCAGCGTTCTAACCAACTGAACTACGACCCCGCTTGCGCGGATGGCGACGTACATCGCCGGTGCCCGGCTTCCGGGCGCATCATTATAATAACTATTATAATGTGCGGTGACGGATTTGGTGGGCAGTGCAGGGCTCGAACCTGCGACCTCCTGCTTGTAAGGCAGGCGCTCTAACCAACTGAGCTAACCGCCCGTCGCACGTGCTTCAGCGACGAGTGCTAGAGCGGATGCAACTCTCTGAGTTTACATGACGATAATCGGGCGGTCAAACGCAGGAACGCCTGCTGGTGTCGAGATAATTGGCGGGTTGCGCTGGATTCGATCGCGATTAGGTCGATCGGTTACGATTTGTAACGGTAATGTTAAGTTCTGTGTTGCGCAACTAACCAACTCTTATAACTGCCATAGATATTTTCGATCCTTGTTTCCACACATAACTGCTGTTGTTCTGCTACTTGTCGGGGTGTGACGGCGTCTAATACCCAAACGGCGAAATGCCTGCGAAGGTAGATCGCAAATGATGAATAGCGGGAGTTCCCTGAATAATGACGTTAGACACAGCCAGAATTCCCACGAACGCAGCCCATACACCCCAGGAGGACACCATGAAACGCTTTGCAAGTTTGATCTTATTGTCCACGCTAATCGCGGCGACGGCATTTGCAGCCGACGGCGGTTCCGGAAAGATCCGTCTCGACAGCGCCGTGAAGGTGGGCACAACCGAACTTCCGGCCGGAGACTACAAGGTAACGTGGACCGGGTCGGGAGCCAACACCGAGGTCACGCTCTCACAGGGAAAGACGAAAGTAACCGCTCCCGCACAGCTAGTCGAGGTTCGCCACAATACTGATGCGTTCGCGACCAGGAGCGAGAACGGTTCGCGCGTGTTGACGGAGATTCAATTTCAAAAGCAGACTTTGGTGCTGCAAAATTCCCCGAGTCAAATAGCCGGCCAGTAAGCCTCTGATAAACTCGCAGCCTGGGCCATACGTCCAGGCTGCGATTCTATTTCAATCCAGTAGAAGGAGATCTGCCAAAGAATGACGCGCTTTCTGACTTTTCTGTGTATCCTCACGGTGCTGGCAGGTTCGGCCTGCGCACAGGTGCAAACCTGGAACATCGATCCGAACCACACTGCCGCCCAATTCTCGGTTCGCCACATGGGTATCTCCACCGTCCGAGGCGCGTTTACTAAGGTAAGCGGAACTGCCCAGTACGATCCTTCCAATCCGAGCAAGGTGTCCGTGGACGCCACCATAGAGGCTGCTTCCGTCGATACTCGTGTTTCCATGCGCGATGACGATCTCCGCAGCGACCATTACTTCGAGGTAGCGAAGTATCCCACGATCACCTTCAAGTCGAAATCGGTGCAAGCTGCCGGCACTGGCAAATTGAAAATTACGGGCGATCTTACGATCCACGGTACGACCAAAGAGGTCGTGCTGGATGTTGATGGTCCGAGCGCTCCTGTTAAAGATCCACGTGGCAACCAGCACGTTGGAGCATCGGCCTCGACCACGATCAATCGCAAGGACTTCGGGGTCGGCGGAGCCAATCCCATGGTCGGCGACGATATTACGATCACGATTGACGTAGAGCTGGTACATCCGGCTGCAACGTAGCTGAAAACACTTCTGTCTACCGGGGCCGTCCACGCGGCCCCGTTTTCTCGCTTGCTACACTGAAACCGTGCGCAGGCTTATCGTCAACGCCGACGACTTTGGAATGACCGCAGGCATCAACCGTGCCATTGTGGAAGGATCCGACAAGGGAATCATTACTTCCACCACGCTCATGGCAACATCGAGAGCATTTGACGATGCCATCGTGCGGGCGCGCGAACTGCAGATCACCAAGCCGCAGTTCAGTATTGGATGTCATGTTGTCTTGCTCGACGGTGAGCCAGTCTTGCCTAAGGAGCGGGTGTCATCGCTGCTGGATGCGCATGAGAATGGCGGAACTCGACAACTCCGCACCAAGCTGTCTGGCTTTGCCCGCGCCGCGTTTAGCGGAAAGCTGAGTCCTGACGAAATCGAAGCCGAGGCAGACGCCCAATTCCAGCGCATTCAAACTGCTGGACTCGACCTCTCCCACTTCGATTGCCATAAACATGCCCACATGTTTCCGGGAGTTCTTACCCCGTTACTGCGTGCTGCAAGAGCGCGGGGGATCCGGGCAGTAAGGAATCCGTTCGGCAAGCTTTTCCCGTTACCGGTCAGCCGGCTATTCCGAAATCCGAAGTTGTGGACTCGCTTCGCAGAGATGAGCGTGTTGCGCAAGTTAGCCGCTAACTTCCGCAACGAAACTCAGAAGCACGGGCTTCGGAGTCCGGACGGATCGGTGGGCGTGCTGGTGACCGGTGCGCTCGATCAGGACTCGTTCTCCAGCATCGCCGACAACCTGCCCGAAGGCACATGGGAGTTCGTTTGCCATCCTGGCTACAACGATGCGGAACTCTCCCAGGTGCGGACGCGACTGCGCCAGTCGCGCGAACAGGAACTGGCGGTGCTCACTTCTCCCGAAGCGAAGTACGCTCTGCAACGGCGCGGCATCGAGCTGATCAGCTATCGCGATTTGTAGGCTTCTGCTCTACATGTCGTGCCGCGTTACAATGGCTGTCCTGCCATTGGGACTCCAAACGCGCCCTGTATGAATCCACTCGCACTGTCAGAAGAGGCCTACCGTCAGATTTACGACCGCATTTCGCAACTTGCGCTGGACTATCTCGCGGGGATCGGTGAGCGTTCCTGCTTCCCCAATATCACGGCAGTTGAGGCCAACGATCTTTTCTCTGGACCTGTCCCTGAGAACGGAATAGGTAAGGCGGCGCTTGACGATTTAAGCAAAGTCATCGATGCGTCGCGAGCCCAGGGTCCCCGCTTTTTCGGCTACGTTCTCGGTTCAGGAGAGCCGGTGGCTGCGGGCGCCGACCTATTAGCCAGCGTGCTCAACCAGAATGTGACGGCATGGCGTTCCGGTCCAGCTGCGGTCACGCTCGAGCATGTCGTTGTCGGCTGGTTGGCCGAGGCAATTGGTTGCCGCGGATTCCGTGGCAGTCTGACTGGCGGCGGTTCATCCGCTAACCTGATGGGACTGGCCATGGCCCGCGAAGCACGGCTACCCGCGAATGAGCCGGGAATTTCTGAGGCAGGTACCGTGTATGCCTCCGAACAGGCTCACATGTCGATTGCCAAGGCGGTCGCGTTGTTGGGAATCGGTCGAGATCACCTGCGGCTGATTCCTTGCGATGATGATTTCCGAATTCGTATCGATCTGCTGCGGCAATCGATTGAAGCTGACGTGATGCAAGGGAAGCGTCCCATCGCAATCGTCGGATCCGCCGGAACGGTCGCGACTGGAGGTATCGACCCGTTGATCGAGTTGGCAGGAATTGCGAAGCAAGTTGGCGCGTGGTTTCACATTGATGGCGCCTACGGAGCGCTCGCCGCCATCGCTCGGCCACAGCAGTTCGCCGGCATGGATCTTGCCGATTCCGTCTCACTTGATCCTCACAAGTGGCTCTATCAGCCGTTGGACTGCGGCTGCCTGCTATTTCGCGACCCCTCGCAGGCGCGGCGCACCTTCTCGTTCACGGGCGACTACGCGAAGTCGCTGCAGGAAGATCCGCTCGAGGATTTCGCGTTTTTCGACGAGTCACTGGAGCTGTCAAGGCGCTTTCGCGCGCTCAAGCTCTGGCTGTCATTGCGCTACCACGGGCTGAGTAGCTTTCGGCAGCAAATCGAAAACGACTTGCAATGCGCGCAACGGCTCGCGTCCCTCGTGGAAGCTGAGGAGGAGACGGAGTTGCTGGCGTCGGTTCCCCTCAGCGCTGTCTGCTTCCGCTACGTCCCCCGCTCAGCTAGCTTGAATGACACGCAACTCGACGAGTTGAACCTGCAGATTCTCCGCGGCGTACAGCGTCGCGGCCGGGTGTACGTCTCCAACGCAACCATCCACGGCAAGTTCGCCTTGCGGGCTTGTATTGTCAATCATCGCACCACTGCCGCCGACGTCGATGCGGTCGTCAGCGAAGCTCTGCAAGTCGGCAAAGAACTATCCTCGGGGGCCTACTCCTAGAATGTCTGCCAAATTTCCAATTGCATTGCCTACCACAAGCGAACAGATATACGCGCAGGCTCCATGTCGCGCCGACTTGGCCGGTTCCACTCTTGATCTTTGGCCGCTATACCTGTTTCATCCGGGATCGGTGACGGTGAATATGGCGGTGAGCATCCTCACGACCTGCAAGATCACTCCGCGCAAAGGGCGCGCCATCCACTTGAAGTCGATCGACACTGGCCGCGAAGATCGCTTTGCCAGCCTTGATGCGCTGATGCAAGCCAAGAAGTACCAACACGCGCTTGCGGCCTACTTGGTGCGTTTTTTCCAGCCCAAACAGGGATTCCTGCTCGAATCGCATTCCGAATCTCCGGCAGGCGCCGGCATCTCGGGATCTTCTGCCATGATGATCTCCACCGGTGCGGCGCTGGCCCGATTCGTCGGCCGCGACCTCGACATCGAGCAGATTCGCGTGATTGCGCAGAACGTCGAAGCGCAACTGATTCGCGTTCCCACCGGCTGCCAGGATTACTATCCAGCCATGTATGGCGGCGTGAACGCGATTCACCTCGATCCCGATGGCATTCGCTGTGAGCCTATCGCAATTCCCGCAGACGAGGTGAACCGGCGCTTCGTGCTTTTCTATACCGGTGCTCCGCGTCAATCCGGCATTAACAACTGGGAGGTGTTCAAGCAACACATTAACGGTGACAAACACGTCATCCGTAACTTCGCGGAGATCTCGCGCATCGCGCAAGAAATGCACGGTGCGCTCAAACATGCCAAATGGGATGACGTAGAGCGCCTCTTGCACGAAGAGTGGAAGCTGCGTCGCACCAACTCTCCGGGCATAACTACTCCGCTGATCGACAAGTTGATTGCTGCGGCTAGGAAACAGGGAGCGCGCGCAGCTAAAGTCTGCGGAGCCGGCGGCGGCGGATGCGTAGTGGCTCTCATCGAAGAATGCGCTCGCGAACGGGTGCATGAGGCGATCCGGAAGAACGGTGGACAACCACTGGATTTTCGGGTGGCGCGTGACGGACTGCGTTTCTACGGGCTCGCTCCGAGTTCAGACAAGGCGTAGCCATGTTCACCAGCCCCGACGGCCGACTGCAACCGATTTGGGCATTCGTGCTATCGGCGCTGCTCTCGGTTGTAGCGTTTCTGGTCGCTGGTTATACGGCCGCGGCGATTGCCGGCGATCACGTACTGCGCTTCGAGATAGTCTTTCGTCCCTTGCTGGCTGTTGTACTGTTGGCGATTTTTAGTTGGCTGCTGGCCGTTGGCAATCACGTCGAAGATCATCGCATTGCAGCCCAGGGACTGCCCTTATCAACGGGATGGGCGCTTCAGTTCGTCCTCGGTTGCGGTATTGGCTTGCTGTTGGTGATGGTGGCCGTCATTCCGGTTGCCATCTGGGGCGGCGTGATTTTCCGAACCACCATCAGCACGTTCAATATCGCCAGGGCGGCAATCGTGCTTTGCGTTCTGGTTTCGGGCGCTCTCGCCGAAGAACTCATGTTCCGTGGGTATCCGTTTCAACGTTTGGTCGAGGGAATCGGAGCGGCGGGGGCAATCGTCGTCTTCTCCGTTCTGTTCGGAGTGGTACACCTGTCGAATCCCGGGGCGAGTGTCTGGGGGCTGGTCAACACGGTCGCCATTGGAGTCCTCCTTGCGCTTGCATATTTACGCACCCGGGCATTGTGGCTCCCGTTGGGCATTCATTTCGCATGGAACACGACACTCGGTCTCGTATTGGGCCTGCCCGTCAGTGGTCTGCGCTTGTTCAACGTGGTCGTTCACGCCACTGCGATTGGTCCGAAGTGGCTGACCGGTGGCAGCTATGGAATCGAAGCCAGCGCACCGGGCGCTCTTGCGATTGTTGCTGGTCTGGTCATCATTTGGAAAGCGCCGCTTCACCAGATCGAGAACCCAACCATGTTGTTGCCGGCAGAAAACCAAGTTGAGCCTCATTTGCCAAATGTTACAAACTAGTGTCATTGTGATTCCGGAATAGGCATATAATTTTGGGCAAGACGGGGTCCTGGATGAATCGCCATCGCCATTCGCTGTTAGCAACTGCAGCGCTCCTGCTGGCGGTGCTCGTCTGTGTTTGTGCCGTGCCGCCGTCATTTGCACAGACGGCCAAGACTCCCAATCCCAATCAGGGCGACAAGATGACAGGCCAGACCAGGCTGCTGGTGATTCGCAGCTTGCAGTCAGAGCGTGTGTTTGCCCGCATCATGTTTCCCCAGGGCGACAAAGGACTCAAGATTAAGAATGGTGTCGTGAGTCCCAGCAGCGCCGTAATTGCGCAGCAGGTGGCTGAGTTTGGTCCCGCGGTTCGCCCTGGCGACCGTTGCGTGATCACCGACGTCCAGATTAAGGATAGGTACATCATCCTCGAAATTAACGGCGGGTCAAAGAAGCATCAGAAGTGGTATCAACACATTCAGGTCATTAGCAATGCCGGAGAAACGCCCATCCCCGGTGGCCCGAGTCCGCAGAGCCTCGACGCCCACGGCACGACCGTCACCCTTGAATTTGACAAGTACATACCGGAACTCACCGGCGATCAGGTACGCGCATTGTTGGCGCCGGTGATCGACTTCAAGGCGCTGACGACCGCAGAGGCCTATGAGAAGACCCTGCCGCCCAAAATTCAGCAAGCCATTAAAGAGCACAAGGTCCTGGTCGGCATGGACAAAGAGATGGTGACTTTCGCCAAGGGCCGTCCCCCGCGCAAGATTCGCGACAAGGATGACAAAGGGCAGGACTACGAAGAATGGATCTACGGCACGCCTCCAGAAGAAGTTGACTTCGTGCGGTTCAAGGGTAACGAGGTCGCGCGCCTCGAGATTATGACCGTGGACGGGCAGAAGGTTGTGCGCACGGAGAAGGAAGTCGATCTGCCTTCGAAGGACACCGAACTGGCTGAACAGAAGCCAGCTCCCAAGCCGCAGAACGCGCCCTCATTGCGGCGTCCCGGCGAGGAGCCGGAGTATCCCACTACCACGTCGGATCAACGTGCGCCGCGTCCCCAGGACAAACAGGCGCCGGCCGACGGTTCTCCCTATCCCGATACCAGCGGCACCAATCCCACTCCAGGTACGCCGCCGATGACGCCGACGGGCGGTCCGACCATGACGCCGCCCGCGACCACTCCCCATGCCTTGCCGGCGCAATGAGTTCGGAGTCTAAGCGGGAACCCCACTCCACATTTGGCGCAGCTGCGGCTGCGCCTTTACACTGATAGCGTGAGGATTGCTCTCGCCCAAATCAACCCTACCGTCGGCGACTTTGGTGGAAATTCGGCCAAGATTGTCGACTATTCGCTACGGGCGAAGAGTGCAGGCGTTGACCTCATACTGTTCCCGGAGTTGAGCGTATGCGGCTATCCGCCGCGCGACCTGGTCGAGCGCACTTGGTTCATCGAACGTAATCGTCAGGCTGCCGAAGCGATCGCCTCGCGGACAAACGGGATCTCGGTGGTCTGCGGCTTGGTCACGCCCGCTAAATCGGCAACCGGAAAGTCAGTCATGAACTCCGCCGCCCTCCTGCGCGACGGAAAGATTGCTGCCATTCAATCCAAGCGCCTCTTGCCGACCTATGACGTTTTCGACGAGGTACGCAACTTCGCTCCGGCGGATAAGCAAGCTCTGATATCCCTCGACGGTACGCCTTGCGCTCTGACCATTTGCGAGGACGCCTGGAATGACAAGAATTTCTGGGACCGCCGACTGTATGGCGTCGATCCCGTGGAAGACTTGATCGGTGCTGGCGGAAAGATTCTGCTGAACATCTCTGCGTCGCCCTTTTACCTGCGCAAGCGCGAACTTCGCCAGGACATGTTGTCAACTATCGCAAAGCACTACCGCGTACCCGTCGCCATGGTGAACCAGGTTGGCGGCAATGACAGCCTGGTCTTCGATGGCTCGAGTCTTGCGCTCGACCCCGACGGCCAGGTTATCGCGCAGGCCAAGTCGTTCGAAGAAGACATGATCTGCTTTGATTCCGAGAGCCTCCGGGGCGATATCCATGATCGCGACGAGGGCGTCGAGGCCAGCGCCTACGCGGCGCTCGTTCTTGGCACCCGCGACTATGTGCACAAGTGCGGCTTCCAGAGAGTTGTGCTTGGACTCAGCGGCGGTATTGACTCCGCACTTACTGCTGCTATCGCCGTGGACGCGCTGGGCAGGGAAAACGTCATCGGAGTCGGCATGCCCGGACCGTACTCTTCACAAGGCAGCATCGACGACGCGGCGGCGCTCGCAAACAGCCTTGGCATTCGTTTCGAACTGGTGTCGATCAGCGACATCTTCGAAACCTATCTGGGGTCCCTGAAACCCGTCTTCGCCAATCGCGCGCCGGATGTAACGGAGGAGAACGTGCAGGCGCGCATCCGGGGATCGCTGCTGATGGCGATGTCCAACAAACTTGGTGCCCTCGTGCTGACCACCGGCAACAAGTCAGAGATCGGCGTAGGGTATTGCACGCTTTACGGAGACATGTGCGGCGGCCTCGCTGTGATCTCCGACGTCCCCAAAACTCTGGTCTATCGCCTCGCTCGCTACGTCAATTCGCGAACCCATGTGATTCCAGAGACCACTCTGGAGAAGCCTCCCTCAGCTGAATTGCGTCCCGACCAGAAAGACAGCGACTCGCTACCGCCGTACGATGTTCTCGACAGAATTCTGGAAGCCTATGTGGAGGACAACCAACCACCGGAATCAATCGCGAAGGAGCATGGCTTCGACCTGGCGCTGGTGAGAAAGGTCGCCGCAATGGTGGATCGCAACGAATACAAACGGCAGCAGGCCGCTCCGGGATTGAAAATCTCTCCCAAGGCATTCGGGTTTGGCCGTCGCTTCCCCATAGCCGCTAAGCTGGAACTCTGAATAGGCCTCAGCCCCAAGCTTGCTTCACATATGAAAGGAAGAAATGAACTATCGCTGGGATTTGTCAGTTTCTAAAGTACTTACAATAGCTGTAATTGCACTTTCGATTTGCACTGGATTTGCCCAAACAAAGGCCACCTCGACCGGCTCAGCCGCTCCCGCCGGCGCCACCACGGCGCTTCCCAGCGAAGCAACGGTAGATGCTTTTCTGAAGCAGATGTTTGGCTGGAACCAGGATTTGACCTGGAAAGTGGCAGACATCAAGCCAGCCGAGGCGCAAGGCTTCGCCGAGGTCACCGCGGTATTCAACACACCCCAGGGCCAGCAAATTTTCCGCGTCTTCGTCACCCCCGACCAGAAGTTCGCCTTTACGGGAGACATGGTTCCATTTGGCGCCGATCCGTTTGCCATTGCGAGAGAAGGCTTGAAAGCTGCAAGCGGGCCAGCCCACGGCCCCGCCGACGCCCCGGTAACCATTGTCGAGTTCGGAGATTTGGAGTGTCCGGCCTGCAAAGCTGCCCAGCCCAACATCAACAAGCTCATCCAGGACGAACCGCAGGTCAAGCTGATCTTCCAGAATTATCCGCTGGAATCGATTCACAAATGGTCGATGCTCGGCGCCAAATACCTTGACTGCGTTGCCCGGGAAAGTAACGAGGCGGTGTGGAAGTTTATCAGCACCGTGTACGAGCACCAGGGAGAGATCACGCCGGAGACCGCCGAGACCATGCTGAAAGGCTACGTAAAAGAAGCGGGCGCAGATCCAGTCGCCGTTGCAGCTTGTGTGGCCAAGCCGGAGACCGAGAAGCGGGTACGCGAATCGCTGGCATTGGGAGCGAAACTGGGTGTCACCAGTACTCCTACATTTTTCATCAACGGACGCAAGGTTGTAGGGTTCGGAAATAACACTCCGTATGACGCTGTAAAGGGGATGGTGGAATTCAACCTGCCCAAAGCGGCGAAGTAGTCCCCTCAGCGATCAAATCGTGACAGCCGGAACCTTGCGTTCCGGCATTTTTAATGCGATTGGCGCGAATCAATGTCCCACTGGTAGCTGAACCGCAATTCCCTCACTGGACGCCATGCGGGTGATGTGGGGCGTCATCACAATCAATAATTCGTCATCATTTTCATTCTTGTCGTGCACCGACGCTGCATAACTCGCGACAGGGACCCGGCTCAGGAACGGGTATCCCGCCAAACTGTGCGAGTCGGCCTTGGAAATCAATCCCGCCACCACGCCCGATTCTGCGTTCTTCAGCGTGATGCTGCCGGTGTACTCGCGGTTCAGAATAATAGGGATCCCATTCACGCTCTGATTGCCGAGCGTCCGGATGTTCAACTCGATTTTCAGGCTCACGTCGGTATTCGAATGAATGATCGGGGTCGCCTTCAGGTTCAATCCCAGGT
Source organism: uncultured Acidobacteriaceae bacterium (assembly GCA_963779555.1). Taxonomy (GTDB): domain Bacteria; phylum Acidobacteriota; class Terriglobia; order Terriglobales; family Acidobacteriaceae; genus DASRAA01. The sequence continues at coordinate 10,509 of CAVZYS010000005.1, forward strand.
CCTCGAAGTTGAAGGAAGGGAAGGGAGCTATGTAGGACCCGTTTCCCAATACCTGGGAGATGGCACTGCTGTTGTATATCGGGGCGAAGGTGGCGTTCACCAAGGGATAGCGCTCGCCAATCTTCAGCACCGCGGGCGTGTTTTGTGAGGCACGTAAAGTAACGTGCTCCAGGTTGCGGACATCGGACTCATTGACACTTAAATTCACCGTGAGCGGAGGCGATGGGGAAATGCCCGTCAATGTGAGTCCTCCACCGAATGTTGCAAAGGGCGTGGAAAGCAACGAGTTCTGCGCTGATTGCTGCAGTTGTGCTAGCAGTGCTTGAATGGCTGTCGAGTTTGCCTGGTTGATCCCGCCGGAAGCAATCAGTTGGTTAATCAAGTTCTGCGCCCCCACCCCCAATGAAGCGATCAATGCTGGACTGATATTGAAAAGCGTGAACTGCGAAGGCCACTGTGTCCCCATCTGGCGGGCAAGGCTGGAGCTGATCTGGAAAACCCGTACGTCCAACGTTACCTGGGGACGACCACCTGCGAGGCTCTCGATCAGTTTGCTGGCCGCTTCGACAACCGGCAGGGGGGCTCGGATTGTGATGGTCGATTGCTGGGCATCCTGCGAAACGAACCGTATTTCGAGGATGAGCCGCAGTACGTTCACCATGTCCGCCAATTCCTGTGGCGACGTGGCATCGGTCATGTAGTAGGTGCGAATCGCCATTCGCTCAAAATTCCGGCGATTTTCCAAGGTGTCGGCAACCAGGTACATTTGCGATCCGGAGAGCGCTATCCAGAAAGTCTTGGTCACCCGCGTGGCGGCCTCCATCGCGGTGGCAAACCGCACGTTCTGGAGATCGAAATGGACGCGTCGCGTCTGCACCGAATCGTCGATGGTTGCGGTGATGCCGTATGCCTTGGCAACTTGAGTTAGCAGCGTTCGCGAGTCCCCGCGAAATTGGAAATCCTTACGTTCGGAACTCGGTGAAAGCGATATCTCGATTGACTTCTCGACCACTTGGACTGCGCGGCTTGGCGGAGTGCTGCTTTCCCACACTGAGTCGTTCAGGCGCTGGCGAGCGAACTCATTTGTGGGATCGTATTCGAGGGCTTGCCGGAATTCTGCTGTGGCGGCGATTTCCTTCTTCGCTTGCATCGCCTTATTGCCGCGCTCCAGCGCCTCCATCACTAACTGCTGGCGGGCAAATTCGCGGGCGGTTACATACTCCACGTTGCGCGGATCCAGTTGCGACGCTTGCTCGAACTTCTCGAACGCGGCCTTCATGTTGCCGGACGACTTGAGCTTCAATCCTGCCTTGAATTGCTTTTTGGCTTCGGTAACCGCCTGAGGACTGGGCGGAGCAGGCAAAATGGTGTCAGACGGCTTGCCGGGATCCGTTGTCGCCTGGGTTTGGGGCCGGATTTCGTGCGATGTCGCGGCAGATGCTTCGGAGGTTTGACCGGCGTTCGGCGCGACCGCCACCTCTTTCTGTGGAATCCCTGCGACTGGCTCTCGTGCCGCCATGACGGCCGCGAAAACTAGCGTGAGTACGAGTCCAGACACGATGCGCATGCGTAATCAGATTCTAAGCCTGTGCCACTGCCATTGTCGCGCGCTGGCATCGCAAGCAACACGTCAGATAGCATCTCGTCGTCTTGCGCCGAGGATCCGTCGCGATCATAAATCAGTGACCGAATATGCTAAACTTCAGCCAAGTCAGGAGCGAGGATGAAGCAATTCGTGCGCAAGATGCTGTTCGTTGACCTATTCAAGGGTCTCGGCGTTACGTTTCGCAATCAGGCTCCAAAGCAGCTAATTACCGAGCAGTATCCGTTGGAGCGCCCGGAGATCGCTGAGCGATTTCGTGGCGCGCCTCGCCTCGGTGTAAACCCCGACACGAATGAGTCGTTGTGCATTGCCTGCGATCTATGTGCGGTGGCATGTCCTGAGCATTTGATTGTCGTAGGAAGCGAACGCAATCCCGTGACTCGGCGCAAGGAACTTACGGAGTTCACCTACGACCTGAGTCGTTGCATGTTCTGCGGGCTCTGTGAGGATGCTTGTCCGACTGACGCCTTGGAACTTACCCAGGACTACGAGATGGCCCAATACAGCCGCGAGGGACTGATCTGGAACCGCGAAACCCTGGAGAAAGGTCCCGAACCGCATCCCTACAAGCGCTAACGCAGTTTGGCTGAGAGCAAAGCAAAGGCGCGAAGCGATCGCGCCTTTTTGATTCCCCGAAACTTGGGGGCTACTCGAAAATGAGGATGGCAGCGGCAATCACGGTCGTCCACAGCCCCCGCTTGTCCCCCACCGCGGTCTGCGTGGTGTTCATGGTACGCACGATCTTGTTGGAGAGCCGGTAGACTTCCTTCTTTTCATCCCACGACTTGTCGGCATCGAATTCGACATCCAGCGTTGTGGCCAGCATCTCGGCCGCGAGTTCCTCGGCGTAATCGCCTGCCAGGTCCTCTTTCTCGCCGAAAGAGTGATGTTCGCTGAGGTACCCAAACGTGCTCCGATCCGCTGGAATAGCCAGTCCAATGCTCGAAGCGACCAGGCGGTGCGGTTCCCGGGTCGAATTCTCCGCCACCACCGCGAAAGTCACCTCACCCGGGTACAGGTACTTCAGACCGTCCCTGCGACCGATCAGCTTGCAGTGAGGCGGAAAGATAGAGGAAACGCGGACCAAGTTTTGCGCCGCGATGCCGGCATCTCGCAATGCCAATTCAAACGAAGTTAGTCGTTCCTTGTGCTTTCCCACACCCTTGGTGAGGAAAATGCGTTTAGGAACCATGCTTTTACCCAATTTGCGCGCCTCCGGGGCGGAGATTCTATCCTCTCCGAATTTTCAAAAGTAACACACGCCTTTACTTGGAAATGGAAAGTTCTCGAAAAATTAATAGTGGAGTCACAATGGGATTACACTTCAGGATGTCCGCGCTGTGCTAACCGCGGGAGCACCCGTCTTCAGCTTCACCGCAATCTCGATAAAGGCAAGCGCAGCCCGGCTCAGGGCTTTGTCTTTCCGGAATACCAGCGCCAGATCGCGTTGCAGAACGGCGTCCGAGATTTTCAGAGCAGACAGTGTTTTGGATTTGACTTCCTCGGCGACATTGGATCGCGAAATGAAGCTAATGCCCACGTCTGCGGCTACAAATCGTTTTGTCAGTTCGCTTGAATCAAGTTCCATCGAAATAATCAGCTTCAGCCGGCGTTCGTGGAACAGCGCCTCCAACGTATCGCGAGTGCGGCCCAGCTTAGGCAACAATAGCCGGTATTGCGCAACATCGGCGAGCGAGACCTCGCTGCGACCAGCCAGGGGATGCTTGACCGGCGTGATCACCACGAGCTCATCCTTGTGAATGGGAACGACCGTGTAGCGTTTGTCCTTGATCGGCATCGAGACGACCCCAAAATCGCAAGAGTTCTCAATCAGCGCCTCAAGGATCTTCTGATGTTCCGAGCGTTTGACGTTGACTGCGACATCGGGATACTGATGCTTGAACTCAGCGAAGACTTCGGGCAGGATATGCAGGCAAGTACCTTCGTTAGCCGAAACGACAATCTCGCCGCGCGGAACTCGGTGCATCTCAGCCAGCGCGATCATCATGACCCGGCGCTGCTCGATGGTCTCCTCGGCATACTTCTGGAAGACCTTGCCGGCCGCCGTGACCGCGACGCGCCCACCGCTGCGATCGAGCAGCTTGGCGCCAACCTCTTCCTCCAGCGATCGAATTTGCGACGAAATCGCGGGTTGTGTGCGGAAACGTCGTTCTGCAGCCCGCGAGAAGCTGCTGAGCTTTGCGACCTCCAGAAACGTTTCGATCTGATCGAAGTCCATCTGTGGCTACGAGAGCTGCACTTCCATAATAGGAAATTATGTACCCGATAAAATCATTGTATGCCCTGACACCAAGATGGCAGCGTATTCTGTGAGCTGCACCCTGTAAGGAGCTCGTCATGGCTGCGCCCAAGGCTGATCCAAAAGCCGTATTAGAATTCGCCAAACAGAACAACGTCCAGATGCTTGACCTTCGATTCACCGACCTGCCGGGACTCTGGCATCACGTGTCTTATCCCATAGGTCAACTCACCGAAGAGTCGTTTGAGGAAGGCTTTGGCATGGACGGCTCCTCGATCCGGGGTTGGGCGGCCATTCACGAAAGTGACATGCTCCTTATCCCAGATGCATCTCGCTATTTTCTTGATCCCTTCACTGAGGTCCCCACCTTGGTCATGGTCTGTGACGTTATCGATCCCGTCACCAAGCAGCGTTACGATCGCGATCCGCGCTATATCGCCAAGAAAGCTGAGATCTATCTGACCTCGACGGCGATGGCCGACACCGCTTATTTTGGCGCGGAAGCCGAGTTTTTTATCTTCGACAACGTGCGCTTCGATCAGAACGAGCACGAAGGTTATTACTTCATCGACGCGGAAGAAGGGCGCTGGAACTCGGGGCGGCCAGAGGGCAATCTGGGATATCGGCCGCGCTATAAGGAAGGGTACTTCCCGGTACCACCGACCGACCACTACCAGGACTTGCGGACCGAGATGGCGCTCGCTATGCAGAGTTGCGGGCTCGAGGTCGAGTGCCACCATCATGAGGTGGCTACCGGCGGACAGACCGAGATCGACCTGCGCTTCGACTCCCTGATTCGGTCCGCCGACAACATGATGCTCTTCAAGTACATCGTGAAGAATGTCGCCAACCAGTCCGGCAAGACCGTGACCTTCATGCCCAAGCCGCTCTTCCAGGACAACGGCAGCGGTATGCACACTCATCAGTCCCTTTGGAAAGACGACAAGCCGCTGTTCGCCGGAGATGGTTATGCAGGATTGTCGCAGTTGGCGCTGTGGTATATCGGTGGGCTGATCAAGCATGGTCCCGCTCTTTCGGCGATCATTGCTCCCACCACCAATTCCTACAAGCGCCTGGTGCCGGGATTCGAAGCTCCGGTCAACCTCGCGTATTCAAGACGCAACCGTTCGGCTGCGGTGCGCATTCCGATGTATTCTGCCTCTCCCAAAGCCAAACGTGCCGAGTTCCGACCGCCCGATCCCAGCTGCAATCCGTATCTGGCGTTTGCCGCCATGCTGATGGCCGGCATCGATGGGGTGGAGAACAAAATGGATCCTGGTTCGCCGCTCGACAAGGATATTTACGATCTCGGTCCCGAAGAACTGGCGAAGGTCCCGTCCATGCCGGGGTCCCTCGACGCTGCCTTGGATGCGCTCTCGCGGGACTGCCAGTTTCTGATGAAGGGTGACGTCTTCACCGAGGAAATGCTGAACACCTACATCGATTACAAGCGGGAGAAAGAGGTGGACGCTCTCCGCCTGCGTCCGCATCCCTACGAGTTCATGATGTACTACGACGTGTGAAAAATCTGAATGGTATGCCGTGGCGGTTCGTTGTGCGCGATAGCCAGCGTGACGCCGGCAGTGAACACCTATAACGTAACACCCAACAGGATGTCAGTGGTTGTCACGGCTTACTGCGTATTCAGGTCTACGTCCTTGATCGGCAGGTCCCAGTGCGCATCGAGTATTTCGAAGCGCCGCTGCTCTTCCTTCTTATATGTTTCCTGGTCCGGATATAGCTGCTTGATGAGCGCTTTTTCGTCAAACCCGTCGTTGGCTACGGTCGCATTCTTGAAGACGATCGTGACGCGGTAGTCCCAGCGTCCGTCTTCTGTGGTGTGATAGCGCGGCGCAACCGCCGATACGTTCAGCATGCGGCCCATCTCAACCTGTTTCTTCAGCAGGGGGTAGTGGTTCTTCCTGAAGAGCGTGATGAACTCGTCGGCGTGGCCCCACTTCGCTTTGTAGTAGTACTCAACCACAAAAGGCTTGTCTCGCGCGGCGCCTGCGGCCGCCGTGTCTTGTTGTGGCAACGCGAACCCCGGAAGGGCCGCGCAAACCATCGACCCGAGAAGCAGCGTCAAGACGAAGCAGGACTTCCTGAACTCCAATGGGGACATCGATTTCTCCATGCTGAGGCGTCGTTGATACAGCGTTATCTGCGAAGCCTATAGCTGCACGACAGGCTGCAATGGCGGGAATTCGGGCAAATACTTGACCAGCAGAACTTCGTTCCCTTTCTCGCCATAGATGAGCTCGTCTACCAGGTTCTTGGCCAGCATCACTCCGTACCCGCCCGGCCGCATCCCCTCTTCGTTCCGCCGGATCACGTGTGCGATGGGATCGTCGGGCGGGTTACCGATAGCGGCGTGCCGAACTTCATCTAGCGTGAATCCATCTCCCGGATCTTTAATTCGCGCCATCACCATGTGCCGGGTCCGCACATAGCAGATTTCCACATACTTCTCAGGATCGAATTGACCGCCATGTTCCATGGCGTTAAGCAGCATTTCCCGAAAAGCCAAGCCGACGCTTTGCAGTTCCTCGTCAGGCAGATCAGCAACCTCGCGCATGAACTGCAGCAGCCGCTCTGCGGTAATCATGTTGCAGCGAACCGCCAGGGTGATCAATTTCGGCGTGGCCGACATAACCTCAATGCCATCGTCCCACGCTGGCGTCGCCAGCGCCGTTCGCACCGTTTCCGCCAGCGTCTCGACCGAGAAGCCTTTCGACAGATAACCGAACGCGCGTTCCCGCATCGAGGCAATGACATCAGCCGGAGTACTGTCGTCGGTTAGGATGATGATTCGAGTATGCGGATTCACCCTGCGAATCCGCCGCAGAAACTCCACGTCTTCTTTTCCCGATGTCTCGCGGCTGGTGACGATGAGGTCAAAGTGCTCCGACCGAGACAGGGCTAACGCGTCGTCCAAGCTGCCACTTTGCTCCAGCGTCCAACCTTCCTGCGCCAGAATGATGGACAGCGCCTTCTTGACTTCCGGGTCATCCCCTATCAGAAGCGCTGTCTTTGTGTTCACGGTGGGCTTCGAATTATCCGACGTCGCGGTTCTGGTATCGTCCATAGCTCAACAATTCGCTCCGCTGGGATTCGTTCCATTGTATGGGTGCGTCCGATGTTTTTGCGCTCGAATTTGCGGGATATTCATTTTCGCCAAGAGTGTCTCTACCCGGCAGGAACTCGCTTCGATGCGAGTTGGTTCGCACAGTTATGTATAATCCGCCTCTTATGAGGAAGTCCGCTGAGGAAATTGCTGCTGCGATTTGTTGCAACGTCGGTCGCGTGGGCGTTTCGTCTGTGTTCTGCCACATCGTAGCTGAGCGGAATTCTCGCTGATGTTTTCCCGCCGCACAGCCTGGGACCTTGCCAAGAATCGCTATACGCAAGCGCTCGAAGAACACCGGCGTGCGGGCAGGGAACTGCTCGACCTCACCGCATCGAATCCCACGACCATCGGCCTTAACTTTCGTGAGGACGAGTTGCTGCAGTCCCTCACTCATTCTGGAGCATTGACTTACGAGCCCGCAGCTCAAGGCTTGCTCTCCGCGCGCGAGGCGGTCGCCGCCTACTACGCGGAGAAGGGAAGTCAGGTTTCCGCCGAAGACCTCATCCTCACCACCAGCACCAGCGAAGCCTATTCCTTTGTCTTTCGGCTCCTTTGTAATCCGGGAGATGCCGTTCTGGTGCCGGCTCCAAGCTATCCCTTGTTCGACTTCCTGGCCGATCTGAACGATGTCAAACTCGTGTCGTATGAACTGGTGTACGACCACGGGTGGCAGATCGATTTCGAGTCTCTACGGGTTGCGATGAGGCGGACGCAGGCCGATGGCTCCTGCTGCCACGCTGTGTTGGTCGTTCATCCCAACAATCCCACCGGCTCGTTTGTGAAATCTCACGAAGTTGCAGAATTGAATCGTCTCTGCGCGAACAATGAGATGGCCATCATCGCGGATGAGGTCTTTCTCGACTACGCGTTGGGAACTGAAGTCCCATCGACTTTCTCGGGCAACACCGCAGCTCTGACATTTTCGTTGAGTGGCCTTTCCAAGATATCGTGCCTTCCCCAAATGAAGGTCGCGTGGGTCGCCACTAACGGGCCAGAAGAACTCAAGAAGGAGGCACTTGCGAGGCTGGCGATCGTCAGCGACACCTACCTGTCAATGAATGCTCCCGCCCAATTGGCTCTCCCAATGATGTTGGCGGAGCGGCGCAGTATTCAGCCTCAAGTCATGCAACGGATTCGCACGAATCTGGCCGAACTCGATTCGCAACTCACCTCCCAAAGCCTCTGTCACCGATTGACGGTCGAGGGTGGATGGTACGCAGTACTTCGCGTCCCCGTGCTTGGTTCGGATGAGGAGTTTGCCATTACTCTGTTGCGCAATACGGGAGTTCTGGTGCATCCCGGCCACTTCTACAACTTTCCGGGTGAGGGATACATGGTCGCTAGCCTGATCACGCCCGCCGTAGAGTTCGCCGAAGGCCTCCGCCGAACCCTGCAATTCATCGCTAGCCGCTGAGCGTTCGTCCGCGTCTTTGCTTAATCCACAACACGGGCGGAACCTCCGGGTTTATATTGAGCGATCTGCACAACGAAGCATCGCTCAATGTATCGCCAACTGGTAGAATTGCCGGCAAATCAGCTCAGATTCGCTGATCTCGCTCGAAACGCTGATCGTCACTAAAAGGGAACCGTCTGGCCCAAAATGGCCATTTTGGGAACGGCAGACGGTATAATCAAAAAACCGTGCTCAAGTATTCAATTGTTGTACCTTTCCACAACGAAGAACAGAATGTCACCGAGCTCTACGACCGGCTGAAGGCAGTTATGGAGACCACGCAGGAGCCATTCGAACTGGTGTTTGTTGACGACGGCAGCAAAGACCAGACCTTCTCCCTGCTTCAGCAAATCGCAGCCGTGGATCGCCGCGTGGTCGTGGTGAAATTGCGCCGCAATTTCGGCCAGACTTCTGCCCTGGCCGCGGGTTTCGATCATTGCCAGGCCGAGTATGTTCTAGCGATGGACGGCGACCTGCAGCATGATCCCGATGACATCCCATTGTTCCTGGAGCAGTTGCGCGCCGGCTACGATATTGTCAGCGGATGGCGCAAGGAACGCATCGACAATTTCGTCATGCGCCGGATTCCATCTCGCATAGCCAACTGGCTAATGGCGAAGTTGAGCGGCGTCGATATCCACGATTTCGGCACCACCTTCAAGGCCTACCGTCGCGAAGTCGTGCAGGAAGTCCCGCTGTACGGCGAACTGCACCGCTTCATTCCAGCACTGGCGTCGGCCTACGGCGCGACCATTTGTGAGATACCCATTCGCAACGTCAGCCGGGAGCACGGCGAGTCACACTACGGTATCGGCCGCACGTTCCGTGTTTTTTTCGACCTGATCACCATCCGTTTCCTGCTCAAGTACATGTCGCGGCCGTTGCACTTTTTTGGCGGATTTGGCGCCGTCAGCTCCATCACTGGATTATTGATCGCATTCTGGATGGTCATCGAGAAATTCATCCGCCACGTCGACGTCATGGACCAGCATGGGCCGATGATGGTGTTTGGTGCGGTCCTGATCGTGGCCGGAGTGCAATTGGTGGCGCTTGGTCTTCTGGGTGAGTTGCAGGTGCGGCATTTCCACGAGCCGGCGAAGCGTGCACCGTACACTGTGGATCGGGTGCTACGCACTTCGCCCAGCGAATCGGCTCTTGCGGAATAGCATGTCGCACCCCAAAGTGATCGTGTTCACGCAGCAGGACTGCCCGCCTTGCGGCTGGGTCAAGAACTTCCTCACCCAACGCGGGGTGGAATTCGAAGAGCGCAGCATTGACTCCGGATTTGCGGTCGCGCGGGAATTGACACAAAAGTATCGAAGCCAGTCCACTCCAACGGTTGTCATCGGAGACCAAGTCCTGATCGGCTACGACCCTGAACGCCTCGTCCAACTTCTCGGCCAGTAAGCTTCATCCCCTCCGCGGTTACCTGTATATCACCGCGGCGACGTTCTTCTGGGGACTCTCGGCGGCCATGGGCCGTGCCATTTTCACCGGACGGATCCACGTCGGCGGCCAGTATCTGGGCAAGATCGATCCTCTCGTCATTGCGCAGAGCCGCACCACCATTTCTCTTTTAGTGCTTGCGCCCATCCTGCTGCTCAAGAAACGCTCGGCCCTTCGCCTCCGAGGCAGCCATCTCGTCCAGTTCTTCGTGCTAGGCATTGTCGGGGTGGCCGCGTCCAACTACTTCTACTATCTCGCGATCGATCGCACTTCCGTGGCGACGGCGATTGTGCTGCAATACGTCGCTCCGGCTTGGGTACTCCTTTACATGTTGGCGCGCGGACTGCAGCGCCCCAACACCCAACGCATCATGGGAGTGGTATCGGCAGTTCTGGGCTGCGCCCTTGCGGTGGGAGAAATCGCCACCAAATCCGCGTTCCCCTGGCTGGGTCTCTCGGGAGTACGATTCAGCACGATCGGCGTGATCGCGGCGGAAGTGGCTGCCATCTCCTTCGCCTTCTACAACGTTTACGCCCAGCACTTGCTTCAAACCTACGAGCGCTGGACGGTGCTGGTGTATGCACTTCTCGGCGCGGCTGTTTTCTGGCTGGCCCTGAACCCGCCGTGGAAGATCGTGGCACAACATTACAGCGGGGGCCAGTGGGCATTCATGGCCGTGTTCTCGATGACCTCGATGCTGGTCCCGTTTTCCTTCTACTTTGCGGGACTGCAGCACCTTGATCCGACTCGGGCCATCGTCACCAGTTGTCTGGAACCGGTCTGGGCGATTCTGCTGACGGCGGTCCTTCTGGGCGAGTTGGTCTCGCCCATTCAGGTTCTCGGGATGGTGATCGTGTTATCGGCTACCGTGCTGATTCAACGACCCGACCAGACTCATCACGAACCGACGATCGCGGTCGAGCCCATCGAGTGAAGGGCACCGGCAGGGAATTGAGCGGCGCTACTTTCTGGCGTGCTCCGCCTGGTGTTCGCTCTTGGCATGCGGATGCTCTTCCGCGTACAAGGCGTCGATCTGTTTGTGGTAACGCTGTTCGAGATGCCGCCGCCGCAGCTTCATGCTCGGCGTCAAAGTCCCGTCGGCAATGCTGAGTTCTTCCGGCAGGACGAGTACCTTCTTGAGCTTCTCGTACTGCGCCAGGTTCTCATTCAACTCGTCCACGATGTCCTTATAAAGCGCCTGCACCTGGGGTGACCGCACCAGTTCTTTCCGCGAAGCTGTCGAGATGCCTTTAGCAGCAGCCCATTCTTCCAGCATCGGGAAATTAGGCACAATCAGCACCGACGGAAATCGTCTCTTATCGCCTACCACTGCGGCTTCACCCACGTAGCGATTGGCCTTCAAGGAATTCTCAATCGGTTGCGGAGCAATAAACTTTCCACCCGATGTTTTGATCAGGTCCTTCTTGCGATCTGTGATCGACAGATACCCGTGCTCATCCAGATGGCCAATGTCGCCGGTCTTGAACCAGTCCTCTTCAAAGGCAGAGGTGGTTTCCTCAGGCATATTCCAATAACCCTTGAACACCGACGGCCCGCGAACCAGCACCTCTCCGTCCGTCGCGATCCGCACCTCCAGGTTCGAGAGGGTCTTGCCCACGGTACCCAGGCGATGCTGGCTCGGAACGTTGACTGCGATCACCGGCGAAGTCTCGGTCAGACCGTATCCTTCGTCGATCCGAATGCCAACGTCGGCAAACCATGCGGCGAGTTCGCGCCCCAACGGAGCGCCGCCCGACAGGAAGAGCCGTGCCCGTCCGCCCACGCCTTTTCGGATCTTTTCGAACACCAGGCGGTTCGCCGCTTTCCACGCCAGCGACTTTGGCAGGATGTCATCCAGGACCTTCTCGCGGTGCTTTTGTCCCACCGAGAGCGCCCAGTTGAAGATCTTCAGCTTCGTACCCTGCGTTGTCTGCAGAATCTTGTTGTGGATCTTTTCGTAAACCCGCGGCACCGCTACGAATAGGGTAGGACGCACCTCTGTCAGTGCCTGCGGCAGGTCGTCGAAATTGGGGCAATAGGCGATGGTGACGCCCCGTTGAAACAAGAGATAGTCGACGTGGCGGGCTGTGATATGCGACAGCGGCAGGAACGATACGGCAACGTCTTCAGGACGCATATCGACCAGGTCCGCAGTCATGCCCAAGTTCGAAGCGAGGTTGCCATGGGTCAGGATCACACCTTTCGGCGTGCCCGTCGTGCCAGACGTGTAAATCAGCGTTGCTACATCGTCGGGCTGAATCGAATTCGCGATCGTCTCAATTGCAGTGTCCGCTACCTCGGTGGCGCCGCTCAGGATGTATTGCATCTGCGGGACGTCGGGCAGGTCCTCCACTTTGTCCATGACGACGATGCGCTCAAGCTTCGTTTGCGCCCGGATGGACTCAACCTTCTCGTACTGCTTGCGCGTCGACACAAAGGCAATACGCGCCTCGGAGTGTTGAAACACGTAAAGGCTTTGCTCGGCCGTTTGCGTGGCGTAAATCGGCACCACGATGCCACCCAACAGCAGCGTCGCAAAGTCGGTAACCGCCCATTCCGGACGATTCTCGCTGAGGATCGCCACCCGGTCGCCTTTGCCAATCCCCCAGGACTGAAGTTGCCGCGAGGTTGCAGTGACCCAGCGATGCAATTGGGCCGCTGTGATGGGGTTCCAGACTCCATCGACGCGATTAAGCATCACACGGTCGTGATTGCGACTCGCGACCGTAAAAAATACGTCATTCAGAGTGCGAATATTCATCACTCACCATCCATGGCTAGTTCGAGGTAGTCCGCATCCCGTTCAACAGGATGTCTAAAACCGGTTCGGCCACGTGGGCCAGCGGATAATCCTTCGCGCTCAGCACCCACGATGTCACCATCTCGTCGATGGCGCCAAAAAAACAGTTGGCCGCAATCTTTTCAGGCAGGTCCCGGCGAAACTCTCCACTGGCCTTGCCATCGCAGATCGCCTGGCGGACCAGGCTGAAATACTCCACCAGGTGTCCGTGAGAGAACTCGGACAAGAAGCGCGTGCTCTGCCGCAACTCCATCTGGAACACCACCGCCATGTTGCGGTTTGCGCCCAACGCCTCTAAATGAAGATAGGCAAGTCGCCGCAAGCGGTCTAATGGCGTCGGCAGTTTCTCCAGTTCGGTTCGCGCCGTCCGCATAAACCCGTCAAACGCCGTGTTAATGGCGGCTGCCAGGATTTCGTCCTTGTTTTTGAAGTAGAGATAAACCGTGCCATCCGCCACATCTGCGCGGTCCGCGATGTCGGAGACCCGTGAGACGAAAAATCCCTTTTCCGCAAACACTGCCACCGCAGCGTCGAGGATACGCTGATACTTGTCGGCGCTTCGGTTCCCTCCGCTGAGTGGTCCCGCAGAGATCGACTCCGAAGAATGAGGATCGCGTTTCGCCACGGTTGCCTACCGTAACCCTAGTAAATTGTTTGTGATGGCAAGAGACGAAGCTCTGGGAGAGCGCAGAGCCGCGAATGCCACGGGCGGCGTACTGCCGCCGAATGAACACTCATTCAATCTATCCCCACATTGGGCATTGCGCAATTACACGCGTCACATTCGCGCGTTCATTCCCATTTTGGGACGAATCACAACAGACGAGCGGAATGCGCCCGCGCCTCGTTCGCTGTCCGTTTGAACCGGTTCGTGGGAAAATGACGAAACGCTTTGCTGCGTCCCGCATCGCGCGGGACAACCAGAGGAGAGTGTTCATGAATCGTTTGATTACAGCTGTCGCGCTTGCAGGCATGCTGGTGCCGTCAATTCGCGCGGCCGATAAGCCTGCTGAGGTACCGCCACCAACCGTCAAGGTCGGCGACGTTGCCCCCGATTTCACCTTGACCGACCAGAACGGCAACAAGGTTTCGCTGCATGATTTCAAGGACAAGAAGAATGTCGCGCTGGCGTTTTATATATTTGCCTTCACCGGGGGTTGAACCAAGCAGATGCAGGCCTTCCAGCAGGATCTCGCCAAGCTGGAAGCTGCGGATACCCAGGTCCTGGGTGTAAGTATGGATTCTCCCTTCTCGAACAAGGCGTGGGCGGAAAAGATCGGCGTCACGTTTCCTCTACTCAGCGATTGGGGCGGTGACGTCACCAAACAGTATGGCCTGTACAACCCCAAGTACAAAGCCGCGCGCCGCGTGAATTACCTCATCGACAAGAACGGCAAAGTGGTGGAGATGCAACTCGACTCCGAAGCCATCGATCCCACGAAAGTCGTCGAGGCGTGCCAGGCCAGAAAGTTGAACCGGTAGGAGCGAGGTGACTGGAAGATCCGTCACTCCGTTCATCGATCAAACGCTGGGGGAGATTACGGTGCGCGGGACATTGCACCGCGCCACTGACTCCTCCGGCGATTTCCTTGTGCTGACCCATGGCGCCAGTGGAAATGCGAACGCAGTGCTGCTGGTCGCGTTGGCCGAGGAGTTTGCTGCCGCCGGGATCAGCGTGTTGCGGTGCGATCTTCCTTATCGCCAGCGGCGTCCGCACGGGCCACCCTCGCCGGCAAATGCAAAAGAGGACCAGGAAGGACTGCGCCGCGCCATAATCTTGATGAGAGAACAGTCGACTGGTCGCGTGTTCCTCGGCGGCAGTTCCTATGGAGGCCGCCAAGCCAGCCTGGTGGCCGCTTCGCACCCCGGGTCGGTCGAAGGTCTTCTGCTGCTTTCCTATCCGCTCCATCCTCCAGGAAAACCCGCGCAACTGCGGACCGCTCATTTTCCGCAACTGCACACGCCATCCCTGTTTGTCAGCGGCACCAAGGATGCCTTCGGCACCATTGAAGAACTGGAGGCTGCAATCAAACTGATGCCGGCTCACACCGAGCTGATCAAGATCGATGGGGCCGCGCACGGGCTTTCGAAGCCAAGCAGCGCGGAGGGAATAGCTGGCGTGGTCAGACAGAGCTTCATGGATTTCTTTGCTTGCAACTTGAAAAACGAATAGCTCGCATCAAAGAGAAAAGATGGGCGATGAAGCCATCGGACTTGTTAGACTGTTGACTTCCTGAAAATACCAGAGCCCATGCAAAACATCGAAAAGCCAGCCATCAAGGTCTTCGTCGCGACCACGGTGATGTTGACCTTCATCTCCTTCTGGCGCGCCGCGGCCATCGTGCTGTCTGACCTGGCTTCGTCGGCATATTACGTGGGCGGCGACGCCGAGAAGGTGATCGGGAAGAGCGCACCTTGGTTCGTTCTCGCCGTCATGCTGTTCAGTTATGCCGTCCGCTCGATCTACATCGAGTCCAGCAGCATGTTCGTCCGTGGTGGCGTGTACCGGGTCGTCAAAGAGGCGATGGGAAGCCAGTTGGCCAAGCTCTCGGTCTCCGCGCTTCTGTTCGATTACGTGCTGACTGGTCCGATCAGCGCCGTTTCGGCAGGGCAATATCTGGCAGGATTCGTTGCTGATTTATCCACCCGCTATCACCATCCCATCCAGATGACGGACGCCCAGGAAGGTTACTTTGCGGCCGCGTTCGCTGTGCTGGTGACCGGCTTCTTCTGGTGGAAAAACACGCAAGGCATCCACGAATCGAGCGAACAAGCGCTGCGCATCATGCAGATCACGACCGTGATGGTCGTCGTCCTGATCGTGTGGTGCATCGTCACCTTGATCACGCACCCGGCGCATTTGCCGCCACTCCCGTCAGCCACGAACATAACCAAGGACCACGAATCGCTGGGATGGCTGTATCACAGTTGGGCGGCGAACTTGACCTGGGTGTTGCTGCTGGTCGGGTTCGGACATTCGGTGCTGGCGATGAGCGGCGAAGAGTCTCTGGCGCAGGTGAATCGTGAGATCGAGCATCCCAAACTGAAGAACCTCGAAAAGACCGGCTTGGTCATCTTCGTCTACAGCTTGCTGTTCACTTCGCTCGTGTCGTTCTTCGCCGTGATGATCATCCCTGACAAGGTTCGCCCTGACTACTTCGCGAACTTAATCGGCGGACTGGCCATGAACGTGGTCGGCCCCTACACGCTCAGGCTCTTCTTCCAGGGCTTTGTAGTGCTGGTAGGTGCGTTGATTCTGTCAGGCGCAGTCAACACCGCCATCGTCGGTGCCAACGGAGTGCTCAATCGCATCAGCGAAGATGGCGTCATGCCGACATGGTTCCGCAAACCTCATCACCGCTTCGGAACCAGCTACCGCATCATCAACCTCATCGCTTTTCTCCAGGTGTTTACCATCGTCGCCAGCCGCGGCAACGTCTACCTGCTGGCTTCCTTGTACGCCTTCGGTGTCATCTGGAGCTTCGCTTTCAAATCGCTGGCCGTGCTCGTGCTGCGTTTTACTGAACCCGAAAACCGCCAGTGGAAGGTCCCCGGGAACTTTCACATCGGTAAGACTGAAGTGCCAGTCGGATTAGCGTTGATCTCGCTGCTGCTGTTTGCCACCGCTGTCGTCAATCTCTTCACCAAACAACTGGCAACAATTTCGGGCGTCGCGTTCAGCGCCGTCCTCTTCGGTGTTTTCTCAGTCTCGGAACATCTCAACAAGAAGACAGTCAGCGGCCAGCACCATGAGTTGGAGCAATTCCGGGTCAGTGCGAGCGAAGAGCTAACTGCTGCGGACATGGAGGTTCGCCCCGGCAACATCCTGGTTGCGGTCCGCGACCCCACGAACCTTTCCTATCTGCGCGACTTGTTGGCGCGTACTGACACCGTGAAACAGGACGTCGTTGTGATGACGGCTCGTGTCATCCACCGCGAGCATTCCTTCAGCGGCAACGAAAGCATGGATACAGCGGACATCTTCGAGCAGTACGAGCAGGAGTTGTTCACCGCTGTCGTTAACCTGGCTGAAAAAGAGGGTAAACATGTCTCCCTGCTGGTCGCTCCCACCAACGACGTCTTCGAGAGCATAATGGTCACCGCTCAACGGCTGGGCTCAACCCAAATTGTCTGCGGCCTCTCCAATAAGCTCACTCCGGAAGAGCAGGGCAAATTGACGGGAGACGCTTGGGAGCACCTGCCAGACCCCAAGCCCCGCCTGCGCATGGATGTGGTCGCTCCCGACGGCCGCAAGTGGGAGTACATACTTGGGCCGCATGCCCCGCGTTTCCGTCCACAAGACCTCAAGCTGATGCACGACATCTGGCTGCACCTGACGCGCGATCCCAACTACAGCCATCTGCACCACTACCACGTGGTTTCGGTGGCACTGAAGGAATTCAACTCCCGCTTGCACAGCGCGGAACGTGCCCAAGCCTTGTCCGACTTGCAGGAAGAGCTCGACCGCGACGACGATACGTAGATCGAATGCGAAAGAACGCAGCTTCAGCTGCGCGTAAACATCTTCTTAGTTTTGTCGTTCCTCGCGTGCTTCAGTGTGTACGTGAGAACTAGTATGCGCGTCCCGCAGGTTCGTGGAACAAACGCAACGTAGTTTTGAAAGAGCACGGCTTGACAGGCTGCGGAAAACTCTCGTCTCGACGGCTGTATCAGGGCACGACTTCAGTCGCGCCGTAAATCTCTTTTATTTTTGTCATCCGCCGGACTTCAGTTCGCGCGGGAAGCGCATTTCAGACTTTTTCAGCATCCTCTTTAGGCCAGCACCTGGAGCGATTCCGGAGCTGTTGTATCACGCGCAAGCCGACGCTGTCGCGGGTGATGGACGCTACAGCCGCGCAGCGGCGGTGACGTTGTTGTAGGCAGGAGCGCGAGCCCCTGTTCCTCGCGCCATAATTCCAGTTCAGGCCGCGGAGCGCCTAACCCTTTCCCGGCCGACGTACGCTGGACGCAGCAATTTCCATTTCTTCTGCAGCCTCTTTGGCGGTTCATCTGCAGTCCGCGTAATGGAATCGCCTTCGCCTGCTGAGGTAACTGCACTCCTCAGCTCGGGCCAACCCCCATCGACCTCTATTCCGGCAGCGGCATAAACCCAATTGCTTCGAGCTGCACCCGCAACTGACCCGGTGAACCCGCCACGATTCCCCTGATTCCCAACTCCTGGGCGGCTTGCACATTGCTTTCCCGGTCGTCCACGAAAAGCGCTTCCCTGGCGGCCACGTTCAAGCACTCCAGGCAGTGTTCGAAAATCCCGGCATCGGGCTTCGCCATTCGGATCGCCGACGAAAGCGTCAAACAGTCAAACGTCTCCGCCCATGTTGGATCTCTGCGGATTTTCTGCACCATGTCGTCGTGCATGTTCGAGAGCACGGCGGTTTTCATGCCTGACGATCGCAATTGACCCGCCCACCGCAGCACCGATAGGTTCAATCGGCTCCACATGGCGACGTCAGCCTCTCGAAGTTGCTCGACCTGGATCGGGCTGAGCTCGACTCCTGACGCGCGGGCAATTTCCGTCCAGTAGTCGCGGGCACTCAGATCCCCCCGATCATACCCGTGACGAAAGGCGCCGTAGAGATGGCGGAAGTTGCCTTCCGGAAGGTTGAACATCTTTGCCATCGTTGTAATCGCCGCCGGATCAGGCGGCTGTGAAATCACGTCCCCGTAGTCGAGGATCACAGCGCGAATTGGAACGACTGCGTAACTTGGATCGATTGGTTCAGCATGCAAGGTTGAGTTGCCCCATCGTATGCTCAGAAACTGCAAGCAACACGTGACATCATCGTACCGCAGTCGCTCGTTCAGTCGCACGGCTGCCCATCCCAGCCATTTCTGAACCCTGAATGAACAGAGACCTGTTCCGTTCAGCGGTGGTGCAGCCGCGGTTGCGTTGCAGGGTTTACTGCAAGGGCTCGCTATTTTCGCACTCGTAGAATTCGCTTGTGTTTGAGCATATCTTGTAGTATTTATGCAACAAGATGAAACGAGAGCCCAAAGGTGCAGTCGCCGCCCGCTGGCGTCAGCGCAAGTTTCAACTGCTGGGCCTGTTTCCCATACCGCCTGATTTGTTGCCGGGCTCGCTGAGCTGCAGCCGCACCCGCTGCGGCAAACCCTCTTGCCGCTGCGCCCAAGGCGAGGGCCATGAGGCCTGGACTCTCACCTTCATGGCGGGAGGGAAACGCCGGGTCGAGCGGATTCCCAAGCCATGGGTCGAGCACGTGCGCCAGCAGGTGAAGGCGGGGCGGGACTTCCTCGACGCCGTGCGCGCGGTGCTCACGGCCAATGCCGAGCTGCTGATTCTGGCCCGAAAACAGAAGTCCAAACCCCGTCGCTAACCATGCCTACGCACGCGCGCTGCTCCGCTTCGTCGTCCCTCGCCTCGGCCTCGAGCGCTACTTGGCCAAGCCCGGGGATGGTCGACAACAACCCGTCATTGCCGCACGGGTACTGCTCTGGGCGATGGTGGTCGGACGGGTGTTGCGGGAGTGTAGTTTTCTGGGAGTCGAGCCGATCGTGCGCGTGGCAGGCTGCCGCGTACTGGGTCTGCAGCGGTCGTTCAGCAATGATGCACTCAACTACTTGGGGGAACGGCTAGATCCGTCTACCACCCGTTCCGCGCTGATTGATCTGGTGCGCCAAGCCAAGCGCGGTAAAGCCTTCCAAGATTGTCGCTTCCTCGGGTTGGCCGTGGATGGGACCGGGGCTGGGCGCAGCCGCGAGTCCCACTGCGACTGGTGTCGTCTCATTCACGATGCCAAGCTGAAGGTGCTCGGTTACCACCACCAGGTGGTGGCCATGAGTGTGGTCGGCACCGGTCTGACGCTGCCCTTCGAGGTGGAACCGTATGGCCCTGGGGATAGTGAGTACGCGGCCGCCCAGCGTCTGCTGACGCGGGCGGCGGTCGGAGCCCTGGGAATCCGCTTTGCCGATTACGTGGTGGCGGATGGCGAGTTTGCCCGCGCCCCCTTCTTGCACACCGTCAATCGCCTGGGACTGCACGCCGTCGTGCGGCTGAAGGAGAATCTCCCCCTCTTGTCGGGCACCGTGCAGCGGCGCTTCCAGCCGCTGGCTCCCACCCACGTCTATCACGATGGAAACGACCAGGTGGAGGTCTGGGATGCGGACGACTTCGATCCCTGGGAAACCCTGCAATGCAAACCGTACGCGCCTTTCGCTATCGCCAGCACAAACCCGATGGCAAGCTGGTCGAGGCCACCTGGTTGACCGACTTCCCTCCCGCCAGGTCAGCAGCCTGTCGCTGTATCACATGGCGAAGAGTCGTTGGCAGATGGAAAACCAAACTTTCAATGATGCCAAGAACCGCTATGGTTTTGAGCACACCTGTCATCATGAAAAAAGCAGTGTGCTGCTCAACTACCTCATTACCCTGTTGGCGCTAACCATTGAGCGGCTCTATCGTATTCGTTACCTGCATCGCGGCATTCATGCAGTGCGCTCCGCCGAGCAGCTGTGTCGTCTTCTCTGGGTTTCGCTTTCGCGTCCCCTCTCGCCCAACACCAGCTAGCCGTCTGCTTCCCGCCGAACCGCGCCCCCCCGATCCAGACCACCATATGCCGCACCACACCATCGCTTCCGCGCTCATGCGCATCCTCGACCAAAAATAGACCTGTTAGGGTCGGGCCCTGCCTAACTGCTCTCGCCTGCATTCCTACAGGCGTGCCAATGATGCCCGAGTTCAGAAACGGCTGGATGCTTAGCTGCGACCTTTGACGCAAAGGCACGACGCCGTTAGAATAGCTAAAATAGTATTGCACAGACCGAAGTGCACTGACACTCCTCAGTAGCTCAATGGCAGAGCATCCGGCTGTT
>CAVZYS010000006.1:0-30055 GCA_963779555.1 uncultured Acidobacteriaceae bacterium
TGGCCAGGGACGGAGTTGAACCGCCGACGCCAGCCTTTTCAGGGCTGCGCTCTACCAGCTGAGCTACCTGGCCACGTACGCGAATGCGCGGTGAAGGGTGCTGTGGCAACCAAATTATAACAACCCATTAGGAGTCGCGCTACTCGTGATTACTGCCTGGCGCAGAGCCAATCCGCTTGCGATGTCGAGGAGCGAATCTCAATCGCTCCCAAATAGCATGCGATGCGAATGCAGCGAACGTCAAACGCTCCAAAAGCACAGGCAGACGATGCTCTTAAAAGCGAGTTTCGTTCTGCCTGTTGTGGATCGTTCACTATGCTCCGCTACGCACCATTGAAGTGAAATAGCAGGTCGTCCGGCGGGAGCACGTCAACCCGGCGGTTCTGTTGGAAACATTTGTCGTCCTGCTGCTGGCAATTCTGGTACAGTTTGCCCCATCCGGTGGCATAGCCGATGCGTGCTTCGTCAACCCCGCGCTGCACCAACTCCGTTTTGATCCACTGCGCGCGGCGATACGAGAGCACCAGGTTGTACACGATATCGCCCCGTGGGTCAGCGTAGCCCAGGATCCACATCTTGGCATCCGGGTTCTGCTTCAACCACGCGGCGTTGGAGTCAAGCACCGACTTGTCGATGATCTTGTTGTAAATGTTGAACGGAAAGTAGACTTCCTTGACGTTCTGATTAAAGGCTTGCGTCTGCGGGGAAGCCGTCTGTCCCACAGCCTGGTGGGCGGGGCAAACCAGCACGATGGCAAGCAAAATACTCGCTAGAACCACAACCGATAAACTTCTGCTACGCGCAACCTGTTCCATGGTCTCAATCCTCTTCAGTTTTGACGACGGTTTCGAAACACTCACGCCAAACAGCATACCCTCCCGCGAAGCCAGAGGCTAGTAAAAAGGCTGTGGACAGCATGTTTTCGCCTCTAGCAGTTTCGGTTCGTTCGCGGAACCTTCATAGTCCATTCACAAGGCCGTAACATAACACGCGACGATCCGAATCAACCTCACGTAATCGGTCCTTTCAACTAACAATCCGGCGATGATTTGGTGAAATTTCTTTGCGCCAGAGAATAATTGCGCGCCCAGGCCAGTTTGTATACTTGGTAAGACGAAGGCGGCAGAGATGACACGTGGATTTCGTCAATCTGCATTCGGCGCGGTGTTTTGGCTGTCCTCGGTCGTGATGGCGGTTTCCCAGCAGATTCCGTTAGGGACCATCTTGCCGATCATGAGCCGTACCACCATCGATTCCTCCAGATCCAAGGTCGGCGACAAAATCAAAGGCAAACTGATGCAGGATGTCGTGTTGCCTTCCGGGGAAATGATTCGCGCGGGCGCGAAGATCGAAGGTCGGATCTTGGAATCGTCTGGGCCGACCGCGTCCGCCGGAGCAGGAGTCGCCGTGCGCTTTGATCGCCTGATCGTCCGCGGCAAGCAGTTTCCAATTACCGTAAGCCTGCGCGCGCTGGCCTCGATGGAAGATGTGTTCGACGCCCAACTTCCGGTTGGTACCTTCGACGAATACGGTACGTCCAGCAGCGATTGGACCACCGTTCAAGTGGGCGGCGCGGCCGTCTATCGCGGAGATGGCACCGTGCGGTCCGCAATGGAAGTAGTAGGCAGGGCGACCGACTATGGCGCAGTCACCGCGAAGCTAATGCCGGCCCCGAAGCGGGGATGCCCGGCCAGTTCGGCGAACGATGTGCGGGAGCAGTCATTATGGATATTCTCTCCTTGGGCTTGCGGCACATACGGGTTCGAAGACTTGCAACTTGCTCACCACGGCACAACATCTCCCGTTGGCACAATAGTTTTTTCAGGGCCCAGGTCTGTCCGTGTGATGGGCGGCAGCGGCTGGCTTTTGCGCGTGGTGGCGTCCGAACCGCCGCAATGACGAGGCTACATATCCAACAATGACGACGACCGGCCGGTGCGGCCACTGAATCAGTGACGAGTTTAATAGTCGCGGTACGCCGCTTGCATGGTATCTCTGATAAACTTCTGCGCGGGATGAGGCTCGGTCGTTTCGCGACATGTGACGGTGCGACCCGGTCGAGCGAAGACAGAATTACAATTCAGTGCCGGCGGAATGCCGCAAGCGACGCGCTCCGCCGTGGAGGATGGCAATGGCTACCGCAACCAGCACAGCAACCATGCACAGCCGCGTAGACGAGTTCATCAGCAAGCCGCGGCCTATGTTCATCAACAACCAATTCGTGAATTCAGCGTCCGGCAAAACCTTCCCGACGTATAACCCGGCAACAGGAGAAGTGCTGGCGAAGATTGCAGAAGGAGACCGCGAGGACATCGATCGCGCAGTCAAAGCCGCTCGCAAGGCTTTTGAGGGCGACGCCTGGGCTGACATGCCGGCCTCGCAACGTGGACGCCTCATCTGGAAATTAGCCGACTTGGTCGAAGAGCACCTGGAAGAGTTCGCCCAACTGGAAAGTCTCGACAACGGCAAGCCTCTGGCTGTGGCCCGTGTCGCCGATGTGCCGCTCGCAGTTGACTTGTTTCGCTATATGGCAGGTTGGGCCACCAAAATCGAAGGCAACACGATTCCGATTTCGGCCGGAACGAAGAAGACGAAGTACTTCGCCTACACGCGGCGCGAGCCTGTGGGTGTGGTTGGCCAGATTATTCCGTGGAATTTTCCCTTGCTGATGGCTGCCTGGAAGCTTGGCCCGGCCCTCGCGACAGGATGCACGGTGGTCTTGAAGCCTGCTGAACAGACTCCACTGTCAGCTTTGTTGTTGGCTGAGTTGGTCGCGGAAGCCGGATTTCCTGAAGGCGTGGTTAACGTGGTTACCGGCTACGGTGAGACCGCCGGTGCTGCGCTAGCTGCGCATCCTGATGTCGACAAGGTTGCTTTCACCGGTTCAACGGAAGTGGGCAAGCTGATCCTGCAAGCCGCGTCCGGCAACCTGAAAAAGGTATCGCTCGAACTGGGCGGCAAGTCGCCCAACATCGTATTCGCCGACGCCAACATGCGGGCGACGGTTCCGGGCGCTGCGAGCGCGATCTTCTTCAACCACGGACAGTGCTGCTGCGCGGGATCTCGGCTGTATGTCGAGAAGGACATGTTCGATCAGGTAGTCGAAGGAGTTGCGGACCAGGCCAAGAAGATCAAAGTTGGTCCGGGATTTGAACCCGACACCGGCATGGGTCCCTTGGTTTCGATCGAGCAGTTCAACCGGGTCTGTGGCTATCTCGAGTCCGGACTCAGCGAGGGCGCTGAAGCCGTGGTCGGTGGCAAGAAGAAAGAGGGGCCGGGTTACTTTGTCGAGCCCACCGTGATGGTCAACACGAACCCGAACATGAAAGTGGTCCGCGAAGAAATCTTTGGACCAGTGGTAGTGGCGTCGCCATTCAGCGACATCGACCAGATCGTGGCCGAGGCCAACAACAGCGAATATGGCCTCGCCGCAGGTGTCTGGACCAGCGACATCAGCAAGGCACATCGAGTGGCGCACAAGTTGCGTGCTGGGACCGTCTGGATAAACTGCTACAACGTGTTTGACGCAGCGCTTCCGTTCGGCGGCTACAAGCAGTCGGGCTGGGGCCGCGAGATGGGCCATGAAGTATTGGAGATGTACACCGAAGTAAAAGCCATCTGCGCTGCGATCTAACGGGATTGCGGTATTGGCGCTCGCGCTGAAGTGCGATGCGGCAATACCGCATTTTCTTTTCTGCTTTCCTGATCAGTCTCCGCTTGCAGTTAATGCGGCTTCTTCGGCCAATCCAACCTGCGCCGCAATCGTGTCGGTG
Source organism: uncultured Acidobacteriaceae bacterium (assembly GCA_963779555.1). Classification (GTDB taxonomy): domain Bacteria; phylum Acidobacteriota; class Terriglobia; order Terriglobales; family Acidobacteriaceae; genus DASRAA01. The sequence goes on from CAVZYS010000006.1 coordinate 3,774, forward strand.
ACCGGCGATGCCATGCGCGGTTTCAAAGTGGTGACGTGGGCGGCATGAGCCGGTTGCTTCGCCTCAACCCAGTTGCGCCGCTCGACGAACGTAGGTGGTTCAAACGTCAAGCCCTTGGCGAGGCGGCGATCTTCGCGCTTTGACGTCAGGAACAGCACCGGACCGACGGCCATGCGCATCAGGCGCGTGGAGATGCCAAACGCTGATTCGATTTCCAGACGCAGCGCGCGCATGCGTGCAGAAATCTGAGGATTGCTGCGCCGCAAACGCTTCTCCATCGCCCACAGCGCCGCGTTGTATGTGGTGCGAAGCTTGCGGGCTTCATGGGCGAAGCGGGCCCGTATGCGCGCATCGGGGTGGTCGCGATAGCGCTTCCATCCGTTAAATAGAGTCTCGCAAATGCGGAACAGGCTCGGACCGTTCTTCTCGAAGTCATAGCGGAAGGCCCAGTCCAAGAAACGCTTCGAATCGTCGCGCGAGATGGCAGCGTGCTGGAAGTTGAATTTGAACTGGCCGTGGATGTCGGCGAGATCGATGCCTTCGAGCATGCGTCCTTCCGCCTGCATCTGATAGAACAGCGGCGTGCCCGGCACCGGGGTATAAAGCATGAACTGATGGAAGTCGGTGCAGTGCGAGACCGCATACTGGATTTCCTGCTCGATGTTTTCCGGAGTGTGGTGTTCCAGGCCGACGATGGTGGAGCCCAGGAGTTTGATGCCATGCTGCCGCAATTCAGCAGCGATAGCACGGGTGTCGGCGTTCTTCAGCTTGGCATAGCTCGACTTTGGCGACTCCAGTCCAACCCAGATCCATGACACGCCGAGCTGCACTAACTCTTCCATGGTGTATTTGCGAATGGCGTTGATCGACGAGAAGACGTACAGCGCCCAGGCTTTGTTGGCCTCCTTCATGCGCTCCAGCAGGCGCATGGCGCGTGGGCGATTGAGCAGGAAGTTCTCGTCCATCACGAAGAACGACTGCACGCCCAGCTTCCGCTCCATGTCTTGCATGACGTCGAAAAGCTGATCGCCGGTCTCGTAGAAGTGGAAGCTCTTGCCCTTGCCGCCGAAGAAGGCGGAAGTCGTGCAGAAGTTGCAGCCCATCGGACATCCGACCGAAGGAACGATAGTGGCGGCGGTATCGCGAGTGTTGTCAGGCACGCTCATGCCGAGAATGCGGAAGCCGAAGCCGGAGAGAATTTCAGGATGGACAAAAGGCGCGCAAGTGTCTTCGCCGAGGTAGCGGCGCATCCAGGCAATGCCTTCGCCCCGTACGATGTGGTCGGCATCAAGCATGTCCTCCACGCCAGGGATGCCGGCCACATGGCCGCCAACGATGATGGTGGAGTTAGGCGACAGTTGCCGCACACGGCGGCACATCTCGCGGACTTTTGCGAAGTTCGGGATGATGCCTGAGATCCCGACGATGTCGTATTGATTTGAGGTGAGTTCGCGCTCGAACGCGTCAAGGGTAGGGAAGTCGAGCAGCGTGCACGGAGCCGAGATGTTCTTCTGAATCATCATCAGTCCCCACGAACGGTGAAACATGCGCAACGAGAAGCTGCCTTGTTCGCGAGTTACCTGGTTGTGATAAAGCTCCATCGGATTGATGGCGCGGCTGCCGAATTGATCGTCTTGGGCGTAAGGACCGAACACGGAACTCAGCAGGATGCGTGCCCGAGTTCCTTTGGGATGCGGAGTAATTGAATCAGGACTTGATATCGAAACCATGCTTCCATCGTAAAAAGTTGGGCACACGATGTCCGTGACATAGGATGCAATCCGCTTGATATGACAAAACTATTACACAACATTCCGCTCTGAAAACTCGTGAAAAATCGACGCTGATGCTGGCAAACGTTGCAGACACCAACGAAAAAGGGCAGGATTGAAATCCTGCCCCGGCAAACACTGCGCGCGATTACTCTTCCGGCGGAGGCGGAGCCGCAGTGCCGTTAGCCATCTTTTGCAGGTGCTCAGTGATGCGACTGATTTCCTGGGTGCGAAGCTGCTCGGCTTTCGCCTGTTGCTCCGTAGTCAGCACCTGGGTGTAAATCTGATGCTTCAGTGCTTCATGCTGGACGGTCATAGCCGCTTGCAGTTGGGCCTGCTGGTTGGCCAGGGCCTGAATCTTCGCCGCATCGAATGCGCCGTTGGCAGTTGCAGCCAGAAGCGCCTGGCGGTTCTGCTCCATCTGCTGCATGATGGGCTTCATGTTGGCGTGATTCGCCTGCATGATGGTCTTGACCTGTGCCTTCTGCGAATCAGTCAGGTTCAGTTCGCGAGCCATAAATCCCATGCCGTGTCCGGGGCCACCCATGCCGTTATGACCACCCATACCTTCAGGTCCTGGTCCCTGGCCATAAGCGACCATCGCGACGCCGCACAACAGCAACGCCAATACAACTCCAACTACCATCAACTTCGTCTTCATGCTCTCAACTCCTCGTGGTTTTGACAGTTTGTCTGTCACTACTAGGAACACCAGCCGCACGGCTAAGACGGTAAAGTCTGGTAACGCGACGTAAAGACTTGTAGCACTCAGCGAACGGCAAAGCCGTATTCGAGGCCGCAGGTCCGGGCGTTTCCTGGCGCTATGCTGTTTGTTCTCTGTAGGGAATTCCTATTCCTCTCGCGAAAAGTTCCGGAATGTTCAGAACCCAATGACGCTGCATCAAACGACCGTGGATTCCGTTGTCGGTTTCTAGCAGTTAGCCAGTGCACTTGGCGAACGCTAAACTTGGTGTGGCGGTAGGTGCAATAGAATAGGCTGCGAAAGGTGCTGCAAGGAGGCTCTGCTTTATGTGCAAGACCCTGATGCTGACGCTAGTTCTATTCATCTCCGGCGTTTGGTCGCAAGCGGGACTGGCAAGTCCATCGCCGGAAAAAGGCAAGAATTCTTCTGACCTGAGCACCATTCAAGGGTGCCTGAAGCTCTCCAGAGGCCAGTACAGCCTCATCGAAGGTGACGGGACCGACGATCAACTTGCCGGCGCCACCAAAAAGCTTGGCCCACTTGTGGACCACGAAGTCGAACTCACCGGTAAGGTCGGGATCAGGACCGAAGATACTACCAGCGTGGGCGGAGGATCGAGCGCAATCCAGTTTCCGGTCTTTGAAGTAAGAAGCGTGAAGCCCATAGCGGACACGTGCAAATCGCCTGCCCACTGACAGACTGAGCCTCTTTGTTCATACAAGTATTGCACGCCTCTTAAGAATGCAGCAAAGACCGTCACACCTGTCTGTGTCGTCGACGCCGTTGGGCGAGAAAAAAGGGCGGCCCGCTCACGCGACCGCCCCGATAGGATCCAAGCAGGTTGTATTCCTGCCTGAGGTTGTTAAAAGGTGAATATCGGTCCGAACTCCGAACGCCAATCAGTTGATGTGCAAGTTGGCAACCCGGCGACCTTGGTGGTGCAAACGCCAGAGGTATTCGGGAGAGCCCAGCCTTGGTATTTGCCCTCTTCAAAGCCGAACTGGACCCAAGGGTTCATCTTATAGAACACGGTCACGCCCTTGAGTGTGTCCTTGATGGGACCGCCGCCCGTAGTCGCGTTAATGCCCTTGGCCAACCTGAAGTCATTGGCATTGGCCGCGTCGATGCCGTATTCGAGGTACGCCTGCCAGCCGGCATTTCTGCCTTTTGGATTGGCGTTGAACCAGCGCGAAAGCGGCAATCCTAGTTGAACGAATCCACCATAACCACGCACTGGACGCTGGGGAGCGGCCATTGCCAGGCCTCCGGCATTGGTTCCAAAGACTACCGTCGAAGAGCGATCCACCGAGATGCCATTTGCCAGAGCGGTTAGCCCTGCTGCCTGAGTGTAGTTGGACAAAGTCTCGCCGGCGAAGAAGAACCGCAGATCGGCCCCCTCGTAACCGCTGGCCACCACCGTAAACCAGCGGGTTGGAAGTGAGACTGCCAGTTGATTGCCGTACCCGTTACTAGTAGCGTCATAACCTCTCGGGAAGGCAGTCTGGTAAAACTTCGGGTCGGCGCCTTTGGCCGTATCCAGCGGTATGGCAGAAGCCAGTACAGTTGCCTGACGCCCAGTGTAAAAGCCGCTCCAGAGAATCTGCGCTGGAACGACGCCCGGAGCCTTGTCGAGTTGGAATTGCAGTACCACCCTGGATTCGATCTCAGGTTTCCCCCAGTCGGCACCTTGGCGTTCGCCGTATCCCAACTGGTTGCCGAGTCCGTTGACCACGGTGTTGGTGCAGTTCGTTACGAAGCCTGCTGCTGGGGCGAGGGCCGCGGTTGTGGTACAGGCCGAGGTCACGGCATCCGCCGGGGTGTTGCCCTCAGCCGGCATCATGATTGCAAACTCAGGCGAGAGCCTCCAGTTACGCGAGCCGCCCAGTTTCTCCACCACCCCGACACGAAACTGCGGCGCACGTTCATAGAGGTTGCCCCAGTAAGCGCCATAGAACGTAGTCTCGAACAGGTTCATCAGCGCGCTCGAGCCGAAGATTGTCCAGTCCTGTCCGGCTTCGAAGAAGATGTCCGTGTTGGGTTTCGCGTTCCAATCGATCCGGCCGTAGGCCAGGCGCAACTGCAGCGCGTTGCTGCGAATGCTGGAGACGCTGCGGTTGTCAGCACGACTGAAGTTGCCCTCGAAATCGGCTTCGATTTGTCCGGTGATCGTAACGTTTTTCGCGACATCAGGCCACTCGATCCTGGAACCGATACGGGTGGCACGCGCCTTGACGTGGAATTCAGCATTGTTGTTTGGCCCGGTATCGGCGGCCGTGAAGGCCGGCCTGGGGAAGTCATCACCCGTAGGATCAAGTGAGTCGTAAGCCATCGTGGCCTTGACGAACCCGTAGGGCGTCACGGTCACTCCGCCTAGCATAATGCCGGGAGTGAGTCCTTCCTTCTTCGGCGGATCGAGCGAAAGCACACGCGCTGGTGCGATGGCGGGAACGACGGTCGGAGCCGGAGGAACCTTGTACGGCTTTTCGAGCGTGACCAGAGACTTCTTCGCCTCAGCCAGTCCGTCGGAAGTGGCCTTCGTAGTGGTCTGCAGGTCAACCACGGAGGTATGCAGTCCGCTCATCGAGGTCGCATCCTGGGCATCGTACTCATTTGCTTTGGCTGCTGCTGCGGCCGCTTGTTGTGCGGTTGCAGCTGACTGTTTTGCTTCTGCCGCATCCTGGTCAGCTTCATTCTTGACTTGTTGTATGGCCTGATCGCGATTCGCTATCTGCTGCTGCAGTTGTTGGATTTGCTGCTGTTGCGCAGCGATTGCGTCCTTCAACTCCTTGATCTCGCTCGAGCTTGATGTTGATGCCGATTTCGGCTTCGCAGAATGGGCGGTTTTCGCCCCTGTCGTCTTCGTCGCAGTTTGATCATCGCCCTGCGCTGGCGTTGCGCCACTTGACCTTGCAGGGAACACAAACGCCGACGTCAGAAGACACGCGGTGAATACCACGAATAATGCACTTGATCGGAAAGAGTGTCGCATCCTCGCCTCCAAATTTTTGGGGCATTTGCTGTCGGACAGGAATGCCCTTAGTGCTGCTGGACATCGAGTCGTGCCGTTCCCATCCGTAAATTTGCCTTGGTGCAAAAAGCTATGTGAACGGCAAGCTACTGGCTGTGGCATGGGTCACCGTTTCTAGTGATGTTGCTCACAAAGCGACTCAAACCACGATGTCCAGTGAAGCGGAGAAAGATTAACAATCTTTACCGTGTAGCGCACAATTATTTGTGGGGTGGCCTTTTTCGTAATCGAAGCAGGCGGGAGGCGCCGATCCAGAAACCGTCAGCCGTAGCTCCACTCCTAACCGATTTGACCTGGAATTCCGGAACCAACGAGTACAGCAATGGAAGAACAAAACCGCCGTGCAGGACATAAAGAGCGCGATCTGTAGACGGGTTTATGGATGCGGGGAAAGACACCGGAAAATTATTACGCTTGGCCGCCGGTCTGAAGGCTGTGCCTATACAGGTACAGCTGAGCCCGCCTGAAGTCTTCTAGCCTCACGTGCGCTGCAAGGACGAGGGCACCGAAACCAGGGAACACAAACACCAGGCGCCAGATCGGCACTAAGGCGCGAGTAAGTATCCTCCGGCAGAGCCGGAGGCTTTACGGTTGCTGGCCCCTCAAAGGGGCCTGATCGCAACCGATCAAAGTCAAAATCACCAGCCACGCACCGCAATGGCAAGATACCCAATGCCCTTAAGACCGGGAGAAGCACACCCTCGGATTTGTCAAACTTCTACTGCCTCCCCGGCAAAGCCGGGGAGTATCCCTTCGCACTAGCACAAAGGTGCCTAAGTCCAGCACTCTTTGACCGTACCTCCGGACCGTCTCATCAACAAGTCATGTCTATCGTCTCGCCCTCGACTACCGCCCCGAACGCCTCTTCTGGTACCTTCTCGCCGTGCAGCGTCTTCCAGCAACGTCTGGCCGCCTCGATCACAACGATTACCACGCCGGCGATGAAGATCACCATCAGCGCAGAGTCCAGATAGCCCGTAAACTCCTTGCCCGGCGTGTGCGCCAGAGGCCAGTAAATGGTCTGGATGGACAACACGCCCGCAGTTAGCGTCGTTACCCCGACAAAACACATGGGCACTGCCGTGACCCAAGCGTACTTGGCTTTCCCCATATTCACCAGGAACGTGGTCACAACTGCGAGCGCAATGGTGGCCAGCAGTTGATTGCCCGTGCCAAATAGCGGCCACAGGGTAGAGATGTTGCCGGTGTAGATGAGATAGCCCCAAGACAGCACAACAATGGCTGAAGTGATGAGATTTCCCGGCAACCAAGCCGTGTTGGTGAACGGCTTGTGCAACCTGCCAAGCAATTCGTGCAAGACGTAGCGGGCCACGCGGGTTCCAGTATCAACCGTGGTTAGAATGAACAGCGCTTCGAACATAATGGCGTAGTGATACCAGTAGCCGGTCAGCGTCTTCATACCCGGCAACCCTTTGAATATTTGCGCCATGCCGACGGCCAGGGAGACTGCTCCGCCGGTCCGTCCAGCGAGTTTTTCGCCCACTTCGGCGGAAAACATGTCGAGGTTCACCGTGTGCATTCCCAGCTTGGCGAAAACCGCGGGCGCGGTGTTGATGGCGAAGTAGTCGCCGGGATACATGGAAGTCGCCGCTATCAGCGCCAATACGGCAACTATGCCTTCGCACATCATGGCCCCATAACCAATGAATCGCGCATCGGTTTCCTGCCACAACATCTTAGGTGTAGTGCCCGAAGACACCAAGGCGTGGAAACCAGAAATCGCGCCGCAGGCAATGGTGACGAAAAGGAAGGGGAACAGCTTGCCTTTGATGATGGGGCCGCCGCCATGAATAAATTGGGTCACCGCCGGAAACTGAATGTTGGGGTGAACAATAAACACCCCCACAATCAGTAGCACGATCGTCCCCAGCTTCATGTAAGTGGAGAGATAATCGCGCGGCTCCAGCAGGAACCACACCGGCAGCACTGAGGCAATGAAACCATAAGTCGCCATCAAGTAGATGATCTGGTGCGCGTCGAAGGTGAGCACGCTGGCGTAGGAAGAGGCGGCAAACCAGTGGCCGCCAATGACGGCGCCAATCAGCAAAACGACCCCAACCGTGCTCGGTCCCGCGATCTTGATCTGGCCGGGAGTGCTCTTGAACATGTACAGACCCATGGCGATCGCGATAGGAATCGTCCACCCGATGGTGAAAACCCCCCAGGGACTATTGGCTAGAGCGTTGACCACCACGACCCCAAGTCCGGCCAGCGTGACTAGCAGGATGAACAGGAGCGCGATCATGGTAACCAAGCCAGCGCCGTGGCCGATCTCGGTGCGCGCGACGTCCGCCAGCGACTTGCCCTTGTGGCGTACAGATGCCACCAACACGGTGAAGTCGTGCACGCAGCCGGCCAACACAGCGCCAATAAGGATCCAGAGGAACCCAGGCGCAAAACCGAATTGCGCTGCCAAGGTCGGGCCTACAAGCGGGCCGGCGCCGGCAATGGCGGCGAAGTGGTGCCCGAAGAGCACCCACTTCGGTGAAGGCACATAGTTGTGCCCATCTTCATACTTGTGCGCGGGTGTGACGCGGCGATCGTCAAGCACCAGCACTTTGGCTGCAATGAAAGCGCTGTAGTAGCGATAACCCAGTGCGAACACGCACAAGGTTCCTAGCATGATGGGAAATGTATTCATCAGACGCCTCCTCGATGGTCGGGGAACGCATGCGATGCGAAGGGCGAGCGTTCACCCGAAAGTCACGAACCATGACACCAGTCTTCCTGGCGTTGCAGGCGATGAAGCGCCATGCTCAACTTCGCGGCGTTGCTCAACTCCCAGGCACCGCTGCCAGCGCAATCCTAATGGCAGTTGCCACCGCCTTCGTATCGAGGCATGGCAATACCGGCGTCGCCAACATTCGCATCGAATATATACTCCTTGCGGGATTCCGGCGCACCAAATTTCTCAGGCCGCTAGCAGGCATTGGGTCAGAGTGCCTTCTGCCTGAGTGCCATAACGGTTGAATGCATGGTCGCATCTGGTTTCGTCGGACTCTCTTTCCGTGCCCGCTTTTTCTGCGAAAGGGGCACAATCCGGTATCGTGTGGTTGGTAAGTTGTCAGACCGATTATTAACTCTATGATTATGAGGATGCTGGTTTCGTTCACCAAGGGAATCATGCTGGCGATCGGCATCACCCTGCCCACGCCAGAACAGGAGAAGGCGGTAGCGATCATCTGGGTCGTGGCGTTTTTTGTGATGATCGGAATCATTCTCGGAGTCGGATGGCTGGTGCTCACGAGTTTCTCGACTGCAGGGCACTGAGCGGCGTGGGCGATTCGCGGAGGACTCTCGAATTGCTTCTGCGAGGTTACGTTCGAGTTGATTCCATCACGAGTTTGGCGGCGGCCAGGTCCTCCACCGCCAGTCCCAGTGACTTGAAGACGATCGTTTCTGCCGAGGGCCGGGGTTTCTTCCCGGCCAGTACCTCACCCAACTCAGCATGAACAGTTGCGCCTGACAGAAGAACGTCGCCGGATTCCACCATCGCGGCCTCGCGCGAATCAACGATAATGGCGCCCTGCATCGCAACGTCATCGAGTTCACGGCGGGTTGCTCCGACTGCCCCGACGGCGTTGACAAGAGCTCCCGGTTTCAGCCAGCGGCCGAACAGAATCGGATCGGATACGTTGGCCACGGTCACCACGACGTCTGCTCTTCGCACCGCGTCCTCGGCGGATGTTGCGGTTCCGCCGATTTCAGCAGCCAGTGCTTGAGCATGCGAAGCGTTACGGCTCCAGACACGCACTTCGCGAAATTGCCGAACTGACTGCAGGGCCTTCCAATGCGCCCGTGCCTGCACACCGCTGCCGAGTATCGCGAGCATGCTTGCTTCCGGGTCGGACAAGAGTTTTGTCGCGACCGCAGTGACTGCGGCAGTGCGCATTTCGGTGATGAGTCGTCCGTCGAGAACAGCGAGGGGTTCACCGGTCGTGGCACGCATCAGCACGATGATGCCCTGATGGGTGGGAAGTCCAATGTCAGCGTTGCCGGGAAACAACGTGACCAGTTTGGCGCCCATGATGTCGCCATACACAGCGGGCATGATTCCGAAGAATCCGTGATACTGGGTGACGGGCAAGATGCCGCGCACGGGCTGCAGGACCTTTCCCGACGAGAAGTCGATCAGAGCGCGTTCCATGGCGGGAATGAGGTCCTCGTAGCGCAGCACCTCGCGGACGGCGGATTCGCTGAAGTAGGGGACTTGAGGGTCGAGTTGGGGCGCACTACCTGACGGATGGCTCATCTGGCAGAATGAAAGCGCATGCTCAAAGTCAAAAGACTCTCACCTGACGCTGTGCTGCCCACAGTAGCACATCCCGGGGAAGACATTGGCTATGACCTTTATGCGGCCGAGGACGTCACGCTTGCGGCGCGGGGCGCTGCCGGCGTTCACACGGGAATCGCCATCGAGTTTGTGCCGACTGCAGGAGGTATCGTGAAAACCCGCTCCGGCATGGCGAAGAAGCGGCTCATGTGCAACGCCGGCGTCATCGATGCGGGGTATCGCGGCGAAGTCATCGTACTCATGGAGAACTTAGGTGATGAGCCCTACACCATCAGAAAGGGAGACAAGATCGCGCAGTTACTGGAACATCCGTTTCTGGCCGGCGAGGTTGTTGAAGACGAATTGAGCGGTGCGGCCAGGGGCGCAAAAGGATTTGGCTCCACCGGCAGTTGAGACGGCTGAGTCCAAAGCCTGCAGGTCTTGTTGGGCGTTGCTTTCAGACAACTAATGGCGGAGAGGGAGGGATTTGAACCCCCGATACCCGTTAAGGTATGTCCGCTTTCGAGGCGGATCGTTTCAACCGCTCACGCACCTCTCCGCGCGGATGCAACTTACCGATTTGCCAGCCCATCCAGTTTAACAAAATGCCATGTTTATCGCCGGTTGCGGAAAAACGTTTGCACCAGATCCATGCAGCGGGCCGCCAGCACACCGCAGGTGACTTCGACCTGGTGGTTCAGCTTGGGATGGTTGAGCACCTGAAGCATGGAATGGACCGCCCCCGCCTTCGGGTCTTCGGCGCCGTAGACCAGCCGACGGATTCTGGCGTGGGTAATGGCTCCGGCGCACATCGCGCAGGGCTCGACCGTCACATAGAGATCACAGTCCGGCAAGCGGTAGTTACCGACGATGTGGCCGGCTTCGCGGAGCGCCTGAATTTCAGCGTGCGCAGTAGGATCGTGATCGCTGACAGGACGGTTGCAGCCGCGTCCCACGATATGGCCATCCTGCACTACGACTGCGCCGACGGGCACTTCGCCCAGCGCAAGAGCACGTTGCGCCTCGCGAAGTGCTTCTTCCATGAAGAGTTCGTCAGAGCGGGACATGAAGGGGAAGGGTAAATTAGCGATTAGCGATTGGCAATTAGCAGTTAGAGACCATCCCAAATTGCTAGTTGCTACTGCTGCTTCAGCATGATGCGCTCGATGCTGCTGGCGCGGCCGGTGACAGGATCGCAGTCGATGAGCGCAGCGCAGAGGCGAACATCATCGACCGCCGGCTCAAAGCGCGAGGGCATGTTGGTCAGAAACTTCTGCACGATGAGTTCCTTCTGTACGCCAATCACGCCATCATAAGGCCCGGTCATGCCCACATCAGTCTGCACGGCGGTGCCTCCCGGCAAGACCTTTTCGTCGGCAGTCGGAACATGAGTGTGGGTGCCCAGCACCGCAGTCACGCGGCCATCGAGATACCATCCCAATGCCAGTTTCTCGGAAGTTGCTTCCGCATGTAGATCGACCACAATCACCTTCGCGGTGATTTGTTTCAGCAACTCGTCCACGACACGAAAAGGATCATCGTTGTTAGCCATGAACACCCGCCCTTGCACATTGATCACGGCGTAGTCGACGCCGCTGCGAGTGCGTCCCTGATACCATCCAAAGCCCGGACTGCCAGCCGGATAGTTCGCTGGACGCAAGACTCGGCGTGCCAGCGAAGCTTCATTGCCGTTCGCCGAGTTCAGGTAGTCGATGATCTCACGCTTGTCCCAGACGTGGTTGCCAGTGGTGATGACGTCGGTTCCCAGTTCAAAAAGTTCTTCGGCGATCTGCGGCGTGATACCAAAACCGCCGGCTGCATTCTCGCCATTCGCAATGGTGAGCTCTACTCCGTACTGCCTCTGCAACTCGGGGAGGCGCTCGTGAACGATGGTACGGCCGGGTCGCCCGAAGATGTCACCCACAAAAAGGATTTGCAATGCGGCTGTAGCTCCTGAATAGGCGGAAGATCGACGCCGAATTTCGATGGTAACACGCTGATGAGAGGGCGAATGCGGTGCGCCTGCAGGATCAATGGGCGAGTTCGGCTGTGCGTAAGAAGTCGTAATTGCCGGCAGGACTCAATTCGATGCCGCGTACCCGATTGGTGTGTACTAAAACGTTGTCGAGGTACCAGAGATTGATATAAGGCAGGTCTTCGGCGACAATGCGCTGAATTTCGTCGTAGATGAGCTTTCGTTTCTGCTGATCCAGCGAGCTGCGGCCCTCACGGATTAGCTCATCAACCCGCGGATTGGCGTAGAAGGTACGATTGGCGCGCTTGGGAGGGAAACTGTTCGAGTCAAACACGTATTCGAAAATGTCGGGGTCCTGATTGCCGCCAATCCACCGCATGGAATACATCTGGTACGCGCCCTTGGTGACATCGCTGAAGAAGGTGGCAAACTCGTAGGTACGAATGTCCAACGCAATTCCGACCTCACGGAGCTGCTGTTGCAGCACTGCCGCCATCAACCGTGTGGATTCGTCGGTTGAGGACTTCATCACGATGTGAAAACGGACACCGTTGGTTGCCCGGTATCCGGCTTCATCCAGGATCTGGCGGGCTTGGCGCGGACTATAGGGATACCGAGGTACATCGCCATCGTAGGCCCAGTGTTCTGGCGGGAGAACGCTGCAGGCAGGCTGCGCCTGGTCGCGCAACAAGTAGCGAATGATAGGTTGCACGTCGATCGCATGTGCCATGGCGTGGCGCACGCGGATATCTTTCAAGATCGGATCACGCAAATTCAAGGCGATGTACGCATAAATAGTTCCGGGGGCCTCCATCACAGTTAGTCCAGGGTCGTTGCGCAGCACGAGAACGGTGTCGGCGATAAGCGAATTGATGGCAACGTCGGCGCTGTGCTTGCGCAATTCGAGTGCGCGGGTGGTGGCGTCGGGGATCACTTTGAATTCCACCCGCTGCAGTTTGGCTGGCGTTGCCCAATAATTCGGGTTGCGTTCGATGATTACTTCCTTCTCCTGCCGCGCGCTGACGAAGCGGAAAGGCCCCGAACCGATCGGATCCTTGTTGAACTCTTCGCCGCTGCCGTAAGGTACGACCCCAATCGCGCCATCAGAGAGGTTCCACAACAGTGAGGCCATTGGCTCTTTCAGGTGAATGATGACGGTGTAGTCGTCGGGCGCGTCAATGTGGTCGATCTTGTTATATGTCGCGCTCTTCGAGCTGCGAATCTTGCCGGTGAGAAGCGAGTCCACCGACCACTTCACGTCACGCGAAGTGAGGGGCTGTCCGTTGTGAAAACGTACGCCCTTGCGCAGATGAAAGACATAGGTTTGCGGGTCGGGTATTGCCCACGATTCCGCCAGCCAGGGCTTGAGCTCAAAATGCTCATCGCGCCGCACCAGAGAATCAAAGATAAGTTCGTCGATTCGTTCCGACTGGGCGTCAATGCCGACGCGCGGATCGAGGTTGGTGGGACTGCTCTCAATGATCATGACCAGGGTATTGGGATCCGGCTTTTTGGCGCATGAGGTGCTGAGCAGAACGAAGAAAGCCGCGAGCAACAGTTTTTGAGCGATAGAGGTGCTTCGACCGCGCTGGTCCGCTGCAGCGGACTTGCTTCGCTCAGGATGACAAGCCAAATACTGGCGAGGAAGTTTGCTAGGCATAGCTGATTTTGCCGAGTATGGCGGGACGACGGGCGCCAGTGGCCGATGGAATGTTCGACGGCAAATGACGCCAGGTTAGGTAAGCCAGAAGCGCGAAGGCAACGGCTTCCTTGGCCGCGGAAGGCATACCATAATCGTCGGTGCTGCGAACCTGTATTTTCAACGGCGCGAGTTCTTCGCGGATCATGCGCATCAGCGTTGCATTCTTGGTTCCGCCGCCCGAAACGACAAATTGGCGATAGCGTGAGGGCCACCGGGAATTGGGCGGCTTGTTTGCTGCATCCATGGGCAACACGATATCGCGGACGACGATTCCAATCGAGCGGGCAGTCAGCGCGGTTGCGGTGGCGATGATGTCGTGATGGTCGGCTCGGCGGCACATCCGCAGCAGTTCCAGCGCAAAGTGTTTGCCGAACTCTTCGCGGCCGGCAGTCCTGGGTGGCGGCTGTCGAAAGAACGACCGCTTCAGCAATTGACGAACGACATGTTCGATAGGCTCGCCCTTGGCCGCCAGCCGTCCATTGCGATCATAGGGGCGGTCGAACAGTCGCTCGGATACAGCGTCAATCACCATGTTACCGGGACCAGTGTCGAAGGCTAACAAATCGTCGGGAGTGGCGCGGGGCGGGATCGCAGTCAGGTTACCGATGCCGCCGATGTTTTGCACGATGCGTCCGTACCTGCGATGGCGGAATAGTGACGTAATCGAGGTAGGGAACTAGCGGTGCGCCTTTGCCGCCGACTGCCATGTCTGCAGGACGGAAGTCCGAGACTACCGGTACGCCCAATGACGGCGGCAATGACAGCGCTCTCTCCGGTCTGCCAGGTGCACGCCACCGAGCGGCCGAGATACTGGTTCGGAGCGCCCTGATGATAGATCGTCTGGCCGTGGCAGCCCACCAGTTCACATTCCAGCCTGGCTCGCCGCTGGGCCGCACGCACTGCGTTGGCGTAAAGACTTCCGAGCGTGAAATTCAGACGAGCGAGATCGGCCACTCTGGCCGAGGCATCGTTCATCACCTGCAGCACGGCGTGACGAACCTCAGATGGGTAAGGAAACTCGTAATGGGCCAGCAGTTCGAGCCGCGAGCGAAATCCTCGGCCCTGGATACGCACCAGCGCGACATTGATGCCGTCGGCGGAGGTGCCACTCATGACTCCGGCGACAATCATCGCGCAAGCTCCTGGGGGACTGAGTAAAGTTCAGTCACAGTGCGCGATCCTCCGGCGGAATCATCGAATTCGCGCGCAGTTCCTCCGTGAACTCCCAGACGCGGCGACGCAATATGTCGACCTTGTTGGGCGATGGCGGCGGACTCATTCTGGCTCTCAGCTCTGCGGATTTGGCTTTGAAGTCGGCCACGCGCTTCGATTTCGCGAATACCAGCTTGGCGAACGGTCGGTTGCTTTCGGCGCGCTTGAATACCGCTTCATAGGCGCGCCAGACGTGCTCTTCTTTCTGGCAGACCAGGAATACATCCGAGCCGGCGCGGAGGGTTTCAACCGCTGCGTCTTCGATAGATACCGCATTTAGCACGCCTCCCATGTCGAGATCATCGGAGACAACCAAACCGCGAAATCCAATTTTCTGGCGCAAGATGCCGGTAATCCACCTTTTCGATATCGACGCTGGGGTGTTGTCGCCGGTGACGTTTGGATACGAGACGTGACCTACCATTACCATGGGTAATTCTCGGCGCATCTCGCGATAGGGAACGAGGTCTTCGGCTCCAGAGTTGCTTCCAGGTCTTGGCGATCGACGGCAGAGCGTGATGGCTGTCGAGGGTGGCACCGCCAAGCCCGGGAAAGTGCTTGCCACAGCCGAGTATTCCGGCATCGCGAAGTCCGTCGAGGAACTCGCGCGCGTAGCGAACGGTCTCTCGCGGATCAGCCGAAACCGTACGCGAGCCCAACACACTCTTAGACTCCTCGAGCCGCAGGTCGACACAGGGTGCAAAGTCGGTGTTGAAACCTAGCGCGCGAAGTTGCCGGCCGATCAGTTTCCCTTGTTTGCGAAAGAGTTTTAGCGATCCAGTTGCGGCGACATCCGCGACAGAAGGAATCGGCGCGACCACATCCCGGAAACGATCGACGACTGCCGCCTTCCATGTCAACGCAGCGAAACATCGGGGTCGCAACTGTCTTCTGTGCTCCACGCAATAGCTCGTGCGTCTGCTCAGCATCTGCAATGTTGCGTTTGAAGAGGATGATGCCGCCGGGGTGCAGTGTTCCCAGCATCGAGCGTAGATGCGCCGAGGTACTGGTCCCGTCGAAGCCCATGATGAGCAACTGACCGACCTGTTGGCGGAGATCGAAGCTGAATTTCGCAGGCATGAAGTCATTGGAAGTGTATCGTGATCGCGAGAGGAAGCTCAGTGCAGACTCGGGTACGCCTCAGTCCATCTGCCGCTTAAGTTCGTGCAGCAGATTGAGCGCGTCGAGCGGGCTGATGGAGTTCAGATCGGTCTCCTTAATGCGGTCCACGACCTTTTGCGAGAGAGGCGTAAAAATCGTCAATTGCAAGGGACCCGAACCCTTCGCCTCGTCTTTGGCAAGATGCGTGACTGCGCTTTGCTCAGCGGCTTCGTGCTCGGCCAGCACCTCGCGCGCCCGATGAATCACATCAACCGGCAGCCCTGCTAGTTTTGCGACTTCGATACCATAGCTCTTATCGGCCGCGCCCTCAATGACCTTTCTCAGGAAAACGATTCCGCCACCGCTCTCTTTCACTGTCACATGGAAATTCTTCACGCCGCTGAGGCGATCCGCCAGCTCCGTCAACTCGTGGTAATGGGTAGCGAAGAGAGTTTTGGCGCGGGTGTTGGCATGGATGTACTCAATGGCCGCCCACGCGATGGCGAGACCGTCGTAGGTCGACGTGCCGCGCCCAACTTCGTCGAGCAGGATCAGCGACCGCGGTGTCGCGGTATTAAGAATGGCGGCAGTCTCGGTCATCTCCACCATGAACGTCGAGCGGCCGCGCGCCAGATTGTCAGACGCGCCAATGCGGGTGAAGATGCGGTCCACCAGCCCAAGCCGCGCAGAACGCGCCGGAACGTACGACCCCATCTGCGCCATTAACACGATCAGGGCGACCTGCCGCAGGTACGTAGACTTTCCTCCCATGTTCGGACCGGTGATGACCAGGACGGAATGCGTAGTCGCATTTAGGAAGAGATCATTGGGGACGAAGCGATCCGCCACGCCGGACAAGTCCTGCTGTTCGATCACGGGGTGACGACCCTCGACGATTTCAATATCGTTGCTGTCGTCAAAGCGAGGCCGGCAATAGTTGCAGTTGGCGGCTTGGGCGGCAAAGCTGGCGAGAACGTCGATCTCGGCAAGAGCCAGCGCCGTCTGCCGGACACGCCGCGCCTCCCTGGCAATCGCGGCCCGCAGTTCGGCAAACAGCCGGCGCTCAATCTCCACCATCTTCTCCTGCGCGTCGAGTACCTTGGTTTCGTATTCCTTCAGCTCCGGGGTGGTAAAACGCTCGGCATTGACCAGTGTCTGTTTGCGCTCGTAATCCGCGGGAGCGTGTTGGAGATTGGCTTTGGAAATTTCCAGATAGTAGCCAAATACGCTGTTGAACTTGACCTTCAGCGAACCGATGCCCGTGCGCTGGCGCTCCCGTTGCTCGATTTGTGCGATGTATTGCTTGCTGTTGCGGCTGAGGTTGCGCAACTCGTCTAACGTGGGATCGACTCCAGCACGAATCACGCCTCCATCGTTCAGCGTGATGGGAGGCTCGTCTTCCAGGGTAGAAGCGATTCGGTCGCGCAGATCGGCTAGTTCGTCGCATTGCGCGTGCAACTCTTGCAGCCTTGCGGCTGCGAATCCCGCCAGCGACCCACGAACCGCCCGCAGCTTTGCGAACGACGACGCCAAGGTCAGCATGTCGCGCGGATTGGCGGTTTCAAGAGTAACGCGACTCAGCAAGCGCTCGAGATCGAGAATGCCATCCATCGAGCGTCGCAGTTCCTCGCGCGCGACCAGGTCTTTCACCATGACCTCGACTGCATCAAGCCGCCGTTCGATCCGGCTGCGATCAATCGAGGGGCGAAGCATCCAGGCGCGGAGCAACCGCTTGCCCATCGGCGTCACCGTGCGATCGAGCGAGCGGAAGAGCGTGACGGCGTCTCCGCCTCCGGAAAACAGCGGTTCGAGAAGTTCGAGGTTGCGGACGGTGACCGCATCGAGAACCAGGCAATCCTGCCGCTCGTAGTAGCCGACGCGGTCGACGTGATCGAGTGACCCACGCTGGGTCGAGCGAATGTAGTGGAGAATGGCTCCGGCGGCAATGGCCGCGGCCGAGCGGTCAGCCAGACCGAAGCCTTCGAGCGAAAGAACACCAAAGTGATTTTCGACCAGCGGAATCGCGTAGTCCGGCGCGAACACCCAATCTTCCAACGGAGTCTCGGCCCAGGTCGCATTCTCCAGGCTGGCCAGTCGGGGCGCGGCGGCAGGCGTGGCAACGGCAGACTGCTGGCGCGGTTGGTCGAACAGCGGCATCGACGAGGCAAACAGCACTTCGCGCGGACGCAGCACGAGCAGCTCTTCGCGAATTCTGCGGTCGGCGTCACTGCCGCGAAATTCCGTCGCGCGAAATTCTCCCGTCGAGAGATCGAGCGCAGCAAAGCCGATGACATCTTTTGCTCCCGCGACGCATGCCAGGAAATTGTTTTCCTCGGCCCCAAGCTGCGCATCAGCCGCGGTCCCCGGAGTGACTACGCGAGTCACTTCGCGTTTCACCAGCTTCTTGGCAAGGCGAGGATCCTCCATCTGCTCGCAGATAGCGACCTTGAAGCCCTTGCGGATCAACTTGGCGATGTAACCTTCCGCCGCATGATAGGGGACTCCGCACATGGGTATCGCCGTGCCCTTCTCCTTGTTGCGCGAAGTCAGCGTGATCTGCAACTCGCGCGCGGCCACCTGCGCATCCTCGAAGAACAGCTCATAGAAGTCACCGAGGCGAAAGAACAGCAGGGCGTTGGGATGGTCCTTCTTGATCGCGGCGTATTGCCGCATCAGCGGAGTGGACGGCTCGCTCATCGAAGCAAAAGTCTATACCAGCCGCGGGTGCTGCCAAAGATCCCCGACCGTCGAGGCCCGGTGCTACACTGCCATGTTTCCGGAAGAAATCATCATGGCCGAAATACTTCATTTTGAATGCAGCAAATGCGGCGAAAAGCTGTCTGCCGACGTCGCTCGCAATATCTGTCCAAAAGACGGCGGCCCACTGTATGTCCGCTACGACTTGGCGGCGATTCGTCAGCATGCGTCACGCCAGTCAGTCAGCGACGGCCCTTCCAGCATGTGGCGCTACTCCGCCGTTCTCCCAGACGCCGAACCCGTGACTTTGGGCGAGGGCATGACTCCCATGCTCCCCAGCCGCAAGTACCGTAACCTGCTGATCAAGGACGAGGGGCTGAATCCCACCGGTTCGTTCAAAGCACGAGGCATGAGCGCTGCGCTCACCATGGCGCGCCATTATGGATTGAAGAAACTCGCTGCTCCCTCAGCAGGAAACGCCGGCGGAGCACTGGCCGCATACGCGGCGGCAGCCGGCATCGATGCCTACGTCTTCATGCCGAAGGATGTCCCGCTCGCCAATCGGCTGGAAGTCGAAGCCTGCGGCGCTCATCTCACGCTGGTTGACGGCCTGATCAGCGATTGTGGACGGATGGTGGCCGAGCGCAAAGATCCGGAAGGATGGTTCGACGTTTCGACCTTGAAGGAACCCTTTCGCGTCGAGGGCAAGAAGACGATGGGGTACGAGGTAGCCGAGCAAATGGGCTGGGGCCTGCCCGACGCAATTCTCTATCCTACGGGCGGCGGTGTCGGCCTCATCGGGATGTGGAAAGCATTCGAAGAAATGGAGGCGCTGGGCTGGATAGAGGCCGGGAGGCGACCAAAGATGATCTCCATTCAGGCCAGCGGGTGTGCACCCATTATTAAAGCCTTACATGAGGAAAAAGCGGCTTCAGAAATGTGGGTCGACGCACATACGTTGGCGGCGGGGTTACGGGTTCCGAAAGCCTACGGCGACTTCATCATCCTCGACATCATCCGCAAGAGTGCAGGCACGGCTGTCGCGGTGACAGACGATGCAATCATGCAAGGCGTCAAGGAACTGGCAGCCACCGAAGGCATCTTTGCTTGTCCCGAAGGTGGTGCCGCATTGGCCGCGTACCAACAGCTCCTCGAAGAGGGATTCCTGAAAGAGAGTGACAGCGTCGTGCTGTTTAACACCGGCTCCGGCTACAAGTACCTCGACACATTCGCTAACTACTGGGGCGTCGAGGAATTCGCAGCGTCGATCAAATTGCCCGCGTCGAGAAATATCGGCGGCATCATCGGGCCGTACTAGGACATCGCAGGCCGAACCTGTCGTCCGAGCCCGCGGACGTGCGATATTCGATGAGTGTGGTATTTCGCCAGAGGCCGGGTCCTGATATTGTGCGTCGCTTCCTTGTGGCCAATGGCCGCTTCGCAGAAGGCGATTGCGCAGCAGCACCCGACGTTCCTGGGCATGGACCGCAATGACTATCCCGGCGACGCCAACATGCAGGTGTTGCGCAAGAGCTTCGCGTTCGCTGGATACTGGCTGAACACCCCGCCTGGCGCGGAACAAAACACGTGGGCAGGGAGGCGCAGTCGCTTGGAAGCGATGGGATATGGCTTCCTGTTGCTCTTCAATGGACGTGAATACAAAGACCTGAAAGCCTCAGGCGATGCGGCTGGCGTCGGTTCCCGGGACGCAGCCGCGGCAGTTCGGGCTGCCGCGTCGGAAGGGTTCCCGAAGCGCGCAATCATTTTTCTCGATCAGGAGCAGGGAGGCCGCATGCTTCCCGAGCAACGCGCCTATATTCATGCCTGGATCGACGGCGTTGTGAAGGGCGGCTATGGCGTGGGCGTGTACTGCTCCGGGATAGCCTTTCGCGAGTCGACCAAGGTGTCAGTGGTCACCGCCAACGACATCCGCGAACACGCTGGCGGTCGGGATATTCATTTCTTCGTCAGCAATGATCAATGCGGCCCGGCGCCGGGTTGCGTGTTTCCTACTGCATCGCCTGCTCCCGCGAAGAGTGGAGTTTCGTTTGCCGAAATATGGCAGTATGCGCAATCGCCGCGACGTCCTGAAATGACCGCCGCTTGCCGGCAAACCTATGCGGCGGACAACAATTGTTATCCGCCGGGTGTTGCACCGAATTCCGGCTTGCACATCGACGTCGATTCGGCCGATTCGGCTGACCCTTCGCATGGACGAGGCCAGAAATAGGAATGAAGGTTCTTTAGCTCGATTGAGTACCACAAAACAATTCGGAGTGTCCGAGGACGAGATTAGTAGGGCCGCCAAACTCCTTCGAAACGGAAAGCTGGTCGCGTTTCCGACCGAAACGGTTTACGGATTGGGCGCAAACTCCCTCGATGCCAAAGCAGTAGCGCGGATTTTTGAAGTCAAAGGCCGCCCGAGCTCCAGCCCCATCATCGTGCATGTCAGTAATCCGGAGATGATCGGCCGATTAGCTTCCTCATGGCCGGACAAAGCGCACGTCCTCGCTGAGCGGTTCTGGCCGGGACCATTGACGCTGGTTGTTCCCAAAACACTCGAAGTTCCCGACATCGTGACAGCTGGTCTGCCAACCGTGGGAGTGCGCATGCCGGAGCATCCGGTTGCTTTGGCGCTGATCGAGGCCGCTCAGGTTCCCATAGCAGCGCCCAGTGCAAATCGCTTTACTCAGCTATCTCCCAGCACCGCTGAGCATGTGCGTCAGGGACTCGGAGACCGCGTGGACTACATTCTCGATGGCGGCCCATGCCAGGTGGGGATCGAGTCCACTGTGTTGTCACTTGCTGGCGAGGTGCCCATCTTGCTTCGGCCGGGAGCTATTTCGCGAAGGCAAATCGAAGAGTTGATCGGCCTTATCGCCCAAGCAGAACAAAATCCGACGGGAGCGCATCCCTCTCCCGGAATGCATCCCCGCCACTACAGCCCACGTACGCCGCTATACCTCGTGCATGACGGACACCTGCCGACGCAAGGTGATGGCGCGTATTTGCAGATTGAGAAACAGCCTGTCGCTCCCGTGCGGGAGGTAGTGCGAATGCCAAACGACGCTACCCAATATGCCGCGCGTCTCTACGGGGTACTGCACGCTCTCGATGCACGTGGCTACGACTGGATTGCGGTCGAGACGCCCGGGCCCGGTGCAGGATGGGAAGGTGTCCTCGACCGCCTGCGGCGCGCAGCGACGTCGGACAGCTGACGCGTGGATAATCAGAGTCGTTCTCTCCACGTGTTACATTCCCACAGTCGGTTCAACTGATGACGCCCGACGCTACCGCAAGCACAGCATCGACGACAGCGGCTCCTGCCCAACTGCTGCGCCAGATCGGCTTGTTCGACGCCACCATGATCGTAATGGGCGGAATCGTTGGCGCGGGCATCTTCATTAACCCATACGTCGTCGCACGCCAGGTACACACGCCCATGCTGATCCTCGGTGTGTGGGTGGCGGGTGGAGTCGTCGCCATGCTGGGAGCGTTCGTCTACGCTGAACTGGCGGCGCGAATGCCTGACGTCGGCGGCCAGTACGCCTACCTTCGCGAGGCCTTTCATCCTATCGCGGGATTTCTGTATGGCTGGGTGCTGCTGCTGGTGATCCAGACCGGAGGAATGGCAGCGGTGACCGTCACGTTTGCACGCTACCTTTTGGAACTGACAGGCTGGCCGGTGTCGGAACGCTTTGTCGCAGTGATGACAATCGTGCTGCTGACGATTATCAACTGCCTCGGAGTGCGGGCCGGCAGTCGCGTGCAGAGCATCCTGATGCTGCTGAAGATCGGGGCAATCGCCACCCTCGTGTTGGCGGGACTGTTTCTCATCCGTTCGCCCTATCCTTTGCTGCATCCTGTGCTGGATCGCGAACCGTCGATTGATCTTGTTACCGCAATCGGAGCGGCGATGGTGCCGGTATTGTTTGCCTTCGGAGGCTGGCAGACCGCCAACTTCATCGCAACCGAGATCAAAGATCCACGGCGCAATCTCTCGCGTGCGTTGGTGATGGGCGTGACCGGCGTGATCGTGCTGTACCTCGGGGTGAACTTCGTTTGCGTCCGCGCGCTGGGCGCAGAGGGATTGGCGGCAAGCACGGTTCCAGCATCTGCGGTGATGCACATGGCCATGGGGAACGCTGGCGCTCGCCTCATCGCCTTGGGAATCGCGATCTCGACCCTCGGCTTCCTGAGCCAGTCGGTCCTCACCGCGCCCCGCGTCTATTTCGCCATGGCGCGCGACGGATTGTTCTTCCAGGCTGTGGCACGGATTAACAAGAAATCCCATGTGCCCGTGCTTGCTATCGTGATGCAGAGTGTATTGACGCTGGTCATCGCCTTGTCGGGCAGCTACGAAAAGATTCTGAATTATGTTGTTTCTATGGACTTCATATTTTTCGGGCTGACAGGTGCGAGCCTGTTCGTCTTCCGCAGCCGGGAAGAGAAATCGACGTCGTCACCCGACACAGCAATTGGCAGTTATCGAGTACCCGGTCACCCGTATACAACGGGACTCTTCGTCGCCATATGCTGGTTGGTGGTGGCCAACACAATTTACAAATATCCCGCAAACACGCTGTTGGGAATGGCAATTCTTGCGCTCGGAGTGCCGGTGTACGCCTTCTGGGCGCGACGCTCGGGTAGTGCTGGTCTTTAGGCCAGCATTCAAGTCGATTATTTTCTTCTAGCGCGGACTTTAGTCAGCGCACCAAAAGGGATCACGAATGTCTCCACGCACCCACATGCGCTCGCCTTACATGGAATTTGCCAAGCTGTGCTCCGGCGCGAAGTACAACCTGGCTACCAGCGGAATCCTGAGCTATCCACTGGCCGAGTTGCCCGTGCGCATCGAAGATTTGGAGATCAACGGACCAACGGTCTACGGCTACGCTCCGCTACAAGAGCGTCTGGCGCAATACAACGGGGTTTCGCCGGAGTGCGTGTTTGCGGCGGCGGGAACGTCGTTCGCCAACCACATGGCAATGGCAGCGACCTTTGACCCGGGCGACGAGGTCCTCATTGAGCATCCAACGTATGAACTGCTGGAGTCGACGGCAATTTACCTCGGGGCGAAGATCCGCCGCTTCGAGCGCCGCTTTGAGGATGATTTCCGCATTGACCCCGCCGAAATAGAGCGGCGCATTACGCCGGCCACGAAACTGATCATTCTGACGAACCTCCACAATCCAACCGGCGCTTACACCGACGAAGCCACCGTGCGCGCGGTGGGAGAAGTTGCCAAAGCTCGAGGAGCCCGCGTACTCGTCGATGAAGTCTACCTGGAGGGGTTTTACGAGGCCCGGCCACGTCCGGCATTTCACTTCGGCGATCAATTCCTGGTTACGAGCAGCCTGACCAAGGCGTTCGGATTGAGCGGATTGCGATGCGGATGGGTCCTGGCCGACCAGGAACTGGTGCACCGAATGTGGCGCATCAATGATCTTTACGCTGCGAGCCCCGCGCACCCTGCCGAGTTGCTGAGCGTGATTGCACTTGATCATTTGGACAAGGTCGCGGCACGCGCGAAACTGCTGCTGGAGGAAAATCGCCGATCGTTAAACGCCCTTCTGGACTCGCGAAATGATCTCGACTTCTATCGTCCGGAGCAGGGAACCATCATTTTTCCGAAGCTACGCTCGGGAGATGTCGAAGCCTTCGTGCGCCTGCTGCGCGACAAGTACGAAACCAGTGTTGTTCCCGGCAGCTACTTCGACATGCCGCAGCACTTCCGCATCGGCATCGGCGGCGATCCTGAAATGACGCGCTTGGGCCTGGAGCGCCTCGGCCAAGCCTTAGATGAGTACGGGCGCCCAGCGTAATTGCTAGATGATCATGCGGCCGCGATTGTTTGTATAATGAATCATGTGAGGTCATCGTTGCCCTGTGTGGTTGGGCGACACCTCGCATCCAGCCAAAGATGGGCCTGTAGCTCAGCTGGGAGAGCGCCTCGTTCGCAACGAGGAGGCCAGCGGTTCGATCCCGCTCAGGTCCACCATCTTTTTCAACGACTTGCGAACGATCCAATCTGTCCTACGTTCCATTGACGTTCCAATTGACCGGCAAGTGTCCAGCTCATTGCACGTTTACGGGCATTCTGCGGCTCTCCAGCATGTCCATCATCTTGTGTGACAGCCTTCCTTTGCGAAGCGGGAGCGACTTGGGCATACACGAGCATCGCCAGCTCGGGATCGATATGACGCATCTGGCCCTGCACCGATTTCAGGTCGCCGCCACCCGGAGCTTGGCTCGTGAAATCGAATCCGGCCACGTGATGAACAAAGTAGTGCTGGCCGCACGTGTTGCACGTCATGATCTGGAGAGAAAACAGCCTCTCTTGGCCCGAAGGCGGAACATCTTCCGCCGCTAGCCAAAGCTGCGGACCAGTCGAGGATAATGGGAAGACGACAACGCCACCCAGAACTCCCCTCATGAAGCCATGAACGACGGGTCGGAGTAGAGCTCTGCCGAACTTGCTTGAGGCTGCCCCCAGAGCTAACCACAGCAGAACCTCCTCCTCTGGAACCGGCCGGCCGACTCTTTTTTCCAGATCTTCAAGAAGCGTGCGCAACGGGCGTGGCTTAGTTAGCACTTCTGCAATCTGGAACACGACCTCGTTTTCGGCCATCTGATCGTAAAGACTCTCTCGCCAGTGAGAGGTGTCCAGTGGCTTGCCGGTAATGGTTTGAACCGTAGCTTTGAGAAGGGCCAGAGAAACGGTGGGATCAGATTCGACTTCTCCGACTGCATCGGGAATTGCTTGGAGGTGGGTCTTTGGCTCGCCGGAGAGAACTGGAGTAGTGATTCGTGACTCAGCCCAAATGTCCGGCTCATATTCCTCAAGCACAACCTCCACTTGGCTCTCCGGAACACCGAAGAATCGTCGCGCAAAGTTCTTGCCTGCGCTCGTACCGCTGCTTGGGTCGGCCAATGTTGCCGAGGTAGCGACGCAGACGGTTTGCTCGGCGGTTCTCCTGCAATAAGTGCGAAGCCGTCGAATGAGGCACACCGTTTCCCCACCGTTTGCGCCACTGAAGGTATGGGCTTCATCCACAACCAGGTAACCAAGCGTGGCGCCAGCAAATAGTTCGACATCATTGTGGCGCGTGAGCAGTAGTTCTAACTGCTTGACGTTGGTCAGCAGAATGCGCGGCTGCTTCCCCGGCGTACGCATTTCTTCGCGCGACACGCGCTCCTCAGGCGGATGCACGGCGATAGCCTGGCCACGATCGCGGAACTGCTTGACCTTCGCACGGTAGTCCGCGACTGAAGAACCTTGAGGTAGACGATACCCCGTGATATCGGCCTCGCGTTCGGGAGACTTGCCGATATACAGCCCGAACGATGGCCGCGGCCAGAATCATCAAGCCTATCTCTGGCAGTACGGAACTCCGGGCGGTGACGTCGTCTTCGACTTCCGGCTGGGGCGCGGACGCGAAGGGCCCAAGCAGTTTCTTCAACTATTCGAAGGCATCTTGCAGACCGATGGCTACGCCGCTTACGAGCACGTCGGCAAGCCGAAGATCGTCCATGCTGGGTGCTGGGGGCCCATGCGCGGAGGAAGTTCATCGACGCGGTCAAGCTGAACCCGAAGGACCTGGCGGCAACGGCATCGTGAAGTTGATGAATGACCTGTTTGCCATCGATGCCGAAGCGCGCGAGAAAAACATGAACCACGCTGCGCGTCATGGGTTGCGACGGGAGAAGGCGCCTGCGCTGCTGGACGAAATCCGTGCGCAGAAATCCTGAGGCACAGAGAAACGCCTTACCACAGAGCGCGACGGGCAAGGCCGCC
>CAVZYS010000007.1:0-51324 GCA_963779555.1 uncultured Acidobacteriaceae bacterium
CAGTGCGGAGAGAAGGAACCGCCACGGACAGGCGGCAGCGGGAGGGAAGCAACTCATCTCATGCTGAGACCCCTGTCCCGTGAGGGACAGAAGAGCTTAGCCCAGCCCGCCGCGGCGGGCTGGGTACGCGTCCCCAATCGATTCCGAGTCCCGTAGGGACGACAGAGACTTCAGCACCAAGGGACGGATCAATTCGATCCCCGATCCCCAACGGCTCTGGCAATATGTTGGCGGAATTGCACGCCAGAAGAACCTGTTGTTGCTGGCCGCCGGGGGAACGGCTAACCATCTTCACTTGCTGATCTCGTTGCCGCCGACGGTGACGTTGGCGAAGGCCGTGCAAGAAATCAAGGGGAATACTTCGAGATGGTTGAATGAAGTGGGCTCGAGGTTCGCGTGGCAGGAAGGGTATGGCGCATTCAGCGTGAGCCAATCGCAGCGGAAGAGAGTCATTGACTACATCGACGGCCAGGCGGAGCATCACAAGAAATGGAGCTTCGAGCAGGAGTTTCTTGCGCTGCTGAAAAAATCAGGAATACCCTACGATGAGCGATTCGTTTGGGGATGAAAAGGCCTGTCGTCCCTACGGGACTCGGGATTCCGTGGGGATGCCTACCCAGCCCGCCGCGGCGGGCTGGGCTAAGCTCTGTCGTCCCGCGAGGCGGGACTGGGTTGTCGTGGGTTTGGGCTGGGATTAGTGGTCAGTTGTCAGTGGCCAGTTGTTAGTAAGAGTCAAAAGACCCACCCGGCCAAGATCAGGCCGGATGGGGCACCCACCTCAAGATTTTTCACGAAACGCAGAAGCGCACGGTGGGCCACCCGCCGTTGCTGGTTTGCGCCGCACGACATACATGGCGGGCGGAAGATTCACGAGCAGATCGACGAGGCGATTCGGTTGCATGACCGGCTGCTGCTGATCCTCTCGAAGCACAGCATGTCGAGCGAGTGGGTGAAGACCGAGCTGGCCAAGGCACACAAGCGCGAGGTGAAGGAAGGTAAGCGGGTGCTGTTCCCTGTCCGGCTGGCGGCGTTTGAGGTGCTGCGCGATTGGGAGTGCATCGGCGGCGATACGGGGAAAGACTCGGCGCGCGAGGTGAGGGAGTATTTCATTCCCGACTTCAGCAGGTGGAAGGAGCATGATTCGTATCAGGCGGGGTTGGTGAGGCTGGTGGGGGATTTGAAGGCAGTGGTCAGTGGCTAGTGGTCAGTGGTCAGTTAAAGTCAAAGGACCCACTCAAGCAAAGGCTGCTTGAGTGGGGCACCCGCGTTCCCACGAGGCCAAGGCTAAAGCCCCGGTTGTGGGTGGCTGTATTCACCGGCCTAAAGGCCGGTGCTTCCACCGGGCGACAGCAGGTCCTTCGAACCCGGCGGCAAGACCCGCCTGCGGAAACGAAGAACAAGAATCCTACCCAAGCTGCGCTCGGATGAGGGCGTGGATGGAAGTGTTGGGGGGCGTCTCTGCTGGACATCGGCAAGTTGATCGCGCGCAAAGGGGTCCTTCGACTCCGGCGGCAAGTCCGCCTGTGCTCAGGATGACAGTGGAAACGAAGAGCAAGAATCCCACCCAAGCTGCGCTTGGATGGGGCACCCAGACTTTCGCGCTACGGAAGAAAGAGCAGATCCCCCGCTGCGCTAGTGATGACAAGCAAAGGTTGTGGGCAACACACTGCGTTTACTCGTGATGATGTGCTGACAGCTTCAGGTAAGAACTGAGCCGGACTTCACGAAGCGGCTGCTCCGAAGATCTTCGTTCGCGAAACAATACTGTCACGAGGGAAGCTGGAAGGCTTCGTTTACCTGCAGCCGGGCGTTGTCGGTGTCCTGAAGGGACGGAGCTCCAATCTGGAGTGTTCCATTGGTTTTGGGCTTACAGTCGTGAAAAAACAGATTCTGGTTCATCATGATGGATTGCAGCAGGCGACCCAGTGTGCGCGAGTGATAGCCGTTGGAGAACGATGGTCCGTCAGACCAGCCCGGATTGACCGAGTAGTTGCAAATCAGGCTCCAGTATTCACGGGCAGAACCCCACATGGTCAGGTATTCCACGGAGCCATCTGCACCGATGTGGTATTCGATTCTGACCTGGCCGCTGGTCGATGAGGCAGTCAGCGCTTCCCAGTTGAGAAAAACCGCGCTGGTCAGAATGTGATCGAGTTGTACCGACGGGGCGGACTTCGCGGGTGACACAGGTATCGCTATTTTTGTCATTGGGTTCTCGATGTTCCTCGTGTGCGTGAGTGGCAGGAGATCTCCCGCCGAAAGCTAAGTTCAGTCTTCCGATCGAACCGGGCGTCGTGCAATAGGCGGATGTCCCTACGCGTCGACCGAATCAGGAATGAAATCGAGTGGACTGATCGCCGGGACGTGGGACTCCGAGACGTTGTGTGGAGTGCCGTTCATCTTTCTTCCCGCCGCGATCCGCCAGGTGGCTTCGACCAGACTATTGCGCTGTAGCAACAGGTCGCAGCTGTCGCGTACCGCCTTGCGCATCGCGTCTCCCCATTGCACGCCATGCTCTTCGGCGGTGTAGGAGCCCAGCATAGGCTCTAAGTCAACGAAATTTGGTTTGCCGACCAGGAAGGCGACGATTTGGCCCGCGCTATCTTTCTTGATCTCATCACGAAAGGCCAGGCATCCACGGCGATCGGCGCGAATGTCGATGAGCACCATGTCATAACGGTCACGCTGCCAGATGGAACTGGCCTCGGTCAGATCACCGGCTCCGATGACCTCGACGCCGTGAGTCGCCATGATCTTCTTGCGCAAAGCGCGTCGCTCCGAGTTGGCGTCGATCAGGAGAATGCTGAGCTTGGTCCCCGGTACTTTTGTTTCAGGCTGCTGTCGACTCTGGTTCATGAGGGGTAACCTCGTGCGACGAGTGGGTGGCTGACAAAAAATCTGCCGTTCCGGCTGCAAACTCGGCAGGCTGTCAGGAGAGCATTGGTGTGGAGCGCTGAAAGTTTCGCCTTCTACTTTGCCTGAGGAAAAAGCGAAGTGGTCTTCTTCTGGAGAGATGTTCTTATTATACGCCACATTACTAGAAAGGCCCGGCAAATAAACCAGCGGAGTTGGTGGACACAGGCGATGCGACTGGCTGCCAGCGGGAAGTCCAGGAAAAGGAACTCGCGCGCGGTTGGACTGCCCAAACTATGAGCCAGTGCCCTATACACTGTTCTCTGCGCAATTGATAATTGAGCAACTACTCCATGCGTGCGAAGAACAATCCCAAAAAGCCTGTTTCGATAGGCCTCATCGCGGTGGCCGCCATCATTCTCGCAGTCTGCGCCGTTGTGGCGTGGCGCTGGTCAACCAGGGTGCATGGCCAGGAGGCCAAGGCGGACGCGTCGGCGACTTCCGTTGCCTATGTCGGCCAGCAGCGTTGCGCCCAGTGTCATGCCGAACAAGTGAAGGCATGGCTAACGTCACACCATGCGCAGGCGATGCAGGTGGCGAACGATTCCACCGTGCTGGGAAATTTCAACGAGGCGCGATTCGCGAAAGACGGTGTGACTTCCAGTTTCTTCAAGAAAGATGGAAAGTTCTACGTCCGCACCGATGGCCCCGATGGCAAGCTGCAAGATTACGAACTGCCGTACACGTTCGGTGTCTCTCCTCTGCAGCAGTATCTGGTTCCATTTCCTGGCGGTCGAATGCAGAGTTTCGTGGTGGCGTGGGATTCACGAAGCAAAGATCACGATGGCCAACGCTGGTTTCACCTTTATCCCGGCCAGAAGATGGGACCTACGGATCCGCTGCATTGGACGGGACGCAACCAGACGTGGAATTACATGTGCGCCGATTGCCACTCTACCAATTTGCGCAAAAACTACGACCTCGCCAAGGACAGCTACGATACGAAGTGGTCGGAGATCGATGTCTCCTGCGAAACGTGCCACGGTCCGGGATCGAATCACGTGACGTGGGCGCAAACCCACAAGAAAGGATCGTACAAACCGGGCGATGGATCGAACGGCTTGGTTGTCGACCTGAAGCCGGCCAGCGGATCATGGGCCAGCTCGGAACCTGACACCGGAACCATGCACTGGAAAGGACAGGCCCGTTCGCGCAACGAGATCAACGCCTGCGCTCCCTGCCATTCACGGCGGCATCCCATCACCAGCGATTATCAGCCGGGACAGCCGTTCCTCGATGGGTATGTGCCGAGCTTGCTGGAGGAAGGCGTGTATTACCCGGACGGCCAGATACTCGAAGAAGACTACGAGTGGGGCTCGTTTGTTCAGAGCAAGATGTATCACGAGGGAGTGACGTGCTCTGACTGCCATGACGCACATACCTCGAAGCTCCCGCAGGTGAGCCTGAACGCGGTCTGCGGCAAGTGCCATTCATTGCAGAAGTTCGGCAGCGAACAGCACCATCACCACAAGGCGGAGAGCGCGGGGGCGCTGTGCGTCAACTGCCATATGACAACGAAGACCTACATGGTAATTGACGTCAGGCGCGACCACAGCTTCCGCGTGCCGCGGCCCGATTTTTCGGTGGCTTACGGAACCCCGAACGCCTGCAACCAGTGCCACAAAGACAAGTCCGACTCGTGGGCTGTCGACACCGTGGCGAGGTGGTATGGACCGAACCGCCGGCAGGAAGCAACATTTTGTTGCAGCGATTGACGCTGGGCGGCGCGGATTGCCGAATGCGGAAAAAGCGTTGACCGCCTTGATCACGGACTCGGCCAAGCCCGGCATTGCTCGCGCCACCGCATTGAGTTTGCTGCCTGCGTATCTCACTCCGGCGGCGCTGCCCGCGGTGCAAAGCGCGCTCGCGGACAACGACGCACTAGTGCGCAGCCAGGCGGTGCGGTCGCTGGAACCGCTGTCGCCGAAGGAGCGGGTGCAACTTGCGGGGCCACTGCTGACGGATCCGGTTCGCTACGTCCGCATCGAGGCGGCGCGGCTGCTGGCTGGAACTCCTTCGGACCAGTTGCAGGACGCGCAGAAATCGGCGCTGGAACGAGCGATTACGGAGTTGATTGCCAGCGAAATGGCGTCGGCTGAACGTCCTGAGAGCCACATGAATCTGGCGTTGCTATACGCGCAGATGGGCCGCCCGAGTGAAGCCGAAGCCGAACTGCAGACCGCGTTGCGGCTCGATCCCAAGTTCGTGCCTGCGATGGTCAACCTCGCCGATCTGTATCGCGCGCAGCATCGTGATGATGAAGGGCAGAAGTGGCTGGAGAAAGCCATCGCCGTCGAGCCAAATGCGGCAGAACCCATCTTTGCCCTGGGCCTGCTCAAGGTCAGGCAGAAACAATATCCGGATGCACTGACGCTGTTGGCCAAAGCTGCCAGCCTGCAGCCCAACAACACGCGCTACAGTTACGTGTATGCAGTGGCCCTCAACTCCGCTGGACATGCGGACGGTGCGATCAGCGTATTGGAGCAAGCGCACCAAAAACGACCGGCGGACCTGCAGGTGCTGGATGCCTTGATTGCCTTTGAGCGCGATAAGGGGAACATCGCGGCGGCAATCACTTACGCCCAACAGTTAGTGCAGTTGACTCCGGACGATCCCAGCGCGAAAGGCGATGCTGTTGCAGTTGCAGCAGCAAGTCCGACAGTAGGAAGTCGCCTGACGATCGACTAGAGCAAATTAGAAATTCCTGTGTCCGTTCGAAATATTCACCACGGAGGCACGGAGGACACCGAGTTTTTATTTCTTTCAGCGCCTCCGTGAACTCAGTGTCGCCGTGGTGGTGATTAAGTGTGAGATTGGCGCAAACCCGAGGCGGCCGGTGGGCAGTTTATTCGGGATTGAACGGAAGACCAGCGAGCGAGAGCGACGCGGACGCCGGGCTACTGGAAACTTTCTCCCGGTGCTGCGACCCCGTGCAGTAAGCCTCGCCGAAGCGATTGCGAACCATTGTCAGGGAAGCGGGCGTGGTGCCTTCCTTTACCTCAAACGCCAGGCTGCCGGTCGACACTTCGGCGGGCTTCAGGTCCTCGCTAGGCGGCTTGATTGTGCCGGAGCGGGTCGCGCGATAACGAAAGCCCTGCTCGACGACAAGCCAGATGTCGTTACGGGAACAACTGGGAAAGGTCGAGACATCCTTATATTCCATGGCGACCAGGACGATCTTGTTCCCCGCCTGAGGGTGGAGCGAGTACTGTTTCAACTCGTCCCCGGATGCGACCTTTACCGCAGTGGCTTTGATCTGCAGGTCCCCAAACACTACAGAATGGTTGTCTTCCTGGGCGCTCACGAACGGATGGAGCGCCAACAGGAACAATAATGCACGGATGGCTGCTTGATTCAAGGGTTGGCCTCTTTTATTCAAAGGTACCAGCCTACGGACTTTAAATCACCTCCTGCGGCTTAAGGACTGGGATTTGAAGACAGGTAGCGCCGAACAATGCGGCGCGAACTTGGGGCACCACACAAAGACCCACACAAGCAAAGGCGGCTTGTGTGGGGCACCCGGCTGTTCCAAGGGAGTGCACTGACTTATTCCCATTCAACTCGTTCGTTTCTACGAACTCTTGTTCATCACGCAGAGTCAAAGACCACAATGTAACCCGACGAACGGCAGGTTCGTCCAGACTGCGACTTTAAGTAGGTTCACGTTGCCACCGCGATCGCGGGTATTGGATCCGGACCAGACAAACTAGGACACCTGAAATCCCATAACGGAACTCAGCGTAGTGATTTTGCGAGCCAAGGTAAATATTCCGACTAAATTCCTTGCTATAGGCAACTCTTCTGGGCTATAAAGCGCCATGTGTCGCCATTTTTAGGAGGCCCGGTGACCACCCCCCTTCGTGCCATTCGTTTTTGTCTGCTGGTGCTTGCAGCGTCTTTTGCGTTTCCCTTGCATCTGCGCGCTGGAACGGATTGGGCTCCCGTTGATCCAGCTGAGCTCCAGATGAAGGATTTGCCGGAGCAACCAGGCGCGCCTGCCTTTGTGCTTTTCCATGAAGAGATCGACAACGATCAGCAGGGCTCTCACTCGATGTACATGCGAATCAAAGTGCTCTCGGACGCGGGACGTAAGTACGCCGATGTGCAGATTCCTTACTACAAGGACGAAATCAACATCTCCGATATTCACGGCAGAACCATTCACCCGGATGGAAGCATCGTCGAGTTCCAGGGAAAGCCCTTTGACAAGGTAGTTGTCAAAAGCAAGAACCTAAAGATACGCGTGAAAGCTTTCACGCTACCCGACGTCCAATTAGGGAGCATTCTGGAATATAAGTACACATTGCGCACCGAAAACAACACTCTTTGGCCAACTCGATGGACGGTGCAAAGCGATTTGTTCCAGCGCAAAGAGCACTTCAGGTTTGTCCCCTACAGCGGAAATATACAGATGGCCCACGGTGAAGTGGGCAAGGGACTGGCCTACAACTCGATGTTGCCCAGAGGCAGCGAGATTAAGAGCGTGCGGGATACCTATGAGCTTGACCTTGCCAACGTGCCGGCGTTTGTCGAAGAAGAGCACATGCCGCCGCCGCAAGAGTACAAGTACTACGTCCGCTTTTACTACCGGCGAGTAAATGATGCCGATCAGTTCTGGAGAGAAGAAGGTAAGTACTGGAGCTCCGATACTGAGAAGTTCCTTGGCAAGAAACATGGCATCTCGGAGACTGTCGCGGGAATTGTGTCAGCGAGCGATACCCCAGAGCAAAAAGTGAAGAAGATCTACACCTACGTGGGAGGGATCGACAATCTCACCTACAAGCCACAGCGCACCCAGCAGGAGGAGAGGGTACTTGGGGTAAAAGACAACCGTGGTGTCGAAGATGTCCTGCGGCTGCGGTCGGGAGACCGACAGGAAATTACCTTGTTGTTCATCGCCATGGTGAGGGCAGCAGGAATTCCTGCGTACGCGATGTATGTCAGCGACCGCAGCGAGGATGTATTTTTGAAGACACACCTCGGCCTCGATCAATTGAACGCCTATGTGGCCATCGTGCAACTCGATGGAAAAGATGTGTTTCTCGATCCCGGCACCAAGTTCTGTCCCTACGGCATCATGGACTGGAAGTACACGGGAACCCAGGGCCTCAGACAATTGCCGGGTGGAGGTGCGGAACTCGCGCGCACCCCGCCGCCTGAGTATGTAAAAGCCGTTACCAAGCGGGTCGCCCGATTGCAGTTGAACGATCAGGGAGTAGTCGAAGGAACGCTGGCGATTGGCTACTTCGGGCAAGAGGCGTTGATCCGCAGGCTCGAGGGCTCCAGAACAGATGATGTTGGCCGCACCAAGATCCTGGAAGACGAGGTGAAAAGCTGGCTTCCTGTCGAATGCTCAGGTCACCATCAGCAAACCGCCAGAATGGGACGCGGTCGAGACTCCGCTGGTGGCGGAGTTTAAGATTTCTTCGCCGATGCTGATGTCGGGCGGAAAGCGTGTACTGTTGCCGACCAACATATTTCAGTTCAGCCGTCCTCCGATGTTCGCCCATCCTGATCGCAAGCAACCGATCTACTTCGAGTTTCCCAGCCGCGAGATCGACGACGTGCACATCAAGTTGCCGGACAACTTGCAGGTCGAAAGCTTGCCGGCCAATCAGGAAGTCAAACTGCAATACGCGATCTATCGGGCCGGCCGCAAGCAGGACAAGAACGAGATCGACATGACACGCGACCTTGCGATCGGGGCCTTTGTTTTCCCCCCTGACGAATACAAGGATCTGAAAGCCTTCTTCGACAAGGTGAAGGAAGGGGATGACGAGCAGGTGCTTCTGAAGCAGGTGGCCCATGTCGCGCAGAACTAGCTTTGCCTTGCTAGTGGTCGTGGCGATTGCCGGCTCGTCGCCACTGCTGGGGGGCTCTCCCAGCGCGCCGGACTGGCTACATCAAGCCGCATCGAAAGCGCCGGGAAAGTACGCGCCGGAAACCAACGCCGTCGTCCTGCTCGACGATCTAACGCTGAACGTGACGGGCCCGGGCCAGGCGGAAGAGACCCATCGGCGGATCGTGCGAATCCTGCGCCCGCAGGGACACGATCAAGCCAAACTGTACGTCAATGTGGGCCCCGGCGATAAAGTACAGGCGATTCATGCTTGGACGATCGACGGCTCCGGCGTTCAGTACGAAGTTAAGGACAAGGAATTCCTGGAGGTGAGCCCCTACCAGGAAGCCCTGTACACGGACATTCGTTACCGGGCGGTGGAGGCTCCGGCAGGCAATCCGGGCAGTGTGATTGGATGGGAGTACACCATCCGCAGGCACCTGTGGATGGACCAGTGGCACTGGTTCGTGCAGGAAGATATTCCGGTGGACGAGGCGCGCTTGACGCTGCAATTGCCCGCTTCGTGGGAGAACAAGGCGAGTTGGGCCAATCAGGCCGCGCAAGCAGCCACCCAACTTGGGCCGAACCGTTGGCAATGGATCTGCCAGAATCTAGCGGGAATTCCGGAAGAGCGTCTGCGGCCTAATTCAGCGGCCCTGGAAGGGCGCCTGGAACTGGCGTTCTATGAACCTGCCGCGGCATCGAACCTGGGATCGTGGAAGGCGATTGGCGACTGGTACTACAAGCTCGTCGATGGCCGGCGCAATCCGTCGCCGGAAATATCAGCTCGAGTCCAACAGCTCACCGCCGGCGCCACCACGTTTGACGCGAAGGTCCGCGCGTTGACTGCGTTTCTGCAATCGGACGTCCGGTACGTCGCGATCGAGATCGGGGTTGGCGGATTTCAGCCACACCCCGCCCCGGATATTTTTCGATCGCGTTACGGCGATTGCAAAGACAAAGTGACACTGCTCAGCAGCATGCTGAAGGAGGCAGGGATCGATTCCGAGTACCTGCTGGTCGACAGCGAGCGAGGCGTGGTCAAGCCCGACGTTCCGTCAACGCTCTTCAATCACGCGATCCTGGCTATCCCGCTGCCCAAGGACACGCCACCAGATGCCTATCGCAGCGTCAGCACGACCGCTTCTGGTGAGCGCTACCTGATCTTCGATCCCACGGACGAGTACACGGCGGTCGGTGGCCTAAGCTCGGCGTTACAGGGCAGCTATGGTCTGCTGGTGACGAAGTCGGGCGGCGAGCTGATCAAGCTGCCGGTGCTTGCGCCAGATACGAACCGGGTTGATCGCGAAGGCAAGTTCGCCCTGCAGGCCGACGGCTCGCTCACGGGTACGGTTACGGAACGCCTTACCGGAGCCCACGCTGCTGGTTGGCGCACCCGGCTCGCCAGACAAAACGAGAGCGAGCGGGCAAAGGAGCTAGACCATCGCCTGAGCGCGACGCTCAAGAACGTCACGGTGCAACAATTCACAGTGCAGGACCTGACCGCTCACGACAAGGACCTGACCCTCTCCTACCAGCTCACGGCGCTGGGCTACGCCCAAAAGTCGGGAGCGCTGGTGTTGGTGCGCACGCGCGTGCTGGGAGAGAAGGAGGTTGAGATTAACTGGTCAAAACGCAAATTGCCGATTCAGTTCCCGTACACGACCACGGAAAAAGACAGCTACGAAATTCAGCTTCCGCCCGGATACGCAGTCGATGATCTTCCCGAGTCAAAGCAGATCGACGTCGGCTTTGCAAGTTACAAGAGCAAGATTGAGGCGAATGGCTCCACGCTGCGCTATTCGCGCGAGTACGTGGTTCGAGATCCCGACGTCGGCGCCGACCGATTCCTCGACCTTCAAAAGCTGGAATTAACCATCGGCGCCGACGAGTTCGCCAGCGCGGTCTTGAAGAAGACGCAGTAGTCAGACCGACTGAGGCTTGCGCGCTCCACCGGCGAAGCAGGTTAATCGGGCTGGATGTTCGTGCTGAATTTCAGATTGCGGCTGAGTTATCGATCTAGTTAGCCAACTGCTGAAGCGCGGGCATATCTTGAATCAGCAAGGTAGAACCATGCAGCACGGCGATGTGCTGTTTGCGAAAGTCAGCAAGAGTGCGCGTGACTGTTTCGCGCGACATGCCGATGATCTGTCCGATTTCATCGTGGGTCAGCGCCACCTTGATTCCGTGAGCGGCGTCCATCCCCACTCCGCCGAGCGACCAATCCAGCATCAGGCGGGCGATTCGTTCCGGGGCGGAGCGCATCACGAAAGAGCGGAGTTGTTGGTACGCCTGCTGGCCCTCGCGGCTTAGATGGATGGCTGCGTGCATGCAGGCGCCTGGGTGCTCAGCAAGGAACTGAAGGAAATCCCCTTGTTTTACGAAGTTAAGTTGGCATGCCTGTCCGGTTTCCGCTGTCGTGATGTGCGGGGTTCCGGAGACGGTTGCGTTCAACCCTAATACCTCGCCCGACTTGGCAATTTTGAAGATGAGGGTCTGACCCTGGCTCGAGGTTGCCGACAATTTCACGCGGCCCCGGCACAGAATGTAAATACCGCGGCATGTCTGACCTTCAACAAATAGAATCGCGCCTGCCGGATACGCGAGGGTGAACTTTATCTTTTGAAAGGCTTCCATTTCCGGTGCAGGCAGTTGACAGAAGAAGCCCTCACTGCAAAGTCTGCAGGTGAGACAGTTCTCTACCAGTTCCATGCCGTAAGGTGATTGCATTGTCGCCCCTCCCTGCTGGAGGCCCCAAGTGTTGGTGGCAGAATCCCTGGAAGTGGGAATGGGGGAAGTATCGTCGTTCTGTGGTGGCCGACTACCAGGGACTCTGCATTTATGATTATTCGAAACCATAAAGCGTGGACCGGTACAAATCTGTTCAATATTGCTCACATTCGTAATTATTTTGAGGGACACGGTGCCGGCGATTGGAGGCTTTCCAGGCTGCGCAAAGCACATATCGGGTGCGACCCTGGAGAGCATTTAGTTCAAAGAGCGACTTTGACGCCACAAGCTATATCAATCGTGAAGCACTATGTTGAGCAGAGAACTGTGGACTTGCATTCCACCGCCGTCGTATTCGACGAATCCGAGCTTTCGGAAGCGGTTCATGAAGAAGCTGACGCGGGACCGAGTGGTGCCGACCATTTCAGCGAGCGTCTCCTGGCTGATCTTAGGAATGACAGCCTCAGGTTTGTCATCTTTGCCGAAATGCGCAAGTAACAGAAGTATCCTGGCCAGCCTTTTTTCGCTGGAGTTGAAGAGTTGATCCACCAGGTCTTCTTCAAAGCGGATATTGCGGGCCAGTAGATGAGAGACAAACAAGTCTGAAAACGACCGCTCCCGGTGAAGCGCCCGGATCATGGATTTCTTGTCGATCCGGAGAATCACGCACTCTGACATAGTAGAAGCAGATCCCATCCGAATACCCTGGCCAGCCAGCGAGCCTTCGCCGAAGAAGCTGCCTTCGTCCAAGATTCCAACCGTGGCCTCTTTGCCGGCTTGCGAAACGACGGTCAGCTTAATCTTGCCATTCTGAATGTAGAACACTGCATCCGCCGGATCTCCCTGGGCGAAAATGGCCTCTCCCTTCTCGAACTCAAGGATCTTTCGGCCGGATCCAATCGTCGCGAGAAACGCTCGCGGATCAAACTTGCGGGTACTGCGTCCTTTCATCTTGGCTCCACCCACGCTGGGCCGAGCAAGTATTCGGTCTTGCAGAGTACCGCAAGACCGAGATGCCTTGCAAATCCAAAAGCCAGCGGTTCCACACGCCAGCCGTGCTGAGCCACGAACGCTAGAGGAAAGGCCTCCTCGGCCTTTGGGTGTGCAAAGCACAAGGTTGTGCTATTCCACCCGTGGCAGCGGACTGCCAGCGAAGAAGGGCGTCATGAGGGAGAATAACTGGCTTTGGCTCGCGCATGGTGCAGGGTCGGACTGCGGCGAACGTCAACTTGTATCGGGGTGGCGGTCATCGGGCCCGCGGAGCTCCGCGGAAAGGCGTTGCGCTAATCGCGCTTCGGTCCTTGTTTTGAAAGGGGTTGCAACTCCGCCCGAATGAATGTGCCTCCGCATATACTGCAGGCCCATTGAGACTGCGCAACGGTTGGGCTTGCGCCTGGACTGTTGGTACGCCACTTCTTTGACACTTCACTGTTACAAACAGGGCATTTCAATCTAAGGCTTTTCCCTTCCCTGGCAATGGCCGTGACAACTGTTCCATAAGAGGCAGTGAGTCCGTCACTTCGGGTCTGCAGCAATCGCTCAGACCGGAGTTCCGTCTTTGCTGACAGCAACGATCGAGACTCTTGAGATCAAACCGCCGTCGTCAGCCAAGCCAAGCACTCGCCTGGCATGCTTCTTCGCCTTTTCTTCCGTAAGAAACCTCTTGGCTGGTCGACGAACCGATTGTGCTGCCAGGAATTCGACTCGGTAATAGGTCACGTCCAGGTCCTTTCTGTTGCGATTGCACGCGAATGGCAATCCCGCCGGTTACGATCGTTGCTTCATCGCCACGAGTTTGGGACAAGCGTCCATCGCTGAAAAGTCGGTAAATATCGACGCTTGTGGCACACGATGCACGTTCCCGGACACAGAAAGAGCCGGGGCAACACGACCCTTTCGACCCAGCCCTCAGGCGGCAAGGCCCTGAATTGGTCTCCCTTACACACACGGCAATGAGCGGACAACAAGTTCATTTAGATGCCATCTCGCTGTTTCGAGCGCCGAACAGTCGGAGCAGGCTTCGGCGGTTGGCTATTGTGCTGTACAGCATGGAGCACTTTCCGTATTGTCGCTCAAACCGGCTGAAGAAACTGAGCAACATTGCTCAATGACCGCTACTCTACAACCGGCCGCGGCCGGTAGAAACTCAGTGCCGCGTCGCCTTGCAGGATGCGGCGATAGCGCATCAGCGCGCCGAAGCTCTCTGCCAGATCGAACTTCTTCTCGTGCTCTGCGACCACGATTGAGGATGGACCCAGCAGGCGTGAATGGCCGAGGAACTCCAGGGTGCGCTCGTAGGCTCCACGCATGCGGTAGGGCGGATCGAGAAAACAGAAGTCGCAGGTTTCGGCAGAGGTGTCCAGTAGCGGCAGAGCCTGCGCCACCTCGCGCTCCTGTAGCTCGTATCCCCCGGAGATTTTCAGCGACTGCAGGTTCTGGCGCAGCAGGCGTGCGTGTTTCCTCTCCGACTCGACGAAGTACACCTGTTCCGCTCCCCGGCTGATGGCCTCGATGCCCACCGCGCCGGTACCGGCAAACAGATCAAGCCAAACGCTGCCGTCCAGTGTGCCCGACGCAGCCAGCACGTTGAACAGCGTCTCCCGAAGGCGATCGCTGGTGGGGCGCAGGTCGAGTCCGGGCAGCGATTTCAGCGGGCGGCTGCGATACGCCCCGGCGATGATTCGCATGGCGTTGTGTTGGTAAACCAGTCTCCGTAAAACGAGTGTATAGAATAAAGGTGGAGGATCGCGCACTTCATGAGAGGCTGGTCGTTTCCGGCGGGCAGGTTGTTCGGTGTGGACATCCGCATCCACATCACGTTTCTGTTCCTGCTGGGCTTCGTGTGGTTTTCCGAATCGCTGACCATGGGTGCGTCCGGCCCCGGCCGAGGACTGGCGCTGGTAGGCATCATCTTCGGATGCGTGGTGCTGCACGAACTAGCGCACGCGGTGGTTGCACAACGCAATGGGATCATCGTTCGTTCCATCATCCTGCTGCCCATCGGTGGCGTTACCCTGATGGAAGACGGCGGTCGTGCCAAGCCGGATCCGGCGCGCGATATTCGCATTGCGGTAGCTGGACCGGTCGCGAATCTCGTCATCGCGGTGATCGCAGGCGGCATCATTCTTGCATTCTTCCCGCAGGTGAGATTGTGGGCACAACCTTATGTGCACGCGACCAATCTGCCGCGCAGCCTGTTCTGGGGCAACCTCTTTCTCGGCGCCTTCAACCTGCTGCCGGCTTATCCCATGGACGGCGGCCGCATCCTGCGCGCGCTGCTGGCCGAACGCATGGACTACATGCACGCTACGCGCCGCGCCGTTACCATCGGCCAGGGCTTCGCCATGCTGCTCATGATGATTGGCCTGGTGTGGAATGTGTGGCTGGTGCTGATTGGGTTCTTTCTCTTCCTGGGCGCGCAAATGGAAGACCGCTCGGTGGTCTTCCAGTCGGTGCTGGAAACCGTGCGCATGGAGCAGGTGATGCTCACGCAGTTCTCCATTCTCTCGCCCGCCGACACGCTCGAAGACGCACTCAGCAAGGCAGTGCACACGCTGCAGGACGACTTTCCCGTAGTGCGTGGCATGGAGATGGTGGGCGTGATCAGCAAGTCGCGCATCGTTGACGCGCTGCGGCGGAGCGGCAATGGTTACGTGCAGCCGGCAATGGTGCGGACTTTCGAAGTTGCGAAACGCAGCGACTCATTGGCGGAGGCCTTTCGCAAACTAGGCGGGCGCGGCTTGAGCATGATTCCGGTGGTCGATGGCGGCCGGCTGGTGGGCATCGTCACTATGCAGAACCTGATGCACTCCATGGCCCTGCTGGCCGAGAGCCGCAGGCTGAAGCGGGCGGAAGAAGAAGAGAATAGCAATTAGCTCTTTGCCTCGAAACCAAAGCCGAGAAGACGACTACAGCACACTGAAATCCGTCGACTCTGTAATCCGAACCACAGTTTTGCGGTCCGCTTGACACGGGTGGTGCGGACGAAAAATGCCGCGCCGGAGAAGAGAGAGAATGATACGCAGATTTCCCAGACTTCTGGCAGTTGCCGTTTTGCTTTCCACTTATGCGTTGGGTCAGAGTGCCGGCCCGGTCACAGCCGCTCCTCCCGCCACACGTCGCGGCGATGTACAAGAAACTCTGCATGGCGTGACCGTTTCCGATCCCTACCGCTGGTTGGAAGATCAAGACTCGACGGAAACACGCGCGTGGATCAACCAGCAGAACGAGTACACGCACAAACTGCTGGACGGCCTACCGGGACGGGGACAGTTGGAACAACGGGTGTCGGCGTTAAAAAGAGTAGAGCGTATCGCTACGCCGATCGTGCGCAATGGACGTTTCTTCTATCGCAAACGCGCCGCGGACCAGGAGCAGTATGTCATCTACACTCGGCAGGGTGATGCAGGGAAGGAAGAGGTGCTGGTCGATCCGAACCAGATGAGCGCGGACCACTCGACCAACGTCGCCATCATGGATGCGTCGGGCGACGGAAAGCTGCTGGCGTATGGCCTTCGCGTCGGTGGCAAGGACGAGACTGAGGTGCACGTGCTCGACGTGGCCGCGAAGCGCGACCTTGGGGACGTGTTACCGGCGAAAGTCTACTTCGATCTCTCGTTCCTGCCTGACGGGAGTGGGTTTTACTACGCGACCATGCTCGACGACGGGCCCAGAGTGCGGTTCCACAAGCTCGGAACCAAGGCCGAAGCTGACGGCGATGTCTTCGGAAAGGGCTACGCGAAGGAGGCGATCGTCATCGGCGATGTGTCGGAAGACGGACGCCACCTGATTATTCACGTGATCCATGGTTCGGCGGCGGACAATGTGGAAATCTTCGCGCAGGACCTGAAGAAGAATGGGCCAATCATGCCGCTAATTACCGGCCTGAACGCACGGTTCTTTGGATTTCCCGTGGGTGATGAGTTGTTCCTTCAGACTAACTACAAGGCGCCCAACGCCAGAGTGATGGCGCTGAACATGGCCAAGCCGGCGCCGGAGAACTGGCGGGAAGTGGTTCCTGAAACGGATACCGCGATCGACGGCGTCACGCTAGCTGGGGGAAAGATCCTGGTGACCTACGTGAAGAACGCGACTTCGGTGATGAAAGCCTTTCAGCCGGATGGAAAGCAGGCGTTCGATGTGAGTCTGCCTGCGCTGGGGTCGGTCTATGACGTGCAAGGAAGGTGGGAAAATCCTGTTCTCTATTTTACGTTTGCTTCCTATGCGATTCCGCCCACGATTTATGGCAGCGACATGAGCAGCGGCAAGGAATCGATATGGGCGCAGGTGAAGGCGCCGGTCGATGCATCGAAGTTCGAAGTAAAGCAGGTGTGGTACGCGTCGAAGGATGGAACGAAGATACCGATGTTCCTGGTTTACGCCAAAGGACTCAAGTTGGATGGATCGAATCCGGTGCTGCTTGAAGGATATGGCGGATTTACCGTCAACAACACTCCGTACTTCAAGTCAGATGCGATTGTGTGGGCGGAGCGGGGCGGAGTCTATGCGCTGGCCAATATCCGGGGCGGCGGAGAATTCGGCGAAGCCTGGCATAAGGCGGGAATGCTCGATAAAAAACAAAACGTGTTCGACGACTTTATCGCCGCCGCCGAATGGCTGATTCAGAACAAGTACACCAATCCCTCGAAGCTGTCGATTCTCGGCGGGAGCAACGGTGGTTTGCTGGTGGGAGCGGCGCTGACCCAGCGTCCGGAACTGTTCCGGGCGGTAGTCTGCTGGCATCCGTTGCTGGACATGCTGCGGTATGACCAATTCATGGAGGCGCAGTTCTGGGTTTCCGAGTATGGGGCAGCGAAGGATCCCGAGCAATTCAAGTGGTTGTACGCGTATTCACCCTACCAGCACGTGACGAAAGGCGTGAAGTATCCTGCGGTGCTGTTCATGACTGGAGACGGCGATACACGAGTGGCTCCGCTGCACGCGCGAAAGATGGCGGCGCTGCTGCAGGCCGACACTGGATCGGACCGGC
Source organism: uncultured Acidobacteriaceae bacterium (assembly GCA_963779555.1). GTDB lineage: Bacteria > Acidobacteriota > Terriglobia > Terriglobales > Acidobacteriaceae > DASRAA01. The sequence continues at coordinate 17,472 of CAVZYS010000007.1, forward strand.
CGATCCTGTTGCGCTACGAACTGAAAGCAGGACACTCAGGCGGCCGGACTTTGACGCAAGATATCGGCGACTCGGTGGACCAGTTAAGCTTTCTGTTCTGGCAACTCGGAGTAGCGCCGTAGATTGCGCGCCCACCATGCTCGCCTTCCGGCGGGTGCTGCAACCGGTGAAGGGAACTCTTGTCTCATGAAGTCAAGTGAGACACCTTTCTAATTCAAACTAAAAACCCCACTCAAGCAAGCTTGAGTGGGGCACCAACTATTGGTAGCCAGGCCAGCTACTTGCGGCCGCGGCGGGTTGCGCTCTTTGCTGCCTTCTTCGCCGCCTTCTTTGCGGCTGGTTTCTTCTTGGCGGCCGTGCGTGCAGGCTTCTTAGCTGGAACTCCCTTCTTGGCCGCAGTCTTCTTGCTCGCTGTCTTCGCCGCCTTAGCCGGAGCCTTAGCTTTTGGCTTTGCTGCTGGCTTCGCATTCGGCTTCGCTTTGGTCTTGGCCGGAGCTTTCGACTTCGCAGCTGTCCTGGCCTTCGCAGCAGCCTTTGCAGGCGCTTGCGCGGCCACCTTCTTCGCCGCTTTCGCAGGTGTCGTGCCCTTTGCGGGAGCCTTCTTCGTGGCTTTCGCGGCGGTCGTCGCGGCGGTCGTCGCGCCGGAATCCCCGGGGACGCCGGCGGGGACGGTGGTGACTGCCGAGGGTCCATCGGCAAACAGCAACCGTTGAACGTTACGCATGTCGTTGGAGTCGTAGTGCGGCTGCCACCATTTTGGCTGTCCACCACATGCCGTGAGCATCAACGGCTTCACCGCCGTCGCCTTGCTGACGGCAGCGCGGAAATTGTAGTGCTCGACCAGGCGTATCGCCTCGGTGGCGAAAACCCTGGCCACGGCCGGGTCGTAGAAAGCCAGCATGTTGTCGCCGTTCTGAGTCTCACCGCCGTCGGCGAGGTTGGAGGATCCGGTAAAGACAACAGGATTGGCGTCATTGAAGTCGATGACGATGAACTTGTCGTGGATCACCTGTCCGGCGCCGCCGGTAACTTCTTTGTCGAACGGAGGCGGAACTTGCTTGATCAGCGCGGCAAAGGGCACCAGAACGCCCGGTTGTCCCGGCGCGTACACCTTAAAGCCCGCATCCGACTGCGTCATTCCGTAGGAGAACACTTTACCGCTGAGGTGCGCCTTCTGCAGCGTATCCAGGACCGAGCCGCTGCCACTCAATTCCATCACGGCGAACATGACCGAGGACTTGGCATTCTGCAAAGCCTGGGCGACGGTTGCCGTCGACACCGGGGGGGCAGGATGAGGCGCGAAATTCACATCGAACTTTGGTACGCCACCGCCCTGGTTGGGGAAGGAAAACCACTGCGAGGCGAGCGGGGTCTTCACATATCCATTCATGTCGTTGAAGACCGACTGGAACACCTGCTCGTATTGGTCGGCAACCTTGGGATCGCTAAACAACATCACGTTGTTGGCCTGCACGTAGAGGCCGCGGACGGAGAAGTTCGCCGACCCGGTAAGTACCTTGGTCGCCTTGCCGTTCTTCTTCTGGATGATGATCTTGTCGTGGGCGAAACGTTTGAAATGTCCCTGCTTGACGTTGGCGGCTCCGGCCGACGTGACGAGACGGTCGTGCACCTGCACTTCCAGGGCAGGAGCGACGTGCAAGGGCGCGTTGTCGAGGAAGATGCGAAGACGTGAACCCAGGGCCTCGCACATTTTGAGGATGTCAGGCTCGTCGAAGTCGTAGGCGAACATATCGACGGTGATCGACTTGTCGGCGACGCATTCCTTCAGCAGGTCGAAAACCATTTTGCGGGCGTGAAACCCGAGCCACTCATACTGCGGCTGGTACGTCGACGTGTCGTAGTCCAAAGTCTTAGGTTGGGGCCGGATGTCCTTGTTCTGGAACTTGGCGACGTAGGCCTGCGAGCTGACGTAAGCGCGAGTGAGTCCTAGTTCGAAATTGCCGGTCTGCGGTTTTACGAGTTGGACGGTGACTTCGCCCGAAGGTCCATCGACCAACGCGGTGCCCTGGCAATAACGCGCTGTCACCTTGTACTTGAAGTCTCCGGGAACGACGTCGGGAGGGAAGTGTACCCAGTGAAACTTCTGGAAGGGAGCATCCTGGGAAGATGTCCAGGGATGCTGTTGCGGAGCAGTGGCGGAAGTCACTGGCTGAGTGAAGTTAATCCGGTTCTGCAAATAAAAAGGTTGTCCGGTCGGAGGAGTGCACTGAATAGCGAATCCGGCCAGATCGTTTTGCTTAAGAACACTGTCGTCGAGACTGAAGGCGAGCAGCACATCGCCATCACCGGCGTAGGCCGCGACCGTCAATCCATTGCTGGACACGCGATCGCTGGGAGCAGAAGACATGGCAACCTCCTGGGAATCCTTGTTGCAACAGAGAAAAGTCCGTACGGATGGTTGAATTGATCGGGCGGGGAGAGGGACGTCGAACTCTACTCACCGCGCCCATGGAAGAATTCGCAGCGCTCCAGAAACCCTCGCGAGCGGATTCCCATGAACTGCAAAAGCGGTAATGATTGTAACCCCGTTTCGCTGGGATGTGACACTGCGATGCGATTTATATTGGGGTTGAGCAGTGGTCGGAGATCTAACTGTGAGCTGAAATGGTGGAATCTGGCTCGGCGACAAGGTTGCCGTGTTTGAGACCCGGAAACAGGACACGCGACGGCTCCAAATACGGTCAGGGGCAACGTATTTGCTTGACGTTGGCACAAAAGTGGATAAACTAAGCGCTGCTACTCCAATTCCCGTTATCAACTGACCGCTGGCTTCTCATTGTCGTTTGGTACTGCATGCGCCCGTTCTCTTCATTCGGGTTCTCAGGCCATACAAGCAACAACTCAAAAATGGTTCGATCATAGAAACTGAGTGTAGTTAGTCACGTCCCTACGGTGGGGACACAACCGGGAAACTCCTGATCACTCTTCTGGTACGGCGCCATCATTCGTCTCGGCATTTTGATTTCTCAATCGAATTCTCAAGTTCAGGAGGCTACACGAAGTATGAAAAGAAACATCGGACTCTGGCTGGTTCTCACTCTACTCACTGCAAGCGCAGCAACGGTCGTTGCACAGGATTATGCGATGGCGCCGCCCAAGGTACTGCTGGTGCAACGCGAATTCCTCAAGCCGGGCATCAGCGGCGCACCGCACATGAAGACGGAAAGTGCATTTGTGCAGGCGATGACGGCGGCCAAGTGGCCAACGCATTACCTGGGGATGGATTCGATGTCGGGCCCGTCACGCGCGCTGTTTCTTGTCGGTTACGACTCGTTTGCGGCGTGGGAGAAGGACAACCTAGCGACGCAGAAGAACGGAACGCTGTCGGCTGCGCTCGACCGGGCCCTTGTGGCGGACGGCCAATTACTGACTTCCTACGACGCGGGTGTTCTCGCCTACCGCGAGGACATGAGCCTGCATCCCAATGTCAACGTTGCTCAGGCCCGCTACTTCGAGGTCTCCCGCTTTAAGGTGCGCCAGGGACACGATAAAGAGTGGGAGGAACTGGTCAAGATGTACATGGAAGGCTACGGGAAAGCGACTGAGCAGCACTGGGCGACGTATCAGTCGGTGTATGGCTTCGACAACGGAGGCGTTTACCTCGTTTTCAACGCGATGAAGACGCTGGCGGAAGTGGACAGCGGCTTTGGCGACTCCAAGAAGTTCGAGGCTCAACTGGGCGCAGACGGCATGAAGAAGCTGGCTGAGTTGACGGCGTCGTGCGTCGAGGAAACCCAGACCAACTTATTCGCGTTCAACCCGAAGATGAGCTACATTTCCGATGCCTGGATCAAGGCCGATCCCGGATTCTGGAAGCCCAAGGTTGCGGCTCCTGCAGCTAAGCCGGAGGCGAAACCCGCGCAGTAACTTCGAATACCGAACATCCTCGTAGGGCGGTTGTAGAGTGTTGCAACCGCCCACGACGTTTCCTGCTATCGAATGATTGGACTGTCTCCCGGCAAAAAGAAAGCCGAGCGTTTGTGGCGCTCGGCTCGATGAAATGCGATACGTAAGGGTTAGATCAACTTGCGGCGACGCAGCATTCCAAACCCTGCTCCCAGTCCCGACAACAGCATCGTAATCGTTCCTGGCTCGGGCGACTGTGCGCCGTAGATAGACCCGCCGACAGCCCAATCCCCGCCGGCCGCGGCATTGAGTGAGGCCAATCCAGCCGCGTTCAAGGTGACCAGAATCTGCGTTCCCTGATCGGCCGGGGTCACGACCACAGAGCCGTAGAAGATACCAGATTCCAGATCGTTAAAGATGGCTGTTTGTCCACTGTTGGAGGCCATCAGGAGCGAAATCGGAGTAGTAACGTCCCAGAGCTGATAGGTCAGGCTGGAGCAGGCGCAATAAAACGCAGACAATCCACCTCCCGGATTGGGCAGGTAGGCCGAAACCGTGGCACCGGTGTAGGTGCCCGCTGGGACGTTGAACACGAAGAAGTTGTTGAATACGTCGTCCCCGCCATTGCAGGAGTCGCTGCTGCCGCACAGACCCACGATATAGTCGGGGTTGGTTGCGGAGTGATTGCCGCCAATGTCGTACCAGCCTGTCATGGTTGATACAACATTGCCGCCACTGGTTTGCAGCTCGACGTCGCCGAGTTGATAGGGTGAGTAGGTAAACGCAAAAATCGCCTTGCTGGTTGACGCGTTGGCAACTGTCACCAGCAGGAGCGAAGCTAGCCCAAAAAGTAGCGCTTTCTTCATCATTCCTCCAGATTCTGTGAGTGGGTTGAAAAAATTGGAGAGGACACGAGAGTCCTCGGTTTTCGGCCAGAGCTTTTAGAGCGCACATCAGATGCCGCTCGACACGGAGCTAAGTCCAATTGAATCAATAGCTCTTCAGCTCATTGTCCAAGCTGACTGAAAACACCTGCACACTAAGGTGGGTAATTGCTTTCCTCTTTTCCCAAAATGGGATCGACGATGCAAGATCCATGTCTCTCTCTCTTTTTGCCCTCCACAGTCCCCAGACGATGCGGGATGCCTTTTCTGGATTGAGGTAATCAAGGCACCAGTGCAGTCGTTGGCATGGTCCTGAATCGCGCTTTGCAATGCGTCGTGGCCGGATTCGGTCCACTTCGGAAGAGCTGCCGTTAGCTCAGATAAATGATGACTTCGCCGCAATAGCGGCGTAGGGGCGGAAAGCGGAGAAGCTGTGCATCCAGTGACTTCATCAGCCGCCAGAAAGGACGTGGGGTAATCGATGCACCCGGATCAGGGTACGGAAGCTCTTGCCAGCCTCTTCAACATGTACAGCAGGTGCCGTTTCTCGAGCCTTACCTCGGCAAATTCCCGGCAGAAGTCACGAGTGTTTTTGTCGGTAAGGTGCGCGTCTCCAGCATCAGCATGTTCGCTGGTGAAGCGCCGCGCGAAATTGATCAGCGGATTATCCCATAGGGTCTCATGGAAGACCGCTCTGCCCCCTGGCGCCAAAACGCGGTAAAGCTCGGAGCTGGCGCGGGGATACTTGATGACATGATGCAAGACTCCGAAGCCGATAATGAGGTCAAAGGATCCGTCATCATAGCGGAGTGCTTCTGCATCCATTTGTTCAAACTGAGCTGAGAGTCCGTAGCGGCGTGCGACCTGGTTTGCGGTCTCGATAGCCGGGGTGGACAGGTCAAAACCCCAGACCTGGGCCCCGCAAAGGGACAAGTACATGCCGAGCCTTCCGAAGCCGCAACCGTAATCGAGGACTCGCAGTCCGCGTACGTCGCCGACCGAGTCCAGCGCTTCCCTTCGTGAATCGGCCCACCAGTTCCATCCGCCTTCGGAAAACGGTGTGAGTTCGACCAGCTGAAAGATCGTCTGAAACTCCACTGGTGTTTCCGGGTAGGCCACCAGGGCGTGGGTCTTGAAGAAGACGTCGTGCCAGTCGCGCTCAGCCTGCTTGACGGAGCCAGCGTCGCCGACTGCGGGCGCGACCCCTTCCGCCGGGGCCTCCGACGCATCGCGGGAATAGGCGGGCACATCAGGACCCATCGAAGACATTCGGATTTGAGACTACCTTTTTGACCCCGGCATTGGCAAAGGTCGATTGCGGTACGGACGGGGTTGCGTAGGAGGTGGTCATGCTCGAAATCAAACACGAGGCGGCCAGGCGGGGCGCAAGGGGCAGCTTACCGCGAAGCTACCCCCTCCCCGGAGACGATGCCGAACAGCCGGCCAGCGAGCATCGTCGCCTAACTCCAAATGAGCAGTTGAGAAACCCGGATTTAGAGCCTGGAGGCAGGAATTTTTCCCCCAACCTGCCTCCATTTGCTCCTCCCCAATAGAGCGGTTCGTCAAAACATGCCGAACTCTTCCGCTCTGAGGGTGCACAGTACGACGGTTGACGCTCTGGATTCAATGGTTAACGTGTGACTTCAGAGTGGATACGGCGTGACTTCCGAGTTACCAAGGGATGACCGTCTCATTCGTTGGGGACACGGGACTTAGGTGTTACTCTGACCAAACAAATTGGTGCCGCATAGGCATTAAGAGCGATATAATTCGCACCGAGAATGGGGCTGTGTGGGGGCCGGCTTGAGCGATACCTATCGACTGCTTCGATTCGGGGTCTTCGAGTTAAATCTCGATCTGGAAGAAGTACGCAAGAACGGTACACCCCTGAAGCTGCCTCCTCAGCCGTTCAAGTTGCTGGCTTTGCTGGCCAGTCGATCCGGTCAGGTGGTGACACGCGATGAGATCCAGGCTCAGCTGTGGGGAAGCGATACGTTCATCGATTTTGAACAGGGTGTAAACAAGTGCATCAAGCAAATCAGGACTGCGCTCAGCGATAACGCCGACAGTCCTCTCTACCTGGAGACGATCCCGCGTCGCGGTTATCGCTTTCTCGCTCCCGTCAGAACCAAGACCATCCCTGCTCCGCTACCGCAAGTAAGGGAGGCCAGTTCGAGCCTGCTGCCTGACGTTGCCGCGCAGGTGCGCGCCCAGGTGGAGGCGGCAACACAAGGTTCGGCTACTGTTGCTCCGCCCGTGGCCGATCCCACGGTGGACAGTCCGGCGCAGGAAGAACCTGCAATCCCGACATCGACCGTGCCTGCGCGAGCCCGGCTCCTCTGGGGATTGGTCCCGCTGGCGGGGTTGATTGGCGCTACGTTGTTTTGGTTTCTGTCCCGCGGGTTGCGATGAGTCAGATTGTGCGTGCAACTGAAGCGTGTGCCCGAGTCTTCTCGGCAGTTCTGCTTCTTTACGTGGTCGCGGCAAATCCACGACCACAGCAATAGAAGGCGGACGGCGTCGCGTCGTAGATCCTGTACACCCCCCTAATGTGCCAGCACGGCTGGTTGCTGGCGTTCCTTCACCATGTGCTCACCACGGGCGAAGAACTCCGCCTTGGAGATTTTGCCCGCATCGACTTCTGCCAGCAGCGCCTTCTGGGCGACATAGTCTTTATTAGTAATGCCCGCTTTGCTTTGCAGCAGCCTCCAGGCTTTTCGGCGCTCGACGCAGAACAGCACAAGTTGGCGCGAGATGGCTCGGTATTCCAGTTGGCCATTCTCGCCCCGCAGCGTGATATAAACCCCGAAGTCGGGAACGTAGGAGCGGTGTTCGGGCTGCAGATAACGGCGGTACACGACGTCCTGCTGGGTGATGCGGACCAACATATTGTCGAGCGGGACCATCGTCGCAGCCTGATCCTCTTTGATTTTCTTCAAGTGATTGCGGAAGCGCGCTTCAGTTGCACACCAGTGGGCGATGGTGAAACGCGCGACTTCGTCGCTGCCCTTCGGCTTGGCCTCGTACCAGTCGAGGTCGAGCGAAGGGTTGCCCTTGAGGTCGAGCGCTTCGGGATAGGTTTCTCCCAACCGAGGATTGAAGACAAACTCGGGCGAGCAGCGCGAGTCGCGCACGCGCTGCGCCTGGGTGAGCGCCATGTCGTCGCCCACTCCGTGCTCGGGCTGGCAGGTGGAGAAACATTGCAGGAACGCGGTGCCGCGGTACTCGAGTCCATCGAGGATGGCGCGGTACAACTTGGGCGGATTCGCGATCGAAACCTGCGCGACGAAGGGAGAGCCGTGTCCCGCGAGGAACGTCTCAGCCACTGTCTTCTTCTCGCTGCTCTTGCCCTGCGTGGCCTCCCCAAACACGTTCATGTCGCTGCCGCCGAGCATGGGTGTCGAGTCGGAGTTCTGCCCGCCGGTGTTGGAGTAGACCTGGGTGTCGAGCATAAGCACCTTGACGTTGGGCCGGTTCTGCAAAACCACCTTCGAGGTGTTCTGGTAGCCGATGTCGCCCATCCCGCCATCGCCGCCGACGGCCCAGACTTTGGGCAGTTCCAGAATTTCCTGGTCGGTCATCAGCAGGTCGCTGAAGTGCGTATAGGCGTAGAAGTCGCGCGGCGTGATGACGTCTTCGTCACGATGGAGCAACGCGTCCGCAAGCCGCTCAGGGACGACCGACCGCCGTCCATGATCGACGATGAAGCTTTCGCCGAGCAGCCAGCCGATGGTGACGCCGTCCTGGAAGAGCGAGTTCATCCAGGGATAAGGATGTGGATTGTTGGGCGGCGTGGAGCCGTAAACCGTGTTGCAGCCGGTGTGAGCGGTCATCGCCATCACGCACATGCCGTTGGCGAGGCGGCCATCGACGGCCTGCAGATCGCGGTGGTTGAAGGCTTCCTGCCTCATGACGGCACAAATCGCGCCGACGATTTCCGCGTCGGTGATCGCGCCATAGTTCGCCATACGGGCCTTGGTGTCACGGTCGTCCTCGCCGCCCAGCCCCATGATCAGGTGCGCCACGGCCTGGCGGAACAGGTCGTATTCTTCCGGATTGCGTTGCTGTAGCGCGGTGAGTTTCTCGACGCCCGCCTGCTCGAGTTCAGAGGCTTTGGCGCGCAGGCGATCGGCTTTGGCGTAGTAGAGCGGCCGCATGTAGGCCTCGGTGGTGGCGGCGATCGCACGCAAGATGCTCTTCTCGCCGCAGCCCGCGCAGGAGCCGTCGCCGGCAACCAGGGCGTCGTAGTTGTGGCGCACCATGAGCATGTTGCGCAGGGTCGCGGTTTTGGAGTCCTGCGGCTTCGCGTCGTTGTAGAGTCCGAGGAATTTCTGCGGCGTGTCGGGCAGCAGATTGAGAAAGGCCGTGCCAGTCTCGTGTTCGGCGTTGACCGCTTCGGTCTCGTCGACCATCCGCAGCGCGTCGTGGTCGCCGCAAGCCGTGACACACGCGGCGCAGCCCTTGCACAAGTCGGAGACGAAGATGGAGAAGATGCCACCCGTCCCCGGCTTCTTTCGCTCGGGAGTAGAGAAGATGGCATTGACCTTCTGGTAGGCCATGGGAACCTTGTCGATGATGGCAAAGAACTGGCGCTTGGCCTCGGGGGAGAAGCCATCCACGTCGGTCATGACCTCGCGCAGTATCTCCGGCAATGGGGTTCCAACATTCTTCGCGGCGGAGTCAGCCATCCTCTGACGGGCGCGCTTGTCGATCTCAGGCAGCGACTGAAGCATCTTTTGGCGTTCGGCGAGATCGGTGACGTAGCGCGTGACGGCCGTGTTCAGGATCGTCCGCAGATCTTGCGCGCAGTTGGGCAGCGCGGTGTCGGGACATACAGCAATGCACTCCATGCATTGCGTGCAGTTTTCGGCGATGTAGAGCGGAGTTTCGCGGCGGGCAACATACTTCGACGCGGTATCGCCAGTGCTCGCGGCCATGACCCCCACAGATGCATACGCGTTCGATGGCTGGTTATAGCCGAGGCCGGCGCGGAACTGCCCGTCAAAGGTGGCGATCCGGGTCACCGGAGTGCGCTCCGGTTGCCCAGCGGGAGCAGAGTGGGAACGGCATCCGATGCCGCACGCGTCGCCATCTTCGCTGAACGATGGCAATAGCGCAATCCCGCGCAGACTCGAGCGATCGGGCGCATTCATCTCGCCCACACGGATTTCGCGTACCTGTTCGAAGCCCTGGGTCATGACTTCCATGTTTGACTTCACCACCGCACTGCCTAGCCGCCCGAACTTCTTCACGTACTGCTTGTGAACAACTTCGAGAAACTGCTCATGGGTGATTCGGAACTCCCCCAGCAGCGGAGACACCTGGAAGAACGCGCCCAGAAATGCGTTGCCCTGCATGCGCAGCTGCAGGTCGGCTCGGTCGGTGGCTTTGCGGGCGATCTGGAATCCCGGCAGCGTGAAGACGCGGATGCTCTTCTCGATGATCTGCTTGCGTGCCCACAGCGGCAACTGCTCCCACGCGACTTCACCTTCCTGGTCGGACTCCCACACCAGGCTTCCACCCTCGGAGAGTCCGTCGAGAGGATTCGTGTGGGTGAAGGCTTTCGGGTCGCAACACAGCACCACCGTCACGTGGCGCAGGTCGCAATTGACGCGAATGCGCTCCGGCGCAGCCACCATGAAGTAGGCGGTGGGGGCGCCTTTCTTTTCGGAGCCATACTTGGGATTGGCGCTGACGTGAATGATTTCCTTGGGATTGCCCAACTCGTCAACGATCTTGTCGCGCTCAAAGAGCAGATCGTTCAGGTCGCCGAGGATCGCCCCGAGATTCTTGCCCGTGGTGATGGCGCCCCAACCACCAATGGAATGAAATCGCACAGCAACCGCGCCCTTAGGCAACAGCGACGGCGTATCGTCGGACTTCACCTCGTAAGGATGATCGATTCCCAGCACGAAGAACGATGTCCCGTCCGAGGCATGCTTGCCGTCCTTGCGCGGACGCGTTCCGGTGGCGAATTCATAGGCGCCGAAGATGTGCTCGGGGCGGAAGTCGCGCGATCCGAGGCCGTAGATGCCGGAGAAAAGTCGCGGCATCTGAGCGGGCGTGAGGGCAGGCAGTCCCGCGACCGCGGGATGGCCGTCCGTCTGCAGCGCTTTGTTGAGAGCAGTGCGAATGTCGCGGCCCATCGGGTTGTCGCCCGCCATGGCTTCGTCAGTGCGCTCCAGCACAATGACATTCTTCTTACCCGCCAGTGCGTTTATCACAGCGGCTTCGGGGAAGGGACGAATAACGTTGAGGTGGATCGATCCAACTCTGACGCAGCGCTTCTCGCGCAGGTAATCCACCGCTGCCTCGATGTTCTCCGCCGCCGAGCCCAGCGACACGAAGACAGTGTCGGCGTCGCTGGTCTTGTAGCACGTCACAAGTCCGTAGTGGCGACCAGTTAGCGTGCCGAATTCCGCATAGGCTTCTTCGAGGAAGGGCAGGATGGGCTCGGTGAAATGGTTGCGGCGCGCTGCTACACCCTGCATGTAGTGTTCCTGGTTCTGTACTGGCCCGAGGAGCACGGGATTGGTGAGATCGATCATGCGGGGCACGCGGCGGCGCTTCGGTCCAAACAACGCGCGCTGACTTTCGGTGGGGCAGTCGATCAGGTCGTCGGGCGCGCCCAGAAATTCGCGGATCAAGTCGGCTTCGTGGCGGTAGAAGGTGCGCTCCAGATGGGATGTCAGAAATCCGTCCTGACAGTTCATGCCGGGAGTCAGGCTCAGCTCGGTCACGCGGCGCAGAATCAGCGCCTGGTCGGCGGTCTGCTGTGCGTCCTTGCCGAAAAGGATGATCCATCCGGTGTCGAGCGCGCCGTACACGTCGTCATGTCCGCAATGCACGTTGAGTGCGTGCTTGGTAAGGGCGCGGGCCACGACCTCCAGAACCATGGTCGAACACTTGCCGGGGGCGTGATAGTACTGCTCGACGCCGTAAAGCACACCCTGGCCGGAAGTGAAATTGACGACGCGCTTGCCGCACACCGAATGGGCGATGGCTCCTCCCTGGGCCGCGTGCTCGCCCTCCGCCTCTACCGCAAGTGAGCTCGCGCCGAAGACATTCAGGCGTCCCTCAGCGTACGACTGCTGATAGAGTTCGCCCTGCTCGGTGGAGGGCGTGATGGGATAAAAGATACCCGCGTCCGCGATCCTGGTTTCAGTGTGATAAGAGACGAGTTGATTGCCGTTGGCGGTGACCCGAATACCCGGGTAGCGAGGAGCAGCGGTCATGATACCCTCCCGCGACGCCTTCCCCACTGAGGTGTCGTTATGCAGTTGTCTCGATGGCCGAAATTCTAGTCCCGCGTGGCGGAGCCCGCAAGGTAATGCGTCACACTTCTCGCGTGATTGTGCAAGTTGTGCAAGGACTGGGTATTACAGGCAGTTGGCGCAATCCAGCTCGGCTTGTTTGGTTGTCGTGGTAAGCTCAGCATCGGAATTTGGCAATCGCGGACGATCATCCCTCGGGAGGGCGGCATGGCTGATAAGCAGGTCTGCTTCGTGGTAATGGGGTTTGGCAAGAAGACGGACTACCCGACGGGACGCGTCATCGACCTCGACAAGTCGTACCAGTACATCATCAAACCCGCCGCTGAGGAAGCAGGGCTGGAGTGCATTCGAGCGGATGAAATCATCCACTCCGGAACGATCGACGTTCCGATGTACGAACAACTGCTGAATGCGGACGTAGTGGTGGCCGATGTCTCGACGTCGAACTGCAATGCCTTTTATGAATTGGGAGTAAGGCACGCCTGCGTCCCTACACCACCATCACCATCGCCGAGGACAAGATGGTGTTTCCGTTCGACGTGAATCACATCGCCATCCGCAAGTACCAGCACCTCGGCGACGGCATAGATTTCGGCGAAGTGATGCGCATGAAAGGGTCGCTGAAGGAGGCGATTCAGACCATCGCCGCCAAGCCGCAGGATGACAGCCCGGTGTACACATTTCTGAAAGACTTGCGGCCGCCCGTGCGAGGGGCCAAAGAAGCCGCCCTGAAGTCTGCGATCGCGGGAATCGCGGATGGCCCGCCAGCCGGCCAGGACTCAGCCAATACGGCAACCGTCAGCACTTTGATGACGCAGGTCCAGGCGGCCATGGATAAGAGCGACTTCCTCATGGCGAAATCGTTATTGGCAGTGGTGAAGACCATGATGCCCAACGATCCGTATGTAGCCCAGAAGCTGGCGTTGGCTACCTACAAGAGCAAGCTTCCAGATCCTACCCAGGCGCTGAAGGATGCTCACGCGATCTTGACCGAGCTCAATCCCGAGATCTCCACCGACACGGAAACGCTGGGGCTATGGGGAGCCGTGCACAAAAGACTATGGGAGATTACTGGCGACCGATCCTATCTGGATATCTCTATCTTCGCCTACGAAAAGGGGTTCTATCTCAAGAACGATTATTACAACGGCATCAATCTGGCCTATCTGTTCAACGAACGCGCGGCCGTGTCGCAGCCGCCGGAGTCGATCGCCGATTTCGTGTGCGCAGAACGTGCGCGCAAGAGAGTGTTGGCGATCTGTGACTCTCTTTTGCAAGCGGGGCGCACTCTTCCGGGACAGGACGAGTACTGGATTCGAGCCACGATCGCGGAAGCCTGGCTAGGCTTAGGCGATGCTGCCAAGTCCAAAGAAAGCCTGGACGCGGCCTTCGCGTTGCAACCCAGTCCAAGTCAGTGGATGCGCGACAGCACAGTAGATCAGTTGCAGAAATTGCAGAAGCTTCTGGCCGCTTCGCCTCTGAAGAATCCCAGCTAAACCTGGCGAATTCGAGCGGAAATGCGCTGCACGCCAGGCGAGATAACAAATATTGGGCAGGCGTCCCGTGATGAGCATATAGTGAGGGGCTTACGGGTACTACAACGCAAATCGCAGTTTCATTCCCGCATTGCAGCGCCCATAAGTGGACTGCGGAGCCCTCGCTAAATATCACGCACAGCGCGATATAAAGGAGCCTGTCAGAATGGACTCATCCCCGACGAATCCAGACCTGAATGCCTTCCTCGGCGCGCGGGATTTCCTCCTGCAACATCGCAGCGACTACCAACTCGTCTATCGGGAGTTCCGCTGGCCTCAGCTTACACAGTTCAACTGGGCGCTGGATTATTTCGACAACTACGCCCGCGGCAACTCCAAGACCGCATTATGGATTGTGGACGAGAGTGGCTCCGAGTTGAAACTGAGCTATGACCAGATGTCGCGCCGCTCGAACCAGGTAGCCAACTTTCTTCGTAGAAATGGAGTTCGGCGCGGCGACCGCATCATCGTGATGTTGCCCAATGTGGTGGCGATGTGGGAAGTCATGCTGGCGGCCATGAAATTGGGAGCGGTCGTCATTCCCGCAGCGACGTTACTTACCCACGACGATCTTAAGGATCGCCTTACCCGGGGACAGGCGCGCCACGTGATCACCAAGGCTGCTTTCACCGGGAACTTCGCGGAGCTGCCAGGCGATTACTCGCGCATTGTCGTCGACGAGCCCGTTAACGGATGGGTTTCATACTCGGATTCGTCTCGGGAAGAGCAGACTTACGTGCCTGACGCGGTGACGAATGCAACCGACCCGGTGCTGCTGTACTTCACCTCGGGCACCACGGCCGAGCCCAAACTCGTACTGCACACGCATCAAAGCTATCCCGTCGGTCACCTTGCCACCATGTATTGGATCGGTCTGCGCCCCGACGACGTCCACCTCAATATCAGTTCTCCCGGATGGGCCAAGCATGCTTGGAGCAGCTTTTTCGCACCGTGGAATGCGGGCGCGACCATCTTCGTTCATAACTATGCACGCTTCGAAGCCAGGAAGACCCTCGAAGTAATTTCCCGCTACCAACTCACCACGCTGTGCGCGCCTCCGACGGTGTGGCGTCTGATGGTGCTCGAGGACTTGGCTGCCTATTCCGTCAGCTGCAGGGAACTGGTGGGCGCCGGAGAACCACTGAATCCGGAAGTGATTGAGAAAGTCCGGCAGGCATGGGGCCTGACTATTCGCGATGGGTTTGGACAGACCGAAACCGTGCTCGTCATCGGCAACTTTCCCGGCCAGACGGTGAAGCCTGGTGCTGCAGGCGTTGTTTCTCCTGGACACGAAATCGTCTTGCTGGATGCGGACGGGAAGGAAGCTGCCGACGGTGAAATCTGTCTCCGCTTGAATCCCAGGCCCCTCAGCCTAATGGCCGGCTACATAGATGATCCGGCGCGGACCGTGAAGGTCATGGAGGGTGGTTGCTATCACACCGGGGACATCGCCAGCCGCGACAGCGACGGATACTACACCTACGTCGGGCGGGATGACGACGTATTCAAGTCGTCAGACTATCGCATCAGTCCCTTCGAGTTGGAGAGTGCTCTGATTGAACATCCTGCAATCGCTGAAGCTGCCGTGGTGCCTGCGCCGGACCCAATCCGCTGGAATGTTCCCAAGGCGTATATCGCCTTGAAGCCCGATGTGTATCCGTCAGACGCGGTAGCGCACGAGATCTTTGCGTTTATCCGCAAGCGCCTGGGACCGTATAAGCGGATACGCAGGATCGAATTCGCGGAACTCCCCAAGACCATATCCGGCAAGATTCGCCGCGTCCAAATGCGGATTGCGGAGGAGACGGAACGACCGGCGGGAGCAAGGCGAGAGTTTGAGTATTGGGAAGAGGATCTTCTGGAGTTAGTTCGGACACGTGCGTATCAGTTTTATGAGGAAAGAGGCTGTCAAGACGGTTACGACCTCGATGACTGGATTCGAGCGGAGTCCGAAATAACCGGGAAGAAACCCGCTTTACCCGCCACTGAACCAGCGGCCACGGAAGCCGGTGCCAAGCCAGCGATAGCGCAAAGTCACCCTGCGTGACGATTGTCTTCGAGTATGCTTGGGCCAGTCGCTGACCGGTTGATTTCGCAGGAATACGCCCAGGTGTGGTAGCCGCGAGGATCGATCCCCAACCAAACCAAATACGACACGCCGGAGTAGTTGACAATTTAGGATGGAAGCCCTCAGCCAGCACTATTCCAATGTCGACTATTGGCACTGATGGGCTATGCCGGCACCCTATTGCCGACCCGGAAAACAAAAAACAATTACATAAGTGATAAGCAGCAAGCTGTAGCTCCCGGAAGCAAGGCATACTTCTTATCCTGTTGAGGGAATAACCGGAAGTTCTGGCAGCCGTCTTTCGCAAGGGCGAAGCCCGCAAACCCGCTCCGACCCCCCTAAAGAGTAAAGATGGGCTGGAACTTCCGATTTCCTCAACGGGGTCTGTGGTCTTCCGTTCCTTGCCCTGCTCGTGCTCGCCGGCACTCTGTCACTGAGCGCAAACTGAACGACCAGTGTGGTCTTCAAGATCTCCCATCCGTACCGTCCGCTTCCGAATCACATGTACTCAGGCCCCGAATCAGCGAAACTCCGGAAGTAGGGTCGCCTTCGCGGTACGGCGAACGGCAATCGATCCGTTATGTTCTAATTCCTCTTATTACTTCAAATCCATTCCCTCACATTGGTCGGGAGAACCCATGCGATTATTTGCTGTGATTCGTACTCAGTTCCGGTTGTGGATGTGCCTGGCGGTCGTGTTCGCCTCTGTCGGCGCTCAGGCCCAGAAGATCAAGGTCGAATACGACAAGAGCCTCGATTTCTCAAAGTTCAAGACCTACGCTATCGATCCCGTGGACAATGCGGCACGACCGATGCTGCGGCTGGCCATTCAGGCCGCTGTGCAAGACGACCTCACCAAGCGCGGGTTGTCTAAGGTCGACGCTAACCCCGACCTTTACGTGCAGATGTATGGCGCCATCGACAGCGATGCCATCGCGACCTACCAAGACCCCATCTACGGGAACGCGATCCCGCCCCTCAACTACGGGATCACGATGTGGTACGGCATTCCAGGGACGGTCACAACGGTCGTCGTCCACAAAGGCGAGATGGTGGTGGACGTGATCGATGCCCCACGCAAGAGGCTTATCTGGCGCGGCATTGCTCAACAGAAGTTGAGTTCCGATAACCGGCAAAAACTCCTCGACCAGGTCAACACCGCCGTCGAAAAGATGTTTAAGCAATATCCGGTCGCGCAGAAGTAAGAACGCCTCCGCTCGATGGCCTCCAGTGTTATGGTGGTATGTCTCGCGGTAACACTTAAAACAAAAATTACGACTGTTTAGAATCAATGACTTGGGCGGAAAATGTTCGCACGATGTTGATTCTATAGCTAGTTACACGTATCCATGTCTGCGCGTAGGACTTAGCTGCCAAAAATGACGGTTTTGGCGGCAAAATTGTCATACTTATATTACTTGTATGACAAGCAAATTGTCATACTTTCAATACAAGTCATACACTTTTTGCCATACTTATATTACTTGTATGACAAAATTTTTCATACTTTCAATACAAGTAATACTCCTTTTGGCGCCGCGAAACGATGTCTGCGCGAAGGACTTAGCTGGCATTTTTGGGCGAAGTTTAGCGCGATTCCGTTCCAATCTGGGAATTGTCAAAGAGCAATTATGTTCGCGGCATCGCCGCGAGCGGCTAGAGACACATTTCCCCTAGCGTCACTGAGTCGGTTGTAAAGGGCACGAGACGATCCGCGCAAGAGAAATCGGCAGGATGGGGAAACTAAAGTAACCAGTCGCCAGAAAGCGCATATCCCCCGGTCGCCATGGCGACCGAGGGACGACAATCCAAGAAAGTGCGTAAATCCGCGGCTAAAGTTCTCTTTTACGCTTCCACTTCCTTGGGCTGCGCGTTTCTCTTGGGACGCCGGTTCTGCTGCAGGATCTTCTTCCGCAGACGCAGCATTTTGGGGGTGACCTCCACCAGCTCATCCTCGGCGATGAACTCGATGGCCTGCTCCAGATTCAGGTTCTTGAACGGCACCAGCCGGATGGCCTCGTCGGCAGTGGACGAGCGCATGTTGGTCAGCTTCTTCTCGCGCACGATGTTCACGTCGAGATCGTTGTCGCGCGCGTTCTCGCCCACGACCATGCCCTCGTACACCTCGACGCCCGGGCCGACGAACAATTCGCCGCGCTCCTGCAATCCCCATAGCGCATAGGCCGTAGTCGACCCAGCGCGGTCGGACACCAGCGCTCCCGTGACACGGTGCGGAATGTCGCCCAGCCACTCGGTGTAGCCGTCGAACAGCGAATTCATTACGATGGTGCCGCGCGTGTCGGTCAGCAGCTCGCTGCGCAGTCCGATCAGGCCGCGGCTCGGCACGGTGAACTCCATGCGCACGCGTCCGTAGCCGTGATTGTGCATCTTCTGCATCTGCGCTTTGCGAACGCCCAGCTTCTCGATCACCACGCCCACGAACCCCTCAGGAACGTCGATGGTCAACAGCTCCACTGGCTCCTTCAGCTTGCCGTCGATGTGCTTGGTCACGATCTCGGGCTTGCCCACTGCGAGCTCGAAGCCTTCGCGCCGCATCATCTCGATCAGGATGGCCAGTTGCAATTCGCCGCGTCCCGCCACCTTGAACGAGTCGGTGGCCTCGGTCTCCTCCACCCGCAGCGACACGTTGGTCAGCAGCTCTTTCGCCAGGCGATCGCGCAGATTGCGCGAGGTAACGTACTGCCCTTCGCGTCCGGCAAACGGCGATGTGTTCACCATGAACTGGATCGCGATGGTCGGCTCGTCGATGGTAGTGACTGGCAGCGGCGACGGATTGATGATGTCGGTGATGGTCTCGCCGATGTTGATACCTTCGACTCCGGCGACCGCAACGATGTCACCCAACTCAGTGGCGGTAATGTCGGTGCGCTTCAGTCCGGCGAACGTAAACATCTTGGTGATCTTGGTGTTTTCCAGGGAGCCGTCGCGCTTGGCGATGGCGACGTCTTCTCCCGCGCGTAACGTGCCGTTGAATACACGCGCGATGGCGAGCCGTCCGAGGTAGTCGCTGTAATCGAGATTGGCGACCAGCACCTGCAGCGGCCCGTCGGGATCGCCGGTGGGATGCGGAATCGTTTTCACGATGGCTTCAAACAGCGCGTGCAGATTCTCGCCCGGCTTGGCGAGATCGGTGGTCGCCGTGCCGGCCTTCGCGTTGGTGTACAGCACGGGAAAATCGATCTGGTCCTCGCCCGCGTCGAGATCGATGAACAGGTCATAAACCTCGTTCAGCACTTCCTGCGCGCGCGCGTCGGGACGGTCGATCTTGTTGATCACCAATATCGGCGGCAGCTTGGCTTCCAGCGCCTTGCTCAACACGTAACGCGTTTGGGGCAGCGGTCCTTCGCTGGCATCCACCAGCAGCATGACACCATCGACCATCTTCAGGGCGCGCTCGACCTCGCCGCCAAAATCGCTGTGACCAGGCGTATCGACGATGTTGATCTTGATGTCGTGGTAAAAAATCGCGGTGTTCTTGGCGAGAATGGTGATGCCGCGCTCGCGCTCCAGCTCGTTGGAATCCATGACGCGCTCGGCGTGGGCTTCATTGGAGCGCCAGGTGCCGCTCTGGTTCAGCATGGCATCGACGAGCGTGGTCTTGCCGTGGTCAACGTGCGCGATGATGGCGATATTGCGTAAGCTCTTGCTCAAAACGACAGTCCTTTCCCTCGTCTGAGGGGTTTCCGGTGGCCTGAGGCCTGCGGAGGTTGGGCTCCGCTGCGTGTCGGAGATGGTCTGCGGGGAACCGCGTGTGATCAGGTCAACAACGGAGTTCGTAACCGGTAACTTACAGTTTACAATATCCGGCATCGTCGAGGCCCAAAGTTGGAGGCGCAACGATGAAGCTTCGATTCGCAGCCCTTATCGCATGCGGATTGGGTCTTGCCGCTGCAGCGCAGCAACAGCCAGCCCTCACGCCGCCCGCAACACTCAAGGGTCCCTGTCCAGATATTCCCGAGAACAAGACTGCGTGGTTCGACCCGAGCCAGTACCCGTTGCTCGGCAATGGCGTGAAGGTGGGACGCGTGCTGTACCATCCGGACCCAGAATATTCTGAGTCCGCGCGAAAAACGAAGACCATGGGAAACGTCCTACTCGCTGTGGCGATCAATATTGACGGCACCGTGGATGCGGTCAAGGTTGTGTGCAAGCTCGAACCCGGCCTGGATCAAAACGCAGCCGACGCCGTCAAGCAGTGGAAGTTCCCGCCCCCAACGAAAAACGGCGAGCCGGTGCCTGTTCGACTCGAGGTGGCGATCGGATTTCGTCTGTACTGAGGCAGTTGCTCAAGCCGCATTATTCGCAGTGCTACCCGCATTTTCTGATCTACGCATTGTGCGGTTAAGATAGCTCCAGCGTTTCATATCACTCAGGGATTATCATGCGCACTCTTACATTGATCGCGCTGGCGATCTTGACCCTCGGGATCACTTCAAATTCCGCCGCGCAGTCCGCCAACACTGCGAGCGACTCGTCGTCGATGTCCACCAACATGCCTGCCGGCATGGTAGATGACGAAGCCTTCGTCGCTTACCAGCACGTGACCAAGGGCATGAAGCCTCCGAAAGCCACGCGCTCCCCTGATCCTGATTTCCCCGTCATTCCCTCTGACGCGGAGCCCCGTGGCGTTGTGGTCATGCTGGTCGGCATCAACGCCAAGGGCCGCGTCGAACTGGTGCACGTGCTGCGCGCCTCCAATGACGCGTTTCAGGAGAGCGCCGTGTCAACCGTTAAGACGTGGAAGTTCTCACCGGCCAAAAAAGACGGCAAACCCGTCCCGGTGCAGGTGACGGTGGAGATGAAGTTCGCGAAGTAGGAGTGAATTTCACCACGGAGGTCACGGAGCACACGGATAAGAACGTGAGGCATATGATCTGCGGTTTGCTCGTACAGCCCACACAGTCGTGCGGTCCGATCTCACACTCCGCAATTGCCTCAATCCGATCCGTGTGATCCGTGAAATCCGTGGTTGCTCTTGTCTTCTGCTTTTGCGCGATAATAGAACCCGATGCTGAACCAGATCACGCCCGCACGCCCCGACCATCAACCGCCGGAAGACGCCGTCGATCTCCTGCTTGGCTGCCATCTGCGCATCCGCCATTTCACCGCGGCCGCCGTCAAGCTGGCGCATGCCCAGGGCGCGACCCCTGACGAAATTCGCCAGGCCGCGGCCGCGGTGTACCGCTACTACTCGGTTTCGCTCCCGCTGCATGAGGCTGACGAGGAAGACACGGTGCGCCCGCGACTTGACCCAGTGGCCGGTGAGCGCGTGCGGCATGCGTTGCTGGCCATGGCCGATCAGCACCAGGGTATCTACGAGTTCGTCGAGCGGCTGATGCCCTTGCTGCAACTGGTCGAGAACAACCCCGGCGCCCTACCCCAAGTCGGTGGCGAGATGTGTTCCCTCACCTCGGCGCTCGACGAAATCTTCCGGGCACATCTCGAACTCGAAGAAGCCGTGATCTTCCCCGCCATCCGCGAAGCGCTGCCGGAGAGCGCCCGCAACGACATGCTGAAAGAAATGCAGCAACGTCGGCAGCAGGGCTAGTAGCAGTCCAGTTGCCAGCGCGTATCTGCGCAGCCTTCGGTCTTACTGGCAACTGACCGCTGGCAACTGGCAACTTCCTCACCCGGTTGTCCGCAGGCTGGCATTGCTGATATCTTCACGGGGTTTGAGCGTGGCATGGGGGCGCAGAAACAATCTGCCAGCCCCTGTAGAACGTATTCATAAATGGAACCGATCGACAACAGTTCGGCGAACCGCAAAGAGAAAGACGCGGGCGACGATATGCGACTGGTGGCGCGCGTCCGCGCCGGGGACCAGCAGGCACTGTCCGAGCTGTACGACCGGTATGCCAAAGTCGTTTACGGGGTCGCGATGCGGATCTTGCACGACACCGGCGCGGCCGAAGACCTGTTGCAGGACGTCTTCCTGCAACTGTGGCGCAAGCCTGACGCCTTCGACAGTAGCCGGGGGAGCCTGGCGGCGTGGCTCGCCGTCATCGCGCGGCATCGCTCCATCGACCGCCTGCGGCAGCGCCGTCCGGAGACCGATATCGAAGATTGCGTCATCGCCAGCGCCACCGATTTGGGGAACGAAACCGAGCGCTCACTGGTGATCGAGAAAGTTCGCGTCGTCATGAACGAAATGAGCCCGGACCAGCGCATGGCGATGGAGATGGCCTTCTTTCAGGGATTGACGCACACCGAGATTGCGGAAAAGACTGGCGAGCCCTTGGGTACGATTAAGACTCGCATTCGCAGCGGGCTGCAACTGTTACGCGCGCGCTTCGCAAGTTGAACACGGCAGCATGAAGATGCACGAACAATTCGCCGACGACACCGCGCTCTACGCGCTGAACGAGCTGACTGGCAGCGAACGCCAGGAGTTCGAGCAGCACTTGGAGACGTGCGCGTCGTGCCGTCGCGAAGTGCAGGCGCTGCGCGGCGATCTCGGATTGCTGGCGCTTTCGACCTCGGGTCCAAACCCGCCGGCGCGAAGCAAGGAGCGCCTGATGCTCGCCATTGCCGCCGAACCGCGCGGCGTGTCTGCGCCAGTGATTGGAAAAGCGACGCGCCGCACATGGATGTGGGCCTGGGTCCCGGCACTGGCTGGCGTTGCACTCCTCTTCGCCGTAGGAAGTTTATGGATGGAGAACGCGCGCATTCGCGAAGAGTTGGCCGTCCTTACCAACCTGAACCGCAATACCTCCACGCAGTTAGCTCAGGCGGAAGAGCGCTTGCGGCTGCTGTCTGCGCCAGACGCCATGCAGGTTTCGCTTGGTCCACAGTCGGAGCCGCGCAAGCCGCACGCCACCGCCATCTACAGCCCGTCGATGAAGCGCTGCATGCTCGTGGCCAGCAATCTCGCACCTGTGCCGCCGGGCAAAATGTATGAGCTGTGGTTGATCCCGATGCAGGGCGCGCCCATGCCGGCTGGCATGTTCAAGCCCGACGAACACGGCAACGCCATGATGATGGACCACGTTATGCCCGAAGGCGTCGTGGCCAAAGCCTTCGCCGTCACCCTCGAAGACGAGGCCGGCTCCGACAAACCAACCTCGCCGATTTTGATCGTCGGCGAAGGCGAATAAACCACCGCGCTCCGCGACGTGCGGGACCCCATCCCCACATGTCACAGCATATCTAAGCCCAGCGTTTCAACGCCGGGCAGGCGGGTACTGCGCTCGACCTAAGATCGTCATGTATGTGCATAATACTTGCTTCTATGTACATCATGTTATAGTCGAAGGAACGGGAGTAATTCGGTGACTACTGCAACCAATCGAACGCACAAACACTTTCAGTTGGACTCAGCCAAGATCAAACGCGCCCAAAGAGTGTTGCATGCCAAGACGGAAACCGAAGCCATCGAGCGTGCTCTGGACTTCGCCATTGCGGAGCACCGGAAGAATCGCTTGGTCCTTCAGGCCACCGAGCGTTTTATCAAGAGCGGTATTGAGATTAAGGACGTCTACGGCACGATGGTTGATTAGATGCAGCCCTCACTCTTCGACACTTCCCTATATATAGCAGCGTTGCGTCGGGGGAACCATGCGGCCATCGCCCTCAGGCGGGTAGCTGCTGACGCGCCATTGTGGTTGAGTTCGGTTGTTCTGGAAGAACTCTATGCGGGTGCCGGTGACAGGGAGCGGCGGGTAGTCGAGCGGCTGGAACGAGATTTTGACCGGGCGAAACGACTCTTGGTACCCAATCTCAGCGACTGGACTCAAACCGGTCGAGTGCTTGCCCGGTTGGCGTCTAAATATGACTACGAACAAATCGGACAGGGCCGGCTCACTAATGACGCACTGATTGCGATGAGCGCCGGACGGTTGGGCATCCAGGTGCTAACAGCCAATGAGCGCGACTACCGTCGCCTTGCCGAATTTCGCGCATTTCAGTGGAAAGTGGCCACCCTCTAACAGGGCGTCGCGAATGATTCCCTGTCTTCCACCGGCTTTTAGCATGATGCACAGGGAATCCACAGCATCCCGCTATCTCCCGGCTTGGCGCGCGGCGTAACCTGACAGACACTAGATAAATGGCCAATCCCGGCGATTTCGCCAGCACCGTCAAGCAGCAGGCCGACATCGTCCGCATTGTGGGCGAATACGTTAAGCTGCGCAAAGCCGGCGCTCAAAATTATTCCGGGCTGTGCCCCTTCCATCAGGAAAAGACTGCGTCGTTCTCGGTGCACGCTGGAAACCAGTTCTTCCACTGCTTTGGCTGCAATGCCGGAGGCGATGTCTTCAGCTTCGTGCAGAAGATCGAGAACATCACTTTCCCCGAAGCCGTGCGGATGGTCGCCGAAAAGCTCGGCATCCCCTTGCCCAAGGTCACCTACTCGTCGCCCGAGGAGGCGCGGCAGGCCAAGCAGCGCGGCGGTTTGATCGAGATCCACGAGCGGGCGTGCGCGTTTTTCCAGGAGCAATTGAAGCGACCGGAGGCGGCCCATGCGCGCGAGTATCTGAAGACCCGCGGCCTCAGCCCCGAGACCATCGCCGAATTCCGCATCGGCTACGCGCCCGAATCAGGATTTCTGCTGCGCGACGCTCTGCGCGGCCAGTATGACGAAGATACGTTGCGCGAGTCGGGGCTGTTCTCTTGGAAGGACAAGGGCGATGACGAACAGGCGCAGCAGAAGACCGCCCTCTATTCCAAGTTTCGTAACCGTGTAATGTTCCCCATCGCCAACGAGCAGGGCAAGGTGATCGCTTTCACCGGACGCACGCTGGCCACCGACGAGAAGTCCGGGCCGAAGTATCTCAACTCGCCGGAGACGCCGATCTATTCCAAGTCGCGCGTGCTGTTTAACCTCGACAAGGCGAAGGAAGCCATCCGCAAGCTCGATTACGCCATCCTGGTCGAGGGCCAGATGGACTGCATCACCGTGTATTCCGCGGGTTTGCGCAACGTGATCGCCAGCTCGGGCACCGCCTTCACCGACGCCCAGGCGCGGTTGCTGGGACGCTTCAGCAAGAAAATCGTCGTGAACTTTGATCCCGACACCGCCGGTGCCGCCGCCGCCGAGCGTTCTTTGGCGCTGCTGGTGAGCGAGGACTTCGAGATCAAGGTGCTGACGCTCGAGGCTGGCTTCGATCCCGACCTCTACGTTCGCCGTAAGGGAGCCCCGGCCTACATCGAAGCGCTCGGCAGTTCGCAGAAATATTTCGACTACTTGATCGAGCGGGCGCGGACGCTGCATCCGGTGCGAACGCCCGAGGGAAAAGTGAAGGCGCTGAATTACTTGTTGCCACATATTCAGCGGGTGCCGAGCCGCATTGTGCGCGATGATCTCGCCAACGAGATTTCCCATCGCCTGGGCATCGAGTCGTCGATACTGCGGCAGGAGCTGCGTCACGCCGCCACTGCTCGCGCGGCCTCACGCGTCGCCGCGCCGGCTAACGTGCAACTTACTGACGCCGAGCGCGTGCTGATTCGCGCCCTGGCCAGCCGCGATCTGGCGCATTCTCCCCACAGCGAGCGCGAAGGCGTCGATCCCGACTTCGATGCCGCGCGCCAGGCGCATTTCTTCCTGATGCAGGAACGGCTGCACGACGGCACGGGCGCGCAGGTACTGATCGACGCGTTGCTGGCGGCGCACGAGCAGGGGCTGGATGCCATGAGCCTGCCGCTCGACGATAACGATCGCCGCCGTGTCGCGTCTATTCTGATAGACGATCATGAGGAACTGACGCCGGAACTGCTGGAAAGCGCAATCCGTTCGCTGCGCCGCCGCCAAATTCTACGCAAGCTTGACGATCTTCAACATCAGTTGAAAGAAGCCGAACGCCGTAACGACACAGCTTCCTCGGCTCGCCTTCTGCAGGAGCGGGTCAAGCTGCGCCAAGCCATGGGATCCATCGGCGAAGGCAGCGGTCTTGGTTCTTAAGCTATTGTAATAAAAGATAGTTACCTGAACTCTCGGCGGGCCGTGAGCGGCTCGGAAATGAACAAAAATGAACAAATAGGATGAAGCGATGCCCTTCCGGAGAACATCTAAAGGGTAACGACTGACCAATCGTTTCTGGTGCGCCTAAAGGCCGGCCGTTTTGTCCGAAGAAAACGCTTGGTCGGCGGGCTAGGCGTGTGCTAAAATTCGAAGGTTTCCGCACATGGCGATGCTCCTGCATCGCTCCCGCCGTATTTTGCACCAAACAAGAGCGCCTCACGAAAGGCGCCAGGTAGGGGAAATTCTGCTTTGGCTCTCGAAGATAAGTTCGACGACATTAAGAAATTAATTGATGCCGGGAAAGAAAAGGGCTACCTCACCTACGATGAGGTGAACGACCTGATTCCGGCCGATGTTCACTCTCCCGACGACCTCGATGACCTGATCACCACCATCGGTGGGCAGGGTATCGATGTGCTCGAGGGGCCCAAATCTCCGGGCGCGCTCGACAAGTTTGACAAAGGCGACATCGAAGCCGGCGAAGATGTCGAGCTCGATCTCACGCCCGGCGCGCTGGAGAAAACCAACGATCCCGTCCGCATGTACCTGCGCGAGATGGGCACGGTGCCGCTGCTCACCCGCGAGGGCGAAGTCGAAATCGCGAAACGCATCGAGCGTGGACAGCTCCGCGTGCTGAAGGCTCTGTCGCGTTCGCCCATCGTCATTCGCGAAATCGTTGCCATGGGTGAAGACCTCAAGCGCGGCGTGCGCTCCATCAAGGAAGTGGTGCTCTTCGATGAGGACGAGATCACCGAAGACGTGCTCGTCAACCGGATGAAGGACATCACCGGCAAGATTGACGAACTCTTCAAGCACTATAAGAAGTCCGAGCAGTTGGTGGAGAAGCTGGGCGGCATTCCGCAGAAGAAGAACGCTCGCATGCACCGCAAGGTGCGCTGGGCGCTGGGCCGCGAGCAAGTTGGCATTTCGCGCATCATCCGCAAGCTTGGCTTCACCAACAACGAGCGCAAGCGCCTGATCGACCGCGTCAACAAGACCGTCGACAGCATGCGCGGGCTCGACAAGCAGGCCGGCAACTTCGAGAAGCGTGCCGAAGCCAGCCGCTCCGACGAGCAGAAGAAAGAACTGCGCAAGCAGGTCCGCCAGATTCGCGCCGACCTGGAGCGCATGGAACAGGATGCCGGCGCCTCCTTCGCCGAGCTGAAGCGCACCCAGCGCGAGATCGTGCAGGGCGACGTCGATGCCGAGTACGCCAAGCGCGAGCTCATCGAAGCCAACCTGCGTCTCGTCGTGTCGATCGCCAAGAAGTACACCAACCGCGGACTGCAGTTCCTCGACCTCATTCAGGAGGGCAACATCGGCCTGATGAAGGCGGTAGACAAGTTCGAATACCGCCGCGGCTACAAGTTCTCGACCTACGCGACGTGGTGGATTCGTCAGGCCATCACCCGCGCCATTGCCGACCAGGCGCGCACCATCCGCATTCCGGTGCACATGATCGAGACCATCAACAAGCTGATCCGCACCTCGCGGCAACTAGTGCAGGAACTCGGACGCGAACCTACCTCGGAAGAGATCGCCAAGCGCATGGACATTCCGGTGGCCAAGGTGCGCAAAGTGCTGAAGATCGCGCAGGAACCGATTTCGCTGGAAACTCCGATCGGCGAGGAAGAGGATTCGCATCTCGGCGACTTCATCGAAGATCGCGCCGTGGTTTCACCCGCAGAGGCGGTG
Organism: uncultured Acidobacteriaceae bacterium; assembly: GCA_963779555.1. Lineage (GTDB taxonomy): Bacteria > Acidobacteriota > Terriglobia > Terriglobales > Acidobacteriaceae > DASRAA01. The sequence goes on from CAVZYS010000007.1 coordinate 44,771, forward strand.
ATCAACGTCAACCTCAAGGAGCAGACCGCGACCGTACTCCGCTCGCTGACCGCCCGTGAAGAGAAGGTGATCAAGATGCGCTTCGGGCTTGGAAGACGGCTCCGAGCACACGCTGGAAGAAGTCGGCCAATCGTTCGCAGTCACTCGCGAACGCATCCGTCAAATCGAAGCCAAGGCGCTACGCAAATTGCGTCACCCGTCACGCTCGCGTAAGCTCCGTGCCTTCATGGACGGCGTGCACGACTAACAACTAACTGAAATCTGGGTGCCCCATCCTAGCGGTTTGGTTTTGGCCGCTATGGCGGGGTCTACGCAAAGGCGCGAGCGATCGCGCCTTTTGCCTTATTCGGTCAAACGAAACTCTCCGTGCAGCTTGGCCGTGGAATCCTCACCTACCCACACATCAAACTGCTCGGGTTCCACCACCCACTGCTTCTTGATGGGACTCCAGAACTGCAGCTCATCTTTCGTCAGCTTGAAGTGCAAGGTTTGTTTCGCTCGCGGAGCCAGGGTCACTCGCTCAAATCCCTTGAGCTGCCGCACCGGCCTTGACGCGCTGCCTGCGCGCTGATGAATGTACAACTGCACCACAGTGTCGCCAGCGCGGCTACCGGTATTGGTCACGTCGGCAGTGACATTGATCGTCGCTCCTACTTTAGCCACTGCTTGCTCCACCTTCAGGTTGTCGACCGCGAACGTCGTGTAGCTCAACCCGTAGCCGAACGGGTACAGCGGGGTGCTCGGAATATCCCAATAGCGCGACTTGAAGTCGGGCGAGGTTTCCGGCAGTTGTGTCAGGTTGTGGTTGTAGTAGATGGGAACCTGCCCGGTGCTGCGCGGCCAACTGACGGGTAAGTGTCCCGCGGGATTGACGTCGCCGAACAGGATATCGGCGATTCCATTTCCACCCTGGCTTCCCGGATACCAGGCTTCCATGATCGCGGGCACATGTTCGGCAGCCCAGGAGATGTCCAGCGGGCGGCCGTTCACCAGCACCAGCACGACGGGCTTCCCAGTAGCGACCACCGCTTCGAGGAGTTCTTCCTGGCCGTTGGACAATTTCAGCGACGATCGCGACGCAGACTCGGCGCTCATCAAATCAATCTCGCCCAGCACCATCACGGCAACATCGCTACGTTTCGACAACGCAACGGCGTCTTCGATGGCCTTGTGTGCCCCAGCCGGACTTTGCTCGGGCTGTTCTTTCATGGCAGAGGCCATTGGCAGGTTCTCGAAGGGAGAGGGTATGGTGCGCCGGATGTTCGGCCCGTGAGCAAACTCGACATGCACTCCCGGTCCAACCTTGTCGCGTATTCCTTGCAGGATACTGACTGTCGGGCCCGGCTTCACCAAAGTCCCCCACATGCTGAGCAGGTCGGCCTGGGCATCGGCCAACGGACCGATGACTGCGATCGAATGGATGCTCTTACCGCTCCTGTCCAGCGGCAACAACACCTTGTCATTGCGCAACAACACAGCGGAGCGTTGCACTGCAGTCCGCGCCGTCTGCTGATGCTGAGGATCCTTCAAGACCGTCGCCATCCGCGACTCGTCGAAGTAGGGGTGCTCAAACAATCCCATGCGGATCTTGCTCTCCAGGATCGGCATGACCGCATCATCAATCTGCTGCATTGTGATCCGGCCCGATTGCACCTCACCCGGAAGGTATTTCAGATAGCTGCCGCTGGCCATGTCCATGTTGATCCCGGCCGTGAAAGCTTTATAAACGGCGTCCTGCACATCGCGCGCATAGCCGTGAGTCACCAGGCTCCAGACCGCGAAGGCATCGCTCACCACAAAGCCCTTGAATCCCCAGGCATCTCGCAGCACGTCGCGCAGTAACCATGGATTACCGCTCGCCGGAACATCATTCAAATCCATGTAGGCACTCATCAGGGTGCCGACGCCTGCATCAATCGCGGCCTTGAATGGCGGAAGGTACACGTTCCACATCTCTTCTTCCGGTATGTACGACGAATCGTAGTCGCGTCCGCCATCCGCCGCTCCGTATCCCGCGAAGTGCTTGACGCACGCCACAACGCGATCGGGCGCGCCGAGGTGTTCGCCCTGAAATCCCAGGACCTGCGCGCGGGCCATGGCCGCGCCGAGGTACGGATCTTCGCCGGCGCCTTCCACCATCCTTCCCCAACGAGCGTCGCGCGCGATATCAACCATCGGCGCGAAAGTCCACTGAATGCCCACGGCCCGCGATTCCTGAGCGGCGATGGTCTGCGCACCCTCGACCATCTTGGGGTCCCACGAGGACGCCATGGCGATCGGCGCCGGAAAAATTGTGTGGTAGCCATGAATGACGTCCAACCCAAATAGAATGGGGATGTGCAGACGCGATTGCTCGACCGCCAGGTGTTGCAGGCGGTTGATCTCCTTCGGATCGGGGACCCACAGCACCGAGCCTGCGCCCACGGTGCGGACAACGTCCTCGAACGAACGGTCCCCCATATTTGCCTTCCATTCCGCGACGGGAAAGCCGGGAAGCTGCGATAGCTGCGCGACCTTCTCGTCAAGCGTCATCTGTCGCAGTAGGCTGCTGGCCTTCTCCTGCACTTGTGCGTCGGTCAGTGCGGTCGTCTGGCCCGCGAGCAGTTCCGAAAAGCTAAATAGAGCTGCCAGCGCTACCACAACTCGCAACCATCTGCCAGTTGAGATTCGTCTCCTCATGTCGTGCTCCCTTTGTGGAAATGCTCCTTGTAATCCATCGTTAAGTGCGCGATTGCCGCCACTTCCTCCGCCGGGACTTTATAACACGAGCTAGGCGACTGAATCAGGAGTCGCGCCCGCTCAACTGGCTGGTTCGAGACCTTTTCTTCTGTTCTTCTTTCGGGGATGAAGAGCGCAAGTAAAGCCTCCCGCTGCCTTATCGGCACATCGCTTCGCAAAAGAAATGCCCCGGTTGTCAGCCGGGGCATGATGAGTGGATTCTCCTGTTGTCGTTAGCCTCCGTTGGGTCCGTTATGACAGTCATAACAGTTCATCTGGTGGTTGGCGGGGAACGAGCGGCCCGCCAGCGTCTTTGGGGTCAGAATCATCGAGAGGCTGGTCCCACGGTAATCCGTTCCGTGACAGTACTGGCAAGACGCGGCTCCGTGGCTGTCAGCGTAGTCCTGGTGAGCACTGACCCAGGAAGAACCAACGGTATGCATACCGTGCGGACCTCCGTTGGGACTGGTCGCGAACGATGAGGTGTGGCAAACCGCACACTCAGTTACCCGTCCGCCGTAGCCCTGCAGGCTCACACTGTAAACCTGGTCGTTGGCTTGGTTGGTTGGGAACTCGGCGTGCTGTGAGCCGTGGCATCCCGAGCACTCCACTCCACCGTGGCCGGTGCTAAAGCGGTACAGACTGTAACCGGCTAACGGGGCGTTGGGGTTGCTGGCAAACGTGGTGTCGGTAGTCGTCCGGTAGGTTCCGGTCGGGCTTATGTCAGTACTGGTGAACGCAGTGGTGTAGGTGGTGCCGCTCTGGTGGCACATCTGGCAACTGGGCTCGTCGAGCCAACCGGCGCGACTTGCGACGCCTACTCTGCTCAGATTGCCGTGGCAGCCGTAGCAGGTGACGGCGGTTGAGCCAGGAATGGTGCCGGTCATGGCGCCCCGCTGGCATTTGACGGTCGGGCCGGGATGGCATTGGTAGCAACCAGGGTTGCTGGGGTCGGTCATGTTGTCCAGCGTCGTTGTGCTGCCCGGCAAGGTCACGCTGGCGTGCAGGGTATGCGTATCCTGGGTCAGGGAATTGACTCCAGGAACTCCGGTGCTCAGTCCAGCCGCGTCCAAGGCGTTGTCCTTGTGGCAGGCCGCACAGAGCACAGGATTTCCCAGCGCGCCGCCGTTCAGGGCTGTGGTATACAGACTGGCTTGGTAGTTGTAGCCCTTGGCATGCAAAGCACTGAGCATCGCCGGCGTGGTCGACGACATCCACCGGTCATCATGCTTCTTCAGGATGTTGAGCCGCATGTTCTGGTTCGCGTTATACGCCGTGATCCAGCCACCCGAAGGCATGGCCGCGGGGTTGGTGTTCGTCCCATGGCAGTTTGCGCAACTCATCTCGTCGCTGACCGCCAGTACCACGGTAGCCGTTGCCAGTACGCTGCCGTTAGAGTCCTTGGCCGTGATCTGCACCATCGGGTAGGGCTTGGTAGCAAGCGTGTCGTCGTACGACTCGGTTGGAATTCCCTCCGCCTTCCACACCATGAGGCTGGGATCCAGGACCATGTTGATGCCGCCGTAGGTCATCGACGCCGGAGTTAGACTCTGCACCGGATAGCCGTGCAGGCCAACATCTGGGCCGGGTAACCCTAAGAACAACGCCTGTACATAACTCCAGAAATTGGTCTTCTGGGGCGTGCCAGGGGTCGTCGAATACGGCGATAAAGCGGAACCGACCGAGGTCGTGTTGATCGAGCCCGACGCGTCCTTGAAAGCCGTGTAGGTAAGGGTTACACCAGACGTGATCTCAGTTGGGGTGGTTCCGGTCGTGTACAGCTTGGCGAAGACTGTGTTATAGGGAGGCAACACTGAGAGGACGGAATAATCCTGTCCGTCCATACAGTGCATGCCCAACTCGCTCCAAGCCAAAAGCACGTGGCCGCCACCAGCTGTCGATGCCGTCACCGTTAAAGTGACCGACACGCTAACAGAACCAATGGAGGAGGAAACAGCAACCGTACCCGTGTACATTCCTACCGCCAGGGATCCGGGATTGGCCGAAACCCTCAGCGTAGCAGGGGTTGTGCCGCTGGTTGGATTTACGGTTAGCCACGATCCGCCGCTGCTTGTACTTGCCGTTGCGGTGAAGCTCACCGGTGATGTGCTGCTCACTGACAGGTTTTGTGAGGCAGGTGCCGTCCCACCTTGCTGGAAACCAAAAGCCAGGCTACCGGGTGTGACCGTCATCGTCGCAGAGTTGGTCACCGTGAGCGTAACGGTCACAGTCGCCGAGCCGATGGATGACGACATGGCTACCGTGCCCGTGTAGGTCCCGGCGGCTAACGATCCCGGATGGACCGAAACCGTGACAGTGCCGGGTGTTGTTCCGCTGGATGGAGTCGCTGAGAGCCAGGATCCCCCGCTGGTCACGCTGACTGTGAACCCGACTGCTGATCCCGTACTGCTCCGGACAGAAACGCCTTGCGAAGAGGGCAGCGTTCCCCCTTTTTGGTAGCTGAAGGCAAGGGTGCTGGGGCTGACTGTCAAATGTGTGGCCGCCCCCGTTACCGTGAAGGTTACGGATACACTCCGCGCCGTCTCGCTATGCGGAACTGTTATTCGGAGGGTACCGTTGTATGTCCCGGCCGTCAGGTGAGCGGGATTTACCGACACTCTCAGGGTCGCTGGGGTGGTACCGCTGGTCGGTGTGGCAGTCAGCCACGCCGCCGAGCTTGTCACTGTGAAGTTGCGTGCCGTTCCGTTGCTGCTCCGAACTGACACCTGTTTTGACGCTGGTGCGGTGCCGCCAGCCGGCGCAGTGAAAGTCAAGCTGGTGGGACTGACTGTCAATCCTCCGCCGTCGCCTTCGTCAGCCCGCACGAGATCGAGCGAGCGGAATAAGGGAAAGACCAACAACGGAATCGATAACAGAATTAATGCGGCGAGATACAGCTTCTTCGGGTGCTTCCACATGCCTTCCTCCTTGAGCGGTTATGCCGAGACTCTTCCTCACAACATCACTCCGAGTCTGTCTGCGTGGCGTTCCGAAAACGCTGGGTAAGCTCCTCTCTGCAAATACCCTGCGTTTAGCTACGCGTGAAGAACCCGGACCGACAACGGCGTCAAGCTCGCACTCAAGCGACGACCCTTTCTGGACCAGAATCAGTGGAAGGGCGCTTGTCGGGCGACACAAACCCATGCCCGCACTGCGTCGCGGGTTGCGGTCGTCACTCCGATAGCGATGTGTCATTTCCTACTGCAGATCGATTGCCAGAGTTAGCGGGTTAACGGTCTCGATTAACTCGTGCATTTTCAGCGGGGCGCATTCATTGATCTTTGTGCTGTCCGAGTAAAAACCGACATGAGTGGGTAATTTAGGGAGGGCCGTCACACGATAGTCGTAGTGAAATCCAGAGTGCCGTTTGGCAGGTCAACGATAGGGTTGGGCTCTGTCTGACCAGTTCAAGTCCGATTACAATGACTCATCGCCCCGGACCAGTCCCGTTTGCGGGAGGAGAGATCCTGGCATAAACAAAATTCGCACCGCGAATCTGAATATCAACTCGAACCAGCCGCGCGGCGGCGAAGTGAGTCCCGAATAAATTGGGAAAATTGACCCGAGCCGCAGCGGCGACATCGGCTATGACACAGACTCTGCATGGACGACAGAGTGTGTGGGGGGCTTGACAGCTTGCCGGAAAACTCGATTCTGAACGGCTTTGTATCAGGGCACGACTTCAGTCGTGCCGCTAAGCTTTTTTTTTGATGTTCCGCGCGGACTTTAGTCCGCGCGGCTAACACATTCCCGCCTTTTTCCGCAGCCTCTTCAGCCCCGAACCAATTCACCCTTCCTTCTTCAGAAACACGTTGTCGATCATCTGCCGCATGAAG
>CAVZYS010000008.1:0-142941 GCA_963779555.1 uncultured Acidobacteriaceae bacterium
GTAAACGCCTGGGACGATGTTACCGAATTGACGGAGTGCCCCGCGACACTTCTTCCAGCGTCCATTGGCACATTCCTTTCCCCATACTGGCGCAACGCTGTGCGGTCCGGGCATCTATCCAAGGCTGGTCGGTTTCCTCGGAGGGGGCGAGTTGATGGCACGCGTTTCCTTGCGAGCGCGAACTCTTTCGCGATCTGGCGCTACTGCACGGCGAGGCGTAAGTTTCGATGGGTATTCCTTAGAGCTCAGGTTCCAATCACGACGCCGCCATCGACGGAAATCACGGCACCGTGAATGAAGCTTGCTTGGTTCGAAGCCAGCCAGTAATAGACATTGGCCACATCTTCCGGCGTTCCTGCCCGTCCCAGCGGAGTTCTTGCCACCATGGCTTCGAGTACTTTCGAGGGCATTGCCTTCACCATGTCCGTGGCGATAAATCCCGGCGCCACGGCATTGACCCGAATCTTGTGCTTGCCCAACTCCCGTGCCCAAGTCCGCGTCATTCCGATGATGCCGGCCTTGGAAGCCACGTAATTGGTCTGCCCGAAGTTTCCCAGAATTCCCACGACGGAGGCCGCCGACAGGATTACTCCGCCCCCGCCCTTGATCATGTGGGGCACAACCGCGCGGGTCACCAGGAAGACTCCCTTCAAATTGACCCCGATCACCGAATCCCACATCTCCTCACTCATGATCGACTCGGGGCTGCCGCCATTCCACTTCACGAGCTGGGCGTCGCGAACGATGCCGGCGTTGTTAATGAGAACGTCGATGCGGCCCCACCGCGCGACAACTGCTGCGGCGGCGGATTCGACCGCGCTGGCGTCGACGACGTCCACCGCTTGAAAATAAGATTCACCCCCGGCCCATTGGATCGCTGATTCCAGTTGGGGCGCGGACTTGGCCGAAACATCCCAAGCGGCAATTCGTGCGCCTTCCTTAGCAAAACGCAATGCAGTTGCCCGTCCAATTCCAGACACGGCACCGGTGATAACCACAACTTTTCCAAGCGACTCGCTCTCTCTAGCTCGCTGCCGTTCTTCGACGACCACGGGCGTGTCCATGGGATTGATTTCAATTGGCGGAGCAGCGTTGGCGACGATTGTGCTTTCCGGCTCCTGAACGCATTTACTAACAGAGTCTTGCTCAGAGCGAGGCATTGATTCTCCTGGTCATCACATCTTGTGGGGGTAAGCGGACTTGGTTGGGTAACGTCAATTTCGCGTCCTGATTGCGTGCGGGCGCCGCAGAAATTCGAGCGTAGCTGCTTTGCCGCACTGCGTCAAGCCTTGCGGCGAGATTTCGACCTCGGCTTGTTCCTTTTTGGTACAACTTTAGTCAGCAAAGATTCCAACTCTTCGATTCGCCGCTTGAGTTCGTTCACCTCACTGGATTTCGCATTGCTTTCAGAGTCTGCCGGGGGCTGCTCTTGTCGCGACTGCGGGCCACCGGTTGCTCCGTTAGCGGCCGGAGGCTGGGCCCAGCGCCCCTGCAGTAGCTCGAAGGGGTTCATCTGTGCCGGCAAGGCGCGGTAGGCATTCTGGTACATGTCCATCATCGCCTTCATGTACCGCAACGCATTTTCCTGCGTTGCCCTGCCGGAAGCGAGGATCATCTGGCGCAATACGTCGAGAGGAAAAACGGAATCGGGTGTTTTGGCGTCTTCCAGCACGATCTGCGCCATTGTCAGTCGGGTGAGGTCGTCCCCGGTTGTGGCATCGACCACCCGCACGTCACAGCCATCGCGAACCAGTTGGGCAACCTGTTCCTGGTTGATGTATTGGCTGGTTAAAGTGTTGTAAAGACGCCGGTTCTCGTATTTCTTGACAATGAGTGGCTGAGTAACTTTTGGTTTCATTTTTTCCCTTGACACGCCGCCATAAGAGGAGTAAGCTTAAGTTATGTTGCAGTGCAGCATAGATTGCAACATAAATAGCAACATTTGCTAAAAGGAGCAGATCATGCCAACTACCTCCAAGTCAACCAAGAAAGCTGCAGCAGCCGTAAGTCCTGAATTCGTGGACGCCGTTACTCCACTTGTTCTCAACAGTGTTGAGCGCGTCGCCGACTTGCAAAAGAAGACCCTGGACCTCGCCGCCGAGCAGACCGCCGAATTAATCGGGGCCTGGAAGAAGGCATTCAGCTACTTCCCGGTAACGCCGCCCACATTCTTCTTCGATTTTGCCGGCCAGGCCGTCCAAACCGCAGTCGAAACCCAGAAGAGCGCCATCGACATGGTGGTCGAGCAGACCGAGACCGTCACGGGTATCAACAAAGTGCGCGCAGAAGCGTACGCCAAGATCGCCGATGGTGTCACCACCTCCATCCAGAAGTCGGTCGGCCGCTCGGTGGAAGCCCAGAAGAAGGTCCTTGAGTTCGCCAGCGTCCAAACCAAAGCCGGCTTTGAGTCCGCCAAGAAGCAGCTCGGCAGCGGCAGCTGGACCGGCGACTGCGGTCCTCGATACGTTCCAGCTCGGAGCGGACACCGTTCTTGAAGCGCAGAAGTCGTTTCTGAACTTCGCTTCGCAGCCGTTTGTTACCACCGCCAGAAACTAACGGTTATCGAGTTCCGGGCGAAGCAGTCGCCCGAGGATGCCGGCCGGGTGTTTAAAATCACCCGGCGGAGTATCCTCATGTTGAGAGGAGTCCTAAAATGGCTGATGACCCAACCCGCGATGCTAAGCGGTTTGATCCGATGGAACCCTGGCGGGGGATGCGCGACGTATATATGGATGCCTGGGGGAAAACCATGGTCGATATGGTGAACAGTGAGGCCTATGCGCAAGCGTCGGGCGCGATGCTGGACAGCTATCTGACGATTTCCACTCCATTCCGTGAAGCTATCGAAAAGGCGATGCTCAAAACCCTCGAGCAGCTGGCGATGCCGTCCCGGGCTGACGTTGTGTCGATTGCCGAACGCATGACCAACATCGAGATGCGCCTGGATGACATAGATGCCAAACTGGATACTATTCAGCGGTTGATTGTGCAAACGGGCGCCGCACCGCGTGTGCAGCCGGGGAAGCCACTGCAACCGACCAAGCAGAGAACGACCAAAACGAAGCCAGCGAAGAGAGGGAAGAAATAGGATGGCAGAAGCTCAGGTTATTACCGACCCAATTACCGCCGCTGCAGACCGGCTGAAAACGCTCACCAAGGTGATGACCACTAAAGCTGCCATTGCCCAGACACCGAAAGAGTTGGTTTGGACGCTGAACAAGGCGAAGCTCTATCGCTACATCCCAGTTGTTCCCAAAGAGAAGCGGCATCCTGTTCCCCTGTTGCTGGTTTTCGCCTTGATGAACCGGCCCTACATTCTCGACCTGCGGCCCGGCCACAGCTTTGTCGAGTACATGGTCAACCAGGGCTACGATCTTTACTTGCTCGACTGGGGAGCACCCGGTCCGGAAGACAAGAACCTGAAATTTGACGACTACACTCTGGACTACATGCCGCGGGCGATTCGCAAGATGAAAGCAGCCTCCGGGAGCGAAGAGTTCAGTCTCCTCGGCTGGTGCATCGGAGCAATCCTCACCACCATCTACGCCGCCCTGCGCGGGGACGAAGGCCTGCGCAACCTGATTCTGTTGACCGCTCCCCTGGACTTTTCCAACAAGCAGGACCTGACGTTCGCGCGCTGGACCGACGAACGATATTTTGATGTTGACAAAGTTCTCGCAGCGTTTGGCAATATGCCCGGAGAGATGATCGACTACGGGGCCAAAGCGCTGAAGCCGGTGGAAAACTACGTCGGAAACTATGTGAAGTTGTGGGACAACATCGACGATCCTCGCATTGTGGAATCGTGGCATGCGATGAACTCGTGGGTAACCGACAATGTGCCCCTGGCCGGCGGCGCCTTCCGCCAGCTCATCGTGGACCTTTATCGCAACGACAAGCTGATGCGCGGCGAGTTTGTGATTCGAGGCGAGCGCGTGAACCTCAGTCGCATTCATGCCAATCTGCTAACGGTGATCGCCGACGGCGACCACATTACGCCATCGTGCCAGTCTGAGCCCATCATGGCGAAGGTCAGCAGCGCGGACAAGGAACTCTTCCGGGTCAAGGGTGGTCACATCGGGATCATGGCAGGCAGCGGAGCCAGCAAATACACTTGGCCGCACCTCGATGGCTGGCTGGGTCCCCGCTCTCAGTAACCTCAACCGTCGTCACATGTGGTATCCGCCGTTGACGTTCAATTCCTGCCCGGTGATGTAGTCTCCGTCCGCGGCAAGGAAGGCGGCGGCCTTGGCGATTTCCTCCGGCGACGCGAAACGTCCCAAAGGAATCTTGGCCTTGATCTGCGCGGCAATCTCTTCCGGAATGGCATCCACCATTTCCGTAGAGGTGAAGCCGGGCGCGATGGCATTGGCGGTGATGTTGAATCGAGCCATTTCCAGCGCAAGGGTTTTCGTGAAGGCGATGATGCCGCCCTTGCTGGCTGCGTAGTTGGCCTGGCCAAATGCACCCATCTGCCCGACCACCGAGCTGATATTGATGATGCGCCCAAACCTCTGATTGATCATGGCCGGCACTGCCGCACTGGTGCAGTAAAATGTGCCGTTCAGATTGACGTTGATCACCGCGGCCCAGTCTTCGTCGGTCATTTTGCGCATGCTTCGATCGCGCGTAATTCCTGCATTGTTTACCAGGATGTCGAGGCGTTGCCATTTGCCGAGCACTTCCTTGACGATGCGCGCGGCCTCGCCTTTCTTGGCCACATCGCCCTGGACCAGCAGGCACTCGACGCCCAACTCGCGGATCTCATCGGCCGCGCTTTCGGCGTGCTTAGCATCCGCCCGAAAGTTCAGCGCTACGTTCGCCCCACGGCGCGCGAGTTCAAGCGCGATCGCGCGTCCAATGCCGCGCCCGGCACCGGTCACAAGGGCGACCTTGCCGGCGAGCGACGTCGGCTGGTAATTTCCATTTCCATCTGCAACGTTTGCCATTTCGAGACTCCTGTTTTCAGAATTGCAGCTTACAATCGCGGGATCGATCCGCATAACCACGTAGCCACCAACCGCGCCGGCGCCGAAGCCCGGCGCGAAGATACGCATAGGGCGGTCAATCCTGCCTTCGCGGACGGCGTCATGGACGGCCATGAGAATGCTCGCGGACGACGTGTTGCCAACCCGTTCGATGTTGAAAAAGATATGGTCACCCGGTATGCCGGCCGCCTCGGCCAGCGTAAGCACCATGTTCTTGTTGGCTTGGTGCGGAACCACCAGATCGATCGCGTCGATGAGTGACCCGCCGCCGCCGTTGGGGTTCGGAAGATTGGCTAACTCGCCCATCATTTGTTTCAGATAGCGAGTGACCAGGGCCTTCACCTCCGGCCCGTAGACGGTAATGTTGTTGTCGAACTCAGGGTTGGGCCAGATGATGGAATTCACTTCCGACCACGGACCGCTGGCGTAGGTTTGGAAATATTCGATGTCGGAAGGAGTTCCTTCCGGCGCGGGAGCTACCACCACGGCCGCTGCGCCATCACCGAAAATCATGCGGGAGGTCCGAATCGTCCCGATCTTGTCGGAGAACTTTTCCGCGCATACGAGCAGCACGGGCCGCTCGATCTCCTGCAGCAGGCGTACCGCTTCGCCAATACCATAGGGCATGCCCGCACAGGCGGCGACAATGTCGCACGAAGTATGCGTCTGCATGAGGCCGAGCTCACCTGAAAGCCAGGTGGCAATCGATGGAATGAGTTTGGTGCTGGTGCAAGTGCAAATCAGTACCGCGCCAATCTCAGCCGGCCGCCGACCGGATTTTGCCAGGGCCTTCTTGGCCGCAAGCAGGGCCATGTCCTCAAGCGGCAATTGGGTGTACCGCCGCTCCTCGATCCCGGTTTTCTCGCTGATTTCCGCGGCGCTCATGCGCGACCAACAGTAGGCGTGGTTGCGGATGAGGTCTGCATTGCTGCAGGTCACCTCGCCTTCATAGACAGCAATAGCCTCGATCCGGGGAAGAACTTTGAATCGCTTGCTCACCTCGACCGCAGGATACGGCTTGATGGGCTCACTCAGGGCCAGAGTGTCAGGCCGGATCATCCGGTTCGGGCGGACCCGCGGTCCCCAGTTTTCGTCTCGCTTTACCCGCTGGATAAAACGGAGGGCGGCTTCGTTGAGGGGATGGAATGCCACCACATAATCGTCGTCCTTCAGCTGTCCGATTTCAATTTGCGTGCTGGTTGCCGGGTCCCACGGATACTGGTTGTGAAGGATCATGCACTGCCGCATCAGTGCCTCCAGCTCGGGCACGGGATGCAGGCAGTCGATCACATCGTCGAACCCATAGGTCAGATAATCAGGGTCATAAGCCAGCAAGCGGCGGGTGCGGTTCGTAGGATCGGCCAGCGCCTCCGACACCGTCGGACGGATAGGGCGGAGCTCGCCACCGGCGCTGAGTTTGTTGCGAAAAACATTCAGCAGAATGCTGAAACTCCGGTCTTCAATATCTTCGTCCCACGATGGGGGCAAAGCTTGGTAACCAGCCTCAATCGCGGTGGTGATCGCCGAGTCATCGCGTGGTTTGTACACTGGAAGAAAGATATCGTCGCGCTGACGCGCCAGATCTTTCCAGCGGGTAGGGCGTTTCTCGTACATGGTCAGGGTGTAGCGATTCATCCAAAAGCGGTTCAGCACCAGGTCGCGGCAAAGTTCATACCGACTCTGGTATTCGCCCGCATGCAAGCGCGCAACAATCTCCACGTCCGTGGGAGCCTTCTCCCCAAAGTCCCGCCGGATCACTGCCGCAAATTGCTTAAGGGTCTTAAAGACGGAAAAGTCCAACTCTGGGAAGAAATTGCCGGGGAAGACTATGCGGCCGTGAGAGTTGATTCTGAAAGGTTTCAGACGCATTGGTTATCCTTTCCTTGTTGCGCATTCCATCCAGTCGCCGGCGCAACCGCCGAGGATCGCTCCGGCGAGTCGAAATCAGTCGAATTCCACCAGCACCTGGTTTGCTTTCACCGATTCTCCAGGCGTCACGTTGACCGATTTCAGCTTTCCCTCCACCGGCGCGGTAATGGCGGTTTCCATCTTCATTGCTTCTAGTACAACAATGAGATCGTTCACCTGCAACTGCTGTCCTGGGGCCACCGGCACCTGCACAACAATTCCGGCAAGAGGACTGCGGCACAGTTTGTCTTCGTGATCATCGGCATCCAGGGACGATCCCGGTTTGGACGGGGTGCGCAAAACGGTCGATTGAATGGTGGCCGAAGTCGGCGTGGGGCGGTTATCCTGCATTTGCTGGGGATAATCGTCCTCGGCGAGCTCGACCTCGACTTCATAAGCTTGCCCGTCGACCGAGATCAGGAGCTTCATTGGCCGCCCCGCTGCAGAACTCCGCTGACTTCCGTGATTGCAGCTTTCTTCGGCATCGTCAACGTCCTCTCCGAGGGAGGTTATGCGAAGTCTGGACCATCACCCGCCCTTGCCGTGCCCAGCGATCGACTGCGTTCGGCGTCATCAGCATTCTCGCTGAGCGAATTCGGACTTTCTTACCGAGAAACTCTGCGACGGCCGCGGCAATCAGTGACAACGTTTCGGCCGTCACCTCGTTAGATGACTTTGACTTGGAATCCATTTCTTTCGCTCCCATGTGCCTCACAGGGGAATCAGCCCGTGCTTCTTGGCTGGGCGAAGTTCCCGCTTGGTGTGCAGCGCCTCCAGGGCCATGGCCAGATATCGCCTGGTCTCAGAGGGTTCGATCACGTCATCCACCAGCCGGCGGCCAGCGGACATGTAGGGAGTGGCGAACGTCTTGCGATAGAGTTCGATCAATTCATCCCGCCTTTGCACCTTGTCTTCAGCGGAGTCGATCTCATGACGAAACACGATTTCCGCAGCGCCTTCGGCTCCCATGACGGCGATTTCCGCCGTAGGCCAAGCCACCACGCGGTCCGCCCCCAAGTCTTTACAACACATGCCGATGTAAGCTCCGCCGTAAGCTTTGCGTATCACGACCGTGATCTTAGGAACGGTTGCCGCCGAGTACGCGAACAGGATTTTCGCTCCGTGCCGGATAATGCCGCCGTACTCCTGATCAACTCCCGGAAGAAATCCGGGTACATCGACAAAAGTGAGCAAGGGAATATTAAAAGCATTGCAGAATCGAATGAAGCGGGCCATCTTATCGGAGGCATCGATGTCGAGCGCACCCGCAAGCACACAGGGTTGATTAGCGATGATCCCCACCGTACGCCCCTGGATGCGCCCGAAACCGATCACCACATTCTGGGCAAACCCGGGCTGGATTTCGAAGAAGTCCTGTAGGTCGAGCAAACGCTTGAGCACGGTACGGATGTCGTAGGCGACTTTAGGCTCTGCCGGCAACAAGTCATTGAGCGTGGGGTCGTCTTCCAAGTCCGGGTTGTACGCCAGCCGCGGTGGGTCCTCGAGGTTGTTGGACGGCAGGAATCCCAGCAAACGGCGGGCTAGAGCAAGCGCTCCATCGTCGTCCTCAGCGATGAGGTGAACGACACCAGAG
The DNA here is from genome assembly GCA_963779555.1 of uncultured Acidobacteriaceae bacterium. Classification (GTDB taxonomy): domain Bacteria; phylum Acidobacteriota; class Terriglobia; order Terriglobales; family Acidobacteriaceae; genus DASRAA01. The sequence goes on from CAVZYS010000008.1 coordinate 8,491, forward strand.
CGATTCATTTGGGCTGCGGGCCCACCCAACTGGTCTGCTGTGACGATCTCTCCCGTCACCTGCTTGATGACCTGGGGACCGGTGATGAACATCTGTGCTCGCTTGGTTTGAATGATGAAGTCGGTCAGCGCCGGACTGTAGGCTGCGCCGCCGGCACAGGGTCCGCAAATAATGGAGATCTGCGGTACCGTCCCGGAAAGCATCACGTTGTTGTAGAACACGCTGGCGTAGCCCGCCAGGCTGTCGATGCCTTCCTGCACACGCGCGCCACCGGAATCGTTTACGAAGATGAACGGGCTTCCCGTCTTCATGGAAAGCTTCATCATGTCGGTGATTTTGGCGCAATGCACTTCCCCGGCTGCGCCGCCGGCTACCGTGAAATCCTGGCAGGCCAGGTGGACCAAGCGGCCATCAATCGTCGCGCATCCGGTAACCACGCCATCGGCGGGGAGATCTTTGTCTGCCATGCCGAAGTAAGTGGCACGATGCTTCGCGAACAGACCAATCTCCTGGAAGCTTTCGGCATCGACCAATTTGTCGATGCGTTCACGGGCGGCGAGCTTACCTGACTTGTGCTGTTTCTCGATGCGTTGTTTGCCGCCACCCTCCTTGATCTTCGCCCGTTTTTCGCGAAGTTCGGCGACTCGCTCTTTCATGGTCGCGCTCGCCGGTTTTAGTGTTGGTGTCGCCATGTTAGACCTCCCTGGCACGGGTCAGAAATCCGAAGACCCCCGTTCTGACCTTGTTTTACTGCGCCGGTGTCACCGTGACTTTGTGTTCCTCACCGCGAATACTGATGATGTAGCTCCGAGATGGTCCAGCATTGTTGTTCGCGCTCCCCAGAGCCGCAGGTTCGGGGGTGGATTTGGCTTCACTAAATTTCCTACTCATTTCTTTCGGTCCTGCCGTCCGAGACTGGAAAAACTTCGTTGCCGCCTTGGGAAACATTGCGTAAGTCAAAATGTCTTCATCGGTACCATTGCAGCCGAGAGCCATGGCCTCGGACCGCTCCCGCTCCCATGATGGCTCGAGCAAGTCGGCGGGTCGGCAGGCGATGGCGGGTTTGTTCGCCCGGATTGCTGCCTTGGCAACCACATCCGGATCCTTTTCGCCCAACGGTGTGCCGTAATAGCCGAGCATCAAGTCAGCGAACTCGCTGGTGATCACTTTGTACTTGCCGTGCAGGACATTAAACATTGCCTGGGTGCCGAGAATTTCACTCGCCGGGATGGCCAGCGCAGGATATCCGGCGTCCCGGCGAACGCTCTGGATTTCCCCCAACACCTCGTCCAGCAAATGGGGCGCGCCCTGACCCTTCAGTTGATATTCCATGTTCAAGATGAGCGCCGCCGGAACCTGGTGCTGGAAAATCTCCGTCTCTACACCGATGGGCTGATTGAAGAATTCGCCGTACCGCGGACGGACGTTGGCGATGTGCTGCTTGATGCGATTCAGCTTCTCAATGTCCAGACGTGACTCGTAACCGCTCCCTTCCAGCATAGCAACTACACTCTCGGTGGGATTATGCCCACGGCCTAGCGCCAAGGAGCTGATAGCTGAGTCCACAATGTCGCATCCCGCCTCAATCGCTTTCATCAGCGAAACCATGGTCACGCCTGTCGTCGAATGGGTGTGAACGCTGACCAGCGTGTCGCTTCCGCACTTCTGCTTGATCCCCTTGACCAGATCGTAGGCCGCCTGTGGCTTGAGCAGACCGTCAACGTCTTGCACGCAGATGGAATCACAACCCATTTGGTAGATCTGCTGCGCTATGTCCACGAACACCGGGATCGTGTGCACCGGGCTCGGCCCGTAACAAATTGCGCCCTGCGCGTGTCTGCCGGCTTTCTTCACGGCTTCAACGCTGGCTTTCATGTTTCGAACGTCATTGAGGGCGTCGAAGATGCGGAAGACATCGATACCATTTATCGCGGCTTTTTCGACAAATCGGCTGACGATAGAATCATCGAAGTTTCGATGGTCAACCAGGTTCTGTCCACGCAAAAGCATTTGTAGCCTGGTCTTCGGAAGCAGCCTGCGGTAACTCCGCAAGCGTTCCCAAGGATCTTCATTGAGGAAGCGTATACAGGAATTGAATGACGTCCCGCCCCAACACTCAACAGACCAATAGCCCGCGTTATCCAGATCTTCAAACACGGGAACCACGTCTTCGAGCGCCATGCTGGTTTCCAGCAGGCTCTGTTGCGCTTCTCTCAGCAGCAACTCGGTGAATTCCACAGTGCGTGCCATGACGTCCCTCTGCTGACAATTCGGTTGCGTAAAACCAGTGGTGTTGTATTTCTCGGTAAATGGCGAGACGAAGATACCTGGTTATGAAACCCCACCCCGAACGAAATCGGATCCACCAGACCTTAGGATCTAGATTGCAGCCAACAGTTTATACCCCGATGGCCCATGCGACACTGTTCCATTTTGCTCACTACTTGGGGAGCAGCGCGAAAGCCGGACGCGACATGATCAACTTCTACGCGGGTGCCTTCTCGGAGACAGATCGGGCGGATGTTGTTTCGAAACTGAGCAATACGGCACAGCTTTCGAATCTGGGCGGAGAGATCATCGTCGGAAGCCGCATTTCCCCTGATCATTAAGGCATTCGACGACTGCGACGCAATGATCCGGGTCGATCCCGCACGAAGAAAGTTGGAGAGGTTCGGCCTAGTTCATCAGCAGGAGTTCTTTTGGCGTAACAGCAACCATCGAAACAAACAAAGATGGCGATGGCCTCCCAGTTTTTGGGATTCATGCTGGATGCGTATGACATGGCGATGGTGCTGGTCATGGCGCCGATCCTGGTGAAGGTTTTCGTGTCGCCCAAGGGCAGCGCCGCCTGGCAGTACATTGTCACCGTATTCAGTTATTCCATTACTATGGCCTTAAGGCGAAAGTGCCGGCCAAATATTGAGCGCATAATAATTGCAGGTAAGAGATTGATTTCAAATAGCTTAGCTCAAGGGGGTCACAGTAGAAAACAATCCGGGATCCTCGAATGTAGTGTAGTCACGGTTGAGCCAGGACTGCACGAGAAAAACACGCTGCGACGAAACGAAAGTAACCTGTCAGGAGAGAAGGCGCCCTGCGACAGTCGCTGCAATCGCCTTCCCGTGTGCAGTCTCATCCTGATTTTGTCGCGTCCTTAGATAGGCCTCAGGTACCCGGTCCGTCAGATGCAAGTTAGTGAATTGACGCCGAGGCTGAGGCGTGGACCTTATTTTGTGGGATTTTGTGCAGATTTCGTTTTGCTCTTTTTCGGATTCTTGCCCAGCGGATCAGCGGGTGCGTACTTCAATTCGGTGGACAGAATCTTCACCAGTTGCGACAGCACCCGAGTGCGGGCCCAGTACTTGTCGTTGCCTTCGATCAGGGTCCAGGGCGATCCGCTGGTGCTGGTCTTGACCAGCATATCCTCGACTGCATCCTCGTAGACACCCCATTTCTGCCGATTCCGCCAATCCTCATCGGTAAGTTTCCAGGATTTGTAGCCGATCGCTTTACGTTCTTCGAAGCGGCGAAGCTGTTCCTCACGCGAGATGTGGACCCAGAACTTTGCCAGAACGGCACCGAAGTCGCGCAACTGGCGCTCGAACGAGTTGATTTCTTTGTAGGCGCGCTTCCATTCGTTTTCCAAAGCGAAGCCTTCGACCCGCTCGACCAACACACGCCCGTACCAGGAGCGATCGAAGATGGCGATTTGTCCCCTCTCGGGCAGCCGTCGCCAGAATCGGTACAAGTAGTGGCGAGTCTTGTCTTCTCCGTGAGGCGCGGAAATGGGATATACCACGTAGCCGCGCGGATCGAGCTTTTCGGTGATCCGCTTGATGGCTCCGCCCTTACCCGCGGCATCCCAACCTTCAAAGACCAAGACAATCGGACGTTTTTGCAGGTACACCTGGTATCCGAGTTCGCGAAGCTGGATCTGCCGCCGCGACACTTCGCGTACATAGGATTCGCGATCGAGTTTCCGCGTGAGATCGATGGTCTCGAGCATCAGAGTCCATCTCCACTGAGCGACTCCATGGCCTCTCTCAATTCTGCGTCTTTCGACAAATCAACCGAGGAAGCCGCCGCCGGCGGAGCCTTGTCTCCCAATCGCTCCTCCAAAGCGGCAATGATGGTTTCGAAAACCTTCCGCCGCGTGTGCCACTTCGATTTGGCTTCCACGATGGTCCAGGGCGCGTATTCTGACTCGGTCAGTTCCAACATTTCTTCGTAGGCCGCGAGGTATTGCTGGTACTTCTTGTGGCGCGCCCAATCAGCGGCGGTGACGCGCCATGCCTCAAGAGGGTCGGACTCGATCAGCTCAAACCGCTTTTCCTGCTCCTTCCTGCTGATGTGCAGAAAGAACTTCAGGATCGCGGTCCCGTCGTCGGCCAACATGCGCTCGAAGTCAAGGATGTCGAGATATGCCTGTCTCCATGCCTTCTCGGGAATTGCTCCTTCAACCCGCTCCTCCAGTACGCGGCCGTACCAACTGTGATCGAAAATCACCATCTCGCCACGATTGGGAGCCTTGAGCCAGAAGCGCCATAGCCAGGGGCGTTGCTGCTCGTAGGTACGAGGGGCGGTGACGGGATAGAGTTTGAAACCTCGCGGGTCCAGTCGCTGCGTGAGTGCGGCGATGGTGGTGCCTTTTCCGGAAGCGTCCCACCCTTCGAACACGACGATGGAAGGAACGCCGTTGTCCCAACATGCTTTTTCCAGGTCGTAGAGACGAGTCTGAAGTCCGGGGAGAACGCGCTTGAATTCTTCCCGAGAAAGCTTCTTCTTAAGGTTGATCTTTTCCAGCATGATGAAAACAAGATTCTATACGGGGAGTGACTGAATGGCTTTTCATTTTGCTTTGCCGCAGGGACTGAGAGCGAAATGCATCCATTAGGAAGCATCTTCCCCAATTGGCTGGGCGAACTCAACTGAGTCGCTAGAGAGGCTGCTGAAAAGTCGGCAATCAAAAAATAAACGGCTTAGACTCGTAAAGGCCAGCTCTACCACCGATGCGGACTACAAGCCGGCAATCCGGATAACTGCCCTCATCCGATGTTGCTCACCTGGCGCGACTTCGACAGCGTATTCGAGCACGTTGCTGGTTTCGATGCACAACATCTGTGTCCACTCGTCGGCACCCAAGTCGGCCATCGCCTTGGCCTTGTCCGCCCATGGGTTCCAAACGACGGTTGTGAGTGAGTTCTCTTTCGCAAGGCGGAGACGGCGGCGGAGCACCGGGTCGTGTAGCTCGACAGGGCTCGGGGTGTTGAGGTAAACGCGGTCGGTTTCTCTCGTGATTACTACCTCACCCTGTTGGACTTTTTCGCGGTACGCGTCGGTCTTGTCGAGGTAGGCGGTGCCGTTCAAGCCTTCCACGCGGGCCATCCTAACGTCTCCCACTCTGTGGTAGGCATGCAGCGCTTCCTCGAAATGCAGGGACGCGACGCCAGTGTTGTGGAGTTCCAGTTCCATGCTCAATTCCTTACCAAAGGTGACACGATATATCAGCAGGAAATCGGCAGGCCACCACTGTTTCGTGCCGTCGTCACTGGCGGTGGACATGGCAACAGTGACCTCGTCACCAGAGAGTGAGATGGAGTCAAGTTGCCACGACTTGGTGCGCACAAACCCATGTGCAGGGGCCTTCGGATCGTCTGGCTTGTCTCCAAACCAAGGGAAGCAGACGGGCACTCCACCGCGAATCGCGGCGCCATCCTGCCAGCGAGATTTCGTACTGACGAATAACACTTCACCGGCATCCGTAGGTTGCCATGAGGTGACGTGGGCGCCGTGCAAGTACATCTCAGCTGTAGCCGCGGACGACGTAATATGCACCTTCGGCAAACCGCCCTTGCCTTCGACGACCTGGGCGATTCCCGATATTCCAAAGCGGCGGTCAAGTTCGGTGATGGTTGCCATATCTTGCATCAATCTAACTTTTTTCACCTGGCATGAATAGTCTTGGCGAACAGACGGCAATTTCGTGAAACATCAGAAGGCCGGCGGAGTCAAAGTTACAAGAGCGTGAATCGAATCGACCCGCGGTCGGATCATTAAAGAATGTGAACGCGCACTGTGTGTCGAACGAGAGGATTTGTGGGATCATGGATGACTGGGCGCCCGGGCGAGGCAGGGTGGCATGCATGGCTCGGGGCCGGCAGCTTCGAGGGCATCATGGTGAGGAGGCAAAATGAAACCGACGCAATTACTTCATGACTTGGGGCAGAGTCTATGGTTGGATAACATCACCCGCGACCTGCTCGACAATGGCACGCTGAAAACGTATATCGACGAGTTATCGGTGACGGGGCTGACATCGAATCCGACAATCTTTGACCAGGCAATCAAGAAGAGCGCTGCCTATGATTCAGCCATACAGGAAGCGATGGGGCGCGGGGAATCGGGGGAGACTCTTTTCTTCGATCTCGCGTTGTCTGACCTTACCCGCGCCGCGGACTTATTCCGTCCGACCCACAACCAAACCAAAGGCGTAGATGGGTGGGTGTCTCTGGAGGTCTCGCCACTTCTGGCGTATGACACGGCCACGACGCTGGCGGCCGCCAAGGACCTATCCGCGCGCGCTGCCCGGCCCAATTTGTTCATCAAGATTCCCGGTACACCAGAGGGTTTGCCTGCGATCGAAGAGGCCATCTTCGCTGGTGTTTCGATCAACGTGACCTTATTGTTCTCGCGTGAACAGTATCTGGCAGCGGCCGAGGCCTACGTTAAAGGTATCGAGCGGCGCATTGCGGCGGGACTTTCGACCAATGTGGGATCGGTAGCGTCGGTATTCATCAGCCGCTGGGACGTCGCGGTAGCGAGCAAGGTGTCCGACGATTTGCGCGACAAGCTGGGAATTGCCATTGCGAAGCGAACCTATAAGGCCTATCGGGAATTATTGGCCACGCCGCGCTGGCAGAAGATCATCAAAGCTGGATACAACCCGCAGCGGCTTCTGCTGGCGAGCACGGGAACCAAAGATCCGCGGGCTTCTGACGTTCTCTACATCGAGGCGATGGCTGCTCCCGACACAGTGAACACCATGCCCGAGGCAACTCTGAAGGCCTTTGCCGATCACGGCAAGGTGGGAGCGGTGATGCCGCCCGACGGCGGCGACTGCGAGCAAGTGTTGCTGCAGTTTACCAAGGCCGGCATCGATATCGACGCCCTCGGCGAACAGCTTCAGACCGAAGGAGCGAAGGCGTTCGTGAACTCATGGAATGAGCTGATGGGCGTGATCGAATCGAAGAGCGCAGTCCTCAAGTAACGCGCTGCGATTTGAGTCCGCTGACCGTAGATGGGGAGCGGCGTAACGCTCCCGATTTCTGCGAGCGGGAAGCGGACTGTCCCATTTGTCGATTGCCGGAATGCCCATGGCGCATGCGCGGACGCTACCTCCTAGCCATGCGCCGCGACGCCAAACCCACAGGAGCACGATGATGGCAGGCAGGCTGAAAGGTTTCACGCGTCGTTCCGCATGGAAAGCGCTGAGCGCACATTATAAGCAAGTCCGTGAAGTCCATCTCCGCCAACTGTTCGCTGATGACCCGAAGCGAGGCGAGCGTTTTACCACCGAAGCAGCCGGCATTTTCTTTGATTATTCCAAGAACCGCATCACTGACGAGACAGTAAAGCTTCTGCTGCAGTTGGCGGAGGAGTCGGGCCTGCGCGAGCGAATCGACGCCATGTTCCGCGGGGAGAAGATCAATGTTTCGGAGAAGCGCGCGGTTCTACACGTGGCCCTGCGAGCGCCAAAAGGCGAAGTGATCAAGACCGACGGGAAAGACGTGGTTCCCGGCGTTCACGCCGTGCTGGAAAAGATGTCGGCCTTCAGCGATCGCGTCCGCAATGGCGAGTGGAAAGGTCACACCGGCAAACGCATCCGCAACGTGGTTAACATCGGCATCGGCGGCTCAGATCTCGGGCCGGTCATGGCCTACGAAGCGCTGCGGCATTACAGCCAGCGCGACATGACTTTCCGGTTTGTATCGAATGTCGACGGCACGGACTTCGCCGAGGCGGTGTATGGCCTGGATCCCACGGAGACATTGTTCATCGTGTCTTCGAAAACCTTCACGACGCTGGAGACAATGACCAATGCTCACACCGCGCGCGACTGGGCGCTGGCCGGAATGGGTGGAGATGAGTCATCGATCGCGAAGCATTTCGTCGCGGTTTCGACGAACGCGGCTGCGGTCGCAAAGTTTGGCATCGACACTGCCAACATGTTCGAGTTCTGGGACTGGGTTGGCGGGCGCTACTCCATGGATTCGGCGATTGGTCTTTCGACCATGCTGGCGATCGGACCAGACAACTTCCGCGCCATGCTCGACGGCTTCCACCAGATGGATGAGCACTTCCGCACGGCGCCATTTGAGCGCAACCTGCCAGTCCTGATGGGGCTGTTAGGGGTGTGGTACAACAACTTTTTCGGCGCACAGACTGTAGCCGTTTTGCCGTATGAACAGTACCTCAAGCGCTTCCCGGCCTATCTTCAGCAACTCACGATGGAGAGCAACGGCAAACACGTAACCTTGAGTGGCAAGGAAGTCGATTACCAGACTGGGCCCATCTACTGGGGTGAGCCGGGAACCAACGGACAGCATTCTTTCTATCAGCTGATTCACCAGGGTACGAAGCTCATCCCATGCGACTTCATTGGGTTTTACAAAACGCTCAATCCTCTTGGGCGACACCATGATTTGCTGATGGCCAACGTTTTCGCTCAGACCGAGGCGCTTGCGTTCGGAAAGACCGCCGAGGAAGTGAAGGCGGAGGGTACTCCGGACTGGCTAGTACCGCATCGGGTGTTTGAAGGCAACCGTCCCTCGAATATCATCATGGCCGACGAACTTACGCCTGCGACACTGGGTAAACTCGTCGCGCTTTACGAGCATACGGTATTCACCGAGGGCAGCGTGTGGAGCATTGACTCGTTCGACCAGTGGGGCGTGGAGCTGGGCAAGGTGCTGGCGCAACGAATCATCCCGCAACTGGAGAGCAAGGAAGAACCCTCGCTCAGTCACGACAGTTCGACGAACCAGCAAATCCGCCGCTATCGCGAGCGCAAATAACAGTTCAAACGTTTTCTTCGATAAGGAGAGTGTGATTCATGCAACTCGGAATGGTAGGGCTGGGGAGAATGGGCGCCAACATGGTGCGGCGGCTGCTCAAGAATGGACACACCTGCACGGTTTTCGATATGTCGCCCAAGTCAGTGGAAGAGTTGGCGAAAGAGGGAGCGGTCGGATCCTCCTCCATCAAGGATTTTGTCAGCAAGCTGCAAAAGCCGCGGGCGATCTGGCTGATGATTCCTGCAGCGGTGGTCGATACTTCCATCGCCGAGATCGTGCCTTTTCTCGATGCGGGAGACATCCTGATCGACGGGGGAAATTCGTATTACATCGACGATATTCGCCGCGCCAAGGAGTTGGCCCCGAAGGGCGTTCATTACGTGGATGTCGGCACGAGTGGCGGAGTCTGGGGCCTGGAGCGCGGCTATTGCATGATGATCGGCGGTCCTGACGCGGCAGTGCAGCATCTTGATCCCATCTTCAAGACTATTGCACCGGGGATTGGCGACATCCCGCGCACGCCGGGCCGCGAAAAGCTGGGAGGCACGGCCGAACAGGGCTATCTGCATTGCGGACCCAGTGGCGGCGGTCACTTTGTGAAGATGGTGCATAACGGAATCGAGTACGGCATCATGGCCGCCTATGCAGAAGGGCTGAACGTATTGAAGTCCGCTGATGTGGGCAAGCAGACCCACGCGATTGACGCCGAGACGACGCCGCTGCGCGATCCCGAACACTACCAATACGACTTCAATCTGGCCGACGTAAGTGAAGTGTGGCGGCGAGGCAGCGTGATTGCGTCCTGGTTGTTAGACCTGACCGCATTGGCCCTCATTGAAGATCCCAACCTCACGAAGTTTGGCGGACGGGTGTCGGATTCGGGCGAGGGCCGCTGGACGATCAAGGCGTCGATTGATGAAGCGGTGCCTACGCCGGTCCTTACCGCCGCGCTCTATGAGCGGTTCAGTTCGCGGGGCGAGGGCGATTACGCCAACAAACTGCTGTCAGCGATGCGTTACCAGTTCGGTGGGCATCTGGAGAAGCCGGAGAAGTAAGCGGCATTGGGGGAGGTTGAGCGGTGCGCTTCGTGGGCGCGACGACGCGACTTGGCGTTTGCGAGGCATCAGTTGTCGGAGCGATAGAAGCCGGAGAGCCAGTCATGACGTTTGAAGTGGTAGCAGACGCCGATGCAGCAGCCTCGCGAGCTGCCGCTATCATCGCCGAAGATGCGCGAGCTGCGGTCGCCGCTCGCGGTCGATTCATCATGGCGGTCAGCGGAGGCCACACTCCATGGATCATGTTGCGAGCATTGGCGAACGAAGACGTACCTTGGGCCGGCGTGCACGTTTTCCAAGTCGATGAGCGCGTGGCTCCCGATGGAGACCCCGACCGGAATCTCACTCACCTGCATGAGAGTCTGCTAGAACACGCTCCAATATCGCGGGAACAAATTCACGCCATGCCAGTAGAAATGCCCGATATCGAAGTTGCAGCGAAACAGTACGTCCGAACGCTGAACGGCATTGCAGGCGTTCCGGCGGTGCTCGATCTGGCCCACCTCGGTCTTGGTCCCGATGGTCACACGGCCTCGCTGGTACCGGGAGACCCGGTGCTCAACGTGACGGACTCCGACGTCGGGGTGACCGGTGTGTATATGGGACACCGTCGGATGACGTTAACGTACCCAATCTTGAATCGCTCGCGCAAGATTCTCTGGCTGGTGACAGGAAGCGAAAAGATTGCCGATGCTGACTCGCCTGCGAGCAGGAGACACGACATTCCGGCTGGAAGAGTGAGCCGGGAACAGGCGTTGGTGTTGGCCGACCGCGCAGCCATGGGCGAGTCTGCTGCCTGAACGCGAATCGTCAGCCTGAGAACATCCCGTGCGGCGCGGGGTGATTGGAGCGTTCACCACCGACCCAAGCTAATGTGCCGGCACGAAAACTACGCAGACTGGCGTCGTCACTTGTAGCGCATGTGAGGTTGGGGTCAGCCGACCGTTGCTTGGATCAACTCGGAAGAGCGTGACGGAGTTTGAGTCCTGGTTAGCGGCAAACAGCCACTTGCCCGTAGGGTCAAGCGTGAAGTGGCGAGGGGTTTTGCCGCCGGTTGGTACCCGCTCCACGAAAGAAAGCTTCCCGCTATGCGGATCGATAGCGAACACCGCGATGCTGTCGTCCCCTCGATTTGACACGTACAAAAACTCCCCCTTGGTGTCCACTTCAATTTCGGCTGTGGTGTTTTCGCCCTTGAAGCCCGCGGGGAGGGTCGAAATGGTTTGTTGTTCCTGAAGTTTGCCGGAGCCTGCGGTGAAGTCAAAGACCGTCACCGTCGACGCCATTTCGTTCACCAAATAGACAAATTTGCCAGAGGGAGCGATGGCGAAGTGTCGCGGTCCAGAGCCGGGGCTTATCTTCACAAATGCAGGATCGTTGGGCGTCAAAGAGCCAGTCTTTGAGTCGAAGCGATACACCAGCAGCTCATCGAGTCCGAGATCTGCGGTCAGAACAAGCTGATTGTCGTTGCTGGTCTGTATTTCGTGGGCGTGCGGTCCGGCTTGCCTTTCCTTGTTTACGCTGGAGCCGGCGTGCTGCACAAACGCAGAGTGGAGGCCGAGCCGCCCGTCTTTCTCGACAGGGAAGACCGCGATGTTCCCGCTGCTGTAGTTGGCTACGAGCAAGTACCGTCCGGTCTTATCCATCGACAGGTGTGCAGGGTCCGCCCCCAACGACGAGACTTGTTGCAGGAAGGTCAACCGGCCGGTGGCGTGGTCGATTGCAAACGCGCTAACTGCGCCAGTGTGACCACCGTTGAAATTATCAATCTCATTTACCGCATACAGGTACTTGCGGTTCGGATCAGCAGCGAGAAAAGACGGGTTCGCGGTCTCCGCTACTGAACCAATCGCCTCTGACTCGCCGGTAACAGGATCGAAACGGTAAGCATAAATGCCCTTACTGCCTTTGTCGGTATAGGTGCCGACATAGATCAAATAATCGAAGCTGACCGCGTGGGCCGCAGCAGCCGCTGCCAGAAAGACCAGCAAAACGGCAAGTTTCCATGATTTCAGACAAGAGGTGCGGAAAGTCATTCGAGAATTCTATTGCATCAAGACAAGTCGCGCCTCGAGTTCGCGAGTCGGGAAGAAGTTGCGATGACCAAGTGCGACGGCTTGTTTTGGATGCGGGAAAGCGATGCGCGCCTGTCGGTATCCAGATGTCCAACCCAGGATCAAACGGGCTGATTTATTATCGCTGGGCAGCCGAAGGACTGCCGCCGGTGCCAACAGACTCGCCACGCGGTCGAACAAACTGGACAAAGCGGCTAGATCGAGCCGCAGAGCTTGCCGAGCGCAACCCGTGGGCGAAGGAGGTCCTGGAGTTTTACTTGCGGATACTGGAGTTCCAGAAGGGCATTTACGAACGAACCCAAACTCCAGACGGCCCGCCGATGGCCGAACATGCTGGACTGCGCGGAGCACTCAACCTGGACGCCGCCGCGCTGAGTTTCCGTGAGTTGGTTGCGGTCGTGCGGAAGAACGGTCCGCCGACGCTGGCAGAAGCTGCCAATCGCCTGCGTGATACGTCCGACACACAAGCTCGCGAGTTGCTGGAACAATGGCTGATCTCAACGGACAACCGTGATGATGGCGGGGCGTTCTTTGCACGCGTCCTGCTCCAACCTCAGGCCGAGCTGCTTGCTCAAACCGGTCGATTTGGGCGGGAACAGGTCGCCGGAAACAAGTGTCCCCACTGTCAGTCCAATCCTCAGCTGGCCGTGATCCGACCGGAGGGAGACGGCGGGAAGCGGTCGCTGCTGTGCTCGTTCTGCCAGTCGGAATGGGAGTTTCGCAGGATTCTTTGTCCAACCTGCGGCGAAGTGGACCATGAAAAACTTCCACGGTATTCCGCGGAGGGCATTGCTGCCGTGAGAGTCGAGGCCTGCGACACCTGTAAACGCTACCTCAAATCGATTGACATGACAGTCGATGGGCTAGCCGTGCCCGTGGCGGACGAGATTGCGACGGCACCCCTGGATTTGTGGGCGGCAGAGCATGACTACCGGAAGATTCAGTTAAACCTGATGGGGTTCTAATCTCGGTTCATGCTGCTCATAACGGATTTTTACCAGGGCAACTTCCTCATTGACCGCCTTCGGTTTCCGGATGTAATCTCAATACCGTTTTTCGGGCGCAGATGTGTTCTGCTGTATCGGGTCACGACAGGTGAGGGTTGTGGATCGATCGTCCGATATGTCGAGCCTCTTTTCGGTGAGGATTTCTCTCGCCGCCTTCTGCATTATTTACCCCAAACCAAATTGCAACGGTGCTGTTCTTGGAGGTCCGTGCCATGGATGTTTCTAGACGTGCGTTTGTGAAGACAGGGTTCGTGGGAGTTATTGGGCTCACAGCGTTCGGCTTCGACGCAGCGCCGCTCTACGCGCAGGCTCAAGCGCTAAAGATTTCCCGCACCACGGAAACACGCAGCACTTGTCCGTATTGTTCCGTGAGCTGTGGCGTCATCATCCACACCATTGGAGATAAGGCGAAGAACGTTACGCCGCAAGTGGTCCATGTGGAAGGCGATCCCGATCATCCGATCAATCGCGGCACGCTGTGTCCCAAGGGCTCGTCGCTGCACCAGGACATCTTGAATGACCGTCGTTTGTTGAAGCCGCAAGTCCGCCGCCCGGGCTCGGACCACTGGGAGGACATCCCTTGGAACCAGGCGATCGATGAGATCGCCCGCTGGACGAAAAAGACCCGCGACGCGACGTTTATCGAAAAGGACGCACAGGGTCGCACGGTCAACCGACTGGAATCCGTGGCGTTTACAGGCGGCTGCACGGATACCAACGAATTCAACTACCTCGTGGTGAAGACCATGCGCAGCATGGGGATTGTGGGGCTGGAAAACCAGGCAAGAGTTTGACACGGGCCCACGGTCTCAAGTTTGGGACCAACTTTCGGACGCGGGGCGATGACCAACGGCTGGATCGACATCAAGAACACCGACATGATGTTGATCATGGGCGGGAATCCGGCTGAGAATCACCCGTGCGGCTTCAAGTGGGCGGTCGAAGCGAAACGAAATCGCAACGCCAAAATGATCGTGATCGATCCCCGCTTCACGCGGACGGCCTCGCAGGCCGACCTCTTCCTGCAGATCCGCGCGGGCGCTGACATCGCCTTTCTCGGCGGGGTTATCAGCTATGCGTTGCAAAACGACCGGGTCGCCAAGGAGTACCTGGTCAACTACACCAACGCCGCGTTCATCATCAAAGAAGGATTCAAGCTTCCCGATGATGGATTGTATTCTGGTTTCGATGCGGCCACGAACAGTTACAACAAATCTACATGGAACTACGAAGCCGGCGGCAATCTGACGGGAAAACCCCCGGCCGGCGAAGTGCATCCTGTTGCAGCGGCTGCGGGTTCGCAAACGCCGGCGGCCACGCCGCCGCCTCCGCCATCGCTCCCAGCCAACATTGCCTACGACCTCGACTTGCAGCATCCGCGCTGTGTCTACCAACTGATGAAGCAGCAGTACTCTCGCTACACGCCGGAGATGGTGGAGCGCATCACGGGCATTCCCAAAGATCAGTTTCTGAAAGCTGCGGACATGTACACCTCCATCCGCAAAGATGGGGCCACCAGGAAAGTCGGCACCATCATTTATGCGGTCGGTTGGACGCAGCACAGCTTCGGAACGCAGATCATCCGGACCGCGGCCATGCTGCAGTTGCTGCTCGGAAATGTCGGACGTGCCGGTGGCGGCGTGAATGCATTACGCGGACACTCCAACATTCAGGGTGCGACGGACATGGCGGGTATCTTCGACATTTTGCCCGGCTACCTGAAGATGCCTACGCCCGCCGATACTGACCTGAAAGCCTATCTGGAGCGCATCACACCCAAGACCGCCAAGCCAGACGAGTGGGAGTCGTTCAATTACTGGTCCAACACTCCCAAGTTTACGGTCTCGCTTCTCAAGGCGCTGTATGGTGATGCCGCAACCAAAGACAACGACTTCGCCTTTAATTACCTGCCGAAAATCGAACGCCGCCACTCCTGGACCGAGATCTGGGACGAGATGTACAGGGGCAGCGTCAAAGGCTTCTTTGCCTTCGGCATGAACGGGGTGATGATCGGTCCCGATTCGCAAAAGAACATCGATGCGCTGAAGAAAGCCGATTTTCTGGTTGTCTGTGAAATCTATCCCGACGAAACCAGCGCCTTCTGGCAGGCTCCCGGTATCACGAAAGACGACATGAAGCAGATCAACACCACGGTCTACCGCTTGCCTGGAGCCGGTTTCGCGGAGAAGGATGGGACGTTCGTCAATTCGGCGCGGTGGTTGCAGTGGAAGAATGCCGCGCTTCCGCCGCCGGGAGACTGCCGCCTCGATCAGGACATACTGGCCCAGATCTTCCTGAAAATTCGCGAGCTTTACAAGCAAGAGGGCGGGAAATTCCCCGATCCGATTCTGCACGCCTCGTGGAGTTACACGCTTCCGGAACATCCCTCGCTCAGTGAGGTAGCCAAGGAGATCAACGGCAAGGCACTGGCGGACGTCAGCGACGAGAAGACCGGAGTGTCATTGAAACCTGGGCAGCAACTGCCTGGATTTGCCATGCTGCGAGACGATGGTTCAACGATGTGCGGCAACTGGCTTTATTCCGGCTCGTGGACGGAAGCAGGACCGATGCTGCAGCGCCGCGGGACGGAAGATCCTTCGGGGCTGGGGATCTATCCGAACTGGGGATGGTCCTGGCCATCGAACCGTCGCGTCTTGTACAACCGCGCATCGTGCGACCTCTCTGGAAAGCCGTGGGATCCGACGCGCAAGCAAGTTTGGTGGAACGAATCGGCGCAGAAGTGGGTGGGTAACGACGTTCCCGACTTCAAGCCCGACTCCAAGCCGCAGGATCACATGGGACCGTTCATCATGATTCCGGAGGGTGTTGGACGGCTGTTTGTGCCGCTGGGAGGTCTCGCCGATGGACCCTTCCCCGAGCACTATGAGCCCATTGAGAGTCCAATCGCGAATCCTCTTCACCCCGATCAGTCGAACAATCCAATAGCGAAAAAGTTTAAAACCGCGATGGACAAATATGGCACGGTGCAGGAGGGTTATACGCTTGTATGTACCACCTACCGCCTCACCGAGCACTACCACTACTGGACAAAGAACAATCCCATGAACGTGGAGTTGGTGCCGGAACCGTTCGTGGAAATCCCCGCTGAATTGGCAGACAGCATGGGCATCCGCGGGAACGACAAGGTAAAGGTCACCAGCGCTCGCAGCCAGTACATTGCCAAAGCTATGGTGACCAAGCGCATCAAGCCGATGAACGTCGACGGCAAGAAGTGCTATCAGATCGGAATTCCGATCCACTGGGGATTCCTTGGTATATCCGAAGATGAAGGCCGGACAGCGAAAACACCGGCGAATTTGCTGACACCGACCGTCACCGATCCAAACGCGTATACACCGGAATTCAAGGGCTTCCTCGTGAAGCTTGAGAGAGTATAGGAGGCGCGAGATGGGCGATCGCAAGACACTGCAAATCCAGCAAATCTCGGCCCACCCGGGACCGGTAGCCGGCGAAGGCATGCAGCGGCAGGAACAGGTTTGCAAGCTGATCGATACCACCACCTGCATCGGGTGCAAAGCCTGCGAGGTGGCGTGCGTCGAGTGGAACGACATGCCGTTCCAGCAGACCATGTTCGACAACACCTACCAGACCATGCCGGACACCGACTGGAACTACTGGAACCTGATCAAGTTCAACGAGAGCGAGCACTCGGATGGCAGCTTCGCGTGGCTCATGCGCAAGCATCAGTGCATGCACTGCGCCGATCCGGGATGCCTGCGGGCGTGTCCGGCAGACGGCGCCATCGTGCAGTACGCGAACGGGATTGTCGATTTCCAGCAGGAGAACTGTATTGGCTGTCAGTTCTGCGTTTCCGGGTGCCCGTTCAACATTCCCAAGTTCAATCCGACGACCAAGAAAGTCTATAAGTGCACTTTGTGTTCCGACCGCGTAAGCGCCGGTCTGGAGCCCGCTTGCATCAAGGCGTGTCCCACGGGATGCCTGCACTTCGGCACCAAGGACGACATGAAGTTTTTGGCCGAGAAGCGCGCGACCCAGCTTCGCGAGGTGTCGGGATTTGCCGAGGCCGGCGTTTACGATCCCGAGACCATCGGCGGCACGCACGTGATCTACGTGTTGCATGACATCACCAAACCAGAGAAGTACGGCAACCTTCCGGCGAAGCCGCGGATACCGCTCAGCTTCACCATCTGGAAGAATGTGTTCAAGCCGATTGGACTGTTCGGCGCCATGTTGGGATTCGTCGGCGTGGTCATGCACTATGTCTTCGAAGGTCCGCGCCGGGAACAGCCTGCTCCGCCGATAAAACAAATCGATCCACCGCAACCGCCAGCCGGGAAGGAGAACTAGATGGCGACTTCAGCCAATCGCTTCGAGCATCGCACTAACGCCATCGACCGCATGGGGCGCACCGTAGTGTACGAGGGCGAGTTGCTGCGGCATCCGGTGTACACGCGCTTTCTGCACTGGATGGTGGGAATCTTCTTCTTCCTCGCGCTGCTCTCGGGATTCGGCATTTACCTGCCGTGGATCTTCCGCTTCTTTACGCCGCTGTTCGGCGGCGGAGCCACGACACGTCTTCTGCATCCGTGGTTCGGGTTGGGCTTTGTTATCTTCTTCGGGTTGCAAGCGCTGAATTGGCTGCAAGTCATGCGTTGGACGCCTTCCGACACAACCTGGATGAAGCGCATCAAAAGCTACGTACGCAACGAAGACGCCATGGAACCGAAAGATGTAGGGTTCTTCAACGCCGGGCAGAAGATGCAGTTCTGGGAGATTGTGGTCGGATGTATCGCCTATGTAATCACAGGCGTGATCATGTGGTTCCCGGAAATCTTTGGCAGGATTCTCGTCGCAGTCTCTTATGTGATTCACGACATTTCTGCACTGGTTATGCTGTTCGGCATATTCTTCCACATCTATCTCAGCACCTTTGGAGAGCCCCACACCATCCAGGCGATGACGCGTGGGACGGTAAGCGAGCCGTGGGCGTGGACGCACCATCCAGCGTGGTATCAGGAGGTGACCGGCCGCGATCCTTATCAGGCGATGGAACAGGAGCGCCAGCGCCTCGACGGAACCAGTCCCGTGATTCAAGGTTCGCCCTCGCCAGCAAAAACGGCTGTGGCTCCGCTGCTCCCGCCAGCACCCGGCGAAGGTCGTTGGCAGTCGCTTCTGAACTCTTGGCGGTTCGGGAAGAAGTGAAGCGACCAAAAGCCGACCTAACACGCTGCTGAAAAGTCGCGTGTGAGGCTGTTTTGAAAGGGCATGGCTTCAGCCATACGACGAGGGCCCCCTTAGTGTTTGTCATCCCCCGGAGGCTTTAGCCTCCGGGGGATCTGCTCTTGCTGGCAACTGCCAATAGCTACTGGCTACTGCCCTGGTTACTTTAGTTTCTTGCTGCCCCCAGATTCTCTTGCGTTTGCCCTCTCGTCCCACTACAACCAACTCAGCGTAGCTAGGGCAGACGTGTCTCTAGCTGGCTCGCGGCGACGCCGCGAATAGTAATCGCTCTTTGACAATTCCCAAACTGGAACGGGAGTGCACAGACCTGCGCCCGAAAAGTTCAGCTAAGTCCTACGCGCAGACATGGATACGTGTAAGTAGCTAAGGAATTAATGACATGCGAACAATTTTCTCCCAAGTAATTGATTTTAAACGATCGTGAATTTTATTTTAAAGTGTTATCCAGAACTACATCACCACACCACTGGTCTTCATCGAGCGGCCTCAGTCATCATTTCTCCCCGCGATTCCCTCACCGGTTCGGCGGAGCATGCCTCCCACTGTTATTCTGCTTGGGTTGGTCATACCATCCGACCGTAACTCGACATGTCTGATACAAACAATCCAGAATCTCAAACTCCTCCCGAATCCAACGAATCGTTTGATCAACTGCTTTCCCAGTATGAACAGAGCCACGCGCGCCTTCGTGAAGATGGCGGCAAACAGCTCGAAGGAACCGTCGTTGCCGTAACCGCGGATTCGGTCCTTCTGGATATCGGCTACAAGAGCGAAGGCATCCTGCCCCTGGCGGAGTTCCAAAGCAAAGGTGAGGACGTTAAGCCTGGCGACAAGCTGTTGGTGTCGGTTAAGGGCCGCGACGCTGACGGATACTACGAACTCTCCCGTACCAAGATTTCTCGGCCGATGGACTGGTCTGCCTTGGAGAAAGCCTTCGCTGAAAGAGCAACCATCGTCGGCACCGTGACCGGAGTGGTGAAAGGCGGGGTGAGCGTGGACGTGGGAGTGCGCGCGTTCATGCCCGCCTCGCGCAGCGGAACGCGCGACGCCGCCGAGTTGGAAAAGATGGTGGGTCAGGAAATCCGCTGCCGCATTACCAAGCTCGACGTCACCGAAGAAGACGTCGTGGTTGACCGTCGCGCGCTGGCGGAAGAGGAGGAGCGCGCCGGGAAAGAGCGCCGCTACGCCGAGGTCAAGGAAGGCGACACCGTGCAAGGAACGGTGCGCAGTCTCACTGAGTACGGCGCTTTCGTCGATCTGGGTGGAGTTGACGGGCTGCTGCATGTCAGCGACATCGCCTGGAGCCGCATCAACAAGCCGGAAGATGTGCTGACGGTAGGGCAGGAGATCGAAGCGAAAGTCCTGAAAGTTGACACGGAGAAGCAGCGCATTTCCCTTGGCATGAAACAACTGCTACCGCACCCGTGGGATTCTGTGCCTGAGAAGTATAAGGCCGGAGACCGGGTGCGCGGCGTGGTGTCCCGCGTCGCGGACTTCGGCGCCTTTGTGGAACTGGAGCCAGGCGTGGAAGGCTTGGTTCATATTTCCGAAATGTCGTGGGCCAAAAAGGTGAGGACGCCCAGCGACTTGGTCAAGCCCGGCGAAGTTGTGGAGGTCGTAATCCTCGGAATTAACCTTGGGGAGCGTCGCATATCCCTGGGCATCAAACAGGCGCTGGGTGACCCGTGGGCTAATGCGGCACAGAAGTTTGTCGTAGGATCGGCGATGGAGGGGACGGTTACCAGCCTGCCCAAGTTCGGCGCCTTCGTGCAGCTTTCCGAAGGGGTTGAGGGCATGATCCATGTCAGCGAAATCAGCGCCGAGAAACGGATCAATCATCCACAGGAGGTCCTGAGAGTCGGACAAACCGTGAAGGCCCAGGTGATCGCCGTTGATCCCGAAAAGCGTCTGATCCGGCTCAGCATGAAACAATTGGTTCCCACCAGCCTGGACGAATACCTTTCCGAACATAAGGCCGGCGACCTGGTGACAGGGCGCTTGACCGAAGTCGCAGGAGGGATTGCGCGCGTGGAGTTGGGCGAGGGTGTATTCGCCACCTGCCCAATTACTTCTGAAGCGAAGCCGCCAGCGCAGGATGCCAGCACCGGCTCCAAGGCCGACGTGTCGTCTCTGGGTTCTATGCTGATGGCCCGCTGGAAAGGCAGCGGCGGCGGAACGGCATCGAAGGCGGAAGCCGCACGGGCTGGGCAGATTCGCAGTTTCCGGATTACCGTCCTCGATCCCGAGGCGAAAAAGATCGAGTTGGAACTGGCGTAGCCCGGACCGCTTAACCCTTGAGCACGTCGGTCAAACCGGCCCTGCCGCCGGGCAATCGACACCTGCTTTTACAGATCTGTAATTTTCTGGATGAGTTTTGCCGGGTTTGCGAGTAAGCTTTATGCCATCCGGCATTGAGCGAAGCACCACCGCGTCATTCTGTGACTAACAGGTGAGTGCAGCTTTACGCCATTGCAGGTGAATCGGTTTTGCTAGCTGGTGGCGCTGTTCGCAAGTTCGACGGTGGACATTGAGTTACAGCACGTGACAAAGACCGGACAGGTGTCCTGTCTCATTAAGGCAATACAAAATGGCCAACTAAGGCCTACATGGAGGAATACATGAAGAACTTTTGGACGATGATCGTCCTTATTGGGTTGGTGGCGCTGGTTTCAATTATGCCAGTGGCGGCGCAGAACACATGGAATGGCAGTCAGCTCGACGTGAGCTTCAAGGCTCCCATGGCGTTTTACGCTGGTGATACGAAGATGCCGGCCGGCTCATACCACATCAGTCAAGGCATTGGCCCCGGCATGCTGCTAGTCAAAGCCGATAAAGGCAAGCTAGAGTCCATCCTGTCGTACGACGCGGTCGAATCTCCCAAGCCGATCCAGAACATTGACGTCTCTTTCAACAAGTATGGAAACGATGAGTATCTGAACACGGTGGCATTTGGGAGCATCTCGAACACACAAGGCAGCTGGATCCTTAAGATCAGACCCAGCGCAGGCGAGCAAGCCGCTGCCAAGGCTGCCGCTGCCACTACTCACAAGGTTTCGGGTACCAACACCAAGAAACAGAGTAGGGCAGTTTGTACAGGGCTGAACGTCATCGGTTCAGATAACTCAAACGCAGGATGCTTGTCCGGTTCGCATCGGACGGAAGGGTAGCGAGTCCGCGCTGCCCTTTCTCGTTTTCCGCAGGCGTATTACTTGCACGCCGACCTCGGTTCTGGCAATATCCAGTTTCGGTCAAGGTCGTCAGCGCCCGAGCTGACGGCCCGAGTGTATCCCCGCGTCCAAAGAGAAACCGCATGATACGGCTGATCCGCGAATTGGTTCGTCCCTACCGGGGCACCCTGCTCATCATCCTGCTGGCGATGCTGGTGGAAACGGCCATGAGCCTTGCCACCCCTTGGCCCCTCAAGGTCATCCTGGACAATGTCGTCAGCCATCACAAGATGTCGCCATGGCTGGAAGACTTGCTCCATCCCTGGATGGACGGCAGGCACCAGATGCATATCGCTGCCTTGGCAGCGATCGCCTTTGTTGTGATTGCAGTCCTGGGCGCGATCGCGACGTACATTGACAACTACTACACCGAGAGCGTCGGCCAATATGTGGCGCATGATCTGCGTATGCGCACGTTTCATCACCTGCAGCGGCTGTCGCTGGGTTACTACAATACCCACCAGACCGGCGCCATGCTGAGTACCATCACCACCGATATACAGACGATCCAGGGGTTTGCGTCGTCGTCAACTTTGAACATTCTTGTCGACATGCTGACGATCGTCTGCATGCTGGCCCTGATGTTCTGGCTCAACTGGGACTTCACCCTGATCGCCATCGGAGTGACTCCTTTCCTGCTGCTGTTCGTTTCGCGCTTTAAGAAAGCCGTAAAGAAGGCGACCCACGAAGTCCGCAAGGAACAAGCCGACATCGTGGCCGTGGTGCAGCAGGGCCTGGAGTCGATGCAGGCGGTCAAGGCGTTTGGACGGCAGGACCAGGAACAAGAACAACTGCGCGAGGTCAGCCACGCGACCGTGGGCGCTGCGCTGAAGGCGCGCAGCATTAAAGCCGTTTTGTCTCCCGTGGTGACGGTGACGGTAGCGGTCTGTACGGCGGTGGTCCTCTGGCGGGGTGCGTATCTGATACTTGCGGGTGTCATGACCGTGGGCGCCTTGACCGTGTACTTGTCGTACCTGAATAAGTTCTTCAAGCCGGTGAAGGACCTCGCCACCACGACCAACGCGATTGCGCAGGCGGCGGTAGGAGTCGATCGCATCCGCGCCATCCTCGACACCGACACCATCATCCCGGAAAAATCCGACGCCATCGATGCACCACCAGTGCGCGGCGAGATCGAGTTCGAGCACGTTGCATTCGCGTACGACGTCGCAAACCCGGTATTGCAGGACGTCAGCTTTAAGATCAAGCCCGGCCAATTGGTTGGCATCGTGGGCCCGACCGGCAGCGGCAAGTCAACCGTGGTGAGCCTGCTCCCAAGGTTCTACGATCCGGTAAAGGGAACGGTCAGGATCGACGGCCATGATGTGCGCGATTTCAAACTGCAGTCGTTGCGTGAGCACATCGGCTACGTTTTACAGGACACCGCACTCTTTCGTGGCACCATCGCGGAGAACATTGCGTTCGGGCGTCCGACAGCGAGTCGCGCGGAGATCATTGCCGCGGCTGAGCTTGCCAACGCGCATGAATTCATCTCCAAGATGGCTCAGGGCTACGACACCATGGTCGGCGAGCGCGGATCGACATTGTCTGGCGGGCAGCGGCAGCGTATCGGCATCGCTCGCGTGATGGTCCGCAATAACCCGATCTTACTGCTCGACGAACCAACCGCGGCCCTCGATAGCGAATCCGAAAAACTGGTGATCGAGGCCCTGGAACGCCTGATGAAAGGGCGCACTGTCATCACCATCGCGCATCGCTTGACCACCATCCGCGATGCTGACCAGATCATTGTGATTGCCGGCGGCGTAGTGGCGGAAAGCGGAACCCACGACGAGCTCATGGCGAAGAACGCCATTTACGCACAACTGCACCGAACCCAATTTGACGAGGCGGCCCAGGCGACGGGCAAGGCTTAATCGTTTTCTGAGAAGCTTGAACAAAATTCTTAGCGTGTGCCATTAAGATAGGAACCATATGTCCCGCTCATTAGTCGTACTCCCCGACGATTCCGCACGACCCATGCTGGATGCGATCAACCAGGCATCCAGGTCGCTGCGCATCAAGATGTTTGTTTTCTCCGACCCGGCGATTCTGCAGGCCGTCATTGCCGCTCACAAGCGAGGTGTGGACGTGCGGATCATGCTGAACCCGGCGCGGCGTAGCGGTGAGTCGGAAAACGAGGAGAGCCGCAAACTGCTTACGTCGGCGGGCGTGAACGTCCTCGACGGCAACCCCGCGTTCGACCTTACCCACGAGAAGTCGATGGTGGTCGACGACGCGACCGCGTTCGTGATGTCGTTCAACTGGGAACCGCGCAACTTGACCGAGACACGCGACTACGCGGTGGTCACCAATGCGAAACACGAGGTGGCGGAGATCATGGAGTGTTTCGACTCCGATTGGGTTCGCAAGCCGTTCACCCCTGGCGACCACTCGCACCTAATCTGGTGCGTGGGCAACGGGCGACAGCGCATTGGGCAGTTCATTGATCAAGCGAAACATACTTTGTGGTTGCAGAATGAGCGCTACCAGGACCCCGTTATCATCGAGCGGTTGGTGAAAGCCGCCGAGCGTGGCGTCAAGGTCCACGTGATGGCCCGGCCAGCCCACAAGCTGAAGAAAGAAAAGCTGCTCGAAGGTGTCGGCGGATTGCGGATTCTCGATGACGTAGGAGTCAAGGTCCACAAGCTGAAGGGGCTCAAGTTACACGCGAAACTGTTGCTGGCGGACAACGTTCGCGGGATCGTAGGTTCGATCAACCTTGCCCCAGGCAGCTTCGACAGCCGGAGGGAATGCGCTATCGAAGTGCGGGACGAGGATGTGGTTGACCGCCTGCATGAAGTAACTCACGGCGACTGGAAGAACTCGCATCCGCTGGACCTGACGGACGAGGGCTTGATGGCAGAGTTGGAAGATTACGACGATAACGCGGCGGAAGATCTGGCCCTCGAGAATCACAATGGCAAACACAAGAAGCACTGATCGCAGCGTCTGGCGGAATCCCTGATTGTCGCGGCGGCACAGGGTGCGCGGATCGCCGTCGCGGGCCGTTCGTGTGCGTGGTGGCCCGGAGCGTTTGATTTTCGGTGTGAAGTTCAATTTATTGCTGGCTGCTGATTCGGCCGCCATCCCAATGTCGCCTGCAGCAACCCCAAAGAAGGCGATAACGCCGTGGTGACGTGGCCCCACATTGTCACAGCGTTTTTTTTGCGTATGTATTTGGGAGCCGAGTTCATCATCGCGTCGGGAGACTGACAGGGCACAAGAAGAAAGGCTCACGCGCCTCTAAACAGAGATCGTGAGCCTCAGTGGTTTGACCTGTCACCGGCCGGCGGGAGATGCCGGAGATTGACCGACCCGCTTACGGCAGGATAACCAGTTCCGGCTTGCTGCCGCCGCCCATTCCATAAGTTGCGCCCGAATAGAACGCGCCGGCGTCGTACTTGTAGCAGCCGGGAGCGCTCGCCTTGACGGTGACCTGCTTGTTGGCGCCACCCATGATGGGGTCATCCGGATCAAACGGCGAATCCTGACCAAATGACACCATGAATCCGGTGTTCTTGTTGGAGGTCATCCATACCGTCGTGGTGCCGGCCTTAATGCAGAAGAACTGGTTGTTCTTCGCATTAGGAATACCAGCTTTCACGTTAGAAGAGCTGCCTGACTTGGTGATGTCAATGGTGCATGGGGCCGAAGCTGAACCGCAGGTATTGGCCGCCGTGCAAAGACTCGCAGGTTGCGCTTCATCACACACGTATTTGTTCTTCCTTTGCGCTTGCGCAGTGGTCGAGATCAGCATCACGATGCAAGGCAGTAGAAGCGAAGCAATCCAGATTCCAGACTTCCGTTGACTTTTCATAATCCACCTCACTCGAAGTGATAATCCAGTTTGTGAATCCTTATCGCGGGAAAAACGCAGACGCTCATTTCGCACAGATCCGCCCTTAACGTGATCGCGAGGTCACAAGGCGACCAGTGCGGTACAGCTTTCGCCTCGCAACAGCGTCCCGAAAGGTTTCTGAGCTAATTTTCGGCCGTGCCTTTCCAGTCGATGATGTTATTTAGCCGCCAAGGGTTCTGATTCAGATCAAGCTGCAGCTCTCCGTCCTTGTTGATGAGCAACTGGGCGGCTGGATACAGCATGCCTGAACTTTTGCTCTTGTCCTGGTCATTGATGTCAATCTGGCCAGCCGTCAGGTTAAAGCTCTGGGACTGCGAATCCGCGTAGGCTTCACCGAAGGTGATCTTGCGGTTGGTGACGAACTTGATGGTGCGGCCGGTCGACGTCGGAATCAGGCGGATGAAGCTCAGGTCATAACCGAGCGTTCCGGGAATTGAAATGCGGCCTACCGCTTTCATCTTCTCCAAGGCGTTGACCAATCCCTGGTTCTGCCCCTTCTGGAAAGCGTCAACCAGAATCTGCCGATCCTCAGGAGTCGAAAACTCGTAGATGATGATCGTAACTCCAATGTTACGTCCCAGCTGTGTGCTGGTGCCGTACGCGGTGGCGTCGATGGTTTCGTTCTTGTCCCGGGCAAAACCGGGCAGGCTGATCAGTCCCACCAAAAGCACGATCGCAATCGCGGACTTCAAAACTCTAGATGCTGTCTGCATATGTCTCTCTCCCCGTTTCTGATGAACGGAATCGGTTAACGTTTACTGCTCGCGGGTATTGTACTCGCGCCAAGGGTAAGTCTATGGCGAATAAGACGGTAATTGGTAAATGGGCTTAATTCAAGACAAAAATTTGTGATCGCCGCACCAAATAATCGCTGGAAGGCCGCTAGGGAACCGATTTTGGACGACAGGCCAACCACGACCGACGGATAACGCAGGGGATGATTGGCTGCGCGGTAACGCGTTCTGCTAGTATTTGCTGTATCGGACTTTAAGTACTTTCAACGCCGAGTGCTGCGGGCCCTGCGCCGCGAGCCGCAGCCCCTGCTGGAGATTGCCCGCAGTAGGACGTGGGTGACCCCCGAATCTCTAACACGCCGGTTGACGTTGTCCGGCACCAATCACGAAGCGAGGTAAGAACACAGTTATGAGCACGAGCGTGAAAATCAAAGCTGCAATCGGTGCAATTGCGATTTTATTCCTGCTGTCCCTCACGGCGGGCACTGCCGCCGCACAGAGCGCGCAAGTCCAGGGCGTAATCAACGGACGTAGCGGCCCCACGATGACAGTCCAGGGGCCAAGCGGCAACGTGGTGGTGGTTCTCAACAGTATGACGCAGGTGGAAGACGTGTCAGGTGTGTTCCACGCCCGCAAGAAGCAAATGGGTGTGACAGCCCTTGTCCCAGGCCTTCAGGTGCAGGTGCAAGGCACCTACAACGCACAAAATCAGTTGGTGGCCGACACTGTCAAGTTCAACAGCAAGAGCTTGCAAACCGCTTCTGATATTCAGGCTGGCATGGCGCCCGTGGAGCAGCAGACGCAGCAGCAGCAGCAGGAGCTAGCGCAGCAGCAAGCGAAACTCCAGCAGCAAGAGGCCCAGATTAAAGCGACAGACGAGGAGCAGGCGAAGCACACGCAGGAAATCGCCGCCGAGAAGGCTGCCGTTGCCGCCGTCAACAAGCGCTTTGGCGAGCTGGGCGAGTACAACATCTGGGACAAAGTCGAGGTGCTGTTCGCAAATGGCAAGGTCACCGTCGACCCGCAGTACTACGACAAGTTGCTGGCGCTGTGCCAGAAGGCCCAGACCGTTAAGGGCTACGTGATTCAGGTGAAGGGCTACGCCTCCGCGGTCGGCTCTGCCGCCCTGAACCAAAAGCTGAGCCAGGAGCGGGCGGCCAACGTCACTGAATTCCTGGAACAGAAGGGCGGGATTCCGCTGACCAATATCCTGGCGCCGGGCGCCATGGGCACCAGCAAGCAGGTAGCGCCTGATAACACCGCCGAGGGCCAGGCGGAAAACCGCCGAGTCGTTGTCATGATTCTGCAGAACAAGGGAGTCGCCGGAACATAAATCGTGAGCCGCTAACAAGGGCCGGACAACCGGCCCTCGTTTTCTTTCCGCTGAGGAGCTCGTCAAGCCCGCGGACTCCGATACCCTATGTGTGCGTTAGCCAAGGCAAGTCCCCGTCTGGCTTGGGCAGTCAGCTGACAGATAGGATTTTCGGATTCCTTTCCGGGCGTCTCGTTATCGTTTGCTGAGAGCGGAGTTCGGCCTGACTCGAAGCAAGTTTCGGCTTCTTGATTTTTTCGGTCTGACACACTCCGAAGCCCCTGTCGTGTAATAATTCCTGCAAGATTTCGGTGGGGTGTGCCCGGGGGTGCAGATTCATGGCGGGGACGGTAGCGCTGGTGGTTTTGTTTACGCTAACGGCGCTGGGAGTTGTTTTGTACGCAGCATATTGCGAGGCCGGAGAAGACTTGCCTTGTAAGCGAGCTCAACGCCGCAGCGAGTCTTCGCATGCGAGAATGGCGGGCTCATCGCAACCGAAAGGCAACCCCCAGAGCGAGTGAGACTTAGCAAACGACATTTCACAACGTCAGGGAGAGGTCCGGTCTACTGCCGCTGATTGAGTTGACCTGTATCGGCGTAGGGTCAGTAAATCTCGGGCACATGCAGAGGGGATACCCGGCGATACGGGGAAATAATTGAAGGGAAACGAATGTCTTTGATGCAACGTCGTGTAAAGGTCTGCGCTGTCCAGATCCTGTTGGTCATCGTTGTTTTGTGTGCCGGTGCGCACGCCGAGAAGATCCGTGTCCACTATGACAAGTCGATCGACTTCTCGAAATACAAGACGTACGGATGGGCCCCGATTGGCGCGGTCGCGCATCCCATGCTTGCGCTCGACGTCGTGGGCGCGGTGGAAGGCGAACTGAACGCGCGCGGGCTAAAAAAAGTTCCGGCCAATCCCGATCTAATCGTTCAGATCTACGGCGCGGTGGATACCGAAGTTAGCATGACCTCGAACAATCCCATCTACAACGCGACCGGCGGCATTCCGCCGTTCGATCCGAGCATGACCTCGCCGGGAAACTCGCTTTATTGGGACGGTTATTACGGGAATTCGACGGTGCTCGTCCACCCCGGCCAATTGATCATTGACCTGATAGATGCCAAGGCCAAGAAGCTAGTCTGGCGCGGCATGGGCTCGGAAGCGATCAGCCCCAATAACCCGGATAAGCTCATGGACGAAGCGAACAGCACCGTTAGCAAGTTGTTCAAGGATTATCCAGTAAAGAAGTAGGTCCGTGCCGCAGTGATGTGGTTCTGCAACACCGCGTTTTGTATCGGGAATAACACATACACCGCATAGATATTTTGGATTGGACGGCCGCGGAGTCCTAAGGCAGACTCTCCCTCAGCGAGGCAAAGATGAGCCTGGGTGAGGTTTCCCTTCGAAGTGCTACGGATGCGCCTGTCTCCAGTGGTGCAACGTTCCTGATGTGCCCCCCGACCCTGTACGACGTGAACTACGTCATTAATCCCTGGATGGAGGGCAACGTCCACCGCTCCTCGCGTCAAAACGCCGAACAGCAGTGGGAGCAGTTACGTGCCGCTCTGGCTGGACTGGCGCGAGTGGAATTGCTGGAGCCCCAGGCAGGTTCTCCTGACATGGTATTCACCGCCAACGCCGGCCTGGTGCGGATGGGAGTGGTGGCGCTTAGCCGCTTCCTGCATCCCGAGCGGCAGGGGGAGGAGCCGCATTTCCGCAAGTGGTTCGATGACTCTGGATTTGCGGTACGCGAACTTCCCCAGGCGGTGCCCTTTGAGGGAGAAGGCGACGCCCTGTTTGAAGCCGACAATTCGCGGCTCTGGGCCGGACACGGCATGCGCAGCCGCGAGGCCAGCCACCGTTATCTGCAGGACACCTGGGGCGTCGAGGTCATTTCGCTGAAGCTCGTCGATCCCCGCTTCTATCACCTCGACACCTGTTTCTGCCCGCTCTTCGGTGGCTACGTGCTCTATTATCCCGAGGCCTTCGATGCCGTCTCCCGGGCTAGAATTGGGGCCCGTCTACCCCGAAGAGAAGGCGCATCGCCGTTTCACAAGACGATGCTCTTCGATTTGCCTGCAACGCGATTAATGTCGGCAAGACCATTCTGCTGAATGAAGTCAGTTCCCAATTGTCGAGCCGGTTGGAGTCACACGGGTTCCGCGTGATCCAGGTGCCGCTGAGCGAGTTCCTTAAAGCGGGCGGGGCCGCCAAGTGCCTGGCTCTGCGGCTCAGCGATATGGAAGCGACTCACGGAAAAGGGGAGTCCTGCAGAACCTTCGCCGCGTAACGGGTCGCGACCTCCCTTGACGTTGCCCGAAGCCTTTCCCTAGTATCGAAAGGCAGATGTATCGTCTTCCCCGTCAGGCCCACTTCTTCCGCTCGATAGAGCGTGTTCCCGCTATTTCAGTGATTCTACTGGTTGCAGCGACCCTGGCCGCAGCTCAGTCGGCGGCCAAGAGCACTCCTCAACCGGTGGCTAACTTCGTGGACATCGCTGATAGGGCGGGACTAACCATGAAGAACGTATTCGGCGGAGTCGATTCCAAGAAGTACATTATCGAGACTACCGGAACCGGCGTTGCCATCTTCGATTATGACAACGATGGATGGCCCGACATCTTCTTTGTGAACGGGACCACGCTCGAAGACATGAAAGCGGGGAAATCCGGACCGACCAACCATCTTTACCACAACAATCACGACGGAACCTTCACTGACGTCACGGAGAAGGCCGGATTGCTCGACGCCACGGGCTGGGGCCAGGGCGTGTGCGTCGGTGATTACGACAACGATGGATGGGAAGACCTCTACGTTACCTATTACGGCAAGAACCGGCTCTACCACAACGAGCACGGAGTCTTCAAACTGGTGAGCGAGAAGGCCGGAGTTGCCGGCAGCGGCAAGGAGTGGGGCGCCGGTTGCGCCTTCGTGGACTATGACCGCGACGGTCGCCTTGACCTCTTCGTCGCAAATTACGTTGATTTTGACGTGAGTACGGCGCCCGCTCCAGGAGACAGGCCGTCGTGCATGTGGAAGGGCGCGCCAGTGATGTGTGGACCACGCGGACTGCCGCACCACAAGAACATCCTGTATCACAATCGCGGCGACGGGACGTTCGAGGATGTCACAGTCAAGGCTCACATCGATCAGACCAACGGACACTACGGGATGGGGGTTTCCACACTCGATTACGACAATGATGGCTGGCCGGATATTTACGTCGCCTGCGATAGCACGCCGAGCATTCTTTACCACAACAACCACGACGGAACATTTACTGACGTCGCGGTTGTAGCCGGCGCTGCCTTCAATGAAGACGGCCGCGAACAGGGCGGCATGGGCACGACTGTTGGGGATTACGACGGAGACGGCCGGCTCGACATCTTCAAAACCAATTTCTCGGACGACACGTCGACGCTCTATCACAACAATCTGGACGGCACGTTTACCGACGTTACGACGGACGCAGGACTGGGTCTCCATACCAAGTATCTGGGCTGGGGCACGATGTTCTTCGACTTCGACAACGACAGCTGGCCCGATCTGTTGCTGGTGAACGGGCATGTGTATCCCGAGGTCGATAAGTTCCACCTGGGAAGCAACTACCAGGAGCCGCGTCTTCTGTATCGCAACAACGGCAACGGCACCTTCAGTGACGTGTCGGATGCGGCTGGCCCAGGCATTACGACGATGGCTTCGTCGCGTGGACTGGCCGTTGGGGACTTGTGGAACACCGGCCAGATGTCTGCCGTGATCAGCACGATGAACGACCGCCCCAGCCTGCTGAAGAATGAACAGACGTATTCCAATCACTGGATCGCTTTCAAAACCGTGGGCGCCAAATCGAATCGCGATGGCATCGGAGCGCGCATCGCGGTGCGGGCAGGAAAGCGCTTACTGGTCAACGAGGTGCGTAGCGGATCGAGTTATTACTCGCAGAGCGACATGCGCGTGCATTTTGGGCTAGGCGCGGCCACCAAGCTCGACTCGGTGGAAATACGCTGGCCAAGTGGATTGACCGAGCGCTTTGACAACGCTGCCATCGACCAAATCAACATAGTGAAGGAAGGCACGGGCGTTGCCGTCAGCAACGAACCACCCAAGAAATCCTAGGAGAAGTTATGCAACCGTTTCGTCAGTTTATAGCGTATTTGCTTTCGGCAGCCATCATGGTGGCTTCGCCCGGCTTCGCGTTCGGGCAGGCCCCTGCGGCGAAGGTCGCTCCTGATGCCGGCGATCCGTGGCCGCGCATTGTGACGTCGCA
Organism: uncultured Acidobacteriaceae bacterium; assembly: GCA_963779555.1. Lineage (GTDB taxonomy): Bacteria > Acidobacteriota > Terriglobia > Terriglobales > Acidobacteriaceae > DASRAA01. The sequence continues at coordinate 40,331 of CAVZYS010000008.1, forward strand.
AGGTGCGACTATTTCGATTTACCAGCCGCAAGTCGATAGCTGGAGCGGAAACGTGCTTAAGGCGTACGCGGCGGTGAAAGTGAAGACCGCCGGCAAGCAGGCCATCGATTACGGTGTGATCTGGTTCACCGCGAATACTGAAGTAGACAAGGTGAATCGTGTCGTGACGCTCAACAACTTCAACATCACCAAGCAAAGCTTCCCAACGATTGCCGACAACGGCGCGGCGTACGCCAGTGCATTCACGGGAGAACTACCCTGGAACCAGACCATCCCGCTGGACCTGCTGGAGAGCGATCTGGCGATTTCGACAGACGAAGGAGCGCAGAAGAAGTACGTAGTGCAGAACAATCCTCCGCGCATCATCTACAGCACCGCGCCAGCAGTCCTGGCGTTGATCGATGGCAAGCCGGCGCTGGGCCCGCAGCAGGACCACCTGCAGAAGGTTATCAACACGCGGTCGCTGATCGTGTACGACGCCTCGAAGTATACGTATTACCTGGCGCTGATGGACGGCTGGATGGATTCTCCCACCATCGAAGGCCCTTACACGGTGGCGAAACATGATCCTGGCAAAGAGCTGCTAAAGATCCGGCAGGCGGCCCAGAGCAGCGACTCGAATCAGCCGCTGGGCAATCCCGAGCAGTCGCTCCAGGAGGCATGGGGCGAAGATGAAGTGCCGACGGTTTACGTCAGCACAGTCCCTGCGGAGTTGCTGTTAACGCAGGGCCAGCCGCAGTTCACGCCCATCCTGGGGACCAGCCTGCTGTATGTGTCGAACTCTGGCAATGACATCTTCATGGATAGCAGCAACAACAACTATTACATCCTCCTGGCAGGACGCTGGTTCTTGTCGACGTCGCTGCAGAATGGAGCGTGGGCTTATGTGTCGGCTACCAGCCTTCCGACCGACTTCGCGAAGATTCCGGCGACCAACCCGAAGGCCAGTGTGCTGGTTTCGGTTCCCGGTACGCCGCAAGCCAAGGAAGCACTGATTGCCAACGAGATTCCCCAGACGGCGGCGATCACGCGCTCGGCGGCCAAACTTAACGTGACGTATTCGGGCGCGCCTGACTTTCAGCCGATCCCGGACACGAACCTGACCTACGCGGTTAATACTGTCACGCCCGTCGTCTATGTGCCGCCGAGCAGCTCGTATTACGCGGTGCAGAACGGGGTGTGGTTCACCTCGTCGAGTGCAACCGGACCCTGGGTTGTCGCGACCGCCGTGCCTCCCGTGATCTACAGCATTCCGCCGAGCTCTCCGCTGCATTACGTGACGTATGTGCAGGTCTACGGGTCGACTCCGACCGTGGTTTACGTAGGCTACACGCCAGGGTATTACGGCACCATCGTCTCTTCTGACGGTGTGGTGGTTTACGGCACGGGATACAACTATGTCCCCTACATCGGCCCAGCGTATTGGTATCCGGCGCCTTACACCTACGGCGTGGGCGCAGGATTTGGCTGGAGCGCGGCCGCCGGATGGGGACTCGCCTTCGGAATGGGCATGGCTGTCGGAGCTTACTGTAGCCCGTGGTGGGGCCCGGTCGGCTATTGGGGCTGGGGCTACGCCGCTCCGGCGTGGGGATGGGCTGGATACGGCGGCGCTGCTGCTGCCAACGTTTATGGTACGTGGGGGAACGCGGCGTACGCGGGAACTCGGGCAGCATGGGCCAATCCGTACACCGGCAACATCGGTACTGCGGCCCGCGGTACTTACTACAACCCGGTGACGGGAAATTCCGGATACGCTGCCCACGGCGCGAATTACAACGCCTACACCGGCACTTACCGCACCGGCACAAACGTGAGTGGCTACAATCCCAGCACCGGAAAGTCCTACGCTGGTCAAGGCAGGACTGCCAGTAATGCGTACACCGGCAACTACGCGGCAGGCGCGCGGGGTGCGTCGTACAACCAGAACACCGGCGTGGTGAAGGGCGGCGCTGCTGGAACTGCCGGCAACGCCTATAGCGGCCAGTCAGTGAGCGGAGCGCGCGGGTTTGCCTACAACACAAACACCGGCAACGGCGTCGCGAAAGAAGGCAACAACGTGTACGCCGATCACGATGGCAACGTGTACAAGGCCAGTCCCAGCCAGGGATGGCAGCAACACTCCAGCAGTGGGTGGGGTGCTCCGTCGTCCAGCTTCAATCACTCATCGGCTGACAACTGGGCTTCCGCCCGCAGCCAGGGCGCCTCGCGCTGGGGCGGCTTTAGCTCCGGAGGATGGCGCGGTGGCGCTGGCAGCGGCGGTTGGGCCGACCGAGGCGGTGGATTTGGCGGCGGCGGGTTCCGCAGATAAACGGAAACCACCGCGCCGTTAAGTTGCGAAACAACGCAGTCGTTTAGCGGGGATGGGCCATACCCATCCCCCTACTTTATAGGGCTACCGGCATGACAACCGGCAGAGTTTGATGCTCCATCAATTCGTCAGTTTGAGGCCGACTGCCTCCGGCTATAAGTGAAATCGTATTCAACCTTCCACGTCTTGCCGCCGTCTATCGATCCCTGGCTGAACTGCCGAACCTTGTCGGGCGCAAGACTGAAGAACTGCAGGTGGCGCTTCAGTTTGGTTCCGTCGGGCTGGGTGATTTCGTCGGTGTAGAAGTCCATCACGCCATCTTTGAGGCCGCCGTAGAAGTGGATGGATCCACCTACATTATCAACCCAGAACTGTTCCCACTGCTTGAGGAGGGGATTGTAGACGTTGTAACTCTTGCCTGCGTATGTCGTGTTGGCCGAGGTCCAGTTCTCCCAAATCACGCACTCACCAAGTTCTTTCTCGATGCGACTTGAGCCAGCTGTTATCCCCGATGCGGCGTCCACTACGTCCCATTCGCCAACCCAGAAATCGAGCTGCCGGTTCTCGGCACTGTAGACACAGGGCCTCTGATTGCGAGCGGCTTTATCGAGAAGCTGGGCAAAGCGGGGGTCACCCTTTATCGGCTGTAATGCTGGCTCGCTATTCATTCGCTCCGGTTGCGCATAGCCTTGCTGAACGGCTTCAGTCAAAGTCGCAAGGGCCTTGTCTTTTTGTCCCATGGCGCTATAAGCACACGCCATGTCGAACCCAACCAGGGCAAGCGGCAAGCCATTGTTTTGGGCTTGCTTGAGATCGTGCAGGGCCTCCTCGTTGTTGCCGGTAGCTCGTTCCGAAACGCCGAGCCGGTACCAGAAGCGTGGGTTCTTTGGATTCGATTGCGTGAGCTCGGCGTAAAGCTTTTCCGCCGTTACCCAATCCTTCTGCTGGTAGGCTGTGTTGGCCGCCGTGGATACTTCCGTCACCTGCGCGTGGCCTTGCGAAGAGATCGATGCGATGAAAATCAGAAGAAACGCAAACGAGATAGTTCTTGTTTTGGCATCCCTCATGACATGCGCTCCGAGCGTGGGTTCGACGGACGAAAACTGCCTCTCGCCCTTGCTCCTGCTAAGCAGGTGAGAGATGGACGTTGAGCGATCCGTTTGGTAATCCAACACTTTAGGCGGGATGATGTGGCTACTTGGAGTTCTTCGTCCGTTTCGCGGCGGCGAACTCTTCGGTCTTCACGATGCCCTGGCCTTCTTTGACCGTGACAAGCTGGTTAACTTTCACGTCTTTCATCGAGTCCACCTCTCCGCTGGGCCAGCGCACTTCGAGCAGTTCTACTTTCTCGGCTTTGCCGAGCCCAAAGTGAATCCGCAAATCGTTTTGCGAGATATAGCCGCCGCCGCTGCGGACTTCATCAATCTGCTGGTGCGGCTTCGCCTCGTCGGCAGGGTGGGTCACGCATTTCAGGCGAGCGCCGATGGCACTGCGATTTGACTTCACACCGATACACTTCACTTTGATCCAGTTGTTGTCGAGCTTCGAGTCGCAACGCACGAGCTGAGGCAGGCCATTCACGGTGTTAACGACAAAATCGACGTCGCCGTCGTTGTCGAAATCACCGAACGCGCAGCCGCGCGAGGCGTTCGGCACGGTGATTCCAGGGCCGGCGCTGGCGGTGACTTCCTGAAAGTGGCCGTTGTGCTGGTTCCTGTAGAGCAGTTTGGTCTGCGGATATCCGGCTTCGGTGGTCAGTTGTTCGACTTCAGGATAGACGTGTCCGTTGCAGATGAGAATGTCGGGCCAGCCGTCGTTGTCGAAATCGAAGAACCCGCAGCCCCATCCCAGGTACTTCGTGTGCAGGCCAAGTCCGGCCTGAAAGGTGGCGTCTTCAAAGCTCCAGTTGCCCTGGTTGCGATAGAGCGACGGTGTATCTCCGGCGAAATTGGTTTTGAGGATATCGAGATTGCCGTCGAGATCGTAATCAGCAGTCGAGACTCCCATGCCCGCCTGGGGTTTCCCATCCGCGCTGAGCACGCAGCCTGCTTCCAGCCCAACCTCAACGAATTTGCCGTTCTTCTGGTTCTGATACAGCAGCGACTGTGTGGAATCGTCGGCGACATAAATATCGGGCCAGCCGTTGTTGTCGAAATCCGCGACCAGCACACCGAGTCCGTAGGTTCCGTTCACCTTCTTGATGCCAGTGGAGTCGGACACATCCGTGAAGGTACCGTCGCCGTTATTATGGTACAGAATGTTGGTGTCGCCGTTCAGTCCGGGAGGCCCGCACGCCACCATCACCGCTTTGTAGAGACAGGGACCGCTCTCTGGAACAGGTGCAGTTTTGAGGTCGAGGTCGATGTAGTTGGCGACAAAGAGGTCGAGTTTGCCGTCGCGGTCGTAATCGAGGAAAGCGCAACCTGTGGCCCAGCGGGTCCTCACGCCCGCGACTCCGGACTTCTCGCTCACGTCGGTGAAGGTGCCATCTCCATTGTTGTGATAGAGGACGTTCTTGCCGAAGTAGGTGATGAACAGGTCGTCGTTGCCGTCGTTGTCGTAGTCTCCGATGCAGACACCTTGTCCCCATCCGGTGTGCTTGAGCCCAGCCTTCAGCGTGACATCGGTGAAGGTGCCGTCGCGATTGTTCTTGAACAGGTGGTTGAAGGGCTCTTTCCCCGGGGGAAAGCCTTCGAGCCGCCAGCCGTTGACCAGGAAAATATCGAGCCAACCGTCGTTGTCATAGTCGTAGAAGGCGACGCCACAGCCGGTGGTCTCGAGGAGATACTTGTTCTTGTGCTCGCCGCCAAAGATGGTCTCGGCATTGAGCCCGGCTTCCTGGGCCACGTTGACGAAGTTCACGCCGAGGTCCCCGTCAGATTTAATGACGCGATTTTCTTGTCCGAAGATCGGTAGCGGGCGGACCAGTGAGAGCACATCAGAAAACGAGAGCACGACGGCCGAACGACACAGAGAACTGAGAAATTTTCGGCGCGACTGTGACAAACGAAAATACCCGCCTTGCTGTGGCCCGTGCAAGAAGTGATGTTTCATTCTCCAGTACGGAAGTCAAGAATTGCAAGCCGACACGGAAGATCCCGGCAGCCTGCCTTTCTGGCATCCTGCGACATGATGGATTAGACTCATATGGTTTTTGATTCCGTCTACGACAAGCACAGGAGGCACATCACTTGCAGCGAAAGTCGTTCTCTCTAGCGTTAGCATTGCTGCTACTCGGTCTGGTCGTGGCTCTTCCGGTTGTCTCGGCGCAATCCAAACCGGTCGACGCCGAAGGTCATCAGTGGTGGCAGCACGCAGTGTTCCAGGAGATCTATCCGCGCAGCTACATGGACAGCAACAACGACGGCATCGGCGACCTGAATGGGATCACCTCGAAGATGGAATACCTGAAGTGGTTGGGCGTCGACGCAATCTGGATCGCGCCCTGTTTTCCTTCGCCGCAGGTGGATTTCGGATACGACGTATCGGACTACGAAGCCATCGACCCCATGTATGGCACGATGGACGATTTCACCCAGATGGAGAAAAAGGGAAAGGCGAACAACATCGGCATCCTGTTTGATTTCGTGGTCAATCACACCTCCGACAAGCACAAGTGGTTCATCGAATCTGAATCGTCAAAGACGAACCCGTACCGCGACTGGTACATTTGGCGCGATGGCAAGGGCCCAGGTCAGCCGCCCAATAACTGGACGTCGACTTTTGGCGGTTCGGCCTGGCAGTTCGAAGCCAAGACCAATCAGTACTATTACCACTACTTCTATCCGCAACAACCCGATCTAAACTGGCGCAATCCTAAGGTAAAGGCTGCCATGTTCGATGTAACGCGCTTCTGGTATAAGCGTGGCGTGGTTGGTTTCCGCCTGGATGCGGTGGACACGCTGTACGAGGACCCGAACTTGACGAACAACCCGACGCTTCCGGGCAAGGACGAGTACGGCGATCAGAACCAGGAGCGCAAATACAACGACAAGCTTCCGGAAGTGTTTCAGACCTTAGCAGGCTTGCGGACAGTAGCAAACGAATACAACGCTGTGCTGATCGGTGAGACCTGGACGGACAATGTTGCCGGGCTGAAGCGTTACTATGGCGCGCATCACGAAGGTATCCAGATGCCGATGGACCTGATGTTTACGGAGTTGAAGCCGCTATCGGCTGACGTATTCCGCAAGCACGTCGGCGCGGTGGACGCGTCGGGAGAGTGGCCGGTTTACGTGATGAGTAATCACGACATTCGGCGGGCCTACAGCCGATTCGCTGATGGCAAACACGATGACGATATCGCGAAGGTGATGGCGGGGATGTATCTCACCCTGCGCGGCACGCCGATCATGTACTACGGCGAGGAGATCGGGATGACGAACAACGATCCCACGCGCAAAGAGGATGTGAGGGACCCTATCGGTAAGTTGGGCTGGCCGGAACAGAAGGGTCGCGATGGCGAGCGGACCCCGATGCAGTGGAGCGACACACCGAACGCCGGCTTCACTAACGGCATTCCGTGGTTGCCGGTTCCGATGACGTATCAGACGCATAATGTGGAGAGCGAGAAGAAGGATTCGAATTCGATCCTAAATTTCTATAAGAACCTGCTGGCATTGCGGCATACCAATCCGGCGCTGCTGGATGGAGAATACATCGCCCTCAATCAGGACGATGCTAACGTGTATTCGTACCTGCGACGTTACAAAGGACAGGCTGTTCTGGTGGTGCTGAACATGTCGGAAAGTCCACAGCAGATCAGTTTCGATCTTACGAAACAAGGATTCAGCAAGGGTGAAGCCAAGACGTTGCTCAGCACGATAAACGGCGGCGCAATCCAAAGGTTATCTGGAATTTCGCTGCCGCCTTATACCGTTTACATCGGCGAAGTGACAAAATAAGAGCCAAGTACGGAGTCGACTTCGATTCGACCTGCTAGTTTTCGGAGAAGATGAAGTGTTAAGGCGACTCATGGGACTGTCCGCTGCCATGCTGGCCGCGACACTGCTGCATGCCACGGGCGGTCTCGAAGGCCCGCTCCCGCTACAGCCAGGGCCGAGTCGGGCGGGTACGTCCGCCCCCAGCGCTGCAACGTCAGTAGAAGTTCTCGACCTTTCCGGGAAAGCGGTTGATCCGTTTGAGATGGCTGCCGGGAAGCCTGTGGTCTTCATCTTTGTTCGAACCGACTGTCCGATCTCAAATCGCTACGCTCCCACCATCCAGTCGCTCAGTCATAAATATTCGGGCGCCACCGTAATGATGCTGGTTTATCCCGACAAGACCGAGACCAGCGCAGACATTAAGAAGCATCTGCAAGAGTACGGCTACGAGATTGCAGCGCTGCAAGACCCGCAGCATGCCCTGGTCAGACTCGCCAAAGTGGAGATCACGCCCGAGGTCGCCGTTTTCAATGGCCGGCGTGAACTGATTTATCATGGCCGAATCGACAACTGGTACAAAGAATTTGGTCGCGCCCGCAGCGCTCCCACCACCCACGAACTCGATGATGCTATCCAGGCTGCGCTGAACAGCCATCACCCTGTGCCGGCCTCGGTTGGCGGAGTTGGCTGCTATATCTCCGACCTGCAATGAAACGGGCCCGTATCAATTCGCCTCGAACGGTCATCCTATTGGCGTGCGCGATACTCTGCTTCAGCGGATACGGGCCAGGCTTATGGTCCCGGGAACCAGATGGGCCGCCCGCAAAGGTCACGTTCAACCGGGACATCGCTCCCATCATTTACAAGTACTGTGCCACATGCCACCGCCCGGGCGAATCCGGTCCGTTTCCGCTGCTGACCTATCAGGACGTCAAATCGCATGGTCGCCAGATCATGGCAGTCACGCACACCCGCTTCATGCCTCCATGGCCGCCGGAGTCCGGCGAGTTGAAGTTTGCCGACGAGCGGCGCCTCTCTGAGAAGCAAATTGCAACGATTAAAGCCTGGGTTGACGAGGGTATGCTGGAAGGCAAGGCCGCAGATCTTCCTCCCAAACCGAAATTCACCGAAGGCTGGCAATTGGGACAGCCGGACCTGATCTTGAAGGCGGAGAAACCATACGTGCTACCCGCGACCGGAGGCGATCAGTACTGGAACTTCATTCTGCCGGTCCCGATCAACGAGACGAAATGGGTGCGCGCGGTCGAGATCCGTCCGGGCGACAAGCGATTGGTGCATCACGCTAACATGCTGGTCGATCGCTATCAGTCGGCACGCCGCATGGAAAAGGACCCCGGAAGCGGTTTTGGCGGTATGGAAGTCAGGATTGAATCAGAAGTATTCGATCCTGACAGCCATTTTCTTTTCTGGAAGCCCGGAACGGTTGTGTCGAATGAGCCCGACGGTATGGCGTTGCGCTTGGACAAAGGCACCGACCTCGTGCTCAACACGCATCTCCAGCCGTCCGGCAAGACTGGAGACTCATTCAACCAAGCGTGGGACTATATTTCACCGAAAAGCCCGCCACGGTGCATCCCATGCTGCTCGAGATGGAAAATGATGGTGCGCTCGACATCCCCGCCGGAGCAAAGGACTTCGTCGTCACCGACGAGTTTAAGCTACCGATTGATGTTGACCTGATGGGCATTTACCCGCACGCGCACTACCTTGGCAAGGACATTTTGGCCACCGCCGAGTTGCCCGATGGAACCAAGAAGACTCTGATCCACATCAAGCATTGGGACCTCAACTGGCAGGCCGTCTATCGCTACGCCGAGCCGGTGTCGCTTCCCAAGAACACAACGATCACCATGCGCTACTCCTACGACAATTCTGAGGACAACACGGCCAATCCCAACCATCCTCCGGCGCGTGTGCTAGGTGGAAACAAGGCGACCGATGAGATGGCGCATCTTTGGTTGCAAGTGTTGCCGAAGAGCGACTCTCTCGGCGGAGGAGACCCGCGCATGGTGCTGCAAGAAGCCTGGGCGCGGCATGAGGTGGAAAAGGCCCCGAGCGTCTTTGAGGCCCAATACAACCTGGCGGAGATGCTGCAGCAGCGAGGCGCGCTCGATGAGGCAATTGTGCATTTTCAAGCTTGCGCGAGCATTCGTCCGAATGATCCCGTCGCCAATAACGCCCTGGGCGTCGCTCTGCTGGCAAAAGGCGACTTGGACGGTGCCGTGCAACGTTTTAGCTCCGTAATCGCAGCCCGACCCGACTACTTCGATGCGCACTACAACATGGGAAGCGTGCTGGCCTCACAAGGGAACTTCCAGGAGGCAGCCAGGCAGTTCGGCGAAGCCGTCCGGCTGAATCCTGAAGATGCGAACGCCCAGGCGAACCTTGGAACTGCGCTGGCGCAACTAGGTCGATTGACTGAGGCGAAATCGCACTATGAAGATGCGCTCCGCCTCGATCCGCACAATCAGTTGGCGCGCGAGAACCTGCAGCAGATTGAAGAGATGACGAAAGGATCTTCCCATTGACCATAGCGGTTCAGTACCGGGGTCGCCGCATCTGATGGTCTGCCTCAGCCGCATTCGGTTTACATTGGTGACATACCGAATCAAGTCAGGACGGATTGCGGGGGATGGGAGAGCTGAGGTGCCATTTCTGTTCAGGGGACGAGGCACAGTTGTGGCAATCCTGCTGGTCATAGCTTCGGCTGGTTTCGCCGCCCAATCTGCGGGTTTGCCAGCCGGCGAGCCCGATACAAACGGATACGTGGGGAATGAAGCGTGTGCCAAGTGCCATGCGGAGATTTTTGCATCTTACAAGAACACAGCCATGGCGCACGCTAGTGGTCCTGCATCCGAAAACCTGATCGCAGGAGACTTCACGCACCAAGTTTCTGGAGTGAATTACCGCATCTACAGCGAAGCAGGGAAGGTCTGGCTCAGCTTCGACCGGCCGGGCGATTCCGCGGTCCACGGAAAGCGCGAGCTTCTGTACTACATCGGGCAGGGACGCAGGGGACGGTCGTATCTATTCTCCGATGATGGCTTTGTCTTCGAGTCGCCGGTGAATTGGTACACCGACCGGCACATGTGGGACATGGCGCCCGCATACGGCAATGTACGCGAAATTCCCATGACACTACCTGCGTTAACCAGTTGTCTAGATTGCCATGTCAGTGGAATTCGGCCCCCCATCAATGGCACCGAAAATCGTTACAAAATGCCAGTGTTCACCTATGGGGGCGTCACCTGCGAGCGTTGTCACGGACCCGGCGTCGCGCACGTGAATGGCGGAGCCATTGTCAATCCGGGGAAACTCTCTGCGGAACGGCGCGACCAGGTGTGCATGCAGTGCCACCTCGAAGGTAATGCTGCGATCGAGCGAGCAGGGAAGCACTTATACGAGTATCGACCGGGAGACGACCTCTCCGATTACATCCGATACTTCGTCCTCTTGGACTCGCGCTCTTCTAATTTGCGGGCCGTAAGCCAGTTCGAGTCTCTCGCGCAGAGTACCTGCAAGAAGAAATCAGGCGATGCGATGTCATGCACGAGTTGTCACGATCCGCATCGCACGGTTCCGGCGGAAGAACGGGTGACGTTTTATCGCGCGAAGTGCCTGGCCTGCCATGGAGCAACTCTAGGGGCGAAGCACCACGCCGATCAACCGGACTGCACGCGCTGCCACATGCCCGCTGCACTCAGCAGCGATGTCGCGCACACCGAGGTAACCGACCATCGCATCCCGCGTCGTCCCACCACCGGCCCGAAGCTGGAGAATGCTGGCCCTCCAGGCTCACCGCAACTGGTGACGTTTCCCAACTCGAAGGACGCGGAGCGCAACGTTCGCGATCTGGCACTCGCCTGGGAATCGATTGTTGATAGTGGAATGACTGTGGAACAGCCTCATGCAGAGAAGTTGCTACGTCAGGCTGCGGACCAGTTTCCCGGTGATGTGGCCGTGCTTTCGGCGTTGGGTTATGTCGAGCAGAAGCAGGGGGCCAAGGATCGCGCCAGCGAGTTGTACCGAAAAGCGCTCAGCCTCGATCCCAATCTCATCGACGCGGCTACTAATCTGGGTGTGCTTAAGGCGCAGAGTGGACATTTGTCCGAAGCCGTCAAGCTTTGGCAGGGAGCATTTCAGCGTGCACCGGGACGCAGCAGTATCGGAATGAACCTCGCGCAGGCGTTTTGCGCTGCCGGGCAGGCAAAGGTTGCGCGCGGCTACACGCTAAGAGTGCTGGAGTTCAATCCCGATTTAAACGCAGCAAGAAAGTTGTTGAGCGGGCTCGACGCTGATCCGCCGAAGTGCGCGCCTTAGTCGCTGCCGGTCTGCTTTTCGCGCAGTTGTTCCGCGACTTTCAGTTCCTGTTCTGCCTCGTCGTTCTTGCCTACGTCACGGTAAGCCTGTCCGAGAAGGTGATGCGTGATGGGATTGTTCGGGTCCATCGCGACCGCGCGCTGCAACGTGCGAATCGCCAGCACGGGCTCGCCCTTCTTTTGCAAGATTTTGCCCATCAGGATGTACGGGCCGGTGGAACTGGCATCCAGCCAAATGGAACGCTGCAATAGTCGCTCGGCTTCGTCATACTTCTGGACCCGCGAATAGGCGTCCGCCAGTTTGTAGAGTGCTGGAGGGTAAGCGGGGTTGATCGCCAGCTCCTGCTGAAAGTCGTTGATCGCTTCCGGAATCTTCGAGGTGAACAGATGAATTTCACCCAGCAATTGGTGGGCAAGAGGCAGCTTGGGATCGGCAGCGATCGCTTTCTGTGAATAGTCTTCCGCAATTGGAATGAATTCCTGGCGGAACAGCATGCGGGCCGTGATCAGATAACTGGCCCCGGAATCGGGCGACACCTCGAACATTCTTGCAAAGGCCCTGCGCGCCTGAGGATAGTCCTGCGCTTGAATGTAGCTGATGCCGAGGATGTAAGCCGCATCGACATTGGCGCGCGGATACCAGCTCTGGACTTTTTCCAGGTACGGAATCGCCTCTGCGGGGCGCCCAGCCAGGTAGTAGGACAGTCCCAGCAATTGCACTGCTTCCTTGTCATTCGGATCGTCAGCCACCGACTGCTTGAGGTAGTCGGCAGCCTTCAGGTAATCGCCTTTCTTGTAGTACACCGCGCCGAGTTCGCGCGAAATGCCTGCCGGCTTCGGCGCCCGCGCCGCCATCGGCTGCAACAAGGCGATGGCCTCATCGTACTTTCCCTGTTGAGAAAGTTTGCGGGCTTCAGCGAAATCAGTGTCAGAACTGGCAGGCTTGGTCGCCTGCGGAGCTGAAGCCGGCGCGGTCGCAGATGGCGTCTGCGCTTGCAATAGCGTGCATCCGGCGAATAGACAAACAGGAAGCCACTTGGCAGTAAACGTGCATGCGTGTCGGAGTGAGTCCATCGACAAAATTAGAACACAATGACACGCCGAGTAGCGCGATTGCGAGCTCTGCGCATTGGTGTACCCAATTGGAGCTTAGTGCATTACAATCGGCGCCTCCGCCGCCCCGACGTATTTGTCCGCACCGCCGTAATAAAACAAGTAGCGGTTACCGAGGCGGACCATGCCTTCAACGAAAACGACGTTGGGAACCTGGCCCACCTCCTCCCATTCCTTGTCGGGTGAGAAGATCGGCTGATCGCTGCGGTAGAGCAGCTTGCGCGGGTCCGTGCGATCGAAAATCGCGACCGCGGTGCGGTAGACCAATTTGTCGTCAGCACCGTTGTAGATCAGCACGATGCCATCGGACGTCAGGATCGGCGCCGGTCCGGGCTCAACGACGCGAGAGTCGAATTGCCCCGGCCGACGCGGCAACACCGGCGTTTTCGTTGCTTCCGTCCAATGAATCAAGTCGGCGGAATAAGCCAATCCCATCTGGTCGTTCTTGTCAGGAGTCGTGCCCAGGAAGTACATCCAGTACTTGCCATCGATTTTCTCGGGCACGATCGCGCCCGACTTGGTCCAACCCGTGTTCCAGTTGCCCTTGTAGGCGGGAAGGATGACTCCCTTCCGATCCCAGTGGATGAGATCGTGCGAAGTTGCAAGACAGAGCTGCGCGTCCTTGGTGTTGTAGCCGGTGTAAGTCAGGTAGTACGTATCTCCGAATTTCACCAGCCGCGGATCTTCGACGCCACCGTCTTTTTCGTAGTCCGCTTCCGGCGACAGCACCGGCTCAGCACGGCGAGTGAAATGAATGCCGTCGACGCTTTCGGCATAGCCGAGCCGCGAGGTGCCATGGCTGTCTTGGGCCCGGTAGAGCATGACGATCCTCCCGTTGTTTGTCACCACCGCGGGGTTGAATGTCCCAGCGGACTCCCAGCCATCGCCCTGCGGGGAGAGGATGGGAGTCTGCGACGCGCGATGCCATGCACCAAACGGCAGTTTGAGATCGACTGCAGACAGCAGGCAGCACGAAACCAGAAAGACGATCAGTGGTCCGAGAAAATCTCTGCGGGCGATCTTCGTGAGAATGTTCATGCGTGGCGAATTGTAGACCCGATCACCGGCAGTGTGACAAGTCAATCGTCGCCTTGTACCAATCGCGGTCGAGGCATTAGCCTCTTTCTATCGTGCCTCGTTCATCTCCACCCAGGTGTTATCACTTTCGATTGCTATCGTTTTGGATACTGCTTACCGTGATTGGGACGATTGGCGGCACGCCTGGCTGGGCACAAGAAACTGCTTTGAATGCGGCAGGAACCAAGGCGTACGAGAGTGGATTGGCGGCCATCCGCGCTGGCGAGACAGCGAAAGCGCAGTCTGACTTCGAGAAAGCGGTAAAGCTGAATCCGGGCAGCGCCGAGATGCAGTTGGCTCTCGGGCAGGTAATGCTCCAGCGTGGCGAAGTTGACGGCGCAATCACGCATCTGCAGGCCGCAGTTCGTCAAAACCCCAATCTCGCCGCTGGCCGTTTGGCTCTGGGTCAAGCGTATTTGACAAAGGGGCAGTTAGACGAGGCAATCACGCAATTGCGTGAAGCAGCCAAGCTTGCTCCTAATGATGGGGACCCGCATCGCGCCTTGGCGCGGGCGTTGAGCGCACAGCACAAAACACCCGAAGCTTTGGCAGAAGCCAAGGAAGCTGTTGCGCTCAGTCCGCAAAGCGCGGAGGCGCATGACGATCTGGGGTCACTCTTGGCGCAGGGCGGCCAGACCGCAGAGGCCGAGCAGCAATTTCAGGCAACGCTGCAGACCGACTCAAGGTATCAGCCGGCGCACTTCCATCTCGGGGTAATACGGCTGGGTAGCGGTGACGTCGCAGGTGCCCAGAAGGAATTGATCACCGCGACTGAACTGAATCCCAAGGACGGCCTGGCATTCTACTACCTGGGAGACACATATCAGGCAGCCGGCGATAGGGACGCAGCTCTTTCGGCCTACGAGCAGGCCGCCGCATTGCTGCCCGATTCAGCCATGGTCCAGAGGAAGCTTGGATTGGCCCTGCAGCGGACGACTGATATCGAGCGGACCGTAGCGGCTTTCAGGAAGGTGACTGAGCTAACGCCCGATGACCCTGACGCTTATAACAACCTCGGCCTTGCGCTGATGCAGCGGGGCGAGGGCGAAGCGGCGATTGAGGCATTTAAGGAAGCGGTCCGGCTCCGACCGAATGACGCGGGGTTCCGGGGAAACCTGGGGACCATCTATCTGCAACTCTCCGACTTCGACGCTGCCGTTGCCCAGTTGCAGCAGGCGCTCACCATGGCGCCCAATGACGCGTCCCTGCACTATGATCTCGGGCTCGCGCTGAAACTGAAAGACAATTTGCCGGCAGCGATTGTGGAGCTCAGAAAGGCCATTAAACTCGATCCGAAATTAGTGGATCCGTACTACACGCTGGGGGTTATTTTGTGGCAGCAAGGAGAATTCCCGGCAGCGGTCGAGCAGTTGCGAAAGGCGGTGGAACTTAAGCCTGATTATGCGGAAGCGTATTACACCCTGGGTTCCGTGCTGAAACAGATGAACCAGTTGCCGGATGCCGCACAGGCATTGCGTGAGGCGATTCGTCTGCAACCCTCGTTCGCCGGTGCTCATACCACGCTGGCCGCGGTTTTGCGACAGATGGGCGACACTGCGGGTGCGGAGTCGGAGCGCCAACTAGGCGACACGCTGGTCAAGCAGAAGATCGGACTGCAGGGAGCGACCTTTGCCACCAATTCCGGCAAGCGCATGCTCAATGCCGGCGATCTCGATGGCTCGATTTCGCAATTTCGCAACGCTATAAAATTATCGCCGTCATACGCCCCGGCGCACTACCAATTGGCGATTGCGCTCTCTCGCAAGGGCGAAAAGGCCGAAGCTGCGGAAGAATTCAAGACGGCTGCCGAACTTGACCCCAAGCTGAAAGCCACACCATGAGCATTACTAGTCGGATTCTCCCTATCAAGCGATTTCTCCGAGCCAAATCGATTTTGTAACAATGTGAAGATTTTTCCAGGAATTTTTTGACCGCTCGTACAAATCAATTATTGACAGATGTTGACAACCCCCTTGACATCAGGCCCATCGAATATTTAGGGTTACAGACGCTCAAGTCGGGGTGACTGGGCTGAACTTCCCTTTTTTACAGATCTAGAGCCTTGGAAACTAACCATGCACGCTATGGTCAGCAATAGAATCGCTGCATTCGTTTCATCAGTGCCGCGGGTATCCGTGTCTTCTTTCATCGACGCTCTTCTCTTTTCCACTTCAACGTTTTTGGCAACAGTTTTCAGCAACAAGATGCGGAGGTTTCTCGAGCTGTGCGGCTATCAGACCGCATTGCCGGAATCCGACTGCGGAGGGTGAAATGACGAAACGGGTGGTACTTGCAGCGGTAACTCTTCTCATTCTTGCCGTGGCTTCGATCCCGGCGTTGGGTCAGGTCACGTCCGGCACGATTATTGGGACGGTGACGGATCAGCAAGGCGCGGCGGTGCAAAAGGCGACGGTCACCGTAACGGACGTGAGCAAGGGCACGTTCGACACCGCAACCACGAACGACTCGGGAAACTACACCGTTACGCACTTGATCCCGGATAGCTACTCGGTCAAGGTCGAGGCGCCGGGGTTCAAGACCTTCCAGGCGACAAATGTCGCCATCACGGCAGATGCCACGCAGAAGGTTGATGCTCAATTACAGGTGGGCTCCGCGGGCGAGACGATGGAGGTCACGGCCGAGGTGCCGCAGTTGCAGACCACCAACGCTGACGTGGGCATCACCTATAACGAGACGTATGTCTCGGACCTGCCGATCTTGAACCGCAACTTCACGACTCTGCAATTGATGTCTCCGGGCACGCAGAAGTTGGCGGGGTGGAGCCACGCGGCTACCGAGAACCCGCAGGGCGGCCAGCAAATCATGGTGCAGGGCCAGCACTTCAGCGGCACCGGGTTCCAGTTGGACGGAACCGACAACCAGGACCCGATTCTGGGTATCATCATTATCAATCCGAACCTGGACGCGATTACCCAGACCACGGTCGGCTCGCAGTTTTACGATGCGGAGCAGGGTAAAGCGGTCGCCGGTCTGGTCACGGCGCAGACCAAGTCAGGCTCGAACGATTGGCACGGTAGCGGCTTCTGGTTCCGTCGCACCGACGCCAACCAGGCTCGTGATCCCTTCACCCAGTACGCGCCCAACCCCATCACCGGTAGGTACATTCCTTCCGACAAGTGGCAACAGTATGGCGGAACCTTTGGCGGCCCGATCATCAAGAACAAGCTGTTCTTCTTTGTTGATTATCAAGGTACGAAGGAGACCACTGGTGTCACCAACAACCTTACAGTGCCAACGTCTCAGGTGGTCAGCACGTGCACCGCAACCACGGGCTTCTGCGATCTGAGTCAATACTTGAGTTCCCAGATCAACGGCGGCGGCCAGGTGTACTATCCCAATATCAACAACGCAACGGGCACTACCAGTAGCATTCCCGTACCCGGGAACCTGATTCCGGTTTCTCAGCTTTCACCGCAGGCGGTAAATGTCCTGAAGCTCTTCCAAAACACGCCACCAACCAACGCCAACCTGCTGGGAAACTATGCCGCAGCAGGCAACGGCGCTTTCGAACAGAACGCCTTCGATACCCGTGTTGACTACTCCCTGAACCAAAGCAACGAAATTTATGGCCGTTACAGTCTGGCCTACTTCACTCTCTCGGGAAATCCTTCGCTGGGTGCTCTCGGTGGCGTCGGCTTTGGCCCGGGCCCCGGGCTAGCGGGAAGCTCCACGGTCCACAATTACAGTGTTGCTAGTGGCTGGACCCACACTTTTAGCCCTACTCTGTTGATGGACGTCCACTTCGGGTGGCTCCATTACAACCCGCAGACTGCGTTCTGGGACCAGGGTACGACACCGATGACTAATTTCGGTATTCCCGGGCTCAACACGACTGCGCAACCCTTGTTCACCTCGGGCTTGTCGTACTTCAACATGGGGGGCAACGGCCAGCAGGGCAACCAGACCATCTCGGACTTCGGTAACGGTCTGGGCGTACAGCGCTGCAATTGCCCGTTGACGGAAAAGGAAAACCAGTATCAGTGGGTGGGGAACGTCACCAAGTTACATGGCAACCACACGTTCAAGTTTGGCGCTGATTTTCGGTATGCGACCAATCTGCGTATCCCCAGCGATCAGAACCGCGCTGGTGAGTTGACGTTCGCCCAGAACGGAACATCGAACGGTGGAGTAGGCGGGCTCACACTGGCCACATTTCTATTTGGCGATGTCACCCACTTCGACCGTTACGTCAACAACCCCGGCAATAGCGGCAGCTTGAATGCCGTCGAGCATCAGTACCGCTTCTTCACCTACGCACAAGACACCTGGCGTGCGACTCCGAAGCTTACCCTGAGCTACGGGTTGCGCTGGGAGCTGTACACTCCGGAAGCGGTCAACGCCGCGCAGAACGGCGGGTTTGCCAACATCGTCAACGGCTTTATTCGGGTGGCCGGAGTTGGTCCCTTTGGCTTGAACGGTAACATCAGCAACCAACTGAATGACTTCGCGCCGCGCTTTGGAATTGCCTACCAGATGTACGACAAGACCGTGATCCGGGCGGGGTTCGGCATGGCCTATGACATTGGCGTCTTCGGATCCAACTTCGGTCACGTCGTCACACAAAATTTGCCGATCTTGGTTTCGCAGCAAGTCAATGCCAGCACCTTCAATGGAAATGGCAAGTCCGACAGTTACGCTCCTGCGTTCGCCTTGGGTCCTGGAGGCTACACCAGTACTCTGGGAGGTTATGTGGACCCGGGCGGGGTAGCGCCCGCTTACGCATTTCCAATCGTTCCTTCGACTGGTCTGCTGCCCTTGCAGGGTCCTAACGGGCAGGTTTCGCCGCGAGTCCGGCCGCTCAGTCAGGTCGTGCCGTACCTTTATTCGTACAACCTTAGCGTCGAGCAACAGCTCACCAAGTCAACCACCCTAACCCTTTCCTACGTGGGAAACATGGGAAGGCACGGGTTTGTGGGTGATGGTCCTAACTACAACGTCAACCAGCCATTCGCCAACGGCACTCGGCCACTCCAAAATAAGTTCACCTATCCCGGATATATCGATCCGACGACCGGTGCAACGCTGACCTGCTGCAACCAGGACATTGGGAACTATTTCGGCAACAACGCCAACTCCAGCTACAATGCGTTGCTGGTGCTCCTTGAGAGGCGGATGTCGAACGGCCTGCAGTTCATCACCCACTTCACCTGGTCGCGGTCGCTCCACTACGACAGCAACTATTACGCGGACGTTCAAAAGGTGGCGTATGGTCCGTATGACCAGAACCGCCCGTTGGTATGGGTCTTCAATGCTGTGTACGACCTGCCGTTCGGCAAGGGAAAGAAGTTCGCGGGCGACGCGAGCCGTGGGTTGGACTTACTTATCGGCGGCTGGCAAATCACAGACACCACCAACTGGAGCAGTGGCTTGCCTTGGACTCCTACTCTGAATTCCTGCAGTTCGGAGATCGACTCGTCATCGCCTTGCCGACCCAACAAAGGGACCGGTTCGTTTGTCACGGGAATTCAGGGATTTGATCCCGCCACCCACTCGGTACGGTTTTTCACGCCGACGACCGTGGGTGGTGTGTTTCTTGATCCAGGCCCGGGTCAAATCGGAGGTATTGGATTTGATTCGATGTATGGACCGAGAATATTCACCGACGACATGGCGATATCGAAGAACTTCAAGCTTACCGAGAGGTTCAACCTGAAGTTCACCATGGACGTGTTCAACATCTTCAATCACCCGGCGTTAAACTTCTCCCAGACCCAGGGTGGTGGTGGAACTTGCGTGGCCTCGGGCCCGGTAACCGGTACCTGCGGGTCGAATAACGGCACGATCAACGACATCTCGTGGGGGAGCACAATGCGTGAGATACAGTTCGGCCTGCACCTGTTCTTCTAGCTGCGGTGCCGCATAAGTCTACTTAGCCCTCGCTGGCTGCCAGCGGGGGCTTTTTACTGCCAGATGAAGTGGCTGGCAGAGATATAACTGCGGACGGTCGCGCTGCATGCGGCGTGGGATGACGCCGGACTACAATCAACATTGCGTTGAGGGCTTCTTCGAGCCCGCGCCAGCGCGGGCTTAATACTGGGGACACGACATGTACAGCAAGCGAACAACACTTTGGTTTCTGGGGATACTGATCCTCGTTGTGTTGGGGTTTGCGTTCGTCATTACCCAGCCGTTTATTTATCCCGTGGCGGCGGCCATAATCCTCGCTGTTGTCTTCTATCCTGTGCACGACCGCATTCTCAGATGGACAAAAGGCAAGCCGGGCACGGCTTCGTTGCTATCCACCCTCGCCCTGCTCTTTCTTTTCGGGGTACCGCTATTCATCATCATTATGCTGGCCGCGAACGAGGCCGTTACTGCCGCGCAATATCTGACCCGCAGAAGCGCAGAGCAGGGCGGATTTACTTTGTTTTTGACCACCATGGCGGAGCGCGGTCTGAAGTTCGTCGGACGCTGGGTTGACGTTTCCAAGTACGACATAAAAGGGGCGGTCAGTTCCCACGTTCAGCAGGCAGGCGTTTGGGTACTGGGATCAGGAGCGTCGATCCTCAGCAACTTCGCGCGTCTGATTGCGAAATCCCTGATTACGCTTGTGGTCGTCTTCTTTCTTTTCAGGGACGGCCGCGACTGGATTCATCGCGCCGGGGAAATCATTCCTCTATCGTCTGGGCAGGCACGAAAGTTGTTCAGCAATATTTCGGACACAATCGTCGCCAACGTCTACGGGATCCTTTCCGTGGGAGTCGCACAAGGCGTGTTGACAGGCATCGCCCTGGCGATCGTGGGGTCGCAGTCTCCCCTGCTGCTGGGGTTGTGCGCTGCGTTTGCTTCCATTGTGCCCGTTGTCGGCGCAGCCTTGGTTTGGGCGCCCGCCGGGCTCTACCTGCTCTTTACTGGGGCAATCTGGAAGGGCGTGTTCGTCCTTGCCTGGGGCGTATTAGTGATCAGCACGGCTGACAACATTATCAGGCCGTGGGTGGTGAGCGGGAAGGTCGAACTGCATCCTCTGGTGCTGTTGTTCTTCATCCTGGGAGGGGTCGAGGCCTTTGGATTTCTGGGTCTGTTCCTGGGTCCGGTCATCGCCTCCGTGCTTGCTGTTTTGTTCGGCATGATTCGCGAGGAACTCGCCGGCAGCGATGAAAATGCCAAACACCCCGTTAGTTCGATTGAGGCCTGATTGATTCAAGGTTTGACTGACCAACATGGAAACTTACGTTTCAATCTGCGAAGACAGGGGGATCAGTGGTTCATGAGAAAGATGATCAGCTGCTGTGCCTCTCGTGCGTTCAAGACTGCTTTTCTCGCTCCCATACCGGCGCAACAAATGATACAGAATGCCATGAAGCCGAGTTCGTTCTGCTGTTATCACTATCGAAAGTTGTTGACAAGGCCGCGTCGGATACGCAATCCTGCGTTAGTGATGACTCGAAACCGGACGACCGCAAAACTCTCTACAGCTCACGTCAGCCTGTCGGAGAAGCTGAAACATCTCAGCCCTAAAAGGCAGGAGATTATCCGTCCCGTACTGGAGAACCCGCGGCCGTTCGTGCTGCTCAGCGTGCGTGCCTTGGCCGGTCGTTTGGGCACCGATCCAGCTACCACCGTTCGCATTGTCCAGGGGTTGGGTTTCGAGACTTACAAGGATTTTCAGCGGCATTTGCACGATTTATCCGTGGCCTACGCGACTTCGCTGGATACCATGAAGGCAGCAGAGCGGGAAGGTTCCGGCCCTGCGTCGCTGGTACGCGCCGCGCTGCAACGTGATATGCAAAACCTGCAGGCACTCGGCAACAGCCTGGACGCCAACAAGATTTGCACCCTGGCGAAACGAATATACGAGGCGCCAAAGATACTCCTGCTCGGCGGAGACGCTGCAACTTCCCTGGTGCACCATCTGGAGTATCACCTGACTATGATTGGGCTGCCGGTATTCTCTGCTACAACTGCCGGCCGGGTCAGTCACGTGGTTCGCAACGTTGGGCGTAAGGACCTGGTGATTGGCGTCAGCTTCCGGCGCGGGCTGCGACAGACTGTAGAGGGACTCCAAGCCGCCAAGCGCAATAGTTGTTTCACGGTTGCTATAACGGATACTTTTGTCTCGCCGCTGGCCCGCTCCGCCGACGAGTGCTTCATTGCCTCGGTGGAGACGCCGTCGTTTGGCGCTTCGTACGTGGCTCCCATGGCCCTGATCGATGCTATCGTGGCCGCGGTCGGAAACCTGAAGCGTAAAAGCATCATGACACTCATCAAGCAGGCTGACGAAGAACAGCGTCGTGGCTTCCGCTGGTATCAGGCGGAGTTTTAGGCTGCAGCCAGCCGAATCCGCGGTTTTCAAACCTGTTCACACGCCATGCCCGACAAAGTCATTACAATTCGCTCCTGCCACTCCATCGCAGAGTTCGAACAAATGGTCGAACTGGAAATTCAGGTGTGGAAGTTTGGCGAGCGGGATGTTGTGCCTTCGCAGATGTACGTGGTCGCATCCAAGATAGGCGGGCAGGTACTGGGTGCTTTCGTCGACGGCAAAATAGCTGGATTTATCCTCGCGTATCCCGGCATACGTAATCGCGCGCCATATCTCCATTCGCACATGGCTGCTGTGCTTCCTGAATTTCGCGATCTTGGGATTGGCCGGCGGCTGAAGCTGGCGCAGCGAGAGGATGCCCTGGCGCGAAGGATTTCGCTTGTGGAGTGGACGTTCGATCCGCTGCAGACGAAGAATGCGCACTTCAACATCTGCCGCCTCGGCGCAGTTGTGCGGCGCTATCTCACAGACTTTTACGGTTCTACCAGCAGTCCGCTTCATGCTGGGCTGCCGACCGACCGGCTGGTGGGGGAGTGGAATCTGGAGTCAGAACGAGTGGTCGACATTCTTGCGGGTAAGGAACCAGTGCCAGGAAAGGCCTTGGAAAGGATCCGGATCGTCGTGGACGAGCCTTCGCCTGAGCGGTTGGCTGAGATCCAGGAAAACGCGCGTGAACGTTTTCAGGAGCTATTCGGCGCGGGATACGCGGTCAGCTGGTTCGAACGTGAGCCAAAAGGAGGCACGTACATCCTGGAGAAGCAATGAAAAGTAGAAGCGTCTATTTCGCTCAGTGGCTTCGCCGACGATCCAGTCGTGAGTCTTGGAAGAGGGGCGAGTAGAGTTCGCCCTGTAGACGCTCACCGATATCTTTCAGCGCTGCGACTGCGTACTGCTGAAAGTGCGGCGATTGGCGATGGGCCTCAAGTGCAGCTTCATCACGATATTGCTCGTAGATAAAGAAACGCCTGGGATCGGTGCGGTGACGATGCACAATGTACATCAGGCAGCCGGGTTCCTGCCGTGAAGATTCCTCCAGTTTCCTGAAGATCTCTGCGACTTCCTGCTCTTTACCCGGATTGGCCATCCATGTAACTGCTAACACGAGCATATGTAGCCTCAGAGGCGACGTATTACTTGTCGCTCACAGCGTCGAGCGCGGTGGAAAATGTATCGACGAAAATGGTCTGCTCGCGATCGGGACCGGTGGAAATGATTCCCACCTTGGCTCCAGTTTCTTTCTCCACGAACTCGAGGTAGCTCTTGGCTTTAGCCGGCAGTCGATCATACTTGTCGATGCCATAGGTTGCGCAGTGCCATCCCGGTAGCGTGGCGTAGATCGGTTCGATCTTCTCATAACCCGAGGCTTGCGCCGGGATCTCCTGCGTTTCCTTGCCGTCAACCTTATATCCGACGCAGACGGGAATCTCAGCCAGATCATCGAGCACGTCCAACTTGGTGACGACCAGCCAACCGGTGCCGTTGATCATGTTGGAGTAGCGAAGCAGAGGCAGATCGAGCCAACCGGTGCGGCGCGGACGTCCTGTGACCGCTCCGAATTCATTGCCTTTCTTACGCAGGGCTTCGCCAACTTCGTTATTCAACTCAGTGGGGAAGGGCCCTCCGCCCACTCGTGTGCAGTAGGCCTTCGTCACTCCCGCAACCATCGTGATCGCGTTCGGAGGCACTCCTGTTCCCGTTGCGGCTCCGCCCGACGTCGCGCTCGACGAAGTGACGAACGGGTACGTCCCATGATCGATGTCGAGCATCGTGCCCTGGGCGCCCTCGAACATCACCGACTGGCCGTCGGCGATCGCACGATTTAGCAGCAGAGCAGTGTCGGTTACGAAGGGCGCAACGCAGTCAGCGATCCCGGCGTAGTCGGAATACATCTTGTCGGGGTCGAGGGGCTCGCTGTTGAATAGCGCGTGCGCGATGGTGTTCTTTTCCTTGCAGGCGTTTTCAATGTGCTTTTTCAGCAGCGCCTTGTCGAGTAGGTCCTGTACGCGCAGGCCGCTGCGGGCCATCTTGTCCTCATATGTGGGACCTATGCCACGCGAGGTGGTGCCAATCTTCACGCGCCCGGGAGCGTTCTCGGCAGCCAGTTCGATCATGCGGTGGTAGGGCAGGATAACGTGCGCACGATTACTGACGAACAGATTGCCATCGACTTTCACGCCAGTGGCACGCAACGCATCGACTTCCTTCATGAACGCGAACGGGTCCAGCACCACGCCATTGCCAACAACTCCGCGGCAGCCTTCGCGCAGTACTCCGCAGGGGATGAGCTGAAGGATGAACTTCTTCCCCTTGATCGTGACTGTGTGCCCGGCATTGTGGCCGCCGGAATAACGTGCCACGACGCTGAATCTTTCGGAGAGGACGTCAACGATCTTGCCCTTACCTTCATCGCCCCATTGTGCCCCGACAATAACCGCCGTCTTACCAGTTTTCAACTCGCTACTCCGCTCTTTGGTCGCAATCTGCGGCATGCGTCGATGCTGAGCAACCGCTCAGATTCCCACACAACTCGCCAATGATTTGCGAAAGGGATTACAGGATTCAGGGATATTCGCGAACAGACGGGCTGTGCAACCCTTGATTTTACAGGTCAACACTGAGCGGTGCAAACGTCACCCAACGCAGCCGGTTGTGACCTGCCCGATACCGTAAACTAGAGTTCCATGCCGGAGCTACCTGAGGTCGAAACTATAGCCCGAGGCTTACACAAGCGGGTTGCAGGCGAGATTATCGAATCCATCTGGCTGGGTGAGAAGCCTGAGCCGCTGAAGTCCCCGGCGAATGAAATCGCTGAAGTTTTGGAAGGTTCGCGCATCGTGCAAGTGCGGCGGGTGGGAAAGCACATTGTGTTTGACCTCGCACGCTCCGGCAAAAGGAAACGCGATGCGATCCAACACGGACAATGGATTGTTCACCTGGGAATGACTGGGCGAATGCAGGTTACGACTCCGGAAGAGGCCGTCCACAAACACACGCACGCGGTCGTGAAACTCTCCTCAGGCAGGGAAGTGCGCTTCGTCGATCCGCGCCGATTCGGCCGGTTGGCGGTCGTACGCATGGACTCGCAGAAATCTGTCGCAGGGTTCGCTGCTCCCGGAGACGAGCCGCTGGAGTCACAAGCTGAACGCTTCGTGACTCTCTTTCACGGCAGGAAGACTCCAATTAAGAGCGCGCTGCTCAATCAGAAGCTGCTCAGCGGGGTCGGGAACATCTATGCCGACGAGTCGCTGTTCCGCTCTGGAATTCGACCCCGGCGCCGAGCCGCCTCGCTCACGCGCGAGCAATTGCGAAAGCTGCACGCGGCAGTGCAGGAAGTATTGCGCGAAGCCATTGCATTGGGCGGGTCGTCAGTGAGCGACTATGTTGATGCCGACGGCGAAGAAGGATTTTTCCAATTAAAGCATCGGGTGTACGGTAGGGAGGGCGAGCCGTGCCTGGTTTGTGGCACGCCGATCAAGCGGGTGGTTATCGCTGGGCGAAGTAGTCATTATTGTCCTCGGTGCCAGAAGTAGTTGGCTATAGTCGCAAGCGTCCTTAACTCACAAACACGGAGAGGGGTTGAACAGTAGATATGAGCGATTATTCCATCGGAGTAGATCTGGGAGGTACCAACCTCCGCATTGCGGCCGTTGATAGCGATGGGAAGCTGCTGGAAAAACTTACGCTAGGTGCCGAAGTGTCACGTGGCCGCGACTTCGTGATTACAGAGATGTGCAACGCGATTCAGGCGCTACGCAAGAAATATCATGACACGGGCGAGTTGGTTGGCATCGGCATTGGCGTGCCTGGTTTCATTGATATGTCGGCCGGAATGGTGATGGAATCTCCCAACCTGCCCGACTGGACGAGTTTCCCGGTGCGTGACGAAATCGAGAAGCGGCTGGGGACTACCGTCATTCTCGAGAACGACGCCAACTCGGCCGCCATGGGCGAGAAATGGCTTGGGGCGGCCCGCGAATACGACCACATGGCGATGTACACCCTGGGAACCGGCGTCGGTGGCGGCCTGGTGTTCAACGGGCGCTTATGGCACGGCATGACTGGCATGGCGGGCGAACTTGGGCACTTTAATATCTACGCCGACGGACATCCATGCGGATGCGGAAGCCGTGGTTGTCTTGAACAGTATGCTTCGGCCACCGCGGTTGTACGCATGGCCCGAGAAGCGATCGCAGCCGGCGAGTCAACTGAGTTGGAGCGGCTTTCGCATGACCCAGTGCAGTTTACGTCGCGGTCGATCTACAACCTTGCGGTGCAAGGCGAAGCAGTCGCGAAGCGCATCTTCGAAAAGGTTGGACGTGCGTTGGGGATCGGGGTTGGAGCTATGGTCAATTCGCTGAATCTCCCGATCTACGTTATTGGTGGCGGGGTTTCCAGTTCTTGGGATGCGTTTGCCCCAGCCATGTTTGAGGAGATGAAGTTCCGCTCGGTGATCTATTCGCTGACGTCTCCTGCGACGGTTGGCCACGACAAGGGGACGATCGTTACGCGGGCATTGCTGGGGAGCGATGCAGGACTTTACGGCGCGGCCCGTCTGCCGCTGCTTGAAGGTTTCTCACAGACTGAAACCGCGCGACAGTGATCGCAATTAACGAGCGCACGCGAAAAAACTAGGGCTGGCGTTTCTTGTTCTTATCTCGAGACGGGCGTTGCGGCGTTGACTTGGTTTGCACAGCTCGATTGGTCGCGCCTGTGGCCGATTTCAGGCGCGCTACTTCTTGAACCGTCAGGTGCCGGAACTTCCCGGGCTCAATATCCAATTCCAAGGGACCGTAACGCACCCGCCTGATTTTCTCTACGTCGTGTCCGATCTGCTTGAACATGCGCCGGATTTGCCGATTGCGCCCTTCGATGAGTGTGATTTCGTACCAGGGATTGGCCGAGTCGCGCACCAACTTGATTCGCACTGGACCCGTCTTTACGGCTTTCGAGCGCCGTGGTGCTGCCTTGGCATTCAGCAAGCCTTCACGCGTCTTCAGCGGAGTCCGGTCCGGCGGCAGAAAGATTCCAACGCGCAGCTTCTCAATATCAGAATCCACAGGCTTGCCACTGATTTTGACTACATAGGTCTTGGGTACGTGCGACGAGGCGTGCGTGAGCTTCTGCGCCAAGGCGCCATCGTTGGTCAGCAACAAAAGACCTTCGCTGAGGTAATCGAGCCGACCCACTGGATAAATGCGCGCCCCGACGCCAGGCACAAGATCCATCACGGTTGGACGCCCTTCCGGATCGGTGACTGTGGTGACGTGGCCCTTTGGCTTATTGAGCACAAGGTAGACATGCCGTTGAGCACGACCCAACGGCTGGCCGTTGATCTTGATGTTGTCAACTTCAGGGTCGGCCTTGGACCCGAGCTCAGTGACCGTCTGGCCATTCACCGACACCAACCCCGAAGTGATCAACTCCTCTGCCTTGCGGCGCGAGGCGATCCCGGCGGCAGCGATGATCTTCTGCAATCGTTCAGCGGGCATGAGTCCCTATCTTACCTTGTACGTGGCAATTGACGGTTAACGGACGCCGGAAGTTGCTGGTGCCGAGTTTACCCCCAGCAGCCATCCGCTCCCACCGCGAACGGTGATTCTCTTCGGTGACTGGAGGATGATCTGGCCTGAGAGGTTGCCGCCGGCTATTCGGTTCAAGGTCATGGACTTGTAACCGTACACGCCGCAGGCATCCGTCGAGAACACCCAGAATGCCTGCTCCGATGCGTTGTCCGAAGCTCCCGCGCAGCCTCGCGGCGGATTTGCCAGCGGAACGCCAACCACCGCTCCTGGCTCGACGACTTTTCCAACCACCTCTCCAGTTTGGGACTTCACGATGCGCTGGCCGTTAAAGGCAGCCTGTCCGCCTACCTGAAGCATGTTCCAGTCCCACGACGTGGTTCCGTAGCCACTGTTGGCGTTTACCGGCTGCTGAGCTGTCGACACTGCTTGCATGGACGCCAGAGCACGCAGACTGGTTGTAACTGCGACCTCATGTTTGTCGATCTCGACACGGTCGAATTGGACGACAATTCTTGTCGGTTGCCTTGAAGTTGCAGGAATCACGGAAACAACGTGTCCCAGCACCTTCGACCCTCGCTTGATCTTCCCGCCATCCGGTAGTGGGACGTCCTGCATCAGCTTGGCAGAAATCTCTTCGCCTGGCTTGCTCTTATCGGAGTCGATCGAGTTGTCCAGCATAGTCGGCAGCAATGTGCCAGTGGGAATCTGTTGAGCGCATAAACAGGGGGTCAAGACAAGTATTGCTGTCAATCCAAGGAGGGTTCGCATGATAGATCCGCAAAGTCAACAGTTAGGATTCGTGCTTTTCCGCAGTGTTAAGTTCCTCTTCGGCGGACAAGGTAGCTTCGTTCTCCGGTTCGGCGACCTGCTGGAGCGGTTCAACGTCGCCCGTTTCGTCCTGAGAAGCCTGTGCCTCCGGAGTTGCAGTAACCGCCCCGGTTGCCTGCTCGAATAGCCCAGCTTGAGGATCACCCAGCTTCTCAAACTCCTCCATGCTGGGCAACTCCGCCACGTTGTTCAATCCGAAGCGAAGCAGGAACTCTTTCGTCGTCTTGTAGAGGATCGGCCGGCCAATGACCTGTTTACGGCCAGACGTCGTGATCAATTTGCGATCGAGCAGGGTGGCGATGACTCCTGAGGAATCGACTCCGCGAATCTCGCTGATCTCGGGAACGGTCACCGGCTGTTTGTAGGCGATGACAGCCAGCGTCTCCAACGCCTGCATCGACAGGCGCACCGGCGGCTTCAGGCTCTTGGCGAAGTTGACGACCACGTCGTGATGCTCGGGCTTAGTGCCCATGCGGTAGCCGCCGGCGATTTGGCGAATCTCCATACCGCGGTTGCCATCGCAATACTCGGCAATCAGATCCTTGAGAATCTGGCTGATGTGTTCTTTGACGCGCTTCGAGTCTTCCTTGTCGAGCTCGACCTTCTGTTCTTGCGTGAGATCGTCTGGGGAAATCAGTTTTCCGTTGAAGTAATCGGGGAGAGATTCGGATTCAGCCGCCTCCGACGCAACGGTTTCCGGCTGTTCACAGCTGAACTCGTCATCTTCGACGTCTGGCTTGCCGTCGGATACGACCTCATTCAGTGCCAGTCGTGCTTCTTCTTCGGCGCGCAATTCGGCCAATGCCGCATCCTTGAGCAGGGCAGCCATTTGGTTGAGTGTGACCGGTTCTTCGGTCGCATAGATAAGAGCTTCGATTTTGGCTTTAACGCTCATTGGAGATCGTGGAGTCTATCCGTCTTCCCAGAATTTATGCCGTTCTTGATGAGTCCGTGTGGTTGCTAGTGCAATTCCAGAGCGGTTATACCTTCTCTGTGAAAACTGTGTCGTCCCTGAAGGGACTCGTTATCTTTGGCTACATTCCCCAGGGCTTACGCCCTGGGCTAATATTGTTCCGCCCTGCGGGCTGGATTTCGTGCAGTGCGGTACCCCAACCCCGAAGAGTTGAACTCACCGCCAGTCGTCCTTCACGGGTGGATTCTCTGCCATGAGACTGTCGAAGTTGGTGTACTTCTTCAACACGATCTCGCCGAACACGTTGTCTTGCCTTGCCAGCACTGCCTGTAAGCGTATCAGTTCCAAGATGGCGAGGAAGGCACATACGAGTGCGCCGCGTGATCGCAAGCTGCGCAGAAGATGCTTCAGGCGAATCGGCTTGTCTTCCAGCGACAAGCGCCGTCGCACGAAATCAATCATCTGCGAAACGGTGACATTGTCCTCTTCCACTTCAAATGACGGCTTGCTTCGCGCGCGGTTCAGTATCTGCTGAAACGTCTTCACCAGGTCCACAACGTCGGCTGCGAGTTCTGACTCGGCGCCCTCCGCATCCCTGAATTCCTTGAGCGCCGGGTTTGACCAGACCGCCTCTTCAATATGTTGCTTCTGAAGCAGCATCTGTGCCGCTGACCTGTAACGTTCGTGTTCGAGTAGCCTGTTGACCAGCTCCATGCGTGGATCTTCGAGCAGCCCGGTTGCATCGGGATCGCGCGGCAGCAGCATTTTCGATTTAATGTGAATCAGCAGGGAAGCGGTGTAGATGAACTCGGCTGCGACATCAACGTCGAGTTGCTTCATGTTCTCGACATATTTCAAATATTGCGCGGTGATCTTCGCGATCGGAATGTCGTAGATGTCGATGTCTTGCTTACGGATGAGATCGAGCAGCAGGTCGAGCGGGCCGTCGTAGACCTCGCCTACCAGCACCGAGAACGAAGACTCGTTGGATTCGTCCTTGCGCGCTGAAGCGCGCGGCGCTTCGGGTGTCGCGGTTGGCGGCTTCACAGATTGTGGCTGATCGGGCATTAATTATTGAACTTCGACATCCTGTTTCGGCGGTTCATAGGCAAAAGACAAATTGGCGGCAGCCCGCACTTCTTCCATCGTAGACTCGGCAGCCGTTCGCGCCTGGGCTGATCCTTCCTCAAGTAAGTCCCAAGCCAGCTTGGGGTCAGCCTCGTACTTCGCCCTGCGCTCCTGAATGGGGCCAAGCACCTCCCAAAGGCTATCTGCCGCCCACTTCTTGCACTCGATGCATCCGATCCCTGCTGATCGGCAACCGTCGTAAACCATTGCCATGGTGTCGCTGCTGCTGAAGATCTTGTGCAGGTCGCCCACCGGACAAACATCGGGATTACCCGGATCGCTGCGACGGATGCGCGCGGGGTCTGTAACCATGGTCTTCAACTTCGCGCGCAACGATGCTTCCGGCTCGCTCAGCAAAATTGTATTGCCATACGACTTCGACATCTTGCGGCCATCTGTTCCAGGTAGCTTCGCGGCGGGCGTAAGCAGGGGCTGAGGCTCGGGAAAGACGAACATTTTGTCGTACTCGGGATGTAGGCGCTGCTTAACAGGAATGCCGTTGCGGATCTCTTCTGCTTCTTGTGTAGGGCAAGCAACCCATTTCCCCAGCGGATAAAACTGGTTGAATCGCCTCGCTACTTCGCGCGTCAGTTCCACGTGCGGCACCTGGTCCTCGCCGACGGGTACAAAATCAGCCTGGTACATCAGGATGTCAGCCGACTGTAACAACGGATAACCCAGGAACCCGTAGGTGCTGAGGTCTTTGTCCTTGATGTTCTCGCGCTGTTCTTTGTAGCTTGGAACGCGTTCCAGCCATCCCAGTGGCGTGATCATGCTGAAGAGCAGGTGCAACTCGGCGTGCTGTGGCACGTGCGACTGGATAAACATCGTGCTGCGTTCTGGTTCGAGACCCGCTGCAAGATAATCGATCATGACCTCAAGCGAGTTCTGCTTGATGTTGCGAGTGTCGGCGTAATCCGTGGTCAGGGCGTGCCAGTCAGCAATGAAGAAGAAGCAATCGTAGTCGTCCTGCAGGCGCACCCAGTTGCGCAACGCACCGACGTAGTTGCCGAGGTGAAGCTTTCCAGTGGGACGCATGCCGCTCAGGATGCGGCCTTTTTTTGCTTGCTTGGGATCTGACATCAGACTCTCAACAGAGCGTTCAGTAGCGCACCAAAGAACTGCAGAAACGGACTGATCAGCATGCTGATGATCGGAAATCCGATCATGGGCAGAACGAACATCACAATGACCAGTCCAATGTATCCGATCCTGTCATAAGTGCGCAGGGCGTTATACGACAGAAAATGGCGAATAACGTGACTGCCATCCAGCGGAGGCAGAGGGATCAGGTTGAAGACTCCCAGGACAACGTTGATCAGAATGGCTGCTTCGAAAAGTCTGGCCAACGGCGTGGAAACGTCTGCGCCGCGAAAGAGGCGGTCAATGCCGCCGGTCGAACCGTGCAAAATAAATGCAAGGATAATGACGGAGATCAGCGCCGTAATGAAATTGCTGACCGGGCCAGCCACTGCCGTGAGAATGTCATCGCGCACAGGATTGCGAAAATTCCGGTTATCCACGGGTGTTGGTTTGGCCCAGCCGAAAGGCGGAAATCCGAGGAGGATCAGCATGGCTGGCATGAGGATCGTGCCAAATGGATCGATGTGAACGATGGGATTGAGCGACACCCGCCCCAACATCTTAGCCGTAGGGTCTCCCAAGCGGTTGGCCATCCAGGCGTGCGCCGATTCGTGCACGCTGATTGCGAACAGCAGCACCACAATCTCAAAGAAGGCTTCGACGACGTCAAAGTGCCCAAACATGATGACTTTCTCTCGATACTACCATGCGGAAGAGCGGCGCCTTTGGACATATCCCTGACGGGGGAAGGGTGAGATTTAAAACTTAATAATAAACTCGAAGTTTAATTGGTAAGTAGCTAGTAGAAAAGTTGTTACTATTTGTCGCAATGCATGCCATGACATCGAGGTGTTTTGAGAATCCGTCAGCGAATCTTCGCCTCAGACGACGGAGACTGTAGGGTTTCCACGCTGGGCTGGTCCAACGGGCCGGAAATGGCGTAGGATGCGCCTCGTCCCGAGCTTTCCAGACGGACACCAAGAGTGCGGCCAAGGCTCGCAGTCCCATTCACGACATACGTTTCCCCAGTCGTTTGCAACTTACAATCTTCACAGCTGAGGCTTCCCTCGCGCAGTACGACCTTCCCGTCGAAGCTGGAGAACGACAGCGGAGCGCTTCTGCCTTCCAACACGACGTGACGCAGCGAGCCGCCAGTCCACTTAAAACTGGCAGATCCGGTTGCGGATTGACGCAGTGCTGCTGCATTGAGACCAGACATGCCAAGAGTGTACTGTCCGTCCACCATCCCGCTGGCCCATGCATCGTGCATTAAGATCGCGACTTGCGCCATCGCCACCCTCGTCACCGTGCCAGATCCCACGTATTTTGGCGGCGCTGCCGCAAAGTCAGCATCCCAATTTCCTGTGTGATGTCCCCCCAACATGTCGGCCCGAACGTCTTTAAGGCTGAGCTGGCCGGAACTCATCTCGACCGTGCCGACAAAATTAGACGCGACGAGATCTCCAAGGAATACCCGGCCGGCCGAAATGCGTCCGAGAGACTGCAACTTCAGCAACGCATTTTCGTCCCGCTGCCCGATTTCCAGCAGATGGTACCAGGGGCGGCTCTGGAACGAAGGGTTCAGCAGCTGATTCAGGCGGGTGAGTGAAATCTCGGGGGTGTGCAGGTCGAAGCGCAGGATGCAGCTTTCGGGAGTTCCACAGTGCAGAGGGAAGCTGGCAGACCCGGTCAGCGAAGGCCCGTCCTTGAATTCGGCCGAAAATGAACCGATGGTGGCAGCCTGGCCGGCGAGCGTAGCGGTTGCCGACGAGACCTGGAGCGGTTCGCCCACTCCCTGCAACTCCGCAGTAACGTTACGTAGCTGTACTCGTCCCGAGGGCACGGGTGACGCGAAGCCGGTCCATGAGCCTGCGATCTCGAGGTTCAGTTGAGCTGGGCCGGCTAAACCTATTGCCGGAGCGCTGATCCCGAGTGCCTTGGCTATGCTCATGAGCCTGGTCATTTCAGCATCGCCCGCCAGGGTAATGCGATACTGCGCCAGATCAAAATATCCGCCAGCAGTTGCCGGAGACGTTGCGCCTAGTGGCAAGGGAAACGGTTTGACTACGACGCGCAGAGCGGCGTTCGCACTGGCTGCTTTGAGCGGATTGGAAACCCTTCGCGGATGCTTCCCGTGCATCACTCCGAGAGCTTCGGGAATGCTGAATTCCACCTCACCAAGCTCGAGGTCGGGTTTCAGCACCTTTGACTGCAACATGAAGTGGGTAGTGCGGCCACCTCCAGCCCAGACAGGAGCGGCGCCCGAACTCCTGTGCACAGTGAAGACTCCGTCAGTGGTGCCAGTTGCTGTGAGATCTTCGGGGAGATCCTTTTTGGTGTGGCGAGCCAGTGCGACAACGCGGTCCAGGGGTATCTGTTCCGCGGAAATGCCGAGATCGTATTCTTCGCCAGCCCAACCTGTGACATTGCCGCGCACCATCAGAATGCCGGGACGGACCGGGGCCTGACATTGAATGTCGCGAATTGAATCGTTGGGTGAGGAATACGTGCCTGTGCAATGCACGCTCAGACGCAACGCCTCGCCCAGGGCGATGTCGTAGCGGCGGAAGTCATCCACTCGCGCATCCATGGTCACCGCAAGAGCGGCGGGGGTTCCGGTCAGTGTGGCGGCGGAAGCCACGCCACCCCGCCAGCCGCGATCGCGTCCGTAGATAAGAGCGGTGATCTGTCCCAACTGGCCCTTGGTGAAGTCGATCTTCAGATTCAGGGGGGTGTCTCGCAGACTGGAGGAGCGCTGAAACCGACCCGCCATCCTGAGCGTGCCGGTGTCGCTCACGGGAACGTCGGAACGCATGGGACGAGCTTCCAGCCTGACACCCCATTCATTCTCAGACTCCAGCCACAGGGCGAAGTCGGCATCGGAGAAGGCAAAGGCCTTCTTCACCTGGCCAAGTTTGAAGTTGATGCGTCCAGCCTTGGCCTCTACGTATGGAAAACGAGGTCTCGACTCAGGAGTGCTTTTCGCAGTTGGAGCTGAGGGAACTTGCGAGGTGCGCTGCACCAACTCTTCGAGGTTCCAGTGTCCATCGGCGCGGCGCACCAGGTTCAGGCTGGGATTGTCCAGTGCCAGCGTGCCGATCTCCAATCGCCCTCGCCAGAGTGAACTCAAGCGAAGATAAGCCGTGACGGTTTCGGCCCGTAGCATCGGCTCTGCACCATAACTGGGATCGTCACCAACGACAAACTTCGACAGCACCATCCCAGGACGCGGCAACAGTTCCAATTCGATACCCGAAACGGTGACAGGACGGCCAAGTGCGCTGCTAATCGACAAAGCCACCCGGTTGCGGTAGCGGTTGACGTTCACAAACGGAGGCAAGAACAGAGCGAGCAGAATAAAGCCAAGGGAAACCCATATCCACAACGCCCGCCGTGACACGCGGCCCGGCATCAGCGCACCACGTGGAACATCCGGGACCAGCGCGTCTGGTCAAAGAAATGCAGCACGATGGTGAAGAGGAATTGCACCCGCTCCGCGAAACTGGTGCGAGTGTATTCGTCGCGGGGCTGTTCGAATGACCAATAAATGAACATGGGGCGTCCAATGACGTTTTCATAGGGAACGAAGCCCCAATAGCGGCTGTCGAGGCTGACGTCGCGATTGTCGCCCATGGCAAAGATGCTGTTTGGCGGTACCACAAGCTCGCCATTTTGGATGTGGGAGGGCAGGGCATCGCGCCACTCCGGCGTCACGCCGTCATAGTCGGTTGGAGGTACGGTGGGGAAGTTGTCGCGATAACCATTGTAGGTCCCGTTGCGGATGACGTATGGGGGATCGAGCCGCTCGCCGTTGCGGTAGACCACGCCGTCCTGCAGCCTGATGCGATCGCCAGGGACTCCCACCACGCGTTTCACCACGTAGAGTCCGGGCTCGGCGGGTGAGATGAAGACGAAAACGTCGTCATGGCGCGGGTGGCGATAAGGAATCAGGGGGCCGACCCAGTCTGCTTTTGGGGCCAAGTTGATGCGGTCCACAAAGACGTGGTCACCAATCAGAAGTGTGTTCTCCATCGAGCTGGACGGGATGACAAAGGCCTGCAACGCAAAAGTAATAATGAACAGCCCGGTAACCAGCACGACCGCGATCGAGGCAATGAACTCAGAGGTCGTTTCTTTGGGCTTCTTGGGCTTGTCAGAGCTTGCGGCCGGTTCTGGTACAGCCTTGTTAAGTTTCTTTGTGACAGGCAATTGCACTACCTTCTCCCGATGACCGAGTCCCGACGTGTTATGGCCTAGTGCGGTATCCGAAACATGCGATTCCAGCGCAAGCCTTTTGCTGACTGGATAGCGCTGTATGCCAAAGTCGAAAGTTTACCAGACGCCGGCTCATCGCCGGTGTTGGACGGCACCTGGTTCATCGACCAATAGATCAGCAAGGGGCGGCCAACGATGTTTTCGGCCGGAACCAGGCCCCAATAGCGCGAATCGTAACTGTCATCGCGGTTGTCCCCGAGTACGAAGTAGGAACCCTCAGGGATGATCAACTGCCCGTCGTCGAGCAGTTTTTGGGCTTGAATAAACCATTTCGATGCGATCTTGTCCGCGAGGAATCCGCCATTGGGAAAGTTATCGCGGAACTTGTCTCGCAGACCCCAATTAAACGTTGCGTAATCGTCTTCCTGCCTCACGCCGTTGACATAAACGTGTTTGTTGATCAGGCGCACGTGGTCCCCTGGGATACCAACCACCCGCTTTACAAAATGCTGCTGGGGATTCACCGGATAGCGGAACACGATAATGTCTTGGCGCTTAATCTTGCGATATGGAAGCAGCCAACCCCAGGAGCCAGTATCAGCATAATGTGCCTTATCCACCAACAGGTAATCGCCGACCAGCAGGGTCTTCTCCATCGACTCGGATGGGATCTGGAAGGCCTGCACCACGAACGTAATCACGAACACCGCAATCACGATGGTCGTTGCCAGCGATTGCAGCGAACTCATGCCACCCGAGTCGGCATGCCCGCTGCGCGCGGCGACTGGCGCTACGGGTGGCGCTGTGACATCGGGCTCGACGCGAACTTCACTCATGACTGTTTAGACGGCTCCGGCTCCGAACTGACGGCGTCCGACGCAGAAATTGCCTGCAATGATTGTAGATACTCCCATGCCTGTCGTGCAGCGCCCTGCTCGGCGCGCTTTTTGGTTGCGCCTTCGGCGCGGCTGACGAACGCTTCCCCCCCATCCGTCGGAGCCGGGATGTGTACTTCCATGGTGAATACCTTGCGATGCTCGGGGCCCTGTTCCTTAACCATGGAGTAAAGGGGTTGAGAGCGTCCGGTGGCATGGACGATCTCCTGTAAGGCCGACTTGTAGTCCGTGACCGGCAGAGCGCTGCTGCCTTGCTTCTGCAGTTCTTCAAGCGATGGTTGAAGGATTGTATCAATGATGAACTGGTGCGCTTTCTGAAGTCCTGCATCGATAAAGATCGCCGCGATGAGGGCTTCCAGAGCGTTCACGAGGAGTGCGCTTTTGGTGCGGCCGCCGCTTCTTTCCTCGCCCCTGCCGAAACGCAGGTACTTTCCGATTTCCAACTTCCGGGCGGGATGAACCAAGGCGCGGGCGCTGACTATATGCGCCCGCAATTTGGACAAATCACCTTCCGCGTATTCGGGGAAGCGCCGAAACAACTCCTGGCTAACCACGAACGACAGAACCGCATCGCCGAGGAATTCCAGTTGTTCGTTATCGCCCGGTACGTCGGCGGCACTGCCGGCCGGCACCTGCGACTCAGCCTCGCGCGCGAACGAAGAATGGGTTAGTGCCTGCTCGAAAATTGCGCGGCGCTGGAACCGATGCCCGAGAGCATCTTCCAGCGACGATTGATCGATTTCTTCCGACTTCATTGTGGTGGTTGCACAAGTCCGCAGTTCTAGTGAGGGGTCGCGGCAGGCGGAGGGGTTGTGGGCGCCGTCGTCGGTGGCGTGCTTGGCGTGCTCGTGTCCGCCAGGAGCTTTTTCAGTCGATCCTGCTGCTGCTTGGCCAGGTTCTTCTCAGCGCTTCCCTCCGGCGCATACTGTGCGGCCTTGTTAGCCGAATCCAACGCAGCGTCGTATTTCTTTTCGTTGTCCTGTGCGACCGACAAGCGGAGATACACCACGGCGTCTGGCTGATCTTTCATCAGGTCAGCGGCCTTCTGGAAGTTCTGCTCGGCGCTCGCATAGTCCTTCTTGTTCATCGCGATCACTCCCAGCGTGTCGTAGGCAATGGAGCGTAAATTCGCCTTGGCTGCCGCCACCCGTTCGGGCGGGGTATTCAGCGGTACCTGCAAGCCGGTGTCGACATTGTCAAGAGCCGCTTGGGCATCCTTGCTCGCTTCCGCAAAGCGTGCATCGCGGTCGAGGTCACTGTCACGCGTGTCCATAACCAAAGCGGAGGCCACGGCCACCAATGGAATCGGGTCCGTGGGATTTATTTCTATCGCCTTGCGCCCCACGACGATAACCTTAGCCGAGTTGTTCTGCTGTTGGTACAAGTTCATAGCGCGAACATAAAGTAATTCTTTAAGTTCACTGGAGGGGAATTTCTGGGCGAATTCGTCGGCCGCTGCTTCCAACAACGCTGGATCGGTTTTCGACGCCGCCAGATTGTAGGCGTCGTACTCTTCCTTGGTTTTTGCCAATGGCTGATGTGGGCTGGCCGGTGCGGGAGTGGCGGCACCTTGTGCTGCTGGGGCTGGTGTGGGAGTTTTGTCGCCGTTCGCCTGGGCCATCGCCATGCTCGTTGCCACCAGCACCACTATCATTGCCAAAGTCTTTCTCATGACTAGTCCTTTCAAGGGGATGGCTGGAGGCCGTTCCCGTCCTATTTCTATCTTATTGCGATTTCGGTTGCTGCGTAGCCTCAGGGGGTTCATACGGGGATTTAAGTCCTCGTTCGGCAGCAGTATGAGTATCGGGCGAACTGTCGCCTGCGCCAAGGGCTGCCTTGTACTGTTCGATTGCCGCATCACGGTCATCCTGCAAGTCCAGGATTCGTCCCAGGTAGATGTGAGACCACGCAACGATGCGGGGATCCTTGGAAGTGCTTGCCGCCTTCACGAAGTCGTCCTTGGCGTCTTGCATGTTACCGCTCAACGATGCTGCTGTCGCTAGCACAAAGTAACAGCGTGCTGGGTCCTCATTCGCCGCCAGCGCTTCCTGCGCCAATTGCGTTGCGCCGGCGGGGTTCCCGCCGGCCAGCGCTCGCTCAGCCTGATCGATCTTCTTCTCCGCCTTGGGCTTTTCAGAGAGCATCACATCGGGCGTGGCTTTCGAGGCGAACTTAATCTCGCTGGCTTGCTTCCGGATCTTCTCCACATCGAGATTGTGCAGCCAGTCAGGAAACGAGTCCTTAAGTCCCGTATTCTCTTTCTCGAACACTTTGAGCTGATCGTAAAAATAGTCTGTTAGAACGAAACCCTCGGCTTCATCGTGGTTCACCATCGCGATGCGGTCCTTCTCGGGCAGCTTTGGATCGCTGGGAGTACGTGCCTCAATGGCGCGGATCAAGCTTTCGATCACCAGTAACCCCGCATCCTGCTTGTACTCATCCGCCATGGGAGCCTGCTGGACAGTTGCGAGAATCGGCTTCAAGCGCGCCAGCGCGGTTGCCCGTCTGGCAATCAGCGGGTCGAGCACGAAGTGCAGGTATGTATGGCGCAGGTCGTCCATGTGAATATTGTTGTTCACAGGCGACACCACGATATAGAAGATGTCCTGCTGGTAGTTGCGCGAATTGACCTCTCCCGGGGCAGCCATCGGATCGAGGTACACAGTGTACGAGCGGCCCACGTAACCCGCGAATGGCATCCGCAGGTAATTGTCTGTCGAGCTGATCATGCGTGCCACGGAATCGCGATATTGGTCAATCAGCGCCAGGTACTGCGGCTGGTGTTTGAGCCAAATGGAGTGCAGCCGCGCCGCCGCCGCGTATTGCTTCAGTACTGGAACGAAGCCCAACAAGTAGCTTGCATCCGGCGGTAAGTCAGCTTCTTTCACTTTCGGCGTGAAGTCGGGCGGATCCCCGAGATTCAGCGCCAGGGAGACATATCGCGCCAACTGATGTGCTGCGCCATCTTGCAGGTGGTCGGCATAGAAATGGCACATTTCCTTGGCTGCAGCAGCCACTTCCGGCGATTTGCTGGCGGCCACCAAATCGGCTCGCACCTCTGCGCGAATGGGAGAAGACGACGCCAACTCCGAATCGTAGCCGCAGACATTCATGCCCGACAGCACACTGAAAAGGGTTTCGCTCACATCGATCGTCGATTTGGACTGCGCTGTGGCGGCACAACTGACCAGCGCTATCACCAGTGCAACCAGAGTATTACGGAAGATACAGCTCAGTTCAGCCTCCTGAAGCGAATTCGGGCAGCGATTCAGATCTTTCAGTTTACGAGGGCGGAATGCCGCACGCAAATCAGACCCCTGCGAGCGACGCAATGGATTGAGCGCGAGGGCCGATGTAACCTGGCTTTATCCTTTGACTTGTATCTTGGAGAACGCCAGAATGGCGCGCCCGGCAGTCGGACGTCCGAAACTGGTGGCCGGGCGGAAGGTGGCGAAGATCAGCATGTTCTTCAACTCCGACAGCACCTCGTTGCCATTCTCGCCACCTGAGAGTATGCGGTAGTCCTGCACCCGTCCGTCGGCGCCGACATACGCTTCCACGATCAGCGGCTCCGACCGCCCCGGGCCCATCGCCAACTGGAAGGGAGAGGACTGAAGCTGTGGCGGAGTGTAGAGAGTTGTGGGGACATCGTTGGGGCCCACAATCTGGCCGGGCATCAGGAAACTAATAAGCAGGCCAAACATAATGACTGTTGTTACGAATCCACCCGTCGCTGGAACCATTACAGCGTTGAACACGTTCTCCCAACGAACCCGCAGCATCTCCCAGCGCGACCGTTGCGAATTGGCAATCTCTTGCGAAGCCGCAACCCGCAATCGCAGGGCCAGGTCGTGCGGTACAGGCTTGCGTCCCAATCCGCTAACCATGCGTTGAGTGCGCTGCAGTGCGAGGTAACGAGTGGAGCAGACGGCGCAGGAATCGATATGTTCTCGAACTGCGGCCAATTCACTGCGAGTAGTCGCAGCGTCCAGGTACGGCGACATGAGCCGCTTCGCATCCGAGCATTTCATGGCATGACCTCGACTTCCTGGCAGCTGAGAGGACCGTCCTTGCGGTGCTTCCTTTCGTTCATACCCGCCACATTCATCCCAAAGGAGGGAAGGTGGCGTTCCAGTCTCTTCCGAAGAGCATCCCGTCCTCGCACCAGACGGGACTTCACTGTGCCCAGAGAGACCTCCATCACCTCGGCAATCTGCTCATACGACAACTCTTCGATGTCGCGCAGAATCACAGCGGTCCGATACGGTTCAGCTACCGACTTCAATTCCAACTCCACGCGCGCCCGTAGTTCCTCGGCGCAAGCGGTATCCAGCGGCGATTGCGTCACGTCCACCAGAATGTCCTTCAGAGCAATTGAACAATGCTCATCGTGGCCGTTCGAGCCGGGCTCGATTGAGGTTTCGCGCCCCTTGTGGCGAAACCACCAGCGGCGCTGGTTAGAAGCCTCGTGCAATGCGATGCGGTAGATCCATGTCTTCAGGCTTGAGTCGGCATGGAAGCGTCGGATACCGCGAAAGACCTTAATGAAAACTTCCTGGGTGGTGTCGGCTGCATCGGAAGGATCGTCGAGTATCCGGTAAACCAGGCTGTAAACCGGCTGGCTGTACTGCGCCAGGAGCCAGGCAAAAGCCTCTTCCGATCCGGCCTGCAGTTCAGCCACGATCGAGGCTTCTTCCGAGCGGAGTCCTATCGCACTCGCCAGGTCACTCAACGTTGGTGCTCCCGCCATGGAACTCATGGCGTCGTCCTCATCATAATTAACTTCGAGGCTCCCAACAACCTGTGCAACGGACCGCCGTCCATATGCCCCTTTTGATTCCAGCGCCTCCTTGTACTCAGCGGCGAATTCTGTGACCTCTCCGCAACATTCGTTCTGAAGGCTTACTCAAATAGACTCCGCCGCATACGAAAATGTTCCCAAAATGAGGCCCCGTAAGGCGATCCGCGAGCAGGAGAAACCGCCGATGCCGATAACTTCGGTTGCAGTTTCTGGAGTGCGGCCCCGATCGATTATCCGAAGTAGCATCTAAAACGATGTTGAGCGATGGGATTTGGGTAGGTTTCTGATAACGGTTCACGAGAAAGCGCTTGCCGCCGGGACTGACGTCATAGGTGAAGAAAATCCGTGGAAGAGACATAAGAGCGTCCGTGCGCCGAGAGCAACGCAACCGGATTGCCAGTAGAAAGAGCTCCTTCGGCAGTGACTGGCGTCGCCATCAAGCGTCCCTTCGCTGCGACCGTAGGAGGCGACGCAAAGTAGGCGCCTGCCGCTAGTGCCAAGGCGGCAGCACCTGTCAGCATCCAGAGCATCCGGCGGTCACGTCGCTGAGGACGCACCGTCGAAAGGGCGGCTGTCCCATCGGAGCCCGATAACGCACCCAACGCGAATGTGAGGTCGCGTGCCGACTGGAACCGGTCATCAGGATTCTTCTCGAGACACGGACGATCCGAGCCAGTCCAGAAGGAATCTGCGCCTTTGGACTGAGCTCTGGCGGCTCCGTCTTCAGGATCGCTGTCATAGTTTCCACCGAAGAATCGCCGGTGAACGCGCGTTTACCGCCCAGCATCTCGTAAAGCACGGCGCCAAAGCTGAAGATGTCGGAACGGAGATCAGTAGGATCTCCACGCACCTGCTCAGCCGACATATACCCAACCGTTCCCATCACTACACCCGGCTGGGTCGCTGCTGACAGCTTCGTGACTGAATCCGGGCCCGCGCTCGAGGCAGCAATCCCTATTTTGGCGAGCCCAAAATCGAGCAGCTTCGTCTGACCATCCTTGGTAGGGAAGATATTTTCCGGTTTGAGATCGCGGTGAATGATCCTTCGCTCATGGGCCGCGGCGAGAGCGTGGGCAATTTGCGAACCGATCTGCACGGCCTTGCGGACGGTAAGCGGACCTTCGTCAAGCCTCTTACGTAGAGTCTCGCCTTCCAGCAACTCCGTTACCAGGTACGGCGTATCGTTATGCGTACCCGAGTCGAAGATAGCTAGGATATTTGGATGGCTCAGCGCAGCAATGCTTCGGGCTTCCTGCTCGAATCGCCGCACCCGCCCCTCATCGGAGGTGGCCATGGCGACTACTTTGATAGCAACCGACCGGTTCAGGCGGCTGTCGAGCGCGAGATAGACTTCGCCCATCCCGCCCTCGCCGAGCGAGGCAACAATTTCATACGGTCCAAGCATTTCGCCGGCAGACAGTCCCATAGGTGATTCGATATGGAGAAGGTTCGCGGCATTATAGCCCGAGCCGACTTGGGTGGTAAGTCCGTCGGCTGGCGGGGCTCGGGCCTTGCTCGTGGCCGCCGCTGGTTTGACTATGCTACGCGGCTGCGAGAGAATGAACATGGCGCCAGAGATCCGGACGCCGTTCCTCCGCAAAGTGGGCCTGTGGCGCAGCTGGGAGCGCGCTTCCATGGCATGGAAGAGGTCGTCGGTTCGATCCCGACCAGGTCCACCAGATTCAATAACTTACGGTTCCCCTTACTCGCAGTTTGGTAGCATTTGGCAGCAAACAGCGGAAGTTGGTCCACCAAGCTCGAGAATCTGCACTCGCACTCCGGAAGTGGTGATCGAGTCGATTGCCAAGAAATCCAAGTAAAATAAAGAACTTAGCCGACTTCTGCGGACCTAGCCTTCTAGCACTCGAAAACGCGATCTCCGACATTATTGTTCACCTCTTCCAAGTCGTGGAAGAGGTCGATTTTCAGACTCATTCACCGGATTCCCACCTCCAGCAACGCCATTAACACCCGCTTAGAATGGCACGTGCTGCGGCGGAATCGCCTCGGTGCATGGGTTACAGAGTCACTTTGAGTAGTCGAGGGTAAGGCCAACAACACGACATATAACTGGTGCACCGCACAGAGTGGTTATGAACAGCGTCTTCAAGACGAGAAGATCAGATTTGTCGACTTGAATCGCGATGAACTGGTTCTCACTTCGCTTCGCGCGGTACGCCGAGTTAACGACGATCCACTTGAAAATTGCCTTGCCTTCCCCCAAGCCGGCTTGAACTAATCTAAGCCGCTAGCGCGGCGGAAGGAGCGTCGAGGAGCAAGAACGATGTGGCAGAGATAGCCTTAGCGGTCATGGGAAGGAGGTTCCTATGACTCGACTTCGGCAACGCACGCTGGAAGAACTGCAGCGGCGCAACTACGCGCAAGCCACCATCGATGCCTACATCTTCGCGGTTCAGGAGATTTCCCAGTACTTCGGGCGATCTCCCGAAGCCCTGGGGTCCGAGCATTTGCACCGCTACCAACTATATCTGCTCAAGGAGAAGCGGCTGTCGTCGTCTACCGTTGAAGTTCGCATTTCTGCGCATTCATGCGTTAGCGAGTCTCATGATCGGAATGAAGCGGAAGCTCTAGCGTCCCGTCATCGGCACCACTACAAAACGGCTGAAGAAGCTGTCGCCGTTCCAATGTGGACGCAACGGGTCATTCGCGACCTTGATTGCAAGCGCCCGAACGATGTCCTCGAACTTGCCTGCCGCGGCAAGATCGACCGGCTGATCCAAGTCGTCGGAGGGTGAGTGATAGCGCTCAGTCAGCCACTTCTTCTCCGCCGCCGCTTCCGGCGAATC
Source organism: uncultured Acidobacteriaceae bacterium (assembly GCA_963779555.1). GTDB lineage: Bacteria > Acidobacteriota > Terriglobia > Terriglobales > Acidobacteriaceae > DASRAA01. The sequence continues at coordinate 84,529 of CAVZYS010000008.1, forward strand.
CGGCGCAAAGCCCACCTTCATCGCCACTGACGGAACCCCCTGCCGGATGAAGCTGTATTGATCGCTGCGAATGAAGGCGTTGCGCAGCGGTTGGGGATCGGCTTGCACCTGCACGCCCTGCTCCTGCCCAACCTTGCGCGCCATGTCTCCAAGCGTCGATTCATCAAGCCCATAAACGGTGAGGATCTTGAGCGGAAAGATAGGCAGGAACATATCGGTGTTGATGTCAGCAACGATCGAGTCTTTCGACACCGTGGGCTGATTCGCAAAATACTTCGAACCCAGCAGACCTTTTTCCTCGCCGGTGACGAAGAGGAACAGCACCGATCGCTTGAGTCTGGTCTGCGAGCGATGCAGCGAGTTGGCAATATCGAGCACCAGCGCCGATCCGGAACCGTTGTCCATGGCGCCGTTGTAAATGCGGTCGCCATTGATGGGCTCGCCAATGCCGAGATGGTCCATATGTGCCGATAGCACGACGTATTGCGACTTCAGCTTGCGATCAGTGCCTGGCAGCTTGGCCACGACGTTATCGGAGTCAACGTCCTTCACGATGACCTTGGTGTGCGCCTTGATACTAGCGGTCAGCGGAAACCCGGGAATCGGCTTGCGGTCTTTTGCAAGAGCCGCGATCTCCTCAAAGCTGTGGCCGGAACCCTGAAACAGCTTCTCTGCATCTGCGGGATTGAAGACAACCGCAAGCTGAATACCCGATGACTCGTTCATGCTAGGGTCGGCCAACGCCATGCTGGGACGGGTACGCGCCAGCGTCATCCGGCCCCACGGAATGTCCATGGAGGCAGGATTGGGGATCGAAATCTGGCCGACGGCGCCGGCCGCTCGCAGCGCCTGTGAACGTTCAGCCGCAGATTGATAATGCGACGCCAACGCCGCAGGCATGTCCGATGGCGAGCCGGAGATGATCACCGCCACCTTGCCTTTCAGGTCGAGTCCGGTGAAATCGTTGTACTTTTTCTCGAGAACATTCAGGCCGTAGCCGACAAAAACCAGCGGCGCGTCAACTTCAGGCGCAAGGTCGACGCGCGTGCTGAACATCGCGTCCTCGCCCAACGTCAGCGGCTCCGCCGTGCCGTTACGGACCAGGGCAAGGCTGGAACCAGACTCATCAATCTGCCGGCTGATGAGTTTCACTGGCTGGTAGTAACCGTTGCTGCCGGCGGGTTCCAGTCCGTCGTCCTTGAGTTGCTCGACGATGTAGGCCGCAGCCCTGCGCAGTCCATCGCTCCCGGTCTCGCGACCTTCCATGTTGTCGTCGGCCAGCACCTTCAGGTAGTCCCACCAACTCTTGCCGTTGAAAGGGGCAGCGGCGGGGACAGAGGAGTTCTGGGCAGCGGTGGTGATGGAGAGGAGAAGGATCAGCGCGCAGCGTTTCATGAGTAATCCTCGAAAATCGAATTCGTCATTGTCGCACAGGAAAAGTCGCCGGGATTCCGTTTCAGGCGCAACAGCCACCGGACTCTATTTCTCGCGAGGGATTCGATCGGCCGCTGGTCCGGCTTAGAGTCGATGCCTCGACCACGCAAGGGAACTTCCCGTGTTGCATCGATCTTCCTCTTGTATGCATGCTGTCGCCATTACCCCGGTGGAAACGCAAAGTGCATCTTTCGTTCTCTTCCTTTGCAATCTCAGCCTTCCCCGAAATCATGGCGGGTCGGCTTCCACATCAAGGCTTTCGAGGCCTGCTCAGTGTTCACTCACGTTACGGCCTGCATACTCACCAAGTCACTTTCATGACCCTCTACACCGGAGGCTTCAGCCGTTTCGTTACCTCCACGACTGCTCCGATTGCTACCGGCTGGAACGAAAGTTGCCGGGCGGGATTTGCACCCGCTGGAAAACCGTGCCTTCGCACGGCACACATGATAACGTCCTTTATCGCAACCTATCCAACATCGCGCATCAGGTCCCAGAAGCCGACTTCGGCCCGCTCCGTTTCGGATCTTTGGCCAGCACCGGCGTGTATACGCACCTCAGACGACGTTTCCCAATTCCAACATTCCGTTGCGCTTGAGATCAGAGGTGTACCAACCATTCTTTCGGGCTTCGATTCGATTACCGTTCCAGAACTTATTCGAAGCGTTCCGACATGACGTTATCGACGACGTCGCTCGTGCCGAAAGCTGGGACCTTTGGGGGATCGCAAGGCAGTTCAAAGTGCGGGGCTGAGCCGTTGCCGCTTCCCCACTTAAGTGGTAGATAGCTGCTTCAATTTCTCAAGAAAATATTCGAAAACCATTTGACACGTTTTCCTGGACGACAGCACAATTACCGCAAATACAGCTCACCAGAAGACCGTGGGATTTGCCGGATTGTCCAGATTGAGAATTGGGTCGTCGTAGTGTTCCCATGGGCTGATTTTTTTGAATGTGGTTAGCTGGCCGTAACCGGCCGGAGGCGAGAAAAGTGCCAATGCTTATGGTCCGTTTATTTGGCAAGTTTTGCGTCGAGCGAGATCAAGAGACGTTGTCTCACATGCCCGGTGGCAAACCACAGGAGTTACTCTGTTACCTATTGTTGCATCGCGAAATACATCCACGTGAAGCGCTCGCAACCCTGCTATGGCCAGACTGCGAGGCGCCCCGATCGAAGAAACATCTGCGTCAAGTGTTGTGGCAGTTGCAAAGCGCGCTGGTGAACACTTGTGGGGAAAGAGCCTCGCATGCGCTGTGCATTGACCCGGAATCGGTCTATGTAAAGAAAGACGCGCCGTTGCGAGTCGATGTTGAGGCGTTTGAGGAAGCGTATCGGCCGGTGCGAAACGTGGCCGCCGAGGATGTGGATCGTGCACAAGCCGCGGCGCTGCACGACGCCGTGCTTCTGTACCGTGGCGACCTCTTGGAGGGATGCTATCAGGACTGGTGCCTGGTCGAGCGCGAGCGGCTGCAAAACTGCTACCTGACCATGCTCGACAAGCTGATCGTCTATTCGGAAGGTCGCCAGGCGTATCAACAAGGGATTGAGTATGCAGAACGCGTCCTTGCGCTGGATCGTGCCCACGAGCGCAGCCATCAGCACTTAATGCGGCTCCATTATCTTAGCGGCGACCGCACAGGTGCCTTGCGCCAGTATGAGCGCTGCAAGACAGCGTTACGGGAAGAACTAGGGGTCCTGCCTTCTCGCCAGAATACGGAACTGTATGAGCAAATTCGGGTGGACAAGCCGCATGTCGCGATCCAACCCGCCACTGCCGCAACCGACCGCGGCGCTTCGCGGGTTCTGTTTCACCTGCAGCATACGTTGACGTTCCTAGACAAGGTCCAGACGGAAATCAGGAAAGAGATCCGGTCAGCGCAACAGGTGGAGAAAGCGTCGGGCAGGAAACTGGCCTAGCGTACAGACCGTTTCCTGGCCGTACGCTTTCACCGCCGGCCACGGCGAGAGACGCGAAAGCAGATGTTTGCAAGACGCTCTGCCGACGAGCGTTGTGTTTTTCTGGGCTGGATGCCGGTCTGGTCTTCCATGGTGACGGCACCTGGGTTCGCGTTATCTTGGCCGCAAAGGTCAGGTTGGTGAAGTGGAACCGTGCTACCGCCCTCAAACCCAATGGAGTCTGGTAAGCGTGCCGCCGCCGACTTGCTACCGGCATTACGGGCTCTTGACTCGGCCCTGCAGTGCGCCGCGGCAACGCAGCAGTCGCAATGGTCCTCGGAAACGCTGACCGACCGCTTCCGCGGGCTTTACGTGAGCTACGCGGAAGCCGAGCAGTGGCTACGGCGGGTCCCCGGCGCGCCACTGTTCTCCTCGCCGGACGAGCTGCTGATGGCCTTGAGTTCGGCATCGCCCCTGCACAATCTCGGCGAAATTTTTTCTCTGTCAGTTTTCGATCTCAGCCTACTGACAATTGCAGTGGCTCCAGAAATCGATCTGCGTTATGAGCGCCTGTATGCGTTCCTACAGGATGACGTGACGCGCAAGTTGCCTAGCTTGGACCTGGCGCTTAGCCTGCTGTGTTCCTCGGCGGAAGAAAAGCTGGCGAGGCGAGGCCATTTTGCACCAGATGCACCGTTGTGTCGGCACAGGATCATTCGTCTAGTGGCAGAGAGTGAATCGCCGCACCCGCCGCTTCTGTCCCGCGGCATCAAGCTCGACGATCGGATACTTGAGTTCCTACTGGGGAACCAGGCGCTCGACAGACGGCTGTTGCATTGTTGTCATCTGCGCAGCGCCACGGAGAACCGCCGCCGCCCCCCGGTGACCAGTCGGGAGATAGACCGGGAATTGGACAACCTGCGCCAGGAGATCCATGCGGAATCCGGACCCGTGATTGTGCACCTTTGCGGCGGCAGCACGCTGCAGATGCAGGAAGCAGCAGAGGCGCTGGCAGAGCGGGAAGGTCTGGGTCTGCTGACCGCTGAACTGGAGGGCGGCGAGAGTGATTCAATCCGAGACAACGTGTCGTTGGTGTTACGTGAGGCCAGACTGCAGCATGCGCTCCCCTATTTCACCGGCATGGACGGATTGTGGGGCAAGGCGCTGGCAGCGGCCTTCCGTGACCTCGACCGAACGGTTGTCATCGGTACGGGAGACTTCGAGTTCCCATTTGCTGGCCAGCATGACGGGGCCCTGAGACTACGATTGCCTCCCCTCGATTCTCGGGCGCGTCGGCGTTACTGGGAAAGCAACCTAAGCCGGCGCGTGGCGTGGGTCGCGGACGAAGTGCTGGATGTTTTGGCGCGGCGGTACCGTCTGACGGCCGAGCAAATCGGAACAGCTATTGATGAGGCATGTGCGAAAACGCGGCACGGCCCGGCGGAAGAATCGCTCGCCCAAGGCGCCGGGCCTGCGTCCAGTCCGATCTGCGACGCCCTATTCGCTGCCGCCCGATCGAGGTCGGGAGAGGCGATGGCTTCCGTCGCGCATAAGGTGAGTGCGAAGCACACCTGGAGCGACCTTGTTCTGCCGCCTGGCACACTGGACCAGTTACACGAATTTTGTGCCCGCGTTATTAACTCGGAATATGTCTTGAAACAATGGGGTTTTGCGCGAAAGCTCTCCATGGGAAAAGGCACCACCGCGGTCTTTGCCGGTCCTTCAGGCACTGGGAAAACCATAGCGGCCGAGGTCATTGCCAACGAAATCAAGCTTGACCTGTACAAGGTCGACCTTGCAGCTGTAATCAGCAAATACATTGGCGAGACAGAAAAGAACCTCGATCGTATTTTCACGGTCGCGGAAAATGCCAGTGCAGTCCTTTTCTTCGACGAGGCCGACGCCCTCTTTGGCAAGCGATCTGAAGTTCGCGACTCCCATGATCGTTACGCCAACATCGAGATCAGCTACTTATTGCAGAAGATGGAAGCCTACGAAGGGGCCGCCATTCTGGCAACCAACTTGGGCCAAAACATGGACGAATCGTTCCTGCGGAGATTTGCCTTCAACATTCGTTTTCCGTTTCCCGAAGAAGAAAGCCGGCGGCGTATTTGGAGCACGATCTGGCCTCAAGAAACGCCACTCGCCCGCGATATCGACTACGGCTACCTGGCCAGCCGTTTCAGGTTCACCGGTGGGAATATCAAAAACGTCGCCCTGGCAGCTGCATTCCTGGCAGCCGACGATGGAGGCGTCGTGTCCATGATGCATCTGCTCCGTGCCATCGAACGAGAGTTCGAGAAGATGGGCAAGCCAGTTAGGTGCGATGAGTTGGCCGCCGAGTTGCGAGTGCTGCAGGACAACTCGAAGACGTCATGAACCTGGGTGACGGCCAGGTACCGCTGACGTGGTTGGTGGATTTGGCATCAAGGAGTGCAGGCCATGATTAATTACTTAAACGAAACCCTGCGGCAACTGTTCCTCACGCGGATCAAGGACGACATCGGCGACGCTTCCCAGCTCAGCTTTGAATTACCCGATGAGGACTTCCGCAGTCAAGTAAAGACACTGGGCAAGAACGTGCTCAACGTTTGCCTGGTGGACTTGCGGGAAAACCGCAGCATGGCCGGTACGCCGATGCAACAGTCGCCGCCGGTCACGCAGAAAGTCCAACCGCGGCGAGTCGACTGCCACTATTTGATCAGCGCCTGGAGTCCGGCGACCAAGAGCGTCGAACCAACTCTGGATGAACATGCCCTGCTTTACAAGGCGATTGCCGCCCTGATGGAGGCCGAGCCACTAGTTGCCAGCAGAGTCTATGGTGGCAAGCCCATACCGCAGAATTTCCCCGCAGTTTTTCGCGACGCTGAATTGCCGACTGTCATCTTTCCGGTCGAAAGGTTCTCCAAGATTGCTGAGTTCTGGTCCGCAACCAAAGGGGTGCAATGGAAGCCGACCATACACTTGATCGTGACCCTGCCGGTGGTTTCAAACGGCGAGTTAATTCCCGTTAGCGGCGCCAAGCCTGCACGGTAAGCAGAGTTGGTCCGCTTTCGCGTTGGCCCTTTCTGCCCGGCAGGCCGCGTCCGGCCAAGTTGCTACCCATCATTATCTCTGCTGACCCTCACTGCTGAGTGCGCACTGACCGCCACCTTCGCTCAGACACAATAAATCCAGGGGAGACGTGGCGCGAGACGCAGAATGAGACGGCGGCTGGACGCCAACATGGTTTCATACCGCAAAGCCGTGACAAACGAGCACAGCGAAAGCGAGCGGCTCTCCTTCGTAGTCAAGATCTGGCTAGAAGAGACAGATGAAGTTTCGCATCGATCAAAGTGGCGGGGACACATCACCCATGTGGGAAATCAGGACAGGCGATACGTAGAGTCGCTAAGCGACATTTGTTCGTTCATTCGGGAATACCTGGTGAGAATGGGCGCGTGGCGCGCCGACGTCGATGAACACAGAAAACCGTGATGGGAAAGGCCAGTCCGCACTGGCCATGAGAGCAAAGTAGAGGATGGCGACTACCCCAACCCTGGACGCAGTGGCCAACGCGATGTTGCACGCCTTGGCTGCCTTTCTGCCAGCGCCCGTCAACACGTTGCCGCCGCCGAATGTCATCATGACCAGCCTGCGGGAAAAGTCAGCCGGCATCGGGCGTCATGTGGGAGCAGGCACGGTGGCGGATTTAAGTCTCGTGTCGCTAAAGGGGGTCCGGCTGGAAGGTGTAGCCAGGTTCCAGGTCTGGGCCGCTACACCCGCCGACGTCGATAATGCCATCTCCACGCTGAACACCAGCATCCTGGCGGGGAGGGACGCCTTATCGAGCCAGGGCTTCCTGAAACTAAGCATGAGGGACGCAAAGCCCGCCGACCACATCGACACCGTGGGTTGGCGCCGCGCTGCCGATTACCGCGTGCTTTACGAGTTTCCCTTCCAGGACACGGACGACTCTCAGAGCATATTGGTACGCATTCCGATTGCCATCGACAGCGGACTCAATCAATCCACGGTGGTCACCGATCAGATGACGCGTTGGGACAATCTCGCGTCGCCCGGTTTGAAGGCGCGCGGCCCGCTGGGTGTCACGGCAATTTCTGCTTTGAGTTTCATCCCCGGAGCTTTGCCCAGCGGAAGTGTGACATTGACTCGAACGTTCGACGGCGCGCAAGGGGCGCCTACCGTGCACGCCACCATGGCGGATTTCTTGAGCGCGGTGGGCGGCGATCCCCCCGCCGAACGGCACGCGACGGTGAGTTTCGCTTCGCTGAACGGTTTTCTGACGGCCCTGGGTCCGGCGGGAAGCGTTGTGGTCTTGGGCGACTGGGACCAAAACGGCATCCCGGACCAGTACCAGCCACGGAGGCTGGAGGTGCAGCCCGTCGTACGGTTGCCGGGTGTGACCGATCGATTCGAAGTCGCTTATTCAGCCCCTGCTTTTGACAGCATTGCCGTGCTTTATCTGCGCTTAGGTAAGGACGTGCTGAGCTGACGAACGCAGGAACCACCGAGTTTCGTTAGCCCTCTGGCTAACCCATGGAAGAAGGAGAGGTACACGATGGGGAACACAATTCTGCCAGGTACTTACATAGAAGTGCGCGCGGAAGGTCTCATTGCGCCCGGCCAAATTACGGTCGGCAATCTGGGCGTGATCGGCACCGCCGCCAAGGGTCCAGTCGGAACTCCCGTGGTTCTCGGCAGTTTCACTGACGCCGTCCAGAACTTCTACACCTATGATGCGTGGATCGACGGCAAAAGCAACGAACTGACGCTGGTGCGCGCACTGGAGCAAGCCTTCAATCACGGCGCCACGACGGTTTACGCCGTACGAATAGCGGGAAACAGCAACGCACCGGCCACGAACCAGGTGACCTCTGCCGGCGGCAATTGTGTGCTGTTGTCGGCCAAGACACCGGGCACGTGGGGAGACGATCTCACCGTGAACATCGCCGCGGCCGACGACAACGCAGTAATTTCCGACGAGGTGCATCTCGGCAATGAGCCGCACCCCATCACTCTGCTTCACATCCCCGTCATCAAGAGCGCGCGCAACCGCGTGGTTCTACATGTGGACGCGACCAACGTCACCAAGCAGTTGCAGCTCCTTTACGGTGGAGGACTGCCGGACGACGATCCTGGGGCCCCGGTAACGGGCCAGGTGAAGATCAACCGCTCCACCGGAGCGATGGATTTTGGCGATGCCGTTCTGGCCGCGGACAAAGTGACGGCCAGCTATCTGGTGGACAAGTCAAAAGCCGTGAAGGTGACGTTGAAGCTGGACCAAGCGAGCGAAACCTACATCGTGGTTGACGGGAATGACCTGGTGAGTCTGTTGAACGATCCAGACTCCGGCTCCGCGTGGGTCACAGGTGTGGCGCAAGCCCACGCCGGCGAACTGCCAGGGTTGAGTAGCCCTCCCGATTCGCAAGCCAATTTCAAGGCCGGCGACAACGGCGCTATTACTTCCGCCGCCGACTACGAGAACGGCCTGAACGCCATCTTAAACGAGGAGGCCCACATCATCGTGGCTGCCGGCCAGGACGATAGCTTTGGGGCCAAACTGGACCAGCACTGCCAGCTCGCTTCCACCGACACGATCCAGCATGAACGCATTTCAGTGGTGGGCAGCCGGATGTCGGCAACGGTGGACGATTTGCGCGGCCACAACCTGGATAGCGACCGGGTGATCTTTGTCGCCCCCGGGATCCAAAGCACCGACGCTGCGTCCGGCAACGAGGTAACGCTGCCAGGGGCCTACACGGCGGCGGCGGTGGCCGGTCTTTTGGGTGCACTGCCGGCCCATATAAGCCTCACCAACAAACCGTTGTCGGTCGACGGCCTGCAGCAGATCTATACCCGTCCGGAGCTCGAGCAATTGGTGGAGGCCCGGGTATTGGCTGCGGAGCGCCGCAATGGTTTCAAGCTGGTGAAAGGCATCACCACCACTACCGACTCGGCTTTTTCGCAAATCACCACCCGCCGCATTGTTGACTTCGCCAAATTCGGCGTGCGTTCGGCGGCCGACCCATTCATCGGCCTGCTGAACAACGATCGCGTTCGCACCGCGTTACGGGCCAGCGTCAACAGCTTCCTGGCGCAGATGGTGGACGGTGAGATGTTGATTGCCTACGACTTGAGCGTCAGCGCGACGCGAGACGAACAGATCCAGGGGATCGCGCGCGTGACGATGACATTGCAACCGGTTTTCAGCATCGACTACATCAAGGTCACGATGTTTCTGCAGTAAGGAGAAAATATGGGATCGCCAAGTGTAACTCCCAGCATGACCAACGTTTACACCGGTGCCAACGGCACGCTGCTGTTTCAGGCCGACACCACAAACGCTCCGGAAGGCGCCGATGCCACAACGATCTTGGGACAAGCGCCTTACAACTTGAACAACACTGCCGTCGGCCGGGTAACGGGCGTGGAGATCCACGTAAACACCGATTTGCAGGGCTACTACCAGATCGGGCAGCGGCATCCGGTCTCTCTGCACCCGGAGAACATTCACATCAGCGGCAAGGTCAACCGTGCCTACATCAATGGCGCGCTGCTGTTCCTGTTGTTGGGACGTGGGGCCAATCCAAACAAGGTCAACGAGCCCTACCCTGAGCCTGCGCTGAAAATGCAAGTGAAACTTGCGGACCCGGCTGTGCCGGGTTCGGCCGCCACGCTCACTTTGCACGGCGTCAAGTTTGAAAACTGGGCGTTCTCCGTCCCGGAGGACGACTTTGTCATGGAGAACGTTACCTTCAAGGCGCTTTTCCTTGAAGTGGACGACGCCATGGCAGCCAGTGGAGCAGCCAATACCGACAGTCCGAACAAACCCTTCTAACCGTGGAAATTGAGGAGGTTTCGGTATGTCGCTAACGGCTGAACAGCTGCTCGGGGGAGGCACCATTACGCAAGAAGTGACGGTGCCTCCGGCCTTACTCGGTGGAGATGGCTTTGCGGACGCCAAGGTAGTGCTGCGGCCCTTGACTGTAAGGGACCTGCAGAGGATCGCGAACGCCGCTAAAGAGGACGATAGCTTGAGTGCGGCGCTGATGATCCAGCAAGCCCTGGTCGAACCGCCACTCAAGTTCGAGCAGGTATCGCAACTGGCAGCCGGCTTGGCGCGATTTCTGCTCGACCAGATCAACGACATCAGCGGCATCAGCGTCTCGGAAAGCGCTCTTAAGGACGTTGTCCAGGCACCGTTGGCCAAGGCCTGCTTTGTGCTGTCCAAGGAATTTGGCTGGACGCCGGAACAAGTCAGCAGCATGACGATCGGCCAGATCCTGCTGTACCTCGAAATGTCTGGAACGAGTGGCAATGCGAGATGAGTAACGTGCCCCTAAATTTCGCTGGGCCGTGCGCCAGCGCTGTATGGCGGCCGGGCCCCAGCACGTTTTTCGTCACAGATGAGGCACGCTGCGCGGGGCCACCACGCATTGTCTCGCGTTGGTTCCTGGATGCAGGCGTTCACGGGCGCCGTTCCGACGTTACGGCGGACACCAACGTACGGAGCGTTGCTGGGCAGCCTCGCGGACAGGTTGTTGCATCCACGAATAATTCAGCAGCCACGCGCCGGCAGCAGACGGCCGCTGCAGCGGGAAATTGCCGCACCGGTGAGTCGAGCTTCCCTCAGCGGTCCGACAGTTGTCGCAAGCAGCGGGACGGTCAGCAACTTGGAGTCCCGCTTCAGTGGTTCGCATGGCATCCAAAGTCGGTCAAGGGAGTTCGGGCTGGATGGGAAACGTTGCGCCTGCGTCGGCGTGGGCGCCGTTTGGTTTGCCTGTCCGCGGTCGTAGTAGCAGCGAAAGCCACTCAGTCAGTTGGAATCGTCCCGCTGGCCTGACTGGCGGCGCGATCACTGCTTCCCCTTCTCACCTGCGGCAGCAGGTGATGGCAGCCGCATCCGCAGCGACCCGATCGATGTTCGAGTTCGAAGCTGCGTCGCGGGCGTCCACACCCCCATCGGCCGCACTCCTCGGCATGGACGCAGTGCGCGGTTGGCAGGGCCTGTTGGCCGAGCGAGTTGCGGCGAGGATCACTGAACTCAACACCGACGCCGGGGACGGTACGCTCTCCCCGGGTATGCAGGACCTGTGGGCGCTTCCGATCGACGGTCCAGCGGCCTGCTCTGAACTTCTGTGCCAAGCTGCGTCCGGGTCTGTCGAAGGTGTTGGAGATTTGTCTGGACCGCTCTCGATTTCAGACGCAATGCCTTCCATGCAAGCTCCACCGGCAAGCGCGGATAGCGCGATGGCGATGAATTCGACTCTTCCTCAGCAGGTGGCCAGCGGACCAGCGGAAATCGGAGCGGTTTCCGAAGCTACCGCACTGCTGGCCATGCAAGAGACGGGCGAGCAGTTATTGTCACGAGCGCAAGACGGCCAGGGAACGCCGGTGCTGGTGCCTTCGGCACGGCGCATGGGCCAGCGTGCCAGTTCCCCCGCCCCGGCTGCGCTTACCCGGACAGCGCTCTCCGCTCCGCAGCACGGCGATTCCGATTGGGGAGAGGACTTGATCTGGCTCTCGCAGAAGATGAAACGCGTGCTGGAAGAAGAGGCGAGGCGACACGGGATTGATGTTTGAGCTAGACACGCCGCCGGCAACAAGTGCAACCGGCGAAGGACAAAAACGATGCAACCGATGCTGGACGATTTAGCGCTCCCCCAGGTGCAGACGATCACCACCTGCGATCGACGTAGCCTGGCGGAACACAAACCGCCGGGAATGAAGGGGAGCCTACTGCAGAACCTGGGACGTCGTCCGACGCGCCTGCTGGTGATGGGAGTGGCGACGGGCGACGGCGTCGACGACTTCGCCGCCAAGTTGGACAAGAAGTTTCGGGATGCGAAACCGGTGCCGTTCACCTCAGATATCGTGGCTGACGCCAAGATCGACCAGGTCCTCATCGACGATTTGCGGCTGCAACAACTGGCCGGAAAACCCGGCAGATTCGGGTACGTCCTGCTGTTGCGGGAATTTATCAAGCCGGTGGCACCGGAAGACGCCTCGGCCGTGGACAGCAGCATCCTCGACGATGCCCAGGGCCTGGTAAACGGTCTTGTGGACGGGTTGAATATCGCGCCGGCGTTCGCAACCGGACTGGAGAAATTCGTCCCGGTGTTCAGCGGCTTCCTGGGGAAATTGCAGCAAGCTAACTCGGCACAGAGCTAGCGGTCATAGGCCCGGGACGCCGGGCAGAAAAGGAGAAAGCAATGGCGACCTCGAATTTGTATCAGGATTTAAAAAATGCCCTGACCGACTTCAAGACGTTTCTCGATGCCAACGTAGCTACCATCAAGCCTGCGATTTCTGCGCTCAAGTCCATCGTTCCGCAGGTGGGCGACCTGGTGACCCAGTTGATCACGCTGATGAACCAACTCAAGACCGAGATCCAGAACCTCAACGTCAACAATGTGCCCGGCCTCTCTCAGCTTTCCAGCTTCACGACATCGGCGCAGACGCTGCTGCAGACGGCGGAGAACCTGTTACCCGACCAGAAGAGCAACATCGATGCGGTGTTAAGCGTGATCAGTGTTGTGGGTTCGCTGCCCTCGCTTGACACCGTGAAGCAAGACATTCTGACCTTGCTCGACGGCATCATCGGCGACTTGAATTCGCTCAACTCTTAACGACGTGAGGCTGCTGGAGCGCAGGTTAGCAAGCGGACGAAATCGACAATATGCCGGCCAAACCCATCCTCGATGACCTCGAGCTGGAACAAGTGCAGAAGGTGGAGGCGGAAGAGCAGGAATCCGTCACCCAGCACGACGTGCCAGCTCTGGAGGGCGATTTTCTGCAGGACCTCGGGCGGCGGGCGGTGCGCATCACCCTCAACGGCGTGCTGACCGGACCCGACGCCGGGGACGGCCTGAAACAATTACGCGAAAAATTCCAGAATACGCAGCCTGTCTCGTTCGTCACTGACATCGCCACCACTACCGGCGTTGGACAGGTGTTGATCGAGGCGTTGGACATTCGAGAGGTCGCAGGAAAACCCGAACGTTTCGAGTACGGCATCGCAATTCGCGAGTTCATTCCTCCGCCGCCACCGGAAGTGACACCGCCACCGCCGACTCCGGTTCCACCAACTCCGCAGCTGGTGAAGTCCACGCTCGAAGTGGAAGTCATCGTAGACGGCCAGCCCAATTTCGATTTCACCACTGTGACCGTGACCGTCGATGGAACGCAGTCTGACGGCACTCAGCTTTCGCGTACGTTGACGAACCGCACCGCCAACGTGTGGACCGATGCAGACATGCCGGCGGGCCAATACGCAGCCAAGGCGGTGGTCAGCGTTCCTCAGGCGATGTCAGGTACGGCCAACGCCACGTTGCAGGCCGGACAGACCACGCGAGTGACCATCCACTTGACGCCGGGAGTGGCGATTGCACAAGTGTTCGTTGCGCACTTCGCGATCGACAAGGCGTTCATCGAGCCTTGCATGCGCCCCGTGCTGCGAAACGTCGCGGACTTTGCCAAGAACAATCCCACTGCCAAGCTGCTGATTCTCGGCAATACGGACCTGGTCGGCACTCCCGGCGCGCCCACGGGCAGCGATCCCTACAACCAATCGCTTTCGGAGCGCCGAGCGCGCAGCGTGTTTGCTTATATAACGTTTGGGCTTGATGCGGCAGGCGCGCTGGCCGAGTGGCAGGAGTTACGTAAAGCGCAGAAGGTCGCTCATCCTACCATCAACGACAATTGGGGACTGACCCAGGTCCAATACATGCTGCAGGACCTGGGCTTTTATCCGGGCGGCATCGACGGACAGGATGGGCCACTGACACGCGAAGCGATTCGCGCTTTCCGCTGTCATGTCGGTCTGCCGCCGGGCAACACCATGGACGATCCGACGTGGGAGGCGCTGATCCAGGCTTACCTGGGCCAAGACCAGTTGGCGGTTCCGGCCAGCCAGTTCTTTCCCAACTGCGGCGGAGAAATCCTGAAGTGGACGGGCTGCGCTTCGCAAGACCCGGTCAAAAACGTCCGCACGGCATGGCGTCCAAACCGGCGCGTCGAGCTGATTTTCGTTCACATCAGCAGCCTGCCTTGCACCATTCCTCAGCCGGACACGTTCAACTTGCCGGCGGCGGGAGCGGTCAACAGCAGCTGGTGTGTCGGCCCCGGAGACGTCAGTCACCGCGATTGTTTCGTCGTACCGCATCTTCCGCCCGGCGGGCAGCCCCAGGGCAGCGAGTGGCTTCGTCAACCCGCGCAGCCGGGCACGCTAACGGTGCAGGGCACCATCACCTTTGACGATGGACGCCCATTCGCGCAAGGGCGCTTCGTGTTGATTGCGCCGGACGGAACCAACAAAGCCGATGAGCAGCCCACTGGCCAACCGGTTCCGGGGCGCACCGATGCGAATGGTGGTTTTCAGTTTCCAGACCTCCCGGTCGGAATTTACAGCCTCGAAGTCCATAACACCACCGACGTACTTGTGCGTTTACAAGAGGCAGCGGCCAGTACAGCGAAGGGGCCTTCGGTTTGCAAGTTCCTGCAATCTGACACCGACCACCTCGATGTCGTGATCCTTGCCGATCCGGTGTTGCGCGAGATCCGGTTGCCGGTGGTGGCCCATCTGATGACCGCGTTGCACCCGCTCACGCACGCGGTCCGCACCTGTGCCGCAGCGGTTGGACCTCGTCAGCGCCAGGCAACAGCTCACACTGATGATGAAGTCCGGGCCGCGTTCGTTACTGCCAACGACATATGGAAGCAGGCCCGCGTCAGTTTTCAGCTCACCGACATTGTTCACGAAACGTACTCGTTTAAAACGGAATGCGAGATTGACGATACCGAACTCAGCATCCTCTTCGATCGCGTGAATTACGGCGACCGGAATGTAGTGAACGTGTACTTTGTCGGCGATCTGGCGGGCACGTCAGAAGCAGGAGGCAGCATCTCAGTCGAAAGCGGCGCCACCCAGGGAGTCGCGCCGGGTTGCGCGATCGGAGACCGGTTTCAATTCACGGCGCTGGGCGTGCCCATCGACACCCCTCTAAATGCTGACCAGTTCGCCCAGGTGCTGGCCCACGAACTGGGGCATTACGTCAATCTTGCTCACGCAGACGCCACGGCAGCCGGCCGCCTGATGTTGCCCGGCACCGCCGCGGGAGACAACCGCACTTTGACGGCGGACGAAGTGACCCAGGCCCGGGCCTCACAAGGCGCCAATGACGATTGCGTTCCGCTCACCCTGAAGGTCACAGGCGCTACCAGGATAGGTGGGACACTCACCAACCGATTCCTCGTTGTCCAAGGCACTGCCGGCCCCGTGACTGTAGATGCGCAGATTCCCGTCCGCATGCTCGATCCCAGCATAGGTGCGCTGGTGATGACCGGCGGCGATCCCGGGGCTACCAACCAGCAGCGCACTGTGAGCACGGCCACCAACACGACCGTGGACGTGGTGGCAACTTACACGCCGGCTGGTGGTGGACAGCCAATCACGCGGCACGCCGTTGTTCTGGTGTCGAACTTCCAACTGCAGGTGAACGGCGCGACCCAGGTCGGCGGGGCCAACAGCACGACGTTTCTCGTCACGGGAAGTTCGAGCCAACCGGTGATCGTGACCGCCGGGCTCGATCCAGCACCGTTCGCGATTCCGTCAGACTTGATTGTCTGGGGCGCAGGGGGTATTCGTCTGGACGATCCCCAGCGGCAGGCAGTGGATGTCAGTGTGGCTGCAGACACGGTCGTAAGCGCCACAGTCGCGGGCGTGACGCGCCAGGTCACAATTCGTGTGGTGCTGGTGCAGGCCATTGCCACGGCGGTTGCAGGCGCTCCGGCGCTGACGTTCGTCCGATTCGGAATATGGGACAACGCCTACGACGCTACCGGAAATGTGAACAACGCCGCCGCCGACGCTAACAACTTCATCGGCTCCGACAAACGCAAGTTCCATCTCCGGGTCAGCGATCCAACCGCGGCCGGGACGCGCGTGTCGCTCAACTGGAAAACATTGACAGTGGGAGGCGGCGACGACGACGCACCGGCGTCCCAGGTCTTGACATTGACCGAGCTAACGCCGGGATCGAAGGTGTTTGTCTCGAAGGCGGTCATGTTGGTCACGGACGACACCGACCGCAACTTCCCAACTCACAGCGGATTCACAGCGCCAGACCCGGACGCGGGACTGCGCAATGCAGGCCAGAGTAATCATCGAACCCGCCGCGCAAAGATCGATGGATCCATCCGGGCAGAGTACTCCCCTGCCGGCGGGGGAACGGTGGGCCTGACTCTTCCCCTGTTCAATCGCGCTAGCCCGTTCTTGACTCGCGATTCCGTGGACAACGTGCCGGTGGGAGCTGCCACTCTCACCCCGGCCGCGATGTCGGGAGTCACCGGCGGACTCAGATGGACGATCAAGGCTGGCTCTTCGCTGAATCTCGATACTGGCGACAACCAGGAAACCGTGGTGGTGACGGCGGTGACGGCAACGACTTTCAATGCGGTGTTGACGAAGGCGCATAACGGAACGGCGACTCCGTTCCCGATCGTTGGGTTCGCCGACGAAAGAAGAAGGGTGAGCACTCGCGTCATCCGGTATACAAATCCGGCGTTTCCGCTCCTGATCGCGGCCACTGATGCCTACATCGCCGACCAGTTCCAGCGCGCCAATCTGCGGTGGAACCAAGTTGGAATTCAATTCGATGCTCAAGCCACGGAAAACCGCGTGCTCCCGGCGGGGGCGGTTGATGCAACAGGCGTATACGGCGGTACCAGCACTCCGGTAGACCCTCCTTTGCGGATAGTTCTGGCAGACCTTATCGACCCGCACGGAGCGAACATTCAAGACAACACCTTGACCGCGGTGTTTGTGAGCTTGAGCGCGGCCAACGCCTATACCACGCTGTTCAATCAGACGGGCATTCCGGTCCCAGCAGGGGGGACGGTCGACATCAATGGCCGGTTCTTCATTCTCATCAACCCGACGCTCGGGCCAGAAGAGACCACTCTGGCGCATGAGTGTCACCATGCCCTCTTCAACCGCGGCGATGCTGCTCTGGGTCAGCAGTATTTCACCTTTAATACCAAAGCTCCGAGTGGCTTTGGGATCCCGTTGCCGGACGTCAGGGTGTATCGACGGATCTTGAAACGGCATACAGCAGACCCCGATAACGATCCCAATGACGACAACATCATCAATTGGGCGCGGCGGTTACAAACGGTGCGGTTCCCGGCGAAGCACGATTTTGACCCAGCCCCTGACACCACTACGGGCAACAGGTTCAGCGGAGACTTCTGAGGCAGAGAGATGGCAGAGACCCCGAGCAGTAGCGCAGATCGGCAACAGATAGAGGGCGACATCCGGACGGTTGTTGGTGGCAACTTCACGCCAATGGGAGTCGGCCCCGAAGTCCATGATGCAATCGTTTCCCGCGTGCGGGCCCAGGCGGGAGAGTATCTCGACGTGTTCGAGTCGCTGTTCCTTGGAGCGAAGTTCGACGCTATGCAGCAATCGAATCTGTATCTGCCGGCTTTTCTCCTCATGGTCCGCGATGTCGAACCAGACCGCGTCCGCAGCATCGCCGGCCAGCTTGCAAAGCAGTACGACGCAATCCTGGTCCTTCATGATGCAGTGAGTGATAAGGACGGACTGATGGCTTCGTTGCCTATGGACACAGCAAACATGGTGGCGCGCATAGCGCAGCGCCGGGGACAGCTTAAGAACTTGGCGAACTAGCAACGAGATGATTACGCCGGCCTACAAATTGACGATCGGCAGCAAGGCGGTGGACACCACGCACGAGCCCAAGGCCAGCACTGTGGTTGACCTTCGCGTCGAGCTGGACATGGATACGCCCGCCGATCGCGTCACGCTGGTACTGGGACAGGTGAACGGGCTGCATCCGTCGGTGGACGACGCCGCCACCGTGGAGCTGGGATATGCCGACAACGGAGGCCTTACCCAAGTCATGACGGGCAAGGTGGTGACCGTGGAGCCTGGATTGATACGTAGCCGAGTGGTTGCCTACACCGCGGCGCAGATCCTGCTCCGCAGTTTCAGCGACCAGACTTACCAGAGCAAAACCGCGGGCGCCATTGTTCAGGACTTGTGCAGCCAGGCCAGTGTGGACGTGGCGAAGGCTGACGATGGCATTAATTTCCCCGCCTACGTGGTGGATGGGCGACGCAGCTTCTACCGCCACATACGCGATCTGGCAGACCTCAGTGGATTCGACCTGTACTTTAACTCCGACGGCAAGCTGGTCTTTCAGCAGTTCGCCAACGGCAACACGATTCACATTTTCGAATTTGCCAAGCATGTGCTCGAGGTGCAAGTGAAGCGGGCGCCGGCCTTCGCCGCGTCGGTGGTGGCCTGGGGCGAGAGCCCAACCGGGAGCCAGGGCGATAACTCCTGGCCGTGGTTGACGAAAGACTTTGGCGGAACGAAGGGAACGGCAGGGTCTGGTGCCCCATCGCTGCTGCTGGAGCGTCCGGGCCTACGGACGCACGATGCGGCCCAAACCGCGGCCAGCGCGGCGGAAACCCGGTTCCAGCAACGCACGCTCGAAGGCTGGGTCCTGACCATCGGGCGTCCGGAGGTGCAATTGGGCGACGCCGTCCAGTTTCGCGCCATGCCGGACAGCAGTCTCAACACGAATTTCCAGGTGCGCAGCGTAGTGCACACCATTACCAAATCCGGAGGCTTCACCACAAAGGTCGGCTTCCGTTCCTTGGCAGCATCGGCATGAGTTGGGAGAGGTGAGCAAGTGAGCACGATTGTCGACACGATTCAGCAAATCGTCCAGCACGAGCTGAGGAGTGTGCGCGTGGCCGAACTCGGCCTGGTGGACGCTGTGTACCCGCACAGCGCCGATGGCGATGACGACAATTACGGTTGCGATGTTCGCCTGAAGAACAGCGGTCTGCTGCTCAAGAACGTTCCCGTGGCGACGGGACACATTGGCACGGTCGCCATCCCCAACAAGGGCGACCTGGTGCTGGTGGCCTATTACGGTGGCGACGTGAACCAGGGCATCATCATTGGCCGGCTCTACAACGATGCCGACCGGCCACCGCTCAACAATCCGGATGAGGTGATCTTCCGTCTGCCTCTGGCCGCCGACGACAGCAAGACAGTTAAGGCGGCAATTCGCAACCACCAGAACGATTCTCCGCCCCGCGAGATGATCGTGGAGATGCCGCCGAAAATTACAGTGCGCATGACCGACGGGACGGTGCGGGCCACCGCCGGACAAAGCGAGATGAAGCTTGACCAGCCCAATGGAAGCGGTGGCACCGTGACCATCATGGCTGGCCAGACCAAGATCACCATGAACCAGGACGGCGATGTCACGGTCGAGGCCGCCGGCGCCATGACCTTGAAGGCCAACAACGACATCAGCATTGAAGGGCAGAACGTCAACATCAAAGGGCAACTCCAGGTCAACATTGAGGCGCAAACGGATGTCAGCGTGAAGGGAAACACCGGCGCAACACTCGACGGCGGTCTGTCGGCGACGGTGCAAGGAGCCACCATTTCGGTGAGTGGCGTGACTTCTTTTTCGCCATAAGGATTGCGGACGAGGGAACGAAAGATGCCGGGCTGTCCAGTCACTATCGGTTGTGCGGTCATCGTGACGCCGGGAGCTTCCGGCCCACCGGACACGGGGACGATCGTGGGCATTTTCCCTCCCCTGATCACCGCCGGAGGAATGCCTCTGGCAACCGCAGGGTCGTTATGTCTGATGATCAATTCCGTATGGGGCTTTCCCTATCCGTTGGTGATTGGTCCGCTGGGCAGCAGCGGAGTGAATGTGGGTGGGCAGCCCCTGGTGCGCATGGGGGACTTCATTCCCAGTCCCCCGGGAATTTTGAGCATCGTAGGTCCTCCAGCGGCGCCGTTTGTGACCGATCAATGGCCACCGTAGGCAACGATGACGAGCGAGATGGAAGCGCCGTTTTGGAGTTGTAACAACTTGATTGAGGAGCTGAGACTGTGTCGATTCCGCCGGAAGAATTTGGAGCTGACCTGAAATTGCTGGGCAATCTGCAGTTTCAAAATGATCGTTCCCGGGGCAGCGATTTGTTTTACGGAAAACGTGCGCAGACCGGCCAGGTCGATCTGCAGACGCAGACTGGGACCGACAATCTGAAGCAGGCGTTGCTCTTGCGTTTTCTGACCCCGGTGGGAGAGTTGGCCCAACTGGGACATCCAGATTACGGATCACGCCTGTCGGAGCTGATTGGCCAACTGAATAACCAAGCCAACCGCAATCTCGCGAAAATGTATGTGCTACAAGCCTTGGCTGCAGAGCCGCGGGTGCAACAAGTGCTCAACGTTACAGTGACGCCAGGCTCGGCACAGCGCGACGAAATCGACATTGCCGTATCGCTGAAGGCGATCGACAGTCAGACCCCATTGAACCTCGTCTTTCCTTTCTTTCTGGGAGGAGGCAGTTAAACGTGAACCCGGCAACCGCAACCCTGATCGACCGTCCGTACCTTGAAGTAGTGGACGACATCCTCACGGCAATCACCGGCGGTGTGGTCAACGAGCCCATTAGCTTTGACGTTAAGGAAGACCTGTATGTGCTGTCGCGAGTGGCGAGCGACATACGCAGCGTCAACGGCACACAGGCCCAGCAGCAACACACGTTCCTGAAAGGCATCGATTACCTGTTCTCCTCCGGCGACAATGCGGTGGTATGGCAGCCTCACGGGCAATCCCCGGATGACGAAACCACCTTTTACGTCGATTACTATTTGCCCAACAGCCTCTCGCCGCTGACCGACATCAATGTGGGCAGCGTGACCCGAACGCTGGGCGAAGGCATCGGGCGCGAGATCGCCACCGTCTATCAGGAAATTAATGCCGCCTATCTATCGGGCTTCATCGATACCGCCACCGGCCAGTCGCTCGATTTTGTCGTCTCCATTCTGAACGTCGTCCGCAAGACGAAGGACTACGCCATCGGGTTGGTGACGTTCTTCCGCGACACCGCCGCAAGCGATGGGAACGTCACCATTCCCGAAGGCACGCTGCTGAGCACGGAAAAGGGCGAAGCCGAGTTCGTGACCACCGAGTTGCGGACACTGCAGCGCGGCCAGCCTAGAATCGACGTGCCCATTCGTGCCGACGACTCTTCCAAGGGGAGCGTGGGGGTCGTCGCCGCGGGCGCCATTACGACGCTCCAGCAGACCATCACCGGGATCTCCAAGGTCACAAATTTCGATGCAACCGTGCTGGGGGCCGACAATGAAAGCGACGACGATCTAAGGTCGCGGGCCAAGGCGGTGCTGCAAGGCCTGGACAAGGCAACCCTGGCGGCGCTGGCACGCGTGGTCTTCGAAGAACGCGCCACCTTGACCGAGGTCTGGGACCCGAACGGGCCTCCCGGCAAGAACTCGGACCCGGGGACGGTCGTGCTCCTGGTGCAGGCCAGTCCGGAACAGTTTCAGAATCTACAATTCGACGTGAACGAAACCCGGGCCGCGGGAGTATTGACCACAGTGGTGGCAAAATACGTGTTCTTCAAGCCACGCATGGTGGTGAATGTGGCTTCCTCGTCGGTGTCGACAGCCGCAGGAAAAGTGAAGCTCGTGTCGGAAATCATCGCTGCCATGCAGCACTACTGTGACGGGCTAAGTGCGGGACAGCCTGTCCAGGGTGCCGACCTTATTAAGACTATTACCCAAAACGTTAAGGAGGTGCCCGCTCCCAGCAGTGTCCGGATGGTTGACGTCATGGCATGGCAGGCCGACATCGGTAATCCGGGCGCCGAGACATTCGTGGACCTGCTGGTGCAAGCGGTGCAGGCGACACCGTCGGGCAACGCCGATGCGTTGCGTGCTGCCCTGACGGCCGTGGTGACTGATGCCGCTCCCGGGCCGCCCTCGGAGCGGCGGATCCCGAACCGCAGCCTGGTTCAGGGGCCGAGTGGGCAACCAGCCACCGACCAGGAAATCGAAGCTGGGACCTTCCAGGTGTCGGCCACCGTAGCCGGCGAAGCCTGGACGATTGCTCTTGATTCCGACCCGTCCGACATATTGCTGGTGGGGATCTGAGATGCCCAATAAGACAGATCGCATCCTGAGTTATCTGCCTGGGACGTTTCTGGCGCTGCCCAGGCCCACCGCCTTGTATTCGGTGGTGGACGCCTTCGGCAATGAGTTGCTGCAGGCGGAGAACTCACTGGTTGCGGTGATGCGATCGCACTGGGTCGATACCGCCGACCAGGGCGACGAATTCATCGACGATCTGGCAGGCATCGCATCTCTGTACGGACTGGCGCCACGGGACGACGAGACCGTGGAAGACTTCCGCGCCCACATCAAACGCTACGTTCGTACATTTCTCGAGGGCACGCCGACGGTGCAAGGCGCCCTGCGCGTCACCGCGGAAGCCCTCGGTCTGCTGATCGCCGACGATTACGACCAGATGGACCCCTGGTGGGGGCGCGCTGGCGATGCTCTCGTAACCGTCGAGCCACTGGGCGACGATGCGGCGGCCCTGCTGTTTGCCTCCACGCAGTTGAGCGCGGCGGGGCAAGCGTCTCAAGCGGCACGCATCGTGGGCACAGCGAATTTGAGCGCCAGCGTTGACGTGCGCGGATCTTCTAAGTTGTCTATCGCGATCGATTCCGCGGCAGCGGTGGCACTGGACCTGGCGACGCTGATTGCCAAGCCTGCGGCGGCTACTCTGATGGATATCGTCGCGGCCATCAATTCCGCACTGAAGGCCCAGGTTGCCGCAGCGAGCGCTGACGGGCAACACCTGATTTTGTCATCGCCAACGTTGGGGGCGTCGAGCCGAATCGTGGTGCAGGATGTGGCCGGCGACGCTGCACCCAACTTGCTGGGAATTGCACCTCGGACTTATCAGGGGGCGCCCGCGGCTTCTGCGACGGTCACCGGAACCGTTGATCTCAGCGCCGGCGCTGACCTGTCCGATAGTCGCTATCTGCGTCTATTGATCGATGGCAGTCGTCTCGCGGAGATCGATTGTGCCGGGATCGATCCCTCCCACACCACGTTGGATCAGATAATCGCGGCCATCAAAAGCGCGCTGGGAATAGCCGTGGCATCCCACGACGGACACTTCCTTACGCTGATTTCTCCCACGACTGGGTTTTCCAGCCTCATTCAATTCCAGACCCCAGCGGGCCAGGCTGCGACGCAGACCCTGTTCGGGCCGATCAATGGCATATACACCGGGCACAGCCCTCAGCCTGCGGTGGTGACAGGTACGCGAGACCTCAGCCGCGGAATCGATCTCAGCCAAAGAGCCAACCTGGAAATCGTGCTGGACGGTGGGGCGCACCTGCTGGTGAATTGTGCGGGCGCATCACCAGCCTCAACCAGCGCCGATGAGATCGTTGCCGCGATCAATACGGCAGCCGGCAAACAGATTGCGAGCCAGAATGGCCAGTTCATCACCCTGACTTCCTCCACCCAAGGTCCAAGCTCATCAATTCAGTTCTTCACTCCTGCCAATGGAGATGCGACTACCGACATCTTAGGGCTGGTGTCGCGAACGAACTCAGGTCAGCCGGCCAGCGCCGCAAGACTCGCAGGGGCAGACATTGCCAGCGGCACTCTGGACCTGGGCGCACAACACCTGCTTCAATTCGCGATCGATGGCGGTCCGCCGGTGACGGTAGACTTCTGGCCGGGCATCGGGAATTACCGTTCTGCGACGCTGGGTGACATTGCCAAAGCCATCAACGCGACTGCGGGAGCGGTGGCCGGACAGGAGGCCCATCATCTTGTACTGACATCTCCAACCTCGGGGGCGTCCAGCAGTGTGGCGGTTGTGCCCTTGGAGCGCAAACTGGAACGCCGCTTTGTCACCCGGGCGTTCGTGCTCGACGAAGCCGCGCAAATCGTCCTGGGCGTCTTCCAGCAGCAGGCTTTTGGCGCTGCTGCCGTTCCCGCCCGAGTTGCCGGAACGGTGGATCTGGCGCGGGGCGTAGACCTGCGCGACGATCCGTTTCTCCAACTCAGCATCGATGGCGGAGTAGCGAAGCTGATTGACTGTTCGACGAACTCGCCGCGCCCCCGCCTCGCTCTGCCGGGCGAAATTGTCGATGCCATCAATGCCAAGGTCTCTGCCTCGGGCAATGTGAAGGTCGCCTCGACCGATGGGCATCTCCTGTTTCTCACCTCGCCGACCTTGGGATCAACCAGCCGCATTGAATTTCAACCTGTGACTGCGGGCAACGCTTCAACAGCACTAGGCCTTCAGTCGACGACTGCGTTCGGTCACGACGCAACCAGCGTGACGTTTGCCGGAACGGTTGATTTAAGCGGCGGGATTGACTTGAGCGCCGCCAGCAAGGTCAGGCTCGCCATCGACGGCGCAGCGCCCGTGGAGATCGACTGTGCCGGTCCGGATCCTGCTCACACCACCTTGGCCCAGATTGTCACGCTGATCAACACACCGCTGGGCACCTCGATTGCGACTCCCCTCGGCAAGGTGATCGTCCTCGCTTCGCCGACCAGAGGAGCGAACAGCAAGATCGAGTTTCTACCGCCCAGCAGCGGTGACGCTACAACTTCGATCTTCGGCATCGGACCGCGCGCCTACCACGGTGCGGGTCCCGTTGCGCCTCGTGTAACTGGCGGCAAAGACATCAGCGCGGGTGTTGACCTAAGCGTCGCCAAGTTTGTGCAGATCGGCTTCGATGGCGGCGCTCTCCAGATGGTGGACTGCTCAGCAGGCGCGGCAGACCCTAAATCCGCGAAGCCGCCGGAAATCGTGGCTGCGATCAACAAGGCCCTGAAAAATACGATTGCCTCGATCGCCAACGGAAAGCTGGTCCTGACCGGGACGACTGCGGCGGCCTCCGGCAAGCTCACCGTGGGCAGCATTACCTCGGATGGCGCGTTCGCTCGTGTGATGGGGAATGCAAACAAGATCACTAGCGGGACCGACGCCACTCCCGCCGGAATAAAGGGCACGGTAGACTTGCTGGCTGGGGTAGACCTGGACGAACGGCGAATCCTACGCGTGCAGGTGGATGGTTCGCGGCCCCTGGACATCGACATCTCCGGAGTTCAGCCGGACAAAACTTTCCTTGACGAAATTGTCGCGCGCATCAATGCAGTTGTTCCCAACTTAGCTAGCGCCAGCGACGATGATCACCTGCTCCTCAACTCACCTACCGCAGGCGAGAATAGCAGTCTTCAGATAGTGCCGATTCGCGCCTTGGAGGTGGTGGAATTCACCGCCTCGACGGGGCTGCAGGAGCTGTCTCTAAAACCGGGCGACAAATTCTCCATCAAGAATGGCGCCGCCGCCGATTCCGAGCTGAAAATCCAGATCACCGCGCCGCAAGGAGTGGCGGGCGCGGAATTGGTGGACCGCACACTTGGCAATCGCATTCGTGTGCTTGACGCCGTGCCGGCCGGAGGCGTGCTCCGCGTGTGGCGAGATAGTGCAGTCGGTCTCAGAGCGGAAATCACCGCTGCCGATGGCACGCGCCGTCCTGTGCCCGGGTCGCGCATTCTCGCAGGGCGGCTAGGTTCGCAGGCCGTGGTGCCATTCAGCGGCGCCTGGCATCTGTGCGGCGGAGCCGCAGGGGCGTGGGCCTCGCTGGAGTTGAACAATCCTGCAGGCCAGAACATCACCAGGCTGCGCGCACGGCAGCGCGGTGCGCAGGGCAGCAGCATCACGGTGATGGTGAACGTTGCCGCGTTAGCCGCCCCTGCTCCTATTTCGGCTGATGGAAGCGGCGTCAGCCTGGCAGGCAAACTCCGGTCCTCAGCAGGAGGGTACGTGCTGGTGGATAGCAACAACGCAACCCATGCCAGTCTTCGTGCCGGCCCCGGAGTGGCCCTTGAAACTTATGTGGACCAGCTTGTCCTAGTGCAGGGGAGGACTTTTCCCGGCGAAGGTAGCGCTCCAATCATGGTGGTGGACACCATCGGGTTGCTCTTCGACGTTGCCGTGCAAGGCACCGCGGGCGACGGCAGCGCTGTCACGGAAAGCTACTCTGGAGTCACCGTTGCGTCCGGCACATCGGCCCCGGAAGGTTTAACGTTCCAGGTGCTTGCCCGGCCCTCACAACTCTTGACGGCGGAGGACGTCAACAAAGCAGGCGTGCTGGCGTTGCCTCGGGGCCGTTCGGACTGGAGCTACTTGGCCGCCAGCACATCCCGGTTCGACCAGGACACCTTCGACCATGCGACGTTCGCAGGAGGTCCCTGCCTGGAGCAGGGTGTCTTCAACGTCAGCCGCTTCGACTACATGCCTCCGGAACAAGAGACGGCGGTTTACGCAGGTGCGGCGACTGGTCCCCCCGTACAAGTGAAGATAGAGTGGAGCGCGTATCAGCCGGGAGCTTTCGCGGTGAATCTACCTGCCGATCTGCCGGCGAATTTCGGGGCGCGTTTTAACCAGGCACGCTTTGCTCAGCCCGGAGACGCTCCCGAGGTCTTCACTGGCGTGGTCACCGAACCAGCGGGCGATCCCGATTACATTGTCACGAGAATCACAGGCCACTCCCACCTGGTGGAGGCGAGCAGCGTGCCGCTTGTGCCCTTGGGATGGGATCCACAGGCGATGCCCTTCCATCACCCTCGCACTCAAGCTCTGAGTGGAGGTACCGACAACGACAAAGCGGCAATCTACCTGTCAGAGCCGAGAGTGCCGGGCTTCGTCGAGCTCACCGCTCTGGTGGCGGGCAAATGGGGAAACACGATCCAGGTGACGGCGCGAAAGGCATCGCCCGGACGCTTCGACATCACCATCGGCTATCAGGGAGCGCGCTTTGAAAACGCCCGCCAAACCGTCTTTGCCGGAAAAATTCTGTCACCGGGCGAGGACCCCATGCCGGCGCTAACCAATCAGATTCTCAAACCGCGTCCGGTTGGAGTGCTGCAGGGAAAAGCTGCTGGCGTATTGGCGCGGGTCACCAGGGAACGAACCGAACAAGAAGCATGACTTCCAAGAACAAGGAGACGAAACCAACATGGCAAGCAACGCACCAACCCCATACATTCCGCAGAATCCGGGCGACCTCGTCACCGCGGAGAACTGGAACCAAGTCCAAGTGGACATCAAGCAGGACATCGGCTCACAGATTCAAACGGCCTTGGGCAATATCAAGAGCGTGGATCACGCTACCAACGCCGATCAGCTGGGCGGACAGACTCCTGACCAGTTGACGCAAAGCATTCTGAAACAGGCGGAAGAGATCCTTCCGCAAAGGACGGGCTATATGCGTTCCTTCAACCGCCTGGAGACGGGCAAAGAGAAGATCCTCAAGCACGGGCTCAAGGGCTTTCCACTGGTGGACGTCTACCAACTCGACTATTTCCAGGCAATCTGTTCCACGGGAGAGAATGACAACAACCCGGTCTGGGTGAACTTCTTTCTGTATCACACCAGCGAACGGACAATAAGCCTCAAGACTGCAGCCGGCACGACCATCAAGGCCACCATTGAACCGTCAGACCAGCAACCCTTCCGCGTGCTGTTCTCCGACATGCTGGCTCTCTACAAAGTGCAGTACACCGACACCACCGCTCTCGGCGACCTGGTGACTGATTTCTGGACCGCTTTCTGGGGAGTGCCCAACGACGAGTTCGACTCTGACCAATATTGCCATTCGCCCTGGTTTGAGAAGTGCTGCGGCGAGCAACGCAGTGTGAAGCAATTGAAAGACCGGGGCGATTGGGACGACATCTGGTTCAAGATGATTCCCCGCAAAACCATTAACTATCCGGCCGGACCAGAACTGCAGACTACCACGAGCGGACCACTTACCGTTGGCGCGACGCCCCCCCTGGCACAGCCTGTTCCCCCCAACTCATTTGACGGCTCGGTAGCGCCGACCCAGATCCAGGTCGAGCATCACGACTTCGATACCGTTGGTATCAAGCTCTTGATTGATCCGGTTTATCCGCCGTATTTCAACGCGCAAGGTGGTTTTTCGGTTCCGGAAAACACCCACGAGTTGAAGATCATGGTGCTGCTCAAAGTCTAGGTGGTGCGAGCCAACCATGAAGCTGACTGACAAGTACGATGGCAGCAACGACGCGTTCGAGGGAGACCAGGTCCTGACGTGGTCGAGTCTGCCTGCCGGGGCCAAAGTGAGCAAAGCCACGCTCACGCTGACTCCGGTGAGCGCGACTGGGGGCGTTCTCTTCCAGGAAGAGATCGACTTTAGCGGTCTCCACGGCGATTGGGGCGCCACCAAAGCCACGGGCGGTGGTGCCAATCCCTATGTGGAAATTGACTTCCACAAGCGGCGCACGCTGGTCTCGCTCAACCAGAGCGGCCTGGTCGGCGCTTCCCTTCAGATCGACATGGGAGGCGTATATGTGGAGATTAATTCCCAGGGGGCGATCAAGACGCCCACCGATCCTTCGCCGTTTTCTCTGCCTGCGGATGGCACATTGCCCAGTCTCACGGTTTCCAAGTTCCGCCTAATCGCAACCGCCGCTGGAAGTGCAGACGTCAGCAATGTCGTGATTCGAACCGTTCCCAGCAACATTAACGTGCGGCTAGGCAAGATGGGACCTTTCTGGAGTCGGAATGGGGACCTGAGCGCGACCGACACCTCGCCGGACTTCGCTAGCGTCCTGCAGGTGTATCTGGCGAGTGCCCCGGTGGTCAACGGATTCTATGCGGTGCCACTGACCATCCATTCCGACACCATCGCCCGCCTGCATGCCAAGCTCGATGTCACATTCCTACAGCAGGCCAGCATGATGCCTGACGGAGTGAGCGAGGTCGTGCTGCCGTTTGATTACAGCAGCGTTCCTAATGCCAGCCCCGGAGTGCTGAGCGTGGACCTGCCTACCAACGCCCAGGTGGTGCCGGCGGCGACGACGGCGAAAGTCATCGGCGCGTTCGATGACACTCGCATTGCCTACGGTCCCACGGGAGACGTTTCGCCGGCAGGCAACGTTACGGTAGCGCCTAACGACTCGCAGGCGGAATTCTTTGCGCTAGATGCTGTGACCGCTGCCGCCTCGATTGATCTTCTGGTTGCCCCGCAACCTCCGGGCGCGGTCCTCGCCGTCGATTTACGACCTGATTTAGGCGGCAAGCCGGATTCAGCTTCTCTGCTAAGCCCTCCCGCGCAGATCACCGTTCCCAGCCGCCCCGACGGTCAGGCCGTTTGGGTCAACATCCCTCTGGCCCAGGAAGTCCACTTACAAGCAAAAGATCAGGTTCCCAAATATTGGCTGGTGGTGCAAAGCCTGCAAGGCCAGGCAGATTGGGCGGTGCTGCAGGCAACAGCGGGAACACCTGTTATGCAGCACACTCAGGATGGCGGCCTCTCCTGGAGAGAGACTCCGGCCCCTGCTTCGGCGAGTCCCCCCGCCGGCGTGTTCCGTTTGCGCCAGGTGCCCGCGACCTTTCAGGTGCCAATTGAACTGCAGGTCGGTACTGGCGCTCAAGCGCAGCGGGTGAGTCTAGACCGGTATCAACCTCTCGGTCGAGTGGATTTCGCCCTGGATCTTCCCGAGCTTTCTGAGAAATTCAACACTTACCTGACGAAGGGAGTTTCGCCGGCGTGCTCAGCGGGCGAGCATCTGGCAAATGGCAGTCTGGAGCAGTGGCTCTTGACTGGCAACAATCCGGGCAACCTTACGTCGGTGACGGGGATGCCGCCGAGCGAGACCACCGCGGCGCTGGCTGTTTCTGCCGACGACAGAAATGCGTATGTAGCATTGGTTGTGGGTGATGGCCTGTATTCACTGCAAACGATTGACGTCGCCTGCAATCGGGCCACCGATCAGTCCATTGATCTTCCGAAGGACTTTGGACCGCAAAGCATCCGCCTCTATCCTGACGGGAGCAAAGCGTGGATCGTGGGAGGCGGCCAACTGGCCCTGATCGACCTACAAAAGTCCCGCATCCTGGGCAGCTCATCGGCCAGCACGTCCTTAATAATCATCGACCTCGTTTTCAGTCCGGATGGCAGCCGCGTTTATCTGGCTACTCAAAGTAGCGTCGTCGGCTTCGAGCTCCCGGTGTTGGAGCAAGCCGTCCTTTCCGGCTCGCTGGATCTGGGATTGCAGTCGCTACAAACCAAAATCAACGGTAACGTTCAGGCCGTGGCCGCTGACAACAGTGCCGTTTCTGTATTAAGCCTCATAGGCACTCCTCCCCAAGGTGCGGTCACCTTCCTCAGTCCCCAGACGCTCGTTTCGGATGGACAACCCGTCACCGGCGTGGGGTCGCTGGCCCTTGCCGTTACGCCCGACGGCAGTCGCGTGTTGGTTGCAAACAGTAACGGTACTCTGGCGATCATCAACTCGCAGACGAAGGACGTGACTACCCTGGCGCTGGGAGTGACGTCGTCCGACTCCGCCGCCATTGCTGTCGATCCAGACAGCAAGCGTGCCTACGTTGCGAGCAGTCCCCATAGTCCGGGTCTCACCATCGTGGTAGTTGATTTGCCCAGCAGGTCGGTGGTGCAAGCTATTTCTGTTTCCACAACGAGCAGCATCACGTCGCTGGCCATGACTCCGCTGGGAGACGAGCTTTATATTGGCGCAAGCAAAGGGGCTGACCTGCAGTATTTGCCCATCGGATTGAGGACCCCGGCCGATTGGTTTATCACTTCCGGGCTGGTCAGCCTGCAATGTCTCCCGGAGATATCGAACGCGCACATCGTGGCGCTACTGGAGGGAAGTTCGAGCGCAGCCAGCACCGAGCAGCTCCAGCCCGCCTCACTCTCGCAAGTTGCGCCGATTACCGGGGGCTGCACGTATGAATTCAGCTTCGAAGGGCTCTCCAACGACGCGAACGCTGTGGCCGAGGTACTCTGGCGAGGGCAGAGCTGCGAAGGGGTGAAGACTGACAGCGTACCCATTCCGCTCTATGTGGCGCAATCCAGTTTTTCATCCGTGCGGGGCGTCGGGGTAGCTCGTTTCAATGCAGTGCGCACGAAGGGACAGGTGCAACTGATACCAACCAGCGTCAGGTTGACCGCACCGGCGAATGCGACCGCTGCCGAGGTCAGGTTTACCGTGCCGGATGAAAATGCAGTGATTGCCGCTCCATCGCTGATGGGCGGGCCGCAGGGCCTGGTGAACGGCGATCTGCAAACCATCGCAACAGAAGGCCGGCACGCCCGATAGTTGGACACTTTCTCCCGCCACCGCAACTGGTTTGTTGGTGACAGCCACAGGTTCGCACGCGCTGCTTCGCAACACCGGGCCGAATTCGGCGGAACTGGTGCAAGACGCGCCGGTAACGGCTGGACAGGCCTTCAGTCTCAACTTCACGGGAAAGGCGACAGCGTCTGCAGCGGGCAGCATGCCGCAAATCCAGGTTCGCTGGCTCGATGGCCAGGGCACCGCAATCGGGAGTGCGCTGAGTGAAGACGTAGCTCCGGCAACATTCAATTCGCATCCCCTGGCGGGGCAAGTTCCAACGGGCGCGACTCAGGCCGAGGTCCACATCAGCTTGCCTTCAGGCACTTCGCTCGCGGTGAAGGAGATCTCGCTGCGCCAGCCGAAGACAGTTTCCGTTCCGGTATCATTCGTCGCGCAAGCGCCGGGACAGCTTCGCGTATCCGGGGCGCAGGTCAGCTACGATACTGCACCCCCGGCACCGCCTTCCGTACCTGCGGCCGGATTGTGTCCGCCGACGGCGCCGGGACAGCAACCCGGGCAGCAGGCCTCGAACTCCTGCTATTGTTCATGCTGTCAGTCGCAAAGTACGATGACGAACGCGACTGCGGCAACCTCGCCGAGCGGCCGCCCCATGACAGTGGCCCAGTGCCCCACGTGCGGAAACCAGATGGTCCAGGGAGGTGGCACGGTGGTGGCTGCGGCACAGCCGTTGCGAGTGCGCGTTGTCCCACCCCTTACAGCCGCGACGCCTTCAACGCTAGCTGCGCCGCTTACGGAAGTTCCATTGACGGCGGTCGTGGGTATTGGGGTAGCGCGAGCTCAACAGTTGCAGCTCGCCCACATCAACACAGCAAATGACCTGGCCGCGGCCGATCCCAAAGTTGTATCGCAAGCGCTGAGGGGCGTGTCTGCAAACACAGCGGAAGTGCTCGTCGCACACGCTAAAAACTTGGTGAGCAACAACTCCTGATTCAGGAAACTACGATGTCATTTTCCTTCAAGAAGCATCGAGACGTCGCAACAAGTAGAGAGTGCGGTCCCGGCCGATCACAGCGCCGTGAAG
The DNA here is from genome assembly GCA_963779555.1 of uncultured Acidobacteriaceae bacterium. GTDB lineage: Bacteria > Acidobacteriota > Terriglobia > Terriglobales > Acidobacteriaceae > DASRAA01. The sequence continues at coordinate 116,975 of CAVZYS010000008.1, forward strand.
ACCTCGAAGCCAACCCGAGGGCCAGCCGCCCAGATCCTGAGGCTGCAAAGGCAGGCCGGGAATCGTGCGGTGGAGAATCTCCTACATCCCAAGTCCAACTACCAGGAGGTAGTGCCTGGTGGAGATGGCCGTCCTTTGCCGTCGAGACTGCGCTCGTCGTTTGAGGAGCGCTTCGGGCAGGACTTCGGCAAGGTGCGCGTGCACGCCAGCGATCGCGCCGCCCAGTCCGCCGGCGCGTTGAATGCCGTGGCTTACACAGTCGGAAATGACGTGGTCTTCGGCGCTGGGAGCTTCGATTCCCAGTCGAAGCAAGGAAAACACCTCTTGGCCCACGAGTTAGCTCACGTGGTTCAGCAGTCTCGCGGGGGAGACGCGCCTGCATCTTTCAATACCGGCAGCGGACTTGAGCAGGCAGCCAACCGGGCGGCGGCTGAGTTCAGCAGTAGCCTCTCGTCGCCGGAGGCACAATCCCACTCGTGTGCTTGCGAGGGTGGGTCCGCGCAGTGTTCGACTCCGAGCCTCGCGGCGATTAGCGTCGGCGGAGGCAGCGCAGTTGGGGTCGCCCGACAAGAGGTCCCACCAACCGCCGGTAAGCGTGAAGCGGGTTGGGCCTGGCCCAACGTTTACAAGATTCCCGGCGGTGTTGCGCCTCCGGTTTGCCCTTTGCCGCCTGTGGGCTGGCAATATGACTACGAAATCGTTCTTCATCCAGATCGATGCCCGGAATACGTACCGCGAGGGGAGCGGCACCCGTTGCTGTGGTCGCCGCCAGCGCCGTGGCAACCGGCGCCTCCGGGACTTTTGAAGCCCCCGGAGAAGTATCAGTGGCAGTTTGGTCTGGATCCGCACAAGTTCGACCCAAGCCGCCCATGGGAGTCGGGCGCTCCCTTCATTCTTCGGCGGACACCCATGCCAGGCTACTGGCTCGACGCCGACAAGCTCACCGTACCCCTAACCGACACGGGCAAGGACAACCCAATTCAAGACCCTACGGCACAAATCGGCTTCGGGCCTGCGGTCAACATCCCCCTGTTTAATGCTCAAACCGGCGACCCTTACGTCGGGATCTTTGGCCAAATCGGTTTTCCGCGGTGGTACATCGGGAGAGATTGGCGCTATGACGAACCGGCCTTGAAAGAGACCCCGGCCTGGTATCGGCGCTTCAACTGGTTGGGAGAGCCAACGCTGCAATTGGGAGCATTCCTGGCATCACCCCACGTCCAGATCCAGCCCCAACTGAACCTCTTCAAGTACCACATCTCCGATGCCTTGGGGGCGGATTGGGACACGGATTTCGGCATCGCGACCGGCACAACCTTCGACTTTGACGCAACCAAGCACCAGTGGGGGGTGACGCCGTTTATTTCGCCTTTTTGGCAACAGGCGATCAAATTGGTAGGCGGCGATACCGTCCTGCAAGTGGCGCCGCAGTTTTCCTACGATCCAAATCGAGGGTATATCGGCGTGATCTCTATCCTTTTCGGTGGCCAGCAGGGTATAGGCAGACCCGACCGCTGAGACCCGATTACGGATCGTGACCTACTGCAGCCAACGTACGTCAGCTGTCGGCGTCGGCTGCCAGGACCTTCAATCAGCATCATATGCGATCGGCAAAATATCTCAGGCGTTCCGCGCTTCGTGGCATGAGCTGATGCGGCGATTGGGCGATCCGCCGTCGAACCGAATGACGACGTTGTCGTGCGACTACTCACGAAAAACTGCGCCGAACTCAGCTACAGCGCTTTGCTTGACGCGGAATGCGAGGCTCGTGACCACTGTTGGGCGAATGGCTTGTCTCATACCATCGGCCCAGACGCGGAGGTTTACCTGTACACAGACAGGAACGGCTATCAGGAGTCGGAGGTCGGGGCTCTAGTCTCCTGAGTCATTGATTTCTTGAATAAGTACGTGGGTCTTGTGCAGCCAGCGTCGCGGAAGCGAAGCGGGCAATCGAAGCCAGGATCTGATCGGCGCTTTTGGTCCAGACGAAGGGCTTGGGATTTTGGTTGTGCACCGCGATGAATTCGGAGATAGCATCCTCCAATTCCCGCACACTGGTGTGCGAGCCGCGCTTATTCTGCCGTTGCGTGAGCAGCGCAAACCAGCGTTCCACTTGATTGAGCCAGGAACCATGGGTGGGCGTGAAGTGCAGGTGGTACCGCGGCCTTTTCTGCAACCACTGGCGGACCCGGGCTGCCTTGTGCGTTCCGTAGTTGTCCAGTACCAGATGAAGCTCCAGCTCTGCCGGAACCGCAGCCTCGATGCGCTTTAGAAAATCCAGGAACTCCACCGCCCGGTGGCGAGCATAGCACTTGCCGAGCACGCGTCCACTGGCCACATTCAGAGCGGCAAACAGGCTGGTCACGCCGTGCCGCTGATAGTCGTGCGTACGCCGCTCCAGTTGCCCCACCCGCAGGGGCAGCACCGGTTGGCTGCGGCTGAGAGCCTGGATCTGCGACTTCTCGTCGACCGCCAGCACCATGGCGTGCTCGGGCGGATTCAGATACAGCCCAACGATGTCGCGCACCTTGTCAATCAGCAGAGGGTCGGCCGAGAGCTGGAAACTCTCGCTGCGGTGCGGCTTCAGTCCAAAGGCCCGCCAGATGCGGCTGATGCTCGACTGGCTGAACCCGGTGCGGGCCGCCAACATACGAGTCGACCAGTGGGTCGCTCCCTTCGGCGTCTTTTCCAGCGTCAAACGTACCACCCGTTCGATCTCCTCATCGCCGATCTGGCGCGGTGCACCGGGACGCGGCTCGTCGCCCAATCCGGCCACCCCTTGGGCAATAAAGCGATTGCGCCAGAAGCCTACGGTGAAGCCTGTGGTGCGCAGTTTCCGGGCGACCGCGGCATTGCTCAAACCGTTCGCACAACTCAGAAGGATGCGCGCGCGAAACGCCACGGAACGGCGGCTGCGCGACTGCCGTGCCAACTGCTGCAATTCGGATCTCTGCGCTTCCGTCACGACCAGTTCCCGTTTTTTCCGACGTCCCCGGTGAGATTGCATGTCTCACCCTATAACATCTGGAAGTAATATACAAGCTATTTATGACTCATGAGACTAGAGCGGAAGAGCGTCGCGGAGATTTACAACAGCGCCGAGCGCACCGTACTCCTGGACAAAGTTCACAAGGACTGTTGTGGGCCTTCTGTTTGCGAGGCTACCCGCCTCGCGAGCTGGCTGAATGGAATTCCGCCTATTCAACGACGTCGTACGATTTCTTCACGAATTCGTTCGGGGATTTAATTAGTATTCGATGCATTGATTCAAAATTTGATGCTGGCCGCCAACGCTTCGCTCAGCCGAAGAGGCGCTGTACGACTCGGTGGTGATGCGGCAATTAGTGGGCATCGATCTGGGACGGGAGCCAGTGCCGGACGAGACCACGGTGTGCAAGTTCCGTCACCTGCTGGAAGAGCACGGCCTGGGCGGGGAGATTCTGCAGACAGTGAATCTGTATTTGCAGAGCCGGGGAGTGCAGATCACGACCGGAACCATCGTCGATGCGACCATCATTCATGCTCCCAGTTCGACCAAGAATCGCGAGCAGAAGCGCGACCCTGCGATGCACCAAACCAGGAAGGGCAAGCAGTGGTGCTTCGGGATGAAGGCGCACGTGGGCGTGGATAGTAAGACGAAGATGATTCACAGCTGGTAATGACCATCAAGCTCTTGTCGAGCAACAAGCTGCTTCGCCGATCGATCACCTCAGTAACTTGCCAGCGAGCCAGTAATCGACACTGAACTTTCCCGGACCCGAGCAGATCAGCCAGATAAAGAAGAGCACGTACAAAACTTCCGGAAGGTAGAGGAAATCGTCGAGCCAGCTAAGGCCTGAAACTCCTTTAGGCATGGTGAAAATCGCCTCGGTCAGGGTGGCGACAATCATATCGATCAACAAAGCCACGCAGGCCGGACTCGAAAGAAACCCTACGGCCACCAACGACCCGCCAACGAACTCGACACCCGACACGAAGTAAGCCGTCTGACGGGGAAACGGTACTTTGGCCTTAATGAGCGTGTCGTAAACGGGCTTCGTGCCGCCGGCGACAAACAATTTGTTTGCCCCGGAGATGGCGAAGAACAGCCCGATCGAAATGCGTACGAGCAGGATGGCATATTGTTCCAAATCGCCGCTACCCAGCAGCGCAAACTGGACTAACCGCTTCCAATCCATCTCTCCTGCCCTCTCCGACCGAGTGTGTGTTCTAACCATACCCAGTGTCGTGCAATTCAACTTCTGCAAATTCGACTTCTCTGCTAACCGCGGCCGGACGGGGTTGTGTCGTTCGCGCCAATGGGCCGGCACTAAGCGGACATCCGCAAGCGCTTAAATCCGCGTCCCATCCGGGCCGAGCGCTAACCGTACTTGAGCTCGGTGCTCTGTCCGACCTCGATAATGTAACCGTCAGGATCGCGGATGTAGCAGCGTATCTCGCCGTACTTGGGAATCGGCGCTGTGATGAACTCGGCCCCTCGACTTTTCCAGGATTCATAGCACGCTTGAATATCCGCAACGCGGAAATTCATAAAGCTGTTGATGTGATTAGGGTCGGGGACGCTGAGAGTTACCGTCGGCTTATCCGGGGTCGGCCCGCCCCCAACGTTCAGAATCATCCAGATATTCGCAAGCTGAAGGTACGCAGGCGCGTTGCCGTCACCCAGGCTCAGAATGCGAGCGCCGAAAACCTTTTCGTAGTAGTGAGCCGATCGGTTGATATCGGCGACGGTGAGAAAATGCGCGATGCTGATCCCCTCTCGCGGGGGCATCTCATAGCTCTTTTGTTCGATTTGTACGGTGCTCATTGACGGCTCCTTTCAATACATTGCTCATCCGCTGATTCTGGGGTTATGGCTGCGGGAATCCAAACATCAACCACGACTGATTGGCTACCCAATCCGGGTATAGCGCCGTCATCTGATCGAACAGCGCCCGGTCGGAGGTCGCGGTTTTCTGCACCCGATCGAAGTCCTGCAAGTAACACTTGGTGTCTTGGATCGTCGAGGGAGAGTCGGGCGCTCCAGGCTTCTTGTGACCGGCGACGACAATCGCCGGGTTCAGCGCCGCTAACCGGTCCAGCGCCGCGATCCAATTCTTTCGGCTCTCGGGGGTGGTGTCGCCGACGTACATGTGGCATTGGTTGTACACAACGTCGCCAGCGACGACCAGGTCGATCGATGGAACGTGTAGAGACGTCGTATCGGCACTATCGGTGTGGCCCTGCTCAATGATGCGCAATTCGTGGCCCTCGAGAGTGAACGTGTCGTGCTCATAGGGCTCAGGTGCAACCAGCTTAGTGGCCACTTGCCCAGGAAACAACCGGCGGGCTAACCGCTCCACCAGGGGAGTGAAAGAGATCTGCATGGCGTTCACCGTCTTGGGCGTTGCTATCGCCCGAGCGCCCGGGAAACGGTCGAGCAGCATGCTCAGACCGTAGAAGTGGTCGAAATGGGCGTGCGTTATATAGATGGTCTCCAAGTTGCGGTTGTGCAGAGCGACCCAATCCGCGAGAGCCTCGGCCTCGGCCACCGTCGTCATTGCGTCTACCAGCACCGCGTCGTGCTCGCCGAAGATTAAAGTCGACGTGATCGGGTCAAAGCCGAGCGCTTCGCCGAAGGGCTTTGGCCGCTCGCCGACCATAGCCTTTCCCGGGGCGGTAAAAACGTTCACACTAAGCGTGCTCAAGGCGACAGGCGCGGTCGCGCGCGTGCTCTCTTTCGGTCCATTTGAGCCGTCCATTTGGTACTCCTTTCGACGTCAGTGCGAATTTCTTCGGGCTGTCTTTTCCGTTCTGATTCGAGGGATCGAGATGGTGGCCTGGTGCCGCAGGCGCCTCGATGTTATGTGTCCATCCGCTCGACCCATTGAGCGCGAAATGCGGGAGCCGGGAATGGATCCGCGAAGTACTGCGTTTCGCGCGCAACCTTGTCGCCCTTGAACTCCATGATGCTGACGGTGTAAGACGGCTTGCCGTCATAGGTCAGGATGAATTCGGTGACCCAAAGATCACCGCTGCCAACGATTCGTCGGACAGCAAAGCGCTTTTTGCTCGGCTGACTAGCGCGTTGGTTCTGTATGTTGCTTCGACCGCGGGTTCGCTCGCCTGATTGCGGGTATTCGAGCACCACGTCTTCGTGATAGATGAGGTGCTCAGTCACAAAATCGTTGGCATCGGACGCGGCCCAATGCTGATCCAGTGCCGCGCGGATCTCTTGATCTCGCGCTCGAGAAAACTGCTCCGTCTTTTGTTGATCGTTCATCTTGAGCCCTCAATTTGACACGAAGCGAATAAGCCTGGAAGCAGCCCTGGGCGTTTGGGGGCCGACTAAGGCTGGAACCCGTCCGCCATCCACTTGGCGAATAGGTCGATCTGAGATTGCTGCCAAGGACCTTCTCCTCTTGGTGGTGGGGGCGGCATTACGGCGCCGCCGATTCCACGAATGCGATCGTAGATGGCGCCAGCGTTCTTTTTGACGTCATCGTAACTCCCCAAGTTGAACGCCTTGCTCATACCTTGAATGTCTCGCTGTGTAAAGAGCGGGCGAATATCCATTTGAAAGCTCGTCGTTTTCGTCATAGTGCCTCACAGGTATTGGATTGTACGGATGTCGCGGCCTCCTTCGTGAATCCAAAATTTCCTTTCTCTTGACGTCAGGCCTAGGAAATGGGGCGTGTTGCCAAGAAGAATGATCACGGCACCGGCCTAGCGTGCGATTTGGCTCAGGTAGTATCCGAGCCGATTTTCGACGTCCCCCGGCTTGTGGAAGCCTGTGCCATCAGCTCTTTGATCCCATTCTGGGCGGCGGGTCCACCGAGCGAAGCGATGCACGCATCCCACCCGGCGTCGAGCTCGACGTCCGGCCGCAGGCTGGTGTTGACCAGGCGCTTGGTGTTGGCGATCGCCCACTTGTCGAACTTGGCGATCCGGGTCGCGAGGGCCTCTACGAAGGCGTCGAGTTCGGCGTCAGGGAGGGCACGATTCACATAGCCGTAGGCCTCGGCCTGCTCACCCCTGATGTCTTTCGAGCTCAAGAGCACTTCGAGGGCGCGGTTTCGGCCGATGAGTTGGGGCAGCCGGGCCATGGGACCGCCGCCGGCGACCATGCCTACGCCCACCTCCCATTGCGAGAGGATGGCCTTCTCGCGGCTGGCAAAACTCATGTCGCAGGCCAGCGTGATCTCGCTGCCGTTGCCGGTCGCACGGCCGCGGATGAGGGCGATGGAGGCGACTGGCAATCGGGTCAGACGCACGAGAAAGTCCGGCCAGGGCGGCAAGCCCGTGGGACCGTCCGGCAGTGAGGTCAGGTCCTCAAGCTTGGCCGTGAAATCGGAGTGATTCAGGAAGTAGCCCTCGACCGCGCTGTCGAAGACCACGACCCTGACATGCTCATCGGCCTCGAGAGCGTCGATGACCTCCTGGAATTCCTGGACCATTTCCGGGCCCATGACGTTGATCGGCGGGTTGTCGATCGTCACACGCCAATACTCATGCCAACACTTCACCACAATAACCCTCAATAAAACAGGTGCGTTGCTCTCACGCTCACACTCTACGTGCTGCTGGCGGCAACCAGTTGCGTCCTGCTGATTGCCTGCCTCAACGTTGCCAACCTGCTGATTGCTCGCGCTGCCTCGCGCCGCAAGGAAGTCGCAATCCGCGCGGCCCTCGGCGGCAGCCGGTGGCGTCTCATCCGCGAGCAACTCAGCGAAACCCTGCTGCTTGCCGCCGTTGGAGGCTCGCTCGGCCTGGTCTTCGCCTATTTCGCCATTCACTGGTTAGTTGGGTCCGACAAGATATCGCCCGCGAAGAGGTCATCCGGATGGACTGGGTGGCGATCGCTTTTACTGTTGGGGTCACGCTCCTGAGCGCGCTGCTGGCAGGTTTGATTCCTGCGCTGAGCAAAGGCGGCAGAGGCGTCCCGGGAGTGCTCCAGGAATCGTCGCGATCGCACGCCGGAGGACAAGGCAAGACACGGCTCCGCAAGCTGCTGCTCTCGCTCGAAGTTGCCCTGACAGTGGTGCTGCTTATCGGCGCCGGGTTGCTACTGAGGAGCTACCAAAAGCTGCGTTCATCGGACATGGGTTGCGCGACCGACAATGTTCTCACCATGCGCCTGAGCCTTCCTGATGCCAAGTATCATGGGACGGCGCAACGCACGCAGTTCTTCGAGCACCTCTTGGCTCGCGTGCGTGCACTTCCCGGAGTTTCGACAGCCGCGATGGTGAATGTCGTTCCTGGTCAGGGATACGGCGGCGACAACCTCGCCACCATTCCCGAGCATCCTCCGTTGCCCAAGGGACAAATGCAGATCGTGCGCCGCCGCTTCGCTGATCCCCTGTACTTCGCCAGCCTGCAAATTCCTATCGTTCGCGGACGCACCTTTACGAGTCAGGAGTGGCTTGACCGGGCTGACAAAGTGATCATCAGTCAACTTGCCGCCGACTCGTTCTTTCCCAAAGAAGACCCAGTCGGTAAGCATCTGGTGGTTGACATAGCCGGGGACAACAATCCGCGACCGTATGAAATCGTCGGCGTCGTGGGTGACACGCGATACCTCATTTCGATGCCACCTCAACCAACCATGTATTTCCCCATGGGCAGTAGCTACAACGAACGTGCTGTGATCGTCGTGCGTTCGCAGCGCGACGTCACCTCGCTGGCGATTCCGGTGCAGCAGGTTGTTCAGTCACTCGATAAAGACTTGCCGGTCGCCTATGTGCTCACCTTGAACCAGCTCATCGGGGCATCGACCATCGATTCTAGTTTCACCTCGACGCTGATCCTGACATTCGCCGTGCTGTCGCTGGTGCTCGCTGAGGCGGCGACCGCCCCAAGGAAAGCTCACCGTCGGTCCTCGTTGACCCCGGGGCACAGCCTAGGTGGAACTCAGGATGTCAACAGAACCAGATAGGTTTTAGGAACTCAGCGGTTCCATGTCAACTGCAACCTTCAGGATGTGTGCTCCACCGCCTAGAATTAAACCGTGTAGAGGGCTTACGTCGCCGTAGTCCCGGCCCCAGGCAAGTGTTACGTGGCCGTTTGAGGGGACAACGTTGTTCGTGGGATCCACGTCAATCCAGCCGATTCCCGGAGAATAAGCAGACACCCAGGCGTGGGATGCATCGGCGCCCACAAGCCTGGGTTTTCCGGGAGGCGGATAGGTTCGGAGGTATCCGCTTACGTAACGGGCTGCGAGATTCAGGGAGCGGAGGCAGGCGATTTGCAAGTGGGCAAAATCCTGGCACACGCCCCGCCGCTTCCGAAAGACCTGTTCGGTGGGGGTCCGGACGTTGGTCACTTTCGAATCGAAGCGAAAGTCCTTGTGTATGCGTGCTGTTAGATCTAGAAGCGCCTCCGGCATTGAACGACCAGGCGTAAATGACTGAAGCGCATAAGCGGCGAACTCAGGCCGGACGCGAATACGCGGCGACTCAAATCCAAACTGGTAGGCTTCCAGCCCCGCAGGGCTGCAATCGTCGGGGAGTGATCTTGCTGCATCTTCCCAAGGGAACGAGTGTTGCAGCAAGGACGTCGCATTCGCTTCTACCTTTACTTCGCTTCGCGCCTCTACCACCAATTCCTTGTGCGGCTCTTGAATGGTGAAAAAACAGAGAAGGTTCCCAAAATAGTCGGTCCGCTCAGTGCGCGTTGCCGGCGTTGGTTGAATTTGCAGCTCACTCCACGCCACCTGTTGATGCGGCAAAGACTTCGGCTTCAGGCACGCCACATGGTTTCCGACCGAGACCGGATACTTGTATTTGTAGGTGGTTCGGTGAACGATTCGATAGATCATTGACCTATGCTGATGGGCAGGGTGCGAGCATGACTAAAATACCTGCTCGATATGCTATTCGACCAGGAAGGCAGCAATCGTTCGAGCTCTCTGAGAAACCGCTCAAGCCGGAAGAGTTCATCGGAACCATTCGCCATCGTCGCAGCGCCTGGCAACGGATACTTTAAGTCCCGCAAATCGAAACTGCGCAACGATGCCAGCGTGTTGCGCATCGCCTGCAAGTCATCGGGCAGGAGCCGGGGAAGCCTCTGATATTGATCCACGAGGCGGTTCAGTTGAAAGACCAATGACCGTGGATTGGTTTCGTCTGCCAATAGTACATCCAGCACAGCAACGGGCTGCAGGGTTGTGTAGTAGCGCATCCGGTAAGTCATGGAGCTGTCTCCGACTTCCAGCAAGCATTCCAGAAGCAACCAATCCTGCTCAGAGAGCGGTGTGGTGATCTCGCGCAGTTCCCGCGTGAGATAGATGGCGCGCTCGAGACGCCGTCCGATGCTCATGAACGACCAGCCTAATCCGCGGTTGATATTTTCGTGCTCCATCCCTGAAAATGCGGAGAGCAGTTCCAAACATGCGGTCAGCATCACTGGAAACTCGAGGAACTGCGTGCCATGCTCGAACTGCACCGCGTCGCGCAACTGGCCGATGAGGAACATCATGTCGGCCGACAACCGTTCGCGAACACTGCCGCCAATCCGGGAGACCTCTGACAATGTTGAAGTCAGGCTGTCCGCTCGCTTCGCATCGTTCATTACGGAGATCAATTCCTGTTCCAGTTCAAGCGAAGTCGGCTGCCGGTTCTTAGCCTTTGGCAGCTTGCTGTGCCGTGACTCCAGGCAACTGTGAAGCCGGACGAGGCAACGAAGCTCCGCCTCCCCGGCGCGGCGCACGCGAGGGACCAAGGAGCGCAAGATCCGGGCTATGTTTTCGGCCCGTTCGGCATATCGACCCAACCAGAAGGCATTGTCGGCTACACTGCTGGGCACAGCCGGCGAGACACGGTGCAATTCCAGTGGTTCACTGCGCGGGCGCAACATACTGAAGGTATCAACGGGGCTGTCCCAGAGGACCCATGCGTCCTTGCTGTGACCGCCGCGCTGCATCGAGACGACGGGTCCATCGGCATCGGCAACACGCACTAATCCTCCCGGAATCGCGAGCCACCGGCTGCCGGTGTTGAGCACGTAGGTGCGCAGCACCACACTGCGCGAGTTGAGGGATCCGTTGTCCCACACCGGCGCAGTGGACAAAGCGATCTGCTCCTGCGCCACATACTCGTGCGGGCGGGCCCGCAATTGCTCGGCAAACTTTCCCTTTTCAGTATGCGGTAGCTCGGCCCCAAACACCGGTTCCATGCCGCGAGATGGAAACGCCGGTTTTACGACTACGGAATCGAGATGGTTGAGCACCCAGTCCAGGGCGTAGGGCTGCCCGCACCACCAGGTCGCGACGGATGGAAGCTTGAGATCCTCGTCAAGCAGGTGCCTGGCGAGGCCGGGGAGAAAGGGCATGACTGCGGCCGTCTCAATCAGGCCGCTTCCCAGTGCATTTGCCACCTTCACGTTTCCCGCGACGATGGCGTCGACCAAACCGGGCACACCCAGAAGCGAATCGCCGCGCAATTCCAGAGGATCGCAAAAGCTATCGTCCACGCGGCGCAAGATGACATCGACTTGCTCCAATCCATCGACAGTCTTTAGATATACGCGCCGATCGCGCACCGTAAGATCGGCTCCTCCGACCAAAGCGAATCCCAGGTAGCGTGCGATATAAGAGTGCTCGAAGTAGGTCTCGTTGAAGGGCCCGGGGGTGAGCAGTACGATTCGCGGATTATCGCACTGGGCAAGGCTGGTAAGCGCTTCGCGTTGCGCACGGAAGAAAGGAGCGAGGCGCAATACGTTCGAGGTCCGAAATAGATCCGGCAGGACATCGGAGACAATGGTGCGGTTCTCCAGTGCGTAGCCACTGCCCGAAGGCGCTTGTGCGCGATCGGCCAGCACCCACCACTGGCCGTCGGGCGAACGTGCAAGGTCGATGGCCAGCATATGCAGATAGCTGTGGGCGGGAACCCGCACACCCACCAGCGGCCGAAGGAATGAGGGGTTCGCGAAAAGTAGCGCTGCCGGGAAGACGCCACGCGCCACGAGGTCCTGCGATCCGTAGAGATTTTCGAGGAGCCGGTTCAGCAACTCGGCGCGCTGAATGATGCCCGCTTCGATGTAGCGCCACTCATCCGCCGGAATCAGTAGCGGAATGATATCGATCGTCCAAGGTCGATTTGCCCCGAGAGGATCGCTGTAAATGTTGTAGGTGATGCCGTTCTCGCGAATGCGACGCTCGGCACGGGTCCAGCGTCGTCCCAGCTCCTCGGGGCCGATCGCCCGTAGCGACTCCATCAGGTGGGCCCAGTGGGGCCGGGGAGTCACGCCATCGGCCGACAGTTCGTCGTAGGAGGGTCCGTAGCGGAACGGAGTCTGATAAAGATCCCCGGTCATGGGACAATCTCCGGCTTCGCGATGCCGGCGCTGTTTCGGGGCGCCGGTAATCGCAGGTCTAGAGTCGTCGGGAAGGTCGGGTGGGTTTCTTCCGCGGGCGGCGCCATCGTGCCGTGCACCGGGTCGCACTTTTGAAAGCGCTCCATACGCCGGTCTTCCGCCTCCTTGGCGTTGAGTGGCCTGCCAGGATATATGCGGCCATCGGGTGGACCCACGTGGTAGATGCATCGTGCGATCGAACGCTCATTCCACCGGTCGATAATGTCAAAGACGAGCGGCGCATGCACGGGAATTGTGGGCTGCAACTCCTCCGACAACCGTCGGGCGCGATACCGTACGCCTGCGACCGCCTCTCCAAACTCGCCGGCGGGATGGAGCGGCACCGTACGACCATTACATGCAACCACGTAACGGGATTCCGTCGTGAAGCCGGAGACCTTCACCTGTATCCGCTCTAGCGATGAGTCCACACTGCGAACCGTTCGGCCTGAAGTCGAATCTTCCGCGAGCACGTTCCACGGCTCGAGGGCCTTACGCAACTCGAGCTCGACCCCGTCAACGGCGATCGCCCCGATCTTCGGAAAGCGAAATTCCAAGTGCGACGCAAACCATTTCTCCTCGAAGTTGTAGCCGGACCGGCGCAACTGGGTCAGCACATCGAAAAAGTCGCGCCTGACAAAATGAGGCAGCATGAAACGGTCATGAAGGGCTGTGCCCCAGCGCACGAGGCTGCCTTCGAATGGCCGTTTCCAAAACATCGAGACCAAGGCGCGGATCAGCAACATCTTGGCAAGACCCATTCTGACGTGCGGAGCCATTTCGAAGGCACGCAACTCCAGCAAGCCAAGGCGCAACCCGCGACCTTCCGGCGGATAAAGCTTGTCGACGCAGAATTCGGCACGATGCGAGTTTCCCGTGACATCGACAAGCAGGTTGCGGAACAATCCATCCACAACAAACGGGGGGCAGTCGCTCGAAGGCAACTGGCTGAAGGCAACCTCCAGTTCGTACAGAGCGTCCATTCGCGCTTCGTCCACCCGCGGATGCTGGCTCGTCGGGCCGACATACCTTCCGGAAAACAGATAAGACAGCGATGGGTGGTTCTGCCAGAACGCCAGCATGCTGCGCAGAAGATCAGGGCGGCGCAGGAGGGGGCTGTCCATCACGGTCGCCCCGCCTACGACGATATGGCTGCCGCCGCCAGTGCCGATATGGCTGCCGTCGTAGTCGAATTTTTCCGCGGTCAACCGATTACGGCGCGCTTCCTCGGAGAGTAAGGTGTAGATCTTCTCGAGTTCGTTCCAATTGCTGGCGGGCGGCAGGTTCACCTCCAGAACACCAGGATCGGGAGTGACGCTGAAGGAACGCAGGCGCGGGTCCGGAGGCGGAGCGTAGCCCTCCAGCCACACCGGTTTTTGCAGGTACTGGCAAGTATCCTCGACTGCGGCGACCATATCCAGATAGTCCGCGAGTTTGGACGCATACGGCAGAGACACATGCAGGCGGCCTTCTCGGACCTGCACGCACAGCGATGGTCGGACCAGCTCCAGCGCTGTTTCAGCCGAGCTCGAGATAGCCGGCAGCGAATCGGCCACCGGTTTTCTCTGAAAGAGATCCATGCGGCGAGTCCGGATTAACGGGAGCTTGACCCGATCCGCGAAGGGAGCGTCATCGTGCTCGTATTCAAGCTCGTCCGGCGCTACCCAAGGCATCGACTCGGTCGGTATGCGATAGCCTATGGGCGAATCCCCTGGCGACAGCAGTAGACGTTCCGGACGAGGGAACCACAACTGGCTCGACCAGCACAACCGGCCCGCCGGTTGCCGGCGCCGAATGGGCAAAATATACCCTGCCGGATCGGACAACTCGGCTTCGGCGTTGTAGGCGGGCAGCAGATTTTCGGAGCTCACTTCGAGGCGGCGGGTTAGCGCTTCCATGAACTCGAGAGCATCAGCCGACCCAAATCCGTAGTCCCGATCTTCGCGAGCGATGAGATCGATATTCTCCCAGACAGCGACGCCGTCGCGGCGCCAATAACAGCCCAGGGCCCAACGCGGCAACGGCTCGCCCGGATACCATTTGCCTTGTCCATAGTGAAGCAATGCGCCGGGCGCCATCTTCTCGCGCAGGCATTGGATGAGAGCCAAACCGCGGATTCGCTTCATTGGTCCCAGCGCATCGATATTCCATTGCGGGCTCTCGGGCTCGTCGATCCCGACGAAGGTAGGCTCGCCCCCCATGGTCAGCCGCACATCCTGCGCCTCCAGATCCGCATCGACGCGATGCGCAACCTGCTCGACCCGCACCCAATCCTCCTCGGTGAAAGGTCGGGTCGTCCGTGGGACGTCATTCAGGCGGCGAATCGACATGGAGTGGACGAAGTCCACCTTGGCTGGCTCAACCGTGCCCCCTATGGGTGCAGCCTGGGAAGCGTTTGGGGTGCAGACGAGCGGAATGTGACCCTCGCTGGCGAACAGTCCCGAGGTCGGGTCCATCCCAATCCAGCCCGCGCCGGGTAAATACGCTTCCGCCCACGCATGCAAATCCGCAGAGTCGCGTTGCGGAGTGTTCAGATCTTCCTGCGCTGTCTCGTCCGGCGCCAACTGTATCAGGTACCCGGAGACAAAGCGTGCCGCTATGCCGAGTTGCCGGAGGATTTGCACAAGAAACCACGCAGAATCACGGCAGGAGCCCGAGCGCCGTTCGAGAGTCTGCTCGCATGTCTGGACCCCGGGATCCAGCCGCGTCACATAGCCGATTTCGTCTCGCACCCTTCGATTCAAGTTGACCAGAAAGTCGATTGTTCCACGCTTCTCGCCTGAAAAGTTCGCGAGAAAAGCCTGCAGTCGCGGGCCGGCCTGATCGACCGAGCGATACGGTTCGAGATCTTTAGCAAGCTCGGGAGAATATTGAAACGGGTAGTCTTCGAATCCTGGTTCCAGAAAGAAATCAAAGGGATTGACCGAGGAAAGCTCCACGACGAGGTCCACATCAACCACAAACTCCTTCGTCTTGTCCGGAAAAAGCAGGCGTGCCAGATGATTGTAGTGAGGGTCGAGCTGCCAATTGAGGATGTGCCTGGCCGGAGTGACGTTAAGCGAGTAGCTGAGTATCGGGGTTCGGCAATGCGGTGCGGGGCGCAACTGTATCACCTGCGGACCAAGTGAGACCGCTTTGTCGTACCGGTACTGGGTCCGGTGATTCAGCGCAACCTGTATGCCCATCCACCCTCATGCTGCCCACCTTGGAGTTCCAAGCTCTTTCTTGTCCGGCGCCCAAGCCGGTAAAGGCGCCAAGTGTCTCGCGGAGGCCGCTGCCTTAAAGCTACCTTAACGACGCCGGTGCCGCAATTTTCTAATCATTGGCATCATTGGCACGAAGCTTCGGACAAGCGGTCCGGCGTGCGACTCATCGGCTGTCGAACAGCAACCCACACCGACAGCCGGCTCCGGAAGCTATCCCCAAGTCTTGTGGGAGGTTTCACCTGATAGGTACCGAGAAACGATAGGGTCGTTTGAAGTAAGTCGCTGGTGTTTGCGACGGACGCGGTGATCTACCTATGCATTTTCAATGGCGTCGCCTGACTGATTGGGAGTGTTTTGGGCGCAAAGCTCGACCGACAGAGTAATGAGAGCGGCTTTGATGGCAGAATTGCCTTCTGCCATGCGTAAGCAGGCGTCGTATGAAGAGGACTTGAACAGCTTTTTGGGCGGACGACGCCCTTGCATGTGCGAGCATGCTCTCTGGATGGTGCGCAGGTCGGCGCCGGCTTCCAGCATGTGAGTGGCAACCGGGTGATCCGGGTCCAGCTAGCGTTGAAGACCCCGTAGAGTCCAGCCACGGCCGCCGCCCCGAACAATAACTCCACGGTACGATGAAAATTCAGGTCCAGCCCCGCAAGCCGTGCAAGTCCGAAGATAATCCAGGAGGAAACCGCGGCAATGAAGAGGAAAGACAGCACGCCCAACCAAACGGCAGCAACCCTGTAAAACGCGCGTAGAGCAGCATTGGTGTAGCGAAAGGCGAGTAGCGAAGCGACGACAAAGCTCACCGATAGGAATCCGAGGGGCAGTTTGGTCCAGAGCGTTCCAGGTGTTTCATGACCTGCTGACGAAAATGTCCAAGTCTTATAGAGGAGCAGATGCGTCAAGAACAGAACCGACTGAATGATTGCAATGAATCCGATTAGACGTTTTGCTCGCATGGTGCATTAGACTCAGCAACCAGCGATTTGGATTGTTGCGAAGTGTAGCAGGCAGGTCGCCTGCTTCAGGGCATGAGTAGCTCTGCTCGAGCGGTGGAGTTACCTGGTGGAACGTGTACTTTTCAGACTCGCATCATAGACGGCCCTGGCGATGCGGGCGATAACCTGTTCGCAAGCGACTTGGTCTGCGGTCGAATCCGTAACGAACACGGCAATTGCGATCCGGCGTCCATCTGGGAGCGGTATGAGCCCTATATCGTTCATCGCGTGCGCTAATCCTTTCTCCACATCGGAGATAGAGCATCCGGACCTGCTCTTAGGATGGATGACACCGGAAGTGCGGACAACGCGTCTGGAAGGTGATCTACCAGCCGGCGTGCGGGTCGCCCACAAGTCGGGCACCTGCACGAGCTGCCTGCCGGGATCGATCCGTGTGGGAAAACGTCGAGTTCCACACTTGCATCTACGAGGGGCCAATGTTTTGTGAAGCAATACGACTCGAAAGCAGGGAAGTGGTCGAGCGCGAAGGCTTTGTCTTTTCGGACGTACGGCTTGTACCGTAACGAGGTGAGCCCCGCTCTGTGATCCGCCGTTACAACGTCGACGCCTGCCTCGTCATCGTCTTCCGGTCAGAGCCGTATGGGATCGGTTGTGAATCAAAAAGATGACTGGCTTTCTTTGGAGGATGATGTGGATCTGAAACTCACTGGTAAAGTAGCACTGGTGACGGGATCGACGGCAGGGATCGGCTTTGCGATTGCCCGATCGCTCGCGAGCGAAGGCGCCCATGTCTACGTGAACGGACGGACGCAGGAGCGTGTGGATGCGGCGATTGCGACAATCCGGTCGCAGGCTGCAGCCGCCAACGTCGATGGCATTGCGGCGGACTTTTCGGGTTCAGCTGGCGCGGAGGCGGTGATTGCGAAACTGCCTGCAGTAGACGTCCTGGTAAACAATGTGGGTATATTCGAGCCGAAGCCATTCGCCGAGATTACCGATGCGGACTGGTTTCGCTTTTTTGAGATCAATGTAATGAGTGGAGTGCGGCTCGCGCGACACTATCTCACGGGGATGCTGAAGAAGAACTGGGGCCGTATTCTTTTCATTTCGAGCGAGTCGGCGGTTCAGATTCCAGCGGAGATGGTGCACTACGGGATGACCAAAACGGCACAGATTGCCGTAGCGCACGGGATTGCGGAGTCGGTAGCCGGTACGGGCGTGACGGTGAATAGCATTCTTGCCGGGCCGACGGAGTCGGAAGGTGTGGGCGGATTTATCGAAGCGATGGCGAAACAGCATAATAAGTCGAAAAAAGAGATGGAGAAGGATTTCTTTGAGCACGCGCGGCCTTCCTCCCTACTGAAGCGCTTTGCCACCGTCGATGAAGTTGCGGCGATGGCGACCTATGTGGCCGGCGAGCTTTCTTCGGCGACAAACGGGGCAGCACTGCGAGCCGATGGCGGCGTGGTGAGGGCAATTCTTTGAGGCGAGAATGAGGGGCCAATCTGGGAACAAAGCAGCGACGATAACTCGCACAGAAATTCGGCTAAGCGGCAAACTCAAGGTTTTCCCCGAAAGGGTCTACAAATCCCAAATGCATTTGCCGTTCTGAAAGAATGAGATCAGCCCGTCTTCACTGATCTTGAGGACGCTTCCAAATCGCGAGGCAGAGATAGCGGCAGTTGTACGGCCCCCTTCAATGTTTTCCGGATGCAGGTCCGCCAAGTCCGGGTGGCGGAGAATGGCGCCAAACGCCAGCAGATTAGACTCGCGGTCCAGCACAATTCCGCCATCGATTCGAGCTACGGTCTCCAGAACTGCGCTTGAGACATCGAGCGCGCGCTTCTGATGCAACAAATAATGAAGCTGGTCCTTTGTGCCGGCGACAGGATGTTCGCCATGATCCGGCAAAGGGGAAAGCAGATCAGTCCTCGACACTAGTTTCCGCGCGGTATTGGGATTATCGAGAACAACCAACAGGCCGCCCCGGCGGTCTTCCGCCAAATTGAGGGCTGCGCCAAACAACCGCTCCGCCAGTTCGTCATCCCCAACAGCTTCCGTCCAGAGTGCATACTTTCGCACGGAATCCGTGAGCTTCCATCGGCCGTCCCAGAAACGAAACACCTGCAGTCCGTTGGCAAAGATCTTCATTTCTCCGTTGGGTGTAAGAATCATGCAAACATGTCCGCCGCACAGCGTAGTTGCGCTGTGGGTGTGATATCGCGTGGGACTGGGCACCGGAAGTTCAGTGTCTGAAAAAGGCAGCGCCCACTCTTCTACATCGATGATTTCCGCCAGGTAGCCGTTCTTATCGACTAGGGCCAGAGTTTGCAGGCCGTCACAGAGTCGGTAGAAGCTCCGGATTGAAGTCAAGGCCGGGGAGTAGCGCAGCGCACCGGAGGGAGTGACCGGCACTTCGTGGCAAGGATCAGGATCTTTCCCGAAGAGAAGAACGCCGGTCGAAATCCGCCGGTTTTCGTAGGTGCTGAGCGAACTGGTGCGCAGGACCTCGATCGCATCTCCCACTCGATCGGGTCCTTCCCATACACTCTGCGCATAGGGAGCGCCGTCGATGAAGGCGGAAACGTGCCGATCCTCCGGGAGACCTCGAAAGAGTTCGAATCGCTGCTCGACACGTGTGGCATCAACGATCATCCGGTATCGGGAGTCCAGAACCGCGTCGATGCTGGACAGCAGCTTCAACTCCGATTCAGAGAAAGGTTCATCCCGAGTGAGGGAATACCGGGACCCGAGCCAATTCAGGATCAGCGACGTCCCGCGAGAAGTCCGCGTGATCCGATGTTGACCTGCATCTGGGTCGGCCTCGACCACATCGAATTTCGCCGAGGGAAAGAAATACTCGATCCCACCTTCAACCAATTTTCTGTAAAGTCCTTCAATGAAAGGCGCCGTCTGTGTCTGTTCAGGCATCATGTCCTATGTACGTCGCTGAAAGGGAGTCTTTCTTGAGATGACGGCAAGACCATAAAAGGCTCACGAGTGACCGCAGGTTTGGTTGCGTTGCTGACGTCGTCTTCGATCGAAATGACCGTATGTAGACTCGTGGGTAGAGACGGCGTTCATCACTCAACTTGCCCGGCAATTTGCATCAACTGGCGCAGAAGATGTGGGACTCCTCTTGTCTCTGAAGCACCTGCGACGCAAACGCGTCGCAGGTGCGCGGTCTGTTCAGGCTGCTTCGGAATAGCGCATACGGTCGAGGTCTGCAATCAGCCCAGGCTGTTTCGTTGGGTGCCATCTTAGCCGTTCCTGCGTTAAGGCGCTTGAAGCCGGAGCGTCGACACCCACGAAGAACGAGAGGAAGCAAAAATGCTGGGCTGCTTCCTCTGGGGACTTCGCGACGACCGGAACATTCAGGCCCCGGCCGATTGCCTCAGCGATGTCTCGCAGCGGCACCCCCTCTTCCGCGACCGCGTGATACCGGGCTCCAGCAGAACCCTTCTCCAACGCGAGCCTGTAGACAGGGGCGGCATCGAGCACGTGCACTGCGGGCCAGCGGTTGCGCCCCTCGCCGACGTACGCCGAGACACCTTTCTCGCGAGCTAGGGCGATCATGTAGGTGACCAGCCCCTGCTTGACCGTGTCATGGACCTGCGGGAGGCGCACCACCGAGGCACGCAAGCCGCGCGCAGCCACCGCCGCTGCTCCCTCTTCCGAAACCCGGGGAAACGAGGGGCTGGAAGCGGGCACGTCGTCTTCGGTTGCGGTGCGCCCTGGTGCAACCAGCGCGGTCCCGGCGGTCACGACCAACGGGCGGTCAGAGCCAGTGAGCGCGGCGCCGAGAACCTCGATGGCTCGCCTGTCCATCTCGCAGTTTGCCGCGAATTTTGAGAAGTCGTGGTTGAAGGCGGCGTGAATCACGCCATCTGAAATAGCCGCTCCACTGCGCAAGCTTTCCAGGTCTTCCAGATCACCTGGATGCACCTGCGCACCAGCGGCCATAAGAGACTTGGCGCCGGCATCGCTGCGCGCCATTCCGAGCACCTGGTGCCCCGCCGCGAGTAGATCCTGCACGATTGCTGTACCTACGAAGCCCGTTGCTCCTGTTAAGAAGACACGCATTTCATTCTCCTTGTGCTGCTCAAAAGTAATTTGTCAGTTAGTCGTAAGTTTTGTCTGGCTAGTGGATCTCGCGATTGCGTCAAGCTGTTCGACGATTGCATGAGGCAGCTCGACCTCAGCAACTGCAAGATTCTCGCGGAGGTGCGCAACCGAAGATGTACCCGGGATCAGCAGGATATTCGGCGAACGTTGCAGAAGCCACGCCAGTGCGACCTGCATCGGAGTAGCTCCCAGCGATACCGCCGCTGCGTCGAGCACCAACGACTGCAGCGGAGTGAACCCTCCAAGCGGGAAGAACGGCACATACGCAATGCCTTGCTCGGCGAGATCGTCGATCAAATCATCGTCGTTCCGGTTGGCCACGTTGTAGAAGTTTTGTACGCAGACGATCTCCGTGATCGCCTGAGCTTCTCCCACCTGCTCGGGACTGACATTACTCAGACCGAGATGACGAATCAGCCGTTGACGCTTGAGTTCTGCCAGTACGCTCAGCGGTTCTTCGATCGACCCCGCGGATGGCTCCAACATTCCTCCCACCCGGAGATTGACCACATCGAGGCTCTCGAGGCCGAGATTGCGCAAATTGTCATAAACGGCATCCACCAACTCTTGCCGCGACAGAGCATGCTGCCACGACTTGTCCTCTCCCCGGCGCGCACCCACTTTGGTCACCATCACCAAACCTTTCGGGTAGGGATGTAGCGCCCGCTTAATAAGCTGATTGGTGAGATACGGGCCGTAATAATCGCTGGTGTCGATATGGTTCACGCCCGAGGCGACTGCCTCTTGCAGCACTGCAATAGCAGCATCCACATCACGAGGCGGTCCCCACACTTGCGGCCCGGCGAGTTGCATGGCTCCGTAGCCCATGCGGTTCAAGTTCATCGACGTGCCTGGGAGCGTGAAGCTCCCACCAAGTTCCATCGGTTTCGTCATTCCGTTCTCCTCTAATCGGTTGCGGCTTCTGCGAAGTTTTGCTTTACTGGTGGTTGGATGAAGAAAGCTTCAGTTTAGGAGTTCGCATTTGCCGTATCCTTCAGCAACCGTCTTAGAGCCGCGTAAATCGCCCATTCAAGCCCGTTCGACAGCCAGCGTGGATGCAATTCTGAAGGCGACCGTTCAGGTTCTGCTCCGTGTCGGAAAGGAGCGATTGACCACCACGAGGGTCGCGGTTCGGGCTGGCGTTTCGGTCGGGACCTTATATCAGTACTTCCCCAACAAAAGCGCACTCTTACAGGCCGTCCTGAAGCTTCACCTCGAACAGGTAGCTGAAGTTGTCGAACTCGCCTGCCAGGAGCAGGAGGGTAAGACACTCCGGCAAATGGCGACGGCGCTCATCACTGCGTTCCTCGATGCCAAGATGAGGGATATCAAGACAAGTGCCGCTCTATACTCCGTAAGCTCCGACGTCGACGGCGCGAAAATTGTGCAGCAGATTGTAATCCGATATAACAAGGCGATCGTTCGAATGTTGGCGAGCTCCCCCGAGCCGCTCGCGACCGATCCGCAACTGGTTGCTTCCATGCTCCAGGGGACGATGGCCGGTGTCATCCGGACAATCTTGGAATCGACTCCTTCCGAGAAACAGCTCGGCGCCTGGCGTGAGGAATTGATCTTCGTTGCGTGCGCATACCTGGACGCTTGTTCTGCCCGCGCTTTGGTTCAGCGTCCTGATGCTGTTGGCATTGCCCGTATTCCTGCATCCTGACTTCTCAGTCGAGTACCTCTTGAGTTTCGTACAAACTGATCGGTGAAGAGTTTGCTCTGTATCACTCTGGAGGGCACACATGAATTGAGAACTGGCTTTGAAGATTGTGCTGGCAGTGGTGGGATTGCTCTTTATCGCTTTAGGCTATCCCATGGTGGCGTCTATCCGACAAGAGCCTGCGCTTTCTATGATGCTCAGCCTGTACGTCACACTGGGCGTCTTTCTCCTTCTAGCCATCCGAAATTCGTCCGCGAGTCGCAGCCTAATTGGCTTCACAGCATGGTCGAGCTTCGCTCATGCTGCGCTCATGGGCACCCAGGCATATCGCAACATGGTCGCACGTGGAGAACTGATCGGGGTAGCTGTTCTTGTGGTCATCGGCACCCTCTTAATCGCGCTCGCGCCATCAAAGCAGCCTCTGGAGTCAGCGTCACACCCGAACCAACTCCATTCACATTGACCGGTAGTCGCCGAACAGTAAGAAGCAGCAGGTCTGCTGCTCCAAAGGTCCTCTTACCTAGAACAAGAAATACTCGGAATTGCTCCCGGAGGACGGCAGGTAACGAAAAATGCGCACCTCGCCACCGCTATTTGTTGACACGTCGCTTCGGTTTCGGGATCACAACTTGCATGCCGACTTTCCCAGTACTGATCCCTGGACCTGTGACTCCCTCCGCGAGGTACGTCTGCACAAGGTGTTCAAGACCTTCAAGTCAGCCCGAACCCTTAGTGAACAACAGCTTTTTGGGGTGGGTGCGTCAGTTTCTCTGCCTGCTTGAAATTTCTCGAGATTTCCTGAAATCTGTCGAATGGGTCGCTTCCCGTCCGTCATCCATTTAGAGGCGTGCAAAGCGCTCACAATTGTCCCAAGGAGAAAAGGTGATGCAATTCGCACTGCTGATCTTCGAATCACCAGAAGCTTTTGCGGCACGGAATGCGGACGAAAACAATTCCTACCTCGGTGCGTGGCGGGCGTACTACAAAGCGCTCGTCGAGGCCGACATCTACGTCGGTGGCAATCCACTGCAATCTCCGGAGACCGGAACCACGGTGCGGCTGAGGGATGGAAAGCGGCGTGTACAGGATGGCCCATTCGCGGATACCAAGGAGCAACTGGGGGGATTCACCATCCTGGAGCTTCCCTCGCTTGACGCGGCGCTGGAATGGGCAGCGCGATGCCCGGCCGCCTCGATCGGTGCTGTGGAGGTCCGACCCGTTTCGCCTGAATACAAGCGTCGAGTTACCGGATGAGTGGAAGCGAACAAGAGAGCACTCACCGAACTATCGAACGTGTGGCTCGCGAGTCCTACGGTCGCCTGGTTGCCTATCTTTGCTCGCACACGCGTGACGTGGGGAGCGCGGAAGATGCGCTCAGCAATGCGCTGGTAGCAGCACTCGAAACTTGGCCGCGAGACGGCGTGCCACAGAGTCCCGAGGCATGGCTGGTGACAACGGCGCGCCGCTCTTTTATTGATCTCGTGCGTCATCGGCAGGTAGCCGAGGCCAGCGAGCCCACGCTCGCGCTGCTGCGAGAGGAGTCCGAGGACATGACTTTGTCGCCGGAATTCCCAGATGAACGATTGAAACTGTTGTTTGTGTGTGCCCATCCGGCAATTGATCCGGCGATGCACACGCCGCTCATGCTGCAGACCGTTCTCGGCCTGGACGCCGCGCGCATTGCCCACGCGTTCCTGATTTCACCCACCACGATGGGGCAGCGCCTGGTGCGCGCCAAGACGAAGATCCGCGACGGGGGTATTCGGTTTGAAATCCCGCAGGAGCGCGAACTGCCGCAGCGGCTTGACGCGGTGCTGGAAGCCATTTACGCCGCCTTTGGGATTGGCTGGGATGACATGGCCGGTGTCGACCAACGCGGACGCGATCTCGCCGAGGAGGCGATCTGGCTTGCCCGAGTGCTACTACATTTGATGCCAGGGGAAGCTGAGGTTCACGGTCTGCTGGCTCTGATGCTCCACTGCGAAGCCCGACGGACGGCGCGGCGAGGGCCGGACGGCCGGTACGTGCCTCTCTCAGAGCAGGATTGCCGGAAGTGGTTTGTGCCCTTAATGGAAGAGGCGGAACGGCATCTCAACGAAGCGTCGAGTCGGGGTCGCAGCGGCCGTTTTCAACTCGAAGCTGCGATTCAGTCGGTACATGCCGAGCGGGCGCGGAGCGGCGGGATACAGTGGAACGCGATCATGGTGTTCTATGAACAGCTGATCCGGATATCGCCGACGCTCGGCACCCGAACTGGATATGCCGCGGCCGTCGCCGAAGCGAAGGGAGCCGAAACAGGGCTGGCAGCGTTGGATGGGATCGACCTGGACGAAGTCTCCAGCTATCAGCCGTATTGGGCGGTTCGCGCTCACCTGTTGCAACGCGTAGGGGATACACCTGCGGCCCTTGATGCCTTCGACCGGGCGATTGGTCTGGCCGAGGACCCCGCAGTGAGACAGTTTCTGCTGCAAAGGCGGGGCTAATTTTATTTATGTTCCCTGTCGAAATGACTCTGCCTTCCCCGTCATCCCTATAGAGGCGGCCTAACGGTCGAGTTGGCCGCCGAGGAGGTGAGCGATGTGTCCATTCTGTTTGGCAACCATAGGAGTAGTCGCCGCCGGGGCGGTTTCTACCGGCGGTCTAGCAGCATTAGTTGTGAAGGTTTCTCGCAAGAAAGAACGAAACAGCGGAAGTCGTCCCGAATCTGAATAACAAGGAGAAATGAGATGGCAACGAGCAAAGAGAGAAACGATGAACGCGGGAAAGTGCATCCCGTGATAAAGACACCTGCGATCGTGTCGCAGCAGGAGTGGGAGGCTGCGCGCCAGCAGCTCCTGGTGAAGGAGAAGGCCTTCACCCGCTCCCGTGATGCGCTGGCCGCCGAACGCCGGCGGATGCCTTGGATGGCGGTGGAAAAGAAGTACGAATTCGAGGGGCCTGAGGGTAAGGTTAGTCTGCTGGAATTGTTCGAAGGACGCACGCAGTTGATCGTCTATCGCGCCTTCTTCGAGCCCGGGGTGTTCGGCTGGCCCGAGCACGCCTGCCGCGGCTGCTCCCTGGGCGCCGATCAAGTTGCCCACCTAGCCCATCTGAACGCCCGCGACACCACCCTCGCCTTTGCCTCGCGCGCGCCGCAGGCGGACATCGCGCGCCTGAAGGCGCGGATGGGCTGGGAGATGCCGTGGTACACCATGACCGACGGCTTCGACGCAGACTTCGGCGTCGATGAATGGCACGGCCACAACGTGTTCTTCCGCGACGGCGAGCGGGTGTTCCGCACATATTTCGTCAACGGCCGCGGCGACGAGGCGATCGGGACCACCTGGAGCTACCTCGACATCACGCCGCTCGGCCGTCAGGAGACTTGGGAGGACTCGCCGGAGGGTTATCCCCAAACGCCGCCGTACAAGTGGTGGAACTGGCACGACAACTACGACGCCGAGGCCTCGCCTCACCCGAAGTGGGTCAAGGTGTCCGATGCGGGAGAAGCCGCGTTCCGAAAGCGCGACGCAGAGGCGAAGGCGAGCTAAAGAAGGGCGACCACTTCGTCTCCTTCGAGCAGCCGACTCCATAGTTGTCGTTTGACGCTGAACGATTGAGGAACTATAGCGGTCCGCCAGCGTATCAATGCAGGGTACCCCTCCCCCCTATTTTCGCAAAGTCCTATAAACATTGGACTTGCAG
>CAVZYS010000009.1:0-42870 GCA_963779555.1 uncultured Acidobacteriaceae bacterium
TCCCAAAACGAAAATTATCCGCGCGGGGATTCGCGGTAGGTGACGGCTTCGGCGACGCCCATCCAGATGTCGATGAGGCCCAGGCCGCTGACTAGGCCGCGCACGAAACCGTACTCCAGGAACTCGCGGATCGCAGGATAGGAGAGCAGCAGGGAGTTGTCGGTCCAGAGCTTGGTCCAGGGAAGCACGGTGAGTATGATTCCGACTTCCAGACAGAAGAGCACGAACACCACCAGCCACAAGCGCTGCAGCCACAGATGCGGACGCTTGGGCATCTTCGGGGTCGGTATTACCAGCACCGGTCCGGTGTGCGGCGTTTCGTTGTCAGCTCCCGGCAAATCGGAAAAGCTGCCCATGTTACAGCAGCTCTTCGTTCCAGTTCTCGAGGAACTTCTTGACTTCGACCATGAACTGGTCGGCCACCGCGCCATCGATGATGCGATGGTCGTAGCCGATGCTGAGGTGCATCATCGAGCGGATAGCGATGGAATCGTTGCCGTCCTTGTCGGTGAGTACCACTGGCTTCTTGACGATTCCGCCGACGCCGAGGATCGCGACCTGCGGCTGGTTGATGATCGGCATGCCGAACTTGGCTCCGAAAACACCTGGGTTGGTGATGGTGAAGGTGCCTCCCTGAACTTCGTCGGGCTTGAGCTTCTTGGTGCGGGCGCGCTCGCCGAGATCGGTGATGGCGCGCTGCAGGCCGACGAAGCTGCGCTCCTCGGCGTTCTTGACCACGGGCACAATGAGGCCCCAGTCGAGGGCGACGGCGATGCCGAGGTTGATCGAGGAGTGGTAGCGGATGGCGTCGCCTTCGACCGAGGAATTGACGATGGGCCACTTGCGGAGTCCGTGGACCGCGGCGCGCGCGAAGAATGGCGTAAAGGTGAGCTTGGAACCGGTGGCCTGCTCGAACTTGTTCTTCATCTTCTCGCGCAGTTTCACGATTCGGGTCACATCGACCTCGAAGACGCCATGCACATGCGCGCTGGTGCGCTTGGACTCCACCATGCGCTCGGCGATCTTCTTGCGCATGGTGGTCATGGGCACGAGTTCGCCGGGAGTAACGCCTCCCACGGGCTGCAGCGGCGTGATGACCGCGGGAGCGGGCGGCGCTTCGTACGATGGTGCTGGCGCAGCAACAGGTGCTGGTGCAGGTGCTGGCACGGCGGCGGGCGCTGGGGCTCCAGCGGCATGCTTGGCGATGAAGGACTCGATGTCTTCCTTGGTGATTCGGCCGCCGAGTCCGGTGCCGGGAACCTTGGCCAGGTCGACGTTGTTCTCCTTGGCGATCTTGCGTACCAGCGGGCTGGAACGGACACGGCCCTGGTCGCCGTTCTCGGGCTCGGGCTCCGGCTCCTTCACAGCAACAGGCGCGGGAGTTGCGGGTGCTGGCGGTGGTGCGGCTTCCTTCTTAGCTTCGGGCGCGGGAGCAGCAACGGCCGCGTCGCCATCGCCGGCAATCACGCCGACCACGGTGTTGACCTGCACGGTGTTGCCGGCCGCGACCTTGATCTCCTGCAGCGTGCCCGACGCGGGTGCCGGAATTTCGGCGTCAACCTTGTCGGTGGAGATTTCGAACAGGGGCTCGTCGCGCTGGACTTTGTCGCCGGGTTGCTTGAGCCACTTGGTGATCGTTCCTTCGAAGATCGATTCCCCCATCTGGGGCATGACTACGTCAGTGGGCATGGTTTCCTTCCGCGATACGGCTAGCTAGAAATCAGAGGCAAAACGCAAATGCTCATTATAACGTGGCGTTTACCTCCCAGGTTAGCGCCCCCAAAAATGGCGAACCTCGGGTACCAGACAGGTTGTGAATCAACACGACATCTACCACGCTCATTTTTTGCCCTCAAACATCTCCTTCGCCAGCAGAATCGCCGACATGGCGGTCGGCCATCCCGAATAGAAAGCGAGATGAGTGATCAGTTCGATGAGTTCGTCCTTGGTGACGCCGTTCTCCAGCGCACGTGTGAGGTGAAAGCGGAGCTGCTCGGTGCGATTGAGGGCAACGAGCGCGGACACGGTGATCAGACTTCGGTCACGCTTGGAGAGGCCGGGCCGTTCCCATATGTCTCCGAACAAAACTTCCTGGGTGAGTTCCGAGAGCTTGGGCGCGAAGTCGGCGAGTAATCCGCGGGCGGCTGGTTTGGGTGGTTGCGATTCCATTGATTCCTCCATGTTTCTCAGTCTGATGCGAAAACCATTGTTCGCGCCGTGCAATGCCAGTAAGCTGGTGGGCGCAGAATCGCCATCCAGCAGCGAAGGGAGCGGTTATGTCATCGAAATCCGCGATCAAGGGTCTTGTCGTCCTGTGGTTTGTTGTGGGCATCCTGGGGAGCGCTGTTGCCCAAATGCCCAACGCCTACGGTACGCCCATCTCGTTGGAAACCGCGAAGAAAGTAGCTGCGCCCGCACTGGCCGAAGCAGCGAAGAACAACTGGAATATTGCCGTGGCTGTCGTCGATCCCGGCGGCAATCTGGTGTACTACGAGAAGATGGACAACACGCAACTGGGCAGTGCGCACATCGCTGTGGAAAAGGCCCGCACCGCGGCGATGTTTAAGCGGCCCACCAAGGCCTTTCAGGACTCGCTGGCGACTGGCGCAGAAAACCTCCGCATTCTCGGCCTGCCGGGAGTTGTGCCGGCAGAAGGAGGTTTTCCTCTGCTCATCGACGCCAAAATCGTGGGCGCCATCGGCGTCTCGGGGATGACCAGCGCGCAAGATGCGCAGTGCGCCAAGGCAGGGGCTGATTCGCTGAAGTAGCGAAGCCCAGGTTAGTGCCCAAAGGAAAGGCACGAGCCTGGGGCAGATGCAGCGGCAACCGCTACTCGCGTCCGCGCCGGGATTCCCGTTGCGGCGTCAGTGGGGGCTGTGCGTTTTCATGAGGTCAGACTCTGGATCGGCGTAGGTAGAATGTCGGCTCCGTTCAGAGAAACAGTAAAAATCTGAAGTTCCCTGCCTTATACCCGCCGCCGATCCTCTGACACTGTTCGTCTTCGATAGTCCGACCATGTGTCCTGGAGCGGGGCCGAATTTCAGCGTATGAGATGCGCGATTTTGGTGGATTGGTGCGGACTTTCCGTTGACTTCAGGCCGCTATAGGGCAAGAAAAAAACGAACATAAGCATCCAACCTAGTGACACTGTCTTGCATCAAAAAACAAAATAAGCAAGCAGGGCATGGCCAGTGTGCAGGCGATGGACGGAGTGGAGGAACCCAATGGCGAAGCTTACGACATCAACACGCAAACGGATACCCACGACCAAGTTCGCATTCCCCAAGCAGCGCAAGGAGCCGCTGGAAAATGCCGAGCACGTTCGCAACGCCGCAGCGCGATTCAATCAGGTGGAGGGGGTTACGGAAGAGGAGCGCCGCGCGGCGTGGAAGCGGATCGAGTCTGCCGCAAAGCGGTATGGCGTGGAACTCAAAAAGTCCGCTTAGCCGGGGACCTGTCCAAGCTTCAATAGCTTGATCGAGGCTGTTACGAATCACGTCACAAGCCAAAGGCCTACCTGACTGCTGCCGCCGTGTTGCTGGCTCCGATGTCAGCGAACGAGAAGTGGTTGGAGACGTTCTCCCACTTTTTGCCGTTCACCTCGACGTAGGGATAGACGAAGTAGTTGAGCGGATCGCCCGCTTGCGGCGGATTCAGGACCAGGTCGCGGCCCATCGAAAACTGCACGCGATTCACGTCGTGGGCGCCGAAGAAATAGTCCTTCTTGCCTGGGTCTTTCCAGGCTTCGGAGATGTCGACTGGAACCCATCCGTAGTGCGAATCATAGAACTCGGCCCAGCAGTGATAGCCGGGAATGTCACCGGAGTTTTTGTTGGCGGGGAGCGGAAAGCCGATCTCGAAGCGCGCCGGAATGCCCTGGGAGCGGGCCATCGAGATGAAGACTGAGTGAAAGTCGGTGCAGTTGCCGCGCTTGGAGTCGCACGCCCACTCCGCGTCGCCGCGGCCCCAGCCTGTTCCGGTCTTGTCGTATTTCATGGTGGCGAAAACGTAGTCGTAGAGGGCGCGGGCCTTGTCCATGGTGCCGGTGTGTCCCTGCACCTGCTGGGCGGCAATGTCGGCCAACTTGCCGGTGGTCGGCACCAGTTTGTCGGGCGCGAGGTATGCGTTCGCTTCCTTCGCCGATGCTTTGACGAGTTGCGGCTGCTGGCCAGCGCGCGGCAATCCAATGCGCTCGTGGCGGACGACGTCATATTGCACGTCGAAGCTGTACTCGTCTCTTGCCGCTTTGGGCGCGATGGCGTGGTAGATGGTGTTGCCGTACTTCGCGTCGCGGCTGGTCTTCAGCGGCAGATCGCCGGTGACGGAGACGATCTTCACGTCTTGGAATTGGTCGGAATGAGCCTGCGGGAACCAGATCTCGATCTTCTGTCCCGGCTGAATGTTTTCCACGCTGAAGGCGTAGTGGAAGGCAAAGTGGCGGCTCTGCTGCGCGAAGGCGGACAGCGACAGCAGCACGACAAAGGCGAACAGAAAAAGCTTGCGCATGGTTGCGGCTCCTTGACTCGGTTGCAGAGGGATTCTGGGAAACGACCGACCCGGTCCTTCAGGCAGGAACTAGCGTCAAGTGAAGCCGCGATGAGGCATACGGTTCAGGAGAACTGAATCTGGAGATGATACACCAAAGGAGAGGAGTCACTTCAACTTGAAATACTCGAAATCCGCGTCCGATCCCCAACTGAAGGTCACCACAGCACTGAAATCTGGCGCGATTTTGTATGCAGTGGGACTCACGGCAATCGAGTAGAGCCGGTTTCCGTTCAGGTCAATAGCGTCGAGGCTGTTCCCGGTTTCGAGCAGTACGCGAGTGCCATCGGGAGAGATCGCCACGGGCCGGCCGTCGAAATTCGGAAACCCATCCAGTTTCTTCCCGTCGCGAGAAAACATTCTAAGGGCCGTTTCCCGAGGCTCGTAGAATTCCTCTTTCGGCGGTTCCTGATCGATGTTCACCCGCGCGATGATTTTGTCGCCGGCCGGAGTTATCACGATGGCGGGATCGTCGGAGAAATTGCTCCAGATCTCTTTGCCGGTCTCGCTTTGTGCTGTAACGTTTCCGGGGCCTGGACCGTGCGGCGGCTGCCAGGAGGTAACAATCGTGCGCAGGTCTGTGGATGTACTCATGCCGCACCCGTTGTAGGTGCCGACGATCGAGCCGTCGACTCGCAAGATCGCTCCGCATTCGCGAACCAAGATGAATCGGCCATCGGGAGAGAACGAGATATCAGACGGATAGGAGACGCTGTACGGCGGCGTGCTCCAACGCTCTTTGCCGGCACGGCTCAATAGGTATACGCGGCCACCGCCTGTGCCTACGGCCACCGACGTACCGTCGCGACTGAAGGCAAGTCCGAGGGGCGTACTGGGGAAAGGGATGGATATTTTGTGGCCGTTCTTTTCTGCGATCCAGACGTACTTGTAGCTGGAGTCGCCGCCGACAGCAATCGCGTCGCAGGCGGGGGAAACCGCAACTGAGCCAGCAATAATGAACCGGTTGATCGCGCCGAACTTCCATTTCCAGAGTGTGCGGCCGGTGCGGCTGATGACCTGGGCCTCGCTACCGCCAGCGATCGCTATGCAACTTCCGTCATAGGAGAAGGCGGGCGCGGCGCGACGCCATTGCTCGGGCGGAGGCGTTCCCAAGGAAGAGTATGAGTTGGACCAGGCGGGCGAGAGTTGGGGAACCGGCGGCGGACCGGCTTGGGCGAAAGCGGCGGCGAGACCGAGCAGGAAGGCGATCCATGCTAACGGTGTTGCAGCTGACAGCGACAGCGAATTCTTCATTTCGTTCGACCCGACTCATGATGCGCTCAAAGCAAGCCACTGTGAACACCACTTTCGTCCTGAACTGACCGAGACACTATTCGTTCCGTCGGGATCCTTCGCATTTGACTCTCCCCTGCGCCTGTTCTAGCCTCGAATACTTGTACTCCCGTCACGCACCGGCGTTCTCTCTGCTGCGCGTTCAGAATGAAAACGACTCGGCATTTCCTAAAATTCGCGCTGATTTTTGCCCTCGGCGTCCCAGGCGCTGGCTGGCACCATGGTGCAGCCGACGCACGCTCCCAAGGCCATGGTGGCCACGGTGCAAGGCGACGCTTCCAATGCCGGAGTCGAAGTGATGAAGGCGGGCGGCAATGCGGTGGATGCCGCGGTTGCGGTCGGATTTGCGCTGGCCGTCACTCATCCCCAGGCAGGCAATATCGGAGGCGGAGGCTTCATGCTGTTTCGCCGTCCCGATGGCGAGGTGCACTTCCTCGATTACCGCGAGAAGGCACCGTCGAAGGCGACCGCCGACATGTATCTCAACAAAGACGGCAATGTGATCAAGGACATGAGCACGCTGGGGTACAAGGCGATCGCCGTGCCGTCGTCGGTGGCGGGACTGGCGTACGCGCAGCAGCATTGGGGCAAGTTGTCGCTCGCGCGGGTGATGGAGCCGGCGATCCGGCTGGCGCGCGATGGATTCGTGCTTGACTACGGAACCGCCATGGACCTGCGCGATGATGACCTGACGAAGTTTCCGGAGTCGCGGCGCATTTTTCAGCGCGATGGCAACTTCTATCAGGCGGGCGATGTGTTCAAGCAGCCGGAACTGGCGCGCACGCTGGAGCGCATCGCGAAGAACCCGGACGACTTCTATCACGGCGATCTGGCGCGCGAACTGGCGGCGGCCATGCAGAAGGGTGGCGGCCTGATCACGGCCCAAGATCTCGCGGACTACGAGGTCAAGGAGCGGCAACCCATTCGCGGGACGTATCGAGGATATGAGATCGTCAGCGCGCCTCCGCCGTCGTCGGGAGGGGTGGCGCTGGTTGAGATCCTCAACATTCTTGAGGGCTACGACCTGGCCAAGCAAGGAAACCGCTCGGCCGCGAGCATTCACTTGACCGCCGAGGCGTTTCAGCGCGCGTTCTTCGATCGCACGGAGTTTTTGGGCGATCCGGATTTCTCGAAGATCCCGGTGGCGCAATTGATCGACAAACGCTACGGTGCAGCCTGGCGTGAGACCATTCCGCTGCGGCGCGCCACGCCAAGTGGCGACGTGAAGCGTCCCGCGATCTTCACTCAGCTCGATCAGTACGCCAGCACGCATCCCCAGCCGCAATTCATTCGTGAGCCGGAGCACACTACGCACTACTCGGTGGTCGATCCCGAGGGCAATGCGGTGTCAGTCACCACCACGCTCAACGACAGCTTTGGATCGCACGTGACCGCCGAGGGGCTCGGCTTCCTGATGAATAATGAGATGGATGACTTCGCGGCGAAGCAGGGCGTGCCTAACATGTACGGCCTGATCCAGGGCCCGGCGAATGCGGTGGGTGCGAACAAGCGCCCGCTGTCGGCGATGACGCCGACTATCGTGCTGAAGGATGGCAAACTCTTTTTGGTGCTGGGCTCGCCGGGCGGCCCGACGATCATCACCACCGTGGCCAACGTGCTGATGGGCGTCATCGATTACGGCCTGAACATCCAGGAAGCGGTGAACGCGGAGCGGTTTCACAACCAGTGGCTGCCCGACGAACTCATGATGGAGCAGTATGGCCTTTCGTCCGATACCGTGAGCATCCTCGAGCACATGGGACACAAGATCAAGAGCGACCGCGATTTCTGGGGCGACGCGGAGTGCATCGCCATCGATGAAAAGACCGGCGAACGCCTCGGTGCCAGCGATGGACGCAATAACGGGAAGGCGGTGGGATTCTGATGCGACGCGCCATGTCGACATTGGTGTATGCGCGGCGGGAGCGTCTGCATCCCGGGTTGCTGGATAAGATGGTGTCGGGTGGTGCGGAGGCGATCGAGGTTTTTGCCGCGCGCGGGCACTTCAACTACTCCGACCGCCAGCATGTGCGCGAGATTGCCAACTGGTTCCGCAGCACTGGCGTCGCGTTCCATTCTATGCACTCACCCATGCACGGCGACGATGAGTGGGGACGCAGCGGCGCTCCGCCGCTGAACATTGCGGCGGTGGAAAAACGCGATCGTATCGCCGCCATGGACGAGATCAGGCGAGCCATTGAAGTCGCCGAGCAGGCGCCATTTCAGTTTTTGGTGCAGCATGTGGGTATCAGCAGAGAGACGTCTAGTGAGCAGAAGTTGGAGTCGGCGATGACGTCGCTGGAACATCTGCGCGCCTTCGCCAAACCGCTGGGAGTGCAAATCGTGGTGGAGAATATCCCTAACGACCTCTCGACTCCGGAGAGCCTGGTGGAGTTGCTGCGAACGGCGCGGTTTACCGACGTCGGAGTGTGCTTCGACGTGGGCCACGCGCACATGGGGCCGGGAATTCCGCAGGCCTTTGAGACGCTGAAGGCATTGATTCGCACCACGCATGTGCACGACAACGAGCAGCAACGCGATGCGCACCTTTGGCCGGGGAGCGGCACTATCGATTGGAAAGAAACGCTGGCGCTGTTGCGCACCGCCCCGCAGGTTCCGGCGCTGCTGTTGGAGATTGAGGGCGTCGAGGGCGAGAACGTGGCGGAGAAGATGGCGGAAGCGTATAGCAAGTTGGACGTGTAGGGCGGGGATTCATCGGTGGTGTTTAAGTTGGGACGACCTCAGAATGGGTGTTGGCCCGACTGCCGTCCCTACGGGACTCGGATGATTTTTTCGGCTGAGCCCAAAACTGAAGTCCTGGGCTAAGATCTTTCACCGCTGCGGGGCTGGTTTGAAGTTAGGCACTACGAGACAGGACTCATGGAAACATCGACAGCAACTATTTCTACGATTCGTGAAGTCGGCAAGTACGAAGGCCAGAGCGTCACCATCCGGGGCTGGCTGTATAACCTGCGCGAGAGCGGCAAGCTGCTGTTCCCGCAATTCCGCGATGGCAGCGGCGTCATTCAGGGCGTGATCGCGAAGAATGCGGTTTCGCCCGAGCTGTTCGAGTCGATCAAGACGCTGACACAGGAGTCGAGCGTGATCGTC
The DNA here is from genome assembly GCA_963779555.1 of uncultured Acidobacteriaceae bacterium. Classification (GTDB taxonomy): domain Bacteria; phylum Acidobacteriota; class Terriglobia; order Terriglobales; family Acidobacteriaceae; genus DASRAA01. The sequence goes on from CAVZYS010000009.1 coordinate 8,950, forward strand.
ACCGGCAACGTGCGCGCCGACAAGCGCGCGCCCGGCGGCTACGAACTCGACGTCACCGACGCGCAGGTGGTGCAGCGCGTGAATCCCGACGATCCGTACCCCATTACGCCCAAGGAGCATGGCGTCGATTTTCTGATGGAGCACCGACACCTGTGGATGCGCTCGCCGCGGCAGGCAGCTATCTTGCGGGTGCGCGCCGAGATCATCAAGGCGGCGCGCGACTTCCTCGACGAGCGCGGATTTACGCTTACCGACCCTCCGATCCTTACGCCCGCCGCATGCGAAGGCACCACCACGCTGTTTCCGGTCGATTACTTCGACGAGCAGGCGTACCTCACGCAGTCGGGGCAGCTCTACATCGAGGCTACGGCGATGGCGCTGGGCAAGGTGTACAGCTTCGGTCCCACGTTTCGCGCGGAAAAATCGAAGACGCGCCGTCATCTCACCGAGTTCTGGATGGTGGAGCCCGAGGTCGCCTACGCCACGCTCGATGACCTGATGGTGCTGGCGGAGGAGTTCATCACCTTCATCGTGAAGCGCTGCCTGGAGAAGCGGCGTCCGGAACTGGAGACGATCGGCCGCGACATCAGCAAGCTGGAGAAGATCGATACGCCGTTCCCGCGCATCGGCTACGACGACGCGGTCAAGATGCTGCAGGAAGCGCATGGCAAGGGACTGATCGAGAATAACTTTGAGTATGGCGGTGACTTTGGCTCGCCGGATGAGACCTATATATCTTCCCAGTTCGATCGGCCCGTGATCGTGAATCGCTATCCTGCAGTGGTGAAGGCGTTCTACATGGAGCCCGATCCCGAGCGGCCGGACCTGGCGCTGTGCATGGACGTGCTGGCGCCGGAAGGCTACGGCGAGATCATCGGTGGCTCGCAGCGCATGGCGTCCTACGAACTGCTGCTGCAGCGCATTCATCAGCACGAGCTGCCGGAAGAGGCGTTCAAGTGGTACCTTGATTTGCGCAAGTTCGGTGGGGTTCCGCACTCAGGATTCGGTATGGGCATCGAGCGCGCGGTGGCGTGGATCTGCGGCCTGGACCACGTGCGCGAAACCATTCCGTTTGCGCGGACGTTGCACCGGTTGTATCCGTAGTGAATTACGGGAGGGACATTATTGGCGATATAGTGGTCCTTCGATTCCGCTCCCTGCGGTCGCTTCGACAGGATAACAATTATGGCAACCAGTCCGGCTACCAAACCGCTGCAGCATATAGACGTACCCAGGCAGATTCGCATCATCGGGGTTCCACTGGACCTTGGCCAATCGCGCCGCGGCGTTGACATGGGACCGTCGGCCGTCCGGGTTGCCGGACTGGAGAGCAAGCTCGAAGAGCTCGGCTACGTCGTGACGGACGGAGGGAACGTGTCCGTCGCGGTGCTGGAAACCAGACCGGAGGGCGATCCGCGCGCCAAGTACCTCACAGAGATCACGGAAACCTGCTCGAAGGAAGCGGAGCTGGTGATGAAGGCGCTGGAGTCGGGACAGATCCCCATCGTGCTCGGCGGAGATCACTCCATTGCCGCAGGCACGGTCTCAGGCGTAGCGGAGTTTTACCGCCGCCAGAACCAGAAGATCGGCTTGATCTGGATCGATGCCCACAGCGACATCAACACTCCTGATAGCTCCCCGAGCGGCAACGTGCACGGCATGCCGCTGGGCGCGATCATGGGAATGTTCGATTCGCCGCTCACCAATATTTACGGATTCAGCCCCAAGGTCAAGCCTGACAACTGCGTGCTGGTGGGCATCCGCGACGTGGACAGCCACGAGCGCGAAAATATCAAGCACTCGGGGGTGCACGTGTTCACCATGCGCGACATCGACGAGCGCGGCATGCGCACCGTGATGGAAGAGGCTCTGCGCCTCGCGGGACGTGGCACCGTGGGCTATCACGTGTCGCTCGATATGGACTGGATCGATCCGGAAGACGCGCCGGGGGTGGGTACTCCGGTGTGGGGCGGCGCCACCTATCGCGAAGGCCACCTGGCCATGGAGATCATCGCCGACCACGGACGCATGCTGAGCTTCGAAATCGTGGAAGTGAATCCGGTGCTCGACGAGCGCAACCAGACCGCCGAACTGGCGGTGGAGCTGGCACTGTCGGCGTTCGGGAAGAAGATCCTGTAAATTCCCCTGGCTGCGATATGTTAGACATGTTTAACACATAAATGCAGGGGTAAATACTTGTTAGGCATTCGTCTGGAGCCCGAACTGGAAAAGCGACTGGAAAAGCTAGCCAAGCAGACTGGGCGCAGCAAGAGCTACTACGCCAGGCTTGCGATCCGCCAATACCTCGAAGACCGCGAAGACTATCTGTTAGGGATCGCGGCGCTCGAACGCAGGGAGCCAAGGATTCCGCTGGAAGACCTGGAGCGCGAGCTTGGCCTGGACGGTTGAATTCCAGCGATCGGCAGCGAGGCAACTCCGGGAGTTGGATATACCGACGGTTTTGAGGCGATCACAGTTTGAGCGACAACGTTATCTCTTACCTTGACATGTGCCGACGCGAAGGAGCCAGTCTGCAGCGCGGCATTGAATTTCAGTGTTGGGCGGGAACCGCTTTGTGCGAGACACAATCTCGAAAAGCACGACCGAATCGTCTGAAAAACAACCGAGGCAATGACAGAAATCGATATCCTCAAACAACTCTTCGAGCAGCATTTCCACGTGCCGGCTGCGCGGGTGCAGCCGCTGCAAGGGCAGCTTGGCGGTTCGGGACGCAATATCATCCGTCTGGCCAACGACCAGAACACGGCGATCGGCATTTTGTATGGCGTGGGCGAAGAGAATGTCGCGTTCCTCGAGTTTTCCAAGTGCTTCCGCCGCCACTGCCTTCCGGTGCCGGAAATCTACGCGGAGGACCTGAGCCAAGGCGCGTACCTAGAGCAAGACCTGGGCGACACCACGCTGTTTGAGTATCTGTCGCAGAACCGCTCCGGCGACGAGATTGCTCCCGAGGTGATCGACGCGTATCGCAAAGTCGTGGAGGTACTGCCGCGCTTCCAGGTTGAAGCTCGGCACGACATCAATTACAAGGTCTGCTATCCGCGCACCAGCTTCGATCGGCAGTCCATCGCATGGGACCTGAATTATTTCAAGTACTACTTTCTTAGGCTGGCGGGAGTTCCGTTCAACGAGCAGGCGCTGGAAAATGACTTCGCGCGACTGACGAAGTTTTTGCTGAGCGCCGACCGCGACTACTTTCTGTATCGCGACTTCCAATCGCGGAACGTGATGCTGGTGGACGGCAATCCGTACTTCCTCGACTATCAGGGAGGACGCAAGGGCGCGCTGCAATATGACATTGCTTCGCTGCTGTTCGACTCCAAGGCCGACCTGCCGCCGCAACTGCGCCAGCAACTGCTCGATCATTACCTCGACACGCTCGCCGGGTTCATCCCGCTCGATCGCGAAGTGTTCCTGCACTACTACTACGCGTACGTTTACGTGCGCATGATGCAGGCGCTGGGGGCGTACGGATTTCGCGGCTACTACGAACGCAAGGCGCACTTCCTGCAGAGCGTGCCGTATGCGCTGAAGAACATCCGCTGGCTGCTGCACAATGCGACGCTGCCGATCGCGCTGCCGTCGCTGATGGCGGCCTTCACCAACATGCTGGGATCGGAAACACTGCAGCACGTTGCCGCGGAGCCGGAGAAGCTGACAGTGCGCATTACCAGCTTTTCTTTTCACCGCGGGATGCCGAAGGACGACACCGGTCATGGCGGCGGATTTGTTTTTGATGCCCGTTGCCTGCCCAATCCAGGACGCGAAGAGTACTTCAAGCCGCTAACCGGCAAAGACACACCGGTCGCGGATTACCTGAACCAGCATGAGAGCGTGCGCCAATACCTCGCCAGCGCGCTATCGCTGGTCGATGCCAGCATAGGCAATTACCAGGAGCGCGGATTCAAGAACCTGGCGGTGTCTTTTGGCTGCACCGGCGGCCAGCATCGCTCGGTCTTTCTGGCCGAGCAGTTGGCAAATCACGTGCGCGGCCGCAATGGCGTTGACGTGGTGCTGCGGCATCGCGAACTGGAAGGCTCAGGCCAATGAAGGCGATGATTCTGGCGGCGGGCCTGGGTACGCGCCTGAGTCCGCTCACGGACGATCGTCCCAAGGCGCTGGTGGAGATCAAGGGGCGTACCCTGCTGGAGATTACGCTCGCGCGCTTGAACGAGTTTGGCATTCGCGAGGTGATCGTCAATGTGCATCATTTCGCCGACATGGTGGTTGAGTACCTCGAGGCAAAGCAAAACTTTGGAATGCGGATCGAAGTTTCGCGCGAGGACGTGTTGCTCGACACTGGGGGTGGATTGAAGCAAGCGGCGTGGTTCTTTCTCGAAGATGGGCGAGACGAGCCGTTTCTGTTGCATAACGTGGATGTGCTCAGCACGATTGATTTCGCGGGCATGGTGCAATTCCACAATGTAAACCAGGCGCTGGTTACGCTGGCGGTGCAGGATCGCAAGAGCTCGCGCTACCTGCTGTTCGACGAACAGGGACTACTTGTGCGGTCGACGCTTCGAGCGTGAAGATCGCACGGAGCTGGTTCGACCAGCGCAGCCGCTACAGGCGCTGGCCTTTTCCGGGATACATGTGATTTCGCCCAGGCTTCTGCGGATGATGACGGAAGCAGGTGCGTTCTCCATCATCGACGCGTATCTGCGGCTGGCTGCCAGCGGGGAAAAACTCGTTGGGTATCGCGCGGACCCATACTACTGGCGCGACCTCGGCACGATCGAGAGCCTGCAACAGGCGGCTGAAGACTTGCGGGGCGGCCCCGGGTAGCAATGCATTTCGAATCGATCACTTGCCTGGCGGAACGGCGGGTGGGCCAACGGTCTCCTCAGCCAGCACGGCGAAGCGCGTCAGATTGGCCATGCCAAATGAGGTTGTGATGGCGACATCGGAGGCATCACGTCCGGTTGCAATCAGCACACGGCCGATGCGAGGCGTGTTATTGCGCGCGTCGAAAACCCACCAGCGATCGTCCAGATAGACTTCGAACCAAGCGCTGAAATCCATGGGCAGAATGACGGGAACGCCAATGTCGCCCAGGTATCCGGTGGCGTAGCGCGCCGGTATGTTCAAGGCGCGACAGAGGGTGATGGCCAGATGCTGGTAATCGCGGCAGACTCCGACCCGGTCGGTAAACACGTCGAGCGCGGTGCGGGTGGGACGCGCGTGATGGTAACCGAACATTACCTTGGTGTGGACCCAATCACAGATGGCCTGCACTCGTCCCCATCCGGGAGCGGTCGCGCCGAAGAGTTCGGTCGCTATGTTCGACAGGCGATCAACCTCGCAGTAACGGCTGTTCAGGAGATAGATCAGGGCCTCGTTGGGCAACTCACCGACCTGGTGCTCTTGCGCCTGGAGCGCGACCGGATCGGGAGTTCCCGGGTCCTCAATCAGAGTCACACTGCGCATCCGAAGCGTTCCTGCGGGCGCAACGAAGCGGGTACAGCGATTGCCGAATCCGTCAACGTAGCTGGTGAGCGGGACGTCGGGCTCAATCGCGAGTTCATCGGGTGCGCGCAAGTCGGGCACGCGGGAGGGATGCACGCTCAACATCGAAACCATCGCCACCGGCGCTGGAATGTCGAACTCTATCTCGTAGCCGAGCCGGATGAACATGCAGCAGTATAGCCCGTTCGGCTGCTGCAGCGGTGCGGCAAGTCGCCGGTGCAGGCAAAGAGCAGATCCCTCGCTGCGCTCGGGATGACAAATCTATGTACAGTCGATAGGTTGGACGCCCGACGATAGCCACGATACAACGCGCGTCAACTCCAGTTTAGTATTTAGTCATGAAGAAACTCCGGGTAGGTGTGCTGTTTGGCGGGCGCAGCGGCGAGCACGAGGTGTCGCTGCTGTCGGCAGCCTCGGTACTGAACGCAATCGACAAGAAGAAATATGAAGTGGTGCCGATCGGCATCACGAAAGAAGGCCGCTGGGTGACGGCGGCGCACGCCGAGCGCTTGCTAAAGGGTGGTGCGGCCACCGATCCGGAGGCGCGGCATCTGCGCGCGGGCGATCCGCAGGCCACTTCGGCGGCGGCTGTGCTGGCAAAGGGCGAGGGCGTAGTGGTGCCGCCGATGCCGGGTCATGATCATTCGTCGCTGGTGCCTTTCGAGACTGATGTCGCGCAAGTTCATGCGGCGGCGAACTCAGTAAATGTTGATGTGATCTTTCCCGTACTACACGGTACCTTCGGCGAAGACGGAACCATCCAGGGACTGCTGGAGCTGGCCGACATTCCGTACGTGGGCGCGGGCGTGCTGGGCTCGGCCGCGGGCATGGACAAGGACGTGATGAAGCGGCTTTTCCGCGATGCTGGTCTGCCTATCGTGAAGCACGTCACGGTGTTGCGCAGCGCATGGCGGGAGCAGCCGAAGAAGGCCCGCAAGCTGATCGAGGGAGCGCTGAAGTATCCCGTGTTTGTGAAGCCCGCAAATTTGGGCTCTTCGGTGGGCATCAGCAAGGTGCACGATTCGTCTGAGTTGGCCGCGGCGATGGATGACGCCGCGCAGTACGATCGCAAGCTGGTTATCGAGCAGGGCGTGGGAGGCGACAAGGCCAAGGCGCGCGAGATCGAGTGTTCGGTGCTGGGCAACGACAATCCCATGGCCTCGGTGCCGGGAGAGATCGTGCCCATCAAGGAGTTTTACGACTACGACGCCAAGTACCTGGTGGAAGGGTCGCGGCCGATCATTCCGGCGAAGCTGCCCAAGGGCAAACTGAAAGAGGTGCAGCGGCTGGCGATCGCGGCGTTTCAGGCGGTGGATTGCTCCGGGCTGGCGCGCGTCGATTTCCTCATGGATCCGCGCTCGGGGAAAATGTACGTCAACGAGATCAACACCATGCCGGGATTCACCTCGATCAGCATGTATCCCAAGCTATGGGCGGCCAGCGGCGTGCCGTATGCCGAGCTGATCGATCGGCTCATTTTGTTTGGGCTGGAGCGCCACGCGGAGAAGAAGCAGAACCAGTACAGCCGGTAGGGGAAGATAGTTTCGAGTTTCGAGTGAAGACGGGCCGTCGCCGTATACGGGGAAAAGGTCGTCTCTGGGAAAGGGGTCGTTCGACTGCGTTCGTCCGCAGCGGACTCACTTCGACAGGATGACAGTTCTGAAAGGTTGGTAGGACAGCGCTGCGCTAACCGTTTCCCAAATGTCACGTCTATTTCAGTGCAGGGAGCGATGCTGCTGGGGACATGTGATGGCCTCCTCTCCGCCGGAACCGCATGCCCCAGGCACCGCAAGCTGCTCTCTCCTTTCGCATGGAACCAAGCCGGGCTCCTTCACGTATCAAAACGTGGAGGAGCCCGTGCGCAAACTCAGCCTGATCCTAATTTTCTCTCTCCCCTTGCTGGCCCTGCCGGCGTTTGCCCAGGACTGGTCGAAGACCTATACCGTTGGGGCGAAGCCGTCCGTTCGCGTGGATACGAATGACGCTGCCATCGAAGTTACGCGTGGCTCCAGTAACACGATCTCCGCGCGCGTGATCACCCAGGGATACAAGAACGGCGCGGCGGACCTGCACATCACCGAACATCAGGACGGCGACAAGGTTGAATTGTCGGTGCGATTTCCCAACGAGGGAATGCACTTCGGCTGGACCAACCGCCGGGGCCGTATCGAGGTGCAGGTGCCGCAGGAGACTGCCCTGGATCTGCACTCCAGCGACGGCCACATCAATGTGGATGGAACCAGCGCACCAGCGCGCATCGACACCAGCGACGGAGCGGTGGAAGTGCACAATTTCACCGGCAACATTCGCGCCCGCACCAGTGACGGACACATTACCGTCGATGGCGTGGTCAACGAAGTGTATCTGAGCAGCGGCGACGGCCACATCGAGTTCACCGCGCGTCCGGGATCAAAGATGAGCCGCGGCTGGCTGCTGCACACTGGCGATGGCCGAGTGGAAGTCAAGCTGCCGGACGACTTCGCTGCCGAACTTTCAGCCCACACTGGCGATGGCCACATCACGCTCGACTTTCCGGTGACGGTCAGTGGCTCGATGGAGCGCTCGCGGGTGCGCGGCAAGCTGAACGGTGGCGGCGAGTTGCTGGAGATCACCACCGGTGATGGCAGCATCCACGTGGGAAAGCTGTAAGTCGTGTTCCGAAATGGCCGGGTCGATGCGGCGTTGTTGTTTCTGCCGATCGCGAGGGACGGGTAGTAGACTGTACTCGTCATGACCTTGTTCGAAACCGCGCCTTATGATCCTGCGGCTGCGCGCAAGAAGCGCAACCGGATTATCGCTATTGTCGCCATCGTGCTGGTGTGCGCGATCCTGGCGTGGAACTTCCGCCACTACCCGCAAGAACGCCTGGTCGATCACTTCTTCGCGGCACTGCAGCAGCAGGACTACGAAAAGGCTTACGGCATCTGGAACCACGATCCGGAGTGGAAACAGCATCCCCAGAAGTATTCGAACTATACCTTCCAGAACTTCATGCAGGACTGGGGACCGGGCGGGGAGTGGGGCCTGATCAAGAGCTATCACGTGGACGGATCGGCGGTTCCCACGGGCGGCAACGGGACCAAGTTCGACGTCGCCAGCAGCGGAGTGGTGGTGGTGGTGACGGTCAACGAGCGCGTCGCCCAGAAAGCCCACGTCTGGGTGGAGAAGTCGGACAAGACGCTGGGCTTTTCGCCGTTCTAGTCTAGGAGAGCTGTCAGCTTTTAACCATCAGCTTTTCAACCGTCACCCAAAACGGACATCCGCAACCGGGCACATCTAACAGGGTTCTACAGAGGCGCCTCGCGCTTGTGCATTTCTTACTGATAGCTGATGGCTGCCGGCTACTCCGGGTGCGATGACACTACGCTGAAATGGTCGACGGCTTTCTGCAGTGACTCTTCGTCTTGCACGCTCACGCAGGAGCGCGAGCGGTCGATCTGCTTCAGCAGGCCGCAGAGCACTTTCCCTGGGCCGACTTCCACGAAATTCTCCACGCCGAGCGCAAGCAGCGCCTGCATCGACTTGACCCACTGCACCGCTCCCGTCACCTGGCGGATGAGCGCGTCGCGACTCTGATCGCCGGTGTTCAGCAGTGCTGCGTCAACATTGCAGATCACCGGCACCTCTGCAGGGTGGAAGTTGAGTGCGTGCAAGTCTTCCGCCAGCCGGTCTTGCGCGGGCTGCATGAGCGCGCAATGGAAGGGTGCGCTCACCGGCAGCAGGAGCGCACGCTTGGCGCCGCGCTGTTTGGCCAGATCCGCGGCGCGTTGCACGGCAGCTTTATTGCCGGATATCACGACCTGTTCGGGAGAATTCAGGTTCGCCGCCTGGCAGACTTCTCCCTGCGCGGCGTCGGCGCAGACTTGCTCCACCTGATCTGCAGGCAAATTAATAATGGCTGCCATCGCGCCAACTCCTACGGGCACGGCTTCCTGCATGTACTTGCCGCGGTTGCGCACGGTGCGGACGGCATCCGTAAACGACAGTGTTCCGGCAGCGACATTGGCGGAGTACTCGCCCAGGCTATGTCCCACAACGTAGGAGGGCGTGATTCCCTTCCACCGCAGCACGCGCCAGGCGGCCACAGAAACGGTCAGGATGGCGGGCTGCGTAATCTCCGTAAGCTTGAGCTGTTCTTCCGGGCCTTCGAAACACAACTGCGAGAGCTTGTACCCCAGTGCCGCGTCGGCCTCGTCGAAGGTTTCCTGGGCCACCGGATACATGGCGGCCAGTTCCTGGCCCATGCCAACGGACTGCGAACCCTGTCCAGGAAATAGGAATGCTATGGGAGACGAGTGCGAATTCATAGGGTCAACCTGAGGTGTGGGATCGACGGCGGATAACAAGACGCTGCGAGGAAGCCAGACGCTGTCATACTCTTCTGTGGCAAATTCGAGTTCCCTCAGGGGCTAAAGCCCATTGTTTATGCTGCCCGGAGCGGCACGGCTGAAGCCGTGCCTTTCAAACCAGCTACGCGAGACGAAAAGAGCGGTGCGGCTAGTCCATGCCCCGGCCCGCGAAACCGGCGCGCGAAGCGAGGGCGGGCTTGCCGTTGTGGCCGTCGAGATGGCGGCTGGCGGCGGCGATTTCCTGTTCGATCACGCGGTTCATTTCGCTGTCGGCAAATTCGCTGGCCACACGAATGGCGTTCTTAATAGCGTTGGCGTTGGACGAGCCGTGGCTGATGATGCACACGCCTTTGACGCCCAACAGCGGTGCGCCACCGTATTCGGAATAGTCGAGGCGTTTCTTGAAATCGACGAACGCCTGTCGCGAAAGCATGAAGCCCACCTGGCGGGTGATGGTCGCCTGCAACGACTGCTTCAGCAGGAAGCGCACTGCCTCGGCCATGCCCTCGGAAATCTTCAGCGCGACGTTGCCCACGAATCCGTCGCAGACCAGAACGTCGGCCTGCCCGTTGAACAGGTCGCGGCCTTCCACGTTGCCGACGAAATTCAAGGGCAGTTCCTTGATCAGCTTGAAGGCTTCCTTGGTCAACTCGTTGCCCTTGGATTCCTCTTCACCAATGGAGAGCACGCCCACGCGGGGATGGTCGGAGGTGGGAAAGCGGTCGGCAAAAATAGTGCGGAAATAGACATCGCCCATGATGGCGAACTGCTGCAGATTTTGCGGCTTGGAATCGACATTCGCGCCCACGTCGATGAGGATGGTCGCCGTGCCAGGCGCGGTCGGAAACACCGCCGCCAGCGCCGGACGGTCCACGCCGGACAGCGTGCCAAGCACCATCTTGGCGGTGGCCATGCACGCGCCGGTATTGCCGGCGCTGACGAATCCCGCCGCTTTGCCGTCGCGCACCAGGCGAAGTCCCACACGCATGGAGGAGTCGCGCTTGGAGCGCACCGCGAGCGCGGCCTTCTCGTGCATGCCAATCACTTCTGAAGCATGGACAATTTCAATCGGCAGACGCTGCCACAGCGGGTGCAGGCGAAGTTCCTTACGAATGACAGCTTCGTTGCCCACCAACAACACTTCCACGTCATAGTGACGGGCAGCGAGTATCGCGCCATCGACTTCGGGTTTAGGCGCGCGGTCGGCGCCCATCGCGTCAATGGCAATTGTGGTGGACATACTTGGCTGTTAGTCCGTTACTTATGAGCTGGTCCCGGGGACCCGTGGATTAGCTCTTGGCTTCTTTCTGTTCGATCACTTCGCGGCCATTATAGTAGCCGCACTTGGGACACGCACGATGCGGCAACTTACGCTCGTGACAGTTGGGGCAATCAGACAGCGACTTCGCCGTCAGGTGATCGTGGGAGCGGCGCTTGGATGTTCTCGCCTGGGAATGGCGCCGTTTCGGATTCGGCATGAAAAACCTCGCATCAGGATCGCACAAATCAAAGATGGCGATCGGAACTCTAGCTTTGCAGCTTGTTTTTTAAGTCACTCAGCGCGGCCCAGCGCGGATCGCCGGGTTGCTGACAATCACACTTTTCGACATTCAGGTTGGCCCCGCAATGCGGGCACAATCCCTTACAGTCTTCGCGACAAACCAGTTTCACGGGCGTCGCCAGCAACACCTGCTCGCGCAAGACGTCTTCCAGCAGAAGACCTTCGCCCTCATAATAGCCGATTTCGGTGTCCGCCTCGGTTATGGCAACTTCTTCCGCGCGGCGATCGACACCCAGAGGCCGATACAGCAAATCAAACGCCCAGTTGACCGTGTGCGTCAGCGGCTCCAGACAGCGCGCGCACGCAACTTCGAGGGTGACATCGAGTCCGCCAACCACGCGGATGTCGTCGATGTTTTCCTTATGGCCGCGATGCTCGACGATGAGTTCGGCCCTGCCCTTGGTGTGCAGCGGGCCGACCTGACGGAAGTCGGGACCAAACTCGACCGCTCCGGGCGCGAAATCCTGGTTGAACTCCAACTTCTGGAGCTGCAAATCAGAAACCCGAAAGAGCATAGTGGCACCGACCTAACTCCCTAGCGCACAAATACTTCCCGCATAGCTCAAGGTCTCCGGCTGGAACCGGGTCTGGCAGGCCAAGCTCCTAACGGAAAACTCTGGCAGGTACAGACAGGCGGGGGTCGCACTAAGGCAAAGTACAAGGATAAAGTGCGATTACGGGAGTGTCAAGGTGGATATCCGGCAGCCGAGGATCAGCTGCTTTGCTTTGCACGAGATTGAACCGAGCGAACCAGGAACACCAGCTTGGATGCCGCCATCACTCGCGCTCTCTCATTTCCAAATCGGCGGCTACTTCAGGCTGGTTGTTCTCCATCATTCGCAAGGCGTCTTCGGTTTTTTCCCGCAGCTCATTCGTGTACCACACCGGCGCGTAGTGCTCCAGGAGTTCGTAGAGTTCTTTGACTGTGTTCCCCAACCGTTCGATTAATTCGGTTTGAGAGCTGCTGTTTTCCAAGATCTCCTCCAAACGTGCATCCGAAACACACACTGACGGTAAGTATCACCGGGAGTTCGGAGAGGGATACGCCAAGATGCTATCATCGCTGGCCGTTAAGTGCCATAACGAAGGCTATAGTAGCGGAAAAGGGCATGTCAACAAGCAACCTCTCATACTTGTGTATTTTTCTCGAAAATGTAGATCTGTGGCAGTTTCCCTACTACTAAGCCCATGCCCCAGTGTGACGGCCTCTCAGGACGCGGGAGATGTCCGATAGCGGGCAGCTTATTGCTGCGATGGACGGCGATCCCCCGACAGGCAGACAAACAACCTCAATGGAATATATGAGTTGAACTTCCTGGGGTGTGGCGGCGTAACTGCTAGTAGCAACTGAGGTAGGGGGAGCTCTGCATGCATGATATTCGGGTCGCGCTCCGGCAATTCCGCAAATCGCCCGGATTTGCGCTCACCGTCATTCTTACTATCGCGCTAGGAATCGGCGCCAACACTGCCATCTTCACGCTGGTGCATGCCGTGCTGATGAAGTCGCTGCCGGTGGTCGATCCCAAGACGCTCTACCGCGTGGGCGACAAGGATGACTGCTGCGTGAATGGCGGATTCCTCGATGACGACGGGGATTTCGATTTGTTCTCGTACGAGTTGTACCGCCATCTCCGCGACAACACGCCGGAGTTTGAGCAACTGGCGGCGATGGAATCGGGGCAAAACATCATGGCGGTGCGACGCGGCTCGGAGCCCGCCAAGGCGGAGCGCAGCGAGTACGTATCAGGAAATTACTTTTCCACCTTTGGAATCGGCGCGTTTGCGGGACGGATGCTGACGCCTTCCGACGATACGACGGGCGCAGCTCCGGCTGTCGTGATGAGCTATCAGGCATGGCGTTCGGAATACGGTAGCGATCCCTCGGTGGTGGGCTCTACGCTGTACATTCAGGGTCAGCCGGTGACTGTCGTGGGAATTGCCCCGCTCGGATTCTTCGGCGACCGGATTCGGCAGAACCCACCCGATTTCTGGATACCGCTAGCCATCGAACCGGTACTCGAGCGGGAAACTCCGCTGCTGCACGTGCCGGACAGCAGTTGGCTCTACGCTGTGGGACGATTGAAGCCGGGGGTAAATGTAGGCTCCCTACAGGCGAAAATGTCGACCACTCTCCGGGTGTGGCTCGGCACTCGCGAAGAATACACCCGCAACGGCGGCTCGACGGTGATTCCGAAACAGCACGTAGTGATCACGCCGGGTGGAGCGGGCATCCAGAACCTGCAGCAGGAGACCGGCAAGGGACTCTACTTGTTGATGACGATCTCGGGCCTGGTTCTCCTGGTGGCCTGCGCTAATGTAGCCAACCTGCTACTGGCGCGGGGCGCGACCCGCAAGGCAGAGACCTCGATCCGCATGGCGCTGGGGGCGGCACGCAGCCGGCTGATCCGCCAGATGCTGACAGAGAGCATCCTGCTGGCGTGCCTGGGCGGGCTCGCTGGTTTGGCAGTCGCCTATGCGGGAACGCGCACGATCCTGTCGCTGGCGTTTCCTGACGCGCTTCACCTTCCGATCCAGGCCAGTCCTTCGCTGCCGGTGTTGGGATTCGCGTTCCTGCTTTCGCTGGTGACCGGAGTCGTTTTCGGTATTGTGCCGGCATGGATCACTTCTCACTCCGATCCGGCAGAGGCACTGCGTGGGGTGAACCGGTCGACGCGCGACCGGGGATCGTTGCCCCAGAAGTCGCTGATCGTGTTTCAGGCTGCGCTGTCGCTGGTGTTACTGGTGAGCGCTGGGCTGCTGACCAAGAGCCTACGCAACCTGGAGCATCAGAACTTCGGCATCCAGACGGCGAACCGCTACGTGCTTCACCTCGATCCAGCCGGCGCCGGGTACACGCAGGAGAAGTTGCCCGCACTTTATCAGGCGATGGAACAGCAGTTCGGAGCCCTGCCCGGAGTGCAAAACGTGGGGCTGGCGTTGTACAGCACGCTGGAGGGCAACAATTGGGGCGAGGAGGTTTTTGTTGAGGGACAGCCCGACCCGGGACCGAACGCCCACAAGGGAGCATCGTGGGACCGGGTAAGCCCGAAGTTTTTTGAGACGGTCGGACAGCCGGTGATTCGGGGACGGGGATTCACTGACGGCGATACGGCGACCTCGCAGATGGTGGCCGTAGTGAACCAGGCGTTCGTCAAGAAGTTTTTCCCCAAGGAAGACCCGATCGGCCGGCACTTTGGCATCTTTGAGGTTAAATTTTCCGGCTCGTTCGAGATTGTGGGCGTTGTGGCTGACGCCAAATATACCAATCCGAGCCGCGATGTCCGACCGATGTATTTTCGCCCGCTCACCCAGCACTTGACGGTGACGGAACCGAACGAAGTCATGGCGGAAGGGCGGTCGCTCTACATCAACTCGGTGACGTTGCGTTTCAAGCAGCCGCCGCAGAACGTGGACGCGATGGTGCGGCACACGCTTGCGGACATCGATCCCAACCTGACGGTGATCAGCCTGCATTCGCTGGACTACCAGGTGAGCGACAATTTTAATCAGGAGCGGCTGGTGGCGCGCTTGACCACGCTGTTTGGATTGCTGGCCCTGGTGCTGGCCGCGGTTGGACTGTATGGCATCACATCGTACGCAGTGGCGCGCCGCACCAGCGAGATAGGATTGCGCATGGCCCTGGGCGCGGACCGCGGAAACGTGGTGCGCATGGTGCTGCGCGGTGCATTTCTGCAGGTGGGACTGGGGCTGGCGCTGGGAATCCCAATCGCTTTAATCGGCGGCCGCTTCATGGCCGACCAGCTGTATGGAGTACGCTCCTACGATCCGTTGAGCATCGCCATCGCCCTGGTCGTGCTGACGTTGGCGGCGGCGTTGGCAGGATTCATTCCGGCACGCCGGGCAGCGAGCATCGAGCCGATGGAAGCGCTGCGCACCGAGTAAGTCGCGTTCGCCACTTCACAGCCTTCCATTTACACTGCTGCAAGTACCCAGACATCATGGCTCTGAGGCTTACAGCAGCGCAGCTTGAGCAAATCTGCCGCCACGGCGAGGCGAGCTATCCGCACGAGTGCTGCGGTGTGCTTACGGGCCAAGTGCTGGCGGACGGCGCCAAACAGGTGCTGGCCGTGGTGCAATGTGGCAACGCGCACAACGACCCGTCACGAAGCTGGTATCAAATCGATCCGCAAGGAACTGGTGCGCATTCAGCGCGAGGCCTATGAGCGCGGCGAAGACCTTATCGGCTTCTACCACTCGCATCCCGACGATGCCGCAAACTGGTCGGCCAGCGATCTGGAGGAAGCGCATTGGACGGGCTGCTCCTACCTGATCACCAGCGTCCAGCAGGGTAAAGCTGCGCAAACCAACTCGTTTGAATTGACTGGAGACGAAACCAGCAAGCGCTTCGAGGGCGAGACGATCGTGGTGGAATAATTCATGCAATTTGAAAGAGCGAAGCCGGTGAAGCAATGAAAGGTTTCACGACCAAAGCGATCCACGGAACGCCGGTCAAGAAAGACGCGCACGGCACACTGCGCATGCCGGTTTATGACAGCGTGGCCTTCGAGCACGAGACTGCCGACGACATGCAGGCGGCCTTTGCGGGGCGAGTGCCGGCCCACTCCTATAGCCGCATCTCCAACCCGACCGTGGAGGACTACGAGCAGCGCGTGCGCCTGCTGGCTGACGCGCTAGGAGTGATCGCGGTTTCGTCGGGCATGGCTGCCATCAGCAACGTGATCCTGGCGCTGGCCGAGGCGGGAACGAACATCGTCACGACGCGATCGTTATTCGGGAATACCTATTCGCTGTTTGAGAGCACGTTGCGCCCGTGGGGACTGGACATCACCTACGTCGATCTATCGGACTCGGATGCGCTCGCCACCGCGATCGACGAGAACACACGGGCCGTATTTCTGGAGACGATCACTAACCCACAGCTTCAGGTTATCGACGTGGACGCGGTGGCGAAAGTCGCTCACGCGCATAACGTGCCCGTGATCGTGGACGGTACCGTGACCACTCCATATCTGTTTCGGGCGAAGGATTTCGGCGCGGACTTGGAGGTGATGGCTTCGACCAAGTACATCTCGGGAGGCGCGACTTCGGTCGGTGGGCTGATCCTTGATTACGGAACGTTCAACTGGCGCCGCAATCCGAAGGTCGCGCCATGGGCAGCGAAGTTTGGAGCCAACGCGCTGCTGATGTGGATGAGGGCCGATGTGTACCGCAACCTGGGATCGTGTCTCTCGCCCCATAATGCGTACCTGCAAACGCTGGGGCTCGAGACCTTGAGCCTGCGCGCGCAGCGGAGTTGCGAAAACGCTTTGGCCGTTGCTCAATATCTGGAACGTGGACACGACAAAGTCCGCGCGGTGAACTATCCGGGCCTGCCCAGTTCCAAGTACCACGAAATCGCGAAGCGACAATTTCCGCGAGGGTTTGGCGGCATTCTGACGTTCGATCTGGGAAGCAAAGAAGAGTGCTTCGCCTTCATGGACAGCCTGCGGCTCATCCGGCGGGCAACCAACCTCAACGACAACAAGAGCCTCATCCTCCATCCCGCCTCGACCATCTACTGCGAATATTCGCCAGTAGAGAAAGAAGACATGCAGGTCAGCGAATCGATGCTGCGGCTTTCCCTGGGCATCGAGGATGTGGGCGACATTGTCGAGGACCTGCAGTCAGCATTTTCAGCACTTTAGCGCTGCTGGGCCATCCGCGAGTCTCTCCCCCATAAATAAAATCTGTTCTACATAGGTAGAACACTACATCACATGTTACATTGCTTTTATAATCAGATAGTTATATAAGCAACATAAATATTGCTTACTGATATAGATAGCTACATCACTATATAACAATAACTCGCGCTCATGACGAGGAGCAATGAAGAGGTTGCCGAAAGCACTCCCGGGAAATTTGTCAAAGAGCGAAACGCTGTCTGCGGACTGGCCGCGGATGGGCAAGGCTCAGGGCTGTGCCTCGTCCCTGAACCGTTTGTAGCTGGTGCGAGAAGGAAGCGCCAGAGAAATCAGTGGGGGGAAGAAACGAAAGTAACCACTTGCGCCCAGGCATCCGGACAAGATTCGTGAGCGCACATTGGTCACGGCAAATGTCGGCCACCCTCCAAGGCCGCTTCTTCGGAGTCGCCGCTTGCCGATGTGTGACAAATCGGTGAATTCATCGGTGCTCCGTTTGGTTGATTTAGTAGCGGAGAACGACTAAAGTCTGTGACACGCTTATTTGCTACTGTGGGGTCGTAAGTCGATTCAATCGAGATAGATATTCTTCGCTCTCTTGGGACGAAACCGACTCCTCGCAAGGACTCCTTGCGAGAACAATCCAGTAGTGCTCTCGAGGAGACTTCGCATGGATTTTCGAATGGGCAACCGGACCCTGGCCCTGGGAGTGTTCGCCTTTGCCAGCCTTATCGTCGGCTATAGCGCAGCCGCGCAGGTGGTCACGGGCACGTTGGGTCAGGCCGACGCCACCACCACCATCGACGGAAAACAACTTCCGCCCCCGCCTCCTAAGTTCGGCGGGGTGATCAAGGAAACCGCCAAGGACTCCACTCCCTGGTGGCCACCGCGCGTGGTGCCGCCCAAGGGCGCGCCTAACGTGCTCCTTATCATGACCGATGACCAGGGCTACGGCGTACCGAGCACCTTCGGTGGTGTCATTCCAACGCCGAACCTGGATCGCATCGGCAAAGCGGGGCTACGCTACACCCAGTTCCACTCTACGGCGCTGTGCTCGCCGACGCGGGCCGCCCTGATCACCGGCCGCAATCATCATTCGGTGGGTTTCGGCGTCATCGGTGAATTGTCGACCGGCTACCCGGGATACGACTCCGTCATCGGCCAGGATAACGCCACTGTCGCCGAGATACTGAAGGAGAACGGCTACGCCACCTCGTGGTTCGGCAAAGACCACAACACACCGGGCTTCACTTACAGCACCACGGCTGGCCCCTTCGACCAATGGCCCATCGGCATGGGCTTTCAATATTTCTATGGCTTCCTGGGCGGCGAAACCGATCAGTGGACGCCTTACCTGTTCCGCAACACAGAGGCGGTGTATCCATGGATAGGCCATCCCGGCTATAACCTCACCACGGACTTGGCCGACGATGCCATCCGCTACTATGCGCGACCTGAACGCGGCTGCACCTGACAAACCGTTCTTCCTCTACTACGTCCCCGGCGGCTCGCACTCTCCCCACCAGCCAACTCAGGAATGGATCGACAAGTTCCACGGCAAGTTCGACATGGGCTGGGAAAAGCTACGCGAGCAGATCTTTGAAAACCAGAAGAAGCTGGGCGTGATTCCGCCGAATACAGTGCTGACGCCGTGGCCTGACGGCCAGGCGGAGTACGGCGGAGCCAAGCTGCCCAAATGGGACTCGCTGAACGCGGCGGAAAAGAAGATGTACGCCCGCGAAGCCGAGGTGTTTGCCGCCTACACCGCCTACACCGACTACGAAATTGGTCGCGTGATCGACGAAGTCCAGAAGCAGGGCAAGCTCGACAACACGTTGATTATCTACATCGACGGCGACAACGGCACCAGCGCGGAAGGCAGCGTGTATGGCACGTTCAACCAGTACACCGCATACAACGGCATCATCAATATGCCGATGGTCAAGCCCGTCCTGGCGATGAACGCTTTGCATTACAACGACTGGGGCTCGGACAAGACCTATCCGCATATGTCGGTGGCATGGTCGTGGGCATTTGATACACCCTTCAAGTGGACCAAGCAGGTGGCATCGCATTTCGGCGGCACGCGTCAGGGCCTGGCGATTTCGTGGCCCGGACATATCACAGACGTGGGCGGCATTCGCACCCAGTTCCACCACGTCATTGATATTGTTCCGACCATCCTTGAAGCCGCTGGCATTCAGGCGCCTGATGAGGTCAACGGAATCAAGCAGAAGCCCATCGAAGGTGTAAGCATGACGTACACCTTCGACGCGGCCAATGCCAATGCACCGTCCAAACGCGATACGCAGTATTTCGAGATGGTCGGCAACCGCGCAATCTATCACGACGGCTGGGTGGCAGCTACCACACCGCCCGCCCCGCCCTGGGAGTTGGGAACCACGGCCATGCCGCCCCTCGATCAATACAAGTGGGAGCTTTATCACATCTCCGACGACTATTCGGAATCCAACGACCTCGCCGCGACCATGCCTGAAAAGCTGAAGGAAATGCAGGCGCTGTTCCAGAAAGAGGCAGCGGACCACCAGGTCTTGCCGCTGGATAACTCAGGATTCGTGCGCGCGCTTACGGCGCGACCGAGCGCGATCGCCGGGAAAACGGTTTTTACCTATACCGGTGAGAATGCCAA
Source organism: uncultured Acidobacteriaceae bacterium (assembly GCA_963779555.1). Classification (GTDB taxonomy): domain Bacteria; phylum Acidobacteriota; class Terriglobia; order Terriglobales; family Acidobacteriaceae; genus DASRAA01. The sequence goes on from CAVZYS010000009.1 coordinate 28,657, forward strand.
CATTCCGGACGGAAATGCCCCCAACGTTCTCGGCAGGGACTTCACTATTACTGCCGAAGTGACGATCCCGAGTGGCGGCGCGGAGGGCGTGATCGTAACCGAAGGTGGAATGATCGGTGGCTACGGCCTCTACCTGACCCAGAGTTTCAATTGGTGGCTTAAGAGCAACTTGTTCAAAGTAAATCGGCTGGGGTTTGTTAATTCTGGGCTTCTGCTGATCTTGATCGGCAATGCGGGACGGTGGAGAAAGCGCTTCGGCTACGCGATGTTGCTCATAGCCGCATTGGGACTGCTCATGGTGTTTGCTACCGATATCTTCGAATTCGGCAGAGGCCGGCCTGTCTTCGTCTACAACATGCTGGACCTGGAGCGCTTCCGGTGGAGAGGCTCTGCGCTTGGCGAGGGCAAGCACACCATAGTCTTCGACTTTAAGTACGACGGCCCCGGCGTCGGTAAAGGCGGTACCGGTGTGCTGAGCGTGGATGGCAAAGAGGTCGCTCGCAAGTCGATGGAGCACACCATTCCGTTTCTCATGCCCGCCGACGAGAGCTTTGACGTCGGACTCGACACGCGTACGCCAGTGGACTTTACCTATGATTGTCCCTTCCGCTTTACCGGAAGCATCGACAAGCTGACATTCAACCTCGGCAAGTCGCAGTTGTCGGCCGAAGACCAAAGGAAGATGGACGACGCCATAGCCAGAGTCAATAACTAGGCGGCAAAAAAATCACAGGTCGGAGAAGTGGCTCGCTATGAACCCGGGTTAATGTAAGACCCGTGGGTCACAATTCAGGCGCGTGACGTTAGAATATCCGTGTCCAGAAAACCGAAAATGAGGATCTGATCATGAAGAAGAAGCTTGCATTCTACGCACTGCTACTGTGCGTCGCCTCCACCATTTCTCTTGGCCAACAGGTTTCGGTCAACTACAACCACCAAGCCAGCTTTTCGCAATATCACACCTATGCATGGGGTTCCAATAACAGCAACGAAATCAAGAATTCCATTCTGGCGCAGGTGGCGCACCAGGACATCGACGCCGCGATGCAAGGCAAGGGCCTGCAGATGGTGCAAGAATCGCAGAACCCCGACGTTATCCTGACCTCCAATGGTGGCATGCGCCAGCAGACCTCATACAGCGCTTGGGGCATGCGCGGCATCGGCGGCGGCATGGGTGGAATCAGCCCCGAGCAGAGCATGGAAGCGACCATGATTGTCGACTTGTACGACGCCAAGACGCAGTCCTTGATCTGGCGCGGCATCGCGCAGAACACCCTGAACAACAACGGCAACAAGAACCAGGAGATGGTGGAGAAGGCTGTTCAGAAGATGTTCAAGCAGTGGCCGAAGAATTAGTGATTGCCGCGTAATTCGTGTAGATCCGCAGAGGACCGGAGCACGTCGCTAGCACGTTGGTGGATGGCGTGAGTAAACAGTTAACGGTGACGACACAGAGCTCGGACTGCCAGCACAAGTAATAGAATTCAGAGGAACCTATTACTTGACTGGAGGCACGCGATCGGCGCGGTGCCGCAAGTGTTCAAATGCGAGGAGAGGTAATGAATTCGTACTGCAAAACTTTTTTAGTCGTGGTCGCGGTGACGCTGACCCTGATGCTTTGTATGTCTGCGCTGGCTCAAGGGCCAGCGGATTTGACAACTGCAACGCCCGCGGCTGCGCAGCTACGCCCGCACCGGCGCCTGATCCGGTTCCTAATCCGGTGCCACAATATCCGACAGGCGGAAGCGTTGGCGACCAGTGGCGCGTTGGGATTTCGATCTACGGTTGGTTTCCCGGAGTGCACGGTTCCGTCGGAGCGCTCGGCCATAATGCCAGCGTCCATGAGTCTTTCTCGGATGTGTTTCATGTCCTCAAAGGGATCATCCCAATTGCAGTAGAGGCCGATAAGGGCCGGTTCGTGATGCCGATCGATTTTCTCTGGATGAAGCTGGGTATCAATAATGGGATACCCGAAAATGATTTCGGCCAGACATCGATCAATACTCATCTGACCGAGTCGATCTTTACGCCGAAGTTGGGGTACCGGCTCTATGACGGCGAACATTTGAAGGTCGACGCCCTCGGCGGAATTCGTTATTGGTATCTGGGCTTGAACAACGCTTTGGTACCCTCGGGCCTGAGCAATTCGCGCTCTGCCAACTGGGTCGATGGTCTGGGCGGCGCCAGGTTCATCCTGCCCATGGGCGAAAAGGCGGCCATCACGGTGGCCGGTGATGCCGGCGCGGGCGGAGCGAACCTGGACTATCAGGTCCTCGGCCTGCTCAATTACAACTTCACCCCCAAGTGGGGAATGGCGGTGGGCTGGCGGTACTTGGATGTGGACTACCGTCCGAGCAATCACCAATTCGTTTTCGACACGGTCATGAATGGCCCGATCGCGGGATTCACATTTAACTTTGGCGGCAAGCCACCGGTTCCACCGTCAGCATCGTGCACGGCCTCGCCCACCGACGTCTATCCGGGTGATCCGGTCAGCGCAACCATCAGCACGCAGTATTTCAACCCCAAGCACACTGTCACCTACAAGTGGGGCAGCACCGGCGGCAAGGTTTCCGGCACCGGTACAACCGGAAACCTCGATACGACGGGACTGGCGCCGGGCAGCTACACGGTCACGGCAACAGCCACCGACGAGAAAGAGAAGAAGAACAACGTCGCTTCGTGCAGCGCCGGATTTACTGTAAAAGCACGGCCGAACTATCCGCCGACGGCGAGCTGCTCGGCCAGCCCCACGACCATCGCTATCGGCGAGCCTTCCACCATCACCATCACGGCCAGCAGCCCGGAGAACCGTCCTCTGACCTACAAGTGGACTTCGACCGGCGGGCAGCTAAGCGGCAGTGGTATCTCGGCCACGCTGACCGCCACCAGTGCGGACGCAGGCAACACGATCACCGTGACCGGGACCGCAACCGACGATCACAACCTGAGCGGCAGTTGTACGGCGCAGGTCAACGTGCCGCCCGTCCAGAAGTGCGCGAATATCGAGGACTGGGGCGAGTGTACCTTCGAGAAGAACCCCAAGAAGCCGTGGCGCGTCGACAACGACTGCAAGGACACTCTCGATAAACTCACTCTTCGTCTGCAGCAGATGCCCAACGGCAAGCTGGACGTTGTGGGCTACACCGACCAGGAGGAAGTGGTGAAAGAGCAGACCCTGGGAGCGCAACGTTCCGTCAACGTCAAGTACTACCTGACCACGGACGGCCCCAACAAGGTTGACGCCAGCCGCGTGCAGCCGCGTCAGGGCGGCACCAAGGGCAAAGCCACCCACTTCTACTTCGTGCCCGAAGGCAGCTTGTGCGGTGGACAACTGGAGGAAGGTACGACGGTGGACGAAAGCGCGGTTCAGGGCCAGTCCCGTACGGCGCCTGCTCCCAAGAAAAAGGCCAAGAAGGCGGCTGCAGCTCCCTCGGGAAACTAGCAGCTGATGATCACCGACTAGAGGCCAGCCATTCATTTGGTTGGCCTCTGGCCGGCAACAGGGCGTCCACGGCCCCCGGCGGTTAGCAAACAACTAAGTTGACGGATCGGTGGCTTCAAGCGACGCTTCTTATACGGCGAAGACAAGAGAGCTATCCCCGGATCCATTGCGATGCGACGAGCCTCGAAACTTGCGTGGCTGACGGCGGTTGTGGCCTGTTTGCTGCAACCGCTGTGCGCCCAGGACCTTTCCCCCCGCGCCTATCTCATCACTCCGCTGCACGCCAATGCCATTACCCTGACCTATGCCTTCTATGACGGCGGTTTGGAGTTCGGCTCGGCGCTACCAATTCACAATGCGACCGGGAGGTATAACGTGCCGGTCTTCAGCTACTACCACTCGTTCAACATGTTCGGGCACTCCGCTAACATCGTGGCCGCGCTGCCGTACGCCGTGGGCAACTTCGACGGAGATGTCGGAAAAGTGCCGCAAGGGATTTACCGCTCCGGGCTGCTCGATTCGAGTTACCGATTGGCAGTCAACCTCAAGGGAGGTCCGCCAATGCCTCCTGCCGAGTTCCACAAGTGGCACCAGAAGACCCTGATCGGTGTCAGCCTGAAGGTAGTCGCGCCCACCGGCCAGTACGACCCGACCAAACTGATCAACTGGGGAGAGAACCGCTGGGCCTTCCATCCGGAGCTGGGATACTCAGGGCGATGGGGAAAAGTCGTGTTAGACGCCTACGGCGGCGTGTGGTTCTACACGCTCAACTCAAATTTCTTCGAGCACAACAACTTCGTGCCAGGGGCTCAGGACCGTTCGGAAAGCCCGATTGGTACTTTCGAAGGTCATCTCAGCTATGACTGGAAGTTGAGAACCTGGGTATCGCTGGACGGAAATTTCTGGTTCGGTGGCGTCTCCAGCCTGAACGGCGTTGCGTATCCCTCAACCCGCCAAACCAGCTCGCGCATCGGAGTCACGGGGGCGCTCAAGATCGACAAGCACCAGACTTTAAAAGCCAGCTACAGCGATGGCGCTTACATTCGAGTTGGCGGGAATTACCAGAGCGTCTCGGTGGCGTGGCAGTGGTCCTGGATAGGCAGACCAAAATAGCAATTTTGGCGATTGGCGGTAGCCGGCCCGAGAGGGACTTATGACTAGCGAGAATTCCGTATCTAAAAACCGGAAAGAGAAGGCGAAGCACGAGCTTAAAGAACTGCTTATTATTTTCTTCTACCTGGCTTTCTTCTTTTGTGCGCTAGTGACCTACAGCACGCTCCTGCTGAATGAATATCACGTTAAGTATTTGAACTACGCCTTTGCGCTGATCAATGCTCTGGTAATAACCAAGGTCGTCATGATTGGAGAATATGCGAAGGTAGGGAAAAGATACGAAGCTAGAGCGCTGTTTGTCTCGGCAATCTGGAAGGCTTTTGTATTTAGCTTGCTGGTGTTCGCTTTCCATATTGTCGAGGAGATAATTAAACGGATGATCCATGGGGCCGACGTGGCAAAAGCTTCAAACAACATACGCTTTGATGAATTGGCGGGCCGCGGCCTCGTTGTATTTTGTGTTTTCATCCCCTTCTTCGCGTTTCGGGAATTCCGCCGGGTGATGGGCGAAGAGGAATTCCGCGCTTTGGTTTTCAGCGGAAAAGAACCAGGCAGGCCTGAAGATTCCAGCCAGAGTTGAACCTCAGTGATCCGTGAGCGCGAGGTGAGTTCTGCCGGATCCAACCTTTTATGACGGCTTGGAGTGACAGATGAAAACGAAAACGGTAGAGTCACTTTCAGCGGCGATTGAGATTGCCACCGGGCTTGCTCTGATCGCCGTTCCTGAACTGGTAGTCCGGGTGCTATTGGGCTCCGAACTTTTCGCCACCGGTATCGCGGCCGCGCGGCTGGCCGGATGTGGGCTGCTCGCGCTTGGTTTGGCGTGCTGGCCGGGCGGCAATGAACCTACGCCGCAAGCCACTCGGGCTCTGTTTACCTACAACCTGCTCGCCGGCATTTATCTCGGCTACCTCAGAACTGGCGGAGGGTTTGTGAGCCTCCTGCTGTGGCCGGCGTGTGCTCTGCACTTGGTACTAGCGCTGCTGCTGGCCAGCCCGGCGTACCGGACGATTCGGCCATAACAGTTGAAAGCCTACAACTACCAGGGCGGCAATCCAGGCTGCAGTTCCAGCTAGTTGGCGTACTAGCTACTCCCCGAACCTTCGAGAGCCTACTGCTGTTAGGGTCTGGCATTATCGGACTAGCCGGCGTCGTCTGCCGTAGACTTATGAAGTAGCACGATATCTCGTTTCGGGCCCGGGCTGATTGACTAGTCAGGCCGCTTTTTATGTCCATGGACAGCGAGCCTGCGCAGCGGGTTTCCGCTTTTGAAACGCTGAGCTACCTTGCCTGACAAATAAGCGGCACGATTTCCCTGAAATCGCGGTATAGTGTTGAGCCATAAAGGCCCAATCATAGTTCTAGTACGATCGTTCGTCCCGCGAGACGACTTGCGGTTTAGTGCGCAAACCACTTCGTTGGAGACGCTATGTCGCGACTTGGAAAAGGCTTGTTGATTGGATTCATCACGCTACTCGTATTACTGGCCATTGGGATCACATTCAGCGTCGGCTGGCGCCCGTTTATTGGGCCGAGGGCGCGTCCGCTCACCGACCGAAAGTTCGAGAGCACCCCACGGCGACTGGAGCGCGGGCGCTATATCGCAACCGCCATGACGGGCTGCATTTACTGTCACTCGCCACATGATTGGGCCGCTCCGGGCACCCCCTTTGTGGCTGGTATGGAAGGCGCGGGCGAGGTTGAGCCGTACGCCGATCTTCCCGGAAAAATCGTTGCGCCGAACCTGACACCCGATCCCGCAACCGGCGTCGGCACCTGGTCGGACGACCAACTTGCCCGCGCAATTCGCGAAGGGGTTGGACATGATGGGCGCGCTCTTTTCCCCCTGATGCCCTACACCCGGTTCCGGGACATGTCAGATGAGGACCTGGCGTCAGTCGTAGTCTATTTGCGATCGCTGCCCGCGGTGCGGCACGAATTGCCGAAGACGGAGATTATCTTTCCAGTGAAATACCTGATCCGCAACGTTCCCCAACCACTGACGGAGCCGGTCACCAACGATGCGATCGCGGGCGATCCTTTCAAGTACGGGGCCCACCTGGCTAATCTGGCAGGATGTAGCGACTGTCACACTCCGCAGGTACAGGGCAAGGAAGTACCCGGCATGGATTTCGCGGGTGGCACGCTCTTCGTCGGCCCTTGGGGCAGCGTCGCCAGCGCGAACATCACGCCCGATGCTACGGGCATCATCTATTACGATGTGGCTTTATTTCAGCAGGTGCTGCGCACCGGAAATGTTAACGGGCAGAAGCTGAGCCCGATCATGCCAGTCATGGTCTATAAGAACCTGAACGACAACGATGTGAACGCGATATTCACCTACCTGCACTTGCTAAAGCCGGTCAGGCATCACGTGAGCAACGCCGAGCCAATCACAGACTGTAAATTGTGCCGCCAGAGGCATGGAGGCGGAGACAAGAACTAGACGATCAGCACTGTTCCAACTGGCAAAAGAAATTTGACGTTCATCGATCTCCTGGCGGACAGCTAACTCCGGGCGCCGCGCCACACCTGTCAGTTCGATACTGAGCTGGCCGGAGGGGCAGGAGCTGGCATACCAGCAGGCGGCTTCATCAGGCCGAGATTGGTCAGATAAGCGATGGTCCGCTGCGCGGCTCCGTCGAACACCAGTTGGCAGTTGATGAACTGGGTGTTCTCCCACATGACGTCGCCGCCACCGTACACGATCTTGCATTCGGTGAAGATGCAGTTCAAATAGCGCTTGCCGTCCATGTACACGGTCTCGCCCTTGGGGGCCCACTTCTCGATCACCTGCATGAGTGCGTCTCCTGGGTACACACGCCGCTGTGGCGAGGGTCGACTCGCAAAGCGGCCTGGGAATGATTCTATAGGCCGGAGCCTGTGAAGCGGATGGCATCTGGGTCGCCCGACAAAAGTCGTCCTTCATCGAGCAGAACGCCTGTGCAGTAAGCCGCTGGCTGGGTGCCCAACTGACATAGAAATCCGTTACTTTCGTAATGTGCCCTTGCCGATTTCGCGTGACTCGGCCCGCCTCGAAGGTTTATTTCTGACACTGGTTTATGCCGCATCGGCAACTGGCGCGGAACTCGATCCCTAACACCCTGCGTGAAGGAATTTGGCGGGCTTGCAAAGCCGCGAGGCGACCGGGGTGGTTTCGGCTAATTGAGCCGCCTAACTTGTTTGGATGGAGGATTTTACGTGTAAGTCCCACGGGCTCAGGATCTTGTCGATCGCGTGTTAAGCAAGTCCAGTGTTATGAGGATTTTGCGAAAATCAGGAGGAGGGGGTACCCCGGTTAACGCTTTTCCACCCGCCGTACGTGTACGATTTTGCTGTGCCATTTTGTGTGGTTTCTACTCGATGAATGAGGCATCGCTATGCCAATCTTTAAGCAAGCACTTTCCGTCTTTCTTAGCATCAGTGTGATGTTCAGCGTCATGGGGCTCGACGGTTGCAGCAAAAAGCCGGAGCCGGCCCAGCCTGCCCAAACACAGCCGGCGTCACAAGAACAGGCCCCGGCCACAACTTACGCTGCGCCTACAGCCGACCAGCTCTACCAGCTGGTTGCTCCCATCGCGCTCTTTCCCGACAACCTGGTCGCGATGGTGCTTGCTGGCTCCACCTATCCGGACCAGGTCAGCGCTGCCTATCAATGGCTGCAGCAGAACTCGAACCTCAAGGGCCAGCAGCTTACCGAGGCCGCCAATCAGCAGCCCTGGGACGCGAGCGTGAAGGGCCTGACGCAGTTTTCTGACGTGTTGAATCAGATGGCCACCAATCTGTCGTGGACCTCCGCTCTGGGCGACGCCTATTACAACATTCCGCAGAGCGTGATGAACGCGGTGCAGGTCATGCGCCAGCGTGCTTATCAGGCAGGAAACCTGAAGAGCAACCAGCAGCAGAACGTCAGCGTGCAGAACCAGGCTCCCGGCGCTGCCCCACCTCCAACGTCCGCGGAGGAGCCGCAAGTGACGGTTGTACAGCCTCCGCCGCAGACGATCATCATCGAGCCGGCGCAGCCGGAAGTTGTCTACGTGCCCACCTATAATCCGACGGTTGTCTATGGCGCTCCCGTCGCCGTCTATCCCGGATACTCGACCGGTGCCATGGTGGCCACCGGGCTGATTTCCTTCGGAGTCGGCATCGCGGTGGGTGCGGCGATCAGCGGCGGCGGTGGATGCTGCGGATGGGGATACAACTCATGGGGATGCGGCTGGCACAACAACACCGTGGTCTACAACCACAACACATACATCTCCAACTCCAACACCTTCGTGAATCGCAACAATTACTACGGCCGCAACGTAAACAACGTTAACGTGAACAACGTCAACCGGAACAACATCAACGCCAATAATTACAATCGTAACAACCTGAACGCGAACAACGTCAACCGCAACAATCCCAACGCCAATAACCGGGCCAACAATTTCAACAGCTCCACGCCGCATTTCAATCAGAGTCTCGATCAGCCGCAATTTCGAAACCAAGCCGCACAGGCAAGTGTGGGACAGCAACGTGCAGGCCAGGGAAATCTGGGACAACAGCGCACGGGCGGCAACCAACCCAACTTCAATCAGCAGAACCGCGCAGTAGCGAATCAAAATCAGGCACACGGCGGTAATTTCAATCAGAACCAGCGGCAGGCGGAGCGTGGCTATGGACAGCAGCCGGCTCCGAATTCCGGCAAGAGCGCCTTCAGCAACTACGGCTCGGGTGGGAACGCCCGCACCAATAGCGCGCGCGGCCAACAAAGTTTGGAAGGCAACCGCGGCGGTGGAGGTTTTGAGAATCGCGGAGGCGGAGGCGGACGGCGCCGGTAACTCGCACGAAGATATCCCGTTGGTATCGAATTCCGTTCGAAGGCAGGAGCAAGTTTCATGAAATCTACATCGCATTCTTACAGGTTGATTGGTTCTCGCCGGAGTGGTTTCGTTCTGTTTATCGTGGCCGTAGTCGCATTGTCGCTCACGCTGTTCGCGCCGAGCGCCTTTGCCCAGCAAGGCAATGAGAAGACGTTCGCCTCACCCGGCGATGCTGTACTGGCTATCTACAACGCCGTGAAGTCCGGTGATCAGCCGACCTTGAACGCCATTCTGGGCTCGAACGCGGGTCAGGTCCTGCATACCGGCGATGACGTTGCGGACAAGAAAATGGCGACCGACTTCATTCGGCGCTACGACCAAATGCATCGTGTCGTGATCGAGCCGGACCAGACCGCTACCCTTTACGTGGGCGCGGAGAATTGGCCGATGCCGATCCCTCTCGTCAAGAACAGCAGCGGCGCATGGTACTTCGATACTGAATCCGGAATGAAAGAAATTCTCTATCGGCGGATCGGCACCAACGAGAACGACGCCATCGATGTCCTGCACACCCTGGTCGACGCTCAGCGCGAGTACGCGTCTACCGTACAGGACGGCGACAAGGCCAAACATTACGCGCTCAAGTTCGTCAGCGATGAAGGCAAGCACAACGGACTCTACTGGAAGACCAGCGACAACGAGGCGCCGAGCCCGATCGGGCCGTTGCTTGTGCAGTCTGCCGGTGAAGGCTACGACATACAACAGGGCAAGCAGACGCCGTTCCACGGATACTATTACCGCATGCTCACCGCGCAGGGAGCCGCGGCCAAAGGCGGCGCGCGCAACTACCTGGTGAACGGAGAACTGGTTCGAGGCTTCGCCTTCGTGGCCTATCCTGCTGAGTACCGCAATTCCGGCGTCATGACCTTCGTAGTCAACCAGGATGGCGTGGTGTACGAAAAAGACCTTGGGCAGGACACGGACAAGGTTGCGGCTGGCATGTCCGAATACAATCCCGACAAGACTTGGGCTCGCGTCGACTAAGATTTACTCAGCGGTGATCTTGTCGCCGGTCGGCAACATCTATTTGACGGGAATACCAGCCCAATCGGCATGCCTATTCCGGCACGGGACATGGCGAGACGAGTGAGAGAAATCGCTTCGCCCTCTTCGCAAAACAAAAACCGGCCGCTCCGGCGACCAGCTCCGCTGCGAAAAACAAGATGATGAATTCTACGGCTGCGGCGGACGAAGCGTCTGCAGCTTCTGGGCTGCCAGTTGGCCCACCTGTCCGGTCGGGTCGGCCTTCTGCATCTGCTCGTAGATCTTGCGCGCCTCCAGAGGCTGATGATTCGCCTCGTAGAGGGTCGCCAATTCGAACTGAGCGGTGGTCTTGCCCACCGAGGTCGTCGGATTGTCGATCAGGCCCTTGTAGAGGTTGATCGCCTGCTGCGTCTTGCTAGTGTCCTGATAAAGCGATGCGAGCGCGAGTTTGGCCAGGCTGGCGACTTCCTTATCGTGGCTGCCGGCAACTTCCTGCAGTTGCTTTTCGGCGCCGGAATTGTCTCCCATGTCATGCAGCGTGATGCCCGCGAAGTAGCGGGCCAGGCGGCCGTTGCGGGTAAACGAGTACTTGTCGGCGATGCGGGAGAAGTCGGCGTTGGCCGCCTTGGCGCGTTCGGCGGAAGACGCGTAGCTCAGCGTTTCAGGACTGGCAGGCTCGCCGGCAGCACGGATGGGGGCGTTGTACTTCTGCAGCGCGCCGGAAAGCTCGCTGTTGGCCTGCTGGTTGCGATAATTCACAAAGGTCCAGACGCCCAGTGCCACGGCGGCCACGATAGCGACCACGGTGGCGGCGGCAACCAGTTTGGAGCGATGCTCCACTGCCCAGGAAATGGTTTCGGCGGTGCTTTCGGCAAAGGCGTTCTGTTTCAGTTGATGTCTTGTATAACTGCGCACGGTTGGTCCTTATTTGATCTGCCTGTAGGCGGGAAACTCTAAGTCTAACAAGCCGGGGAATGCAGGGTCAAACGCGGCCGGGGGTATTACGCATTGAGGGGATTTTGCTACACCCTACCCCAGGGGGGTATGCGAGCGCGGGGATGCGGAGCCGGGATCGGAAGCGTGCGGGAAAACGGAACCGAGGCCGGAGCGAGAACGCTTGCGGCGCGGTAACCAAATAGCGGTGACCGGCATCACGGATTCGGCCCTAAGATTTGCGGTATCTTTGCGCAACAGCAAAGATTGTTAGCAATACGGATTGGGGTTGTTATCCTTGGCCGGAAGAGCGATCCCAACAAGATATTTTTGAGGAGCCGTCAATGAATGCGCCGACGATGTGTCCGAACTGTGGAATCGACTCGATTTCCCCAACATTCCTACCCGGACTTCTGTCCGTTTGGCTTGACGGAGAGCTGCGGACGACTTCCGACCTCCATGCTTACCGCTGTAACAATTCCCACATCTTCCTTGTCTTCGATGGTCAGAGAGATGTGGAGGAGGCGGACCGAGTAACCCAAGGCGCGGGAATATTTCTATGATGGCCGTGCGGTGTCGGGCGCAGAGTTGCAAGGACCGAGGCTGCTTTCTGTGACGCCTCACCCTACTTGTGGTTAAGCGACATGTGAGACAGGCGGGATAAGTATTCGCTGTCCCTGCGTGGAAATCAATACGACTTAGTGGGGGACGACGGTTGTCCTATCTGTTCCAGTCGGATTTGTCTCTTATTCGTTTCCGCCGAGCGATGATGGTCGACTGAATCTCGGTTGCAAATCTCAATGAGTCGACGCGGGTGCCGGGTGCGGAGCCGAGATCGAAAGGGTGTGGGGAAACGGCATCGGAGCCAGGGTCGGTGCCGATCAGGTTAGCGGGTGCGGCTCCGGGGCGGGGGGAGGGCGGTCAAAGCAAAACACTGGGCATGAACTCTTCGGAAGCTCAACAGCGAAGAGGTCATGCCCAAAGAATCCTGCAAGGGCAGGAGAGGCCGAATCTAAAAGACTAGCGAATCATCTTACGGCGGATGAACCCTAACGATCCGATCACGCCGCTGCCGAGTAGCAGGAGGCTGCTGGGCTCAGGAGTGCCGCCCATCTGGACGAATGAGAAGTTTCCCGGGGCCTGCGAAGTTTCAAATGCGTCGCCATTGTCACAACCCGCTGGCGAGCCACCCTGAAGGACAAAAGCGTCAGTCAGGATGCCATCGCAAGGACTTACCCGCGGTGCGCCTGAGTGGATCTGGCTATCGAACACCGTCAGGTCTACGCCGCTGCCACCAAATGTTCCGAGCGCCTCGAACTCCAAGCCATTCGGCCCGAAGCCACCCTGGTTGCTGCCTTCCGGACCGGAAGCCAGCAGTACGACGTCCCCAGGATTCAACGTGATGCTTGCGATGCTGTTATTCAGAAAGGAACCGCCCACGTTGAAGAGCGACAGTGAACCGACAAACGTGCTCGGACCTGCGTTTGTGATGGTGAGAAAGCCTGTGTCGGGACTGCCAGTAATTCCGTTATAGTCGGTACCCCCGAATTGATAGTTGGTTTGAAGCACCAAGTCATAGCTGACCGGGGCGGCCCATGCGGAAATCGCCAGGATCCCGGTTGTAAAGACGAGCAAAGCACACAGCTTGATTTTCATCCTCTGTTTGGTCCCCAATCTAAAGTTCTTCGTTCGATGGTACTAGTATCACTTTTTATTAAGTAATACACAAGCTGAAGAAGGAGGTGTTCGCAACCATATGAAACAATAGGCTCTTAGCTAGCGATAACTTCTGTTTACTGATCGGTTAGGTGTAGGAATTTTCCCGGCCCTATGGCTATCCCGGTCAAACCGGGCCGGGGGATAGCTATCGGGACGGGGAGACTGCCACACGTAACTGAGTGGTAATCGTTTGACAATAAGTTAACGCTTCGGTTAATGCGCGCGGGTTCGAGGGCGAGAGCGGTCGTAACGAAGGCGGAGGCGTGGTGTGCGGAGGGGGCGATTGGAGAGTGAGGAAACGGAGCCGCACCCGCCAGCGTGATCGGCACCCGCTCCGGTCCCCGGTTCCCGTATTCCCGGTTGACCAACCGAACCCGAAAGATCGTCTCCCAGGCGTACGCCGCGTCGTTGACTACTTGGTTAAGCGTTCCGATTCAATGTGGGCTTGTTTGAGCGGGTAGGTTATCACCGCCACGCATTGGGCGACTTGTCCCAGTGCTGAAACGATGGGCAGTAGCGGCGCTTCGCACAAGCCGTGCAGCGTCCTAGAATGATGAAGAAACGGGGCAGGAGGAATCTTTCTAACCAGCCGTCGGCGGGCACAGTTTTGAATTCGCGTCCGCCGCATACCCGGCAGTGTGCACAAAATAGATTCATTTCGAAACTTCTAAATCGCAGCCTTTCCGTTTGAGGCTGCTTCTCCGCGTCAGCGGGAACTGCTGTCTGCGATCGGCAGGAGATCGTCCAGAGGTGCCGATTGCTTCCGTCGTTTGACCGGATGGGCAAGTTCAGCCCGCGTAAACTGGCCGCCACAGACTCCACACGACCATGCAACCACCGGATCTGCCCGCTTGACCCCTTGTGGTTTCCACTTCTTCGACAATTCGCCGTCACACCGAGGACAAACTACACTGCACGATCCGCGACTCTTGGATGAACTCCAAACCTGAGGCACAGCCCGGCTCGGATTTTGAGCATCGGGCCGCCCTTCAGTCGGTGAATCAGGGTGTTGGAGATTCGCCAAATTGCGCGTGAGCATGGGGCCTCCCCGGAGGCGGGTGCGCTAAGAAGGCGGACTTCAGATGATCTGACTTAGTTCAGGGGATCTGAAAGAGGAGAAGAACAGCTCGCTCATCCTTGAACCTATGCTTA
>CAVZYS010000010.1:0-88940 GCA_963779555.1 uncultured Acidobacteriaceae bacterium
TAACTAATCTGGGTGCCCCGTTCTAGCCCGGTTTTGGCTAGGGCGGGGCCTTTCGTCGCCCGGTAGTACTCAGTCCAAGGAGACTCAATTTCCACCACACCGGATTCTCCAGTCAGATAGTGCCGAAAACTACTCCAAGCCCAGTCTTCGGGCCGATCCACCAGTCCTCGCTTCACCGGATTTCGATGTATGTACTTCAGCTTCTCGATGCGCTTCTTCGCCGTGAACACATTGAAGTCGTAATAGCGAGCCTGCCAGAAGTGGGCGCGGTCTCGCAATCAGTTTTCGTGAGACCGATTGCTTGATGGCTTGCACCGCGCTAGCAAGGTTGCCGCGTTCGGGTTCTGTCAACAGGAGATGAATATGCTCGGGCATCACGACGTATCCGGCGACATAGAACCCGTAACGAACTCGTGCCTGCTCCAGCGCCCGTTCGAATCGGTCACGAGCACGAGGGCTGACGAGAAAGGGCAGACGGCGGTAACAGCTAAACGTCAGGAAGTGAAGGCCTCGACTTTGCTGATACCGCCTTAGACCTGAAGGCATGGGAAAAATGTATCGAAGCGTGGGAAGTGTGTCTGTGACGTGGACACAAGAAAAGCCCCGCCCTAGCCAAAACCGGGCTAGAACGGGGCACCCAGATTCAGTTTGTTGGACGGGCCATCCATCGCCCCGAGTGCGCAGTCGGCGGCTAATCACGATCAGGGGATTCCTCCGTGTTCTCCGTGCCTCCGTGGTGAAATCGATCTTTCCCATTCCGGAAACGCTTGGTTACTTTCGTTTTCTCACCGTCGAGATTTCTCTGGCGCTTCCCCCGGCGACCCCACTATAGGTTGTAACGGGGAAGGGATTCGTGTGCCCAGGCCCACCGCGCCCAGCGCGCGGGAGAATTTGTTCTTTGACATCGTCCTGTGGCGCCGGAAATGAGTATGACTTGTATTGAAAGTATGTCAATTTGCAGTCATATAAGTATGACAAGTATGGCAAATTGCTGTATGACAAGTATGTAAAGTATGACAAGTTTTTGGGCCAAAACCGCCATTTTTGGCAGCTAAGTCCAACGGGCAGACATGGATACGTATAACTAATATATTTATCAATGACATGCGAACAATTTCCGCCCAAGCTGTTGATTCTAAACAACCGTTAATTTTATTTTGAAGCAATGGGTAGGCAGCGGTAGCGGCGGGTTCCGACGAACTGACTAACGAACCTGGGTGCCCCGTTCTAGCCCGGTTTTGGCTAGGGCGGGGCCTTTCGTCGCCCGGTAGTACTCAGTCCTAGGCGACTTGGAGAAGCAGCGTGAGGAAGGCGGAGACCTGCATATTGTGTGGTACAACCTGGGTTCGGAATCTGTGGACATCGAACGCTCAAAGAAAAGGGTCTAATTGTGCAAGAACGGGGTGCCCACGCTGTCAGTGGGTAGCGGGCAAGGAGAGTAACGCGCGAGCCCAGAAAGCGAAAGCCGGAGTTTGCGACTCCGGCTTCCAAGTCAGCATGAGAGGAACAGGTTACATCAGCTTGCGTCGAACCGCTCCGAGTGTCCCGACCAACCCGCTAGCGAGCAGAAGCAAGGTTCCTGGCTCGGGAGTTCCGCCCGTGATAGCGCCCCAGGTGACTGTCCCTTGGCCGTCATCAGTAAACTCGCCGTTCACGACGAGGGTTGTTCCATACGTGAACAGTGGGCTGGTGCCGAAGAAGGCAAAAGCGTTGGTGTTCCCAACCGGCGCGGGAGCGTAGAAGAGCTCAATGCCAGCTGGGGGGGTGAAGTAGGGAGCAAATGCCAGATCAGACAGCATTGCGCCCGCCCAGCCCGGGAAATCAGTGTTGAACGAGATCAGGTCAAGGCTGACGGAGGGGTCCCATGTAACAGAGCCGGTGTACGTATTGCCAGCCAGAGGACCCGTTAGGCCGGAAATTGTAAAAGTATCGGTGAGAATCGGCGCGGCGGATGCAGCCACTGCCGCCAAAAGGGTAAACATCAGAATAACGGTGAGCAGACGAAGCGTATTCACTTTATCCTCCATGTTGAGCGTTTCATGCAATCAGCTCCACACTATATACCCATCCAGGGATTCCAGGGCATATTTTATAGGCGGGTGGCCGCCGCTCTATTTCGCACAGAAACCTGAAGGTGATGTCCCTCTTCGACTTCGCCCATGGCAGGCTATCCGGCCGGTTTTGCCGGAACGGCCTGCCCCGAGCCTGTCGAAGGGTTCGCGCCCGCGTTCTTGGGCGCTACCTTGGGATTTCTGGGTCGAGCCGGGTTCCCCCACTCACCCTCACGCCGCTACCATTCAATGACAGCCTCGTCGCCTTCATTGCGCACACCTCATGTTTACGCGCCTCGCTCCGCTATCATTGAGTTACCGATGAAAGACAGCTACCGCCGCTGGATGCACGACTGGGAAACCCGCATGACTTCGCGGGACGTCAACCGCGTGGTGCGTCCGTTCGAGTGGGGTTCCGAGTTCGTCAGTCGCTGGCCGGTGACCGCCGCCATGACCCCGCCGCAGGACGAGACTGATTCGCGGGCCATGTTCGATTACTGGACCGCGGTCAACGACCATATTGTTTCCAACAGCGACGAGTTTTATTCGTACAAGGTGCCGACCGACTTCCGCCTCGAGCATCGCCGGGTGGAGTTGTTTCACACTGGCAGCGAGCCGCCTAAGAAAGAGCTCAAAGAATCGTACGCCTCGTTCCTGCGCTTCACTTCGCCGGTGCACACGGACTATCCCGAGAACAACCTGATGAACGCGCGCTGGTTTCCCGCCCGCGGACACCGCGCCGTGATCGTAATGCCGCAGTGGAATGCCGACGCCATCAGCCATAACGGCCTCTGCCAGATCTTCAACATGCTGGGCATCTCGGCCCTGCGCATGAGCATGCCCTACCACGACATCCGCCGCCCTGCGGGCCTCACGCGCGCTGACTACGCGGTTTCCGCCAACGTCGGGCGCACCATCGATTCGGTGCGGCAGGGCATTGCCGACATTCGTTCCTGTCTCGACTGGCTGCAGCAGCGCGGATACACCAAGCTCGGGCTCGTCGGCACGAGCCTCGGTTCGTGTTACGCGTTCATCGCCGCCGCACACGACCGGCGCATCAGCGTGAATGTTTTCAACCACGCGTCGACCGCATTCGGCGATGTCGCGTGGACCGGACAGTCCACCCGCCACATTCGCCAGAGCGTGGAAGCGGTGCTCACCCACGACGAACTGCGTCGCGTGTGGATGTCCATCAGCCCCATCGTGTACTTCGATAAGTTCCAGCGCTGGCCCAAGAAGTCGCTTATGATCTACGGCCGCTACGACCTGACGTTCCTGCCTGAGTTTTCCATGCAGGCGGCGGCTGAGTTCTTCAAGCGCGGCATTGACACCACGGTGAAGGCGTTGCCCTGCGGCCACTACTCGCTCGGCGAGACGCCTTACAAATACATGGACGCCTGGCACATCTCGCGCTTTCTGTCGAAGGCCTTTGCAGGGTAGTTAAACTCATCCTTTCCCAAAGGAAGGGAAAGGATGGGGCACCCCAGATTATGAGCACGCCCCCGCGCTACAATGGCTTGCCATGAAAATCGCGCTGGGCTCCGACCACGCCGGCTTTGAGCTGAAGGAAAAAATCAAGCAGAAGCTGCAGTCCCAGGGACTTACCATCGACGATCGCGGCACCCACTCCGCCGACTCCTGCGATTATCCTGATTATGCGCAAGCCGTCGCCGACGAAGTGGCGGCGCATGGTGCTGACTTCGGCATCCTGGTTTGCGGCACCGGTATCGGAATGTCGATGGCCGCCAACAAGGTGCCTGGCATTCGTGCCGCCCGCGTGGTGACTGAGTCTGACGCCGAGTTGTCGCGCGAACACAACGATGCCAACGTGCTCACCCTGGGTGCGCGCTTCACCAGCGAAGACGAAGTGTTTAAGATCATTGATAAGTGGCTGGCCACTCCGTTTGCGGGAGGCCGTCACGGACGCCGGGTCGACAAGATCATGGCCATCGAGCGCGAGGAAGAGGCGAAGTCGTCTCATGCCTGACAATTGCGCCGCTGCCGTGGGCGATGCTCCGATTAAGGAGCACCGCGGCGACTACTGGCTGAGTTCTGACCTCACCCAGATGGACGTCGACGTGATTCATGGCTACCTTACGCGGGTGTACTGGAGTGAAGGTATTCCGCGCGACGTGGTCGAACGCAGCATGCAGAACTCGCTTTGCTTCGGGGTGTTTTGCGGGACAGAGCAGGTTGGGTTTGCCCGCGTGATTACAGATTACGCGACGTTCGCTTATGTGGCAGATGTCTTCGTGCTGGAGCAGCATCGAGGACGCGGCCTGGCGACATGGCTCATGCAATTCGTCATGCGGCATCCCCGCCTTCAGGGCCTACGCCGATGGGCATTGGCCACCCGCGACGCTCATGGCCTATACGAAAAAGTGGGCTTTAAGCTGCTGAATCCCGACCGCTGGATGGAAATTGTGGTGCCGGGTGTTTATAAGTCAAAATAGTGAGTTAGCCGCACGTAGGAAGAGGACGCAATCATGAAAACGAATCCCATGGAGCTTCCGCTGTCGGAAGTCGATCCCCAGATCGCGCAGGCCATCGAAAACGAGGAGCGCCGCCAGCACGAGGGCCTCGAACTCATCGCCTCGGAAAACTTCGTCAGCGAAGCCGTGCTTGAAGCCGCTGGTTCCGTGTTCACCAACAAGTACGCCGAGGGCTATCCCGGCAAGCGCTACTACGGCGGATGCGAATTCACTGACGTGGTCGAGAACCTCGCCCGCGATCGCGCCAAGCAGCTCTTCGGAGCCGAACACGCCAACGTGCAGCCGCACTCCGGCTCGACCGCCAACATGGCCGCGTATGCCGCGCTCATCAAGCCTGGCGATACCATCCTCGGCCTGAACCTGGCTCACGGCGGACACCTCACCCACGGCCATCCCCTGAATTTTTCCGGCAAGACCTACAAGATCGTTCCGTATGGCGTGACTAAGGAAACCGAGACCATCGACTATGACGAACTCGAGAAGCTGGCCGAAGCCGAGCGTCCCAAGCTGATCATCGGCGGCGGCAGCGCCTATCCACGCATCATTGACTTCGCCCGCATGCGCCAGATCGCCGACAAGGTGGGCGCGTTCTACCTCGTCGACATGGCGCACTTCGCCGGACTGGTCGCCGGCGGTGTTCATCCATCCCCGATACCGCACTGCCATGTCGTCACCAGTACCACGCACAAGACTCTGCGCGGCCCGCGCGCCGGTCTGATCCTCTCTAAACAGGAATACGCCGCCGCCATCGACAAGGTTGTGTTCCCCGGAATGCAAGGTGGCCCGCTTGTCCACATCATCGCCGCCAAAGCCGTGTGCTTCCACGAAGCCCTGCAGCCCAGCTTCAAGGACTACGCGCGCCAAGTCGTCGCCAACGCCAAGGTCCTGGC
Organism: uncultured Acidobacteriaceae bacterium; assembly: GCA_963779555.1. GTDB lineage: Bacteria > Acidobacteriota > Terriglobia > Terriglobales > Acidobacteriaceae > DASRAA01. Next base: position 5,434 of record CAVZYS010000010.1, read on the forward strand.
GCAGGCACTCGCCGACGAAGGCTTCCATATCATCTCCGGCGGCACCGACACGCACCTCATGCTGGTCGATGTTTTTGCCAAAGGCATGCTGGGAAGCGAAGCCGAAAATGCGCTGCACGACGCAGGCATCACGGTGAACAAGAACGCCATCCCGTTCGACACCAATCCGCCGATGAAGCCCAGCGGCATTCGTATCGGAAGTCCGGCGTTGACCACTCGCGGCATGAAGGAGCCCGAGATGCAGCAGATTGGCAAGTGGATCTCCGAGGCGTTGCACAACCGTACCGACAAAGCCGTGCTTGAGAGCATCCGCCGACAAGTGCTGGAGCTCGCCGAGCAGTTCCCGCTGTACGCATCGCGCCGCGCCAAACACGTCGAAGCCGTCAAGGTCTAGCCGTCGTCCATTCTCTACCGAGGCCGGGACGCACTGTTCCGGCCCTTTCGTTCGTGCCGCGAATCAGACATCACAGAAGCATGACACCCTCGCGGTTTACACTGAATTTATGCGCGTCGCCATCGACATTCGGCGGATCAATGAGTTCGGCGTAGGCACCTACACCCGCAACGCCATCCGCACTCTGGCGCGCCTCGATCAGGGCACCGAATACTTCCTGCTCGGCATTCCCGGAAAACTGGGCGACATTGAGCCCCTGCCGCCAAACTTCACCGCTGTTCCAGCTCACCCCAACGAGTTCTCGCTTAACAGCTATTTCGAGCTGAATCGCATTCTGAAGCATCACCATTGCGACCTGTTGCACGTGCCGCATCTTTTCTGGAAGCCGCAGGCCATTCCCTGTCCTTATGTGGTGACAGTGCACGATGTGCTCGATCATCTGTACCGTGTCAACAGCACGTCCTCGATGAAGCGCTCCCTGCACTTCCAGTTCACCAAGCGCGTCTTGCATCACGCGGCCCGGATCTTTGCCGTCTCCAATTTCTCCAAGAAGGACACCGAGCGAATCTTCAATGTGCCCAGCGACAGAATCGAGGTAATCTACAACGCGCTCGACGACCGCTTCCGCCAGGGACACGCCACCGCAGCCGATCGCACCCTCATCGCCGAGCGTTACCAGGTGAACTATCCCTTCCTGCTCTATGCCGGACGCATTAGCCCGCACAAAAACGTGGTCCGCATCATCGAGGCCTTCTCCGCCCTCAAGGCCGAACTGGAGAAGGACGCCGCCTACCCCGACCTCAAGCTGATCATCATCGGCGACGAACTCTCCAAGCATCCCGATCTGCGTCGCGCAGTCATCCGCAGCCGGGTGCAGAACGATGTGCGCTTCCTCGGGTTCGTCCCCATTGGCGTGCTCCGCATCTTCTACGATCTTGCAAAGATTTTCGTTTTCCCCTCGCTCTACGAAGGTTTCGGTTTGCCGCCGCTGGAAGCCATGGCGCACGGCACGCCGGTGGTGACCAGCAACACTTCGTCGATTCCTGAAGTTGTGGGCGACGCCGCGGTCATGGTCAACCCGGAAAACGTCTTTGAGATCGCGCACGCCCTGCACCGCGTGCTGCTGGACCAATCGGTGCGCGAGAAGCTGAAGGCGCGTGGCTTGATGCAGGCACAAAAATTTTCCTGGGACGACAGCGTTCGCCGCATGCTCGCCGTCTATCACGAAGTCGTACAGAGATAACTACCGCGGATGTTCCCTGGTCTGCATGGCTCGCCGGCTGGTCACCTTCGTGCCGTTGCGTCTGAAAGTGAAGTTGATAGACTGGTTCCCCCTAGACTTGGCGCTAATCCGTTCCTCGAATCGTTTTTGAAATGCGCTGCGTTAATCCAACACGATCTGGCCATCGCAAGGAGACGTCCCATGAATGAACTTGTGCAGTTAGTTGCCCAGAAATTCAATCTCCCACCCGAAACCGCCCAGCAGATCGTGGATTTCGTCGTCAGCCAAGTCAAGTCCAAGCTGCCCGAAAACGTATCGCAACATATCGACGGACTACTCGCAGGAGGTGAGCAGGCGGAAGGCGTTTTCGAAAAGCTCAAGGGCCTATTTCACAAGTCCTAACTGCCCAGGATGAATCGTGGGTGGTTGAATTGCCCCGATCCCGATTGATTCGTGGGAGCAGGCATGACCGCCGCTCCCCGCTTCATCACAGCCCATAGTTCATCTGCAAGGAGTGTGTATGCTGCATTATCTCTGGGTGGCGCTCATCGGATTGGTTGTCGGTGCCCTCGCCAAACTCATCATGCCCGGCAAGGACCCGGGCGGAATCTTCGTCACCATGCTGATCGGCATCGCCGGATCGTTCCTCGGCACATGGCTGGGCCACCTTGTAGGTTGGTACCAGGAGGGTGAGTCCGCCGGTTTCATCATGTCGCTGATCGGGGCGCTGATCCTGCTCGCGATCTACCACCTCATCAAGCGCAAGACCGCGTCGTAGTCGCGGCGAAAGAATTCGAGGTTCAGCTTGTTTTGAAAGGGCATGGCTTCAGCCATCCCGTACAAGCCCTCTATTTTTGTCATCCCCCAGGGGCTTCAGCCCATGGGGGATCTGCTTTTTCTGGGATGGAATTTTCGATAGCTGCCGGGCCTGTAAGCCGAATTCTGTATGCCGCTCCTTTTCCCCGCGACGACGGTGTGGGGAAGAGGAGCGGCATGACGGTCATTCCTCTAGGCCGTACATTACTGCACGGCTCCAGCGACCTACCCGGAAGTTGTGACGCACCGAGCCGGCACGTCGGCCCCCGTGGGCCGTCCTCCCCTATTTGGTCTTGCTCCGTGTGGGGTTTTCCCTGCCACCGTCATTGCTGACGGAGCGGTGCGCTCTTACCGCACCTTTTCACCCTTACCCGCCGTGGCGGGCGGTATATTTTCTGTGGCACTTTCCGTAGACGGCCCTTGAAGGCCGCCCCCCGGACGTTATCCGGCACACCGCTCTGTGGAGTTCGGACTTTCCTCTCCCCGCCTGCGCAGCCTGACCTGCCCGCCGAAGCAGGCCCACCGGAGTGGAACGATCAGTGTCCGCAGACCGGCAGCGACCGCCCGGCCCAGCAGCTAACAGAACCATTATAGATGCGTTTCAGTTCGTTCTCCCCCACCACGAGGAGGGAGCATTGCAACGTGATGAGCGTCTCGTGTTCGAATGGCGGTCCAAATTGCGCGTGATGACCGTCGCGAAAGCGGGCGACATCCGAAATGGTTCGAGCGCCGCATTATCTGAACGCGCGCTCATTCGACTGGAACCCAGTTGCTTTCCCCGCTCAATGCGCCCACAATTCCTAATCGCTGGGACAAATGGAAATGCCGGATGGATGAATGGATCGGACCGGCTTTTGTTCCGCGGAAAGATACGAGGCATTATGGCTAAGAAATCTACACCTACCGAAAGCGTTTACAGACTGGTGGAGGTCATCGGCACCAGTACGCAGTCCTGGGAAGATGCGGCAAAGAATGCGGTAGAGACCGCCGCCCGTAGCCTGAGGGACCTGCGCATTGCCGAGGTTGTGAAGATGGATATGAAGGTCGAGGGCGGCAAGGTCACCGAATACCGCACCCGCGTGTTGCTCTCGTTTAAGTACCAGGGATGAGAGCGCGCCTAGTTCCCCAGGTTCGCGCCGTTTCTTTCGGCGCTAACCTGGGAATCCTCCGAAGTTGGATCGCGTTACCTCTTTGCCGCTTCCCGCGCGGCTTGCATCACCGTCTTCTTCATGCGATTTTCGCCGGCCCAGTACAGGCTGATCTCGTGTCCGTCAGGATCGTTGAGGTAGGCATGGCGCCAGCCCCAGGGCATCATGCGCGGCATTTGCGTGATGTAGAAACCCTTCTGCTGAAGCTTGTGGCAGAAGCCGTCGAGATCGCGCACTTCGAAGTACAACCGCACTCCTTCGCTGGCGATTGATACGCCCGGCCCAGCCAGATGCAGGGCAATGGTTCCGTCGCCGCCCGGAGCGTGCAGCCGCGCATATACTGATATGCCTTCGTGGCGAAAATCCTCGATCAGCTTGAATCCCATCAAGATCGCGGTAGAAGGCTAGGCCGCGCCCAACGTCTTTGCAGTAAATCATGGCGTGGTTGAAGGTGAGCTTGCCATCACTGGCCGGAACCGCCGCCGCAGCCGTTGCCGCCGGTTGTGCTTTTGCAGCCTTCGCCTTGCTCGGTTGAGCTTTTGCGGCCTTGGTCGCTCCGCTAACTTTCGCAGGTTTAACGGCTTTTGCGGATTTCGCGGAACCGCCCACTGGCCGCTTCACCGCACTCTTGCCGCCGGATTTCTTCGCAGTAGGTTTGCTTGCCTTGGCCTTCTTATTCATAAGCCCTCGACGCGCGACATTGCCCACAAACGGCGCAAGTATTGGCCAGCAGCTCAGCGATTGTCAAGCCACATCAACCCGCCGCCTTACTTCACCGGACAGGCGCAATACTTCTCGATCCACTCGAGTTCTTCGCGGACTTTGATCTTGCCGTGCCACGGATTCTGGTCCAACTCGTGGCCTTCGTCGGGAAAGACCAGCAGCGAACTCGGAACCCCGAGCGCATGCAGCGCGTGCTCCAGCAGGTAGTCTTCGGCGACGGCAACCCGTACGTCGCTTTCGCCCGTCACGATGTGAGTCGGCGTCTTCACCTTGTCAATCTGGAAGATCGCGGCCTCATCGAGATAGTTCTGCCGCGCTTTTGGCTCCCACACCATTCCGCCGAGAAAGAACGCGTCGTCATACGTGGTGTCGTCGTTGCCCCAGTTGCCGACGTGCTCCACCGCGCCTGCGCCCGTCACCGCGGCCTTGAACTCAGTGGTTTGCGTGATCAGCCAGTTGGTCAGGTAGCCGCCATAGCTATAGCCGCCAATCGTCATCTGCTTGGGATTGGCGATGCCGGCCTTCACCAGCGCCTCGACGCCACTCAGAATGTCGCGTCCCGGAGCCGACACGATCTTGGGCACGATGGCCATTGCGAATTTATCGCCGTATCCGGCCGACCCGCGATAGTTGGGACGGAACACCAGCCATCCCTGGCTGGCCGCATAGATTCCCCAGTCGTACCAGTCAGCGCCGAAATAGTTGCCGTCGGCGTCCATCGGACCGCCATGGATCATCACCAACAGCCGCAGGTTCTTTGCTTCGAACTTTCCCGGCGGATACAGCAGCATGCCTTCTACCGGCGTGCCATCGTCCGAGGTCCAGCGAAATGGCTTGCCCTTGGGCAGGTCGCGCTCGGTAAACAGCTTGTTGAACGACGTGATCGGCCGCGCCGCGCTGAGTCCATCGGCGCTGTCGGCGATGTAGACCTCGGTAGGCTTGTCCACCTCGGAATACATGAACGCGATGCGCGGCGAACTCGTCGCGGTCGCCGCATGCGCGTACGTCCCGGGCCATCCCTCCAGCTTCCGGAAAACTTCTTGTGCCGATGCCTGCCGATAGAGCGCGCTCGCCGTGCCCAACATTCCCGGAGCCAGCAGCGCTCCATTGTCTGCCAGTGCATAGTGCATCACCGCGCCCTCGAAGCTCGCCGCCCACCGCGTTGGCTGTCCGCTCGCGACGTTGACCGAGTACACTCGCGGCTGCAAGTCGGCGTAAGCACCCTCTACCGAACCCTGCACCACCTCGAAGAACACGTTCTTTCCATCGCGTGACCACTGCAGTTCTTCCTCGAGCGCCTCGTTCTTGGTCAGCTGCCGCGCCGTGTTTTGCGGACCCGCCTTGCTGGTATCGGCTATGTAGATCTCAATTTCTTTCAGGCCCTCGAAGCGCTGGGAAACGCTGTCGGTCAGATAAGCCACCTGGCTGCCATCGGGCGAAATCGCCATGCTCTTCACGCGATAGGGTGACGTCACCACCGCCTGCGCGCCCGGAGTCTCGCCCGTCTCTTCGTCCTCGTCTTTGTCTTTCTTCTTGTCTTTCTTGATCTTCTTGGACTCCTGCGCACCCATCGCGATCTGCCGCGCCAGCGCGTCCGCCACGGCGATCCGCGAGATCACGTCGCCACGTTCCTGCTCGCGGTAGCGAATCACATCCTTCCACTGCTCCTTGTATTCGTCCTTCTGTTTTTTCGTCCACGGAATGCGCGTGGCGAAGTACAGCGACTTCGAATCCGGACTCCACGCAAACGAGTGCACGTCCTCCGCTCCGCGCGTCACCGGAAACGCCTCGCCGCCGCCCACTGGGATGAGATACAGATGCGTCACACCCTTGTTGTCCTCGTCCTCCTTGTCGGATTTGTCGCTGTCCGCATCGCGGTCCGAGAGAAACGCGACCCACTTGCCATCCGGAGACCACCTCGGGTCCCGATCATGTCCCGACTGGGTCAGCGGAATCAGGACGCCGTCGCTGTCCCGCCACAGCCAAAGGTCCTGGCGAAAACGCTCAGCCTCCCAGTCGGCCCGCTCGGTGGCTATGGCCACCATGTGTCCATCGGGCGACAGCGCCACGCTGCTGAATTCCACCGAATTGAAGAACTCGTCGAGCGTGACCCTTGGTTTTCCGCTGGAAGCGGGCTCCGCGAGCAGCCAGGCCGCCGCGCCAGCCAGCAGGACCACGAGCGCGAGTGCCGCGCGCATACGATGTGTCGCTGATCGACGCGATTCCTGCGAGACCGCGCCGCGCGCCGCCAGATTGAAGGGAGACATGTTCACCTGTGAGGTTGGTTTGCTGGTGCCGTCGATTATAGCCAGCCAAAGACGCTCCAACCAAACGCCCATCGACCTGCCTCAGGCAGCCTGTCACACACGTTCGTGTTGCCAATCACTGCGTTCAGGTCGCCATCAGCTCTATAAATAGAGATGTCAGACCCGTTGTTTCAGGCGGGAGGTGCTCCCATGTTTGCGACATTTCCCATTATTCTTTTCGTCATTGGCGCAATTCTTCTCGTGGCGCTACCGATAGGTATCAGCCTGCAATCTTATTTCCGCAATCGTGGCCGGCGCACTGTGGTGTGCCCAGACAATCATCAGCCCGTCACCGTAGAAGCGGACAACAAGTTTGCCTTTTCCACCGCGCTGCGTGGTGAGGAACACTCGCGCCTGCAGTCGTGCTCGCGCTGGCCCGAGAAGGGTGACTGCGATCAGGAGTGCCTGGCCCAGATCGATCCGTCCCCCGAAAACCTTGAGCGCATGTTGCAGAAGTGGTACCAAGGCAAAACCTGTGCCGTTTGCGAACGCGTATTGACTCCCGCCGACTGGCGGCGCAGCCGCCTCGCGTTGCTCAACGAGAATCAAAAGCTTTTCGAGCTGCGCCACATGCATCTCGACGAACTGCCCTCGACTTTGGATAGAATGAGGCCCCTTTGCTGGAACTGTCACCAGGAAGAACGCGCCCGCCAGGCAGCACCGCCCCGCATACTGAAGGGCGACCGGCGCAATCTCGGGTCTTTGTTGCTTTAATCTGGCCTCCTGCCTGGGTGCGGCCCATCCTGCGTCGCACCGTGCGGCAATCACCACTGGGGAACGCTCCCGCGTTCCCCTTCTTTATCCCTGAAACTTCTTTCTCGCTGTCATCCTGAGTGTCCATGGGCCTGCGGCCCGCCCAAGGAGATGAAAATCACCGCCAAGGCGCAGATCACTGAGAGCTCTTACTGATAATTAGGACTCCGTGCCCTCCGTGTCTCCGTGGTGAATGATTTTCGACAGAGCTCGCCGAAGGGACCTCAATGGCAGACCTGAACGTGCTTTTCGATCAAGACCATCGATGAAGTTGCCCCGATCGGCCGGAGTACAATTCCTCTCATTAAAAGGGAGTGCGCCATGAAACTGCTCTGCACGTTATTCGCGGTCCTTGCCGTCAGCCTTTCCGCTTGGGGTCAGGCGCCCCCAGCGTCCGTCCCCACCGCACCCCCGCAGAAACCGAAAGTATCTCCGCTCGCGGAATACGCAGGTCTTTGGACGGCGACGCTCGATGGCAAGATTTGGCTGAGCTTGCAACTCGAGCTGCGCGGCGATCAACTCACCGGCTTGTTAGTGCATCCGCGCAGCGTCGAAATGAATGACAACGGTGAGTTGAAATCGGTCAGCGAAGAGCAGACTTCCGACCCGATCCTCGCTGCGGTGCTCAATCCCGACGGACTTCTGCTGACCGTGAAGGACCCGAATTCGCAGGACACCAACCGTTTCGTGATGCGGCTCATAGCCGGGGTAAAAGGAGCTGCCGACCTCAAAATGGTTGCCATGACCGTGCAGCCGGGAATGTCCAAGCCCAAGCCTTGGAGACTGACGAAATCAGGCACTCAGCAATCGCCTGCTCCGCGCTGAACCTGGGTTTACCGCAACTCCAGCAGCAAGCCCGCAATCAGCAGAACCAGCCCCAGGCTGAGCGCCACCAACATCGCCAGTGGAATGCGACTCTTGGGAAATGTGGTGCCGTAGGAGCGAAGCAGTTCACGTCCCCCTTTTGCCGCGACATGTGCCGGATGGCTGTCGCTGGATCGCATCATCATGAAGACGCGCAGAACCACTCCCGTTGCAGCCAACAGAAAACCCGCAACCACTATCCAGTCTGCCTTGGAACTCATGGTCATTTTTACTCCGAAAGTGCCGCGGCGCCAGTTTACCTCTAAATCGATAACCCGTTAAGGACTCTGTCTCATCCTCATATTTCATCGGCAGGTCACTGGCTGCTACACTGCTACCGGATTCCCACACGAGGAGAGTAATGGTTTCCCCTATATTGCGCTGGCTCGGAGCATTGGCCGGACTGGGCAGCGCGATACTTTGCTGGTTTCTGGGAGATGCGCTCTCCGGCCCGGCGCGAAAAGGCCAATTGTTCCGCCTCGACCTCGCTCATTACGAGCTGATCGCCTTCCTTTTAGTGCCTGCGCTCGTTCTCGCCATCGTCGCCGTCTTCTGGGTTCCCCCGAGGCTGAAGGAAGGAGGGCCCACTCCCGAAGGCGCCCGCCTCCGCTTTCTCCTGGTCCTCATCTTCGTAGGGGCCTTCCTCTTTGGATTTGCCCACTAACTCTCACCGCGTCGCGAAAATAATGTAATGGCTCGCTGCTCCCATGAAGAACAGCATGGGGAACGACAGCCAGAAATTCACGCGTGATACCAGGAACGCCAATCGCGCCGCCTTGGCCGCTTCCGCCGGCATGGCCGTACCCTTCGCCGCCGCTTCCGTCCATCGGATGATCTTTTTCTGCATGCGCCAGATGATGCCCCACACGTTCAGCATCATGAACCAGCCCAGACCGCCGCCAATTCCGATGGACAGTGCCCGATTGCTCTCCCATCCGTGCTGGTTCATACCAACAAACACGTAAGCCGCCGCCACCACCACGATTGCCATAATGATGCCCAGCACCGGCCCCGTCTTCAGAGCCTCGGCTGGCGACATCAGCACTCCCATCTCAATCACATACGCCAGCGTCCAAATCACGAAAAACCCGCCTAGCATCGCTCCGCCCGACACCTGCTCACCGCCCGCGATGGTATTTCGCACGTCTGTCCCGACGATATGCATCCAGTACGCGATCCCCGCCAGCACCGTTACGACCGAGCTCCACCGGAACCACCACAGCGCCTTCGGCATCAGGTTGGGGACCACCGCCAGCTTGGTCGGCCCGTCAAGCTCGCGCTGGAAGGGAACATTTACCAGATTGAAAAAATAGAGCAGGCCAACCCATAGGATGCCGGCTACCAGGTGCACCCAGCGTAGCGCCATGAGCACGGTTTGGCCCCCTCCGGGAAAGTCGAGCTGTGGAGGCGTCAGCATAGCAACCAGCGTTCCAGTCATGTTTTCTCCCTTAGTAAGGATACGGCTGCCGGCCAGGCTGCGGCTCGTCCCGTCCCCTGGTGGTCGGGCGAATTCTACATCACCCGCTATTTTGCTGGTTTTAGTTGAAATTGCGCCAGCATAGACTTATCGTAAAGCTGCTGGATTTACCCTCGCGCACCCAGCTTCTGTTTCGCCGTGTGCCACGAGGACTGCTCTACAGACCCGGAAGCGTTGGGGCCGCGATCTCTGGGGCTGAGCTGTTTTTTTGCCGTTTGCAAGGAGGACCACTCATGGAAAGCAAGCCAGCACAGAACATACAGGATTCCTTTCTCAATACGGCTCGTAAGGACAAGTGTGTCATCACCATCTACCTGCTGAGCGGAGTGAAACTATCGGGCCGCATTCGCTCCTTCGATAAGTACTCGGTGGTTTTAGACACCAACAATCAGGAGCAACTGATCTTTAAGCACGCGATTTCCACGGTGGTCATGTCGCGCCCGCCGCATCCTGTCGAGCGTCATGTGGAGCCCAGATCTTCCGCTGACACGCCCGCTTCACCGGCCCCCGCGGCCCCTGCGCCCACCCCGGAGAGCTAACGTATTTCTCGCCCAGGTGGAATGAATTCCAGTTCGGCCGATCGCTCAGGGACGAATCGTCAGGGCGACGCCGAGCGTGTCTTCCTGGTAGGAGTGGAATTCCTGTCGCGCAACCTGGGCAATCGTAACAAGCAGAAACGTCCTGCCGACATCGGGGAAGAGGGAGCTGTGGAAGTGCCCGACTCCCATCCCCGCCAGCAGCCATTGGGCAAGGTCCCAGCCAGCGCTCGTGCGGCCCGCAGTGTTGCCGGTCCGCATCTTCATGCCGCCGATGCCGAGCCCAGGTCTTTTTCCGCCGAAGAATCCATGGCTGAGTTGCGCGAGCTTGCCCTCAGTGCCGGAGCCAGCATCGCTGGAGAACTCCACCAGCGCCGCCAGCGCCCCGATTCCGCCACCCTTATCGGCAGCGGCAAGGTTGAAGAATTGAACGGTGCGGTCGCGTCCGTGGCTCCCGACCTGGTCATCTTCGATTACGAGCTGACCCCCTCGCAGCAGCGCAACCTGGAGCGCGCACTCCACATCCGCGTCATTGACCGTACCCAACTCATCCTCGACATCTTCGCCCGCCACGCCCGCACCCGTGAAGGCCAGTTGCAGGTGGAGCTGGCGCAACTCGAATACATGCTCCCTCGCCTCGCCGGACGGGGCGTCGAGATGTCGCAGCTTGGCGGCGGAATCGGTACCCGCGGACCTGGCGAGACCCAGCTCGAAACCGATCGCCGCAAGATCTACCGCCGCGTGCGCCATGTGAAGGAACAGCTCGATAACGTGCGCCGCATACGCGGACAGCAACGCCAGCGCCGCGAATCCGTGCCCGTCGCCGTCGTCGCCCTGGTGGGCTACACCAACGCCGGCAAATCCACGCTCTTTAACGCCCTCACCCGCGCCGGAGTGCTGGAAAGCCCCCGCATGTTCGCCACCCTCGATCCCACATTGCGGCAGATCACGCTGCCCTCGAAGCGCGAAGTGCTGTTGTCTGACACTGTGGGATTCATACGCCATTTGCCGCACACCTTGGTCTCGGCTTTTCGCGCCACCCTGGAAGAAGTGCAACGCGCCACCCTGCTGTTGCACGTGGCCGACGTAACCAGTCCGGCTGCCGAGGAGCAGCACGCGCAGGTGGAAGAGGTTCTCCGCGAACTTGAGGCCAATGACAAGCCGCGCCTCGTGGTAATGAACAAGCTGGATCTGTTGCCCGAAATCAAGCGCGAGAGCCTGATCGACGACGGCGATGTGGTTCACGTCTCTGCCGCCAAAGGCATTGGAATGGACAGGCTGCTGCAGCGTATCGATGAGTTGATCGAGCAGGACCCGGTTCGCCAGGTGCGCCTGCACGTTCCGCAATCGGAAGGTAAGGTGCTCGCCACGCTGGACGCGAAAGCGGTGGTACTCTCACGCAAATATCGCGACGGCAACGTCGAACTCGAAGTCCAGGCGCCTGCGTCAGTGTTGAGACAGATGACGAGCTTTATCGTAGAGTGAGAATTCGCGGACGTTCCTGCTTGGCATTGCTTTGATTGAAAGGTTTCACGGTTAATGTAGTCCTCCTGTCGCCTTGAAAGGGCACGGCTTCAGCCGTGCCGCTAGCAGCATCACTGAAGTCGGGCTTTAGCCCCGGAGGGAACTCGGTCTACGCTCTCTCTGAAACAGCCTCTGGCCCAGAATGAAACCAGACCCACTTTTACCGCCCATGAAGGATCGCATAAACCTGTCGCCGGGCATCCGCCCACGAAACGGGCTTCACCTTGCCTGAGTCCAGTTCCTCTATTCGCCTCGCGATCTCCTCTTTCCACTCTTCTTCCGCCGATGCGTCCACCGTGTCGTCAAGACTCTCGAGCAGGGAGCCTGCCAGAGCGGCGCGCGCCTCGGCCGGAAGTTCCAGCGCTTTCTTTAATAATTCGCTCACATCTTGCTTCATGCCGCTATTCTAGCTCCAAACGTGTTAGGGGGCTTGCCAGAGCTCCTGCTCCGCTAAGACCCGGCCGCGTCGCCGCCGCGCCTCACTTCTGAAAAAACATCTGCACCGCGACGATCCCCATCATCACCGCAAACAATTTGCGCAGCACCGGCCCTGACAAGTGCTGCGCCCAACTTCCGCCGAAGTAACCTCCCGCAAACACGCCGATGACGACCATGATCGCCAGGCCGACCTCAACGTGTCCCGCCTTGTAGTACTCGATGAAGGCAAACAGGCCCGATGGCGGCAGTAGAACAGCCAGCGAGGTCCCTTGCGCCGTGTGTTGGTCCAGCTTGAAGAAGTACACCAGGGCAGGCACGATGACCAGTCCGCCGCCGATCCCGATCATCCCAGCCAGAATTCCAGCACCAATTCCCAGGGCCAGTCCACCAAGCAAGCGTATATTCATCCATTCCTCCAGTTCGGGGGCGCCCAATGATTACGCGAAGAAAGCCAGACACTCGGCTGCCCCACCCAAGCTGCTTTTGCTTGAGTGGGGATTCATCTTAGCCCATGTTCGGATTTCGATTGGTCTGTACGAGAGAAAAGCCTGACAACTAAACGACCCGCACACCCGTGCCCGCGTCTGCCTGCTCGTGCGCATGGTAGCTCGACCGCACCAGCGGCCCCGACTCCACGTGCTTGAATCCCATCTTCATCGACTCTTCCTTGAGGAAGCGGAATTCGTCAGGCGGGTACAACCGCGCCACCGGCAGATGATCTTTCGACGGCCGCAGATACTGCCCGACCGTGAGGATGTCCACCTTGCGCGCCGCCAGGTTGCGAAACACTTCCAGTAACTCGTCCGTGCTTTCGCCCAGCCCCACCATCACTCCGGTCTTGGTCGGGATCGCGGGATTCATTTCCTTCGCCCGCTCCAACAGCCGCAGCGTACGCTCGTAGCGCGCACCCGAGCGGGCCACGCGATACAGGCGCGGCACCGTCTCCGTATTGTGATTCAGGATGTCGGGCTTGGCGTCCATCACGATCTGCAACGGTTCTTCCAGGCCCTGAAAGTCGGGGATCAGCACTTCTACCCGGCAGTCGGGCATTCGTTTGCGAATCTCGGTGATGGTGTTGGCGAAAACCCTCGCGCCACCAACGTTGTCGTCATCGCGATTGACGCTTGTGACCACGGCGAACTTCAGTCCCAGTTTCTCCACTGCTTCCGCCACCCGTGCTGGTTCCTCAAAGTCGATCGGCTCCGGACGCCCTTTCGGCACCGCGCAAAATCCGCAACGCCGCGTGCACAGGTTGCCCAGCAGCATAAAGGTCGCGGTGCGATGGTTCCAGCACTCGCCGATGTTGGGACAGTGCGCCGATTCGCATACCGTGTGCAGGTCCAGATTGCGTGCCAGCGTTTTCAGGTTGTGATAGTTCTCGCCCATGGGCGCGCGCGCCTTCAGCCACTCCGGCTTGGGAGCCGGTTTGCGCGGCGCAACATCGATCTGGATCAGTTCGGCAGCGCTAGCCATGCGACTCACCTATTGTACGATGCGCTGGAGCATTTTCACTCTGGACGTGTAGGGTGGGCACCGCTTCACAGGCTGCCGAAGAAGGCTGGTATTTTGAGGTTTTGAAAGGGCATGGCTTTAGCCATGCCGTAAGAGTCCTTTACTTTTGCCATTCCTCGTGGGCTTTAGCCCACGGGGAATCTGTTTTTCCGACTCTTTCAGCAACCTGCTAGCTAGTGTCGCGTCCCGCAAGTTCGTGGAATAAACGCAACGTAGTTTTGAAGGGGCACGGCTTCAGCCGTGCCGACTCGGGCGTTTTAGACACCGGGCTTTAGCCCCTGAGGGGAGGACGTTCTTCAACATCGAAACCTTGGGGTCATGGCGTGAATCTGCGGGATACCACGCTGGCAGGCTGCACTTTCGATTCTTTCAGCAGCCTGACACACCTCTGGAACGGCGCCAGGTTTTCACCCGCGCACTCACACCCCCTTGTGATACAACCCAGCTATGCGTGCTGTCGTGCAACGAGTCAGCCGGGCGTCGGTCAAGGTCAACGGGGAATTCACGGGAAGAATCGCGGCGGGATTAGTGGTTCTCCTGGGCGTGGCTCACGACGATATCGAATCCGACGCTGACTATCTCGCCGCTAAAATCGCGGGCCTGCGCATTTTTGAGGATCAGGAAGGGAAGATGAACTGCAGCGTAGTGGATGTCGCCGGCGCGGTGCTCGCCATTTCGCAGTTCACTTTGTTTGGGGATGTAAGGCGGGGAAAGCGGCCGTCCTTCGATGCCGCCGCGCGACCCGAACCCGCCCGGGCGCTGTACGAACACTTCGTCGAGCGCGTTCGCGCCCTCGGTGTGCCCTGCGAAACCGGACGCTTCCAGGAAATGATGGAAGTCGAACTGGTAAACCAGGGCCCCGTCACCATCCTTCTCGACTCCAGAAAACTCTTCTGACGCCAGCGAACACCCGCGAAAATGTGGGTGCCCCATGCTGGCCTGCCCCGGCGGGCAGGGTGGGAGCCAGATGCGTTGAAGGTCACGCTTCGAATCCGCGATCCTAGCCGAGAACGCGTCACGTCCTACGGCTTCTGCTGCACTTGTTTCTGCTGCGCCGCTTTCTTCTTGCTGACCGGCGTTGTTGGAGTGGGAGATGCGCACCTCTCCTCCATAACGCTCACCGCAGTCGCCTTGAACCGTCGCGTCGCGTCGCCCTTCTTCCCTTGGGCTCCCGGCAGGGCTTCCCATGCACCCGTCAATTTCACCTTTGCTCCAGCGCCCGTTTTCAGCTCGTCGCCCCCCACTACTTCCACGCCCAAGCGATGCTCCATGCTGGTCAGCGTGTAGTGATCGTCGGCGTCAGGACCAGCCAGGCAGCCGATCAACGTCGTACCCTTACTGGTCGCTGACGGCGCTGCCTCTGGATTCTGCGCAACGCAATTCCAACTCAACACTCCCACGCACGCCGCCACCAGCAGAAATTGCCTCATGTCTTTTCCAACGCCCACTTCTTCACCATACGGCAATTCTCCCGCAGCCCTCAACTGGCGGCTGCGGGAGCCCCGTTCACGCCGACTTTGTCTTCGCCCACGCCGACGCATTCAAGCATTCCACGACCCCATCGATCACCTTACCCAGGCCTTCCTGAAACTTGCCGGCATCGACAATGTCTTTGCCCGCAACCGCATCGGTTGCGGTTATCGCAGTCTGGACAAACGACAGCACCGCGCCCTTCTTTTCCGTGCCCGCCTTATGGCCAAACAGCCCTTCCGCTCCGGTGACGATCGCTGGAACAAACGCGATCCCTTGCAATAACTTCGAAAGAAAGTTCATTTTCATGCTCCTTGTGATTGGTTGTTCTGAATTGTGCTCGGCCATTTGCGTGCCCGGCTCACAATGGGTAGTCCACGTGCACCAGCGCCGACTGCCGCGAATACTTCGCCGGCGATGATCCGTCATATTGCCGTAACAGGTATTCCTGGATACGTGACAGCCGCGGCAACTCGATGCTTTGCCCGGTATACCGCCCCACCAGGTTGCCATCGCTCGTGGGACCCCATCCCCCGTCCGACCTTCGCACCTCGATGCCGCCGCCCGCCGGTGCTGCCGCCCCTGTATCGACCGTGATTTCCGTTGCGATCACGTCCGTCACCTGCGCCGCCGTCAGCGCGGGCAGGTACATCGCAGACGACGGTCCGCTCGTCGTGAATGCCACCGGCAGTGGATCCGGCAAAGTTGCTTGCGAAAACTCGATGCCCAGCAACCCTGCAGCGTCGTTCGCAAATCGTATTGCGTACTCCGAACGGTCGTCCGCCAGTGAGACCAACTGCACATCCACTTCGCGCACGATCGCCGCAAAGCTCGCATGCCGCGATGGTGCTGCCACCTGCACCGCATCTCCCGGCAATACATCATTGGCCGGCAGGCAGTCGCTGCCGATGCGGTATTCCCCCGTCCATGCGGGCTGCACAGTGTCATCCAGCAGGGCAAGCGCCGCGTTCTCACAATCGCTCGAAGTTGCCGCCGCGGGAACCTTTATTCGCTTCACGATGCTTCGTCGGCCCGCATCTGCTCCTACATTGTGGGATGCGATGCTACTGGGATCCTGCACTCGCGCGATTGCCCGCGCGCTCCCCCGGTATGTGATCACGATCTGCTCGTTCGCCTGCGGCGGATACGGCGGATAGAAGTGTAGTTCCCCCGCCGTGCTGATGTAGCACTCGCCCCCGTCAGCTAACTGCCCCGCCAGTCGAGTTCTGAACGCCTGCCCGGGAATCATGCTGCGCACCTCGGCATTCACCATCAGTTGCAGCCGAGTAAACGCAAGTTGCAAGTGCAAGTCGGTGCCATTCGCCGTCGCATAGTTCGCGAATGGCGGTGCCGTCGCCAGCACATCGTCGAACAGCACCGTGGCCGGCAGCGCCAGCGTCCCCGGATTATTCGGGTCGATGTCATGCACCGACAGCACTATCCTCATCGCCGCCGCGCTGGTGTCGCCGCCCCGCCCATTGCCGCCTCCGTGTGCCGACGAGCAATACGACTGGTTAACGCGGTGCGCCTCATTGGCGAACAGTTGCGTCGCCAGCGCGTACTGATGGCCAGGCTGCGTCGTTATCGCGGTTCCGGTGCTCGTCCCATTAATCAGCGCTTGGATTGCGCAATTTCCCCCACTCGGCGTGATGCGAAATCCCGCCAGGCAACTCCCGTCGGTGATGTTCCCGTTGTAGATCCCGCCCAGCGTTCCGCTCGAAGCCGCACTGAACGTGACTTGCCCGTGCTGGATTCGCAGGCCACCCGCCAGTTCGAGCTTCTCCACTAGCCCGACGGTTGCTGGGCCGCCCCCAAGTTGCAATTGCCCTCCGCCAACCGACACCTTTCCGTTCGGATCCGTGACATACCACAATGTAGGACTCAACCCCGGCCCGGCATACTCTTCCTCGAATACCGTTATTGTGGTTCTGCTGAATGGCGATCGCGACAGGTAGAACCCCAATGTCGTGCCGTTGCCGATAAAGTAGTCGCGCACGTACGTGGTCGGCTCCAACTCCCCGACGATAGTCGCGTCGTTGGCAAGGTGGTCCGCCTGCGCCACCGTCAGGCCACCCGGCGAAAACTTCGCATCCCGCTCGTCGATGGTGAAGCTCTGTTGTCCCACGGCCTGAAATAGCAGTTTGCCGTCGTGCGCCCGATAACAGGCGCGTTCCATCGTCGCCAGCGCCTGCGCGTGCTCGCTCCACGAGCGCTGTGAACTCGCCACGAACTGGTTGACATATCCCAGTTCCTGCACTCCCGAAAGGTCGAGCCCTCCCGGCAGCACATCGTTGGTAATTGTCCGCAGTGCGTCACCTGCGGTTCGATAGACAAAAGGTGTCCGCGGAGTCGGCGCGTTGTGATCGAGCATCCAACTGTCATCGAGGGCACTCAGCGCGTAGCCCCAGACCGCGCCCGTCTGCGCGTTTCCTAGGTATTGTTGCGGCGGCGCAGCCGTTAGATAGCCGGTGAACAGCTTGTACCCGTCGTCGCGTTGCAGCGTGACCCTCGCCCCGCTTGCCGGAACTCGAAATCCCGCATCGCCCGACGCCAACCAGGCTTGCATCTCCGTCGCCCGGTTGAGCCGTCGCTTCAACTTTGGCATGTGCTCCGCGTCAAAATACGCGCTATAGTCCTGTTGCCCCATTCCGTCGTGATTGTCGATAATTATTTTCATGGAATTCGCACTTCACTGGATCTGCACCGCCTTCACGGCTGCTGAAAAAGCTAATTTCAGATTGATTTGAAGGGGCACGTTTCACAACTTGCGGAAAAACTCGATACTGCACGACTTTGTATCAGGGCACGACTTCAGTCGTGCCGCTAAGTCGTTTGTTTTTGCCCACGAAAGGCCCGTGTGTGAGACTCTTTGAGCAGCCTCTTCACTGTTATGAGCGACGCTGAAACCGAATACGTTGTTGTGTTGCAAACCCGGCTTAGCGCGAAACTCGCGGAGTTGGGCTTTGCCGCCGATCCCGTCGCCGGTGAATTCGTGCATCACCTCGCCGAAATCGCCGCCCGCTGCCGCACCCTCGAGCAGGAGTCGCTCCCCTTGTTCAATTCGCTCTCTGCCGAGCATCGCCGCTCTTTTGCCCAGCTCATCATGGAAATCAAGTCCGACCTCGATGCCATACAAGACTCGATCACCGATGTGCAGCCCGCCCTGCGCGCCCTTTTCGACGACCTTCGCCGCAAAGACGAAGTCTGACGCCGCGCGGCTCTCGATCGAGCTGCATCGTTCGCGCCTGTCACCCTGAGCGGAGCCTGCGTTTTGAAGGGGCGCAGCTTCAGCTGCGCCTTACAGGTCCCTGACTTTTGTCATTCCTCGCGGTCTTCCGACCGCGGGGAATCTGCTCTTCCAAGTTTTCTGCAGCGCCAGGCCGCGTAGCCCCCTACACTTTCGCCGTCTTCGCCGGAAAATAACTGCGATAGCACAGCACTGTCTCCCCGTCATTCGGATCGACACTCGGCATCGCGCGCAATTTCGCATGCAGCATGGCGCTGAACAGCGGCGCTTCAATTTCCTGCCGAATTTCGCTGCTGCTTGCCGCCGGCTGCAGTCGCGGATAGTAGAAGCACACGCGCCCACCTGTGCCGCCCGTCATCACGAACAGCGCCGCCCATTCCTGGAAGTAAGCACCCCCCTCGCGATCCAGCAGCGCCGCCACCTTCTGCACTCCCATGCCCGTCTGAGCTCCCCCAATCAGGCGTTGTCCCAGCATCAGCGAAGTCGCCGTCTTGTTCGACACTCGCGAAACATTGAAAGTGACGCGCCGGATGTAATCCACGTGCGCCGCCACATCCAGCGCGGCCGCGAGATACGCTCCCGGAGCCCCCGCTCCCACGTAACCGGTCTCACCCTTGTAATCCCAGTCCACCGCCACCATGTCGCCCACCTGAAAGTTCATCAACTGATCGGGTGTCAATGGCAACTCGTACATCGTTGCGCCATCCTGTAGGTAGGCCGCTGGAATCGGAATGCCCCCCGAGCCTCGCGGCAGGCTCGTTATGCCCGTCGCCAGCACGTTGATTTGCTGCCCGCCGCCCGCCACTGCCATCTGCAGCTTCCCCCAGTTCGGCAGGTCGAACTCCACGCCCGCATCGAACTGCGCCCGCAACTGCGCGGTCAGCGTGCTTTGCGGGCCGGTCCGCAGCGTCTCGTACTTGGTAGCCGACGTTCTCTGAAAGTTCTCCACCCAGCCCACGTCAAGAAATGGAAACGGCGGCAGCTCCAGATCGAATTCGCCCTGGTCTGACGGATCGAACGGCACACTCATTCCCGTGTTGCGATCGATCGGCGCCACGTAGGCTCGCACCGCCTCTGCCAGCGGCCACATCTGCGACTGCTTCGCATAAGGATTGCTGCTCATGCCTGGTTCACCTCGGGATAGAAATAGACCGTGATGCTGGCCTCTCGTGCCACGCAGCCGGGCCCTGCTTTCGTCGGACTAAACGTCGGCTGGCTCCAGAAAATGTTGGAACCGAGATTCACCGGGCTACCGCTCGTGTAATCGTTTTTCGGCGTCACAGCTGGCGAGCACAGCCCCAGCAGTTCCGCCTCCAGGCCGCCCAACATGCGCCCCCGGTCCAGTCCTCCATTTGCCTCGGTGCCCGCGCTCGAGTACGACACGGTGCACGTCGCCGCCATCAGCGTGCTGATCGCTGGACGCACCGCATGCGCCGCTCCCCACTCCAGGTAAAACGCGTCATGTTGCCGCGCGGTTACGCTGGGCTTGTCATTCTCCACCACCACGATCGCCGGTCGCGTCACTCCATCCACCGTGATCGTTCGCCCCGGATCGGCCTGTGCCAGCCTGTCCCGCAATGTCAGATAGAAGCTGTCTTTGGTTGCCTGCATATGCTTGCTACTCCGAAGCCAGAATGTGGTAGAGGTATTCCGATCCAGCGAAGTGGTCCACCACTACGCTGTCAATGTGCAGCAGCTTATTGCGATACAGCAGCCCATGCGCTTCCAGCAGCCACGTGGCCACGTCGTTCACGCCCCGCGTCGTCGCCGCCGCCGATGCTGCAGTGGCGCTCACCAGCACCTCGACCTTGACCGTCTCATTGGCAGCCATCGACGTGCTTCGTACCACAACGGGGTACAGCGAAACATCTTCGAATCCGCCGCACGCCATGCCCAGTTGGCTGCCCAGGCTGTCAACGGCCGGCTGCGGAACTCGCAGTGTCACGCGTGTCGCCCCCAGCGAGCGCAGCATCGCTTCCGCTGCCCGCTGTGCTATCCGCTCCCGTCCCCCGATCGGATCCAGCGGAGAAGAAACTGTACACATGTCAACCCACTTTCTGCGCCACATAGGGCGCCAGCATCTTTTGCACGGTGGAATCCACCAGCGTGTCCGCAAAGTACTCCAGGTGCATGGAATTCAGCGTGTTCGCTTTCACATTCAGCGCTGGTGTTGCTTGCGCATTGCGCACGATTTGCGCGCAGGCAAACTTCACTGGGTCGGGAATTGTGTCAAACCCCGCCGCATAAGTAATTTCGATTTCCTGGAACTGCAGTCCCAACGGGTTCCCCAGCCACGAGACCTCGCCCGTCTCGGCGCAGCAGTCCATGCGCGTCACGTCGATGTCGACCCACGTTCCCGGTAGCGAGAACGCCGCCGCCACGTCCTGCGCCATGTCCCACGTTGTCAGATCATCGCCTCTTCGTGGAGTCGCGTACCGTCCCCTCGCCGAAACCAGCGGCGAGTTCGCTGCCAGCGGCAGATAGGTGAGCTGCACGCAATTTCGCCCCGGCGTCAGCCGCTTGCGCTCCACGTACTGTGTCGTTCCCAGCGTCAGTCGCCGGCAATGCGCGTCGATCAGCGCCGAGGCCGCCCCCACCCACGATGCGGGCGTGGTCGCCTCAATTCCATAGTTCTCGTATTCCTCAGCCGCTAAATAGTTCATAGTTGTTCCATTCGTCGCGCCTTGCCGTTGAATGTCCAGCAACGACCGCGCGGATCAGCTTTGAAGGGGCACGGCTTCAGCCGTGCCGCAAGACCTTCCTGAAGGACGGGCTTTAGCCCCCGAGGGATCTCGTCCTCGCCTCCCGAACAAACTCGTTGAATTGTCTTCACCTCAAAAAGATTGGGGGACGGATCCCTCCGTCCCCTTCGCACACCCGTGGCTGACGGACGCAACTCGGCGGGTACAGGGATCGATTGCAACCTGGCCGCCGGGTGCCCCACCCTTATCGCCGTCCTTTGGCGATAGGGTGGGGAACTGGTCGCTACCGGTTCACCACCACCTTGTAGTGTGCGTAGCTGGCGCCCTTCACCACGACGCCGCCAAACTTCACCACCACCATCTGCGAAGCCAGCGAACTCGGCGTGCCCAACTGGAACACCCGCGGAGTCGGGCTGGTCAGCCAGTGGTACTCAATCATGTCTTCCGACACGATGTAGCACGGCAGCACTGCCGACCCGCTGCCCGGTACGCCGGTGTAGGGAAGCGACCACTCCGGAATCAACGGAAGCTCGCCCGCCTGTGTCGACAGTGTCTTCACCGTCAGTCCCGCGCCCACCTGGGTGCTCGACAGCACTACGTTGAACTCCTGCTTCATCTCCCGGTCGATCAGGTCGAGCAGCACCGGATTGGCATAGATCGCCGTCGGTCGCACCTCGAAGCTGGAACTCGACACCATCTGCGCCACCGTCGACTTCAGTCCGTCCACGATGCTGTCGGTGGTGTGGATCGTCAGCAGGTTTCCGCCATCGTTGATCTGTGCCCCTGCGCCGTAATATTGCGCTGTCGTGGGCGCGCTGAGCGAAGTGTCGGTGCCGTTCCACAACGACACGTCATGGGTGCGCATCAGGCCCTCGACCGCGTCCGCCAGGTCCTTTGCCTGCAGATAGGCGAACTGGCTCTGCTGCGCTCCCACTTCCATGTCGAACAGGTTGTAGTTGATCTGTGACACCAGGCACTTCAGCGGGACGCTGCGCTCCACCCGCGTTGGCGAAACCAGCGTCGGCACGATGTTGCGCGGATCGACAAAGGCGTTCGCCGCGGTCGGAGATGCAATGGCCGTTTCCTCGAAGAAGCGCGAGGGATGCCCCGTTGCCGGCACGTTGGTAATGCGTTGACCGAACACCCCGCGACGCCGCACGATGTCGGTGATTTCAGTTTGGTAGCGGTCGACTTCCACCGCTCCCGGCCCCATAAAGTCGGCGGCCGCCTGCAGTGATACGAATTGTGCTTTCATTTGTGCCCTTTCGAAAGGAAAATGGCGGCCTCGAGGCCGCCATTTGGTTAATAAGGTCAATGTCTTACAATGTCAGACTATCTTCGCCGCCGACATCGCCATATTGAGGAAGCCCGCGACAGCGGGCGATATTTGGGTTAGCCGCGGGCGTAAGCCCGCGGTCGCATGCAGAAAAGTACTTTGAGCCGCGGAGCGGCGGCACGACCTGCTTTAGGCGCTCCATCCTGGTTCGCGCTAGCGAACTAGGGTGGGAGCCATGCCTTCACTTCCCGCGAAACTGGCAACTGACCACTGGCAACTACACCAGTATCCCCGCCCTCGCCATCTCCGCTTTCACCGCAATCCGCTGCTCGATACTCAATCCGCCGAGCGCCTTCTCCAGCACCGCCGTCTCGATCAGCGCGTCGCCTTCTACTCCCTCTTTCGCCAGCAGCGTCGTCACCAAGGGCGACAGCGTCTTGCGGCGCACCCGCTCCGACTGCGCCTTCAGGTCGTGGTTGGCTTTCTCCGTGCTTGCCAGCTTCTCGCGCAGCGATGCCTCTTCTCCGCTCGTTGTTGGCGCTGCGCTGTCGTCCACCGCCGCCACGATGCGATCGATCTTGGCGTGCAGCGACTCAAACTGCGCGTTAATGTTGTGCAGGGCGTCGGCCATCGCCTGGGTCGCCTCCGCCAGTTTTCCGGCCACATCCGTGATTGCCGCCGTGCTTGTGTCGATTGCTTGATCCATTTCTCTCCTCTGTCCCGATCGTTTGTTGATGCTCGCGTTCGGGCCGCGCTGGCGGGCCCTCACGAGCACTTCTGCTGGAAGGGCACAGATTTAGCTGTGCCGTATAGGCTTTTTACTTTTGTCATTCCTCGCGGGCTTTGGCCCGCGGGGAATCTGCTTTCCCGCGTCTTTCAGCAACCTTTTCAGCTGTGCCGTACGATGCCCATGAATACTGGGGCTTCAACCCCGACTGGCTGCGCTACTGCTTCGCTTGGTGGGAATCATGCTTTGAAGGGGCACGGCTTCAGCCGTGCCATTACCAGCACTAATTCATCCGGGGCTTTAGCCCCTGAGGGAACTCGCTCCAGACCTCACCTGAAAATACTCGCGATTAATTCAATTACGCTGCCGCGTTGCCTGTCGGTGCCGCCTGATTTATCGCAAACCACGTTTCCGGGTACGCTGTCTTCTCCCGTCGTAACACCGCCGCTCCGGTAAATGTGAACGACGTTACCGTCCACACTGGCGACACCGGACTCACCACGAATGCGTCCGCGATTTCATACGACATTCCCAGCGACCCGTGGCCCGCGCGCAACTCGTCCACCACGTCCGGAAAATCATGCGCGTAAAGGTATCCGCTGATTGCAATCTGCCCCGCCGGATCTGCGCTCGACACCGTCGCGGAATTCGCTTTGAAAGGCCACGGCTTCACAAGTTGCTGAAGAACTTCTGGCGAGACATTATTTTGAAGGGGCACGGCTTCAGCCGTGCCGTCAAAAGCTTCGTATTTGATTTCCTGAGCGGACTTTAGTCCGCGAGGGACTGTTTTCTCAGAGACCTTCGGCAAGCTGTACAGCTGTGCCGGTAGCGGATCCCTGGCATCTGGCTTCAGCCCCTGAGGAACTTCGCTCTTCCCCGCCCTCATCGCCACGATCTCCGCCTCGGTGATGATTCCGATCTTGCGCCGCGCATCGTGCGAATCCAGCGCCGGTGTGTAGTCCAACGCCATCCCCAGGAGCGACGGCAGGGCCGCCTCAGTTGCTTTCCGCGTCAGCATCACGCGATGTCCGCGCGCCCCGCTCGGCGGTCGTTGCGACGCAACCCCCACCAGCGTCAGTACTCCGTGAAACGCCAGCCGATTGGGATGCCCCGCCACCTCCGGCAGTTCCAGCGCCATGGCTTCGATTTCCAGGTTCATTCTTCTCACCTTTTCCGCCCTCTCATTTTCTTGTCATCACGAGGTCGCCGTGGCGACCGAGGGATCCTATTTCTTTGTCATCTCAAGTCAGAACCGCGATAACAATCGCCCTCCGAGTCGAGCGCCTGGTTTCACTGACCACTGACAACTGGCAACTGACCACTCGTCTTTTCCAGCGCAGGCAGCCCCCGCATCCGCCGTACTTCATTCACCGTAAGCACGCCGCATCCCAGCAGGATCTGCTGGATCTGCGCCTGCTCCAGCTCATTCGGAGCATCCACGTCAGTGAACACAAACTCCAGGTCGTTCCATCCCAGCCGCTTGCTGATGACGTCGCGCGTCAGGTGCTCAGCGATCAGCCGCGCCACCGGAACCACCGCCGTGCGAAACGCATCGTCATACTGCGTCGTCGCCGTATTGCGATTCACGTCGCGCTCCAGCCCCAGCAGCATCGGCGGCAAATCGAACGCGTCCGCGATCATGCGAATCAGAAATTCCTGCCATTGCAGCCGCAGGTCCGCATCCGTGCCCGCCCCAAAGCGCAGCACTTCGGGCTTCGACTCCACCGACAGGATGGGAACCTTACCCGTCCCCTCGATCTCGTCCTGCCACCATCGAATCAGCCGCTCATGATGTTGCGGCGTCAGGTTCTGCAGCCACAGCGCGTACTGCACCACCGTGTTGCTGGCCAGCCGCGCCGCGTAGCGGTGCGCCCCCAGAAACTCGTGGATCGTCTCGAACGCCACTTCCAGCTTGCCCAGCCCGAACGGCGTGTGCGTTCGCGGATTCAGCCGGATGTACGACAGCTCTTCATCCGCCAGCGTGATCTCCGCGTTCGGCATGAACTGCCCCGTCCCCTGCACATAGCGCGGCGACGTGGGATTCCCGTCCCAATCGGTGCGAATGCGAATACTCGCGCCATCCACCGGCCACAGCACCAGCGGGCGCTGCGCATCGCCGCTCAGGTCAAGCTCGATCGCGCCGAAACCGCCCACCAGCACGTCTTCCAGCACCTGCTCGATCATCGACCGAAACGAATCTTCCGGATTCGGCTGCTCGAAGTTCTCGGTCAACACCGCAATCCGCTCTTCCATGCTTGGAAGGGCGACGGGTGCCCCACTCAAGCCGCTTTTGCTTGAGTGGGTCTTTTGACTCTCGTCCGGTGGCGAAGTCCGCCCATGCCGCGGCTGGATGCTCCACCGCATCCCCGCCACCCGGTCTTTAATCGTGTTGATCGCTTTGCGCGCGATCGGCATCTCCGCAAATCGCCGCAAATTCGCCGGCGTCGGCTTGGGCATGACTCCGGCACGCATCAGCGTGGGTGCCCCCGAAGTCAGTATGGATGGCAGGGGCACCGTCCGACGTGCAGTCTCGTTCCCACTCCCGCTCCCCGCCGCGGCCTGCATTGTTCCCGTTGCCGCACCATCAACCAAGAGGTCGAGAGGCCCAGCAGCTTGCGAATCCAGCAATGTTGCGGCGCTGTTTTGAAGGGGCACGCCTTCAGGCGTGCCGTTTAGCGTTTTATTGTTGTCATCCCGAGTCCGCCGCGGCGGACGAGGGATCTGCTTTTCTGCTCCCGCGACGATCTTCGACACTTCCGCCACCCGGCGCATCGCGCCGCTCCAACCATTTCTTATGTTCATGAGTTCTCGCTTCCAATAGAAAAGCGCCCCTCTCGGAGCGCTTATTAGTCACTGATCTCTAATTCCTGCATTAGCCAAAGCATCAAGTAGCCAAGGATCATCAATCCCAAACAAAACCAGATCAAGAACCTGATCTTCTCGGTGCTAACCTTGCGATGCGACGCCACGTCCCGACCGCACGCCATTACGAATACGAGTAGCGCCATTACAGCGGGGCGCGAAGACAGTGATCTCAGTGCTAGCGTTCACTCGAGCTTCCAGTGGTCTCAATTTGCGGAAACAATTCCACCATCTGCTAGTTACTGATTACCAATTACTAATTACTCTGCTGCAGTTCGCAATTCTACACCTTCATCTCCACCCGCGCCCGCTCCGCATACGCCGGCATCTCGCTCACCGCCGCCACTCGAATCTCGCTCGCCGCCAGCGTCGCCAGCGCAAACCCAATCGCGTCGTCGTCGCGCTTCAACCCGTCTTCCACCACCGCCGTCAACTCACTCGCCGCATTCTCCGCCCGCCGCAATCCCTCCCGCAGCGCCGGATAGCTGAACGCCAGCACCTTCGCCGCATCCACATCCGTCTCCAGCGACACCGCCTGGAACATCTTGATCACCCCATTCGGCCGGTACCCAAAATCAATCTTCAGCGGATCGCCCTTGCTCCCATAATTCGCCAGCGCAATATCGCGACGCCCCAGCGCCCACACGCCCGCGCCCTCGAACGCCTCCCGCATCGCGCGCATAAATCACGCCGCCGCCCGCTCTGTGCCCGCCGCGCATGCGCCGCCGACTCCAGATACATCTGCGCCAGCTCGCCCAGCTCTTTCTGCGGAGACTCCGTCAGCACCGCCTTCGCCGGCGTGATCTGCAGCGTATTCGACAGCCCGTCTTCCAGCAGCCGCAGCAGCCACTCCCGCCGCGACATCGGCTCCCGATAATTAATCACCTCCGCCGCCCGCGACTGCAGCATCCGCCGGATCTCGTCCTCGAACGACTCCAGCAACTCCACATCGGCCTCAGGATCGAGACACCGCACCCGCCGCCAGTCCCGCGTAAAGCGCACGTCGGTGAACAGGTTGTCGCCCTCGCCCGTCTCCAGCAGCACCACGCCCAGGTTGACGAACTCGTCCTTCACCGCGTCCGGCACATACCGCAGCAGGTAAACCTCGCACTGTTTCAACTCAGCCATGAGTCTTTAGCAATCAGCAACTGACCATTAGCAATCAGCTCTTTAATCGGTAACTGGTCATTAGTGTTAACGGTTACTAGTAGAACACTTCGACATCAACTACTCACCCGTCCCGCCTCCACTTTTCGAATCAACGATGCCAACATGCGCTGAACTCGCCGCGTCTGTGAATTCAAATCTTCGTAGAAATCGCCTATTAATTCCAGATCCCGAGATAACAACAGGAAATACTCCAACTCCGCAGCGGACCCCATAGCTGTACTCAGGAATCGATGCAAGTCACCGTTCCCGGTACGTCCGCATCCCTCAGCAATATTGGCAGCGATAGACGCACTACATCTCCGCATTTGGCTGGTCAACCCATACATCTCATGCTTCGGAAAGCTCGCCGTCACCCGATACGTTTCCAGTACCAATCTGTGTGCAACCTCCCAAACCTCCAGTTGCCGAAAATCTCTCATTCCCATGTCTTCACCAGTTACCAGTTACCAGCTACCAGTCACCAGTCACCCCATCAATTCACAACATCCTTCCAGTTCGGAAACGGCCCCCGCGACGAATTCTTGAACGACAAAATCAGCTCCCGCACTCTTCCTCTCCGCTCCAATAGTTTCTTCAGCAACTGCTCCAGCTCTTCCGCCCCTCCCCCGTACCACTCCGGAGGAATCTCCTCCGCCAGCGGCCAGATCGAGCTCTCCGGAAACGATTCGATCCGGCTCAGCCACGGTTCGAACGACTCCCACCCTGTGATACACGCATAAACATCGTTGCGCCCAAACACCCCGCGCAGCGGAGCATCCGGAAAACTCCACTCCCCGGCATTGAAGCAATATCCCTGGTCGATAAAGCTGGCGTGAAACTTCCGTTCCCGCCCCTTCTTCCAGAACGCCACTTGCCGCCCGTTAGCGTTGCACGTCCATTTATCCAGCGCCAGCGCGCCTGCAAAATCGCCGCACATTGCGTACTTGCCCCATCATCGCCTCGGGCAAGTAGTCGTAAACCTGGCCCTCCGTCGGAGCCACCACATACCGCGACCCAAACGACAGCCCCGCCGTGATCATCCGCCGCTGCCCGCACAACTCCAACCTCAACTCCGGCGTGTGCTCCACCAGCCACGGATGCACATCCACCACCGCCACCGCCGGCACTGGCAGGCCGATCAATCTCTCCCAGCCTGGTCCCCAGCCAGTCGTTCACCAGCACCCGCGTGTGCTGCGGGTTATTCTGAAACTTCACGACGTAGTAGTATCCATCGGCACAGCGCATCATGTGACTCTGCGCTCCGCCTCGCATCCTTCTTACGTGTTGCACCGCGCTAATCAAGAACCGAATCCCTCATTACGCTGCTGTGCACAGTCGAAATCACCCTTCCAGCCTTTGTCACCGCATCGTCCGCGGTTTCACCACTTACCAGCTACCAGCTACCAGCTACCAGTCACCGGTCGCTAGTCGCTCACCCTTCCAGCCTAGCCATTCGCAACCCCGCAGTTCACCGTCACCCATCACATCCCATGTGACTTCGGTAACCTTCCTTCCCAACCTGGGACGCCCCAGGTTTGCACCCGTCTTGCAGCGCAAACCCGGGCCGCCTTCGCCAGTCACCAGTTACCAGCTACCAGTCACCTCTTCACAACACCCCCACGCTCACCTGCGCCTGCTTCGCCGGAGGCCGTCCTACCACCTCCGTCCGCACCGCCAGCGCGATGCCCATGGCCATCACCGTGTCGTCGTGCGCTCCATTCGCCGCCGCCGTCGTACCATCCGGACGCCGCACGAACGTTTTGCACTCCTCCAGCAGCCGTCGTGCTGTCAAACAGAAACGGAGCCGCCGACAGCACCGCCGCCAAATTGTCCAGCATCCGCGGACGCGATGCCGCCGACGTCAGCCATCCCGCCTCACCTTTCTGGTGATACACGGGCACATCCGCGTCAGTCAGCGCCAGGTGTGCCAGCACCTCGTAGCCATGGTTGTTCCGCTCCACCGCTACCAGTGCCTGGTTGTACTTCCGCGCCAGGATCGCCACTCGTGCCGCCAGCTCTCGCCGCGTCATGTGGCCGCGCAGCTCCGCGCATTGCGCTCCCGAAGACCGCGCGATCACTTGCGCGCACGAATAGTCGCCATCACTTCCACCTCCCGCCGGATCCACCCCGATGATGTACTCCTTATCCGCCTTCGGTGGCAGGAAATACAGCAGCCTCCCGCTGTCTTCCTGCGCGATGATCGGCGCAGGATCCTTCAGCCTCTGCTCGATCGCCTCGACATCGAAAATGCAGTCGCCCGACGCCAGGAAGCAGCTCTCCGCATCCTCGGCATATTCCTCCTTCGCGCGCCGCCCGAAGTTCGCCCGGATCTCCCGGCGGAACGCAATCTGTTCCGCCGTCAACCCGTACTTCGCCATCAGCTCCAGCTCGTCCTCGACGAACTCCACGATCGGCACCGCGCGCTTGTAGCTCGGCTCCCACCACCACGGAAAGAAGTGTCGCGAGTAGCCCATCTGCTCCGCTCGCTGCCACTCTTCGTAGAAGCAGCCTCCCGCTCCGTTCGCCGTTGACTCCAGCACGATCTCCCCATCCGGAGGCACCGCCGCCCGCAACGCCGCCAGCGTTGCCGCCGCGTCTCCCGGCCATCGCGAAACCTCCGAGCAATGCAGGTTATGGATCGTCAACCCGCGACCCGCATTCTCGCTCGCCGTCTCCACCCGGTACGACGAATCCATATGCGGAAACACAATCTGCCGCACGTTGGCGTGCGATGTCGTCAGTGCTCCCTTGCGCACATGGTCCGGCAGGTTCGCCAGCAGTCTGTGCACGATGCGGAAGATCTCTTCCGCCGATTGCGGGTTGTGCGCCACTTGCACGCACAACGTTCCCGGCCGCGTGATGCAGTTCAAAAAAAATCGCGCGGCCACATAGGTCGTAATCCCCAGTTGCCGCGCCTTCAGTACGATGTTCCGCTTCGCCGTGGTTCTCGCATACTCCCGTTGCGTCGCATTCACATGCAACGCCTGCAAACGTCCGCGTTTGTTCCTGATCTTCATCCACTCCTCCATCAGGTACTCCCGCGCCGCGACCTTATATGTCCGTCCCCCTTCCTTGATGCTGAAGCGCGGGTCGCTGTTCTCCAGTTGTTCGCCAAACTGGATCAGCAAGCCCCTGTGCTCCCCCACCCGCTCCCGTTGTTTCGCCAGTCGCTTCGCCTGCGCGGTATCTTCGGCCTCGCCTTCGGGCACCCCCGTAACAAATTTTGTAAGAATGCGTACTTGTTCGTCCGTTAGCGAAGGCACATCCTCCGATGTGGGTGCCCCATCCTGGTCCGCGCCAGCGGGCCAGGGTGGGAGCGACGCTGTCCCCTCAAGAGTCGAACCTTTCGATGCTTCCGGACTGTTGCTCTCCGGCTCGTTATGAGTGCTGCTTTGAAAATTGCTTTCTTGAAAGGGCACGGCTTCAGAAGCCTGCCCTGAGCGAAGTCGAAGGGTGCCGTTACCGTCCACCCCAAACTCGGGCTTTAGCTCCTGAGGGAACAAGCCCCCGTAGGCTGACTGACCACTGACCACCGACAACTGACCACTTGTTGTTCTTGTCGGGTGCCCCACACAAGCCGGTTTTGCTTGTGTGGGTCCTTCCGGTTCGCTATGAGTGCTTGTTTCAAAATTGCTTCTTTGAAGGGGCACGGCTTCAGCCGTGCTGTCATCGCCCGCCCCAACCCCGGGCTTTAGCCCCTGAGGGACCAAGCCCCCGTAGGCTAACTGACTAGTGACCACCGACAACTGACCACTTATTGTTCTTGTCGGGTGCCCCACACAAGCTGGTTTTGCTTGTGTGGGTCCTTCCGGTTCGTCGCTCTCG
This sequence comes from uncultured Acidobacteriaceae bacterium, assembly GCA_963779555.1. Lineage (GTDB taxonomy): Bacteria > Acidobacteriota > Terriglobia > Terriglobales > Acidobacteriaceae > DASRAA01. The sequence goes on from CAVZYS010000010.1 coordinate 36,405, forward strand.
CTCTTCCGCCTGTCATCCTGAGCGGAGTCTAACGACCCCTCTCCCCGCGATGATGTGGGTGCCCCATTCTGGTCCGCGGCAGCGGGCCAGGGTGGGAGCGACGCTGGCCGCTCAAGAGTCGAACCTTTCGACGCTTCCGGGCCGTCCTCCGGTTCGCTATGAGTGCTTGTTTCAAAATTGCTTCTTTGAAGGGGCACGGCTTCAGCCGTGCCGTTACCGTCCACCTCAAAATCGGGCTTTAGCCCCTGAGGGAACAAGCCCTTGTAGGCTGACTGACCACTGACCACCGACCACTGACCACTTTCTTCATTCTCCCCCGTTCTGCCCTGTACTGTTTTAGTAGTGTCCACGCTTTCACCCCTGAAAGGTGGGCGCCACAATGCGGGGACTGACCGTCCCTGCGAACTTGCTTCAGCCCTGTCGAAGTTACGCCAGCACCCGCCTTGGGCGCCCCGCAAATACAACAAAACCGCCGGATCCTTCTCGGCTACCCGCCGGCCAATTGCACGCGTAATCTCCTCTGGGTCCCACTCTGTCAGACATCACGGGTGGCCCACATATCCCCGGTTTTGGGATATGTGGGGTTCTAATCGGGTGCCCCACCCTTATCGCCGGCCTTTGGCGATAGGGTGGGAATCCGTCATATCCCACAATGTCAGACTAGGTGAAACTCTCCGTCACGCGCGCCGTTACTACACCTGTATGATTGCCTACTGAGTCATCCTCCTGCCGTTTGTCGCCCCGACCGAATCCGCCGCTTCGGCGGACGAGCGGAGGGATCTGCATTTTCTGGCCACTAGTCACCAGCCACTAGCCACTGCTGTCTGTCATCCTGAGCGCAGCGACCGCAGGGAGCGAAGTCAAAGGACCCTTACCTGCGCGACGATGTGGGTGCCCCATTCTCGACCGCGCCAGCGGGCCAGGGTGGGAGCGACGCTGTCCGCACCCTCCTTACAATTTGTCATCAAGCCCGCCGTGGCCTAGGGTGGGAGGAAGCGTCTTCACGTCTTGCAGGGGCACGGCTTCAGCCGTGCCGTTAGACACTCCAATGTTGCCGGGCTTTAGCCCCTGAGGGACTTCGCCCTGCCGGGTCTTTGTCCTTCGAGACTCAAGCCTGATCCGCGTCCTCCGTGCAATTCGCGGTTTGGTTTCCCTCAATCGTTCTCTGTGTCTCCGTGGTGAATTCTTTCCTAGCCACTGCCCTTCACTGCTCCGCCATGCACTTGAATGTCGCTCCCCGGATCTGCTCCGTACTGGCCCCATTGAACGTCACGCCGATCGTCACCGGGTTCGCGGTATTTTCGGCTGCAGCGTTGTTGTACAGCCCGCCCGCGGAAATTGCGTTCCCGGTATGCAACTCGTTCAGATTCACGATCTGCGCGGTCGTCGATCCCGGATTGTTGTACACCTCCACATCCGAGCTGATGCCCACGCTGCTCGACGTGACGGAAGCGTACCCCACTGTGGTACCTCCAAATTGCCACTTGTATGTAATCGCGCCTGTTCCCGACACCCGCTGCGCTTTCAGGTAACAATGCACCCCCGTACCCGCCGCCATCTTGCCTCCCGGCAGCGAATAGGTATAGATCGTCTTGTCGCTCGCGTTTCCCACCAGCGCCGCCGTGTTGGTCTGGTAGTTCAGCAGTCCCGTCGTGCTGTTGCCGCCGCATCCCGCGCAACTCGTCACATTCAGTGTCCCGACGGTCGCGGTAGTCGCGTTCACGTCGCTGGCGTACACCTCCGGCCAGCGCTGGTTGGGATCGCCAATCCACCGGTTGCTGCTGTCGCCGCTCTTCCAGATCGGCACGAACACCCACGTATTCGTGTCATAGCCATTCCCCACGCCCAGGAATCGCGAGCCCATGCGCGCCATCATCTCCGGAGGCTGTCCAAACTGCGTTCGATTTGGGATCCCGATCTTCAACCCGCCCGTGAAGTAGCTGGTTCCGTCGCCGTTGCCCTGCGCGGCGATCATGCTGCTGCCGTCCGTGCTCGACCCGAAAATCTCCGTCAGCGCCGAAGTCCCGCCCTGGATAAATGTTCCCGGCGCAAACGTAAACGCCTGACCGCTCTGATACGACCCCGTCGGCAGGTACGAAAACGGGACCTTATTCATATTGCTCGCCGCAAACGTCCGGCTGTTCACCGTGTCATTCACCGCGTTGACGAAGTTTGCGTCTACGTAAAAGTTACTGACCAGCACGAACGGCGACGATCCGCTCTTTCCATTGATCACCTTGATCACGTCGTGCACTCCCGGACGCGCATATGTATAGCCGCCCATCAGAGAAAGCGCCGGCTGCGATCCATCCGCTGGCATATCGATCGTGATCAGCGGATCGTGCCCGCTGATCTCCTCCTCTGACTTCAGCCCCAGCACCGTCAGCGTTGCCGACTGGCTACCGTTGAACCGGATGATCGACGTCGCGTTGCTGTCGCCGCTTAGCCCCCGCAGCACCCCCACTCCCTGGAAGTTGTCCAGGTCCACCCCATACTGCCCCGCGCTATTCACCGTGACATTCGAAATCTCCGACTGTGTCGCGAAATTCCCCTCCAGCCGGATGTCATCCCCATAGCAGTTGCCCACTTCCAGCGCCCGCAGCACCGCCGTTTCACCCATGTTTTCCACGTTGATGCAGTTTCCCGCCGTCTGGCTTGTCTTTTGGCCGTCCATGTGGAAATTCTCGATGGAGCCCCAGTGCCACCATTGCGCATTCGCTCCCGCGCCCGTCCCCACCGTTGACGTCGCAATCAGGTCCGCATTGAGGCCCGCGCCCGCATTCACGTTCGTGCCGTGATTCGCCGACGTCCCAGCCCCCACAATGTGGGACCCCGGCATCGAGATGATTCCCGCCGTCACGTTGCTCACACCATTGTTATTGGAGACCGTACTTGCAATCGTATAAGTGGTCGCCGCCAGCTTCAGCGTCACCGAATCTCTTACGATGAACCCCGGCCCGCTGTAGGGCGCCAGGCGGTCGTCGATCACAGTCGCACCGCCCAGGACTGTGCCGTTGTTGTACGCCGCGTCGATCGCCGCCTGGATGTTTGCATACTTGCTCACAAAGTACTCGTGTCCGGGAATGTCCCGCACCTTCAGGTCCTGACCCGCCAGCGTCGTGAACGTGCCCGCATTCGGCGTGGCGCTCCCGATCGCCGGCGGCGAGGACAGGTCTCCGCCGTGCGCGGCGACGTAGGTGACGACAGCTTTCTGGCTGGGTACGAGGGCGTCGGAGTTCGCGGCCATCGTGCCATCGGCACTTACGGCGGAAGCCGCTTGCGCCCATCCTGTCCACGATCCAGCAACACTCTCGCGTTCGTAAAGAACTTGGGTGCCGCTCACCATGTCATAGGCAAGCTGAGTTACGTATATCGGGTCATGCGAACACACAACTTGCAGTTTGAAGAATCCACTGCCAAACGCCGTAGGCGCATTTGTTGCGTTGTTCGCATCGTAGTAACCGCAGGCCGTGATGGTGTTTAGATCAGGAGAAGTAAGTCGCTGTGCGATTGACCAATTGAATGTCGTACCAATATGGATTCCGGTATCTTCGGCCAGTGTTTCAAGCGAAGCTCCTGTAGAAGTTTCCCACTGCCATCCTGTCAAACCGGTCGCCACACTACGGAAGTGGGTAACACCGGCATAGTCCCAATAGAAGCCTTTTCTCAATGTTCCTGAGTTATCCACAAGGCTGATATTGGGAGGATTCGGCGCATTGGCGGCTGCACTCCACTGTAAATCGCCAAGAATTAAAGGGGAGTAACGAAATGCTGCTTTGGTAAAGTCAATCCCGTACTGCGCGGCATAGACATACATAGGTGTTCCGCTAGCGTGGTTCTTGGTGAAGACGGCAGTAATTGACGTGAGCGTACCTGTAACAATCTGCACATCTTCCTGGGCTGCCCCATGATCCACTGCAACCCATGTTCCCGGGGTGGGCCACGCTCCGCCTGAAATAGGGATGGTTTGCAGAGACGTACTGGCCGTGATCGACGCAGTAGTTAGGAACGAGGAATAGAAAAATCCCATCAGGTGGTCGATGATACCTTGGTAATAAGTACCATAGTGCCAGCCGGATCCATTTGCATATTCTGCGACCTGTATGGCTGCTGTTTCTGGTACGGTTCCACCAGATGCAATAAGTGCTCCAATCTTGGAGTTCAAAAGCGATGTTGCTGGATTCGGTTGATCCTGTGCGTAATTATTTACATCAGCTTCGATGGAAACAGCTGCCGTATCGTTACCAGCGGTAGCGCTCGCCACCGGATTCAATCCCCAAACCGGATATTTGAGTGAGTCAGAATTGATTTCAAAGTATCCCGCAACTGGGTTATGAACCTGCGGGTTAATGACGAGCGGATTGTTGATGCGAATCGTAATCCCATCTGCATGGCCGGCTGTGTTGTCTACCGGACTCGCTTTGAGAATACCGAGACTAGTGAAGTCTCCGGTGTTCGGGGCCGCGCTCCCGATCGGCCCTGGCGAGGACAGGTTTCCGCCGCTGCCGGCAACCGCATCGACGTACCCTTTGTTGGCAGCGTCTCCCGCATTCTGCGGCGTCGGCACCAGCGGCGAACTGTTGAACTGCAAGACTCCGTTCACTGTCTGGTCGCCCACCGCGTGCACGTAGTTCGTATCCGCTACGTCGCGCGTTAACACTTGCGCCGCAATTGTCGGCGGCATCAGCTTCGCCCGCATCGCCCCAATGCTGGTCGGGCCCGTCGCCGGAACCACCCAGTACTCCGTGGACGGCTCTTGCCCAGTGAGCTGATATACCACTCTGTAGTACACGCCTGCCGGCTCTGCTCCCGTGCTCGGAGCCAGGCTCGCGGTGAATGCTCCACCGCTGCCCAGGCGCACGCTCATCGAACCTGCGGCCACGGCCTTGCCATCTGCCGTGGTGAAGGCTGGCCACGAAATCAGCACCGTGCCTGCGGCTGCCGTCCCATCCGCGCGATACACCGTGTCCACCACTTGCGTCATCGCCAGACCGTTAATCGCCGGCGCCGCGTGCACGCCCGCCGCCAACGCTCGCCGCATCAACGCTGGTCCCTGCGGACCTGCCGCGACCCCGAACGGCAGGCCCGCTCCGCCCCTGGCCGTCAATGGCATCATCCCCACCGCTGCGACAACCACCAGCAGAAAAAAAAACCGCCCCATCGGGCGGTGTGCGTTGCGCATAACTTTTGCCTCTCTACATGCCGGACTCACACGGCCGAGATCGAAATACCCTGCTTCCAAACTCCATCGCGATTCGGGCCGCATAAGACTCCCCCAGCCGAATCGTACCTAAATTCACTTGTCAGCCTGAGCGCAGCGACCGCAGGGAGCGGAGCCAAAAGGCTCTTGTTCGCTGGAAAATCTCTGCTTTGGTAGTATCTGCCACATTCCAGCCCGCGCCAGCCGACCAGGGTGGCCTTCAAGAAGACCTGCGTTTCGCTCGAAACTTTAAACTCGAAACTGATTCCAAGCTACTTTCCTGCTCCGTCATAACTCCTGATAAATTCTTCCACGCTGTGCACGTACACATCCGCAAAATCCACCACATCGCGCCGCTCTGTGATGGTTTCCACCGCGTCTTCCAGCGTCCAGCCCATCGCCCGCAGCACCGCCAGCGTCATCATGGGTGCGCGATGCACCCCCGCCGCGCAGTGGATGAACACTTTTGACTCCGGCTCTTCCAGCGCTTCCATCGCAAAATCCACACCCCGTTGCAGCAGTGCAGCCGGCTTCGAGCGGAAATCGTCATCCGTCGGATTCCACAGGACGCGCACCCCATACGGCTCGGCCAGCCGCGTGTCGTCAAACTCAATCTGCATGTCGATGATATGGGTAATCCCGGCTTCCACTACCTCGATCATGTTCCTGTCGTGCCAGATCCCCCCGCCAACCCCGATTCGGTCAGTCACCCAGGTTATGTCCATGCCCGCCCGCGCTCCCATGAAGCCCTCGTTCTCAGCCCAGTTATCATTTTACAAGGCACGCCATACATCATCCCGTAGCCGCTTGCCGATGAGGTTGACTGGGCGCAATCGAGCCCGCCATTTTCACTCAGACGTTCACCATCGCCTGCGACTCTTTCTGCGCTTCGTCTTCTTCACTCGCACTGGGCCACGAGAAAACCTAATCTGTTCGTGACTTGTCCGGTCTCACGGTCAAACACGGAGCAACCAACTGGTTGACCTAGTTGGAAACGCTAACCTTGCCCAGGAGGCGATCGGCTTCCCCACCCAACCCGAGTTGTCGTCCCAAAACACGAAAACCCAGCAACCGCTGGGTGTGAGCTTGAGAACACTGCATAGAGCGCGTTACCGTTCTGCAACTCTAATTTAACTATAGCACATACTAGCTACAATTGTACGGCACTTTTATGCTTTATTTGGGCCTTATTCCTCAGTGACTTGCAGACGTTTGTTGCATTTCGCCTAGTTGACATGTAAAACTTACGTTGTCAAAGCGAGATGCCGTGGTACCGCCTCTAAATCTACACAATGCAGTGTTACAGATTGCGGAAATAAGCGAATCGGTGGTAGATCTGGGACTTTAGGCAAGCGTCTAAGTCCCGTGCTTTTGATATTCTTCGCGGACTTTTAGACCGCGTGGAAGCAGCTTTCCCGACTTTCTTCCGCAGCCCGACCAAGCTGGCACCTGTGCCCGCTCATCCTTGCAGTTATGCGACAATCGCTCTGCCACCATCTCCTGGAGGACAAATGCGCGAAGTCATTTCCACCAACGCCGGTCCGAAAGCGATCGGACCCTACTCCCAGGCCATCAAGGCCAACGGCCTCGTCTTTCTCTCCGGCCAGATCTCGCTTGATCCTGACACTCAGCAGCTCATCGCCGGAGACGTTGCCGCGCAAACCGAACGCGTGCTGCAGAACATCACCGGCATTCTTACTGCCGCCGGCAGTACGCTTGCTCAAGTAGTCAAGACCACTGTCTTTCTGAAGAGCATGAACGATTTCGCCGCTATGAACGAGGTTTACGGCCGCCACTTCACCGCCGATCCGCCCGCGCGTTCCACCGTCGAGGTGGCCCGCCTGCCCAAGGACGTGCTCGTAGAAATCGACGTCATCGCCCTCGTCTAGCCTAGTTCGAGCGCATGTCCCTACCTCAATAGCCGTACCTGCCGGCCACCCGGCCGTCCTTCTTGTTCAGCAGCACCAGTGCGGCGCGCTGCTCCGGCAGGGTGAACTTGATTTCTGCGCCAGTGATTTTGTCGCGCACGTCAATCGGCTCGTCGCGTCCGCTCTCTGACATGAACAGGTAGAGCACGGAATTCTCGAACACCGTCGGTCGCGCCAGGACTCCCACTGAGAGTTGCCGCACTTCGTACGGAGGCTCGATGCCAGCGCGGCGCAGGGCGGCCGCATAGACCGCAGCCGTCGCATCGTTGCCTTCGCTCATTTCTACGGGATAGGAAGCGATGAGCAGTTTGCCTTTGCCGACCGGCAGTTCCTTCCAGCCGGAATCGTCGGCGAAGCGCAATTCGTCGACGAAAGCCTGCTCGGCGAACGAAACCGCAACCGGCTTGCCGTCAACTGTCATCGATCCCTGGCGAAAGTTCAGCGGCAGCACCTGCGTGTCCACGCCCAGATCTTTCATGCGCGAGGTGTAGCGCCAATAGGGGTCGCGGTCGAATGAGCCGGTGATAAGCAATGTCCCACCCTGTGAGACATAGGCGAGCAACTGCTTCCACGCGCTCTCATCGAGAACGTGAGGAGAGGGAAGAATCGCCAGTTTGGGCTGCCCAAGTTGTGCCAACTGATTTTCCGCAATCGCGTAGGCGGGAACATGCAGGTAGTTGTGCAGCACGCGCACTGCTTTCTGTTGCGCCGCCACCGCGCCCGGATTCATGGGCGAGAACTGCAGGTCGTGCGCGAGTACGATGGCGACCTGTGGCTGTTCGGGAGCGCGAAACGCATCGCGATTCGTATTGGCGAATTCCGCGAGGCCGCGCATCACGGCGGTTTCGGCCTTCTCGGTGTAGTCGGGACGCACCACTCCAATCGTGACCTCAACGTCCTCGGTCATGTAGGCGTTGACGTTCCACAGCCAGTCGATGACGCCGGCGCTCGTCGCCAGCGCCAGGGCACACTTGCGCTCCAGCGTGTAGGCCTGGTTGTCAGCGCTGCGCCGCCAGGTGTCATCGATCTGGAAGTCGTTCTGCAATCCGGTCTCCTGGATCAGCAACGGCTTGCCGGGTTGCTTCGCCACCAACGAATCCCACAGCAACGCGTCATTGAGCCACCAACTGTGGTTGGTGGTGAAATCTACCGCGTCAACCCAATACGAAGTGTTGAGGCGATCGGTGCCGCCGCCCTCATCCTGCCCTACGGTGACCAGTTGCCTGCTGCCGGTCGCGCGGATGGTCTGCCGCATGGTCTGCGCCCATTCCACAAACTGCTGTTGCGCGAACAGGTAGAAGTCATGCGCCGACAGCGGATGCCCGCCGCGATAGACGCTGCCCGGCAAAAAGTCCGGCTCGTCGGGCACGGGCATGGGAGACGGAAGAGTTGTCATGTTCCAGGCGTTCGCTACTGCGTCGTTGGTGCCGTGCGTTTTGGTCAGGTACTCGTTCCAGCGTTGCGATTCGAAGCGGTCGCCATTGGCGCGCGTCACCCACAAGTGCGCGGGCTTGTCGAAGCTGGGCTCGTTGATGAGGTCCCACATCAGCCAGGGCACTTCCTTGAATCGCGAAACGATGGCGGTGACGTAGTCCTGCTGTCGCCGCACCGCTTCGGGGTCGAGATAGGGATTGGCGCCACCGAAGTTGTCCGGAATGAATGCGAAGAATGTGAACTGCACGGGAATGTTGTAGTGGCGCGCCGTCATGAAAAACGCTTCCAAGTTTCGTAGCGCGGATTCCTGCACCACGCCCGGCTCCTTCATCACCTGGTCCCACGCTGTCCACAGCCCGGTGCGAATCATGTTGATGCCGTTGTCACGCATCTGCGCGAAGTCGCGGTTCCATACGAACGGATTGGGCTGCATCAGGTACTGGCGCTGGACGTCGCTCGCCATGTAGGTAGTCCCGACAATCGGCAGCGGCTTGCCATCGATGAGGAAGAAGTTGTGGTCGAGCCCTACCACCGGGCCGGAGTGCAGCAGCTTTTCATCGCGCACCCAGTAGCCGGTGCGGTACTGCGCGAGCAGCGTGTCGCCTTCGAGGAAGCGCGCCGTTACTGTGTGTAGGCCCCCTTGCGACGGCGCCGGCAACTGCACAGTGCTGATGAAGGGATATTGCGCGATGTCGAGCGGGAACACTTGGGTCGCCGCCTTGCCGCCTTCAGCGCTGTCTCTCAACTCAAGGCGAAGCGCTACGGGTTTGCCGGCGAAGCGGTTCACGCGCACCTCAAAGCTCGGGGTCTCGCCCGGCAGAAACAACGCGGTGGTCGGCTGCACGACAATTTCGCGTGCGCCATCGAACGCGCGTTTCGCCAGCAACGTCAGAACCGCAGGCGGCAGCGGCCCATCCAGCTCAGCCAGGACCATTACCCAGCGTCCACCTACGAAATTGTTTTTGATGTGGTCGAGTTGAATGACGGGTGCCGCCAACTTGCGTGAGCCATCGACTCCCCAGACGAGGGTGTCCAGGCGCATGTCGATGGTTCCGGCAGTCCCGATACGCGGGTAGAGTCCCTCCGCGCTCATGCGTACGGTTGGACTCCATGCTCGCTTCCAAGAAATCGCCGGCAAATGGATTTCCGGCAAGTCCTCGTTTGCCTGCTGTTGCAGGTCCTTCGAGCCGGGAGTTTCGGTGTAATCATTGATGTACAGAGCTTTCGACCAGGCATTGCGGGGATAGCGCAACTTCCAAGTGCAAGCATTGCCGGCGTCGCACTCGCGATAGGCAGCGCGCGAAAACGGTCGTCCACCGATGGTCAGGAGATTTCCGCCTCGTTGCAGATAGGCATAAATCACGGGCCACGCATCTTCCGGAAACGCCGACCCATACGGCAGAACCAGAAGTTTCGTGTCAGCCGAGGCCAACGCGCCTGCGAGTTCCTGCACCGTAGCGAAGCGGGCATTGGGCAACGCAGCCAGCGCGGCGTGGTCTGGAGCGGCGGTGTCCGCGGCAGGGAAGCCTTCTTCCCAGAAAATTACCGTGCTTGGGGTGGATTGTGCCATGGCAGTAGCAGCCATTAAAAAACAGAGCGCAACCAAACAGACGCGCATTCAAGAAACCCCGTACATTCTGGACCGACCCTCGCGCGCATCATGCCGCCATGCTTCCGCATGAGCATGCGTGCGGGCGGCACCCGGCACAGAAAAGGTCGGGCCCTGCATTAAAGATTCGTGAGGATGATAGAACCGGGGTGCGCCTCCGGCCAAACCCAACCGGCTTTGGAGGCTGCTGAAAAAGTCGAAATTGGAGAAATCAAAAACAAAAGACTTAGAAGCCTGGCCTGAAGGCCAGCACTACCCAATCGCTTTTTTCAGCAGCCTCTTTGGCCCATGTCCATCGGAATCGCTGTCTCAGTTCTTGGAGGCGGCGGAGGCGGCCTCGAATTCTTGCGCCTTGACCGGAGCAAGGAACGGAACGGCAGTCACCTTAAGCGCAAATCGTCCAGTCTTTAGTGCATCGAGGACGATGTCGTATTTGAATTCGCCCCTGGCGAACGACTCGGGTGTGAGGTGAAACACAAAAGGCTGTTGCTTTGCGAGGCGCATGCTGACGACATCGGGAGTGGTGTTGCTGACCACGACCAGCACCATCCCGGCGGATTCTTCCTTCTTATCGTCCTTCTTCGGCATGCCGTCCTGTTTTTCCTGCTTCTCGCGCCGCTCACGTTCCTGCTCGACGGTCTTCGCGGGATTGAATCCTGGAACCAGGGCGCGCGCTCCTTCCAGGTTGCTGGCCGGAAACACTCCGTAGTGCCACTGGTCGTCGCTCAGTTCCGGCACCCCATCGACTCGCAGCATCGTGATCATCTCCTGCCGCGCCTCAATCGGCTCGTGGTTGAGTGTCAGTTCGAGCAACCCGACTACCACCGTCATCGCCTCGACTTTGGTTCCCTCCGCTACGATCAGCGCCGCCGGGCCCAGGTTCATGAACTCGGGAACGTCAATGTAGGCCGCGCTGTCGGTCTCTGCGACGATGCTTGCGGGAACGCTGTCGAACGCTGCAAACGTGTTGTGACTGTCGCCGGTGAATCCGCCAGTCACCGCACACAAGTCTCGCTTGAAACACAGTGCGGCTGACTCGTAGGCCGCTGGAATCGGCGTGGCCTTCGCTGCTGATTTGGGGACCTGCACCTTGCCCGAAACTGCGATAGCGGGATCGCCGGCCTGGCGCAGCGTGAACTCTATCGGCCCAGAGGCGGCGGGGACGACGAAGCTGATCGGTCCGTTTGCCGGCTGAGGTTCTGATCCCTTCACTTCGAAAGTCCAGCCGTTCAGTTGCGATGCGTCGCCAGACGATTCAAATGGCAGAGTCACCGGAACAATCATGAGCTCGGGCTGCCCGGCAAAACGTTCGGGATCATCCACTACGCTGCCCGAGACTCGCTGCCCTGGACGCAAGCGCGCCGGCAATACAACTCCCACCGCTTTATTAACGGTCGTGGCTCCAGCCTGCGTTGGTCCCTTCGGCTTCACGCGCTGGGATTTAGCTTCAGCCTGGGCAGCCTGTCGAGCTGCCGCCAGGTGCTGCAGCACTTGTTCGCGCGTAATCTTTGGCGTCTCTTTCGGGCCCTCGTGAGATTCTTCCGATTCCGGGCAATCGATGGCCACGTGCTTCTGTTCCGCGGCCTTCCAATCGAAGCAGCGGTAAATGCCGGTCATGGGATCATGGAACAACTGATGTCCGGAAACGTGCTTACCTGACAGGTTGTAATCTTCGATGATTTCGCTGGTGAAGTTGTTGTTTTCGTCGAATGTGGTGAGGGCCACCTTCTGCACCGACTTGCCATCGGGCCAGTAGGAAGTGTTGCTGGTTGTCGTAATGACTTCGTAGGTTGGGCTGTAGGTGTATTCGATCTTGACCAGAAGCTTGCCGTCAGCGCCGATGGTGCGGCTACCCAAAACTCGTCCGTGCGCATCGTAATCCATTTCTTCCTTCATGCCGGCGCCGGCATCCTTGGTGACGGTCTTCTGCGCAACCGACGGCAATGACATCAGAACGACAAGCGTCCAGCCCCAAAACGCCCAACTAAAACCCGCACGATAAAAATGTCGCAAACATTGCCTCCCCGACCTGTTCGGCTCAACTAGTGCAGCCGTTGCTTCGAAATGATCCACGACCACCTACCACTTACGAAGTGATCGACGTAACCAATCACACAAAACCCCCGAATCTATACCGAAGCCAGAATCTGAAGATGTGACGGGGATCACAAGGCAAGGTAACAACCGCAATTTTGCGTTAATGCGACGTTAATTTAAACGGTTTGCGCGTACTTTGTGCATTCTTTTGCACATACTTACAAGAAGCTTGCGCACCACGACCTCCGTTCGCCCTGATCTTGCACCGGGCAGCAAGGCGATTTGCCGCTCTAGCGACGTTAACTGGCGTTAACTGTCGCCAGCTATTCTCTGGATTCCGCAAGTAAGCTACTACGAATATAGTTGCGCAAGCGCAAACGGGATGATACAACTTTCGAGTGCACGTGAAGACCCCGTAACCACTTCAATCGACAGACCGAATTACCTAAATCGAATTACCGAGGACTTGAAAAGCTCCTCAGGAGAGGCTCCATGAAGAAGAATAACCTCCTCTCAGTGTGCGCTTTTGCTCTGTGTCTTTCATTGTTCCTATGCGTCTCGATGTCAGCGCAGAAGAATGAAGCCCAAGCAGGTGTACTCAACCAAGCTGATTTCAACCGGGCGGTGCAGTTTGCGGTAACGCCCCCGCTCCGCGATCTCATCAGTTCGCAACCGGTTTCGTGTTCGGCTACCACGAGGCCAGTCCGGCCCTCAAACCAAAATTGCAGAAGCAGCTTCAGTTTGCCGCCCAGCGAGCTGTGGCGACTAAGTCTGTCGGCGAGAATGCCAATGTACAAAGCCTGGCTCCAGTGAGCGCCACCGTCGGCGTGAACGTGCTGGGAGTTGGACTCGGCTTCCACGGTTACACAGTTCCTGACGCGCCCACCGACTCGAACGGGGCATCCGGCGACTGGCCGGGCAACCAGGCCAATGCGCAAGTCGTCGAGTGGGTCAACGTGTCCTACGCGGTCTTCAGATAAGAGCGACAGGCGCTTACCTCGCGGGCCCCATTCTGGGTAATACGCTCTGGGCGAGTCTGACGGGCAGCCGGTGCGCCGACCAACAACAGTGGCGACATCGTCGTGCAGTTCGACAAGATGGCGCATCGCTGGATCCTGTTCCAGCCGGTATTCTCCCCGCCGTACGCGAGCTGCTTTGCCGTTTCCACCAGCCCTGACGCGTTGGGCTCCTATTATCTCTACCAGTTCCCGCAGGTCAATGGCTTCCCCGACTATCCCAAGCTCGGCATTCAGCCCGAGGCGATCTACCAGTCGCAGAATATATTCAACGATGCTGGTACGGCTTATCTTGGAGCCCAGCCCTGCGCCTACAACCGCGTGAAGATGGTGGCTGGCGATCCGACGGCCGAGCAGGTTTGCACGTTGGACGACTCCATACGGCACGCTGTTTGACGACAGCATGTTGCCTGCCGACCTGGATACGCCGGAGCTTCCCATGCCGGCTGGTACTCCCGAAGTGTTTGTAGGCAGCATTGACAACTTCGCATCGGAAACCAACCTCTACGAGTACACCTACAAACCCGACTTTGTGCATGGAACCGCTGTGCTCACCGGAGTCAACGGAACCCATCCAATCCCGACCGGCTTGCCGGCTTTCGTTGGTTTGTGCAACTTCGGCTCGTCGGGTTGTATTCCGCAACTCGGCGTTGTCACGGGCAGCGGCGGCTTGGACTCGCTGGGTGATCGCCTGATGTTCCGCCTGGCTCTCCACCGCGGCGTGAACACGGCCAATGTGCCGGTCACGTCGTATATGGTCAATCACGCCATCGTGAATGGAGCCACGGGAGCCGAGCGCTGGTACGAGTTCCGTGCGCCAGCGAGCAACCCGACGGCCCTGGCGGCTTACCAGGGCGGTACGTACGCGCCGGACGCCACCTACCGCTTCATGGGCTCGATCGCCATGGACAAGAATGGCGACATTGCGTTGGGCTACAGCCGTTCCAGCTCTACGCTGCATCCGGACATCTACTTCACGGGTCGCGTGCCAACCGATGCTTTGGGCACGATGGAAGCAGAAAAGTCCATCGTTGACCAGACGGTTGCTACCGGTTCGCAACCTGATACCAGCCACCGCTGGGGAGATTACTCCAGCATGACCATCGACCTCGACGGGTGTACGTTCTGGTACGTGAACCAGTACTACACGACGACGACCAGGTTCGACTGGAGCACCCGCGTGGCTTCGCTGAAGTTCGCCGGCTGTACGCCTAGAGTTCTTCCCTAGATTTGCATTCTGCGGCGTCGCATCGCGCGGCGCCGCAGGGTCACCTCGGCGGAATTAGCTTGCTCAATCTGGGTCGTAGCAGCACTGGCAAGGTTGTCCGGCAAGCCGTGGCGTCAGAAAGAAATCGCAGCGTTGAACGGAAGGATTTCAGTGGTCGACGCTGGCAGGAAAGCTTAACCCGATAGTATCCGGCTTATGTGGCTGGGTGCTATCGCCACTTCAGTCCCTGGCCGCACGATATGTGCGGCTTGAGCGGAGGATTTAAGAATGAAGAATATATCTTTGCGAAGTGCCGTCCTGGTGGCCGCACTGTGCTTCGTCGTAGTCGGTATGGCGAGCGCCAATTCGTTGCCGTCGATTTCAAACAACGCCTCGCCCTTCGGCGTGATCGTCAGCAACGTACCGTTCCCCACCGCCGGTGATGCCTACTGCAGCGCCACCGACGGCTGCGGCAACATCCCCGCAGGCGGCCAGACCGCCTTCCAGTGGACGGCCGGCGATTTTGTAATTTCGTCGATCTTCCATATTCCCACCGTGTCGGTCACTGACCTGACTGCCAACTGGTCGTTTCAGGACTTCCTGGGCAACGGAAACACGGAAACCTGGTTTGTCCTTGTCAATGGCGTTGCAGTGGCTCAGGCCACCCTGCCAGACGACAACTACAACGGTGACATACGGGACCGTTACCGGTACGGTTAACTTTGCCGATATCGCACCCGTTGCCGGCGGCTACCAGGTCGAATTGGTGCTGCAGAACACCGTCCCCTTTGGTGGCGGATCGGTGGCATGGCTGGATGGCGGAATCACGGGCTTGTCCTACACTCCTGAACCGGGCAGCATGGTTCTGTTCGGCTCCGGCGTGATCGGACTTGCCGGCCTGTTGCGCCGTAAGCTCAGCCTGTAATCGACTCTCACCGTGCATATGTAAAAGCCGCAGCCTTCGGGTTGCGGCTTTGTTATTTGGCGGGACCATCACGAAAAAGCCGGAGCGCTCGGCTCCGGCTTCTTCGTTGGGTTGTGCTCGACCGCTCTTAGTTAAGGGCAACGACGACCTCTTCATATCCGCCCGAGTGCCCGTTGGAAGCCTGCAGTTCCTTCTCCAGTTCCTTCTCCTGCTTGGAGGTGGGAACGATCATCCCTTCGGTTTCGGAACTCCGCCAGATCTCCGCCAGGAAGTACTGGCTACCAACCTTGTGGAACACCAGCTTGGCATGCGTGCTGCGGGGAGTCTCGCGTCCGGGCCGTCGACATGGCGGCCGCGCTGGTCTGGTCGTTGCGGATCAGGATTGCTCCTGAACTTGTGTTGCTGACCGTAATTTCGTAAGGGCCGGCGGGCAGTTGTGCCGAGCCTACCTTGAAATCGAAAGGCACATTGGCCTTTGCATAGGACTGAGCATAGGCGCCCGTGGCGTTGAGGAGCAGTGACATCACCACCAGCGACAGGACTGCGATCAGGTTGCGTTTCATGACATCCTCCTGGGGGGCTCCTTGCAGTGGAACCCAAACTGAATTTGTCATTTAGCTTCGCTTCACCATCGTTGGCAGCTTGCTGTGACGCTTTGTAGTAGAGCAAGCCTCATGCCAAAGCCCACCTCGGCTCTGCGTCTTTGACATTCCGCTGTATTTGCAACTACATGGGTATTGGAGGCTGCTCACAGACGGTCTCATCGGTCGCCAAATTGGTATCCGATCGGATACCCGAGAGTAGCTTTCTAGTTCCGTGGCGGCGTTTTGGAGCAGTTCCTAAGGTTGCTGCGTCCGGCGTACGTGGGCACGAAAAGGGTTGGCCGCTACGCGGCCTGAACTGGAATTATGGCGCGACGTGCAGGGGCTCGCGCCCCTGCCTACAAGAACATCGCCGCCGCTGCGCGGCTGGAGCGTCAATCGCCTGCGACGGTGTCGACTTGCGCGGGATGCAGCAACTCCGGAATCGCTTTAGATTCGGCAGCGCTTTCGACTCAATCTCAGCTACACTGATCTGCCGGAGGCGCACTTGCTAAAGCCGAGGTTGGTGGCAATTTCCGGCCCCCTTGAGGGCACGGTACGAGCCATGAACGACGGTCCCCTGTCAGTGGGCAGGGACCCTTCCAACCAGGTAATGGTGGGCGAACCTGCGGTTTCGCGAAAACACTGCGCCATCATCGAGGTTTCTAACGGTATTTATGAAATCGCCGACCTCGACAGCCACAACGGGACATTCGTCAACGGCATCCAGGTGAACCAGGCGCCTGTCCAACATGGAGACCGGATTCGCATCGGGATCAGCGAGTTCCTGTTCCTCACCGGCCCCGACGAGGACGCCGCAGTGCTGGCTTCGTTTGTCAGCAAGGACACCACCAGCGTCGGATTGAAAACGATATTCCTCGATCAGCATTCCGGCCTGCCGTCGAATGCGTCGGGCGTGGGCCGGATGGCGCGCGATCTGACCGCGTTTTTCAAAATCGCCAACGTCATCAACTCCACGCACGACATGGAAGCTTTGCAGCGTGAGTTGCTGGCGCTGATTTCCGAGGTGATCCCGGCCGCCCAAGGCGCGATCGTGCTCCAGCCGAACGCCAGTGAGGAGCCCAGCCCGGCATGTACCTGGAGCAGAGACGGCAGCGCGCATCAGGACCTGGTTATCCGTGAAGAGTGGGCCCAGCGGGCCATGTGGGAACGCTGTGCCGTCTTTACAGTGGCTTCGATTGGGTCGCCGACAGCCGAGCACGTGTTGTGTGTGCCCCTGGTGGCCGTAGACAACATTCTCGGAGTGATCTATCTGACCTCGCCGGCAACTTCACAGGCTTTCGGCGAGGACCACGTGTACTTCCTTAGCGCGGTGTCTCGCATCGCCGCGGTAACTCTGGAGAATCTGTTGCAACTGGACTCGCTCCGGGCCGAGAACCAGCGCCTAAGGGAGGACGTTAGCGCCGATGCCCTGATGGGCGACAGCAAGGCAATGCTAAGGGTCACTGAGTTCATCGGCCGGGTAGCCAAGGGCGATTCTACCGTGCTCATCCGCGGCGAGAGCGGAACCGGCAAGGAACTCGTGGCCCGTGCCATTCACGCCAACAGCCTGCGCCCCGACAGGCCGTTCGTTGCCATCAACTGCGCCGCGATACCGGAAACCCTGCTGGAGAGCGAGCTGTTCGGCCATGAGAAGGGGGCCTTCACCGGCGCAACCGGCAAGAAAGGCAAGCTGGAAACCGCCGAGGACGGGACGTTGTTCCTCGACGAAATCGGCGAGATGGCTCCGCTGCTGCAAGCCAAGCTCTTGCGGGCCCTGCAGCAACGCGAATTTGAGCGGCTGGGCGGGACCCGCTTGCTTCCGTTTAATGCGCGAGTGGTCGCCGCAACTAACAAGAACCTCGAGCAAGCGATCAAGGCGAACGAATTCCGTCAGGACCTCTATTACCGCCTGAATGTCGTTTCCGTGGCTCTGCCGCCGCTGCGCGACCATCGTGAAGATATTCCGTCGCTGGCAATGTATTTTGCCAACAAATTTGCCGCCAAGTGCAAGCGCGGCTTCAAAGGCATCGTGCCGGAAGCCCGCACTCTGCTGATGAAGTACAGTTGGCCCGGCAACGTTCGCGAACTGGAGAACGCTATCGAACATGCCATCGTGCTGGGATTGACGGACGAGATCCTGCCTGAGGACCTTCCCGAAGCGTTACTGGAAGAGCGGCCGACAGGGGAAATGGCGGCGCTCTACCACAGCACCCTCAATCAGACCAAGAAGCAGCTGGTCGTCACGGCAATCAACGATGCGAACGGGAGCCACGTCGAAGCCGCGCGTCTGCTGGGGATTCATCCCAAGTACCTGCATCGCCTGATCAAGAATCTCGATTTGAAATCTGAGTTGAAACGCCACTCATAGACTGCAGTGCGCGCCGCTTCGCAATTCGCCGCCTCTGCCATAGCATGGTTGAACCGGCGACTTCCGATCGAGCGCCCCGCCCGCCTTGGCCGCACGTCACCTGCCCCTATGATCTACGTCACAGGAAGCTTGGCCATTGGCAACTGAAAATAAGGGTTGATTTCACCGGGAGGTGATCGCATGGCCACCACTGTTTCGCGAGTGCGATCCGAAACTTTGCGCACGTTGCCTGACGACAACGTTCGCCAGATTCTTTGGCGTTTTGCTGACCGCTACGACCTGCAGATGCTGGTACAGTCCGCCCGTGAGGTGGCGCGCGGTCCGGTGGCGCGGCTCGTGGCCCAGGGGCTTCGCGGCACCCATGAATGGACTGCCGAAAAGGCCACACTGCTCGACGCCTTCGATCAGTCCGGCATCACTGCGGTCTTCATGGATCCCGAACAAGGCGGCTACCTCGCCGGACCGAAAAACCTGGCGCTGGCCCTGACCGCGTTTGAACTGGCGTGGGTTGACGCCGGGGCCGCTACCTGCAGTCTCGCCGGATGCCTGGCGCTGGCCCCCATCCACGAGCGCGGCACTGCCGAACAGCAAGCCCACTACATGTCGCTCGCCGTTCCGCCAGCCCCCGGTGAAGACCGCCAACTGTTGCGGGGGGCGTTCTGCCTGACCGAGCCGATTCCTTATGTTGGCGTGGATACCGGGATCCTGAATGGCAAGCTGCGGGTGGAGAAGTGGGCCGACGGCGAAGAGCCTGTGCTGCGCGTGGAAAAGCGCGGCCGCTTCATCACCAACATGGGGTTTGCGAATTTCGTGACCGCCGCCGTGGATTCCGGCGACGATCGCATCAAGGGCTCGTGCATTGTGATTGTCGAGGAAACCGATCCCGGCGTTTTCGACCGCGGCACTCCGACGCGCAAACTGGTGCACCAGCTTTCTTCCACCTGCGATCCGATCTTCAACGTGACCGTGCCGGCCAGCCGAATCGTCGGCGGCTATACGGTGAAGGATGGGACGATCATACCCAACTACAGCCACAGCGAAGTGATCGAAGCCGTCTTCAAGCGGACGCGCGTGACCGTGGCGCTCATGACTTCGGCGAAGCTGCTGTCGGCGGTTGAGCCGATCATCCGCTATCAGCGCGGACGCTTCCGCGGCTCCGAGCAGGCGAAAGCCGGAATGCTGCGCTACGAGCTTGGATTGCAGCAGCGTCAGGACGCGCTGCATCGCCTCGCCGGCCTGTGGGCCATCGGCGAAGCGGGCGCCTCGCTGGGCTTTGCCGCAGCGCGCTTATGCGACGAAATGGATGTCCTGGAGAAGGAGAAGAATGAGATTCTCTCCTCGAAGGGCGTGAGCCGCGGGCGATCGGAGTTGAAGTTCTTCCGCGACGTGAACAAGTCGGCAATTGAATTGTTGCGGCAGGAAAGCAAGCCGCCCGAGAAACGCAACGGCGGATGCTATGAAGATTTGAAGGCCGATCCACTGGTGCAAGTTTGCCTTGAAAGATGCGGTCACGAACGTGTTCTGTCCGGCATGCAAGCTGTGGAACACCGGGATCGGCTCCAACGCGATGCGCGAGGCCCTGAGCTTGATGGGCGGCTACGGTATCACCGAAGATTGTCCCGGCTTCCTCACCTACAAGTGGATGGACACGCAACTGGAAGCCACCTACGAAGGTCCTGAAGCGGTGCAGCGGCGCAACCTCAGCGTCACCATGACCAACGAGCTTTTCCTGGCGCAGTTCCGGCAGTGGATTCTGGAGATGCGGCGGGTGGCTGAGCATCGTCCCGGGACTGGCGCATGTTCGCTGGCCACCGCGATGCAGTTGTGGCTGTGGACGTTCAACCATCTGCAGGTTGCCACCGACGCCGATGGTGGCGCGCTGTATCAGAGCGCACGTCAGGGCGTGACCTTCCCGCTGGCGGATGCCTTGTGCTGGCTGCTCGCAGCACGTCAGCAGACACTCGACCTGGTTGAGTTGGAAACCAGCGGTCCGTCGAACCCCGTCCTGGCGGAAGGTCTGGAAGGCACGTTGAGCTTCTTCACCGACCTGTGCCACATCCAGACGGCACGTGGCGCGGGAGAAGTTGGCCGCATCTGTGCCGAGCTGGTCTTCGGATACAACCGGCATCCGGCGTGGGATGAAGAAGGTTACAAGGGCTGTTATCGCAGCGACGAACTGGATTCGCTTGAAGGGCTGATCCCGGGTATCACTGCTTGTGCGACGGATGTGGTGGGAAGTGATGGCTCGCATCCGATCAAAGCTGGGCCGTGCGCCTCGTGCGATGGGCTGGAAGGATTCCAGCGCCTGCGCACCAAACTGGATGGTTGCCTGACCGGCGCGCAGTTGGCCAAAGATCGCGCTGCGGAAGCGATCTCGAAGGTGATGATCCCCGAGGCGCTCGACTATCCGCGGTAAGGAAAACTATTGAGTAACGCTGAACCAAACACAATCGAGCGCACCGTCATGGATGTCGATATCGCCTGCGTGGGCTTCGGCCCGGCGATGGGCGGCTTCCTCACCACGCTCTCGCGCAAGCTGATGAACGACGACGGCACTCCTGCGATTGAGAGCGGCGCGATGCCAGGCATGCCGCTGCAGGTCATCTGCTACGAACGCGCCGATGACATCGGCTTTGGCGTCTCGGGCGTAGTGACCCGCGCGCGCGGCATCCGCACGACCTTTCCCGATCTCGATCCGGCGCAGATTCCCATGGCCGCGCCAGTTTCCAGCGAGAAGCTGGTGTATCTGCTCGATCCCATAGGCGCCAGCCGGCGCTCACTTGCACTGCGCACTGGCGATCGCTTCCTGAAAGCATTTCGCCGCTTCCTGCGCGTCGAGCACGATGCACTCGAACTCCCGTTCACGCCCAGCTTTCTGCACAAGAAAGATGGGCTGGTGCTTTCCATCGGACAGTTCAATCAGTGGGTCGGCTCACAGTTGATGTCAGGCGGTACGGTTCAAATCTGGCCGGGAATGCCAGTGAGCCAAGCGCTGATCGAGGGCAAGAAAGTTCTCGGCGTGCGACTACTCGATCAGGGCGTGGATAAGAGCGGCAATCCGGAAGCGGGCTTTACTCCGGGAATGGACATTCACGCTGCGCTGACCGTCGTGGGAGACGGGCCGGTTGGCGCGGTGAGTCGCGACATCGATCGCCGCGTGGGATTGCCCAAAGGTAATGAAGTCCGCGAGTGGGCGGTCGGCATGAAGTTCGTCATCGAGCTTCGGCCGGATGTCGATCTGCGACCGGGCACCGTCCTTCACACCTTTGGATTTCCTGAGCCCGAGATGTTCGGTTTCTTCTACGTGCATCCCGGTAACGTGGCCTCGGTCGGAATCTTCGTTCCCTCGTGGTTCGACTGTCCCGACGCGCACTGCCTACCGGTATTTGCAGCACTACATTCAGCACCCTTATTTGTGGCGCTATCTGGAAGGCGGCAAGCTGCGCTCGTGGGGCGCGAAGTCGCTGCAGGAATCGGGCAAGCGCGGAGAGCCATTCCTGGCGGGCGATGGCTATGCGCGAATCGGCGAATCTTCGGGCAGCACCAATGTATTGACCGGCTCCGGCGTCGACGAGGCATGGACCACGGGCACGCTGCTGGCGGAAGGCGTCCTCGAGCTTCTGCAGGCGGGCAAGCCCTTCACGCGCGAGAACCTGGCGCAGGCCTATGAGCAGCGCCGCCGCAACAGTTGGCTGGAGAAGGAATCGCGCATTGCGGAGAAGTCGCGCGATGGATTTCAGCGCGGCGTCGTAACTGGACTGATCGGAATGGCGGTCGCGGCTTTCAGCAATGGCCGGCTCTCGCTGGGCGGTCCTCCGGCGAAGCCCACGGAGAAACTCGCGTCGCTGGCTGAGTTCTATCGCGGCAAGTTCACGCAGCAGGAAATTACGGCAGTTCAGCAGGACTGCGAGGCGCATGGCACTTCCTCTCACGATCCGCTGATGGACCTCTGCGGCTGGCCCGTGATCCAGTTCGACGGCTCATTGCTGGTCTCGCATCAGGATGTGCTGCTGATGGGCGGAAAAGTCCAGGCCGCCGGAGGATACGCCGACCATGTCGTCTTCCGAGATCTTGAAGTCTGCCGTGGCTGTGGTAACAAGCTGTGCGTGGAGATGTGTTCTGGGCAGGCCATCACCCGGAGCCTGGAAGGCGTGCCCATCTTCGATCGCGAGAAGTGCGTGTTCTGCGGCGCATGTATGTGGAACTGTCCGGAGACCGTGAATGGCGAAACCAACCTGCAGTTCCGAGCCGGCGTCGGAGGCCTGCACTCAGCCGAGAACTAATCCATAATAATCTTCATAACGAACCCGGAAACAAGGAACCAAGAAGAAGATGAGCACTCCTTTTCAAGTTGTGGTCTGCGCCAGTGTCGTGCCCGATCCGCTGCAGACGCTGGAACCAATCACCGGACCGGCCGGTCCGGCGCTGAAGAATGAGATGATGCTGCCGGCCATTCTCGATCCCTGGGCGGCGCATGCGTTGTACGAAGGCGCGAACCTGGTGAAGAAGGTCGCCGGCAGCAGTCTTTGGCTGGTGAGCATGGCGCCCAAGGCCAAGCTGCAGCAGGTCATGATGACGGTGGCGCAGAAAGTTCCATTGCAACTGGTCGCTGTCGACGGTCCCTCCAGCGGATTCGCCGACGCCCAGCAGACCGCAACTGCGCTGGCAGCCGCAATCCGCAATATTCCGGGCATCGATCTGTCGAAGCTGCTGTTGTTTGGGGGATGGGAGTCCGCCAGCCGCAGCGCCGGAGTCACGTTACAACTGGTGGGCGAAGAACTTGGCATCGTCGACCAGTTCCAGGGCGTGGACGCCATCACTCCAAAAGACGACGGTTCGTTCGAGGTGCTGGAGCGCATCGAAGGCGCGCGTCATCAGGTGTCATTGTGTGCGGGTGCTCCGGCCGTATTGGGATGGGCGACCGGCAGCCTGGGCGAACCGCGTAACGATCCGCAGGTCGGCATGGCCAACATGCGCGCCATCATGCCTGCACTGCAGAAAGCCGTGGCGGCCAAAATTACCTCCGACGGTTTGCAGTACTCCAACGTCGCTACTCCAAAACAGCAGCGCGAAACCCGCATCGTGAAAGACGTACCCGCCGACGACATCGCAAAAGAAATTGTGCAGTGGATCGGGCAGGAGTAACGGAAACCATGGACAACATTCTTTTTCTGGCGCACACCGAAGCAGACGGCAGTCTGAACAAAGCCGCGTCGGAGGCACTCAGCTCCGCAGTCGAACTAAAGCAGTCGCTCGGCGGAACTCTCGACGTCGCGTTGTACGGCGCTCAGATTCAGCCCGCGGCCGATTCGATCGCCGCTTGTGGCGCCCAGCGGTTTCTCGCTGTCTGCGGAGAGGCCTTCGGACAGGCCCGCTTTGCGACTGATGCCGCTGCCTGTGAATCGCTTATACGCGCAGCAGGTGCGACCATCGTGATTACTGCTGCTACCTCGCGCAGTGCGCGAGTGATGGCAGCCGTCGCCCATCGCGTGGGCGGATGCGTGGATACGCACGTCACCGATGTCACGGCTTCGGCGGGCGCTCCGACCGTGACGCGCTGGTTCTATCGCCAGCGCATCGAAGGCTCGCTGACTCGCACGCAGCGACCGTGGATTCTGCTGCTCGATCCCGGCTCGCGTCCTGCGTGGAGGGGCGAGGCTGGTTCGGTCACGCCAGAGCTGATCGAGGTTCCACTCACTGATAATCTGCGCCGCACCACTGTGCAGGGCGTGGTCACTCCACCGGCGGACCAGCAGACGATTCGCCCGGATGCCGACCTGCTATTCGTCGCCGGCGCGGGCTGGACGAAGAAACAGAAAGATGGCCAGACGCATGTTCCCGAAGCCGAAACCATCATCGTGGATTTCTTGCGGAACTCCAAAGCCTCACTGGGAGGAAGCAAATCGCTGGTGGATCTGAGCGGCGAGAATCAATCAACCCTGCGCTTCATGACTCACCTCAACCAGGTCGGGCAAACCGGATCGTCGCCTCGCCATCCCAAAGGCCTGGCCGCCTGCTGTCACGGTGAAGAGCCGCACACCGTTGGGTGGCGTTTCATCGGTGAGCGTCGCGCCATCAATCTCGACCCCAACTGTGGATGGGCGCGCGGCAAAGCCGACGTACTCTATGTTGCCGATGCCTTCGAGGTGATGTCGAAGGTGAACGCGCTGCTCAGCGGGAAGTAAGGGCATGCTCGGGAAGATATTCACCACGGAGGCACGGAGGACACAGAGTTTCTATTTCTTCCAGCTTCTCCGTGAACTCGGGCTCCGTGGTACTGATTAATCCTGTCGGGCGACCAACTCTCGATAGCCGACAAATCCGACATACAAAATCATAATCCGCGCTGGAGAGATGGTGCAGACCGACTTCCCTCAGGGGCTGAAGCCCGACTTCGCGGCGCTGCTTGCGGCGCAGCTAAAGCTGCGCCCCTTCAAAGCCCGGCCAAGGCGGTTTTTCCGCAGCCTGCTAAGCGCTAATCCTTCGGAGGCTTCGACTGGTTCGCGTGCGACGGCTGCTGCCGGGCTTGCGTCTGTTGTTGCTGCTGCCTGGCCAACTGCTGCTGTTGTTGTTGATGTTGCTGCTGCAATTGCTGAGTCTGTTGCTGGTGCTGCTGCTCTAGCTGCTGGTGTTGCTGCTCCAGTTGCTGGTTCCGCGCTTGGTCTGCTTTCTGTTGCGCCAGGCGCTGGTGTTCCTGTTCCTGCTGCTGTTGCAGCTTCTGCCGTTCCTGCTCTTGCTGAGCGCGTAGCTGCTCCTGCTGTTGCTGGTGTTGCTTGTCTAACTCCGCGTTCCCGGTGTTCGGCGCCGCCGGATGTGCAATTGGCGGAAGCTCGTTGGGGTGAACGGCAGCGCTTGGTCGGGCAGCGTTGTTCTCGGGACCAGCCACCGGCGGGTTGGCCTGAGGCTGTTTGGCCGCCTGCTGCTGGCTCGGTTGTTTGGCGGCCTGCTGCTGGTTCGGCTGCTTGACTCCCTGCGGATTTGTCTGCTGTTGCTGTGCCTCGCGATTGGCAGGCGGATGATAGGGGCCGCCAGCCTGTTTCGCAGGTACTACCGCGCGGTCCTGCAGTGCTCCCGGCTTGGGAGTGGCCGCGATCGGCGGCTTGCCCTGGTTCACCGAAGCACGCAGTTGCGGGTCGGCGCGGGCGGCCTGAATATGTTGAGTTTGCGCCGCCACCGGCGGGATGTGTCTCTCGCGAGCGGCAGCCTCGTCTTGCGGCGTCGGGCGGGCGTTTATTCCGCCATTGCCACCGTTGTAGCTGACGCGATTCACCGTCGTGTAATTGTTGACCACGGTTGTGTTGTACACGTTGTGAATGTTTGTGACGTTTACGTTGTTGACGGCGCGATTGTAATAGAATCGGTCGTGGTCCCAGCGACCGCCCTGGTAGCCCTCGCCGAAGTAACCATAGCCATAGTCAATACCGCCATAGAAACCTACCTGCGGACCCCAGTAGCCCTGATGAAAAATGAATCCGCTTCCTCCCCATCCCCACCAGCCCGGGGTCCAAAGGAAGCCGATAGTCGGGGCCATCACCCACGTTCCCGGAACCCAGTAGTAGTCGTCGTAGTCGTAAGCCCAGTAGCCGGGTGTCCAGATGTAGCCTTCAGCAGGGCAAATGGGCTGCTCGTACACGGGCAGTGGTGGCGGGCCGAACGTGATCGAAACCGCAATCTGCGCGAATGATGCGGCGGAGAGTGCGAGGACTGCCACTACGAAACACAATGAGCGGCGTAAGCGAATAGTCATGGTGTCTCCTTTCGGCCCCGTCCATCCTCTTGCCGGCATGGAACGGCTATGCCGACAAGTCGGAATCGGGAGACCCGAATACTGGCGCAAGGCTAAAAGGGAAGCGGCGGATCGTTCGAAGTAGGCAAATGGGTGGGCTAATCACCGGTGCCGGTGGCTGCAAACTCTCGCGAAGAAAAGCGCTTCTTGACTCCGTCGCCGATCGTTTGGGCTCGATGGGCCAAGACACTTCGCGTCTCTTCTCCCTTGGCGGGGGCAACCAGCAAGGCCACTCCGATACCCACGCCAACTCCCGCGGCGAATCCAAGCGAATTTCGAATCGCATGGTTTTCCTCGCGTTTGCGCAGGGCCTTGCGGGCCCGCGCGACGCGATCTGCCGCGGCTTCGAACTTCCGTTGCGCCAAGTCACGGAGATCGTCAAGGTGGTCACCAAGCCGTCCCCGCGCCTGTGTTGTCGTGCGATCCGATTGATCGAGCAGGAAAAGACTTGTTCCCAATAGCAGCTTTACAAATTTCTTCACGAGTTAACCTCCCATTCGTCGGTTGCTGCATGAGCCTTGCTGGCAGCGATCACACAGCGGTCCTGCGACCGCTTACAAAATTTAGAATTAGGGTTATAAGCGCCAAGAGCAGCAGGATGTGAATAAAGCCCCCTAACGTGTAAGAACTCACCACTCCCACTAACCACAGAACCAGAAGAATCACAAAAATTGTCCAAAGCATAATAGGCTCCTTTTCAATGCTGTAGTGAATCACCGCATCGAAGTGGGCGTAGCTACATCGTGTGAACAGTCTAACGAGAGCGCTTCTTTTCAGCCATCGGGTCAATGCTGTAGAAGGTGCGCATTGTGCACTTACGCGCTGTGGCCAGAAACTCTGTGACGGAAGTGGAGAGCAGTTCGCTCACTCGCATTTCCCAACACAATCGGAAACGCCGAGCGACGCAAGCTGGCTGTAGATGAAGTATAACTTGGAGATCGGTGGAAGTGTGGCGGACGGCTGCACAATTCCGGTGACCTCCATGAAGCGCAGCCGACGCAGGTGTGCCGGCGAGCCCGTTTTCAGAAAATACGTTTCAATGACCTCGGCTTATTTGAAACGCCCGTGTGCAACGCGCTCAATCAGAAAAACCCCTGACCAGAGCGCGGTGCTCACCTCCTGGATTCGTAGTTGGTAAAGGCGCCTGCCTTTCCGGCATCCAGTAATTGTTGCGGATCCAGGCGGCCAAATAGCTCGATCAGCTTGGCGACAATACCGGTCCATCCCGTCTGATGGCTGGCTCCCAGACCCGCGCCGTTGTCCCCGTGGAAATATTCGTAGAAGAGTATGTTGTCTCTCCACAACGGATCGGTCTGGAATTTCTCCGTACCTCCGAACACGGGCCGCCGGCCCGATTGGTCCCGCAAGAAGATCCGTTCCAGCCGGTTGGCAATCTCCTTGGACACCTCGGACAGGTTCATCAACTTGCCCGAGCCAGTGGGACACTCGATTTTGAAGCTGTCGCCATAATAGAGATAAAACGACAACAAGGCGCGGATCAGCACTGCGTTCACAGGCATCCATATTGGCCCACGCCAGTTAGAGTTTCCACCGAACATGCCGGTGTCGGATTCGGCGGGAAGATAGCTCACCCGGTATTCCTGCCCGCCGACGTCGACGACGAAGGGATGGTCGGCATGGTAGCGCGAAAGCGCGCGTATGCCATAGGGGCTGAGAAATTCGTTCTCGTCGAGCATGCGCGTCAGGATCCGGCGCAGCCGGTCCTCATTCACCAGCGCTCCGATACCGCGCCCGGCATACCCCAAATGGCCGAGCCCGGTTGCGTGAATGCTGTTGCGCAGTTCGGGCATCCGTTCCATGCGTTCGTGCAGGATTTTCGTCACTCTCGGGCACCGTTCGCGCTGCCAGGGCTCGATCACAGTGGTAGCGGCCAAGGGCAGCAGGCCCACCATGGATCGAACCTTGAGCCGTCTGGCACTACCGTCGGGAAGGCGCAGAACGTCGTAGTAGAAACCATCCTCCTCGTCCCACATTCCCTCAGGTCCCACCTGATTCATGGCGACCGCGATCCAGATAAAATGCTCCGCAAACTTCAGGGCCATGTCTTCGTAAAACGGGTCGTGGGCCGCCAGCTCTATAGCAATCTCCAACATGTTCTGCGAGAACATGGAGACCCACGCGGTGCCGTCCGCCTGCTCCAGGCTGCCGCCGGTGGGCAGGGGCGCGCTGCGATCGAAGACGCCGATGTTGTCCAGTCCCAGGAAGCCGCCCTCAAACAGGTTCTTGCCGAAGCGGTCTTTGCGGTTGATCCACCAGCTGAAGTTCAACATCAGCTTGGCGAACGAGCGCTTGAGGAACTCGATGTCACTTTGCCCTTTTAAGGCTTGCTCCGTGCGGTACAGGAAAATCGTCGCCCAGGCGTGTACCGGCGGATTGACGTCGCTGAAGTTCCACTCGTAGGCCGGGATTTGGCCGGTTGGATGCAGAAAGAACTCCTGCAGCATCAGGTCGAGCTGTTCTTTGGCGAACTCCACGTCGACCGTGGACAGTGCGATGGTGTGGAAAGCCAGGTCCCACGCCGCATACCAGGGATACTCCCACTTGTCGGGCATCGAGATGATGTGCTGATTGATCATGTGGAACCATTCGCGGTTCCGCATGAAGCGTCCGCCAGGCTTTAACGGATCGATACCGTGTTCATCCAGCCATTTGTCCACGTCGAAGTAAAAATATTGCTTGGACCACAACATTCCGGCCAACGCCTGGCGCATGACCAGTGCTTCGTCTGCGCTGACACGCTCCGGAGTGATGGACTTGTAAAACTCATCGGCCTCGCTGTGACGGGCCTGTATGGTCTCGGCAAAGCTGTTGAACGGATCGCCGATGGCAGCAGGCGCAAGATCGCTGAGCCGCAGACGGATGGTGGCAGTTTTTCCCGCGCCCACATTTAACTGATAGTGTGCCGCAGATTTGGTTCCGGTCTTCTCGGGATTGACCGCATTGTGATTTCCATGGACGACGTACTCGTTCACCCCGTCCTTGACGAACGGCGTGTTGTTGGGCTTACCGAAAAGCCGCTGGTTGTTGGTCTCATTCTCCGTGAACAACAAAGGGACATCTCCCTCGCAGTAGAGATACCGCTCACCCAGTTGGGCGTGCGAGGCTGCAATCGCCGGCGAGCCACCTACGCCGGACACCTGTTTCAGCAACGGCTTGGGTGTGCCCGGCCACCATGTCCAGGTGTTGCGAAACCACAAGGTCGGCAGGACATCGATCTTGGCCGCTTCAGGTCCACGATTACTCACGCTGATCTGGATAAGAATGTCTTCAGGCGACAGCTTGGCGTATTCCACGAAGACATCGAAGTAGCGGTCCTGGTTGAAGATGCCGGTATCGAGCAACTCGTACTCCATGTCGTTTCGAGTGCGCCGCCGGTTGGTCTCGATCAGATCGCTGTAGGGATACGCCGCTTGCGGATACTTGTACAGGTACTTCATGTAGGAATGCGTGGGCGTGCTGTCGAGGTAGAAGTAGTATTCTTTAACGTCTTCGCCGTGGTTGGCCTCGCTGTTGGTCAGACCGAACATGCGTTCCTTGAGGATGGGGTCTTTACCGTTCCACAGGGCCACGCTGAAGCACAAGAACTGATCAGCATCACTGATACCGGCCATGCCGTCTTCGCCCCAGTGATAGGCGCGCGAGCGCGCCTGGTCGTGTGTGAAGTAGTCCCAGGCATTGCCATCCTGGCTGTAGTCCTCGCGAACCGTCCCCCACTGCCGCTCGCTCAGGTAGGGTCCCCACTTTCTCCAGGGCTTCTTGTTAGGGCCTAAGGGTTGTTGATTTCTGAGTGTCTCGAGCGTGCCTGCCTCTTGGAGTCTGTCTGATTCTGGATTTTGCGACATGCCTATCCTCTTTCTTCTTGTTTAGGTCGACTCGCCTAAACATTGTGGCCGTCGATATGGATTTGCATGGTAAACGCGATCAGAGCGGAGCGGGGGGTACCTGATAGATTCGCAGTGTGTGGCGGCACCTGCATCTCTGAAAGTTCTCCAAACGACGCAATCCAAGATTCTACTTCAACCCACCGCAATCATGCATGGGAGCTACTGTCACGTCGGACCGCTGCGGGTGGCACCCGTGATGATGCCGGATTGGTTTCCAACGATTTACACTAATAATCATGAATACCCTGATTATTGCTGCTGCAATCCTTGTCGGCCTCATCACATCGCCTGCGCTAGCGTCCGATGCGGAGTTTGGCCCGAGCAATCCTTTCTTTGCGCCCAGCTCGCTGCCGTTCCAGGCGCCGCCCTTCGACAAGATCAAGGACGAGGACTACCAGCCGGCGATGGAAGCCGGAATGGCGGAGGAACTCAAGGAAGTTCAAGCGATCGCGAATAATCCGGCGCCGCCGACCTTCGAGAACACCATTGTCGCCATGGAAAAGAGCGGGCAACTGTTGCGGCGAGTGCAGCAGGCGTTCTACGCCGTGAGTGCCGCCAACACCAATCCGGCACTGCAGAAAGTCAGGTCGATCGAGGCGCCCAAACTTGCGGCACACCAGGATGCCATCCATCTCGACGCGAAGCTGTTTGAGCGCGTGGCCGCGATCTACCAGGAGCGCGCTTCGCTCAAGCTCAATTCCGAATCGTTGCGCCTGGTTGAATATATCTACGATAAGTTCGTGCACGCAGGAGCCAAGCTCAACGACTCCGATAAGACCGAACTCAAGAAGCTCAACGAAGAGTTAGCGACTCTGTCCAACACGTTCACTACCAAGCTGCTCGCGGCCACGAAAGAGGGCGCATTCTCGACGACAGACAAAGCTGCGTTGGCGGGTCTCGCCGGCGGGCAAATCAGCGCCGCCGCCGAGGCAGCGAAGAGCCGCAAGGTTGAGGGGTTCGTCATTCCTTTGCAGAACACCACGCAACAGCCCGATCTTCTCTCTCTCACCAACCGGACGACTCGCCAGGCCATCTTCGAGAACTCTTGGAACCGCGCGGAACACGGCGACGCTAATGACACGCGCGACACCATCGCGCGCATCGCACAACTTCGCGCCCAGAAGGGCAAGCTGCTCGGATTCCCGAATTTCGCCGCCTGGAAGATCGAAGACCAGATGGCCAAGACGCCGGAAGCGGCGCTGAAATTCATGAACGCACTGGTCCCGGCTTCCACGGCCAAGGCCACCAGCGAAGCGCAAGACATCCAGAAAGTGATTGATGAACAGAATGGCGGGTTCAAGCTCCAGCCGTGGGATTGGGACTTTTACGCCGAGCAGGTTCGTAAGGCCAAGTACGATCTCGACGAGGAGCAGGTCAAACCCTATTTCGAACTCGATAATGTGCTCCAGAACGGCGTTTTCTATGCGGCAAATCAGCTTTATGGACTGACCTTCAAAGAGCGCAAAGATCTTCCCGTCTATGCCTCAGGAGTACGCGTGTTCGAAGTATTCAATGCTGACGGAAGCTCACTCGCGCTCTTTTACTGCGACTACTTCAAGCGCGACAACAAGCAGGGCGGCGCCTGGATGAACGCCCTGGTCGGACAATCAAAGCTGCTGGGCACGAAACCGGTCGTCAGCAACGTGGCTAATTTCTCCGCACCTGCGCCGGGCGAGCCTGCTCTCCTGACGGCGGATGATGTTAGAACGATGTTCCACGAATTTGGCCACGCGCTGCACGGCATGTTCGCCAACACCGAATATCCCAGCCTCTCCGGTACAGCTACGGCCCGTGATTTCGTGGAGTTCCCCTCTCAGTTCAACGAACACTGGGCAACCTACCCAACGGTTTTCGCGCATTACGCCAAGCATTACAAAACCGGCGCGCCTATGCCGGCCGAGTTGCTGGCGAAGATCAAGAAGTCGGCCACCTTCAACAAGGGCTACGACACCACCGAGTTACTGGCCGCCGCGGAACTCGACATGCAGTGGCACACGCTTCCGGCCAGCGCTCCTGTGCAGAAGCCGGATGCGTTCGAGACTCAGGCCTTAGAGAAGACCCACCTCTCGCTCAGCTACGTCCCACCGCGTTACCGTTCCAGCTACTTCAGCCACATCTGGGGCAGCGGATATTCCGCGGGCTACTACGCCTACCTGTGGACCAAGATGCTCGACGACGATGCTTACCAATGGTTCGAAGAGAATGGCGGCCTGACTCGCGCTAACGGCGACCGGTTTCGGTCGATGGTGTTGTCGCGCGGCAATACCGAGGATCTGGAGAAGATGTATGTCACGTGGCGCGGAGCGGAGCCCAGCATTGAACCCATGCTGAAGGACCTTGGGCTGGTATCGGCGGGCGCGGCCAAGTAACTTACGCCTCATCTTGAGTGAGCAAACAACTGGAACCAACGCGAGTTAGCTTTGCGGCTCGCAAGAAATTAACAAAGGTACGTCCGAAGGACAACTGCTGATCAAAGCGCATACTCCTGACCAGACCGACATTTACACTACGACTTGCAATCCGCTGCCTGAGCTGCATGACCCAACACCGTAGAACGAACGGGGCGCGCATGTGGCGCTCGGCTTCTACGCGCGCCATCAAGACAGCATGCTCCAAGGGAGAAGGCAATGTCGCTTGAAATCGACGCAGATGTTTTTCGTGCCGTCGTCTCAACCATCGTTCCGGAATCCGTGGACCTCGATGGCCAAGACTGGCGCGATCTCGAGCTCGTGGTCGAAGGTCTCCTGCGAGACCGGCCGGAGAATCTCCAA
The DNA here is from genome assembly GCA_963779555.1 of uncultured Acidobacteriaceae bacterium. Taxonomy (GTDB): domain Bacteria; phylum Acidobacteriota; class Terriglobia; order Terriglobales; family Acidobacteriaceae; genus DASRAA01. The sequence goes on from CAVZYS010000010.1 coordinate 69,175, forward strand.
GCTCAACTGCGCCTCTTTCTCGGCTTGATCCAGTGGCTGCCGGTGCTGCGCTTCGGCCGGCCGTTCTCCTCGCTGAATCAGGCCACCCGCACGCGCGTCCTTGCCTATCTGCAAAATCACCCGATCCAAAAGGTGCGCGTGGGATTTTGGGGGCTTCGCACCATCGTGCTGGCCGGATATTACGGGCGGCCTGAGGCTGCTCACTCCATCGGTTACGCTGCCAGCCCCCTGGGGTGGGAGGCGCTGCGATGAAGAAGCTAAGCTACGACATCGTGATCGTCGGTTCCGGGGCGGGTGGAGGCACCGTCGCGCAAGAACTCTCCCCGCTCTGCCGTCAGGGAGTGCGCATTGCGGTGCTGGAGAAAGGCCCGCGCCTCCGCGACGACGAGTTCACTGGCCGTGAACTGGAAATGGCTTCGGCCCTCTACGAGGACGGCGGCGGCTTCCTGACTGCCGAAGGCACCATGACCCTCGCGTTTGGCTCAACCTATGGCGGCTCCACCTCGGTCTATACCGGCACGTCCATGCTTCCCCCGGAGCGCATCATTCGGCATTGGAATGTACCCGGCCTCACCCACGACGATCTCGCATGTCGCGCGCGGAAGTTTATGGCCGAAAACAACGTGCACCTCATCGAAGACGGCCTCATCAACCAGAACAACCGCTTGTTCGTCGAGGGTTGCCGGAAGCTCGGCTACGACGTGCAACAGTTCCCGGTCAATATCAAGGGATGCCGCGGGTCGAGTCTCTGCAATTTGGGCTGCCCCAACCAGGCTAAGCAGGGCACCGATCGCGTGCAGTTGCCGCGCGCGGAACAAGACGGCGTCGAAGTGATCACGCGCTGTGATGTCCTGAGTGTCGGCGAGAAGAACGTGACTGCCCGGGTTACGGCAAAGCCGCCTGGCGGAAAGGGCGAACCGTCGACGTGGGAACCGGGCGATTACCAGATCGACGCGAAGGTCATCGTGCTGTGCGCCGGCGCAGTAAACACACCCGCGCTGCTGCTGCGCTCCGGAATGGGGAAACGTCTGCCGCGCCTGGGTCACGGCTTCACCGCGCATCCCGCCTTCATCATGGTCGCCGAGCACGCGACGCCCATCACCAACTTCGTCGGCCATCCGAAAAGCTTTTTCCTCGACCAGTTCGCCGAGAGCGATCGTTTCCTGTTGGAAACCTGCATGTACTTTCCGTTTATCACGGCGAAAAGCATGGCGGGCTTCGGTCAGCCGCACAGCGCCTTCATGCGCGCGTTTCCCCGACTGCAGATGATCCTGGTGCTGGCCTGCGACGAAGCGAACTCCCACAATCGCGTGTCCATCGACGCCAACGGGCGGCCGGTCGTACACTACCGCTTCATGCCGGAAGCCATTCGTGGGCTGATTCGGGGTGCCATCACCTCAGCGAAAATCTTCTTCGCCGCCGGGGCTGTGCGCGTCCACATGCCGGTCGCCCGAGACACGACCATCAAAGCGTGCGACGCCACCCGGCTCGAAGAGATTGCCGCAACGGCTGAGTTCAAGCCGGGCAAGGTTCCTGTCTCCGCCGCCCATCTTCAGGGCGGCTGCGCGATGGGTAGCGGGCCGGTTGACTCCGTTACCGATTCCTATGGCCGCGTGCACGGGATGCCGTGGCTGTTCGTCGCCGACGCCAGCCTCTTTCCCAACTCACTGGAGATCAATCCCTACATCACCATCATGGCGCTGGCCGATCGTGCGGCCCAACGCATCCGGGACGAGGCTCCGGCGCTGCTATGAAGATGATCGGGTCTGACATTGTCGTACGTGCGCTGGAGGACGAAGGCATTTCTTTTACTTTTGGGATTCCGGGCACCCACAACATCGAGCTCTACGACTCGCTCGCCCGCTCGACCAAGGTTCGTCCAGTGCTGGTCACCGACGAGCAAAGCGCCTCGTTTATGGCCGACGGTGTTGCACGCTCGTCCGGGAAACTCGCGGTGGTGAACGTGGTTCCCGGCGCGGGTCTCACCCATGCCCTCTCCGGCATCGCCGAGGCTTACCTGGACGGCATTCCCATGCTGGTGCTGGCCTGCGGCATTCGGCGTGACACCGGCAAGGCGTTTCAACTTCACGACGTGGATCAATTAGCCATCGCACGCCCAGTTACCAAGGCGCAGTTCCTTATCCAACAGGGATCTGAGATCTACGCCACTATCCGACGAGCCTGCCGTATCGCTCGCGCGGCCCCCGCAGGGCCGGTGATCGTAGAAGTTCCTGCGGAACTCTACCTGTTTCGTCAGGAAGCGAATTTGGATGTAAGCGCGGAGGAGCCAGCCTCCGTAGTTCCGCGTCCTGAAGACCTCGACCGCGCGCGGAGCCTGCTTGCGGGCTGCCGCCGTCCGCTACTTTATTTAGGTCTCGGGGCGGCTGGCGCAGGTGCCGAACTGGTTGCACTGGCCGAGCGCCTCGATGCCCCGGTGGCCACCACGTTCCAGGGCAAGGGCGTCTTTCCGGAGAATCATCCTCTTTGGCTGTGGTGCGGATTCGGTGCAGCCGCGCCTCCGTTCGTGCGGAAGATCGCGGCCTCCTGTGACCTGACACTGGCAATCGGATGCCGATTCGCCGAGGTTGGTACCGGAAGCTACGGCCTCCAGCCGCCCGGAAAGTTGGTGCATGTAGACATCGACGCCGCTGCACTCGACAGAAATTATCGTACGGAGTTGGCGGTTGTCTCCGACTCTGCACGTTTCGTGTCGGCCCTGTTGCCGAATCTCACGCCGCGCGAGCCAGAGTCAGAGTTGAAGCAGTCTATTGCCGTTGGCCATGCGAAGGTATGGTCGGACTGGGCTGCGCCAGCAGACGCAGAGCGTATATCGCCACCCCTTCTTCTTAAGACTCTGCAGCAGATGTGCGGCCCAGACACAATCTTCACCACCGACAGCGGCAACGGAACCTTCCTCGCCATGGAATGTTTGCGGCTGGATCGGCCCCGCTCGTTCCTGGCGCCTATCGACTACTCCTGCATGGGCTACTCGGTCCCGGCGGCCTTGGGAGCCGCGCTCGCCTGTCCCGATCGGCCTGTGGTTTCGCTCCCCGGTGATGGTGCTTTCCTGATGACCGGGCTCGAATTGTTGACCGCCGCGCAACTGAAGTTGCCCGTTCTGGTGCTGGTCCTGCGCGATCGGGAGCTGGCGCAGATCGCTCAATTCCAGCAGACCGCGCTGGGCCGCAAGACGTGCAGCGAACTGCCGGACTACAAACTCCCCGGGTTCTGCGAGGCTGTCGCAGCGGAATATCTCGCGCTGTCGCGCAACGCTGATATCGAGCCGGTTCTTCAGAAAGCGCGCGAACTGGCGAAAACTGGCCGCCCGGTGGTGGTGGAGGTTGCCATTGATTACTCGCGCAAGACTTACTTCACCAGCGGAGTAGTGCGCACGAATCTGGCCCGCCTGCCCTGGCCCGACCGCATGCGTATGGTCACCAGGGCGCTGGTTCGTCGCTTGTCTCGATCCTGAACTACTTGCAGCTCGTGCGGTTACTCGTCTGGCGCAACGAGGACGTCTAAGTTTGGGTGAAACGGGAGATGCCCCTACTCGAAAACACACGCGAAGAAGCATCGGCTGGCGAGTGGCCGGCAATCGATCACGAAAGGGAGCGCGCCCTGACTATTCCGAGCGCAAAGCGCGGACTGGATCGGTCTTCGTGGCGCGCCAGGCGGGGACCAGACTCGCCGCCATGGCTGCGACGATCATCACTGCGAATGCCAACGAGAAAGACAGCGGGTCACGCGGGCTCACCTTGTAGAGCAGGTACCCGAGCAGCCGTGTCAAAAGCAGCGCCGCGCCAGCACCCAGGGCGCCAGGTACGGGTCCAACACGTGGACCTCGCGGGTCAGCAGTGGCGTCATCGTCTCGGGGCCTCGCTGCGTGCGAACAAACAGGCCCACTTGGGTCGAGGGATTCTGGCGCAGGGGAACATAGAAAAATGGCTTGTCACGCTCCAGGAGGTTGGCGTACTTCGCGGATTTCACCACACCAACCACTTGCATCCAGCGGTCTTTCACCTTGAGCCGCTTCCCGACAGGATTTTCACAGCGCCAGTACTGCGCAACCATGGTCTCGTTCACTACCCCTACGAGCGGGGCATTCTCATCATCGGCACGAGTGAACTCGCGGCCAGACACAAACGGAATCCCCAAGGTCTGGAAATACGCAGGACTCACCTCGTTGTATTCCACGGTCGGCTGTTGATCGGGCGGAGCCTCGTAGCCATCCACCTCGATTGGAGCCGATAAATACGTGCGATAGCTGAATGGAGAGATGCGCGCGTAGGACACCGACTTAACGCCACTGAGTGACTGAACACGGTCCATCAATTGGTCCTGGAAATTCCGGTCCCGTGGCGTATCGCATCCTGACGCGAACAAATTGACTGCCGTCAGCACCACGCCCTGGGTCGAAAAACCCGGCGCATCTGCCTCCCAGGGTCCATGTTCCGTAGTTGGGGTCGGCGAACGAAACGTCGAGTGACGCTCTACCGCTGCGCCACGGCCTCGCCGGGAACCACCAGCGGGGCATCCACGGTGCCGATCTGTTGGTTCGTGCGGTCCATCACGCCGATGCGCAAGTTGTATTTTCCCGGCGGCAATGAGATCAGTTGGTGGGCCGGCAATCCATATGTCAAGACGGTGGAATAGATATTGGCCGGTATGGTTGCGTCCAGTGTGTCGGAGGCGTGGGCAACTTCTTTTCCTGAGCTATCGAACGCAATCACCATGCAGTCGATCTGTGCGCGCTTCTTGTTTTCGGGCAGGTCCGCAAAGTTCACGCCGTCGCTATTGATGATGTAGTTGATCTTGACGTCTTTGCGGCTTGCATCCGGCAGCTCAACGGAAGTTGTAAGCAGCATCGATGTCGCGGGAGGCATTCCCGCCTGCAGCGCAGCGCGCAACGCAGCCGTGCCCACCGCTCCCGATGCCGTGGGCTGAGGGATACTGTAGTATCCGCGGCGATAGGCAAGCTTCAAGTTCTTATTTGCGATCTTTACCACGACGCGATGGTACCCACCGCCTGCATCTTCCTTGGGCGGGGTGTAGGCCAGCGTGTAGTAGCTTGCGCCATCGTCCAAACTACGGGTGATCACCCGCCCCAGGTCGTTGGTGTTCACAAAAGCTTCGCCGCCGGTTTGCTCAGCGATGTTCTTCATCGTAGCCCGGTCGTCGGCGAGGGCCACGGATTCCGCGGTGATGGTCGTGGCGAGACTGCTGGGCGAGGCCGCGGTCGCGCCCTGCGCAACGCCCGGCAAAACATCGTTCATGACCTGGTTCTCGGCGGTGGCAACGCTGATGTCGATGCCCTTCGACTGGAGCCCGCGCACATCCACGGGATAGACCGCCACCCGCGAAGTGGCCAGCAACGACGAGGTGGCACGTATCTGCTCTTCAAAGCCGCGCATGTTGCGGAACGGATCAGTAGACGCGGGGTCAGGCTCGATCTGCACCGGAAAGCTGCCCGACAGCCAGACCAGGTTCTTGCGGCCGGGATAGCCAGAGACGGCCCTCGCCAGTCCCTTCATGGCTTCCAAAGTAAAGAGCACCCGATCGTTGGTGCGGAAGGTCTCGTGATCGTTGTAGCCCTGCGAGATGCGAGCGGCTTGAGAATAAGCTATCGAACTGGTGTCGAACGTAGCTCCCGCGGCGCCTGATGCAGGCGCGGCCATTTGGGCCGTACTGGTGATGCTGCTGTCGGTCCGTTCCCGCTCCACCATGGTGGTCAAGATCTGCGATTTCGAGGGGTCCAGCAACTCCGCCATGCGCAGCAACTGTTCTGGGTCCTGGGTGAATCCCTGCAACATCTCAAGCTGTCGCGTAAGCACGAACAGCGCCACCGGCTCCCCCCTCGGGACTGTTTTCAGCAGTCGCAACAATTGATTCCGTGCGTAGGCCTGGTCTGCGACTCCTGTGTTCAAAAGATCGAAGAGGACGATCGTCCAACTGCTCTGCGGAGTTTTCGTGGGAGCGTTACTGTAGGTATTCGGCGGTAACGCCGAAGCGGGATTAACGGTGTCCACGCCAGGTCCGCCGGCCTTCTCGACAGTGGCGGGAGAGTGGACTTCGAAAGCGCGTACCGTCTGTGGCTGTCCATCTTGAAGAACGGTGAAATCGGAAGCCGTCAGGTCCTTCACCGGACGTCCCCGGTTGTCGGTCACGACGACGTCAAACTGCACCAGCCGGGCGTTGACGCGAATGGTCGCAGTCGATGGCATGTTAGGTGCGCTTGCGCTGGTGGAGGACAGAGCCGCTGGGTTCGCAGGGGCTGTCGCCTTGGCAACGACCGGAGCCGCTGCCACGTTGGCATTGGAGGCGGTCGTCACCGGCGCTGGGCTGGTAGTAGTAGCGGCGGGCGCAACGGTCGGAGGTACTTCGGGTGCTTCCGCCGGCTTGGGCGGTGAAGGCGGAGCCGACTGTGCGCGCAGCACCTCTGCTGCAGGCCGCTTGCTTGCGCCTAATCCACGATCGAGGAACAGCACGTAAACGCAAAGCAGGTTATAAGTCTGGTTATAGATTTCCGGGTCGAGAGTCGTCTTCAGCGCGAAAGCATGAGGAGAGTTCGCCGCCACTTTTCGTACATCCTCCGGCACCAGCGGATTCGATGCGACCGAGGTTGGCGGCACATCCGGGCCGTTAGTGACGTATCCAAGGGAGTAGATCGTAATGGCTGGAATGTGTGCGCGCTCAAAAAGCGAAGCGTCAGTGTCGGGCACGTCGGCGAACGCTTGCGGCTCGGGACTAATCTGCAGCGCGCGGCTCGCCGCCGGCAACAAGCGTGCCATGACAGCGCCACTGGACGACGTCGAATATCCGGCAGCTGTTCTGCCCAGGTGGTCCAGGTCAACCATGCCGCGAAATACATGGCGCTGTGCGTCCGACAGGCTCTTCCAGTACCAGGAAGCGCCGGCCGCGTTGCTTCCCGAGAAAGCCGCGAACACCAGCGTGTGGCGATGGCTGGTAGAGGTCAGCGATTCCGCCAGAAGCGGCAGCATTGCGAGTCCGCCCCAACCCACAGCGCCCTCTTCGCCGCGTCCGTCGTAGTCGAGGCGCGCTGCAATCAGGATGGCCCCGATCTCGGTGCCGGGCAGAGTACATATGACGTTGGGCAGCAACTGGCCGGGTATCGTCTGGACCTCGACGTTTTCCTTGGCGCATCCCGCCTTCTCGAACATCGCCCGCAAGCTGTGGACGCGCTGATCGGGACTTTGTGGCGCTTGTTGCAAACGCTGTTGTACGACGGACTTGTCGACACGCAGGAAAGTTACATTGTCAGCAAGGCAAGCGCTGGAGAGCGCGAAGACGACAAGCAGGCTATACCACCGAAGCATGGGACACGTCCCGACGCCTTGAGGTTAGCACATCGGAGAGAACCCTGACGCGCGTACGAACGGGGATTATGGCGCCTTGAGGTTTACACAATCCAAGCAGAAGACCCGTCTCGCGACGGGTCTTCTGAACTTCGATTCACAACCGGACACGATGCCGTTGGTTAGTGGGCAGCAACGCGGATGTTGCGGTGCTGCTGTGCAGGGTGCGATGCCGAGTTAATGCGAGCGCTGTTGGCGACTCCCGCCACAACCGGTCTCGCGACCGCCGCGGCAACGCTGATAGCGCGGTTCATTCCGCGGCCCTGGTGAGTGCTTACCGAAAGCTGATTGCCAAATCCTCCCGGAGGAACGCCGGCAGCAGACTCGCCTGCCCATAGTCCAACCGCCACCGCGGCACCGGCAACGACTGCGCCGATGGCGAAGACCTGCTTGCCCGACAGGGTGCTACCCGGGAATACGGGAAAACTACCCTGGGGCGCAGGAGGTGGCGCCGGAGCGGGCGGCGGCTCAGCGGTGCGCGAACTGGAAGAACCAGCTTCCAGTTCGGTGGTCTTGCCGGCTTCCGTAATCATCAGCGCGCCAGTGCGGCTGGTGATGACGACATTATTATTCATGCGAGCGATTTCATAGGTCGCGGTCTTGTCCTTGGGAGCGACCGTGATCTGGGCAGCCTGGGCGGTCATGCCGTCGGTGGTGCTGATGGCAGCCGTGCCGCGAACGACGTTCACGCCCGCACTCTCATAACGGATTGCGGAATAGGGATCGACGGTCACTTTCGATCCGTCCTGGTTTACCGCGGTGGCGGTAGCGCCCGCGGTCTCGATCTTGTCGCCGGTGCTAACGGAGGCCGAGCGGGCAACTTCTGTTCCGTTCAGCGTTACGTTCCCCGACGCGTAGAGCATGGTGTTGCTGGTCTCAGCCATAAGCATTGCTGCCGGAGTCAGCATCATCATTACAATGCTCAGGATTTTTGTGGCTAAACAGTTGCGCATAATTTGGTTGGCCTCCAAGCCTAAGTTTGCCTTGTGAATCCGACTAAAATTGGCCGGTCGCCTGCTGAATGCGTATTCCCTAGCGGGCGGCCCGTGTGTGTTCGACCATCCGGTGTTCCGCGGGTTCCGGTTGGATTGATTCATGCCGCGCCCAATAACCGCGGCAAAATCGATTCCGTTCGTAAGCCTCAACTGCTTATATCAAAAATAAGGCTTCAAATACGAATCCAAATTGTAACCCACGGAGGAATACGTCGCCAGAGCATTCTTTAGTGTCATCTTAGTTACTAAGGGACACTTTGCGCTCCGGCGGGCCCGGCCCGTTCAATAGGTCCCGCAGAAGGGGGAGCAGGCACAGAGGGTTGGCTCTCCGCAGATTGTGGCTTTTCGCCAGCGTTGTGACCGGAGTAAAATCGCGCACGTTACGCATTGGCACTGCGATATAGTTGCTTTGCTGCAGCAACTGCGAAAGCGCAGTGCGGAGTTCACATTGCAGCGGAGGGTGGCCATGAAACTATTTGCACGAATTGTGGTTCTGGCATCACTGGCCGTGACGATTTCTCTCCTGGTGGGTTGTTCCCGTCACGACAACAACGAGCGGTACATACTCGTTACTGTGAATTCGAAGTTGCCCTATTGGCAGACGGCCAGCGCGGGCATGGCGAAAGCAGCCGCGATATACGGGGTGAAGATGGACGTCCGCGGACCTGAGACCTACGACACCCAGGCTGAGGTGAAGGAGTTCCGCGACGCCATGGCGCTGAAGCCTGCCGGCATTCTTGTGTCGGTTGCCGACAGCGGACTGATGCAGGCTCCGATCGACGACGCTATCGCAGCGGGCATACCGGTGATCACCATCGACGCCGATGCCCCCGCGAGCAAACGCTTGTTCTTCATCGGCACCAACAATCTGCAGGCGGGACGCCTCGGCGGCCAGCGCATTCTGGACAAGTTGCATGGCAAGGGCAATGTCGTTTTCTACACCATGCCGCAAACCAACATGGACGAACGCCTGAAAGGCTACAAGGATGTCTTCGCCGATCACCCGAATATCAAGATCGTGGAGGTCTTCAACATCAAGGGTGACGCGGGCAACGCCTTCGACCGTACTCAACACTGGCTGACAGACAAGAGCGCGGAACACATCGACGCGTTTGTGTGTCTTGAGGCATCGTCGGGCAAGGATGTTGCCGAAGCAGTCAGGCGGAACAACGCAACCGATCGCTTGATCGTCGCCATGGACACGGATGATGCGACGCTGAACCTGGTGAAGAGCGGTCTCATCGACTCGACCGTCGCCCAGAAGCCTTACACCATGGCGTTCTATGGCCTCAAGCAACTGGACGACATTCATCACTATCCCGTGGACTTGAAGAAGGACTTTGCGACCGATTCCTTCTCCCCCTTCCCGCGGTTCGTGGACACCGGCACATCGCTGGTCGACAAGGTCAACGTGGATTTGTACCTGCAGGGGCGTCAGGAAGCGCAGTCGAAATAGTACTGGTGTATGGAAACAAGTCGCCGAACGGTGGAAGCGCTGACCTTAGGCCAGCGGTGCAGGTGTTTTTGTTGATGTTCCTCGCGGACTTTAGTCCGCGAGGGACACGTATAGCAACGCTGGGGACTCGGAATACACTTTCTCCGAAGCGGCTCTAGCACCAACAGTTTGCATCACCTGAGGAGCTATCCATGCTGCGGATGATCGTGCTGGTGGCCATTGGATGGATCGTTGGGTTGTCTGCGCGCGCGCTGATGCCGGGCAAAGGTCCCGATGGTTTCTGGGCAACTACAGGTGTCGGGGTAGGCGGCGCTATCCTGGCCGTCGTAGTCGGACGCCTTGCGGGTTGGTGGCATCCGGGCGACGCACCTGGATTTGTCCTGTCACTGCTGGGCGCGATTATGCTACTGGCGCTCTATCGCGTGCTGAAGACCAAACCAGCTCAATAGCCCAGTGCGCTTCCCATCCTCTTATTGTTGCTGCTGCCCTGACTGTTGCGCACGTGGCTCAACCGGCTCGGGCTCCGCAGGCACGGCTGCTGTTTCGGCCAGAGTTTCGTGGCCCGCATCGTCAAGGGCAGGACGGACGGTGACGTCCACCGATAGACGCTGGCCAGCGTGTCCCCTATAGACACCGCGCACGGGAGCGGCGTCGGAGTAATCGCGCCCGTAGGCGATGCGCACATGACGCATGCCCACCTGCTTGCCCAGCGTGGGATCGAGCGGCATCCATCCGGTGTCCGGAATATAGGCCTCGGCCCAGGCGTGGGAAGCCTGGCCTCCAATGACCTCTTCCAGTTTGGCCTCGGGATTTTCCTTATTCTGTGGAACCAGGTATCCCGACACATAACGCGCTGGAATCCCGCGCTTGCGCAATACCCCGAGTAACAGGTGTGCGAAGTCCTGGCAGACGCCCGCTCCCAGTTGCAACGAATCTGCGATCGACGAATTCACGTGTGTCGCTCCCCTTACGTATTCGAAACGCTGGTGGATCAAGTCGGACGCAATCTGCGCAAAGCAGGCGACCGTTCCGTCACAAGCCGACTCCGCTTCGTCGATCAACGGTTGGAGTCCCGCCAGATGCGGGATGTACTGGCTGGCAGCCAGCATATCGTAGAATTCTTCGTTCAGTTCCTCGTGCTGCCCCTCCAACTCGTCCAGCAGCATGAAGCTGCTTGGCACCGGAGAGCCATGCGCCAGAACCACGGATTCTGCCTGCACCCGCAACCTGCTATGGACGGGAAGAACATTGACCTGGTGCACCCAGTTGCCAAGAGCATCACGGTAGGAAAACGCAGGTGAGGCAGGTGCGGTCGTCAGGCGAAAGGACAGGCAGCTTTGCGTCTCGTCATGCATCGGGCGTAAGCGAACTTCGTTGTAGCTTTCCGATACCGGGCCATCGTAAACGAACTCGGTCACATGCACGAGGTGAAAGCGGTTCATTTGGCAGCTCCATAGTAGAAATACGTGCCGGCAATGTCTTCGCCGATGGCTTGGCAGTTGGCGAGAAGATCGGTTAGGTAGCTGTGCAACCCGCGGCTGAAAATCTCTTCGACCGTGTCGTAGCGCAGACTCTCCAGAACTTTGCCAGTGAGCCGCTCGGCCTCGTTCGCATAGAAACCCGGTCCGGTGCCGCTGATAGCGCGTAGGCCGGTCTGCAACTCGGTAATGCTAAAGCGGATCGAGCGCGGATGCTTGGAGTGCAGGATCAGCATCTCGGCGACGCGTTCCGGTTCGATTGGAGAATGGTACTCGCGACGATAGGCTTCGTAGGCCCCCACCGACTTGAGCACCGCCATCCACTGGTGATTGTCAGCCGGGCCGCCGACGGATGGCGTCTCCAGCAGCGATTGGAATTGCAGGTCCACCAAGCGCGCCGTCATTTCGGCACGCTCCAGCGACCAGCCAATCTTCAGGAAGTCCCAACCTTCGTCATGCGGCAGGGTGGCATCGGTTACGCCAAAAAAGCGATGACAGCCGAACTTGACGGCATCGCAAAAACGATGTGGCCCGCTGGACATCTGCTCGGCGGGATCGAAGCGGGTCACCGAATGGTAGAGGCCGTTGATGTCTTCCCACATCTCGCGCGAGATGCGGTCGCGAATGGTGCGCGCGTTTTCGCGGGCCTTGGTAATGCACTGCACGACGGAGTTGGGATTGTCAGGACGAAAGGCGAGGAACTCGTAGACTGTCTGCGCATTCGCCTCCTCATAGAACTGGTCAAATCGCTCCTGCTCGCCCGCCATGATGACCAGCGGTTCCCAGCGCAGGCGGTAGGGGACCGCCGACTGCTCCAGCAACATGTGATAGTTGACGTCGAGAATCCGAGCGGTGTCCTCGGCGCGTTCCATGTAACGCGCCAGCCAGAACATCGAATCCGCGATGCGCGACAACATTACCGTACTCAGGAGTCTTCCCTCAGGACCCAGGTGTCCTTGCTGCCACCCCCCTGGGAAGAATTCACCACCAGCGAACCTGGCTTCAAGGCCACACGCGTCAGGCCACCGGGAACTATGGTCACGCCCTGGCCGTCATACAGGCAGTAGGGACGCAGGTCAACGTGCCTTCCTGCCATGCGCTTGGATTCGACATCGTAGGAAGGCACCCGCGACAAACCGATCACTGGCTGCGCAATGTAATTCCGTGGGTCGGCCTCGATCTTCTTGCGGAAAATCTCGATGGTCTCCTCGTCCGATGCTGGACCGATCAACATGCCGTATCCGCCCGACTCACCGACAGCTTTCACCACGAGTTCGGGCAAGTGGGCCAGCGTGTAGCGCAAGTCATCGGGGCGCGAGCAGAGGTAAGTTTCCACCGTCCCCAGGATCGGCTCCTCGCCCAGGTAGAAGCGAATGAAGTCGGGCACATACGCGCACACCGCCTTGTCGTCGGCCACGCCGTTGCCCACGGCATTGGCCAGCGCAACGTTTCCAGCACGATAGGCGCCCATCAAGCCGGGCACGCCCATAAGCGATTCGGGACGGAAGACCAGCGGATCGAGGTACTCATCATCCACCCGGCGATAGATCACATCCACGCGCTGCAATCCATGGATGGTCTTCATGTACACCATGCCGGCATCGACGATGAGATCGCGGCCCTCCACTAACTCGATGCCCATCTGCTGGGCCAGAAAGCTGTGCTCGAAATACGCGCTGTTGTAAATGCCCGGCGTCAGCAGCACAACCTGTGCGTTGGCCTCGCCGCGCGGCGACAGCGTGCGCAGGATGCGGCACAGCTCTGTAGGGTAGTGATGAACCGGCAGCACTTCGTAGGACTGAAACGCGTCAGGGAACGTGCGCGTCATCACCTGCCGGTTTTCCAGCACATACGAAACCCCGCTCGGGGTTCGAACATTGTCTTCCAGCACCAGGAAGTCGCCGGTCTTCGTGCAGCGCACCAGGTCGATGCCGCAAATGTGGGTGTAAATGCCGTGTGGCACCTCGACGCCGATCATCTCCCGATGAAAATGACGGCACGAGTAGACGAGCGAACGCGGAATCTTTCGCTCCTTCAGGATGCGCTGTTGCCCATAAACATCCTGCAGAAAGAGGTTGAGCGCCACCACGCGTTGCGAAAGGCCGCGTTCGATGCGGCTCCATTCCGAGTGCGGAAGTATGCGCGGGATCAGATCGAACGGGAAAAGCCGCTCGGTGCCTGTGCCGTCGCTGTAAACCGTGAAGGTAATCCCCTGCAGCAGAAACGCGATGTCGGCCAGGTTGCGGCGTTCGTCGAACTGCCCCTGGGGTATCGATTCCAGCATCTGGAACAGTTTGGCGTAATGCGGCCGGGGCTCACCCGGTGCCACGAACATCTCGTCGAAAAACGCACCTGTATCGTAGCCCTCAAAGAGTCCGCGATGGAGAGCTTGGAGCGGTGCGCTTGTCATGAGTCCTCTAACGTAGCAGGAGAAGCCTGCCCAGAGCTAATAAGAACATTTGATAGGGGCTATCAGGATATCTGCTGGTCAGAATCGGGTATTTCGCGGGTACGCCAGACGTGATACACGCCGCTGAAATCAAGACAAACTGGGTGGAAGGGCTGGCCTTTAGGCCAGCGACTAAAGCCCTTCACGTTTGTCATCCCTTGAGGTTTTTTGGGCCCCCGGGGGATCTGCTTTTCCGCACCTTCGTTGCGCCGCTCGCATGCCCGCGCGCGCATCAACGCTTGTTTCCCAACCCATGATGATTCTCGCGGCACGTGGCCCCAATCCGCCGTTGTTTCCTGCCCGGATTTGGTGTACTTTGCTTCGGGCTCGGCTGTTACAAATGTTACGTTTTGCGAGATTATCACCTGCTGGGGTGATAGCGGTCACGGCAGAGCCGCCCAATCGGGACTCCAATACTCTGTGTCGCCAAGTGCGGGTTAAGCGAAGTCGTAAACCGAGAGTCTTGGCCCACGAGTGTGTTTGGTTAAGCAGTGAACTTAGAAGTTAGGGTTCGTAGGAGGACCTTTTATGACAGTAGGAATAATGACGTCGCCTGGAATCAAGACTCCGGGCGATTACATCAACGAAGTAATGGGACTGGTGAAAGCGAAGAACCCGGCCGAGCCGGAATTCCACCAGGCCGTACAGGAAGTCATGGAGTCGCTGCGCCTTGTGTTGGAGCGCCACCCCGAGTACATCTCGGAGCGGATTCTCGAGCGCATCGTGGAACCCGAGCGCGTCCTGATGTTCCGCGTTCCGTGGTTTGACGACCATGGCAACATCCAGGTCAATCGCGGATTCCGCATCGAGATGAACAGCGCCATCGGCCCCTACAAGGGCGGCCTGCGCTTCCATCCCTCGGTCAACCTCGGCATCCTGAAGTTCCTCGCTTTCGAGCAGGTATTCAAGAACTCGCTCACCACGCTGCCCATGGGCGGCGGCAAGGGCGGCACCGATTTCGATCCCAAGGGCAAGAGTGACAACGAAGTCATGCGCTTCTGCCAGAGCTTCATGACCGAACTCAGCCGCCACATCGGTCCCGACACCGACGTTCCCGCCGGCGACATCGGCGTGGGCGGACGCGAGATCGGCTTCCTGTTCGGCCAGTACAAGCGGCTGCGCAACGAATTCGCCGGCGTGCTCACCGGCAAGGGCCTGGCCTGGGGCGGCTCGCTGATTCGTCCCGAAGCCACCGGCTACGGCTGCGTGTATTTCGCCAACGAGATGCTGAAGTCCCGCAAAGACACGCTCGAAGGCAAGATCTGCCTGGTTTCCGGCAGCGGCAACGTTTCGCAGTACACCGTCGAGAAGCTGCTTGATTTCGGCGCCAAGCCGGTCACGGTCTCCGACTCCGACGGCGTTGTGTACGATCCCGATGGCATCGACCGCGAGAAGCTGGCCTTTGTCATGGATCTGAAGAATGTCCGCCGTGGCCGCATCCGCGACTATACGGACCAGTACAAGAAGGCCATCTTCATGCCGTCCGACGTGAAACTCGGCTACAACCCGCTGTGGAACATCAAGGCGGATTGCGCGTTCCCGAGCGCCACCCAGAACGAAATCAACGTGAAGGATGCCACCAACCTCATCAACAACGGCTGCAAGCTGGTTGCCGAGGGCGCGAACATGCCGAGCACGCTCGAAGCCACCAAGCTGTTCCTCGAAGCCGGACTGCTCTATGGCCCGGCCAAGGCAGCCAATGCTGGTGGAGTCGCCACCTCAGGTCTGGAAATGTCGCAGAACAGCATGCGCCTGACCTGGACCCGCGAGGAAGTGGACGATCGTCTGCACAAGATCATGATCGCCATCCACAAAAACTGCTACGAGACGGCCGAGATGTACGGCACGCCCGGCAATCTGGTCAACGGCGCCAACATCGGCGGCTTCCTGAAGGTCGCCAACGCCATGCTGGACCAGGGGCTGGTGTAGTTGGTGTAGGGTAGTGCGGGCCTTCAGCCCCGCGTTACTGGAGTCTCAATTGAATTGATTCGAAGCGGGGTGGGCGCAAGCCCACCCCGTTCAACTCCTAGAACACTGCTACCGTCTAGACTAGAACTTTGTCCATGGCTGACGATTGCGTAATGCCATGTAGCCGCTGATAAAGAGAAAGAGCTTGAAACTCGGTCATGCCCGCGATCAGGTCGACCACCATGCGCTTTGCCGAGACGGTGTAATCTTCCTGATCTTTCTTGATCAGCTTTAGGCGCTCGCGGTAATAAGCTGGCAAGAGCCGCGAAGGGTTGGCCCTTGTTTCGTGCATAAATACGGAGAACAGCGTCTTTATAACTTGCTTCTGCGCGTGCTGTTGAACCGCTAATGCCGGTGCTTCGATAACGTAGCACCAAGTTAATTGCTTTAAGATCGCTATCTCGCATTCGTAACCGGGGTCAATGCTGACAGTTTTTTGGCCCGGCGACGATTCCTTCAACTGCAAACCATTGATATAGCGTCCAACCAGAATACTGGTGAACGAACGGAGTCGAGCACGGTCATCACGGGTGCCTTCGTAGGGCTTATCCAAGGTAAAATGAGGCAGCAGGAGGTTCGCGAATATCTTATCAATCTCGGATTTTTCCAACTTGGCTAGAGCGGGGATTCGGTGCTTCCGAGTACAAATGTACTCGAGGAATCGATTACGCTCTGCGTCCGGGGCGGAACCTGGATCTGGAGGCCGAAGTGCATGAAGCGGAACTATGCCGGCTCTGTAGAAGTCCTCTATGTCATGAATTGCATAAGTTAGGTCGTCGGCCCAATCCATTATCTCCGCTGACGGTGACCGCCTGACTGGGCCTGCGCTCTCTTGACCCGTTGCGTGCTGAAAAGCGACGATCTCGCTATCGTAAGCACCCCACTTTTTTATATCCTTGTCGGTTCGGGCTGCGAATGTCCACGGATACTTGAGAATTGCTTCGAGTGTCTGCCATGTAAGATTCAGTCCGTTGTATGCTTCGGACCGAAATGCCAGTTCCGTCACTATGCGGAAACTCTGAGCATTACCTTCGAACCCACCTGCTGGTTCGCCCGCCATTTTGTTGAGTACAGACTCGGCCAGATGTCCAAAAGGA
The DNA here is from genome assembly GCA_963779555.1 of uncultured Acidobacteriaceae bacterium. GTDB lineage: Bacteria > Acidobacteriota > Terriglobia > Terriglobales > Acidobacteriaceae > DASRAA01. Next base: position 85,991 of record CAVZYS010000010.1, read on the forward strand.
GGATGCCCCAAATCATGCGCCAGGCAAGCGGCCTCAACGACATCCGGGCTGATCCCGCCATAGAATTCGACCAGGTCTTTCTGTTTGATATGTAATTTCTCTGCGAGTCGTCTTCCAACTTGGGCAACTTGCAACGTGTGGGTAAGTCGGTTATGAAAGACATGACCAGTCTCACCCGATGCCACTTGGGTAATCCCGGAAAGACGCTGCAGGGCGGTTGTGTAGAGAATTATGTCTCGATCACGCTGAAAGTCGGTCCGGTCGTCGCCCTCTTTGGGTGAGTCATCATAGAGCCGGAGCCTACGTAGTGTGGGATCGGACAATCTTGCTGCAGATCTTTATGCGGAGCGGCGAATTCGCAACCGTTGGTCGGATCCAAGTTGAATCTCACCGTTCTCTAGCATCGAGCGCAGAATATCCTGAAGAAGCTGGTACCCAATGGTGCCACGGAATCTCACGAGCAATTCCATCGGGGTAGGCTGATGGTCCCTTATCTCCGAGTAAACGTCGTCCCGAACATCGACAGTGGCCACGCAGCTCATGATGCAACTCCTGAGGAAGTGGATGCCCACAAAGAATAACACCCGCCTTAAGGATGTCAAGGCGCTTACAGGGTACCAAATGAGGAACGGGGGCGGGTGGCGCACCATGCAACCTTCGCGGCTCGGCGCAGAAATCCCTACACGGGTTTGTATAACCCCTCGCTGACGCGCTCGAATCTCGCCCGCTGTCCTGCACGGACCACCATATCGCCGTCCCGCTCATAATTCGACAGAACCGTTCTCAAGTGCGACTCTCTGAAGCCACTTAAGTGACTCCGGACATCGTTGACTCCAAACGGTGTGGGTATTTTTCCGTTTCGGGCGAGGTCCACGATTTGGTCGGCAAGGGCTCTCGGTTTCATGCGAACACCCTACAGTCACCAGAGATGGGGATCAAGAGATCAGTTGAGTTAAAGCTCGGCGGCCCACTCCGCGTCCCTCTTTTGGACGCCAACCTCGGATAATTCTACGCTCCCACGCGCGCCCCTGGCACGGTGGCTGTAACGCGATGTACGCGGACCTTCACCTCCACCCGCGAGCCCAGACGGTTCAGCACCGACATCAGGCGATCCACCGTGAAGCGCCCGAGGTCGGCGTTGCGTATACGCGAGAAGTCAGCCGCGGCAATGCCGGTCCGCGCATGCGCTGCACGCACGGTCAGGCGGTCCCGGGCGAGCGCCTTGATGATCTCCGCGGCCAGGATGGCCTTGAACTGCTCTGCATCCGCGCTCTTGTGCCCAAGGTCCCGGAACGCATTTCCGCTCCCCCGTACCACTTCCAGCTTCTCGCTCTTCATCGCAACATCTCCTTCAGCCGCTTCAAACGGTCTTTGATCAGTTCTATCTCGTGCTGCGGCGTTTTGATGCCCTGCGTCGATTTCTTCTGGAACGCATGCACCACCCAGATCTCGTCGCCGAGTTGCACGGCATAGACCACGCGAAACGCATCGCCTCGAAACGGCAGCGCGATCTCGAACACGCCCGAACCCAGGCCACGCATGGGCTTGGCAATATCGGCCTTGGCTCCTTCAGCGGCGATCGTCAAGGCCGCGAGGCAGATCGATCGCGCTCCTTCCGGAAATCTTCTCGAACTCCTTCAGCGCCGCCTTAATCCACGAGATGGGCCGTGTCGGTCGGGTCATGGTTTCTCGGTATCTACATCGGCATCTTTTCAAATGTTGTCAGATATGACAACGAAAGTCAACCAAATCGGGCGGGTGGCCGGCCCCAGGCGAAAAAGAGGATACTACTGCCAGGGAACCGCTGGAACTTTACCAATAGGAGCTGCCCGTGTTGACCCTGATGCCCTTTCTGCTATTCGACGGCCACTGTGCGCAAGCCATGGAATTTTACAAATCCTGTTTGGGAGGTGATCTGACCATTGTTAAGGTGAGCGACACGCCAATGAAGGAACAGATGCCGCCGGAACAGCATGGCAAGGTTGCCTATGCACACCTCAAGAATGACTCGATCGAGTTTTCGGCCACAGACTGGCTGCACCCGACGAGAACACCCAAACAGGGGAATACGGTTTGCATGTATCTGACCGGCAAAACATATCGCGAACTCAAAGACATCTTCGACAAACTCGCAGTCGGAGCCGACCCGATACTCCTTGATGATTTGCGAGACGTGCCGTTTGGGATCTATGGACATCTCGCCGACAAGTACGGAGTCCACTGGTTCTTCCGAGGTTAGGAAAAGTCAGGCGCCTTAAGGGCACGGGCGGGTGGCCCGCCCCGTCAACTTAATTGTTACGCCGGTGGCCCACATATATCTTAACACCCAACAATCGACCACTGCCAACTTCCGGCTATCACACCCCACGGTGACCAGCGCCCTTGCACATCCGCCTCCATCGAGTGAACCATGGCTGCGAGGAGAGGGATTGGTGTATCTTGCCTCGGTCCGCGGCTGGTGGCCCACCCCGTCAACTTATTGTTGCGAATGAACTTACATGAGAGGGTGGCCCATCCCGCCTTCCTTCCGGCGGGGCGGGGTCTTTTGCGTCATCTCTTGGAAATGCGTAGCCCGAGCCTGACCACTGGCCCCTGCCCCGGGTTACTTTAGTTTTTTCCGCCTGCGGTTTTTCTTGCCCTGCTGTTTCGTCCTGGCTTACAAGCGAAGAGTGGGCGCGGCACTCGTGTCTCTGCCCCGCACTCGGCCTCGGCCAGTGGGCGACCAAGCTCTTTGACAACTTCCCGTTTCGGAACTCGATGCACCGAAACCGTCGCGTAGCACACGCTAAACTATTTGTTTGTACAACTTTACGTATAAGTCTTTTGTTTGAGCTAACTTGCACACAGTCGTGCGCTAAGTCCTTTGTTTTCATGATGGGCAGGGGGTACCCCGGAAGGCCGCGTGTCCCGTTCAACTGTGAGCGAAGTCGAAGGCGTTGAGCGGGGTTTT
>CAVZYS010000011.1:0-72500 GCA_963779555.1 uncultured Acidobacteriaceae bacterium
ATTCTGAACGGCTTTGTATCAGGGCACCACTTCAGGGGCTGCGGAAAAAGTCGCCCTCGGCCAGGTTTTGAAGGGCGCAGCTTGAGCCGTCCAGCCCCGGACGATTCACCCTTCCTTCTTCAGAAACACGTTGTCGATCATCTGCCGCATGAAGTGCCCGCCGAAGCCTCCGGCGCTGGCGGCGAGGATCTGCAGGAACGCGCCGTACACCTGTCCGCGATCATGCGGCCATTTCACGATGAAGTGGTAGTACGCCAGCACGAGGGGCACGCCGATCCACACCAGCAATACCCAACGCCACGGCCGTTGCGGCTTCCAGACGCCCAGCAACATGGCGAACGCTAACATGCAGAGCGCCGTCAGCAACGCGTCGTCCACCGTCTGGTTGACCCAGCCGGAGAACAGTCCGCACAGCGCTGCGAAGACGTAGATCAGCGGGTTAGTGCGGGATGAGGTGTCGGCCATGATGCCTAGTATTGGTAAAACCCTCTACCCGATTTCCGCCCCAGCCATCCCGCATCGACCATCTTGATCAGCAGCGGGCAAGGACGGTACTTGGGATCGCCGAGACCGTTGTGCATTACCCGCATGATGTCGAGGCAGACGTCGAGTCCGATGAAGTCGGCCAGCGTCAGCGGCCCCATGGGATGCGCCATGCCCAGCTTGAACACCGTGTCGACAGCCTCGGGAGTGGCCACGCCCTCCATCACCGCGTACATCGCCTCATTCAGCAGCGGCATCAGAACGCGATTCGAAACGAATCCCGGCGCATCGTTGACCTCGACCGGCGTTTTCGCCAGACTCTCCGCTAGCTGCTTCACGGTGGCGTATGTCTCGTCCGAAGTTGCCAAGCCGCGAATCACCTCGACCAGCGTCATCATCGGGACCGGGTTGAAGAAGTGCATCCCGATGACCCTATCAGGACGCTTGGTCACCGCTGCCAGCTTGGTGATCGAGATCGACGACGTATTCGATGACAGAATCACCTCGGGCCGGCACATCTGGTCGAGGTCGCGAAACAATTCCGACTTGATCTCGAAGCGCTCACTGGCCGCCTCCACGATGAAGTCACTGCCTGCCAGTTGCGTACGGTCCACCGTCGCGGTGATGCGGGCGATGGCCGCATCGCGCACCTCGGCGGTGATCTTCTCCTTGTTGACCTCGCGCTCCAGGTTCTTGCGGATCGTAGCCAGTCCGCGATCGAGGAAGCGCTGCTCGACATCGACCAGCAGGACGTCATATCCACATTTCCCGAAAACGTGTGCGATGCCGTTGCCCATGGTGCCCGCGCCGATCACACCCACCGTCTTGATTTCCATGATTGCCCCCTGTGCGGCTCGACCGCACAACCAAAACAGTCGAGTGTACCAGAGGGCTGCGGGGAGAGAATCAGTTGCTGCTGGTCAGCGGATTGTCGCCGTTTTCCGCCTTCACTCGGATCATGACGCAGGTAGCGTTGTCTTCACCGCCGGCATCGAGCGCCGCCTCAACCAGCTTGTCGCAGGCGGCCTGCAGCGGCTGAGTGTTGGCAAGGATGTCGTGGATCTGGTCGTCGTCGATATGCCGCAGAATGCCATCGGTGGTGAGCAGCAGAATGTCGCCATCCAGGGCGGGAAACTCGGCAAGGTCAGGCGGGATGTTGTCTTCAGTGCCGAGAGCGCGGGTGATGATATGTTGTGCCGACGACTTCTTCGCCTCTTCCATGGTAAGGACACCGCGCCTCACCTGCTCCATCACCAGCGAGTGGTCCTCGGTCAGTTGGAGCAAGGCGCCATCGCGCAGAAGGTAGATGCGGCTGTCCCCAACGTGGGCGATGGTGAACTTCCCGTCGAGGAACCGGGCTGCTACCAAAGTGGTTCCCATGCCCGAGGCGGTCGAATGCCCATCGGCGTATTCGAGGATCGACTCGTTCGCCTTGTTTACCGAATCCGAGAGCATTTGCGCTCCCAGCGGAGCGTCCGCCAGGCTGGCATCGGCCGCCAGCGGCTCTTTGTCGCGAAAGTAGGAAAGCACGGTATCGACCGCGATTTTACTGGCTACTTCGCCGGCCGCGTGTCCCCCCATGCCGTCGCAAACTACAAAGACGCCGTGTCGCAGGTCGAAGCCATAGCAGTCCTCATTCGACGGACGAACCCGGCCAACGTCGCTCCGTCCTACTACTTCGAGTCCGAAGTGCATGCGGGCATAACTGTACACTGAGTCAGGATTTCGCGCATGTAACCAAAGTGGTGGTTTTGGCGTTTCGGGGGGAAATTGTCCACCCGCGAGCGGCGATTTTTGCTCGTGAGTCAAATTTCCCCGCCTACCTTAATTCACCGTTAACTGCCCCCTTCATGGCCGGGTCTTGGCGATTTCCGGCTCCTTTTCGACCGAGCTGGAATGCTCAATATGGTGCTGCTCCAGATCGGCCCTCAGGAACTTGAACGCCTCATCCGGGGTGTTCGCCCAATGGATCAGGTCGAGGTCCTTGGCCGAAATGGTTCCGGCATCAACCAGCGCCTGGAAGTTGACGATCTTGTCCCAATACTCCTTGCCGTAAACCACTACTCCGATGTGTTTGGCGAGCTTCTCAGTCTGAGCCAGGGTCAGTAGCTCGAACATCTCGTCGAAGGTCCCAAAGCCCCCCGGAAACACCACCAGCGCCTTGGCCAGGTACGCAAACCACAGCTTGCGCATAAAGAAGTAGTGAAACTCGAAGTTCAGCTCCGGCGTGATGTAAGGATTCGGAATCTGCTCGAACGGCAGGTTGATGTTGAGCCCGATGGTTTTGCCGCCCGCCTCCGACGCGCCGCGGTTGGCCGCTTCCATGATGCCCGGCCCGCCGCCGGTGCAGACCACAAAGCGATGGCGCGGCTGGCTGATGGTCTGGGTCCACTTCGCGATCTTGAACGACAACTGGCGCGCGTCTTCGTACCAGCGCGCATTCTCCAGGTCCGACTCGGCGCGCCGCATCCGTTCCTGCGCCTCGGGAGTATCGCCGCCAGTAGCCCGCAACTCCCGTAGTGCCTGCTCCGTTTGTTCGCGGCTGTGAAAACGAGCCGAGCCGAAGAACACGATGGTGTCCTGAATGCGCTCGCGCCGAAACTTCGACAGCGGCTCCTGATACTCGGCCAGGATGCGCAGAATGCGGCCGTCCGGTCCGTTCAGAAACTTCTTGTTCTCATAAGCCAGCGGCACCCGCTGATTGGGATGCGGTAGCGGATTGTCTTTATCGGGCATGAGGATAGGTATATCAGCCGTGGGTGAATGACCGCCAACGCCTCTACCATTTCGTCATCCTGAGCGAGGATCGGGAGTCACGGTCCCGATCCGATTCGAGGGACCTGCTGCGCCCGGTGGAAGCACCGGCCTTTAGGCCGGTGAATACAGCCACCCACCACCGGGGGCTTTAGCCTTGGCCTCGTGGGACGAGCCTATCCCGCCGGGTGCCCCACTCAAGCAGCCTTTGCTTGAGCGGGGCCTTTGACTTTACTGACTACTGGCCACTGGCCCCCGCCTTCAAATCCCGTATCAGCTTCTCCAGCGCCGCCTGATACGCGCGGTTATCTTTGTCCCAGTTCCTGAAGTCGGGAAGGAAGTACTCGCGTATCTCGCGGGCTGAGTCGACGCCCCGATCGGCGTCAAACAGCTTCCACTGCTTCACCTCCTCGACCGCGACCAGCGTGATCGGGAACAACAACTGTTTCGCTTCCCGCTCCTCCCGTTCCCGCGCGTTGGCGATTTCCGTCTTCACCCAATTGCTGCTCATGCTGTGCTCGGAGAGAATCAGCAGCAGCTTGTCATAGGTGCGAATGGCCTCATCGATCTGCTCGTGGATCTTCCGCCCGCCTTGAATATCGTGCGGCGCAAACCAGCAGCGCACGCCCTTGGCCTGCAGGTCGGCATGCAGCCGCTCGGCAAACTCCTGGTCGTGGGTCGAGTAGCTGATGAAGCAGGAGTAGAACTCGATGGGCCGCCCCACCATCGAGCCGATGTAGGCGATGAACTCGTCGGGCACGCCGCAGCCGCGCAGGAAGACCTCGGGAATCTTGCCGTGCGATTTGTAGATGGTGTCAATGCCGATGGTGGACGGCCCGTCGTGGCTGACGGTTTCGAGACCCTTGGCAACGCTCAGATCGACATCAGCGAAGATCGTGTATCCAGCGCTGAGCCGCAGTGAAGTCGGCCCCGTTGAGGTTCGCCCAGGTCAGGTTCGTCCGCCGGAGGTTCGCCTCGGCTCGAGGTTCGCCCCGCGTGAGGTCCGCCCGCGCTGAGGTTCGCCCCGCTGAGGTTCGCCCCGCGGAGGTCCGCCTCGCTGAGGTCCGCCCCGCCGAGGTTCGCCTCGCTGAGGTTCGCCCGGCTGAGGCTTGCCCCTGAGGTTCGCCCGGCTGAGGTCCGCCCCGCCGAGGTTCGCCCCGCGGAGGTCCGCCTCGCTAAGGTCCGCTGCGCGCTCGAGGTCCGGCGCCGACATCCGCGATGTCTCTTCTCTCCACTTATTCCACTGCTCGACCCCTTGCTTGAGGATTGCGAGATGTTCAGGGTTCGCCATCGCCGCGTGACCTCGCTTGCTTCCGCGATGCTACGGATATCTTCGGAAGGCTACACTCTGCACCTTCTATCTATCTCTACCGGCAGCACCACCCAACAGTCCCGCGGGCCGTTCAAAAAGCCTCCCACGAAAGTGCAGCCGACTAAACTAAATGCAAGAATGTGGTAACACAATGAACAATTCCAGATATACTGTCCTGCCGTATCTAACATCGTAGCTCTCTGGTCGTCTGCGGTTGACGCTTCTTCTAATCTCAAGACCACCAGCGAACGGACACCCTCATGAAGACGTGCTTCATATCTTACTGCCACGACAATATAGACCGCCCTTCGCTCAGTTATCTTATTCACCTACTCTCCGAGGTTCTCGGGCAAAATGCGAAAGTCTTTTACGATCAGCATCTCCCGTATGGAAAGAGCTTCAAAGACTTCATGGCCATGCTAGACAATGTAGACGTGGTTATCATCATACTTACACCGCCTTACAAAACGAAGATCCTCGAGAGAGCGGGAGGCTCTTATGAGGAGTTTCAGCGGATATGGGATAGGTATTCATCGCAAGGTGTTGGTGGCGAACGAACAGACGGCTCCGAGTCGCACTTCGAGATAGTCCCTGTCCTGTTCGCTGGCACCCGTTCGCAGTCAACACCAGATGCACTTGGGACGCTCAAGCAACTCGATTTGACAGCGCTGCGAGTGAGACAGAAATCCACGGGCGAGTTCATCATCAATCAACATATGCAAAGTCAGATTCGCTCGCAAATCGAAGTCCTAGCGTCCCAAATTCACGCGATCGCGGCAGTGGGCACATCCGGATTTGCGAAACTGTCAAAGTCATATTACGACCGTCTCTTCGTCGACCTCAAGGCCAGTTTCAACGATCCGGCATTTGCGGGTAATGATTATCTGCGGAATATACTCGTGAAGACTCACTCGTATGAGCGCATCTTCAGCCAGTTGTCATATTTTGTTGTAGGGAGAAAAGGTAGCGGTAAGTCAACGTTGACACAAGTCTTTCCTCTCACTAACCCCGATAGATATCAGAGTGTTATCAATATCGTAGTCAACGAATTTAATTTGGAAGGCCTTTACTCCCTTTATAGCGAACCGCAGTTTCGGTCTGATGTCAACACCGCAGTCGCGCGCGACCGCGCTTTTGAGTATACATGGGAGGCTCTACTTGTCTTGGGCACATTGCAGGTGATGCAGCAGCTGGCCGTGGACAAACGCCTTACAGATATCCAATGCCAATTGATGCCGCCGATTGAAACATTCATGAATGAGATTACGGCCCAAAATGAATGGGGGCTTGACCACTTATTTGCGTTCGCCTTCAACAAGACCATGGCCTTTCTACGTGATTGTATTGATGGGGCCAGGGACGAGGCGTCTGTCTTCCTCGTAGATATTGATGTCCGCTTTAATCGGGAACGGTATTTGACTTTTGTGTTTGGACGCGAAGTACTAGATTGCTTCAGACAACTTGTGCAGACCTTTAATAGGAGATTTTTGGTAACGCTAGATGGATTCGACAGCGCCTTCGACCGATTTCGAGCTGATGCCTTCCGTGCTCACAATGAGGAAAGCTTGCGCCGACGTACCCACTTTGAGATCGACTGGCTGCGTTCATTATTGCAGCTAGTGGTTGATGGCAAGAGCAAGAGCCATGACTACTTTTTTGCCATGCTCGATTTCTGCATTAGCGTTCCTCAAGACCGGTTCATGGAGCTGAATCGGATCGAGCGAGATAGTTATCGAAGGTGGCACAGGTGGTGCACCCTGAATTGGTCGGGAATTGAACTAGCGATCTTGGTTAGAAAGCGACTTGAGGTGCTAGCGAGTTATGAAACGAAGCAAGGAACTAGTCCCACGGAGCGACTTGATGAGATATTGCGGCACAAGGCTTTCCATGGCCTGCCAGTCGAGATTGAATTTGAGCACAACAGAAAGATGTATAGGATGCCTCTGTTTGTTTATATTTTGCGCCATACTTTCTGGAGGCCACGAGAGGTATTGATGTATTACGCAGCTCTTTTGGCATTGGCGGAAGACATGAAGAGGTGGGATCATGAAATAACGACTGAGGCAATTCGGACGTGCATAGGTCGAAGAACTAGGCAGGTGATTGAAAGCGAGTTTCTCGCTGAATTTCAACATACGGTAGGCAATATTCGAGCAATCGTTGACGCCTTTCGGCGACGACCTCCAGTTATCGATTTCGCCACCTTGCGTGAGATAGTGATACCGCTAGAATTCGGCGGATCATCCGGCGATGTTTCTAGTTTTGCTCAGAGAGTCCAATTTCTGTATGACATTGGTTTTCTGGGGGTGCGGTCGGACGCCCCCTTGACGCAGCAGTTACGCGTAAATCACCAGGATGCATTCTCCTTCAACGAGGGATCGAGTCTCGTCGACGGGGTCGAAGAGAGCGAAATGTCGGAATGGGAGTTCGTTATTCATCCAATTTTTTCGGAGTATCTCAAGCTTCAAAGTCGGAGCCATGATCTGACCTTGCAGTTTACTTGGGATTACTTATATCTCGGGGATGCGCTGTTCTCTGCCAACCGCGCGATTTGACTCTGCCGGGTGCCCCACTCAATCGCGCCTTTCGATTGAGTGGGAGACACGATCCACGGCGGGCCGAGTCCCGGCTGCTGCTCGCCCCAACGCCCCAGCCCGCGGCCACGCTTACGCCGTGCGCCGGTTTTGCGCGCGGCGTGTGGCAAGGGCGGCGGGTGCCCCACCCTTACCGCGTCAATCAAAAATAGATGTGGGTGCCCCATCCTTTTGCGAAGCAAAAGGGTGGGCGCTACAGACCGTGGACATCAATTGACCCCAACCCCACGACACTCCAGTCCCGCCTCGCGGGACGGCAAAACTTAGCCGCGTCGCGTCGCCCAATCCTACCCCGCGATTTCACCCGGCGGGTAGCACGGCCACCGTCATGCCATGACGGCGGAAGAGTTCCGTCATTTTCGCGCGATCAGGCGGACCGCCAGCGGCGAGTACCGCGGCGGCTTCTCGAAAGTACGCGGGGCCCATGATCGCAGGGGATATGACGGCGAGCTGTTTCACATCCTCGTTGCCCAGATTATCGAAGCGGTGCACTGCGCCTCGCGGGATGCATAGCGCCTGCCCGGGACCAACCTCGATGGGCGTTCCGTCGACCGTCCAGGTAAGGACGCCCTCGATACCGTAGAGGACCTCCTCGTAGGCGTCGTTCTTGTGGGCCGGCGCCGCCAGCTTCTGCCCAACCGGGACCAGAACCTCAAACACCGAGACGCTCCCGTTGGAATCATCTCCGGTGAGTAGGAATCGGATCCCTAGCGGACCAACCTTGATGGTCTCTTCCGAAGCGTTGACTCTGGTCATACCCTGCTGCATAATCACCCCCGTTTGAATGAAGTCATCCTACGCTTCTTGCCTTCGGTCGAGGAAGGAGTCCGGGACCGGCTGGCTGGCAATCTGGAGACAACCCACTTCTGCGGCCGGGTTCCCCACCCTTGTCGCCGTTTTTTTGGCGATTGGGTGGGCTATGAAGACCGTGGACATCAATTGACCCCGAACCCACGACAATCCAGTCCCGCCTCGCGGGACGAAAGAGCTTACCCCACCGTTTCAACGGTGGGAAAGCGTGCGATTAGAAAGACCCGAGTCCCCCGGGGACGACACTCTTCCGCGAGGGCTTCAGCCCGAGCGTATTCGAGCGCATTTTTGTTAGCTTCGCTGCCCGCTCTTCGCGGTCGGCCTGTTGTACTTGGAGGATGTATGTCTGTACGTACCTGTGACCATCTCAAGGAAGATGGTTTCTACTGCAAATCACCCGCACTGCGTGGCCGCGACTACTGTTACTTCCACCTCAAGCTTCGCGGACGCCGCCTCAACATGGCCCGTGCCCGCGCCTTGGCCGCCGACCATCCTCTCGACCTGCCGTTCCCCGAGGACATGCACTCTGTTCAGGTGACGCTCTTCGAAGTGGTCAACCCCTCGCCAACAAACGCATCGACCATAAGGCCGCCGGACTCGTGCTCTACGCCATGCAGCAGGCGTCGATCAATCTGAACAACAAGCACGCATCGCAGAGCATGTGTCAGTCCGTCAAGCCTGATGCTCCTATGCTCGCTCTCGAATTCCGTGATTTCGAGCAGCAGTATCACCTGCCCAAACGTATCGATCTCGAGGCCGATCCCGAAACCGCATTGCAAGATGCGGGTGTTCTTCCCGATGACGCGGCCCGCAATTGCCTGCTGGGTGCCCCAGCCGTATCGTTCGCCGCGGCCAACGATACAGTGAGTTCTACCTCTCAAACGCCCTCGCTCGGAACCGTCAGTGGCTCACATTTGCCCACAGGCAATTGTGCGATCACATCCCCCGTCCAGAAAAGCGCAAAGAAAAGGAAGAAGCATCACCGCCGCCGCGGGGAGCGCGTCCCGTTGCCCAAGGGACTTTGGAAAGTCGTAGACCCGGACGCACCCTTCCGCGCCTACACCAGCGATGGTCGCGAGTTGACGAGATGCCAACCCTCGCAGGCCATGGGATGCCGCCTGACCATGCTTTTTCAGCGCACAACTCGTTGCGGCTCAATATTTTGCCCGCAACTCCCGCGTCTTCAATATTTTGCCGGGACTTTCGCCTTTCGCCCCCTATGCTTTCAATATTTTACGGACACAGGGGGGAGGGGGAGGGGGTACTCCTAACGACGGCAAAGCGGAAGCGCGTCTTCTTCTTCGGCTTCCCTGACTCCACCAGCTCTTCCACGTCCGACCAGAACATCTGGTACTTCGCGTCTTCCAGATTGCGAAAGTAATTCCGCTTCACCGCAAAAACGAAGCATTCAAGCATCGAGCAGACTCGCCGATCATTTGCACAGACCTTCGTCCGAGGGATGGAGGAAGTCTTTGTGAGTCGGGTTGCACCATGAGTCCGGATATCGTGTTCGCCCCTATCGCGCTTGCCTTAGCTGCCGCCGCGGCGGTGGTCGATGTGCGAGAGCGCCGCATCCCGAATTGGCTCACCTATCCCGGAATCATCGGTGGAGTTTTGTTGCAAGGGCTGCTGGCAGGGTGGAAGGGAATCGGCAACGCGCTGGCCGGTTGCGTCCTCGCGGGCGGTGTCTTCCTGCTGTTTTACGCCGTGCGGGCCATGGGAGCCGGTGACGTGAAGCTGGTGGCGGCGATTGGGGCGTTGCTGGGACCGCGCGATGCTTTCGTCATGCTGCTGGCCACCGCGATCTGCGGCGGGGTATTGGCCATGGTGTACGTCGTTTACCGGCGTCGCGTCCGGGACACGCTCATCAATGTTGGCGGAGCGCTGCAATTCCATGCTCGGGCCGGCCTGCAGGCTCATCCGGAACTGAATCTCGACAACCCCGGTACCCTGCGCATGCCCTACGGGCTAGCCATAGCCGCAGGCACGCTCTACGTATTCCTGTCGATGTGGTGGAAGTGAGGTCGAATAATAATGAAGAGAGTCACAATTCTGAACCGGACCAGAAACACTGTGCTGGGCGAGCGTGTCGGCGTGGCGGCAACCGCCGTGCGCCGGATGGTCGGACTGCTGGGTAAAGATCGCCTCGAACCGGGTACAGGCCTGCTCATTATGCCGTCGCAAGCCATCCATACCGTGGCCATGCACTTCGCCATCGACGTGATCTTCCTCGACAGCGAATGGCGAGTCGTCTACTTGCGACGCGCCATGCTGCCTTTCCGCATGACCGGATTGCACTGGAAGGCACGGTGCGTGCTGGAGTTGCCTTCTGGAGTCATCGGCGAAACTTCAACCGCAGTCGGAGACCAGTTGGCGATTCAGGAAAACACTCCGAGAAACATAGCGTCTGCCGCGTGATTTCGCCGGGACCGACGCTGGGCTCGTAAGGCCACCCGCAGGGCGGCTCTCCTGGCGAAACTCACGTATAATCAGCGCTCGTTGGTCTAATCGCACGTCTTGAAACGACGTCCAACGGAGTGTTCATGCTGCGAGTTCTTCTGGTAGCTCTGATCATCATACCCATGCAGGCAAATTCACAAAATCCCGCGACAACCGCCCTCGAGAATTCCACCTCCCAAGCTCAAAGTACCGCAGGCGCTGAGGTCAAGCCGCCGGTCGCCAAGAAGATCCATACCGAGAAGACGGTAAACGGCAAGACGCTGGTCGACGATTACGCGTGGATGCGGGAGCGCTCCAATCCCGACGTAAAGGCGCTGCTGGAAGCCGAGAACGCTTACGCCGAATTCGTCATGAAGCCGACCGAGGCGCGGCAGAAAAAGCTTTATGACGAAATCGTCAGCCATATTAAAGAGAGCGACGACACGGTTCCGTTCCTCAAGGACGGCTATTACTACTACACGCGAACGGAGAAGGGTAAGCAGTATTACCAGCTTTGCCGCAAGAAGGGATCGCTCGATGCCCCGGAGCAGATCATTCTCGACCTGAACCAGATGGGCGAGGGCCAGAAGTTCATGGCGGTGAGCCAATGGGCGGTTAGCGACGACGGCAACCTGCTGGCCTACACCACCGACAATGTGGGATTCCGGCAATACCACCTGCACCTCCGCGATCTGCGCACCATGCAGGACCTGCCGGACACCGCCGAGCGCGTGGATTCGCTGGCGTGGGCGGCCGATAACCGTTCGCTGTTCTACACCGTCGAGGATGAAGTCCAGAAGCGCAGCTATCGCCTGTACCGGCACACGCTGGGAAGCGATGCCAAGCAGGATCCCGTAGTGTACGAGGAGAAAGACGAGCGCTTCGACATCTACGTCAGTCGCACACGCAGCAAGCAATATCTGTTGCTGACGGCGGCCAGCCACATCTCGAGCGATGTGCGCTTTTTGCCGGCCGATCAGCCCGACGGACGGTGGAAGATGATCGCGCCCCACGTCGACAACGTCGAGTACTACGTCGACCATCGCGGCGACACGTTCTACATCCGCACCAACGACACCTCGCAGACATTCCGTCTGGTGACCGCGCCTGTGGCCAATCCGGGCAAAGAGAACTGGAAGGAACTTGTAGCCAGCCGGCCGGATGTTCCGCTGGAAGACTTCGATGTGTTCCAGAATTTCTATGCGTTGACTGAGCGTAGTAGCAGGATTGCCGGTGTTCCGCGTGGTGCAGTTCAGCGACGGTTCGTCGGCGTCAATTCAAGTTCCCCGAACCCGCATACTTCGCCACCCCTGCCAACAATGCTGAGTTCAACACCGCAAACTTCCGCTACAACTACCAGTCGCTGGTCACACCGCCTTCAGTCTTCGACTACGACGTGAACACGAAACATTCCACTTTGCTGAAGCAAAACGAAGTGCCGGGCGGATTCAACCGCGACAACTACGTCTCCGAGCGCGTCTTCGCGACCGCCAGTGATGGAACGAAAATCCCAATCTCGCTCTTCTATCGCAAAGACCTGAAGGACAAAGCCCAAGCCCCTCTTTATCTCTATGGCTACGGTTCGTATGGCTTCTCGCTTCCGATAACGTTCAGCACGGCGCGCCTGCCGCTGGTTGATCGCGGACTCATTGTTGCCCTGGCGCACATCCGCGGTGGAGGCGAGATGGGCAAGCCCTGGCACGACGCCGGCAAGATGATGAACAAGAAGAATACGTTCACCGACTTCATCGCAACCGCGGAATACCTGACGAGCCACGGCTATGGCTCGAAAGGCAGGATCGGGATAGAAGGCGGCAGCGCGGGCGGCCTGCTGATGGGCGCGGTCACCAACATGCGTCCCGATCTGTTTCACGTGGTGTTGTGCGAGGTCCCGTTCGTCGACGTGATGAACACCATGCTGGATGCGTCCCTGCCCATGACGGTTCCCGAATATGAGGAATGGGGCAATCCCAACACCGAGCCCGCGTTCGACTACATGCTGTCGTATTCGCCCTACGACAATCTGGCGGCAAAGAACTACCCGGCGATCATGGTGCGCACCTCGTTCGACGACAGCCAGGTAATGTACTGGGAGCCGGCAAAGTATGTTGCAAAGTTGCGCACCTTGAAGACTGATAAGAATCCGCTCATCTTCTATACCAACATGCACGGAGGCCACGGCGGATCGAGCGGCCGTTATGACCGCATCCACGAGGTGGCCTTCAACTGGGCGTTCCTGCTGACCCAATTGGGAGTGCCGGAACCGGGTGAGGCTGTGAAGCCATAACGGCGTGTCGTCGCGCAGAAGGGTGCTGTCGAAAACCGCAGCAGCGTCTACAATCACTTATTCCCCGGAGGCCTTCTATGCCCATCAAATTTCTGCGCACTTTTCTCGCATTCCTGTTGCTGTGTTCAGCGCTGGGCGCCGCTGCCCAGGACAGCCCATTCGGGCAGAACAGCCCTGCTCCTACCGGCAAGCAGCAGGCAGCGCCACCGGCGCAACCCGCGCACGTTCCCGACATGGTCTGCTTCGGCAACAATCCGCGGTGGAGCTTTCAGTTCGGCGACACGGCAGCCCGTACACTGGGTATCAGCGAGGGCGACACGTACTGGATCGGCAAGTTCATGTATGTCGATGGGCAGTGGTCGTGGCACGGCAGCCCGGCGACCGGAAGCGGTGGCGGCCTTACCGCGACCATCACCAAGGGGAAATGCATCGACACCGTGCAACAGAAGGAGTACCGCTACAACGGCCAGGTGTATCTGCCGGAAGGTGACACCGTGAACGGTTGCTGCCGTAAGCTTAAGCCGGGCGAGGCACCAGTCGGCCCTCACGGATATATCCCGACCACACCGCCGCCGCAGTAGTCCTGGCAACGCGGTGCCGTGCAAGTCCTATGTTTTTGTTATTCCCCGCGGGATACAGCCTGCGAAGAATCTGCTTTCCCGCGGTTGCCCCCGATCCCTTGAGCCGAGGGATCGCCGCTTGACTCGATGTTTCCAGCTCAGAGTCCGCTCGGCCCATCCAATAAAAATCTCTGGCATACCCCATCATTGTGTTAGCTCTACTCGCCACCTGCTGGTATGGTGGTACGTGAATAATTCATGAACCGAGGTATCAAATCTCCAATGAACAATCGGTTTTGTGCGCGTCTTCTCCGCTTCGCTATCTTCTCCTTGCTCCTCTCGCTGGGCATTGCCTTCGCGCAGAATCCCAAAGACAGCCCGAAACCGAACTTCCCCTGGATGGACAGAACTCTTTCTCCGGACGAGCGCGCGAACATGGTGTTGAGCCGCATGACGCTCGACGAGAAGATGGACCTGGTGCATGGCAATAGCATGCCAGGCTGGGGCGCGCAGTGGCCGAACTACTATCTGGGTAATGGTGGCGCGGGCTTTGTGCTGGGCATCCCACGGTTCGGCATCCCGATCATCCAGATGAGCGATGCCTCCTACGGAGTACGCAGCAGCGCCGAGAATGGCCGCTACTCCACTGCGCTACCCTCGGCACTGGCATCGGCGGCGAGTTGGGACCCGCAGGCTGCCTGTGAATACGGCGCTTTGATTGGTCGCGAGTTGCGCGCACAAGGCTACAACATGACACTCGGCGGCGGCACTAACATCACCCGCGAGCCACGCAACGGTCGTACGTTTGAGTACCTCGGCGAAGATCCCATCCTGGCCGGAACGCTGGTCGGAAATCGCATCAAATGCGAGCAGGCGCAGCATGTGATCGGCGACATCAAGCATTACGCTGTCAACGATCAGGAGAGCGGCCGCAATGAAGTGAACGTGATCATCGACAAGCGGGTGATGCACGAAACCGATCTGCTGGCCTTCCAGATCGGCATCGCCATCGGACAACCGGCGGCGGTGATGTGCTCCTACAACGCCGTCAACGGAGATTTCGTTTGCGAAAACAAGTACCTCCTCACCGACGTGCTGAAAGGCGAATGGAAGTATCCCGGCTTCGTGCTTTCCGACTGGGGCGGCACGCACAGCACGGTGAAGGCCTCGCACGCCGGGCTCGACAATGAAGAGCCGCTTGACGATTTCTTCGGCGCGAAGCTCAAGGCGGCAGTGGAGTCGGGTGAGGTTCCAATGGCTGAGCTCAATGACCATGTGCGCCGTATTCTGCGTTCTGAGTTCGCCAGCGGGATCGTGGACTATCCCACGCAGAAGAGCGTAGTGGATGTAGAAGCTGGCTTCGATACGTCGCGGCGCCTCGCCGAGCAGAGTTCCGTGTTGTTAAAGAACGACAAAGACGTGTTGCCTCTCGATCGCTCGAAGCTGCGCAGCATCGCGATCATCGGATTCAATGCCGACACCGGCATGATTTCCGGCGGCGGATCGGCCCAGGTGGATCCACAAGGCGGAACTAAGCCCGAGTGGCTGGAGCATGTATGGTTCCCGACTTCGCCTCTGAAGGCGATCAAGGCAAAGGCGCGATCTGCCGAGATAAAGTTCAGTCCGGGCGCGGACCCGGCCTCGGCTGCGGCGCTGGCAAAATCGGCGGATGTGGCGATTGTATTCGCCCACCAGTGGACTAGCGAAGGCATGGATCTGCCCAACCTGTCGCTGCCCGACAACCAGGACGCGTTGATCGCGGCGGTGGCTGCGGCGAACCCGCGCACCATCGTAGTGATCGAATCCGGCACCGCCGTGACCATGCCGTGGATCGACAAGGTAAGTGCCGTGCTGGAAGTGTGGTACGCCGGCAACAAGGGCGCCGACGCGGTTGCGAACATTCTGTTTGGCGACGTGAATCCCAGCGCCAAGCTGCCCATGACCTTCCCGCTCAGTGTAGCGGACCTGCCGCACACTCAGGTCGTGCAGCCGCCGCCCAACGCAAAGCCGATCGAAGCCGGCTTCCATACCACGCTGACCAAGCCAACCTTCGACGTTCACTATGAAGAAGGCCTGAAGGTCGGCTACAAATGGTACGACGCCGAGAAAAAGCCGGTACTGTTTCCCTTCGGCTATGGACTTTCGTACACCACATACAGCTATTCAGCCTTGAAGGTAACTGCTGGCAAGGACACAACAGTAACTTTCACAGTTAAGAATACGGGCAACCGTGCCGGAGCGGAAATTGCACAGGTTTACGCCGCGCTACCCGCCGATGCAGGCGAGCCGCCGAAGCGCCTGGTAGGCTGGAGCAAGGTGGAGTTGAGTCCGGGCGAGAGCAAGCAGGTTACAGTGCCCGTACCTCCCCTTTACCTGTCGATCTATGACGTGGCTTCCAGTAGCTGGAAACTATTGCCGGGAACCTACACATTCATGGCTGGGGGATCGTCGAAAGACCTGCCGCTAACGGATAAGGTCAAACTCAAATAGCCTGACCGCTATTCTGGTTGATGGACGAGAGCCCAATACGCGACACGAAACTGGGCTTCGTCGCATTAAGCGGCGATTAACTGCCCAAAACCTTAGCCAAGAGACTCTCCCAATCGCATTAATTACAAAGGGTCGTAGCCATACGATGTAACTGTTTCGCCAACGCTTCACGTCACGGATCGAACTCGGCGGGCGCGGGCCTTGCTCCGCAAGCTATTGACTGTTAAATACAACTTGCCGCTCAACGTTGGCGGTGCGTATCATCAAGAGGGAACTAGGCTCTTGTGTAAAGGTGCGCGATGTCTGTGGTGCGGACCCCTTCCACTCTCAATCAAATCCTCCGATTCGGCGAATTTGAGTTTTCGGTTCGAGCCGGCGAGTTACGCCGGAACGGCGAGATCCTGCGGCTCCAGTATCAACCTTTGCGGGTTCTGCTGGTGTTGCTGGAGTACTCTCCTGAAGTAGTTACCCGGGATGAAATCCGCGGACGGGCATGGCCTGACGATTCTATACGGGACTTCGACAATAGCCTAAGAGTAGCCATCAACAAGCTGCGCCAGGCATTTGGCGACGACCCGGACAATCCCCGCTACATCGAAACCGTGCCCCGCCGGGGGTACCGCTGGCTCTTCCCAGTTACTGTTCGCGAGGCACAGCCCGCTGTCGTCGAGCCCGAGGCCATGGCAGCATCGATCGCGGTTGACGTCACTCCACCTGCAGTGCCGGCAGAACCGGCTCCCATCACATCGATTTCGTTGAAGTCTGCCCGCCAACCGAATCTAAGGCGTTCGTTCTTCTTGACTCTGTTCCTGTGTGCAGCGGCAGCGGCGATCGTTTGGTTCATGCGTCCGCAGCCAGTCGATCCCGATCCCAAGGTCTCACCCCTGACCACCTACCCGGGCCTCGAAAATATGCCCGCGCTATCGCCGGACGGGACGCGTGTGGCGTTTGCCTGGACGGGTCCGAACGTAGGCGACCCCTACAAGGTATATGTGAAGCGGATCGGCGACGAAGGCGCACAGCGCATCACCGAGACTCCCCCGGAAGCGGCCGATGGTGATCCGGTTTGGACACCAGATGGACGATCGCTGTATTTCTACCGTCGCGGCGGACCAAGTTCAGGAATCTACGTCGCACCTGCGCAGGGCGGGACTGCGCGGCAACTGATCGCAACCTCTATCAGCGGCAGTCTGATCAGGCGGGCACGCTTCGACATTTCTCCACAGGGAAACAGCATCATCTATCCCGATCGCTTGCCCGAGCGGCAGACGATCGCGCTATTCCTTTTGGACCTCACAACCATGAAGTCACGTCAGCTGACGTTTCCCCCGCCGAATTCCGAGGGAGACGGAGACCCAGCCTTTTCCCATGATGGCAAGACCATCGTCTTCCAACGCAACGTGCTTAACCTGGAGGAGGTGTATGTCATGCCTGCCGCGGGAGGTGACGTTCGGTTGCTGACCAAAGACCGGCGCATGGACATTGACGGATTCGCCTGGACAGGCGATGACCGGTACATCCTCGTAGGCGGTCAACATTTTCGTCGCATTTCGGCTTCGGAAGCGGAGCGTGATTCGACCATGATTCCCTATCTGCCGGGGCCGGTGAATTTCCCCTCGCTGCGAGGCAGCTTGCTGGCCTACTCGGAGGGTTGGATCAATGCCAACCTGTGGAAGCTGGAACTGAGCGGTCCGTCGCGGGCCGACGGGGAGCCGACTAAACTGATCGCCAGCACGCGTCAGCAAGCCGCTGCATCGTTCTCGCCAGATGGCTCGCAGATCGCATTCCAGTCAGACCGTAGCGGAAATTGGGAGATTTGGAAAGCCAATCGTGATGGCTCCAATGCCGTGCAGCTCACCCATTTTCGGGGTCCCATGGCAGGCACTCCGCGCTGGTCGCCCGATGGGCGAGAGATCGCTTTCGATTCCCGCGCCAGCGAAGTCTCCGAAATCTATCTGGTCTCTGCCGACGGAGGAGAGCCACGGCAAGTCACAACCGGCTCCGCGGCCAATGAGGTGCCGGCGTGGTCGCGCGACAGCAAGTGGCTTTACTATTCCTCGAACCGTGACGGCGTGATCAATATCTGGAAGATGCCGGCGGCAGGGGGGCCCGAGCAGCGAGTAACCGTCAACGGCGGAATCTACGCCGCTGAGTCCCATGACGGCGCATACATCTACTACTCGCGAGGCCCGACTGATCCAACCTTGTGGCGAATGCCGGTCAAGGGTGGAGCGGAAGATCTGGTATCTGGCGCACCCAAGCCGTTCGGAACCTCCCATTGGGCGCTGGCAGCGACGGGCATCTATATCGTTGACCAGAACGGCAATCTCATTTTCTATGACTTCGCCCGCCGCCAGACCTCCACAATCATTCATCACCCGGAGTTCCTGACGAACTGGTCGCTCGCGGTCTCGCCCGATGGGCGCGAAGTCGTGTGGCCACAGGTTGACGCGCGCGCAGCCGACTTAATGCTGGTCGAGAACTTCCGCTAGTTCGCTCTTTCACTCTCGTCATCTCTCGGTAGCTTCAGCGCCCGGGTGGTTTGGGGCCAACCGATCCGAAATCATCGGTTCTGAGGTCTTCTTTTGCTGACGACCTTTCGTCGACAGACATTCTGATATCCAGAATCCGCGGGCGTCTGCTTTCCACAGTTGCGGGATGTTGACTCCCCGAATCTAACACCACGCAACAATAGCTCCTTGTTCGCTATTCTTGCCGGTGCACGGGAGCGGGACCCAGAAGCGGTCCCGAAGTCTTCTTGGAGGAAGTGTGGCGTGGCGGAGCACTTCTTACCGGAGCATGCAAGCCATATGTGGGACGCACGCTCTCAGCTTGGGCAGTTCATCGTACAATATCCCCACCACATCGCCTCCGAAACGTTGGGGACGCATGAGTGGTTGAACCAGTCAGCGTTGAATTTAGCTCGGGTCTTGCCCTTGGTTCAGAGCTGTAACCGATGCATAGTCCGTTGCGGCTCAAAAAACGTAGGCAATGAGCCCCGAAAAGGGGATCGTCCCATCATTCCGTAGAGGTCACACCATCGCAGAGCTTGCCTGACTCCCAAGGAGACGCTGGCGCTGCACAACCTCAGTATGCCGGGAGGCGCCAAGTGCCCACTACCATCACCAGTTCAGACCTCCTCCAGACCATACAAGCGATGCAAGCGGCAGCCAGTCGGCCGCAGACCAAGCGCGTCATGGTAGACGGTCAACCGACGGACGTCTCTTTCCCCTTTCCATCTCCCGGCGATTGGCGCGACTGCTGGATTTACTTCCTCATGATCGACCGCTTCGCCAATCCAACGGCCCCTCCCCGCGGCCCCTGGAACCAGGTCTTTTCCCATCGCCAGGGCGGTACGTTCAAGGGGGTGCAATCGCAACTCGCCTACTTGGCCAACCTCGGCGCCCAGGCCATATGGCTGTCGCCGGTGCTTAAGAACTCCAGGCCGGATTTCAACTATAACTATCACGGTTACTCGACCCAGGACTTTCTCAACGTCGATGAGCGCTTCGCCTCGGATGGCACACGCGCCACCGCGGAACGCGAACTGGGGGAGCTCGTCGATGAGGCCCATGCCCGAGGCTTGCACGTGATCTTTGACATCGTGCTGAACCACGCTGGGCGTGTCTTCGATTACGAGCGGCCAGAAGGCGTGGTTTCCATGTTCTCTGACGCCAACGTGATGAACGGACCACTCGGCGACGAGCCGCCTATCGAATGGCTTAACGGATTCGGCTTTCCTCGCCCGGACTGGCGCGATGACCTTCCGGCTGCTTCGACGCTTTCCACCGATGACGCGGTTTGGCCCGCGGACTTCCAGAACCGCCTGTTTTTCCGGCGGCGTGGGACCAAGCTGACCGATGCGCCTGGCTCGGGCGGCTTTGTGCCCGGCGATTTCGGTGACATGCGGCAACTGGTGGCCGAATACGACGCATCGGTCCCCGGGCAGGAGGCGATCCGCGCAAGCTACGGTGTCATGCCGGTACTGGGCATTCTTATTCGCGCCTACCAGTATTTGATTGCCAAGTACGACATCGATGGTTATCGCATCGACACCGTGAAGTACGTTCTGCCAGACGCCGTGCGCAGCTTTGGAAATGCCATGCGGGAGTTCGGCCTCAGTGTCGGGAAGGAGAACTTTTTCACCTTTGGTGAGGTCTACGATAACGAGCAGACCATCGCCAACTTCGTTGGTCGCCGCACTGCAGGTGGGGACGGATTCGGGATCGACGCCGCACTTGATTTCCCGCTCTTCTATAAGTTGCCAGCCGTCGCCAAAGCCATGGCCGGCGTGGAATCAATCCGGCAGGTGTTTGAGGATCGCAAGGCGTCCGAGCTGGGGCAGTTAAGCTCGCACGGCGAGGCCGGACGCTATTTTGTCAGCTTCGTCGACAACCACGATCAGCAACAGCGCATTCAGCATCCCAGCACGCCGGTTGATCAGGTGACGCTCGCGCTGGCTGTGCTGTTTTCATTGCAGGGCATTCCCTGCCTTTACTACGGTACAGAGCAAGGACTCTCCGGCACCGTGAATCCGGACGGCACACCCAATTTGAATTCCAACGAGTCCGTGCGCGAGGCGCTCTGGGGGAAGATGCCGGTGGCGTTTGACGAGAGCAATTCCAAATACCAGATCATCAAGGCCCTGGCAGCGCTGCGCACGAACGAGCCTCCTCTCTCCTACGGCCGCCTGTACTTCCGCGAAATCTCGGGCAATGGCACCGACTTCGGGCAATCCAGCGGCAACGGCGGCATCGTGGCATTCTCCCGCATTCTCGTAGACCGCGAGATCGTCGTCGTGGCGAATACCAACCCGAGCAGCGGCTTTACAGGCTCTGTAATCGTAGACCGCGACATCAATGCCACACCGCGCCAGATGCACGTCGCCTTCAGCAATCGCGCCAGCACAGGTACGGGCACAGTTCAGCGGATCGCTGCGGCCCGTTTCTTCTCGGCCGATGGAGTGTCCAGCGGGCCGGCTGCGGCGCTACCCGTAGTTCTCGGCGCCAGCGAGGTACAGATTCTGACGCCGCTGTGATGGTAGGGAGCGCAGGTTCCTCCCGCAACCCTCCCGTCCGGAGCCCGTACGCTGGTTTCGGAGGATCGCGTGTCCGTGACCCTCGGGCAGTATGGCTTCGTCGCAGGGAGGCTTCACGCACGCAGGTTATGGATGTGCAGCAGGAGTCAACGGTGTCCCAGTGGAAAAGGCCCCCGGTGCAAACTCGCTCCGAAAACCGTTGAGGCTGGATGTCGTCAGGGATCACCTGACGAGAGCACCCACCTCATCAGGCTGCAATGTCTTCGCTGGCAGGTTCGACTTCCTCAAGCTGTCCACCGGACATTTTCACCAGCCAGGTTTTCAGGATTACGTAGAGTACGGGAATGAAAATGAGATTCAGCACGGTCGAGAACAACATTCCGCCGACGATTGCGGTTCCCACCGAGTGTCGTCCCAGCTTGCCCGCGCCACTCGCAAAATAGAGAGGCAGCACGCCCAGGATGAATGCAAACGACGTCATGAGGATTGGCCGAAGCCGCAACTCGGCAGCCTCAATCGCCGCCTCGGTGATCGATCGTCCCCGCTCAATAAGCTGTTCGGCAAATTCGACAATCAAGATGGAGTTCTTCGCCGACAATCCAATGAGCAGCACGAGGCCGATCTGTACGTAAATGTCGTCGACCAAACCGCGGCCGAAGACGAACAACAGCGCACCTAGCACCGCCATGGGCACAGCCAGCAGAATGATGAAAGGCAGCGCGAAGCTCTCATACTGCGCGGACAGCGTCAGGTACACAACAAGCAGGCCCAGACCGAAAATGATGATGGCCTTTCCGCCGGATTCCACCTCCTCCAACGCCAGTCCCGACCAGGAGAACGACATACCTTGCAGCATGTACTGCCGGGCCAACTCTTCCATCGACTTCAAGCCCTCACTGGAGCTGAAGCCCGGCGCGGGAGCGCCGTCGATCTCCGCCGAGCGAAACAGATTGAAGTGATTGATGACTTGTGGTCCCGCCGTCTCCTTGAGGGTGACGATGTTGTCCAAAGGCACCAGACCGTTGTTATCTGATCGCACATAATACTGGCGTAGGTCGCGAGCGTTCATGCGGAACGGCTGGTCGGCCTGCACATACACTCGGTACGAGCGGTTATTGAAGTCGAAGTCGTTCACGTACTGCGACCCCATGTAAACGCCCAGGGCCTGGGTTACCTGGTTGATCGGTACGCCGATTGCCTTGGCCTTCTCGCGATCGATCTGCACGAGCTGTTGGGGATCGGTCGCAGTGAAACTGCTGAACAATCCAGTAAGGTCCTGGCGCTGGCGGCTGCCGGCGACAATCTTGTGGGAGACATTGTCCAGGTCCTCCAAAGTGTTACGACCCAGGTCCTGCAACTGGAACTGGAATCCGCCAAAACTTCCGATGCCGTTGATCGCAGGCGGTTCAAACGCCACGACGATTGCTCCGGGAATGCCAAACAGTTTCGGCGACACTCTCGCGACGATGTCGCTTGCGGCATGTCCCTTGCCTTTCCGATCGTCGATCGGTTTCAGTGGGGCAAAAACAAGTCCATAGTTCGGCGAACTGCCACCGGAGAGAGAGAATCCGGGGACAGCGAATGTTCCGAAGACATCGGGGTCGGCGCGAAGAATTTGCTCCGCTTGCTTGGCAATGTTAGTGGTGTATGAAAGCGAGGCGCCCGGAGGCGCTTGTACCACGACGATGAAGTAGTTCTGATCTTCCTGAGGCACGAAGCCGGTGGGAACGTGGATGTACATGTAGGCGGTTGCTGCCAGCGCCGCCAGGAACAGCACCACCACTGCGTAACGGAAGACCAGCACTTTGGAGATCACCTGGCCGTATACCGAACCCAAGCCATGAATCGCGTGATCGACGCCGCGCGCGAATTTCCTGTATCCGCGCGAGAGCCATCCGATGCGCGTCCAGTCGAAGAGGCCGTACTTGTGGTCTTCGGAGCGCAACAGAAGGGCAGCCAGTGCCGGCGACAGGGTAAGGGCGTTGAACAGAGAAATCGCGATCGCGAAGGCTATGGTCAGCGAAAACTGCCGGTACAGAATTCCGGTGGTGCCGGGGAAGAATGAGACCGGGACGAAAACGGAAATCAGCACCAGAGACGTTGCCACCACGGCACTGGACACCTCGGCCATCGCTACCGACGTCGCTGTGCGCGCATCGGTCCGGTCTTCGTTGATGTGGCGCTGAGCGTTCTCGATGACAACGATCGCGTCGTCGACCACCAGTCCCGTTGCCAGCGTGATCCCGAAGAGAGTCAGGGAATTGATCGAGAAGCCGAAGATCTTGACGAAAGCGAAGGTGCCGATCAGCGATACCGGAATGGTGACTGCGGGGATGATGGTGGCTCGCCAATCCAGCAGGAAAAAGAAGATCACAATAATGACAATTAGGATGGCTTCTTCCAGCGTGGTCACGACTTCGCGCACCGAATCTCCAACCACGGTTGTGGTATCGAACGCGACGACGTACTTGATGCCGGGAGGGAAGGACTTCGACAGTTCTTCGAGCTTGGCTTTTGCAGCCTTATCGACTTCCAACGCGTTTGCGTTGGACAACTGTTGTACGCCGATTCCAACCGCTTCGTGCCCGCTGTAGAGAAGGTTCGTGTCGTAGCTCTCGGCGCCAATCTCAGCCCGGCCAACGTCTTTGAGCTGCACGATGCCGTTCTTCGTGTTCTTAATGATGATGTTCTCGAACTCCTTGGGATCGGAAAGCCGTCCGATCACGCGCAACGCCACTTGGAAGTTCTGCTTCTGATCGGCAGGGGGACGCCCCAGTTGTCCAGCAGGAATCTCGACGTTCTGCTCCTGCAGGGCGGCGACGACGTCTGCTGCGGTCAATTGGCGCGCGGCCAGTCGTGTGGGATCAAGCCAAATCCGCATGGCGTACTTGCGTTCGCCGAAGATGATGACATCGCCGACGCCAGGTATGCGCTTCAGGGCGTCCCTTACATAGACGTCCAGGTAGTTCGAGATGTACTGGTTCGAAAGGCTGTTGTCGGGAGAGTAGAATCCGGCGGCAAAAACGAAGTTGGGATTCGCCTTCGTGATGGTTACGCCGGTGTTCTTGATCTCCTGCGGCAACCGGCCTTGAGCGGTCGCCACGCGGTTCTGCACATCGACGGCTGCGATGTTCAGGTCGTACCCGGTGCGGAAGACCACATTGATGCTGCTGGTCCCGTCGTTCGAGCTGGTCGAAGTGATGTAGTGCATGCCTTCGACGCCGTTGATCTGCTGCTCGAGCGGTATCGTGACTGCGGATTCCACCACCTGCGCATTGGCTCCGACGTAATTGCTGGTGACGGTAACTTGCGGCGGAGCCAGGTCGGGATACAACGAGACGGGCAGCGTGGGAATGCAGACCGCTCCCGCGAGAATGATCAGCAGGGCGCACACCGTTGCGAAAATGGGTCGCCGAATGAAAAAATCAACCAACGTGTCTCTCTCTGTTTCTCACCGCCGCTTCTGCGCAGCGGTGTTAAGTCTTACGATTGGGGCGCTCAGCTGGTGGGCTGCACCGGGGCGCCGTCGATGAGGAACTGGATGCCCGAGGTAATTACTTTTTCTCCCTGCTTCAGGCCGTCTTTGATGGCGTAATCATTGCCGATCGTGTCACCCAATGTGACCGACCGTTGTTTCGCCACCGTGCTGCCGCTGACTTCCGTCGCCACGTAAACGAAGGGCTGTCCTCCGATGCGAGTGACCGCCAGCACGGGAACCGTGGGCGCGGGCGCGGTGCTCCAGATTACGCGTGCCTTGACCAACTGCTCGTTGCGAAAACGATCGAGCGGCGCGTGGACGGGCGCCTTGGCCAGCACTCCCTGAATCGCGTTATCAACTTGTTGTGAAACGAAGTCGATGCTGGTGCTTTCGATCAGCTCACCCGAGCTGGTCACGATCTGCACCGGCAGACCCATGCGGACATCGTGCGCGCGCTCGGTCGGAATGTAGATATAAGCTTCCAGCTCGGCGTTCTCATCTACCGTCGTCAACACGGTTTGCGGCGACACGTAATCGCCGAGGTGGACGGGAACGTCTCCCACGATGCCGGCGAACGGGGCAGTGAGGTGGTAGTACGCCAGCTGCTGCTGCTGCGTGACTCGCGCCGCTTTGGAAGCGTCGTAATCGGCCCTGGAATTCTCGTACGCCTGGATCGCCTGGTCGTAGCTTTGCTTGCTCGTCACGCCGGCATCGAACAACCCACGCTGGCGCTCCAACTCGGTCTTGTTGTAGTCGAAGACCGCCTTCTTCTGGGCTTCGGTGCTGATCTGCTGATCGACCGTGGCCTGCTGTTTCAGCGGATTGATCGTCATGAGCACCTGTCCAGCGCGCACGTGGTCGCCGGATTTCACCAGGATTCTCGTGAGAGCTCCGTCGACTTGCGGTTGGATGGTGGCGGAACGGCGCGACTTGATGGTAGCGACGTACTCGTCCATTTGCGGCACTTGTGTGAGGTCGATGGTCTTTACACTGACCGGCATGGCTTTCGGCGGCGGCTGTTTGGCTTCTGTCTTGCTGCAACCGGAATTCGAGAGAACAGCCAGGCTCAATAACAAGATCGGAAAGAGAGCGATAATTCGCTTCATGTTCCAGCTCCAAAAAAGCAGATGAGGTAGAGATGCATCACTGCCTCTCGAAGGTGCAGATGCCAAGCATCATCGGTGCACTGTAGCTTTGCCATCAGAGATGTAGGAATCCACGCTGTCCAGATGCAAACACGCCAATTTCTTAGTCGGTTCGCCAGCGACCGCAGGTCAGAAATGTTCGCAGAGTCTGTTATTGTCAAAAGCCCATGCCTGATTGTGGGCCGCTATTCGATTGTGTGAACGTTGATTACCTGGTCTGGTTGAGAGATACGCCACATCTGTCGCTGCCCTCGACGGCGAATGTACTCTAACCACCTGAGCTACACCGCCAACGGTCGGGAAGGGCACCTGGTGTGCCACATAAATCGCACAGCAAATCTCGGTGGAACAGGAGGCCGAATTCCATCTGAACCAGCCGGCCAGCGGCGGCATTTGTGGGAGCCGCGGGCGTAAGCCCGCGGTCAAGTGGGAAAAGGATTGAGCCGCGCAGCGGCGGCACGACCTATGACCCAGACACCGGAGGGACGGGTATATGTTCCCGCAAATACTCGCAATCTGTGCGTGCCGATCGCAATACGGTCTGCATAGCGGCGACTATCCGACCTTCTTCAACACCGCCACCAAACTCCGACGAATCGTGGGACGCCCGACTACTTCGAATCCTGCCTGGCCGGCAGCTTCCAACTCCGCTTCAAACGCGGTCGCCTCCACATGTCCCTTCGGTTCTGCCACCATAAGGCAGGCATCAGGCTTGCTGGCCGCTGCCACCTCCGCGAAAAACTTCCCAGCGTCGGGAAACTCATGCACCATGTAAAACGCAGCGGTGAAGTCCACGGCACCGTGCAAATCAGAGATCTCCATCGACTCCGCGCCTGCGGTCCGCGCATCCACGCGTCCAGCGAGCCCGGCTTTGGCGACGCGCTGTTTGAGCCGCGCAATCATCTTGGGCTGGACATCCACCGCCACCACGCGTCCCGTCGCTCCCACCAGCCGCGCCAACTCCAACGTGAAAAACCCCATGCCGGGGCCTGGTTCCAGCGCGGTCATGCCTTCGTGAACATAAGGCGCGAGAATTTTACGGGGATTCTGTCCATACCGCCGCAGGGGGTTGATTAGCCAATATCCCAGCCACCACGGACAAACACGGTGTTTCATCATCCACCATGGTTTTGAAGGGCTTGGCTTCAGCCATGCCGCGCAAGTCTTCTATTCTTGTCATTCCTCGCGGACTCTAGTCCGCGGGGAATCTGCTTTCCTGACGTTATCAGCAGCCTCTTCAGCCGCATCGTAAAGCGGCCTCTTCTCGTCGTCACGCACACACTTCAGTCCGCGTGCGACTCAAGCCGACTTCAGTCCCAGCTTCTTCAGGATGGTCATCATGGGGCACCAATTGCTGAACCCCGACTGAAACAGGTTCAGGCCAACGAAGGCCGTAAACAGGTACCAGTAGGGTGATACCCAATAGCCAAGAGCGAGCGAGATCACCACAAACGCTCCCCCAATCATGCGCACTGTGCGTTCAATGGTCATGGATGCACCTCCGAGAATTCCGGCGCGCATTCCAGTGTTGGCGCCGGTGGTTGTTTGCGTTTTTCTACCATGTAGTAGAGCACAGGCACAGTCATACGCGACAGCAGAGTTGATGCCACTTCGCCCGCCATCAGCGACAGCGCCAGCCCCTGGAAAATCGGATCGAACAAGATTACGCTGGCGCCGACGACTACCGCCGCCGCGGTCAGCAGCATGGGCCGGAAGCGCACCGCGCCCGCATCCACCACCGCCTGCTCAAGCGGCAATCCGTGGGCACGTCGCAGCTCGATAAAGTCCACCAGGATGATCGAATTTCTTACGATGATACCCGCGCCTGCGATGAAGCCGATCATCGACGTCGCGGTGAAAAACGCGCCCATCAGCATGTGCGCCGGCAGAATGCCAACCAGCGTCAGCGGAATCGGCGCCATGATGACCAGCGGCGTCACAAACGAGCGGAACCATCCCACCACCAGCACATAGATCAGCACCAGCACCGCGGCGAACGCCATTCCCAGGTCGCGGAACACCTCGATGGTGATGTGCCACTCGCCGTCCCACTTCATCGTCAGCCGGTCGGTTTCGGTGGGCATTTCCGCGTTGTAGCGCTTGATCGCGTAGCCCTCAGGCGTCTTCAGTTTGTCGATCGCCTCGTTCATTTTCATGATGGCGTAAACCGGGCTCTCGACCTCACCCGCCACGTCGCCCAGCACATACACCACCGGCCGCAGGTTCTTTCCATAGCGGCTCACGTCGATGGTTTCCTTCTTCACGTTGGTGACTTCGGCGATCGACACCTGCCCGCCGCTCGAGGTCGGCAGCCGCATCGAGGTCAGCGACTCGATCGCAGAACGCCCCGGACGGTCGAGTTGCACGCGAATGGGAATGTCCTCGCGCGATTTGGGATCGTGCAGCAGTCCGGCCGTGGCTCCGTCAAGTCCCATCTGGATCGTCTGCGTGACCGCCGCTGCCGACACTCCATGCAGCGCGGCCTTGTCCAGATCGACCACCACGTCGTACTTCGTCTGCGGATCTTCCACGTACCAGTCCACGTCCACCACGCCGGGCGTCGACTGGAATATCTGCTTGATCTGCTTCGCCAGCGCCATCTGCTGCTGATAGTCGGGACCGTACACTTCTGCCACCAGCGTTTCCAGCACCGGAGGTCCGGGCGGAACCTCGGCCACTTTCAAGCGCGCACCGTACTTGTTGCCAATCGCCACCAGCCCCGGCCGCAGTCGCTTGGCGATTGCGTGGCTTTGCGTCTTGCGTTCCTTGCGTCCCAGCAGGTTCACCTGGATGTCTGCCTGGTTGGCGCCGCGCCGCAGAAAATAATGTCGCACCAGTCCGTTGAAGTTATATGGCCCCGACGTCCCGGCGTAGATCTGGTAATTCACCACTTCCGGCTGCTGGCCGAGGTACTGTCCCAACTCCTGCGACACCCGTGTGGTCTGCTCCAGCGTCGTGCCGTCGGGCATGTCAACGATCACCTGAAACTCGCTCTTGTTGTCGAAGGGCAGCATCTTCACCTTCACCAGCTTGAACGCCACCAGCGAACACGCCAGCAGCAGCATGACCACGATGCTTCCCAGGAAGATCCACCGCCGTGACGCGCTCTCCAGCAGCGGATTCATGATTCGCCGGTACAGCTTCGTCGTCCACCCTTCCTTCTCGTGTTCCTCGCCTGCGCGATCGGCGTAGTGATGCAGCAGCCGCAGCGCCGACCACGGTGACACCACGAACGCCACAATCAGCGAAAACAGCATCGCCGCCGACGCGCCCACTGGAATCGGCCGCATGTACGGTCCCATCAGCCCGCGCACAAACGCCATCGGCAGGATGGCCGCAATCACCGTGAATGTTGCGAGAATCGTGGGATTGCCGACTTCATCCACCGCCTCAATCGCGACAGCGCTCAGGTTCCGTCCACAGTTCGTCGGCATGCGGAAATGCCGCACGATGTTCTCCACCACGACAATCGCGTCATCGACGAGAATTCCGATGGAGAAAATCAGCGCGAACAGCGTGACCCGGTTCAGCGTGTAGCCGAACAGATAAAAGATAAAAAGGGTCAGCGCCAGGGTCACCGGAATCGCGATCAGCACCACGCCCGATTCGCGCCATCCCAGCGCCAGCGCAATCAGCAGCGTCACCGACAGGGTGGCGATCATCAGGTGTTTCAGCAACTCGTCGGACTTGTCTTTGGCAGTCTCGCCATAGTTGCGGGTTATCGAAACATTAAGATCGGCCGGTAGCAGGTATCCGCGCAGCGACTCGATCTTCTTCTCTGCCGCCACCGTGATGTCGGTCGCGTTGGTTCCCTTGCGCTTGGCCAGGGTGAGCGTCACTGCCGGATAATCTCCGCTCTGCGCCACTCTTCGCCGCCGCGCCGTTCGCGTAGAGAACGTAGTTCTCCGGCTCCGAAGCCCCGTCAGTAATCGACGCCGCCACGTTGCGCAGGTACACCGGCTTCCCCTGAGAAACACCGACGACGATTTGCTGCAGGTCGGCCGCCGTCCCCAGGAAGCGCCCCGCTTCCACCGCAAATTCCTGGTTGTCACGCGAAAAACTGCCCGCCTCGCCGCGCGCATTCGCCTGCTCCAGTTGCGCGGCCACCGCGCCCGGAGTCATCCCATACGCCGCCAGTTTCGCGGTGTCGAGCGTGACCCGCACTTGCCGCGGCAGCCCGCCGATGATCTTCGTCTCTGAAACGTCATCAATCTGCTTGAGCTGGTTGTCCAATTCCCCGGCGATTTGCCGGAGCTGGTAGCTGTCGTAGTTCTTGCCCCACAGAGTAACGGCGAAGATCGGCACATCGTCGATCGACCGCACCTTAATGATCGGCTGCGAAACTCCTGCGGGAATGCGATCGAAGTTCGAGTACAGCTTGTTGTACGCCTTGACGATCGCGTCTTCTTCCTTCGTTCCCACGTAGAAGCGGACCACCAGCATGCTCATGCCGGGACGGGAAATCGAATACACGTATTCCACGCCGGGCACTTCGCGCAGCAACCGCTCCATCGGAATGCTGGCGCGTTGCTCGACCTCGGCCGCCGACGCCCCAGGCATCGCCACAAAAACGTCCAGCATGGGCACCACGATCTGTGGCTCTTCCTCGCGCGGTGTCCGCAGGATGGCGAAGCCTCCCAGCAGCAGCGAGAACAGGATGAACAACGGCGTGAGCTTCGAGTTGATGAACTGCCCGGCGATCGCGCCCGCGATCTTCATTGGCGTCTTGATTTCCGCCATCACTGTCCCTCAACCTGTTTGCCGCTCAGATCACGATCGCCGGGTTGCACCACGATTCGGTCGCCACTCTGCAGTCCCGAGAGCACTTCCACCTGGTCTGCCGATGTCGCACCCAACGTGACATATCGCAAACTCGCCAACTGGTCGCTGCCCACCACGTATACCGCCTGCAGTTGTCCACGGTTCAGGACCGCGCTCTTCGGGATTGCGATCGACTCCCGCTGTCCGTGCGGAAACCGCGCCCGCCCAAACAATCCTGAGCGGATCGGCTCGGGTGCTCCACCGTTTTCAGTGGGTGTCCCACTCAAGCCGGTTTTGCTGGAGTGGGATTCGGGCAAGTCAATCTTCACCGTGAACGTCCGGCTGCCCGGATCGGCCGCCGGAACGATCTGCGTGACCTTGCCTTCGATGGGCTGCTCTCCCAGCGCGTCGATCACCACCGGCACCGACTCGCCGAGTTTTACCGCGCCCATCTTGCTCTCGTCCACCGTGGCTTCCAGCCGGAAGCGGCTCGGGTCCTCGACCGTCAACAGCGGAACTCCCGGCGCGGCCATCGCCCCCGGCTCCGCTAGCTTCGCAATCACGATACCGTCGAACGGCGCGCGAACTTTGGTGAAGCTCATCGCCGTGCCCGCCTGCGCAACTCCCGCTTCAGCCTGCTCGCGACCCGCGTGCGCTGCGTCGCGCCGTGCCTTCGCCGCTGCCAGCCGCGTCTTCATTTCGTCGTATTCCTGCGGGCTGACCGACTTCTTGTCGTACAGCATCTGGTAGCGTTTCATGGTCGACTCGGCCAGCGCGTAGTCGGCATCGGCCGCCGCAATCGATTCCTGCGATGCCCGCAACCCAGCGTTCGCGCCGTTGTAAGCAGCCTGTTGCTGCGCTTCATCGATCGCCACCAGCACTTCGCCGCGCCGTACCCGATCGCCTTCGTGGACGTTCACCCGGGTAATGGTTCCCATCACCTGGCTCGCCAATTGCGCCGAAAGCGCCGCCCGCACGGTGCCGGTGGCTTCGACAACTTCCGGCACCGTCGCCTTCTGCACCTGCATCGTGGCGAGGCCGTGGACTTTCTCCGGTGCTGCTTGCGCCGCCGGCTTGCTTTCGCTGCATCCCGCCAGCAGGGCCACGGCGAGGACCGCTGCAGCCAAAACAACCGAGAGACCAGCCCCAGAGGGGCGAAAGAGCTTAGCCCAGGACGTAAGTCGTGGGTGAAGTTGCGAAAACATGCGAGTTCCGGAGGGACGACAGATCTTCTTCTGCAAAATCTTCATCATTGCGTCACCGCCGGAGAATCAACTGTCAACGTGCCGGTCGCCAGTTCCACTCCGGCATAACTGGAGTCCATGCGATACACCGCCTGCCAGTAATCGGCCTTGGCGCGATGCGCCGCCTCTTCCACTCGCAACATGTCGGTCACCGTGCTGAGCCCGCTTTCATAACGATTCTGATTGATGCGCAGGCTCTCGTCGGCCTGGGCGATCGCCGAGCGCGCCACTTTCACCTGCTGCTGCGCCGCGTCGAACTGGTAGTACGCCTGCCGGACTTCCAGCCGCACCGCATCCTGAAAGCCCGCATGGCCTGCGGCCGCCCGCTCCTGCAGTGCCTTCTCGCGCGCCAACGCCGCGCGCTTCGCGCCTCCGGAGAACAAATCGAATTGCAACTCCGCGCCCGCCACCCAGTTGTTCGCGCCCGTCCATCCCACAGCGTGGGAGTCCTCTTCCCACGATCCAAACCCATTCAGCCGCGGACCAAACGCCGCCTTGGCCATCGAAACGCTCTTCTCCTGCGCGCTGCGTTCCGCCTCCGAACGCTTCAGGTCCGGACGCTTTTCCATCGCCGTCTTCTCCAACTGGTTGACGTCGGCCGCTGGAAACGCCCGCTCTTCCAAGGCTTCTTTCGGCTGATAGACCGCATCGGACGCCTCGCCCATCGCCAGCGCGAGGCGCGTCTGCGCCATCGCCAACTGGTTGCGCCGCTCGATCAGCTCCTGCTGCCGCGCCGAGTGCTGCACCTGCGCGCTCAGCAGGTCCGAGTCCACCGCCATGCCGCTCTCCACCCGCGCCCGGCTCTGCTGTTCGATGGCTTCCACCGTTTTCACCGCGTCCTCGGCCACCTGCACCTGTTTTTGCGCCAGCAGCACGCCGTAAAACGCCTGCACGGTCTGGAAGACCAGCTCCTGATCGGTGCGATTCAGTTGCTGTTCCGCCGCCACGTTCATGAATTTCGCGCGGTCCAGCGCCTTCCAGCTTTGGGTGCTGTCAAACAGGTTCCACTGTCCGGAAAAGCGGCTGGCGTAGTTGCCGAACGGGGTTGGCCGGTTGAGCGAATTCGGCGCGAAGTCGGCCACGGTAAACTCCTGCTGCCGCAACTTGGCGCCGAACACAAACACCGGATCGTTGCCGCGCGTGTAGTTTTCCGCGAACATGATCTTAGGCAGCATCGGCGCGCGCGCCTCCCGCACTCCCGCCATCGTAGCCCTGGTGTCGGCCAGCGCCGCCTTGTGCATGGGATTGTTGGCCAGCGTCATCTTGGCCGCGTCCGCCAGCGTCAGCGGAGTCGCGTCCTGTGCCGCCGCAACGACGGCCAGCGAAACGAGCGCGAAAGCCAACCGCAACAGCAATCGGGTGAGCAATGGCTTGCCTGACACACGATCGCGCCCGCGAACTTCATCGATGAATATCGCTCTGCTCATGTCCGAATCGTAATCCTCAGGCGCCGACTAGCGCCGGACTTTCGGCATGAACGATCTCGTACGTGGACTCGATTTCAGCACTCATCTTCACCATCGCGCCCACCGAGCAATACTTCTCCTCCGACAGCTGGATCGCATCGCGCAACGCGTGCTCAGCGATGTTCACGCCGGTCACGATGTGGTGAATGCGCACCTTGGTGAAGACCTGTGGCGGGTCGGGCTTCTGATCGGCCTCGATTTTGACCTCGTAGCCGGTGATTTCCTGACGTTTCTTGCGCAGGATGCCGATCACGTCAAACGCCGTGCAACCCGCCAGTCCGAGGACTACGAGTTCAATCGGTTTGGGCCCGGTGTTGCCGTTCGCGTCGTCGATGAGGAAGTTGTGTCCGCGACCGTCGTTGGCAACGAACTGCTTATGAGTGCTTTGCGGTTGAGTAAGGGTAACGCTGCCTGAAATCATGATCGTCTCCGTGTCTGGACGAGGTGGTGACCTCCATCCCCGTCGCGGTCTTTATGTGGACCACACGATTAAATGCGGGCGGAAGGCCAAGTGTTACAGAAAAGTGAGGCTAGCGCAGATTTTTTCCCGATTCGGGAATTGCAGCGTAACTAGCTTACGCGCGGGAGTTTACGCTCACTCTCGGCAGCGCTGCCACTGCCGCCTGGTATTTGGCTACCAACTCCAGGCGCAGCTTCTCCGCGCTCTGGGTATCGCAGACCGGCTCATACCTCCGGCACTGTTCCACCGCCGACTTCAGGCTGTCGAGGAACGCGACGCACGGCTTGCACTCGTGCAAATGCCGCTCCATTTCACGGCATCGGACATCCTCCACCAGGCCGTCCATGTAGTCCGACAGCGAGGCAAACATCTGGCGGCAGCCGCGTGGGCGCTTGGGAGTCTCCTCGGCCGCCGCATGGATATTGGCCACCACTCCCTTTGCCATCGCCATGCGCGCCAGGTGTCGCCGCAACATCAGCCGCGCCCGGTGCAGACGCACCCGCACCGTGCCTTCCTTCACCCCGACGGTCTGTGCCACCTCCGCTGTGGTCTGGCCTTCCATGTCATGCAGCACCAGCACCATGCGGTACATGGGAGACACCTTCAGCACCGCCTCCCGCAGTCGCTGGTTGCTCTCGCCGCGCAGCACGTCGTCCTCGGGGCTAGGATCTCCGCTCTCCAGCAATTCGCTCAACTCGTAATGGCTGGGCATCAATTCGTCGAGCGAAACGTGTTTGCTGCGCGAATTCTTCTCGCCCCGCCGGTTCATCAGGCAGCGGTTGCGCGCCACCTTGTACAGCCACACCGACAGCGCCTGCGGACTCTCGAACCTGGGCAGGTAGGGAAGCAATTTCACGAGTACTTCCTGCATGGTGTCTTCAGCGTCTTCAGGATGCCCGCAGACCTTCATGCTGAACGAGTAAACCGTATTTTGCAGCAGGGCCAGCGCGCGGTCGACGGACTCAGGACGGTCCTCGCGAATCAACTCCAGTGCCTGTTCCAGTTTGGTGGACACCCTTACAGGTTAGCCGATACTCGCCCGAAGGCCAATCTCCCCGGCGCCGGCGCTGGGCTGGTCGTCGAAAGCGCAAAAGAAATGGGCCGCCGAAGCGGCCCACTTAGTGAAACATGTAGCAACTCGACTCAATGGACCTGGTTCACGACTCCATTGACGAAAGCCGCTCCGTACGGTGTACCTACGCCCGTGACGTTGTCCCATCCATTGGTGACAAGCAGGGTCGAATCCGTACCGAAGGAAATGGCCATACCACGGGTCGAGGTGCCCTGGTAGAACGCGCTGGTGAACAGGGTGTTGATGTCGGGAGTAGAGATTGCTACGGCCGACTCGTACAGTGGGGGGAAGCCGGCTCGCATGATGGTGCCGTTGAGGTTCGTGGGAGTAAACGGAGAGCTCTGCTTCACGTCCTTGATCGACCCGCCCGGCATGCTGTACATGTACGGCGCTGCCAAACCTGCGGACTTGCCATGGACCTGCTGGCTCTTCTGGTTGACGATGGCCCACACGCCCGAGAACATCGGGCAGGAAGCGCTCGTACCGCCGATGACGCCGACTGAATAGTTGCCGGGGTTGTTAAACGACCAGATGATCGTCACGCCCGTGTACGGATCAGCCGTCATGGAGATGTCCGGCTGCTGCCGTCCTGTTCCCGGCAGGCTGCTCTGCCACGATGGCTTAGCGAAGAACGTGCTCTGTCCGCCTCCGCCGCCAAAGTAGAAGCAGTGGCCCGGTGCAAGGGTGGCAGCGCAGACCAGCGGAATATGGGTGGATTGGTTCCGCCGGGATGCTGCGATACGGGTAAGGTCGGTGCCCCAGCCGGTCTGGAACTTCATGCTGTAGTCCGGATTCAAGAAGTCGCTGGTTCCGCCAACTGCGGTTGCATGCGGTGAGTCGGAGGGAACGCTGACTGTGTAAGCGCCCACAGCCCGATAGAAGTCACCGTTGTCTCCAGTCGAGAAATTGATGGAGACACCCAGCGCAGCGCCTTCAGCATTCAGGTTGTCCCACGCTGCATGCTGAGCGGGATCATTGGTGTACTCGTATGAGCCATAGCTGTTGGAAATCTGGTTGCCCAGACTTGGTTTCCAGCGCATATTGGATCGCATTCTGGAGATTATTGTCGTAATTATCGACGGTCTAACCAGAGCGATGTTGGCGCCCGGGAGCCATAGCGTGGGACCATTCGATGTCGAGAGTGGTCTCTCCGCCCAATCGTAGTTGGTTAGGTCGGAACGCCAAAGGGATTGTGGTCAGTAAAATTCCACCTGTCGGCAGTCCGAAACGTCGGAGAAAACAGCGAAGTCATCGGCAGCGGTCGGGGAGCCCAATGCGTCCACGATTACTACCGTCTGGCCGGTTCCATCGTTCCCGGCGGTGATGAGAGGACTCAAGCCATAAGCGATCTGCATGGCTGCAGGCTCGTATCCGCACGGAGGATAGTGCCCGGGGCCACCGGTAATGGGACCGCCGTACCGGTTGCCGCTGTAGTAGGCAGCCGGCAGTGTCCCGCCGGTCGTGAAGGTATGGGTTTCCACGCCACGATAGCACTGATTTTCAAAGAACTGGCTTGGCGGCGGCCCGGCGATGATGTTCGGATGTACCACGCCGAGTGGCACTGGGGGAAATGGCTGGCCCGTGTCGGGATTGACCGGACGGACCAAGTGCGGCTGCATCGCGACCGGATGCAGTCCCTGCACCGCACTTATGTACGCCGCGGCAGGCGACGCGATCGAAACATTCGAAGTGTTGGAGTAAATTGTCTGGCCGTTCACATTGAAGCGGTTGATCTGGACGTTGAAGGCCCTCTGCACGTCAGCGATGCTGCCTTGGGCGTTCACATAGAAATGATTCTGATGGGCGGAAGTAACCGCCAGAGCATGGGACGCAAGGAAGTCCTTGACTACAGTTGCTTCCTGCGCCGTCGGGCCAAATCTCGCGGCATACTCCGCTGGGGTGAGCCAGTGCTGATACAGCGGCGACTTGGGATCGTAGAGCTGCTTCAACAACGCATCGCGCTCGGCGATATTGTGCTGCTGCAGCCGCACGGTGATGTTGATGACTTTCGAGGGACTCTCCGGCCCCAGATTCTGCGCGTTCCCCACGAACCGGGGAGTGCTGTTTGCGAGTACCTGGCCGTTGGCGGCGAACGCCGAACCGGCCAGAGCGAAAACCAGCAGAATGGCGACGCTCACGAGCGCGCCAATCCGCCACGAATCATGACGTGTGGACATGACGAATCAGTCTCCTTTAGGCTGTGCAACCCGCGCCCATCGGCGTATCGAGTTGCTGGAAACAAACCGAGCCATTGGCCACCCGCGGCAACGTACCTTCGGGTGAGCCGGGGTGGCAATTGCGGGTTACAGCGTCAACTTGCGGCGCACCAGACCAGCGATTCCCAACAGTCCCGAGCCGAGCAGCAAGATGCTGGAGGGTTCCGGAGTGGAGAAGAACGCGGTGCTTGCACCGCCACTCGAGGTGAGGACTGAGAACCACTCCGACCCTGCGCCCGGGGCAGCGGTCTGAGCGAGAACAATACTCAAGTTGTAAGCGCCACCGCCGTAAATCGGGGCGAAGTTCACAGTGCCTGTAACGGTGTAAAGGGTGCCGCAATAGTTGCAGTCCGGAAGCAAGAAGCGGCCAACAAAAACGCCGTTGATATAGACGTCGTTCTCGTAAAAGGGTGCATAGCCTCCACCGTAGGAGTCCACGACACCCCAATTGGCTTCCAGATCGTTCACGAGTGAGACGGAGGAAAAGAACGTCTCGGTGATGAAATCACCGGTCGTCCACATGGGTTGTGTCAGACCGCCGTTGTTGCCCATGAAGTCGCAGGGCGGATTGGTCTGGCTGCAGTAGAAAGTGGTGTTGCTGGGGAAAGGCACGAGGAATCCGCCGCTCGCAAAAGCGGCGCCGGATGCCAGTAGACAAAGCGCTAAAACGGCGAATGCGCCAAGAAACGAGAGTCGTCTCATGAGAGTCTCCTTTGATTGATGCGGAGGGGGAGGGATGTCTATTCCGCCGCTGAAGTGTAAATGACTCAAATCAGAAATGATAGAGATTTCGACACAAAATGTTGCCCAAACAGTTTCATTTTGGGAATAACCGCCATCGGTGCGACCGGCCGTTGGCCGGAGCGAACGGCGGTTCCGGGTGTCCGCACCCGTCTCAAGTTGCCAGGTTGAGCGTAATCCAGTGACTCAGGCGACATCTCACAGATGGCGTTCCGGTGGGATGGGCCCCATTCTTGAATACTCCCGTGCTCTGCTCCTCGATTGCGCTTGGGTACAGAATGTACGCCGACTTCCCACTCGTCATGTAGTGCCTCAGAATGAAATCGATCAGCATCAACGAAGGATCCGGATCAAAGGTCACCTTGCATCCAAAGCATGCCGGCGGGGGAGTATATATCTCTGAAATGGCGCAGGCGATCCAAGACGGGCGTGTGGTGTATGGCCCAGCACTCCGAGCGTGTCCCCTTCGCTATCGCGTAAGCCCAAACTCCCGACAAAGCTAGTTAGACCACCTGATCGTACGTAGGGTTGCCCGCGGATTCTTCTCGTGCCACCCGTCAAACCGAAAGCGCCTTACTTGCTTCCCGGCTTGGGTGGGAAGTTCTTGAAGAGCTTGCTGACGGCGCTCTGCAGCTTCTTAATGTTCTTGTCGGAGTTGTCGGACAGAGTGTCGGTCGCCGTGCCGCGCCATAACAGGGTGCGGCCGTTGTTGTCAGCGATCTCGACCACAAGGGTCCCTTCCTTGTAAGTGTATGTATTGTAGGTAACCGTGTTGGGGCCGCCCCAATAGCCCCATCCCCAGGTCGGACCCATGTTATAACCGGTACCCACGACCTGCTGGTCGTGCTTAACATGCGAGGTGTACACCACCCAGAGCTGCGGATTGGAAGTGACAAGTTGGTAGCCCTTGGCCTGCAACTGCTGGTTCACATCGTCGATGACGCGCTGGTCCCAAAGACCCTTTGCAGGGGTGGGGCTGGGTTGCCAGGCATAGGTGTGAAACTTGGAGAAGTCGGTGCCGCGGTCCCAATCGACATTGACTTTTTGCGCGTGCGCGGCGGTGGCCACCAGCCCTGCGAACATAAGAATTGCAAAGATGCGTGTCTTCATTAACGATAGCTCCCTGTGCGAACGGGTATACCTATCCACGGAACGCGGCCTCTTCTGTGTCGCTTGCTGCAATCGTACCACTCGGTCAGCAAGCTAAGTGCGCCAACGGGAGGAACAGCAGTGTCGCTGCCTTCTGCCTTCTACCACTCCCGAGCCAGGCCGAATTACCACGTATTGGCGGACTGCATTGACACTCGCCGAGGTTGGCTCGGTGCTGTAAGATTACCGCGAGTTGAGCGCTCCACGGAAAGCAGGTGCTGGGCATGTCTTTGGCTCTGGAATCGCGTCATTGTGGATCGGTCTACGTCGTTCGCTGTGCGGGCAAGGTTGTCAACGGGCAAGAGTCGGCGCTCCTTGAAGAGGCCCTCAAGCGGGGACTGCGCGAGTTCACCCGCGTGGTGCTCAACGTCGGCGAAGTCGACTACGTGGATAGTTCCGGCATGGGGCTGATTGTGCGTTTCTTGTGGCACACGCGCACGCGCGGCGGTGACCTGCGCCTGGCTGGGCCCACGCCGCTGGTCGCCAAACTGCTGGAGATGACCAAGCTCTCCGCCGTGTTCCGCATTTACTCAAGCGAAGAGGCCGCTATCGTCTCTTTCCTGAAAGAAGGCGCAGTGGCGCCCGATGAAGCCGCCAGTTCAGGTCCTCGCGTGCTGTTTCTCGATCCCTCGCCCGACACCTGCGCATTCGTCCGCGCCCTGCTGACGCGACATGGCTATCGTGTGCTCTCCACTGGCCTGATGGGTGACGCCAAGATCCTGCTGAACGCTTCCTCCGTAGACGTGATCGTCCTGGGACCTGACAGCGGCGTACTGTCATCATCGGCCACATTGAACGTGCTGCAACAACTCGCTCCCAAGGCGAAGACCCTGGTGCTGGAAAGGGAGTTCAAGAGCCGCGCCGCCGACGAGGCCGGAACTGCGTTGCTGGAACGAATTCAGCTTAGTACCACAGCGTAAGACCTACTCCCCGTCACTGCATTCGAACCCACACTGGTGCTAGTATTCCCGCGAATGTTCTTCATCGGCGAACCGGCATTCCGCCTGGCCAGCGCGCTGGCCATCGGCCTCTTGATTGGCGCCGAGCGCGAACGGCGCAAGGGAGAAGGCCCACAGCGTTCGCCGGCTGGGATTCGCACGTTCGCTCTGGCATCTCTGCTTGGGGGCCTGAGCGTCGTACTGGGCGGCAATCTGCTGCTTGCAGTTACGGCTGCGGTGATCGCCGCGTTCTGCGCCGTCGCCTACGTGCGGACGCACGAGCAGGATCCCGGATTGACCTCCGAAATTGCACTGGTGCTCGCCGTGCTTCT
Source organism: uncultured Acidobacteriaceae bacterium (assembly GCA_963779555.1). Lineage (GTDB taxonomy): Bacteria > Acidobacteriota > Terriglobia > Terriglobales > Acidobacteriaceae > DASRAA01. The sequence goes on from CAVZYS010000011.1 coordinate 39,770, forward strand.
TGGTGGACTGGCGCAACGGGAAACGGCGACCGCTTCGGCCCTCGCCGTCGTCGTAACCGTACTGCTGGCGGCTCGTGGTCGCCTTCACCACTTTGTCAGCACGGTCATCAGCGAAGAGGAATTGACCGATGCGCTGATCTTCGCGGCTGCGACCCTGGTGGTTCTGCCCCTGATGCCAAATCGCTATCTTGGACCATTCGGCTCCATCAACCCGCGCATCATCTGGAAGATCGTGATCCTGATGATGTCCATCAGCGCCGGCGGCTACATCGCGGTGCGTCTGGTCGGCCCCCGTTTCGGATTGCCGATCGCCGGTCTCGCGTCTGGATTCATATCGAGCACAGCGACCATCGGAGCGATGGGAACGCGCGCGCTGCAAGAGCCAGCGCTCGCGAAGTCCGCTGTCGCCGGAGCCGTGTTGTCCACCATCGCAACCATTCTCCAGATGACTGCGGTGCTGGCCGCAACCAGCCGCGCAACCCTGTACCAGATGCGCTTTCCCCTGATCGCATCAGGCGTGGCCGCACTGGTGTACGGCATGGTGCTGATGTTCCGCACCGTGCGCCAGGAAGCTACGCCACCCACTCAACCTGGAAGAGCCTTCAGCCTGAAGAGCGCAGTGCTCTTCGCTGGTCTGATAGCGGCCATGCTGTTCCTGTCGGCTGCGCTGAACGCGTGGCTCGGCAAAGCTGGGGTTCTGGCAGGAGCCGCCGTCGCTGGTTTCGCAGATACGCATTCCGCGGCGGTATCGGTGGCCTCCCTGGTGGCCGCCGGCAAGTTTACGGCCCGGGAAGCTGTGTTGCCGGTTCTGGCGGGACTCACAACCAACACCGTCAGCAAGATTGTTGTCGCAATTTCCAGCGGAGGCCGCCACTATGCCACGCAGATCGTTCCCGGTCTGGTTTTCGTAATCGGAGCAGCGTGGGCGGCGGCATTCTTCTCGCTGGGTAATTAATCAGCGACCCATCAGCATCGATATCGATGGTGAGCAAGGCAGTTTAGGGTCAACGCGCCGTCACAAACTGCAAAGCTCCTTCCACCCCCGTTTTTAGAGGCTTCGCTCCACTCCGCTGGTGCTAGAATTTTCTGTCATGGCATTCCCGATTGATCGTCCCCGCCGCCTGCGTCGTAACGAAGCGATGCGCTCGTTTGTCCGCGAAACCCGCCTCAGTCCGGACGGCTTCGTGTATCCACTGTTTGTCTGTCCGGGAGAAGGTGTGCGCAAGGCCATAGGCTCGATGCCGGGCGTCTTCAACCTCTCCATCGACGAAGCGGTGAAGGAGTGCGCCGAGGTGAAGGCGCTGGGCATTCCCAGCGTGATCCTGTTCGGGTTGCCGGAGACCAAGGACGAGATCGCCACCGGCGCGTGGGCCGAGGACGGCATCGTGCAGAAAGCGGCGCGCGCTATCAAGCGTGAGGTGCCGGGCCTGCTGCTGATGGGCGACGTCTGCCTGTGCGAATACATGTCGCACGGCCACTGCGGCATCGTGGAAACCGACACCATGCGTCGCGAGGTTTCGGCTGCGTTGCGTGACTTGGAATCGCAGGGCAAGCGAGCGGTCGCCGTTAAGGTCAGCGCGCCGCCGGTCGTATCCGCGGCCATGGCGGCCGAGAACTACGAGATCCTCAACGACGCCTCGCTGGAGTTGCTGGCAAAGACCGCGGTCTCGCAGGCCAAGGCCGGCATGGACATCATCGCTCCTTCCGACATGATGGACGGCCGGGTGGACGCCATCCGCACCGCGCTTGACGGCGCGGGTTACGAGAACATTCCCGTTCTCTCCTACGCCGCGAAATTCGCCAGCGGCTTTTACGGACCTTTCCGCGAAGCTGCCGACTCGGCCCCGCACTTCGGCGACCGCCGCTCCTACCAGATGGATCCGGCGAACTTACGCGAAGCCATGCGCGAGATCGAGCAGGACTTGATCGAAGGCGCGGACATGATCATGGTCAAACCGGCGATGCCCTATCTCGACGTGATCCGGGAGGCCCGCGAGCGCTTCGACGTTCCACTGGCTGCTTACCAGGTCAGCGGCGAGTACGCCATGATCAAGGCGGCGGCAATCAACGGCTGGATCGACTACGACCGCGTGATGCTGGAGTCGCTGACTTGCATCCAGCGGGCCGGAGCCTCAATCGTGCTGACCTACTTCGCCAAGGACGCGGCACGACTGTTGTAAGCGGCTGTTTCTCTCGCGTTTCATACTGGCAACAACGTTGCCTCGAACTTTAACTGGTAGCATTTCTTTTCTCTTATGCTGCAAGGTTTTGCGACTGTCGTGGATGCGCCTTCCTGATTGCTGTTTTATTTCAACTAAGATACCGAGGCTGCAGAGTGGCTGTTGGAATGCAAAGAAACCTGTGGTAACGTGTGTGCTCGTATAAGGGAGAAGTTCGCGGGTTCCGAGCCCTCGATTTTGCCCGAGGAGAGGTCTAGGCTATGAAATTCTTTTTTGCGCCCCTGTGTTTGGTTGCTTTGTTGTTGGTCGCGTCCGCTGGAGCGTCCGTCGTCACTTCCATTCCCGGCGGGGCGGTTCTGCCCTTCCCCGCAATCAACTATTTCGGTCCAGGGCCACAGACTGTCGCACCTGGCGTCACATGGAGTTCCACCAACGACGGAAGCGGTGGCTCTCCTGCAACATTCGGCTTCACGGGGCCCTACACCTTCGGGCCAAATGGACTATGGACCGGCGCGCTCGGACCAATGGCAGGCTTGAACGACAACACCGACTTCTTTAGCGTCACCGATACCATGACCTTCGCATTCGCGTCTCCGGTATCAGCGGTTGGTGGATTCCTGAACTACTTGCCGGACTTCGCCACTCCTACGACTATTGCTGTCTACGATTCGATGGGAAATCTAATCGAACCCGCCTTTACCCTCACTTTCACCACTACCGGCGCCGACAACACTGGTGAATTTTGGGGTTTCCAGGAAACCAGCAATATCATCAGCTACTTCACCTTGACCGACAATTACATCGGAATCACCAACCTCACGGTGGCGGCGGTTCCTGAGCCCAGCTCGCTGCTGCTGATTGGCACCGGACTGTTGGGTGTGATTGGTTACGGCCGCCAGCGTCTCGGTTTGTGATCGTCAACGCGTAGCCTCATCTTCTGGGCAGGCCGCTATGTGGTCTGCCCTTTCCATTTGTTTCGCGCAACGCTCATTGAGCACGGACACGGACAGAATCCTCAAACTCACGCTCGCTCCTCCCGCGGGCATAGCTACGTCTCGATCATTTTCACTGCTGTACAGGACGTGGGTGGGGAGGACACCTTCAGGCGTCCAGCCTAAGCCGCAGCTTGCAAAGGCGCTTTAGAGCGATTCCGGAGTTGCTGGATCTCGCGCAAGTCGACACCGTCGCAGGCGATTGACGCTCACTGTGGGATGTAGTGATGTGCGGACTATGTGCCGGTTTTCCGGGCTTGCGTTAAGCCGGACGATGCCGAGAGCTTTTGCTCAATCGCATCGAAACTAGCTGCGTCCTCGCGGCTCAAGTAGCGATGGGCGGTGTTCCGAACCGCAATGCCGAAGGCTCCGTTGTTGTCACGAATTCGCTCGCAGCGCAGCACCATGGCAAAAAACCTGACACGCAACGGCTGCGGAGCCTTGGTCAGGTCCGGCGGGAAGGTCAGCACATACTCGATTGGAATGTTCAACAGGAACGGACGATCGGTAACGAAAAATGCGCCAGCAGCGCTCACATCGGCGGTTTCGGTCACTGCCCAAGGATCGCCGAGCGCCCGCAGAAAGACGGGAAAACACATGTCAAATCGGGCGTTCTTGCGACGTTCACCCGCGCGGAACGGCACAACCGGGGATATCCCGTTAGCGAGAAAATCTGACTGCATACAAGGTGCCCGAGCACGTAATCCGCCATCCAGCGATTTGGACGCCGAATTGCTTAGCAAGCGGAAACTATTGTACACGAATAGCTTAACGCCTTCCACTCGGCCGGAACAAAATCCGTCTCAGGCAAGCGCCAAAGCGAAGCGCAAGCTATTGCGCTATTAGAGCAAAAATTTCCTACCTGACTTGCCGGGGCCGGATATCGTACTGCCGGATTTTGTACAGCAGGGCCTTGTAGCTGATGTTCAGCAGGTTGGCGGCGCGCTTGCGGTTCCATCCATTCTCCTCAAGCGCATTGGCGATGGCTTCCATCTCGGCGCCGTTCTTCAGGCTCTTGACCATCTGCTTGAGGTCGGAGTTCTGGGTTTCCACCCGCGCAGCGGCCAGCGGAGTGCTTTCCTTCACTGTCCCACGTACGAGTTCGGCAGTCGCTGCTTGTTCGTCCCCCAGCACGAGATATCGCTTAACAAAGTTCTCCAGCTCGCGAATATTGCCGGGCCAGGGATAATTTTCGCAAGCTTCCATCATTCGCGGAGACACGGAAAGGAGCGGGCAGGCATAGCGCTCGGCTACCTGGATCATGAAGTGCCGCAGCATCATGGGAATCTCTTCCTTGCGCTGACGCAGCGACGGCATGCTCAGGACAAAACTGCTAAGCCGGTAGTAGAGGTCCTCACGGAAGGTCTTCTTCGCGATCGCCTCCACCATGTTGATGTTGGTGGCGGCGAGCACACGAACGTCAACTTTCACCGTGTGTCTGCCGCCCAGGCGGGAAAATTGTCCGTCTTGCAAAACCTGAAGCAGCTTTGCTTGCAGAGCGGGCGACATCTCACCAATCTCGTCGAGCAGGAGCGTGCCCTTGTTGCACAGCTCGAATTTACCTGGCTTGGCTTTAACGGCCCCGGTGAACGCACCGGGTTCGTAACCAAACAGCTCGCTTTCCAGCAATTCGCTGGGCATGGCTGCGCAATTCACTTTGAGGAACGTGCGATGGGCGCGGTCAGAATACTTGTGAATCAACTGCGCCAGAACTTCTTTTCCGGTGCCGCTCTCGCCCAGCAGCAGAACCGGGAAGTCGAATCGGGCAACCTGAATAGCCTGGGCGCGAATCAACCGCATCTGCTCGGTCGCTGCGAAAAAAAAGACGCCCCGCAACACTTCAATGGCTTCGCCGACACCCGGTGCGGCGGGAGCAGGATGCTCGAGGCAGAAGCGCAGCACATCGTCCATTTCTTCCTTCTGGACCGGCTTGGACAAATAGTCCTGCGCACCGAGCCGCATCGCCATGGCTACTTTGCGAGTGTCACGCACACAGGAAAGCATCACCACCTTGGTGGACGGACGCGATTCGCGAATGCGCTTAAGCGTTTCCAGCCCGTCGGGTCCCGGCATCACCATATCGAGCAGCACCACATCCGGCTGGTCGCGCTGGACCTTTGCCAGCGCTTCTTCGCCGTTGGCAGCGGTTGACACTTTGTAGGAGTCGAGTTCGAGGACGGTCTGCAGGTACCGCCGCATGCCGGGCTCGTCGTCGACAATCAGGATATGGCCTGCGCTCATTGCTCTGCTACCACGTGGTTTTTTCTAGCTGTTGGGTTCAGCAGGCACAGAAACGAGAACTTGCTGCCGCCGCCAGGTTCGCTTTCCACCCAGATCTTTCCGCCTGCAGCTTGCACCAGGCGGCGAGCGATGGCCAGTCCCAAACCGTGGCCCTCGGTGCGGGTCCCCTCTCCAACCAGGCGAAAATACTCTTCAAAAACTTCCTGCTGGAACTCGGGTGCGATGCCGGGACCGGTATCGGCCACCGAGATGCGGCAGCAGTTTGGGCTGACGACCAGACGCCGTCTGCGCTCCACCAACGGCTTGCGCTTGATGGCGCGGCGCTCCCAGAAGTATGGTTCGACATGCAACCACACCGTGCCCGAGCTGGGCGTGTACTTCATGGCATTGTCGAGCAGATTGGAAACGACGTGCTGCACCTTGTACCAGTCGAACGGGAAGGCCGGCAGCTTCTCGTCGGGGAAAAAGTAAAACGCGAGCGCCTTGTCTTGAAAGCGCTGCACCCAGAATTCGGCGATCTCGCGCAGACAGGCATTGATGTCGGCAACTTCGTTCTGGATCTCGTAGCGGTCGACTTTGAGGGTAGCGTAGGTGAGGACATTCTGAACGAAGCTGGTCAGACGCACACCGTTGTCCTGCATTTCGGTAAGGACTTCGAGCTGGTGCGGCGTCAACGGCCCGAGTTTCTCCGTCAACAACAGGTGTAAATAACCGCCCATGATCGCCAGGGGGGTCTTCAACTCGTGCGCGGCAGCGGCAAGCGCGTCGCGGCACGCACTGCAGTGGTGTTCGTCGCTCAGGAAATCAATTGCCGACTTCTCAGACGCTTCCTTCACTCTATGCATTGGAATGGGCTACAACTCCATGTTTGCGATTGGAACCACCTACGTCCGGTACACGGACGAATCGGTGTCTTTCGTCGACAATCATACTTTCGACAAAACGAGCCCAAATTTAGAGCTAGTTAGGCCTCAGGGATGAGGAGCAGGTGCGCATTTCATTGCACACCAAGGGGGAGATTTGATGATAGCCCATCCAACGGAGATGTCAATTTAAAATCTTCTCACTCGTCAGATAAATGCAATGTTTTTATCAAAATGGGAAAACAGTTGCATTGCAGCAACGGAAAATTCCTTCTTCTCCGCGCAAATCGTTGCAGCTTTTGCGGTTGCACTCCCTAAAGGGTCCTGAGAAGCTCATCTATCCTACTGTTTTTTCATCAGCTTACGATGTCAGCAAGTTTGGCTGTCCGTGTGCTTAGGTTAAGGGCAGGAGACTACAAGTGCGCCGACCAGTGAATGTCGCGGAACGTCGTGAGTGGGATCGTTTACCCATTTCGATTCCCTTCTTTGTGCGCGGCACGAAGTTCTCTGGGGAAGAGTTTCTGGAATTCGCCACGGCTCTGAACCTGTCCGCCGGTGGAGTACTACTAGCCGCCAAGCGATACTTGGATCCCGGAACCCAGATCTCCCTTGAAGTGCCTATCGCACTCATCAACAAGGCCCAACTGCCGCGTTCGGTTTCAATGCTCTACGCGACGGTTTTGCGGTGCACTCCCGATCGTCAGTATTTTCTTCTCGGACTCCAATTCGACGAGCCGCTGATCGCGACATCGCCCGTCCAGGAAACCCAGCAGCCTTCTGCGAATCAGTGAGAAAGTCCCTTCCTCTAAGTGCAATGTTTTGCACATTCTGGCAACATGCCTGACCTTGCTGGACTCAATTTTGGCCGCAATGAGTCCCAACCGTGGTAAATTAAGCTAATACAGGCAAATAACTTAGAATAATGTTGCGCATAATTTTGCGATATGGCGGTGCATGGCCAACAAAATGCAAATCCTTTTCACATAGCCGTCACTTCGAGACAGGGAACACAAGGATCGGAACATGCCACTGGCCAGCACAGGTTTTGAGGGGGCGATTGCAGCGCAACAGTTGCCGCCGGAATCCGTCATCTTTGGACAAACTTCTGCCATGCGAGAGGTGCAGCAAAAGCTGGAGCGCGTTGCCGGCGCAAACCTTTCGATTCTGATAACCGGGGAAAGCGGCACGGGGAAAGACATCATCGCGCACCTGCTGCACATATATTCTCCTTGGGCCAACGGACCTTTCGTAAAGGTCAATTGTCCCGCGATTCCCGGATCGCTGTTGGAGAGCGAGTTGTTTGGCTACGAGAAGGGAGCGTTTACGGGTGCGTTTGGAACCAAACCCGGCACGGGTTGAGCTGGCGCACCGGGGCACGCTTTTCCTGGATGAAATCTCAGAACTCGATCCCACCTTGCAGGCCAAGTTGCTGCAAGTGTTGCAGGACGGGCAATTCAGCCGCATCGGATCGCAGGAAGATAAGAAAGTCGAAGTGCGGGTGGTGAGCTCCACCAATCGGGAACTGCACCAGGAAATCGATGCCGGCAACTTCCGCCACGATCTCTTTTACCGCATCGCGGCGATGATTATCCACTTGCCCGCGTTGCGCGAGCGGGCCGTTGATATTCCGTTACTATGCGAATACCTTCTCCAGTATTACAATAATAAACTTAATGGCCGCGCGCCCATGCTTCGTCCCGCGCTGTTGACGAAGATGCAGCGGTACTCCTGGCCGGGGAACATCCGTCAACTCGAGAACCTGATCAAGCGTTACGTAGTGATGGGTACCGATGACGTGATCGTGAGCGAGTTGCTGCAGAATAATGATCGCGAGACATTCCCCGATCTTACATTTGAGGGGCCAGTGTCGCTCAAGAAGCTGACACGACAGACGGTGCGTAAAGTTGAGGCGCGCATCATTCTGGGCGCTTTGCACGCGAATAACTGGAACCGGAAGAAGGCTGCCCGGGCCGTGGGCATCAGTTATCGAGCGCTGCTGTACAAGTTGAAGGAAGTCGGGATTCCGCAGCGACGCGCAGTGACTCCAGCGTTGCGGGTGGACGATGACAAGTCGGAGTAGATCCAAGAACGTGGACGGAAGGTGATCGGAATGCATTTGCAGATACGGAGAGTTGGAATCCTCGCAGAACATTTGCTGATGTGGGTACTGCTGCTCGGAGTTATAACCAGTGTGGCGATGGCGCAGGATGCGGGTAATTCCGCGCAGCCCAATGCCGCCAAACCGGCCCAGACTGTCGCGTCCGGCAGTTCCGTAGGGCCAACCACGGCTATTCGTCCGGACTCATACGTTATAGGCGCTGAGGATGTGTTATCGATTTACGTCTGGAAAGAACCGGACATGTCAAAGTCCGTGCCAGTTCGTCCTGATGGCATGATTTCGTTGCCGCTGATCGGCGAAATCAAGGCTGCGGGCTACACCCCTGTGCAACTGCAGGATGCACTCGCCGAGGCAATGAAAAAGCTGATCTCGGACCCGCAGGTAACCGTGGTAGTCGAAAAAGTCGGCAGCCTCAGCTTCAACGTCGTAGGTGAAATCAACCATGCGGGATACTACCCGTTGACCCGCCGTATGACGGTGCTGGACGCGATTGCCATGGCGGGCGGCTTTAAGGACTTCGCTAAGACCAAGAAGGTCTACGTGCTGCGGACAGCCGCCAACGGCACGCAGGAGCGATTGCCGTTCAACTACAAAGACGTAATCAAGGGCATTAACCCGCAGCAGAATATCGAATTGCAGCCGCGGGACACGATCGTCGTTCCCTGATTGGAGCCTGTGATGACACGTTGGTTCGCGCCAATCCTGATTGTTGTGGGAATCCTGTGCGGTACGTGTGCCTGGGCTCAGACTGACACTGGGGGGCAGGATACGGGGGCTCCGACTCAGCCCGGCCCGCAGCCCGCTTTCACCTACCCCGATGCCACGCCATCATTGGACTTTCTTTCCCAAGCCACGGAGAACAGCAGCATCACGCTGGGAATCGGCGCCGGGTTTGCGTACGACAGCAACGCCTACACGACAACCGGCAGTGGTCAGAACTATTGGCTGTTTAACGTTACACCCAGCATCAAGATCCAGCAGTTCCGCCCCAAGCTCTCGTGGAACGTCTCGTATGCCGGTGGGTACCAGAACTACACTTATACCAATCAAATCGGAAGATCAAATGCGAACAACAACCTGTTCTCGCAGCGGGCGGGCGCGGGATTCACTTGGCAGTTGTCTCCACATTGGCAACTCGTCGCAAATGAAAGTTTCTCATATTCCGCCAACCCGTTTGACAGCTACCTGACGACCCCTGGAACCCCGACGATGAACAACCCCAATCCGGTGACGTACTACCCGCTGTCGCAGTACACGTTGAACAATGCATTGTTGACGCTCACCGATCAACTGACCAAAGTGGATACGCTGTCGTTTAGCGGCACGGAGAACCTGCGCCAAACCTCCACATACAACTTGCTGACCCTTCCTTTCTACAATCTGATTTCCTATGGCGGTCGCGCGTCCTATTCCCATCGGCTTTCACCACGGCTCTCGTTGGGTGCAGGCTACGACTACAACAGTCTCGATTTTGGACGTGGACAGCAGCGCTCGGGTACTCAGACGATAACCATGACTGCGGAATACCTGCTCCGGCCAAACATGACGATTTCAGGCTGGGTAGGACCGGAGTACACGGGAACAAAAACCACCGTGCCTTTGTTTGACCCGTTCACAGGTCAGATTGTTTACTTTACCACTCACGACTCCCTGTGGAGCACGGCGTTAGGCGCTAACTTCGGGTGGCAGAGTCTTCGTAACTCGGTTCGAGCCGGTTTCAGCCAAGGGGTGTCGGATGGCGGAGGTATCATCGGAACCTCCAAGGTCAGCTCGGTGAACGGCAGCTATCGCCGGATGTTCACCTCAAAAATGGACCTGACGCTGGGCGGAACCTACTTCCACGATGTTTCTACCACAGTCTCGAGCCGCTCCTACAATAACTTCAACCTCAATGCCGGGCTTAACTATAAGCTGACAAAATCGCTGAACGCCACGGCACGGTATGGATTTTTACACCAGACCCAATCCAACACAATTCTAATCGGACCTGGCACCTACAACACCAATTTGGTTGGAGTCACAGTCAACTACACTTGGAATCATCCACTTGGACGGTAAATCATGACGGAAGAATTTGACGACCAGAAATCGATGCGAGGATTAGATGAGTACTGGGCCATGGTGGTCCGCCGCCGGTGGTGGATCATTGGTCCGCTCTTCTTGGGATGGCTGATTATATTTGCTTCGGCATGGATTATTCCTCCGAAGTACACGTCGGAAACGGTGATCCTGGTGGAGCAACAGAAGGTGCCCGAGCAGTTCGTCATGCCAAACGTGCAGGTGGACTTGTCGGAACGCTTGCAATCGATCACGAACCAGGTGCTGAGCCGTTCACGGCTGCTGAAAATCATCAGCGATCTGCATCTGTACCAGGGCGTGTTCTTCAGTTCCGCTGACGACCAGATTGCTCAGATGCGCAAAGACATCAAACTCGATCTCGTCCAGGCCCCAAGCAACAATGGAAGACCCGGAGCATTGACCGCCTTCAGGGTGTCGTTTGCCGCAGACAAGCCGCAGATCGCGCAACAAGTGAACACCCAATTGGCTTCCCTGTTTATCGACGAAAACATACGGGCCAGCCAACAGCAGTCGCAGCAAACGACCAACTTCCTCGACTCCCAGTTGACGGCGGCGGCGGCGGCACTGGGGGCTCAAGAAAAGAAGATGCGGGAGTACGAGTCCTTGCACGTGGGAGAGTTGCCGGACCAGCTTCAGAGCAACCTTCAGATACTCAGCGGAGCCCAGGCAAACCTGCAGGCTGCCGTCGATGCCCGGGACAAGGCCCTGCAGCAGCAGGCCTACCTCAACTCGCTGGCGACGCAGTATGACGCGATGGGCGTGACTGAAACGACTGGGGCAACGCCGCAGACGACCGCTCAGCAACTCGAGATGATGCGGGCCGAGCTGGCATCCTTGGAGGCCAAGTACACACCCGATCATCCTGACGTGAAGAAACTGAAGGACACCATCGCCAAGATGGAACAAATGCAGAAGGACACGCAGGATACAAAATCTGGTGACGCTGCCGACGACGTCGAAAAAGCATCGCCAGCCCAGATCCAGGCCATGACGCCGGTGATGCAGATCCAAAGCCAGTTGAAAGCCAACAAACTCGAGATCCAGTCCCGCGAAGCCCAGATCGCGCGTCTAGAAGCGAAAGTGAACCAGTACCAGGCGCGGTTGAACGCCACCCCGGGCCGGCAACAGGAACTCTCCGACATCATGCGTAACTACGATGAGTCGAAAAAGAACTACGACCAGCTATTGGGCAAGACGATGGCGTCGACACTGGCCACAAGCCTGAACCAGCAGCAACAGGGCGATCAGTTCCGCATTATTGATCCTCCCAGCATGCCCGATAAGTCGTCGTTTCCTGACCGCTTCAAATTTTCGCTTGCCGGATTGGGTGCCGGCCTGGCGCTGGCATTTGTGTTCGGAGTCGGCATGGAATTCGTGGATGATCGCATTCGCAGCGAAACGGACCTGATCGAAGCCAGCACGCTGCCGGTGCTGGCGGAAATTCCGCCGCTGCCAACCGATCGGGAGATTGCAGCACAACGATGGAAACCGTGGATCGCGGTCGCCGCTGCCATTCTGGTCGCGATCATAATTCCCACGGGGATCTGGTACGCGTACTTCTGGGGATAAAGCATGTATAAACAATTCTTCGGGCTGAACAAGAACCCGTTCGAGATCAGCCCGGACCCTTACTTTTATCATGCGACGCCCCGGCATAACGAAGCGTTAGCCAACCTGCACTACGGCGTGGGGCGCAGAAAAGGCTTCATCGTGATCACCGGAGAGGTGGGCACGGGGAAGACGCTGCTGGTTCGTTGCCTGCTGGCGGAATTGCGCAAGAATAATATCGCTTTCGGTTACGTTTTCAATCCGCTGCTGTCGACCACCGAGTTCTTCCAATACATCATGGCCGATCTCGGGCTGCAGTACAGCGGACGCAGCAAAACCGAAATGCTGCTCGATCTGAACCGCTTCCTGATTCAACGTCATGCCCGCGGCCTGATCACCGCCCTGGTGGTGGACGAGGCGCAGGCACTGCGGCCTGAGTTGCTCGAGGAAATCCGACTATTGACCAATCTGGAAACCTCGCAGCAGAAGCTGCTTCAGATCGTGCTGATGGGCCAGCCCGAACTAGAAGGCGTTCTGGACTCGCCCAGCTTGCGGCAACTGAAACAGCGCGTATCGTTGCGCTGCCAACTGCTGCCGCTCGATGAAGAGCAAACGCGCGGATACGTGCTTTCGCGCCTGGAACGGGCGGGAGCGAAGCCGGAACCCGCGATCTTCGAACCTGGGGCACTGATCAAGGTTTTCGAATATTCGCGCGGCATTCCGCGTATCATCAACAACCTTTGCGAAAATGCCATGGTGAATGCGTTTGCCCGTGAGCAGCGGACCGTCACCGCAGACATGATCACAGAGGTCGCCGGCGATTTCCGTTTAACGGGATCCATCTCGACTCCCGAAGAACCTGCCGAGACCAACCCAGTCCAACAGGAGAACAACGAGAGCCTGCTACGCTCGCTGTTTCGATTGTTACGCACCATGGACAATACCCAGTCGCTGGAAGAGAAACCGGTTCCGTCCGCTGACGGTAGGAGAGTCTAAAAATGAGTCGATTGTACGAAGCATTGCAGAAGTCTCAAGGTGAAGCTCCGAGTGCTTCGCCGTTGGCTACACCTGCCCAGCCGGATTCCCCAGTCGTGGGCTTGCCGATCGACGATACGGCCGCGCTCGACGCGCTGGCAACCCAGCCACCACCCACCGCGGCATGGTTGGCGGTGCCGGCGGACCGAATACTGCATCCCTCGCCGACTCCGGAACAGCGGCTGATCGCCATCACCAACCCGAATAGTCCTGGAGCGGAGACGTTCCGCGTCCTGAGCACGCGACTGGCCCACCTTCGGAACAAACGTTTGCTGAAAAAGCTGCTTGTAACCAGCGCCGTAGGCGACGAAGGCAAATCGGTGGTGTCGGTCAATCTCGCCCTGACGCTGGCGCGCCGGGCGGGTGAACGCGTTCTCCTGATCGAGGCCGACTTGCGCCGTCCAACTGCCAGTGCCTTACTGGCATCTTTCCCATTGCGCGGCATCAGCGAGTGGCACGAGCACAAGCTTGCCCTGCAGGATGCCTTCTATCAGGTCGAAGGCTTGCCATTGTGGCTCCTGTCGGCGGGCAAAGGCATCGAAGAGCCCTTGCCGCTGCTCGAGTCCGACGCTTTCGCCCAGATGTTGAATGCTGTCTCCGAAGGATTCGACTGGGTGCTGTTGGATTGCACCCCGATGCTTCCCATGGCTGACGCTACTTCCCTGTCCCGCCTCTGCGATGGGGTTCTCGTCGTCGTGCGCGAAGGTCACACCCGCAAGCGCACACTGAACCGGGCGCTCGCCTCCATTGACAAGAACAAGCAGCTTGGTTTCATCTTCAATGAAGCTTCCACCGTACAGGTCGGTTACGAGCGGTACTACGGAGGTTACGGCTACTACGGGCCAAAGAAGTCTACGGAGGACGAGGAAGATGGGAAAGACCAGACGGCCCGTGCATGATTCGATTGTTCAGTTATTTTCCGACACGCACCCTGCTATTGACCCTGTCGGAAGCCATCTTAGTGACCCTGGGGTTTCTTGCAGCTGTGCTTTTGTCGGCCGGCACAGCGCTAAACGCATCTATCTATCTGGAGGATGAAGGCGGCGCCGCGAGGATTGCAATCGTAGTCCTCGTCTTCCTGGTGCTGATGTACTACTTCGACCTTTACAACTCCGCCATCCTGACCAACCGGCGCGAAGTCATTACGCGACTGGTCGGCGTGATGGGTTGCACCTTCGTCGCGCTGGCGGTCTTGTATTACGCCTTCCCCGGCGCACGCCTCGGCGCAACCATCTTGTGGATCGGGGTAATCGTGATGGCCGTCGCCGTTCCGTTATGGCGGGGCTGTTTTTTTGCCCTCAATCGCTCCGCGCGTTTCGCGGAGAGCATCGCGGTCTATGGCGATGGTCCGCTCGCAGCTCCCCTCATCGATGCCATCCTGCAACGGCCGGAACTCGGCTTGCGCATCACTGGTTATGTCGGTAGCGAACCCCAGGTAGCGAGCATTCCGACCGTAGATCCGGAGGAACTGGTCGAGTTCGTGAAGCGCGAAGGTGTGCGCCGGATCATCATCACCTTGGGTGACCGCCGCGGTAAGCTGCCGGTCGCAGCGCTGCTCAAGCTGAAGGCCAGCGGCGTCCAGATTCAGGACGCGCCCGAGTATTACGAAACCGTGACCGGCAAGATTCCTCTGGAGTCACTTCGGCTGGGCTGGCTGCTATTCTCCCCTGGATTTCATGTGCGGACGCCGTTACGTCTCTACAAGCGGATCTTCTCCTTCATCTTCGGCTCGATCGGGGTAGTCCTCAGCTCGCCGCTGATGGCTCTTTCCGCCCTCTTGATAACCCTGGACTCGAAAGGGCCTATCATCTTTCGCCAGCAGCGTGTCGGCGAGTTTGGGGTGCCGTTCATGGTCTATAAGTTTCGTACCATGTACGATAACGGGGAGACGCGACCGGGCGCCCCGAAGGTCCCCAGCGGTCCTGACGCCAACCACATCGGGACCCCCGCGCAGTTCGACGATCCACGCATCACGCGGGTCGGAAAGTGGCTCCGTCGCACCCGCCTCGACGAATTGCCCCAGCTCTTCAATATCGTGAAGGGCGACATTTCGTTTGTAGGTCCGCGTCCGCATATTCCCGCCGACGAGGAACAGTGCGCTGCCACCATCCCGTTTTACAAGGAGCGCTGGCTCATCAAGCCGGGCGCCACCGGATGGGCGCAAATCAACCGCGGCTACAACGCCACCATCGACGACCACAAGGACAAGCTGGCCTACGACCTGTTCTACATTAAGAACGTCTCCATCGGTCTCGATATCTACATCATGTTCGCCACCCTGAAAATTCTGCTGCTGGGCCGCGGCGGACGATAGCAAGCCGAAATCGCCGACGTCGCCGGCCTCGCGCTCCTCCCCGGAGCCCGCGCCCTGCTCGCCGCTCTCCCGCCCGACCGCTACACCATCGTCACTTCCGGCGGACGCCGCCTCGCCACCACCCGCCTCCACGCCGTCGGACTCCCCATCCCTCCCACCATGATTACCGCCAGCGACATCACCCGCGGCAAGCCCGATCCCCAGCCCTATCTCGCCGGAGCCGCCGCCCTCGGCTTCGATCCCCGCACCTGTCTGGTCTTCGAGGACGCCCCTTCCGGCATCCGCGCCGCCCAAGCCGCCGGAGCCACCGTCATCGCCCTCCCCACCACCTACCCGCAGGACGAGCTCTCCACACGCCAACGCCATCATCCCCTCGCTGGCCGCCGTGTCAGCGACTATGGATCGAAGCTCACAACCCGCCGCTCAGGATCGAGATAACCGCTATCTTGAGGGATGGCGGTTCTTGGGTAGCGCGAGGGATCTGCTTTTCACGCTTCCCGAGGGTATGCTGTCGAAGTCGCGCAACTCAACAAAATGCCCCGCTCTACCGTCAGTAGAACAGGGCACCCTCGAGCAGATAGTGCGTTGGCCGGGCCACCCGGCGAACGGGGACGCGGGTTCTCTCGACATGCCCTTCGCTAGAATCCGCGCAAAAAAAAAGCGCTTTCTCTTGACATCCCCTTTGATAGATCCAGCTTCCTTGGTAATTACGGGTCGGGTTGTAGTTGCGAGAAGGAATTCAGTAAGTGGGGCTGGATGTCCAGAATCTGCACGACCAGATACTTGCACCTTCCATTGATGCGCGGCGGCACGTTGACGATAAGGGAAAGCCGATCCAGTTGTATAAACTGCTGAAAATAAACTGGCATCCCAGCAAGAGTCATTACGTCCCCGAAGCTGTTTCCGAACAGGCAGGTTGGCGGCAACAACGTGGCATCGTGCACCATGTTGGTCTCATACTCCATGCCTGTCGTCTTAGGGTCAAGTTCAATCTCCGGACGTTTCTGGTACGTCAGTTTTATGGCAGACTCGTAGGTAGGCGACTTAAAGAGCCGCGCCGAAAATCGTGCCTCGCTGCCGACACGTTTTTGTTGTGTGACAACCAGCTCGTGTGACCAAATGTTGCGGGGGCGACCTTCCAGCTTCGAGATTTCTCCGACAACCTCCCTAGCTATGGTGAATGCTGAAGCATCGGTCCAATGGAAATCCTCCAAGAGGTAGGTCGGGTATGGCACGTTTGCAGGAAGCATCGGGGTGTAAGTATCAATCACATGCAGTCTTGGATCAGCTAGAAGGCGTTGGTTCAGCTCCTGGAAATGAGTGGGGAACTTTAGACGAGGTGCTATGAGTGGCAGGTCACTCTGATAGAAATATTGCTTCATGTAGGGGAAAATATAAATTGGAGTGATGCCTTCGCTCTGCAGTCGGTCAGTCAACTTCAAAATACCATGGTGAATAGCATCCAATTTCCCAGGAGTGCCAAGCATATGCTCGGAGGCTGGAACCTCTAGATCGATAATGCTGCGACTAAAAATCTGCCCGTGATGACCAAAGTAGACCCGGCCGGAGGTGCCGAAGAGTCGGTAATCAACCTCATTCTTCGCCCGGATCATGAAGTTCCTCAAGCCCAGGTGATCATCAAACCATTTCTCCGCCACATGAAAATTGCCGTCGAAATTGAGAACGGTCCCTTGCCAATGGCCCGGGGGAGGTGCCAACGTACGGCGCTCATCCACCGGTTCGGCATCAATCGTCCTGGGCAGCAGCATGAACACGGGTGGCAGGACGCTGAACAAGAAAATGAGTACAGCCAAAATTGGCAGGCCTCTAACCCGCCCGCCTCTGCGGTGTGCTGGAGCCTGACTCTGCCGGCCGGCTTCGTTCATGTCCCACCTACAATCGGCAAGTTACCCTGAGGCTGAGTTTCAGAACGTGAAGTAAATAAATGGGTTAAAACCATGTTCAACAATTGAAATGCAAGCCCAGACGTACAATACCATGCAATAAGAAGAGACTACAAAGCGGTGCCGAAAACTTTGTCGTTTGACGCTACGGAAAACGGCGTCGCTTGAAAAACAGATAATAGCTGCGAGGGCAAGCAGAGTAATCGACTTGGGATCCATCAGAGCCAGATTCGCGCTCGACCAATAGGGCACTGACGAAACAGGCGAGAGCATTGCCAATAGCATTGTTTTCATTTGGGCCACGTCCTTAGAGCGAAACGGCACCCAGAGCAGCGTCACAATAACAAACGCTGGTATTGACCCGAGCCGCAGGCGCGAAAGATTCATAACCTTTCCGCGTTCGAGTACTAGAAGAAAGCCATGCCCCAGACCCCAGACCAGGAATGTGTATGCCGCACCGTGCCATAGCCCGCAAAGCACAAAGACGATGATCAAGTTGCGGTATGTCGCCAACGCAAACAACTTTCGTCCTCGCCATGAGAAACGGAAGTTAAGGCTGTAGTAAACATAGTCGCGGAACCAGTGCGTTAAGGTCATGTGCCATCGATTCCAAAATTCAGTGATACTGGGTGCGGCATAAGGGCGGTTGAAGTTATGCGGGAACTTGAACCCCATGATCCGAGCCAGACCGATTGCCATGTCGGTATAGCCCGAAAAGTCAAAATAAATCTGGAATGAATAACACAATGCCGCAAGCCAGGCAGAGTAGGTACTTACTTGCGCTGCATTTCCATATACGGTGTCAACCACATTGCCCATGGGATCCGCGATGAGGACTTTCTTCGCCAACCCGATGACAAACACGACCAGTCCCCAGAAGATCTCGTACTTTACAGCTCGTCTCTTTTCGGAAGACAGATAGGTTCTTAACTCCGCATAGCGGACAATCGGTCCAGCGATCAGGTGGGGAAAGAGAAATATATAGAGCGCAAACCGCCACACGCTTTCTTCCACTTTGACTGTGCGGTGGTAGACGTCGACGAGATAAGAAATACAGTGAAATGTATAGAAGGAAATGCCTAGTGGCAAAATGATCCTGCTAGCCGTCGTTGACGACAACACCTTGACGCCAACTGCGTCGTTAATAACGCCTGCGAAGAAAATTAAATACTTGAAGAATGCAAGGGGAGTCAGGTCAACGATCACGCCAATGGCTAGGAGGACCCTCGAGAGGGGCTGGTCGGGCGGTCCGCCAGACCGTGCTGTCGCGATCAATCTTCCCCAGAGATAGTTGAATACGATTAGAGCGACGAGTATCGTAATCAACGAACCGGCTCCGAAAAGATAGAACAAGACACTCCCCACGAGCACAAACCCGTTGCGCCACCTGACGGGGAATACGAAGTAAATGAAGAAGAAGGTGGTTAAAAACAGGAACAAAAAAGCCGGCGAGGAGAAAACCATAGGCTCTCGTTGTTTAGCCCTCGCTCGCGGTCTCTTGCGATGGACGTTCCGCATCAGACCAGCGCACCAACGTAGCTCCCCAGGAGTAACCGGGGCCAAAGCCAACTAACATCGCCAGCGACCCTTCGCGAAGCTTACCTTCCAGGGACGCGTGTTTCAACGCGATGGGGATACTGGACGAGCAGGTATTGCCGCAGTGGCTCATCGTAATTTGAAACCTACCCGCGGGGATCTTGATGCGTTCCCGCAAGTGCTCCAGGATGTACTGATTGGCTTGGTGAAAGACAAAAAGGTCGATATCCTCCAGCGTCAGCCGAGATTTGTCCAGCAAGGATTGAACGCTCCGTGGAACTACCGAGACGGTAAAATTGAAGATCTCCACCCCATCCATGAATAGGTTTTCCGAACTGCGGATATTTCCAGCCTCGTCCTTCTGGGTGACTCCGGTGTCGGCGGTACGAGGACTTCGCGCCCCGCCGCTGGGCACAATCAGGTGGGGGCCGCCCCTTCCATCGGTTCCATAGACGAAGGGACCAATGAGCGGAGCAGGAACGTCAGCGGCGATCACCAGAGTAGCCGTAGCGGCGTCCCCAAACACAGCTCGCACGCTTCGGTCGCGCGGGTGCAGAAATTTGGTGTATGTCTCGGTGGTCAGCAACAGAATCCGCGCAGCTTGGCCCGATGAGATCAACCCCTGCGCAATTCCCAGTCCATAGACGTAGCCGGAACTGCCGAGGTTGAAGTCCAGAGCCCCGGTTGTGGTCGGTATCCCAAGGCGGTGCTGGACCAGGCATGCCGAGGTCGGCAGGAAATAGTCTGGGCTCTGCGTACACAACAGGATGAAGTCGATCTCGTCAGGTTGGCACGCTCCACCCAGGAACAGCTTTTGCGCCGCGGCCACAGCAAGGTCCGAAGCGCATTCCCCGAGTCCCGTTATGTGTCGTTCCTTTATGCCCGTCATCTGGTCGATCTTTTCAATCGACGATTCGGGAAACTCGGCAGCGAGATCCGCGGTCGAGATAACCCGTTCGGGCAGAAAATACTCAATGGCAGAAACCGCCGCCTGCACAATAACCTCGCGATAATTCCGTGACCGTCACGAATTCGGATGGATTCGTGGTGTTCCTTCGGCGGCAGTCCGCCTACGAAAACCCAATCAGCAGCTTGTCTAAGCGTCCACCTTGGCCAAGGTCAGCAGGTCGGAGACGGTCGAGCAGTTGGCTATCTGACGCGGAGACAGGGCTAAGCCGTTGTTCTTGTCAACCAGGGCACTAAACCCGATGACTGCCACAGAGGTCCACTGTTCCAATTTGTCTAGTCTCTCCGGCCCTCGCAGCGTGCCCGCCCTCAACCCAACGAGTTCATCTATTGAGGCAAGAAATTCGTCACGCGTCATTCGCCCATCCTCCCCTCGGGTTTGGTGTGGCCGATCTCGACCGTTTTGGGCACAACATCCAGCCACCCTGATTGAGCAACCTCTTCATAATCTAACAAATTTGCAAGGCGGAGGATATGCCTCGCTCCACCACGACTCAGCACATATACGATCCGCGATCAAGGAAGGTTTTGTGGACAACGGCAGGTGGTCCACAATTGCCTCCCTCGGTAGCTGTGAGGACGCGACTACAACTTCGGTAATCCCACCTTCGTAAGTTCGCTCGCCCTATTTCATAGACTCTCCCCTCCCCGCTCCCTACCCTAAAAGAGAACTATGCCCGGACGGTCGCCATCTTGTCGGCGGCTTCACCGGCAACTCGAAACTTGAAACTGTTTTTCCGGCAACGCTGCAGGCATCGTCTCGACACTTTTTCGCGCGAGCCCGCACAAACGACTCGGTTTCTGGTTTTTGGCTTTAGCTAATTGCTTATTACTTATCTGCTAATTGCTGACCACCAGTTACCAGTCACCACTCCAAGGGGGAGACTCAATGAACGAATACAAAACCTGCACCCACACCTACGACAGCGGACGCACCTGTAAATCCGCCGCTGCCACAGGCCGCGAATATCTGCGGCTACCACCTTCATTATCGCGGACGCCAAATGCGCATGGCCCAGTACCGCGCCCGCCATCAACCCTTCGACATCGTCCTGCCGCCGCTCGACAGCCTGTGCTCCATCCACTCAGCACTCAGCCAGGTCGCCGAAGCCCTCGCCGCCGACATGATCGATCCCCGCCGCGCCATGGGCCTTCTCAAAGCTCTCCGCTTTGCCAAAGAGAATCTCAAGGACGGCCTCAAGGACGACAACGCCCACTGGCACGACACTCCCTATCACAGCGAAGACGCCACCGCCTACGACAACTTCGAAGCCGACTACGGCCTCCCCGAAGGCCTCGACCTCACGGTCCCACCCGACGTCGCCTTCCCGTCGCCTCCCGCGCCTGTCACATCGGAAACTGACAACTGCCCACTGAAAACTGACAACTGTTTTTCCTCCCCCATGCCCACCGTCGCCTACTGCAAGCACGGCCCCGGATGCCCCGAGCACACCATCCGCACCGACTACCCCGAGACGCCGGAACTCGCGGAACTCCGTGAGATCCAGGCAAACCAAGGCATCGAGGCGGCAGCCGAGCGCTACAAACAACAGCAGCGCAACCGCCAGCGCCGCCAGGTCGCCGTCGGCCGCAAGCGCTATGCCGCCATCGCGCTGGAAAAAAACATGCGCCTCGCTGCCGAGAGATTGGCTGAACAGAAACTCGCCGCCGAGAAAGCCACCGCTCAAAAAGAAGCCGCGCAGGGCGCGCAGCCGGAAACGCTTGCCAAAAAGCCACCCTCATCCGTAGCTGCCGACGCACCTCAATCAGACCAGGAGGAGGCCAAAATCACCGCCTAAGTCCTACGGGCAGACATGGATAGCTATAACTACCAATAAAATGAATGACATGCGAACAATTTCCGCCCAACCCGATGAAAACAAAGGAAGCGTGTAAAAGCAATTCCACAGCAAATCACCAAAGGAGACAATCGCCTGTGATGCGGTAAACTGCAATTCATCCAGACATGAGAGACCCACTGGCTCTTTTCAAGCCCGCCGAATTGCGCAAGCTGCGTAGCTTCAAGGATCCCTATGGCGTTCAACGGTTTCTCGATGACACGCCATATCACCTGGCCGACTCCGCCTGGTCGCCGCGGAGGGTCCTGCGCGAGCAGACATCCCACTGCCTGGAGGGAGCGATCTTTGCAGCCGCTGCCTTGCGCGCCTTGGGGTTCCCTCCGTTGATCATCGACTATGAAGCGGAGAACGACACCGATCACGTGTTGGCGGTGTTCCGCGTTAAAGGACACTGGGGCGCGGTCGCCAAGTCAAACTACACCGGATGCCGGTATCGCGAGCCGGTTTATCGTTCGCTGCGCGAACTAGCGATGAGCTACTTCAACATTTATTTCAATATGCGCGGTGAGCGCACCTTGCGCAACTTCTCGCTCCCGGTGAATCTGGCACGCTTCGACCACCTTCATTGGATGACGACTGAGGAACCGATCTGGTTCATACCGTACTACTTGTGCGATATTCACCATTACAAGCTGCTGCGTCCAGGGATGGTCAAGCGGCTGCATCGCATCGACCAGCGCCTGTTTCGAGCCGAGACGCTGGGCAAGTCCTACAAGGAGAAACAGTAGCCGGATGGTCTGGAAGAATGAATGCAACGTTGCGGGCTCTCAGGAAATATTTACCCGCGTCAGTAAGCTTTTTACGTGGACGATGCGACGAACCATACGCTAAGTCCTTTGTTTTTTGGACGACCCGTTTGGCCGTTCGAGTGCTATATGTAAGAGCAGACGAAGTGGCGCAATCGGGCCACGCGGGATGGGATATCGGCCAGAGTCCTAATCCGTGTGGCCCGGATTTTTTTGTCCGCAAACCATACGTGCCGGGCGAAGAAGCAGACGGTTCTTGACCGCCCACGCGATCCTCAGCAAACAGCTTTCCTTCAGACGGCAGTGGGAGTTGGGAGGGGGATTTGCTCGCTGAAGTGATTGAGCACTCGAAACGTGGAATGGCACAGGACCGTAACACTTCGCGCTCGCGTGGTGCCTGTAATTATTGGTCGGGGCGAGAGGATTTGAACCTCCGACCCCCTGCGCCCAAGGCGGAATTCATGCTCTGGTGAAATCTATTGAATTTTGTAGTCGGCAAACGATTGGAGATGAATAAGTTAGATGCCGCGTGTTGAGCCTGATTGAATTGGAATGAAACGGGATGCTGCGACAGCTACATTTTCATCTACAGCTTTTGGGGTGAACCCCTCCATCGAGACAGTTTTCTGTTGCTACACAAACCATGTGATCTTTAAGCTCGTGCATGTGTTCAACACCGAGGGCGTCCGCCGCATAGTGATGAATCATGTTGCAGTAACCCACAGCCTCTTTCAGAAGTGCAGCGAGGGCGTAGACTTCCGGGTCGGTACGACTCGTGCGGCTAGGGCGAAGGCCACTTCTCCGCAGTGCGTCGGTCGCCTGGTTCAGGATGCTGCGCTGAAATTGCCAGAATCCGAACCCGGGAGCTAACGGACTGAAAAGAGCCGGAGACGGCTCCTGCGGCGGTCCCGAAGATCGCGCTCACGAGCCGGACCGTGCCGTAGATCAACCATGGCAGCAGCCACAAGACCAGAATTCCTGCCAGTATCGCGATCAGGGCTAGAAACTGCAAATGAGCGGCGAAATGTGCAAGGATTTGCAGATATAATCCCTTGCGGCAGACATGGATAGCTATAAGTATATTATTTATCTATGACATGCGAACAATTTCCGCCCAAACCATGAAAACAAACAATAGTGAAAATTGTTTTTCGCGAAATTTGCGCGTTATCGGACGCTGATCCGCAGCTCGTATGCCGTCTGCCCTTCGACCCGCCGGGGCTGGTGAATGGGAAGCGCGGGATTTCTCCCGAAATGGCGGTGAGCGTGCTCGCTGCAAAGAAATGCCGCGTCCGAAGACACGGCATTCTCGAAACTACGAGTGGCAATCGGTGGCTAGAAAATGATCTTCCCCACCAACTGCATGTTGAACGGCTCCCCCGGACCGATGCCAGGCGATCCGTTGAAGTCACCAATGGTGTCGCTGACGAAGCCGTTGGAGCCGACCGATCCGGATCCAGACGCCAGGTTGATGCGGTTAAATACGTTGAACATCTCGGCGCGAAGCTGGATCGTAAGCCGCTCCTTGATGGGGATGTTCTTGAGCACTGAGATATCCACATCGGAGAAGCCCGGACCATAGAACTTGTTGCGCGAAAGGTCCCCCGGACCGCTCACTGGAACAAAGCAGGCAGGGTTGACCCACTGCTCGCCGCCAGCCGCCGCACTGAAGGTATGCGAGACCCCTAGAAAGGGATCGCACACCAAGTTTAGTCCCGGACGCTGCGTTCCGGCGTTGAAGTTGAACGGTTGACCGGTATGGAAGTTCAAGTTCCCGGCCAACTGCCACCCGTGGGTCAGGATCTTCGGTCCCTTCGAGGAACCCGGAATGGTATACGTCAGGAACGCGACAAAGAGTTGCCGGGTATCGAAGTCGCTGCTCCCCTTGTCGAGAGCCAGATTGAAGCTATCGAAAGGAATCGATCCGCGATACTCGGTCATTTGGTCGAGCGCATGCGCCCAAGTGTAGGCAAACTGACCCGTCAATCCATGCCAACTGTTCATTTTGAGGACCGCCTGCATGGAGTTGTAGTTCGAGGTGCCGTTACTGTTGAGTTGCAACACTGAACCGATGTCGGGATACGGCGCGTTCAGTGTGCCATTCTGGTTCAGGTTCTCCATCACGCTCAACTTGTGGGCCGCACTCCCCACGTACCCCAGTTGAAACACCATCTTCTCCCCGATAGCCTTCTCCAACTGCACGTTGTAGTTGTAGAAGTACGGGGCGCGGAAATTCTGATTCACTGAGTACACGTTGAAGATGTTGTTGCATCCGCTGAGTGTGGGGCAGGTGGTGACCCCTGGGAAGACGTATTGCCCAGTCTGCCACTGATATCCGTTGAGAGAGTAGTTGGCCACCGGGTTCGGCCCTACTGGGTTGTCCTGCAGTCCGTCAGCGCCATCAATGGGAGGCCGGAAGTCGAGGAACGGGTTCATGTTGATCTGGTCGTAAAAAACGCCAAAGCTGCCGCGGACTACCATGTCACCGTTGCCCCGCGGGTTCCAGGCAAATCCGACCCGTGGAGCGAAGTTGTTCTTGTCCGGCGGGAACAGCGAGTTGATGTCTACGCCCTGGATCTTGAAGCCCTGTCCAGGAAGCCAGACAGCGAGGTTCTTGTCGCTGTTGTGGAGCGGCCCGAAGTATTCGTATCGCAAGCCAAGGGTCAGGTTCAGATTGCGGGTTATCTGCCAGTTGTCCTGCGTGAAGAGGCTGAAGCCGTGTGAGATCACAGCTCGCTCGGCATGACCGACAGCGATCGAGGACGAGGAGACGAAGCCGGCGAGGTAGTCGGCGAGCGCGCATGTGTTTGGGTTCGAAGTGCAAGTAGGATCGTTGGCCGTTGCCCACGGTCCTTGCGATCCGTCGAAGCGAAACTGGCCCAGCGAACGGCGGTAGTAATACTCGTCCACATGGCCATCGCGGTACTCGCCGCCAAAGCGGAGCTGATGCCTGCCCTTCGACCACGAGAGAACGTCGGTGATGTGACCGGTGACGTCCTGGCGGCCTTCCGGTGGCGTAATACCGACCTGATCAAAGCCCGAGATCTCGAGGTTCGATGCTCCGGGGATCGGCTGACCGTTGATCAAGGCATCGGGGCTCAGCCAAAGGCCGAGGTTCTTCATGTTGAACGAGTTGTTGGCATCGTGGAATCTTTGTTGGAAGTAGCTGACACCGGCCAGCACCTGGTTGGTCATCGTCGGCGTCAACACCGAATTCCACACCACGTTGTAGTTCTGCACATGCAGCGGAGCGACCTCGAAGTAGTAGCCCAGATTCGAGCTCGCCGTCGCCAGCGCTAGGCTGGCTCCCGGAGGCTGCGTCTGGCTTCCTTGTCCCGCAAACCAGTGCGCCGACAGTGTATTTTTGGCGTTGATGGTCCAGTCAATCTTGGCCACGCCGTTGTAGCTGTAACCCGTGCCCGGCACCGTCGCGAAGTAGTTGTTGACGGTTGCCGGCAGGCTTGCGATCGAGCTGGGCCAGAGGGTCGTCAGCAGTGTCTGCGAAAGCGGATTCACCGGCACCTCATATTTGTTCATGAGGGTGACGGCTTGGTTCGCCCAGGCGATCGACGGTTCGGTGGACAAGCCCGTCAACCCTAACTTGTAGGTTTGATATTCGAAGCCCGCAAACCAGAACAGCTTGTTCTTGATGATGGGGCCGCCGATCACTCCACCCACATTCTGGTTGGTCAGTGGAGGCGCCTTCGGAAAATCGGGACTGGGGATAAAGAAGGGGGAGGTCGCCGAGTAGGCGTTGTTGCGGTTGTAGTAATATGCGCTGCCATGGAGCTGGTTAGTCCCGCTCTTGATCACCACATTCACGATACCGCCGGCGTTGCGCCCGTTCTCCGCATTCGATTGCGTTTGCGAGGAGAAGTCCTGCACCGCGTCAACGGGCATGATCACGCCGGCGATTCCAGAGACACCGCCCTGGTTGACGGCCGGAATGTTGTGCCACATGTCGTTGTTGTCCGTGCCGTCGATCTGCCAGTTCATCTGGTTGGCGCGGGTACCGTTCAGCGAACCGTATCCGCCGACCGAGTAGCCGGCATACCCCGGCGACACCGCGATCAACTGCGAGAAATCACGTCCATTCAGGGGCGTGTCTTGAACTGCGGTGCCCGATATGGTCATCGTCTGCGTCGGCGTGGTGGTGTCAACCGTCAGCGCCGCCGCCGATACTTCTACGGTCGTCGCCTCCCCGCCGAGCGAGAGCTTCACTGGCAAGGTGTAAACCGAACCTGCCGTGACCGGAACCTTATCGAACGTTGCCTTGCTAAACCCTGAGGCCGTGACAGTGACTTGGTACGTGCCTAGCGGTATGTCCTGGAAGGTAAACTCTCCGCCGCTGGTTGTGACCGTCGAATGCTCAGCCCCGGTGGCCGTGTCCGTGGCCTTCACCTGGGCGTTCGCCACCACGCCTCCGGAGGGATCCTCCACCGATCCGTGAATGGCTCCTCGAAATGTTTGCGCAGTTGCCGTCACCGTCAGCACTGCAACCATAATCCAAGCTCGTATCCCAAATCTCATACCATCACCCCTTGATCCGAAAAAGTGAAGTAGGTGCACCCATCCACGTGGAGCGTCTAGCAAAAGACTCGTTTGCCTCACACAGTGGGTACAACTTGGATTTTTGTTTAACGGGCAGATTCCTGCCCACAACCCCATCTTGCGTTTGTAAGTGGCCGACCGCCCCGTGTCAACCCGATAAAATCAATATGGCCGATAAACACCATTTATGGAAGTTGGTTCTGTGATGCGGCGATAGACGTGCGGATCATCATGTAGCATGCAGTTGCCGTATGTTATCCGTCCCCGGGATCAACGTGGATTGTGAGGGCGCTCCTTAAGTTCAATGTTTCGCAACAGAGATACAATCGTTTGGGCCGGCGGAATCTTCAAAGACCGCCCGCGCACTGCAGACTGGAAGTGGGACCGTCCCCGATGCGGGCTCCGCTCAGCGGGCCTGCCACAGGGAGTGGCTGCCGCAGGACAGAAGGACTCGTCTCCACCTCCATTTCAATTCCGTCGATGGTGGAGGCGATCCCGCTGCGCACGAGCGCGTCTGCTACTTGTTCTTGAGTTTCTGCAACATCTTTGCGTTGAACTGCTCGCTCTGCCCTCTGGGGACACTCAGCGTCTTCCACCCGGCGCCCTTCCAGTGCTTGGCAAGGAAGACGATCTGTCCGACGTGGTAGGCATAGTGCACCACCTGCCGGTTGATGGCCTGCAACACTGTATGAGGTTCGCTGCGAATTGTGACTGTACGCTCCAGGTCTTCGGGGCTGATCTCGTTGAGCGTGTCGAAGACCAGTTGCCAGTACTTCTCCCACGCCGCCAGGATTTCCGCGCGAGTGGCATCGGCAGCAACGATGAATTCCTGATCGCGATTGCGGTCGGGCTTCTCCCCGTCCGTGGTGAGAAAATCGGTGAATCGCGAACGCATGTTGCCCGATATGTGCTTGACCGTGATGGCCACGCTGTTTGATTCAGCATTGGGAACGGCAAAAAACTGTTCGTCGCTCAGTTGGGCGATCGCATCGTCCGCCAGGCGTTTATGACCGCGCAAGCTGCGGAAGGCTTCGTCAATATAAAGGGTGCCGAGTTCAGACAAATACCCACTCCTTGCGATTGATCTCGCGGGACTCAGTCACACGACTCGCCGCGAAGAATAAGGATACTCCCGCGCTTCGGCGGCGGGGGTAAGCGAGTTTATGATCGATTCGCGAGGCCCGCGAGGGGCGGATTGGGCGGAGCCGTTTCCCGGCGAAACACCAAAATCGAACCAGCGCAACATTTTTTTAAAGAAAATTGTTGACATTCCCTTCCAGTAACCGCAATATCTAGTGCCAGACACGATGTTCATGCAATATCTAGAGCATCGATGGCAACTCGGCCAAATCGGCCAGGCGACCTTCTAGGGAGAAGGTTCCAAGGAGAAAACACTATGGCAACGAAGAAAAAGGCAACCAAGAAGGCAGCAAAGAAGAAAAAGCATTAACCAACCGGCGGGGCACAGGCCTCGCTAAATTTTTGCAACAAAAAGACTGGCCTCCGCGACTTCGTTCTCGGAGGTCTTTTTACTGCAGGGCGATCCGGGAAGCACGACATGGCGGTTGTTTGCCGGGTTGGTTCGTGCTAGAAGAAAGCCTACTGCTTCTTTGTTCTTTGCGAATCCGCGGTGCGGCAGGAAGCGCAGCGGCGGCAAAGGGACAGCGGAATTTCCGATGAGTGCTACGAAGAAGAAGGCGCGAAAGGCCGGCGCCAGCGACGATCCGGTGATCCCCGACAAGCTGTATTTCCGGATCGGTGAAGTTGCGAAGCTGTGCAAGCTTCCAGCGTACGTGCTGCGCTTCTGGGAGAGCGAGTTCCCGCAGTTAAAGCCGGTCAAGAGTTCGACCGGCCAGCGCATGTACCGGCAGCGCGACGTCGAGAGTGTCCTGCGCATCAAGAAGCTGCTTTACGAGGAAGGCTTCACCATCGCCGGGGCCCGGCAACAACTCAAGGCCGAGGCCAAACCGGCGAAGATGCAGTCTGGCTTGCCCTTCCCCAAGCTCGGCCGCACCGACAGCCTCAAGAAAGTGCGCCAGGGCCTGCAGGAAATCTTGGGGATCCTCAAGAAGAGCAAACGATAAAACGGCATGCTCCCGCGCTTTCAGTCCACGTTCATCGCCGAACTGCGCGTCGCGAACCTGGGGCAGCCGCGGTGTCGCTCGATATCAGCGCGGAAAGGTGCGGCGCGAACCTCCGATTCCCGGCAACAGAACCGGCAACAGAATCTGTGACTTGCTATGAAGACCAATGCAGTGCGACTGCTCGATGCCCTCGGTGTGCGCTATGAGCTGCGCGAGTACGAAGTCGATCCTGACGATCTGGCGGCGGAGTCGGTGGCGGCCAAAATCGGCATGCCTCCTGAGCAGGTATTCAAGACGCTGCTGGCGAGGGGCGACCGCAATGGGCCGTGCTTCGCGGTGATTCCCGGAAACTACGAACTCGATCTCAAGGCGCTGGCGAAGTTGAGCGGCGACCGCAAGGTGGAGCTGGTCGCGCTGAAAGAAGTGCAGCCGCTGACGGGATACATTCGTGGAGGCGTGACCGTCTTGGGCGCGAAGAAAGATTACCCGGTCTTCGCCGACGAGACCATGGAGTTGTGGGACGTGGTGTCGGTGTCGGCAGGCGTGCGCGGGACGCAGGTGCTGCTGGCGCCCGCGGATTATTTGCGGATCACGAAGGCGACCGTCGGAGAGATCGGACGGGAGAAGATGGGGAGCGCGTAGCGCGATAAGGGTGGTGCACCGGGCTGGAGCTGATACCGGATTTCAGCAGTCACCGTCCAAGACAGAGCAACACCGTTCGCATCCATCGCGCCGCTCAGAAAGGATGAAACTTTATGAAGGCCAAGATGCTCGAGCGTCTGGTACTGCTTGTTCTCGTGACAGTTTTCTGTGTTCCACTTCGAGCGCAAACCGCGTCCTCGGATCCGGCAAACTTACCGCAACGCGATGGCTCTCACGACTTCGACTTTCTCATCGGCGATTGGAAAGCACACGTCCGTCGCCTTCCCGATCGCCTGAACAATTCCAATGTCTGGGTTGAGTACGACGGCATCTCTAACCACCATAAGATCCTCGATAGCAACTCGAACTTTGAAGAGTTCGACGTCACCAGCACCGACAAGAAGCTGCGTATCAAAGCTCAGACGCTCCGCCTCTACAGCCCCACAACGCGCCAGTGGAGCATCTATCTTCTGGATGTGAACGAAGGGACCATTGACCTGCCTCATGTGGTGGGTAACTTTACCGGAAAGCGCGGCGAGTTTTACGGTCAGGACCAATACAAGGGCCGCTCTATTCTGGTGCGCTATGTGTGGCTCGACATCTCTCCCAAGTCCTCACGCATGGAGCAGTCGTTTTCGCCGGATGGCGGCAAGACCTGGGAGGTCAACTGGATTTGTGAGCTGTCGAGATAGAACTGCGCCAGCCAGCAGCCATGGGCAACCGGCGGCAATGTTTCACACAGAGGCACAGAGACAGAGGAAATTGATTTTGCCACGGAAGCCACCGAGAGCACAGAGGACTTGCCCGGGCCACCGCCAAGGCCGCCTCCGCTTCAGGATGACAACCCACCTCACGGCTGCGCCAGAAACCCCGCGATAGCGGGCACGATGGTTTTGGTTTCGCAGCCCGGAGCCTGATGGCCGCAATCGTCGTCGAGAACCAGCAGCTTGGCGTTCAACAGATGGGCGAAATCAATCGCGGGGCCGGGCGTCACCGTTAAATCATTCTTCGAGGCGATGATAAACACTCTTGCTTTGACGGCCGCGGCCGCGCGTTGCATCGATCCACCGAATGGCTGTGACACGTCGAGTTCCATCATGGCCTGTGACTGACGGATCTTGTCGTTGGCATCCGAGCCCTGGTTGAGGCTTGGAGCAGCGGCGAGTTCCTGCATTACTTTTTCTCGCGTGGTGCTTTGGTTGAAGTGCTCTGGGCTGGTCAGGAACAGGTCTCCGAATTCCATTTCGGCGCCGCGTGCGGGATTCTTTTCGTAGTTGCCGCCCTTCCACGCCGGGTCGTTCATGATCGCGTCGATCTGGGTCTGCCACAGCACGAGGTCGTAGGGCGCAAGGCGCGGCGAGCCGACGATAGGGATCGCCTTGTCCATGAAGTCGGGGTAGGCGACCATCCACTGGAACGTCTGCATCCCGCCCATCGAAACGCCCATGACCGCCTTGAGATGATGGATGCCGAGAATGCGACTGAGCAACTCGTGCTGCGTCTCCACCATGTCGCGAATGGTGATGCGCGGGAATTTCATGCGCGGCTGCAGGCGGCTGTTCGAGGGCGAAGAGGAAACACCGTTGCTGAGCGCGTCCACCGTGATAACGAAGTAGCGGTCGGGATCGGCGAACTTGTCTTTGACGATTGCGTCCTGCAATTGCTCCGTCGTTCCGCCAGCCCAGGTAGGAAAAAGAATCGCGTTGGACTTGTCGGCGTTGAGCGTGCCGTAAGTGCGGTATCCGATGCGGCAGTCGCGCAGGACCTCTCCGCTCTGCAGTTTGATGTCGCCGAGGCTGGCGAACTGTTGTTGCTGCGCGGACGCAGCGGAAAGCAGCACGATGAAAAAAATGAGGTAGGCGACGTGAGTGCGGGGTTTCATCACAGGAGAATGGTAGAGGAGTTTCAACGCAACGTCTCGCACCCTTTTGCAGAAGATGCGCAAGGATGGGGTGCTGGCGGCGACGATAGTGGCGAAGCATCCACCCTCCGTAAAGGCGGCGAAAGGATGGGAACCCACGGCTAAGGCTTATAGCCGTCGCTCATCCACTTTTTGAATAGATTCACTTTGCTCGCCGGCCAGGGAGCTCCGGGCGGCATTTCTCCCGACACAAGCTTGCTCTTGACGGCTTCGGCGTGCGCATGGCCACCCGAAGAGTTCGACATGTAGGCGTATTTATCCAGCAACACCCCCATCGGCTTCATGTGAGCCACGTCGGTGGCGTTGAAGAGAGGCTTAATCTTAGTCGCGAACGACACGGGTACGGACTTCTTTGCCGGCGTCTTGACGGGCGTCTTTTTAGCTGCTTTCTTTGTCGCCATACTTTCGTCTCCTTTTCTATGTACAAGTCGATTATGGTGATCCCAAGCTAAAACAATGGCTGTATTCCCGCGCTGCAGCCGAATACGTCATCACAGGCGACATGGCTCACGCGCAGCTTGTCGGACTTATGACAATTGAAGCAATTGTTGGAGTGCTTGTTGAACTTGGCGTTCGTCTGTTGAAACGTCTCCATGCTGGTATTCGCCAGTTGGCTGGTGCCGACTCCTCTGCCGTTGGCGATAGCAGTGTTTCCGGGGTTTCCAAAGTTGGTGTTGAAGGCGACGCCATTGATGGTCCAGGTCGCGCCAGTCATATAGTAGTGGTCACGAACGTCGCCGCTCGGCATCTTCGACGCGACACTAGTGTCGATCGAGATGATCTCGGCGTTCGAGTCAGCTGTAGTCGTGTCCAGGGGATTGGGAGACGCATTGGAAGCTCCGCCAAACGGCTTCCAGCGGATGATATTGGTCGCGCTGATGTTGTGTGGCGAAACCGCCACGATGTCGCCCGAACTAAACGTCATGTGTTCCTCGTTGAAGGGGCTGGATGCGCCGCTCTTGCAGAACAGCCAGGTTCCGGTTGTTTTCTGCGGAACGGTCTTCGATCCCGAGGTGGAAGTGTAGGAATAGGCTGCGTTAGGAGCATTTCCGAAGTGCTCGAAGGTGGCCCAGATCATTTCCGGATGCCCGCTGGCGCTTCCCACGACGTGCATTCCCACCAAAGCCAGTTCCGTGGTCTTCTCGCCTTTC
>CAVZYS010000011.1:77500-282011 GCA_963779555.1 uncultured Acidobacteriaceae bacterium
AGGGGAGCCATAGAGCGTGATAGCCGCGTAGGCGAAAACGAACTGGACTCGAAGCGGATACCTGAGTACCGCGGGGCACGAGAAACCCTGCGGGAATCCACGGAGACCATTCCGTAAGGCTAAATACTAGCTTCTGACCGATAGTGAACCAGTACCGTGAGGGAAAGGTGAAAAGAACCCCAGCGAGGGGAGTGAAATAGTACCTGAAACCGTGTGCCTACAAGCAGTGGGAGGGCTATGGTCGCGCAAGCGACAATGCCTGACCGCGTGCCTATTGCATAATGAGCCGGCTAGTTATTCTTGTCAGCAAGGTTAAGCGTAAGCGAGCCGTAGCGAAAGCGAGTCCTAACTGGGCGTTTAGTTGGCAGGAATAGACGTGAAGCGGGATGATCTACCCTTGGCCAGGTTGAAAGTGGGGTAACACCCACTGGAGGACCGAACCGGTGTTTGTTGAAAAAAGCTCGGATGAGCTGAGGGTAGGGGTGAAAGGCTAATCAAATTCCGTGATAGCTCGTTCTCTCCGAAATAGCTTTAGGGCTAGCCTCGTATGATTTGCAGCGGTGGTAGAGATCTGAATGGACTAGGGGGCTTTCCAGCTTACTGAATCCAACCAAACTTCGAATGCCGTGGACAACTAGTACGGGAGTCAGACAGCGGGGGCTAAGCTTCGTTGTCGAGAGGGAAACAGCCCAGATCGCCTGCTAAGGTCCCCAAGTTTCAGCTAAGTGGGAAAGGATGTCGGAACGCCCAGACAGCCAGGAGGTTGGCTTAGAAGCAGCCATCCTTTAAAGAAAGCGTAATAGCTCACTGGTCAAGCGGTCCGGTGCCGATAATTCAACGGGGCTCAAGCTGAACACCGAAGCAGCGAATGCGTGGCGTCAAGTCACGCGTGGTAGGAGAGCATTCTCAACGCATTGAAGCGGGACCGAGAGGACCCGTCGAGAGTAGAGAAGAGACCCTGCCGGCATAAGTAGCGATAACGGAGGTGAGAACCCTCCGCGCCGAAAGTCTAAGGTTTCCTGAGGAAGGTTAATCCGCTCAGGGTTAGTCGGTCCCTAAGGCGAGGCCGAAAGGCGTAGTCGATGGACATCCGGTTAATATTCCGGAACTCCCAGCTGGTCGTTATTACGATGGGGTGACGCAGAAGGATAAGTGCAGCCTGTTATGGCTATCAGGTTCGACGTGTGTAAGCCGGTTTCTCTAGGCAAATCCGGAGAGACATTCAACGGTGAGACGCGAAGGAGTAGTCCGTATGGACGAAACGCACCGAGTTCACGCTGCCAAGAAAAACCTCTAAGGAGAACAGAAGGGAACCGTACCTCAAACCGACACAGGTAGACGAGGAGAATATCCAAAGGCGCTCGAGAGAACGCTCGTTCAGGAACTCGGCAAATTAACCCCGTAACTTCGGGAGAAGGGGTGCCCCGGTAGCGTGTCAAAAGCGCGAGGGGGCCGCAGTGAAACGCGCACGGCGACTGTTTAACAAA
Source organism: uncultured Acidobacteriaceae bacterium (assembly GCA_963779555.1). Classification (GTDB taxonomy): domain Bacteria; phylum Acidobacteriota; class Terriglobia; order Terriglobales; family Acidobacteriaceae; genus DASRAA01. Next base: position 78,988 of record CAVZYS010000011.1, read on the forward strand.
AACACAGGTCTCTGCAAAGTCGAAAACGACGTATAGGGGCTGACGCCTGCCCGGTGCCGGAAGGTTAAAGGGAGCGGTCAACCGCAAGGTGAAGCTGCGAACTGAAGCCCCGGTGAACGGCGGCCGTAACTATAACGGTCCTAAGGTAGCGAAATTCCTTGTCGGGTAAGTTCCGACCTGCACGAATGGCGTAACGATCGTGCGACTGTCTTAACGAGCGACTCGGCGAACTTGTAGTACCGGTGAAGATGCCGGTTACCCGCATCTAGACGGAAAGACCCCGTGCACCTTTACTATACCTTTACTATGAACTATGGTTTTCGCTGCGCAGGATAGGTGGGAGGCTTTGATTTCGGACTCTTGGGTTCGGAGGAGCCAACGGTGAGATACCACCCTGTGAGTGCTGTGGTTCTAACCTCTTCCCGTAATCCGGGAAAGGGACATAGTAAGGCGGGTAGTTTGACTGGGGCGGTCGCCTCCTAAATTGTAACGGAGGCGCGCGAAGCTACACTCAGGCTGTTTGGAAATCAGCCGTCGAGTGCAAAGGCATAAGTGTGGTTAACTGCGAGACCTACAAGTCGAGCAGATGCGAAAGCAGGCCTTAGTGATCCGGTGGTTCTGTATGGAAGGGCCATCGCTCAACGGATAAAAGGTACGCCGGGGATAACAGGCTGATCGCTGCCAAGAGTTCATATCGACGCAGCGGTTTGGCACCTCGATGTCGGCTCATCGCATCCTGGAGCTGTAGAAGGTTCCAAGGGTTAGGCTGTTCGCCTATTAAAGCGGTACGTGAGCTGGGTTCAGAACGTCGCGAGACAGTTCGGTCCCTATCTGATGTGGGCGTAGGAGATTTGAGAGGGCCTGTCCTTAGTACGAGAGGACCGGGATGGACGAACCTCTTGTGTTCCAGCTGTCATGCCAATGGCACGGCTGGGTAGCGAAGTTCGGTTGTGATAAACGCTGAATGCATATAAGCGTGAAGCACTCCTCAAGATGAGATCTCCCAACCCAAAAGGGTGAAGAAGGGCACACGAAGACTACGTGTTTGATAGGCTGGATGTGAAAGCGCAGTAATGCGTGAAGCTTACCAGTACTAATCGCCCGTTCGGCTTGACCATAAAATTTACTTGGCGCACCAGGCGAAACCTGCCAGCGTGTACGGATCTCGACGGAGATCCAGTCCTGTATTCCTGATGCTATTCAGTTGTGAGAGATCGCCCGCCGATTATGCGGAGCGGACTTGAAAGGGCACGGCTTTAGCCGTGTCGTCAAGCGGCTCCCCTCGGAAGGTGGAAAAGCGGCGCTTTAGCGCCGCGTCCGGCCAACCTAAGCGATTCGGGGCTTTAGCCCCGGCTCCAGGCGAATGTTCTTTACAGATTAAAAGATCGACGTAACAGGTCCTGCGTGTAACCCACGCTCAGGGACCGAGCGGCGCAATCCATCGCTCCCACGTCAACGAAGCCGGTGATTTTACCGCGGGGGAAATACCCGTTCCCATCCCGAACACGGAAGTCAAGCCCCGCAGGGCCGATTGTACTGCACGCGAAAGTGTGTGGGAGAGTAGGTCGTCGCCGACATAAATAACGGCCTCATGTGAACAACATGGGGCCGTTTCCTTTTGCAGCGCCGAGTTGACGATTTTTCTATCTCGCTGATGATTGTCGGCAGCATCACCTTGTCAAAGAGTAGATTGCCGGTAACCACTCATCTTTGGCTGCCCCATGCTTTTGACCCAGCATTTCAAGCTTTGCGTCTTTCCATCTGCCTGGATAGTAACCCATTGCAAAACTGTGGCAGGTTCCCTCCTCCGATCGGCACGAGATCTTCATCTTGTGTTCTCGCCCAGCTTCGGTAATCCTCACTTCCGCGCTCTCAACTGTTCCCTTCGCATCCCGGCGCTGCTTGCTAGAGAGCACCTGCACAATCAGCGGATAATCCTTTCGATCGATACCCACAAACGCAGCCCCTTGAGACAACGCATTCAACGGCTCGTCCAATCTGAAATTGACTTCGACATTGATCTGCACTGCGACTGGCTGTCCGTCGTTCTTCGCGGGCTGAAACGACCAACCACTCACTACCGCCACCGCACGCTCGTCCAATCCGTAGCCCAGATGACGCTGCACCCGGATGTTACGTGGCTTTCCGTCTTCTCCAACGACCAGCCATAAAACCACGGTTCCTTGCAGGTGTGCCTGTAGCGCTTCTGGTGAGTAGTCGGGATCCGGCGCATGGATGGCCTTAGGAGGGCTTACTTTTCCCCCGACACGATACACGGCTCCACTGCCAAGGCCTCCTCCTTGACTGGTATCAGACTGAGGCTCCGGGTCGGGCGGCTTTGGCGATTGAGCGACCGAAGCCCAATTGCTGAATACTAATAACGCGACTGTACCCAATTGCAAACTCCGTCTGAACATCAAATTACCTTGCCCTTCTTTACGAAACCGAGGAATCGCGTTTGCCAGAAGAATACAAGTGCGGTGTCCTGCGGGCAAGAAATAACCGAGGCTCGAGACCAATGCTCTAATTACGGAAACGCTTTCCGTGCAAGGCGACTGACCTTCACCCCATCACGCGCAAAAGTGGCACGCGAAGAGCCCCCCATACTGCACGCGAAAGTGTGTGGGAGAGTAGGTCGTCGCCGACATAAATAACGGCCTCATGTGAATAACATGGGGCCGTTTCCTTTTTGGTGGAAGGGGCGCAGCTTTAGCTGCGCCGTACAAGCCCTTTATGGTTTGTCATCCCGAGCGCAGCGAGGGATCTGCTTTTTCTTGCCCGGTTGCAAACCTGCATTCCCGATGCTACAAACAACCTGATGAACAAGTCCATCGTGACCTACACCAGCGTCGACGAAATGAAGGACGCGGAACTCCGCGACTGGCGGGCCCTCCCGGTGCACGAACGCCTGCGCGCGGTCGCCGAGATGACTCTCGCGGCCTATCGAATGAAGGAACCATCGTTGGATGTCCCTCGCATGGAAAAAACTCTTGTCCATCTCCAACGCCCGAAACATTAAGCACCTGACGCAGTGCCCGGTTCTCCCGGGGTTCACGCAAGATCGGTGGAGACCCAACGCGACAGATCGTTGGCAAGCCTCGCCAGTTCAGGAAATATCAGCAGTGAGGCATGTACGGTATCGCTCGTTACTGGATCAACGCTCAAAGGATGCCCAGCATCATTACGCGTCGTACGAATTTGCTGAGCGAACGCAGACCAATACGCCTCGAACGAATCGCGCAATTCGCGTGTGATCTGCGCCGACTGACCTTCAAAGAAGTTGCGTAATGAGTCCGAAACGGTCTTAATCTTCCAGTCGGTCATGCTCCTTGGAACCGGCTTTGAAAGTAGATTCAGCTTCTGAACCGTAACGTCGCGGAGGTCTAGGATTACTCCCTCTGCGGCGGCGCCGACCATGACGGCAGACGCCTTAAACAGGCCAGCGACGTAGCAATCAAGGCCTTCCACCAGATAGGACATCGAAATTGGCTGAAGAGTTGCGACAGAAGCCAAGTGTTTGAGATAACCCGCTGGATTCGACGGGTCGCGAGTGACATTTTGGAGCGCTTGCCGCCCTCTCTCTGTCAGGTGGAAGAAAGGCGAATTGGGATTTGAGAGGTTAAGACCCCATGCGAGTAGCCCGGTGCGAAATAACTCGCTCCATTGCGTGAGTATGGCTCGCTCAAGTTCGGGGTTTTGGTTTGCGCCGAGCTTTCTCGCTACTGCGTCCAGAACAGTTGTCTGTTGAAGAGTCGGGCCCGAATAACCTGTAGGTTCTTGGACTTTGATTTCGGTGAGCAAAACTTCCCGAATGCTGGGACCTACCGCTTGCGCCATATACGTGTCTGTCCTTTCAACAAGTAAGCGAGGTCGGCCATGGATCGCCAGATTGCTGGTAGCAATTCAGTCCGCGCGACACGCGAAGCAAGATACACCCCGTTCCAAGATTTCGCAGTGACGTTGGCGCTCACCCCATCGCCTCCCAAATGATTAGTACCCGGGCGATCGCCACAGCTCTTGAAAAACTGTAACGGGTAACTGCTTACTCAGCCTCTCAGATGTAACGATGCGCAGGGTGGTGGTTTTGTAACTACCCCCGCCAACAGGGCAGGAGAAGCCGATTTGCTTTGCATTTAATTCTGGATTCTGGAGATCGGGTTCGTCAGTGACCGTCAAGACACACGACGTACCACTCCCTTCGTTCCTAAGTCCGCGGACTACAGAGTAGAGGCGAAGAACCAAGTACCTATCCGTGCTTTCCTCCATCGGCAGTTCCTTCGCAATCCTCAGGAGCACACCGCGCTTAAACCAGACTTCGCCCTCGTTAGAAACAAGGGCAACTGCTCTTTTGACGGGGTCCTTTAAGTCATCTCGACTCACTACCCAAACCTCCGATGGACCATTGCTCGACTTCTGTGCAGCGTTAAACCCGGCCTGCCTTAGCTTTGACAAGACAGCGTCGCGTTCCATATCGAGATGTAAGGTGACATTGCCAATATTCATAATTGGCTGAGGTTTAGTCTGTGCCACGACTTTCAAGGTCACCGCCAGTTGTAGCAACATGCAAAGCAACAGACACCACAATGCACGCAACGATGCCGCGGTCACACCGGGAGTGTGCAGCCTCATTAGGAGCCTCCTTCTGCAACGATACTCTTGCCGGGTGCGCCACCCAAACTTCCTTTGGCGGGGTGGGTCTTTTCCTTCGGGATATAAGAGAACTCGCATTCTCCGGCTGGTGGCCCATATCTGCCTGACGTTAGCAAGTATGGTTCGGCGCAAGTGCAAGCAGCCACGTCATCATCGGGTGGCTGAACTTCGTTCCGATTCGGTGGCAACGCCGCGCCTTCTATACGGAACGGCGACCGAGCGAAACCTTGGTGGCTTTCTTTGGCAGTGTGGTTTTTCGACCGGTGCCCAAGGTAGGCGGGTGGCCCGGGCAACGCAAAATCCAACTTGGGTGCCCCGTTCTACCGAAGGTAGGGCGGGGCCGGGTGACTCACTCAAGCCTGTTTTGCCTGGGTGGGAACGGGTGCCGGGGCGCCGCGCAGCAGTCCCTCTGTGCTGATGTCCTCGTCAATCTCCGGCCAGTGGATACCGTAGCCGCCTCCGGCAATCTTCCAATTGCGGCGCTGCTCGGCGGTGGCTTGGGACAGCCTTGGATACCAGGCGAGCGGGACCGAGATGGTGCGGCCATCCTTGAGGCGCACACTCGGCGCGTCCCGATCAAAGGACACATCTACCACCTTTTCGCGCTCAGGGTTCACAGCGCTCATTTGGTTGAGGCGAGATCGCTGGCGCGCAATATCGCCTTTCCTGCTGCCTGCGGTAAGGCTACCGCGACGAAATAATCGGCGGGATACAGGTAGTCCTCGCCCGACTCGTCAATCACACGAAGTTGCTTATGCTTCGCGGCGCTGTCGTCTGGAACCACTTGATATAGCTTTCTCAACTCCAACGATGCGCCATACTGCTTATTCTTCACGCAAACGACGAATTGTGGTTCTGCACGCTTCATGGCTCTAATCGAGAATACGCTTGATCTTTTGTTCCTTCGCGCCGATTCCGTGGGCCTCGTACCAGTGAATTTCGGCTTGGCAAATCGTACCATCGGAAAGCCGGATGCGCGCGAAGCCTTTTCGTTTCCGCCAACGGCCGGGACCGTACAACTTGCGAAGGCGCCTCCACTCCCTAATCCGTGCACCGGTCGCAATGGTTTCGATTCCGGTCACCGGACCGATGATCTTGAAGTGCATCGTTGCGGATTCTCCGGTCGCCAACCGAATTGTACCGTCGTTTACACCAATTGCCGATTGCTACGGACTTTCCCGTTTGCACAAAACCTATATCCCCCAGGTTACCTTCGTCACATCGCCAGGCATTTTTCGCTACCTACTCTTGCCCGCCGAAGGCGCAGAATGAAACTGGCGCATTGCGCCCTGAGTCGTGCTTGGCTGTCGACGATTTGTCGCGGAGTTGCTCTTGCATCGCGTTCCGCCCCTCCGCCACGAACCAGAGCTCGGGAGACCCGTCGGGCACGAAGTTCTTTGAAAATTGGGGCTAAGTCCTATAGTTGAAGGACTTTGCGGGAAACTGTCGGCTAAGTGATTGATTCCAATAGGTCGTAAAATCCGCAACCGCAGCTAAGTTCTTTATTTGTGCTACTTTGCCTATAACTCATTTGTTTCTGCGCCTTTGCGCGGATTATGTCGCTAACTCATTGATTCTACCGATGGGCAGGGGAGGGGGAGAGGGCGAGCGGGTGCCCGATCTACCGAAGGCAGGGCGAGGCTTTTCTCGGCTGCCTGTTGTCGGCAAATTTAGAGGGCGCAAGTGCAAGGAGTCACGTCATCGTCGGGCGCCTGAACTTCGTTCCGATTCGATGGCAACGGCGCAGTCCTTTCCGCATGCGCGCTGGCGGAAGTCCCCACGGTTGCCAGAACAAGGTAATCGCGGGCCACCAGCCGACCCAGCGGTCTCAGCGCTGATAGGCGCTGAGGAACGCCGATTGAAACCACGAATCTTATCTGTGTTTATCCGCGTTCATCGGCGGCGAACGTTCTTTCAGCGTCGCCGGCGGCGGGGCGATGGAGGTCCAAAGGGTTCGCGCCGCGTATCTTGACCACCGCCGATTTTGCCGCGGCGCTGATGTTGAACATTTCCAGTGAATCGAACTCGTCGTCATTCACCGGAGTGAGGGCGAGATCGGTGTAGTCAGCCGCCTTTGGATCGCGTTTCAGACTTCGCCGGAACCGGCCGAACCGCCACACCGCGCTGGCCAGACGCAAATGCTTCCAGGTCAGGTCCATGACGTAACGAGGATAAAACACCAACGGGCTCTCGATCCCCAGTCCGGGGCGCCGGTCTTTGCGGTATTTGCGGCGCAGGTAGCCACCCTGCAGCGGATGAACTTTTTCCAACGCGAAGCAGCCGTAATACCAGACCAATAAGAACAGAATCTTGCCTGGGCTGATGCCCGTCGCCGCGGCACGCCGCATCACGGTCTTCATGTGAGCCGGCGAATAGTAGGCCCACCACGCATCCTGATAAACCTTCTCCAGTTCCGCATTCGACATCGTTGGATGAGGAGTGGTGGCGTGCTCGAGATCGTACTTGTTGAGGTCCTTATCGAGATCGACCCCGGCTCTGTACAGACGCTGGTGATCCTCGGACCCGGGCAGCGGAGTCAGCACATGGAACTCCAGCAGATCCAGCGGCAGTTCGCGCTGGATGATTCCGATGTCGCGCAGAATGGATTCCCTGGTATCCGCAGGGAAGCCCAGAATATAGCCGGCAAACACCGTGACATGGGCCTTTTTCCAGGCCAGCAGCATCTTGCGGTATTCCGTGATCTTGTTCTGCTTCTTCTTGGCGCCCATCAAGCTGTCGGGATTGATGTTCTCCAGTCCGATGAAGACGCGCACCACTCCGGCCCGGCCGGCTTTTTCAATAAAGCCGCGGATGCGGTGGCACATGGTGTCCACCTGGATCACGAATTTAATGTCCAGTTTTTCCTGCTCGCGCATGGCGATGATCCGGTCGAAGATGCTTTCCCAATCGGTGTTCCGCGCGAAGTTATCGTCCGTAATAAAGAATCGTCTGATACCCTGCGCCAGGTTTTGCCGGACGATCTGCTCCACGTCGTCGGCCGTGCGCCGACGCGACTTCCGGCCCTGCACGTTGATGATGGTGCAGAAAGAGCATTGGAAAGGACAGCCTCGTCCGGCATCGAAGCTGGTCAGGCTGCCACCGGTCCTCTCCACGCGGGAGACAGGAAGCATGGGCAGCGTTGCCCCATTCAATGCGGGCAAGTCGTCCATGTAGTTGTAAAGCGGCTGGAGCGTTCCGTTCCATGTGTCGCGGAGAACGGCCTCGAAGCGGCCTTCGGCTTCGCCGGCGAACAGGGAAATGCCGAGGTTCATCGCTTCGGTCAGTTCGGGAGTCGGATCATGCAGCATCGACAGCGTGCCGGATACGTGGAACCCACCAATGGCAACCTCGATGCCGGCCGCGCGCAACGGACGGGCGATGTCCATGGCCCTCGGATACTGATTGGACTGCACGCCGACCAGCGCGACCAGGCTCTTGTGGCCGCGCATCTGGCGGGCGATGATATCGGGCTGGACGCGCGTGTTGGTTTCATCGATCAAACTGATCTCGATGTCAACATCCTCGCCCAGTACCTTGCGGGCCTTACAATCCAGCGCTAATCCGTTCATCACCGCCAGCGTGTTCGACGGAATCGCGGAACGGAACCACTGAATCGGGTATCCGTCGTCGTCGTAGTGCGTCGGCTTGATGAAAATAAGAGAAAACCGTTTCATAGGGAAAAAGTAAATACGCGGGCAATTGCTTCATTGTAACTATCTTGGAGCTTTAAACGAAGCCGGGTGGCCCGGGCAACGCAAAATCCAACTTGGGTGCCCCGTTCTACCGAAGGTAGGGCGGGCTTCGCTTGGGTGACTAAGATTCGGCTGGCGGCCCGTCGGGCGTCTGAATCTTGCTCCTATTTTATGGTTGCGCCCTGACTTCTAAATCGAACGGCGACCGAGCGAAATCTTGGTTGGCTTCTTTTGCAGTGTAGTTTTTCGACCGGTGCTCAAGGTGGCTTTTGACTTTAGCGGAACGGGTGCCGGGGCACCGCGCAGCAATCCCTCGGTGCTGATGTCTTCATCAATCTCCGGCCAGTGGATGCCGTAGCCGCCTCCGGCAATCTTCCAATTGCAGCGCTGCTCGGCGGTGGCTTGGAACAGCCTTGGATACCAGGCGAGCGGGACCGAGATGGTGCGACCGTCTTTGAGGCGCACGCTCAGTGCGTCGTGATCGAAGGACACATCAACGACCCGCTCATCTGCCGCGACTGCCAAAATACCCATCCCAAGCCTCCAACAGGCCCCTTCGGTTGGCCTGCACGATTGATTGTAACGTGTTCACTTCGCGCGCGCTGAAGCCCAAGTTCCGCGCCAGTCCAACTGGATCGAGCCAGAATTTCGCCGAGAGGTCGTCGCGGTCCACATGTACGTGGGGCGGTTCGTTGGGCTCGTGGCTGTAGAAATAAAACCGGTACGGCCCCGACCTCAGAACGGTTGGCATAGCGGTGCCCGCATTCTACTCCACCATTTCCTGGTGGTGATCCATGTGTGCCAGCAGTAGGCAATTGCGGGCCGGGATATAATCTCCGCCGCGCACCTTCGCCAAAGAGGTTCTGATGCTTTCAGCAACCAATTTCTGGATGTCTTTTGCCGGGCTTCTCTATCTTGTTGCGGGAGTTTTTGTACTTCGAAGAGAGATCAGCGCGGCTCGCGGCTGGGACAAGCTCGTCCTCCTGGCCAGCGTCTTCATCGCTGTTCCACTCGCCACCTTCGCGCCCGAGCATTTCCGCGGCCCCGAGTTTGTGGGGAATGTGGTCCCGTCTTACATGCCGGCCCGCTGGTTCTGGCCATATTTCATCGGATGCGCGTTGCTCGCCGCCGCCACCAGTCTTACCTTCAGAAAGTACGTTCGCTTGTCCTCCACCCTGCTCGGACTGATGTTCTTTCTATTCGTTTGCATGATTTATTCGCGTGGTGTGCTCCGGCATCCCGGTAATCGATTCGCGTGGATCTACTTGCTACGAGATCTCTCTTTTTGCGCAGGCGCATGGGCCCTCGCCGGACTATATAGCCGCGCCTCGTCGCCGCAACTCTCGAAATGGATGATCTTATTTGCGCGCTTCGTCATAGCGGCGGCTGCGATCTTTTATGGCATACAACATTTTCTTCATCCCGACTTTGCGCCCGGCGTTCCGCTGGAGCTGAAGATGCCATCCTGGGTTCCATTCCCCAGCGTATGGGCATACCTCGCGGGAGCGGTACTGCTGGCTGCCGGAATCGCCTTGGCCCTGAACAAGAAACCTCGGATGGCCGCAGCCTCGATTGGCGTCTTAATGACCTTCCTCACTCTGTTCCCGTATCTGGCTATGTTGGTCCACGCTCATGGCGCGCCGGAGTTCAATGAAGCGATCAATTACGTCGCCGACACATTACTCTACGCCGGAGCAGCCCTCGCCCTGGCATCGGCGTTGCCGCCCGATCCCGCTCGCGCGGAGATGACGTAGCATCCACGTCCACTTCTCGTTGGTCACCACGGGCTACGCGTTAGAGGGCGAGGGATCTGCTGTTCGCGAAAGAACACCTGGCATTGCGAAAAATGCTAGAGGAAAAGAAAAAGCCGAAGCTGCGTGCTCCGGCTGTTTTGCTGCTCGATTTGTACTTGAATTGGGCTAGAAGCCCAGTTTGCGGCGCGCAACGCCGGCCAAGCCTAGCACTCCGGAGCCGAGCAACACCAGAGTTCCTGGCTCAGGAGTCGTGGGTGGCGGCGGTGCGCCTCCAACATAGACCAGCACGCCGGTGCCGTTGCCGGAGGTGCCGGGGTTGCCATTGGTGCTCAAGTCCTGGAAGAACGGGGTGGAAAACCCGGTTATATCTACTTGGTCAAGCCAGAACGAGACGGTGTAGGTCGTGCCGATGGCCGTAGCTACCTTCTGGTCGATGGCGTCGTAGCCCTGGGTGGCGCCGTCACACCATACGAAGCTCCCAGCATGGTTGGGCATTCCTTGGCAACCATTGCTGACAACGCCGGCGAAGGAGACTCCGTAAACATTGTCGTAGCCCCAGGGGGACAGGCTGCCGGTCTCGAATCCGCCGTTCACGAACCCTGCCCCTGGGGTGATCGTTACGTCATCCATGGCGAAGTAACCGGGATCGTGCCGGAAGGCAAAGGTAATGTCGGTCGTGGTGAGAGTAGCAGTAAAGGTTGCTGAGTATTCTGTGTACACAGTTGGTAGCGCGGTGACGCCGGGAGTCGCACCTGGGTCGAAGATAATGCTGCCTCCCACACCGGGCGATGGCGGCGGGTGGTTCTGCGCTCCGGCCTGCGGTATAGCCAGTAATAGGCCCGCGAGGGTCAAGCCGGCAAAAGCTATCGAGATTCGTTTCATCGACGTTCCTCCTCATCTACTGCTTCGGTTAGCCGGACGCAAATCCGAAAGTGGCTGGTCGATCGGTCCGGTATGTTAGAAGGAAGAGCCAGTGGCACCAGCGTATACTTCGAAACCGGAACTTCCAATTTAACGCTAACGGTCTGACAGTATATCCGCTTTTTGGAATCCTACAACCGTTTTTTCTTGGGGTGACGTCAAGCTGCTTATGTAAAAGCGCGGAGGGTGCGGGTCTTCCATTCCAGATTGAAGCGCTGGAAGATGGGGTAGATGATGCGCTCGACACTTTTGACGTTCACACGGCGCACCTTGGGACGAGTCCGGCGGCGCACCTCCACGAAACAGCGCCCACTCAAGCGTCCTTCGCGTGAGTGGGCTTTGATTCCTCATTCGGATGGCGTCGCTATGGAATGCTCGGATCGCGTGGATCACAACTCCGGGCCTTCACTCGCTGGCGGGCCGAAGCCACAGCGTGCGCGCATGCCTTGGCGGAATTTTTCACGTTCCTCCGGCGTCATGTTTCCCCAGCGCTCACGCATGCGGCGGCCCGAGTAGGAGCGGCGCCACCCGCGTCCACTGACACCGCCGAAGAGGATCCGGCACAGCGCCAGCATGGCAACCGCCTGCCAGAAAGTGAGCAAGCGCCATCCGAAGAGCGGAGGCAGCAGCCAGTTCCACAGGCTCATCACCAGCCAGCCGCCGATGGCGATGAATAGCGTGATCCCTATGATCGCCGCCGGAATAATGAAAATCATCTTCTTCAATCTCGGTCTCATATTCGGTCCCTCATGCTTTCGTAAATTCGTCGTAAATGCTTTGCAATCGTTCGCGCAAATGCAGCACCGCGTAGCGTTTGCGCGAGAGCAGCGTGTTCACGCTCACACCGCTTTCGGCGGACATCTCCTTGAAGCTGCGGCCTTCGATCTCGTGCCCGACGAACACCTCGCGCTGCTCCTCAGGTAACTCATCAAGCGCGTCTTCCAGCTCTTCCAGCAGCACGCTGCGCGCGTACAGCGCATCTGGTCCCGCATCGGGCGAAGGCAGCAAGTCTTCCAGCAACAGCGACTCTTCTTCGTCGCTTGCCGCGACCGCATCGCTCAAACTCTCCGGCTTCTTCTTGCGGAAGAGGTCAGTGATGCGGTTGCGCGCGACGCGAAAGAGCCAGCCGGTCACGTGCTCGATCGGCATCAGCAGGCGATTCGCTTCCACCAGCTCGTAGAAGACCTCCTGCAGGATGTCTTCGGCATCGCGCGGATCAGGCACCCGCCGTCGAATGAAGTTGCGCAGCCGGGATCGCTCCTGCTTGACCACGTCGGTGATCCGCTGGTCCTGTTCGAGGCTCATGCGCTCCAGGCTCGCCGCGTGCTTCATCTACAGCTGTAGACGAATGAGGGGATGCGAATATTGTAGGGGCTCGGCGGATGACACACTCGTAAGCTTGAGCTTTGGCATCCGCGGCAGAGGGTTATCAAAGCGGCTGGGGTCCCGGCAGACTGCTGGCCGGACTTAATGCGACCTCAATGCGCTTGCCTTCTGTGGCCACGTGGCTGGAAACATCACTGAGTCGATGCGGAAAATGGATGGTGAAGCGAGAGCCCCCCGAGGTGCTGGCGCCGACCGAAATTGCGCCGTGATGAGCTTCCACGATCCACTTCGCGATTGGGAGTCCAAGGCCCGCGCCGTTCTGGCCGGGTGACAAATGGTAGAAACGCTCAAAGACTTTCTCCCGGCTCTCTTCCGGAATGCCTGGGCCCTGATCGTCGACCGTGATTTCCACCCCGGTCGAAGGGGCTCCGCTGGCTTGCACTTCGATTTTGCCCTCCAACGGTGTGAACTTGATGGCGTTGTGAATGATATTGATCAGGGCGTATCGGAGCAGCACCTCGTCGGCTGCAATTGCCCCGTCACCGCTTGATCGGAAGATCAACGATTGCCGCTTTTCTTGCGCCAGGACATCGAGCAGGGTCACACATTGCTGAAGAACCTCAGAGACATTGCATTCGGACAAATTGAGGCCGACCTGCCCCGCATCCATACGTGAAAGCATCAGGAGGCTATCAACCAGGCGGGTAAGCCTGTTCGCCTCCTCCAGCATGCTGCCAATCGCGTCAGCATATTCGGATTTGTTCGCCGGTCGCTGGAGCGCAACCTCACCCACGCTGCGCAGCGCAGCCAATGGCGTCCGTAGTTCATGAGACACATCGGCCGTGAAGCGTTGCAAGCGGTCAACCTCATCGTGGATTCTCGCAAGCAGTTTGTTAATCACCACTGCAAGACGGCCGAGTTCGTCTTCCGAGTTGTACACCGGGAGTCGCTCATCGAGTCGTTCCGGGGTTATCTGTTCCGCCATGCTCGTCATGTTTTCCAGTGGCTGCACTATCCTTCTGGCAATTCGAAAGCCGACAAACCCAGCTGCAAGCAAAGTCACCGGAATGGACAGCAAAAGTACTCCGATGAACTCTCGCAGGCGAAGGAGGAGCGAATCGAGGTCGTAGCCCTGTCGAATGAGCAGCTTCCTGCCGTCGAGATCGTGCACATGGCTGATCACAAACACGCGCGTCCCGTCGGCCAATCGAATGGTCCGTGGCGAGTAGCCGGTTCCCTCGCCTGCGAACGGGGCGCCTCCGAGGGAGCGCGTGCCCAGTCGCTCATTCCGGCATAAAATCTGGCCGCTATCGAAGTCCCGTATTTCGACGACGCGGTCCCGTAACCAACCCATGCGATGGCCACGCAGGTCCTCGGTCAGGACCAATCGGCCGTCGCCTCTAAGGCTCAGGCTCTCCGCCGTCTCAACATTCTTAAGCGCATACTCGCGCAAGGTCTTTCTTAAGTTCCACCAGAAGAGGCCAGACGCGAATCCCACAAACAGGAGAAGAATGATCGCCGCCAGCAGCCCGTAGGACATTGCCATTCGTGACCGGATGGTGCGAGCTCCCCACATCTAGTTCCCCGTCCTCTCGCAGTACGAAACCAACGCCGCGAATGGTGTGCAGCAGCTTGTTGGTAAAGCTGTCGTCGACCTTGCGGCGCAGCCGCGCGATATGAACGTCAATCACGTTGTCGAGTGGAGTGTGCCGTCCCGGTTCCTTCCAGACGTCACGGGCCAGCATCTCCCGTGAGACCACTCGGCCTTGATGGCGGAGGATATATTCGAGAATCTCGAACTCGCGAGCCGTAAGGGTTATGGGCACATCAGCCCGGCGAACGGCGTGCGTCTGCACATTCAGTTCCAGATCAGCGCACTTGAGAGAGGTTGGCTCTTCCGCTTTTCCCCGGCGAATCAGAGCTCTGATACGAGCCAGTAGTTCGGGAAATGCAAATGGTTTTATGAGGTAATCATCGGCCCCTGCATTCAGCCCTTGTACCCGATCGCCTACCGCATCTTTGGCCGTCAGCACGAGCACAGGCGTGTGTATCTGGAGTTGGCGCATGGTCGAGAGGATTTCCAGCCCACTCCTGCCGGGCAGCATGATATCCAGCACCACGAGATCGAACAGGTTGCCGGACACCACATAGAAGCCCTCCTCGCCAGTCTTCGCGAGCGATACGCTGTAGCCTTCCTCCTGCAACCCGCCCTGCAGCGAACTTGCAAGTTTGTCGTCATCTTCTATGACCAGAATCTGCATGCAATCATCCGGGCGCGAAAGCTGCTTCGTCAGAGCCTCAACCGTGCCCGTTATCACATCGGCGGGCGGAGGAACAACTGATTGAATGGAATGATCGCGGCCCGACTCTGCCGCGTTGCTAGAACGAGCCACCAAAAGGCACTAAATCACCCGAAAACATCTCCACGAGTATCAGAGAAATCCACGCATACTATCGTGGTCGTCATCACCTGTAGATGGCCGGATTTAGACCTGTTTCGACGCTCCACCACTTGCGCCAACCAGCCAGTTATTACCATAAGATGGAGCCAATTGACTTGCTTGGGCGCAACTTAGCTTGGTGGGTCGCTGCCTGCCTTTGGGCCCTTGGCTTCCAAGTTATTGCGGCATGTGACTTAGCGGGCGTTGCGGGAGCTATTTGGGGCGTGATCCGGCCAGCGATTTTTACGTTCCGATGACACACATGAGGCCGGAGATTGGCTAGTATTCCAAATTACAAACTGTAAGAAATGGAGCTTTGCCATCAGTGAGGTCAAAGAGTTTCGCTACGAAACCCGATTGAATGTGCTTTGCCAGCCGCTGGAGGTCATCAACGAAAAGGCGCTTGCCGATGCGTGCGCTCACAAGTGGTACAACCAGACGCTTTGTGCCGTGAATGATTCCGTCGTGCGGCTCGGAGTGGTGGAGGGAGAGTACCACTGGCACAAACACGACACGGATGACGAATTCTTCTACGTGGTCGAAGGGCGGTTGCTAATTGATCTCGAGGACCGCACAGTGGAACTGACTCTCAGGCAGGGCATTGTCATTCCCAAAGGCGTGATGCATCGTCCGCGAGCACCGCAACGCACCGTGATGTTGATGGTCGAGACGAGCGATATCATCCCGACTGGGAACTAGGCTGCTATACTCTCGTTGTCCTAGGTTGCTGATTGAGTCTGGACACCGCGGGGATCCGGCTGACGTCGCTTCTCTGCCGAAAGATATTCATGGGCGTGGCCCGCATGCTTGTCCTTACTTGAGGCAGGCCGCCACCCGTCGAGGTAAAACCGCAGGCTCGGCCCGCTTAACTGCACCACCTTAGGAGATCACGATGCACAATCGCAGATTCGCTTACTTCGCATGGTTAACCGTCATTTTAATTGCGTTAACAAGCATCGCCAGCGCTGGCGCATATACGGCTGTCATTTCGTACGGTGACAGCCTGTCGGACAACGGCAATCTGTTCGCTGCCACCGGACAGCCGCCGGCGCCCTACTGGAACGGCCGTTTTTCCAACGGGTACGTCACCGTGGAATATCTGGCCAATTCACTACACTCGCCGCTGCTTGACTTCGCGTGGGGCGGGGCCACCACGGGCGTAGGCAACTACTCGGATCATGGCAACCAGACCTCTTTCGGCTTCGCCGGTTTACCGGGGATGGGTACTGAGGTAGCCCTCTCGTTAGGCACGATCACACCGATCGCATCCACCTCTCTGTTCGTGGTGTGGGGCGGGCCCAACGATTTTCTAACCAACGGTTTCTCTATGGCCACCGCCGATAAGGCTGTTTCCGACTTGAAGGGGATCGTCGTGCAGTTGCAGGGTGCGGGGGCGCACGCACATCCTGGTACCGCTTATGCCCGACCTCGGCCTAACGCCTGACTATTACGGCAATGCGGGGGCCACAGCCTTGAGCCTTTACTTCAACCATGAACTCACCACCCTGCTTCCGAGCGGCGTCGTCTATTTCAACACCTTCGCCTTCATGCACGAGGTCGTTGCCGACCCCTCCGCCTTCGGCTTCACCAATGTGGACACTCCTTGTTTCAATGGCATCACCGTTTGCTCGAATCCTGACCAATACCTTTTCTGGGATGGCTTCCATCCCACGACAGCTGCCGATATGATCCTAGCGGGGCAGTTCGCGAACGCGGTTCCCGAGCCCTCGACGTTCCTGATGCTGGGTACGGGACTGGCCGGACTAGCGGGCGTGTTGCGGCGCAAGCTGGCGGCGTAAGCTAGACGGACACGAATGTCAGTAGTTGCACAGGCCATCGGCGAGAGCGCCGATGGCCTGTTCGTTTTAGCGCGAAGTGCCGTGGGCGTGAGCCATCAATCGAGCTCAATCGCCAGCACGGTCTGCGTGCGACCGCGCAGGCGGCTGAAGAAATCGCCGATGCTCTTCATCAGGCCGTACTTCTGGTTGAGCAGAGACTGTCCCTTCGCGGCCTCGTCGCCGTCGCAGATGCGGGCGCGGGCATCGACCCATGCGCCCCGCAGGTCGCCACGCATGTTGCAGGGAGCGATGCGCACCTTGGGATTATTGCGGATGCGTTTGGCCTTGCCGGAGTCAGGTAGCGTGTACACGTAAAAGATGGTGGGGCTATCGCGACGCGGGGTCTTGCGCGAACCACACTGGGGTGCGCACACCTGCACCGGTTTTGCGAAAGGTCTCGAGGCTGAAGTATTTGGCTTTAGCAAACTGGCCGATGGCGTCGGGCATGATGGCGTTCCTCTAGAGCATTATGCCAAATGCCGCGATGGACGCGGCTAGTGCGCGCTGACTCCCATGGCGGGATACAACTCGGCGGGATACATCACGGCTCCGCCCTTGATGACGGTGTCGATCTTGCGAATGTCGCTGATCGTAGTCGTCGGATCACCATTGACCAGGATCATGTCCGCCAGCTTGCCGGGCGCGATAGACCCGAGATCAGTGTCGCGCTTCATGATTTGTGCCGCGGTCAGCGTAGCCATGCGCAGGACTTCGGGTGCGGGAATGCCCGCCTCGTTGTAGATTTCCAGCTCGCGATGCAGCGAGTATCCCGAGCCCTGGTCGGTGCCGGCCACAATCGTGATGCCGTTGTCGTAGAGCTTCTTCACCATGCGCACGAAGTTGGCGTAGGAGGCGCGATAGAGCTGGTCGGTGGCAGCATCGGGCACAGGTAACGCATTGCCAGCCGCTTTCGATCCACGCTGTATTTGCAGCGGAAGGCGATCGAACATGTACGCGTCCTGCCGGGGAATTGTGCCGGGCCGGTCGGTGTAAGTCGCCTCCCAGATCGCCATGGTCGGATCGATGACGGTGTGATGCTCCTTCAATAAAGCGATGAACTGATTCACCTGCGGCGAGTTGAGATCGAGCGCTGCGGCACGTCTGCCGGGTTCGGTGAAACGCGCGGGAGTGCGGGTTTCGGTGACGTCGGGCATGAAGTTGAGAAAGACGAAATTCATGTGCTGAATTTCGTCGGCGCCATCGCGTATGAACTGCTCGGCGATCATGCCCGAAGGCACGTGGCCACTGACGCGCAGGCCGCGCTTGTGGGCTTCGTCAATGATGACGGGCACGAGTTCAGGCTTCACCGAGCTGTAGATCTTGATTTGCACATAGCCGAGATCGGCGTAGTGGTCGACGCGCTGGCGCGCTTCCTCGGGCGTGGCGGCGAGAACTTTCACCGGGCCTTCGTACGGACCGGGGCCATCGATGAAGCCGGCGAGGATGATGCGCGGGCCGATCTGTTCTCCTTGTTCGATGTGCTTCCTGAGTTTGCTCAGATCTTCAATCGAGTTCGCCAGATCGCGCCCCGTGGTGATGCCCGCGGCGATGTCTAGGAAAGCGTTATCGGTATCGAAGTGTTGATGCATGTCCCACAGACCGGGCAATAGCATCTTTGCCGGTGCCGTCAATAACTTGCGCGCCTGATGGAGTTGACTGGCTGCTCTCCGCTTCGACGCTGACGATGCGCTCGCCGCGCACGGTAACGCGCTGCGCAGGTACAGTCTTGGCATTCATCGAATCGAAGACGGTGACGTTCTTAATAACAAGGTCACTCGCCGGATGATGGATGAGTTTTTTCGCGAGATCGGCAGCGCGAGCGGACTTGATCTCCTCCTGCGGCTTAAGAACGGTGGGGAGAACGCTCTCGAAGCCTTCGCGAGCAAGCCCATACGATCCGTCCACCGAGGCAAGAAAGTCATGCTGAGGGTCGAGCCAAATATAGGTTGGGCTGAAGTCAAGGCCCTCGACCTGGTACAGCATCGCATTCACTTTCTTACCGTTGGCTTCCACGGGTACGGTCTTCAGTTCCTTGAGGGTGGCCTCGCCTCCGGGCAGCAGCGATAACTTGCCGCCATTCTTCAGCAGCGCTTGCACGAGCATGGTCAAGCTCGCCGGACCGCCGTCGAGAGTCACGAAATAACGGTTGCCGGCATTGCTTTCGCGCCCGTCTTCCGATTGGTTTTTCCACGTCGCGACGCCATCTTTTATGCTGAAGCTCTCGTTGACCGGGTTCTTCATGTAGTCGACGCCGTGGGTCTCGGCGAAGGTAAGGATGCCGTGGCTGTCGAAGCGATACGTGGAGTACGTTTTCGGCCCGCGTCCGCGATCGTTGAATTGGTAGAACTCGTGGATCGCGCCATCGGGCGTGGTCCAGATGGCATCCTGTCCGAACGGTTGTTTATCGTTTATCTGGATCCAGATGGTCGCGCTTTTTGGGATGTCGGACGGCAAAGCAGGCACAGGCGATTGCCCTTGCTGCCCGAACAAGCTGGTGGTCAAGATGGCGAGAAAAAGCGAGGCTAGAGTGCGTGTTGGGAAAGTCATAAGCGACCTCAGGGTTATACGTCGAAATGGTGAAAATGTTCAAGTCGGCCTTCTCGTTTGACGTGGCCGTCGCACTCCATCAGGTATGATCGGACGACAGTTGAAGATCACCCATTAGCGGAGAAGAAACCAATGCGTCTGTTGCTGAACTGGTTGCTGAGCGCGATCGCGTTGCTGATCGTTTCCTACATCGTACCTGGGTTTCACCTCGAAGGCTTCAAGGCAGCGCTGATCGCGGCGATCGTGATCGGACTGATCAACGCCACGCTGGGTTTGCTGCTGAAGCTAATTACGCTGCCGCTGACATTGCTGACCCTCGGTGTGTTCTGGTGGGTGGTGAATGCGTTTATGCTGATGGTCGCGTCCAGTCTCCTGAAGCCTGGATTTGAGGTCAGCGGATTTTTCGCAGCGTTTCTGGGAGCGATCCTGCTGTCGCTGGTGAACGTGGTGCTGCGCAAAGTGGCCAGCGAAGTCACGGACTAGTTCATATTGCGCAGCGCGTTGACAGACCTGCTGACATCGCCGTGTTGAAACAGGCGGATCGCGGCAATTCCGGCCGCTCCGGCGTCAATGCATGAGCGTGCGTTGTCGAGATTCACACCACCGAGCGCGAGCACCGGAATGGTAGCTGCCGCACAAGCCGCGCGCAGCGCGACCAGCCCAATTCCTTTGCCACCAGTTGACACCTTCTCGAAGATGGGGGCCAGCACAGCGAAGCTCGCGCCGTTGGACTCCGCTTGGCGAACGTCTTCCGTGCTGTGGGCAGAGACGCCGATCACCGGATCGCGGTCGCTGCGCAGCAACCAGTCCATGCGGATGTCGGAAGGGAGCGCCGATTTCGCGGGAAGATGAACCCCGTCGGCGCCCGTCGCCAATGCGATCTCCGCCTGCGTGTTGACGAGCAACTTCGTCGTCGCAGAATTCTCGCGAATCAGGTGCATCGCGTCGCGTGCAATTAATTCAAGGTCCGCGGATGGCAGATCTTTCTCGCGCAACTGAATGTAATCGGTCCCGGCACGCGCCGCCTCGGCGATGCGACGGAGGAGCGAGCCGCGCTGTTCGGCATCGTTTCCGACGAAGCCTTTGCGATCGGTGATGTAGTAGAGGAGCATCGCGAGTTGATTGTAGTCCGCCGGGGTTGGCCGTTACTCGGCCTGAGTCACCGAAGGCGTCGTGGTCCCGGCTTGTGCCCCGGGAAGCAAAAACGTGACCGTCGCTGCGCGAGTCGAGCATTCGCTAGAATCAGAGGGTGGCTACTGCCGACAAGAGAATCCGAAAGACCGCGGAATCAGGCAGCAAATCTCTCGAGATTTTGCGCGCCGCCGTGTTTGCCGGGATTCCGTGGCTGGTGCAGGGATTCAGCACGCGACAGGGGGGCGTCTCGACCTGCTACGGCGGTAAGACGCTCAACCTGGGACAGACGACCCACGATACCCATACCAATGTCGAACGCAACCGCACATTGTTTCTGAAAGCTGTGGGCGCGGTTAATGAAGACGGCAGCGTGTGGCCGCTGATGCAGATCAGGCAGGTTCACTCGGCCATCATTCACCATGTCGATGCGGACTCGACACATGCGCAGGCAGGTGACGGCATGATCACCAACGCTCCGGGGTTGTTGCTGGCGATCAAGACTGCCGACTGCGTTCCGGTTCTGGTGGCTGACGTGAAGCGCCGCGCGGTGGGTGCATTTCACGCGGGTTGGCGAGGAACCGTGGCGCGGGTAGTAGAGAAAGGCGTGGGTGAAATGCGCCGCCAGTTTGGCAGCATGCCCGTCGATCTGCGGGCCGCGATTGGCCCGTGCATTCGCAAGTGCTGCTACGCGGTTGGAGCGGAAGTGCGATCTGAGTTCGAATCTCAATTCACCTATGCTGATGAGTTGTTCGAAGAGGTGTTCGACTCCAACGCGATCCACGTAAAGTATCCGATGCTGTTCCTGAATCAGCGGGCACCCGGACATGGCGAGTTGGGGCCGGAGATCCATCTCGACTTGGTGGCGGCGAACCAGCGTCAACTGGAAGATGCAGGTGTGCAGCCGGAGCACATCAACGTCATCGAGGGATGCACGGCATGCGATACCCGGCGCTTCTTCTCGCATCGCGCGGAGTTTGGCAATACAGGGCGGATGATGGCGGTAATCGGGATTCGTCCGGAGTAGCTCACCACAGAGAAGAATTGGAAGTGTTGTACCCAGAGTCTTTGAGTTTCGTTGTCTCCTCGACTGCGTGTTTAAACAATGGATTCACCGAAAGCAAAACCCAGCCGCAGCGGGCTGGGTTCGTGGACCACGCGTTAAACTGAATCTCGTTTCAGCTATGTCCTTCTGTGCCTTCGGGGGCTGGAGCAACGGGAGCCGGGGAGACCGGTTCTACATAGTTGTTGACCATGTCCTTCAGCTCCTTACTGGGCTTGAAGAAAGGGATCTTCTTGGCCGGAACTTCGACGCGTTCGCCGGTCTTGGGATTGCGTCCGACGCGCGGTTTGCGCTGCCGGGTACGGAAGCTGCCAAAGCCGCGAATTTCGATCTTGTCGCTGGCGCGCAGGGAGCGCACCACGCTCTCAAAGATTGTTTCAACAATGACTTCACTGTCCTTGCGGGTCAACTCCGCTAAGCGTGACACCTCGTCAATCAGATCTGCCTTGGTCATCGCTATTCGCCCCCTGCGGTTGGTGCAACCCGCGTAACAGGGATACTCTCAAATTTCCCTTTACAATTGCAAGTCCAAATTATTGTTGCACTTCCGTACAGCATTGCAGACCGGACGGGCTACTTCCACAAGTAATAGAAGCCGGCATTGCTCTGCATGAGCTTAGCCGGGTCAGGAAGATACTCGGATACGTCGCCGAAAAGCAGGTCGAGCAGGCTCTTGCGGTCTTTTTCGGGGTGCACCAACGTGGGTTCGCCCTTGATGCCAACGGACTTAGCCGTGTCCGCGACGGCGGCGCGGAAGTCGCCGATCTGGTCAATCAGCTTTAGCGGCATGGCCTGTTCGCCGGTCCACACCTTGCCGTCGGCCAGCGGAAGAATTTCGGCGTCTTTCATATGCCGCCCCTCGGCGACGGAGTGGATGAACTGGCCGTGCATGTTGTCGATCAGGCCCTGCATGTAGGCGCGCTCTGCCGGAGTCATCGGTCGCACCGGCGAGCCAGTGTCTTTGAATTCGCCGGCCTTCATGACGATGGCTTGCAGCTTGGCCCACTTGAGCAGCTCTTCGTAGTTGTACCACTCGGCGATCACGCCAATGGAACCGACGATGGAAGCCTGGTCGGCGAAAATCTTGTTGGTCGCCGACGACACGTAGTACGCGCCGCTGGCGCCCACGGTCTCGATGGAAGCCACGATGCGCTTCTTCTTGACGTCGCGAATGCGCAGCACTTCGCGGTAGATCTCCTCGGAGGCCGCCGCTCCCCCGCCGGGCGAGTTCACGTGAATAACGATGGCCTTGATGGAGCTGTCATCACCGAACTTGCGGAGCTGTTCGACCATGTCCTTGGGCGACAGGATCACGCCTTCGAGGTCAACCACGGCGATCTTGTCGCCGAATCCGCTGAAGGAATCTTTCTGCTGGGTGCGCACGGTGAAATACACCAGCGCGAAGACGGCAAGGAGGAACAGAAAGAATGCACCACCACCGAGCAGTACCCAGAGAAATACGCGGGAGCGCGGCGGTTCAGGCATAAGAGAGGGCTAGTTTATCACCGAAGACAGCAGCGACAAGCAATAAGCTCTCGACTAGTGGTTGGGTGCCTTCGACGCCCAGAACTTGTTTGTATCGCATTGCACGCAGGTGGCGCCCGAGGTGTTGCAGCTTTCACGGCATTGGGTACCCCTACGAAGCAGCTAATCGCTTATCGCTAATTGCTTCTCTCAGTGAAAGATCGACGCGAAGAACGAACCGAGCTTGGCGAAGAAGCCATGCTTTTCCTGGGTTGGCTTTTGGCCACTGGCGGTCACTTCGGTCTTTGCCGGCTTCGTGCTACTTGCTGCGGTTGACGGCGGGGGCAGTACCACCGGATCGAAGTTGAATGGCTTGCTCTCCAATCTCAGGTGGGCAACATTCTCGGTGAGGTCAACCGGATCTTCAGCGCGATAGATGAAGGGTGCGTCCACTACCATGTGAGTCTCAGGAGGAGCCGGGTCGGACTTGGGCGCTTCGGGCTGCGGCGCTGGGGGTGTGGCCTTTGCGACTTGGGATGGCGGAGGCGCGGGACATCCGCAGTTCTCGCGCGTGGGCATCGCACCGCTGATGCGTCCGCCGTTGAAGATGACCGCCTCGTTGGGCTTGACCTGGTACGACTCATCACCCATGCCTTCGGAAATAACGATAGCCGAGGAATTCGAGGGCAGCGACTGCACGCAGGTGTCACCCTTCGGACTGACACGCACGGCGATATGCAGGCGTCCGGGACCGGGCAGCAGCAGACGGAAGTCAGGGGTCAGCAGGTTGTCGGACGCAGCGCCGATGGGGTAGTCCATCTCGAGGTTGCCAGTGTCCATGCTGAACATGAGCTGGCGGCCGTTCTGCGAGGTGGTCACCGCGAGATTGGTGCCGGGGCAGATCATCATGCTGCCCCCGCGCTCGAGCTTGAGGGTGGCGGTCTGGGCTCCGGCGGCGATGGACGAGCCGCTCATTACTTTCGTTCCGGAATTCGCGAGAACGACCGAACCCTTGACGCTGGCGTCGGAGGCGAAGAGCTCGCCTACGTTTTGCTGGGCGGACGCTGTGCCCGCGATGTTGCGAAAAAGGCGGTCCCAAGGAGGATTCGCGCGAGTGCGGAACGGTGAAGGAATCGTGACATCAGAGGTCGTTGAGCCTGGAACCCTGCAAAGACGATCATACCCCAGTGACAGGCGTAATACCGATGGCGGCGCTGAACAGTGTGGCGCAAGCCACATTGAAGCGCCGGAGCGCAAGGGTTAGTCTAAGCAGCGTAGGTATGGCGACGAACAGCAAGAACGGACGGCATTATCCCAAGCTGGTGTTGGGAGAGACGGTAAGTGTCGCCGTCGAGACGTTTCGCGCCAACAAGGTGCGCTTCGCTCTTACCGCGCTGGGCATGGTGATCGGCACGGCGTCGCTGATCCTGGTGGTGACTATCGGCCTCACCGGCAAGCAATATGTGCTGCAACAAATCCAGTCGATTGGCGCCAACATGATCACGGCCGATTACGAAGGCGGTTCAATCTACAGCGCGGAATCGGCCAACGACTACATGACGATCGAGGACCTGAACGCCGTGCGCCAGCAGGTGCCCAACATCACGGCGTCGTCTCCCATGATCGAGTTGCATGACAAGATCGCGGTACCGGGTGGCCGGGAGCGCGATGTGTTGGTGCTCGGGGTTGCGGCGGAGTACTTTTGGGTGCGCAATCTCGAAGTGCTCACGGGACGGTTCCTGGAAGACAACGATGCCCAGTCGCGCGGCAAGGTGGCGGCGATCACCCAGAACCTGGCCAACACGCTTTACGGCTCGACCGACGCCGCAGTGGGAAAAGTCATCAAACTGAGCGGCCTCCCCTTCGTGGTTGTGGGGACATTCCGTGAGCGGGTCGATACCTTCGGCCAGTCGGAAATCTCCGACGACACGATTCTCATTCCTTACACGGTAGCGCGCTTCTTCACCACGACTGACACGGTGAAGGAGCTGTTTTTCTCCGTGGCCGATTCGTCCGACATCCCGGGGGCCACCGAACAAATTCAGAAGGTACTGCAATCGCGGCATCGGCCGGAATCGGTGTACAAAGTCGAAAACCTGACCCTGTTGCTCACGGTCGCCGGCAAGATCGCCAACGCGCTGACAACCATACTTCTGCTGATTGCCGTGCTGACGCTGCTGGTGAGTGGCGTTGGCATTATGAACATCATGCTGGCTACGGTCAACTCGCGCATCCGCGAGATCGGGGTGCGCAAGGCCGTGGGCGCTACCAACGCGGAAATCAGGGCGCAATTCCTGACCGAGGCCGTGCTGATCTCGTTGATCGGAGGATTTGCCGGTATCGTGATCGGCATGGCGTTGCCCATCTCCGTGCGCCTGCTGACGAACTACCGCATTCCCATCTCCGGCCTGTCGGTGATCATCGCCGTGCTGGTGTCTTCGCTGATCGGCGTGCTGTTTGGCACCATGCCGGCCGCGCGCGCCGCGCGACTTGATCCGGTGGAGAGCTTGCGGTACGAGTAAGAAGTGGCCAGTGGCTAGTGGTCGGTGGCTAGTTTCGAGTTTCAAGGAAAACTGAAGGCGACAGCGAGAAGCCAAAGCTTAAGGCCAACCGTTCGGCGGAGTTCTGCAGGAGCGGGTCCATGGCGGGGTGAAAGTGCGGGGGTGGAGCTGAAGATCACGCGATCGGGCCGGCGTCGATCAGAATGCCGCGACAAAAAAGAAGAAGCCCGAGCAGTTTTGCCCGGGCTTATCTTTTGTTCGCTTGGGACCGCGCCATTACGTCCAGGTTCTGGCGTTGCGCGTAGTCCATTACCGCGAAACGGTTCAGCGAATCTTTTGTCACCGCGCCGCCGAATTTACGGCGAGCATTAGGGGAGTCGGCCCGCTTACATTGCCAGGGCGATGCTCTCCAATTCCCGCTGGAACACCTCCAGCGTGTTGCCCATGAGTCCTACCCGGCTTACCGCATAGCGGGCGGCCTCAGGCGAAACACCGTAACCGTGACCAGCCAGGAAGAGCTGGACCAGCTCAGCGGCGTCCTTGGAGTCAAACCCCAACAGCAGTTCGCTCCGTAGCGCCGCCAACTCTGGGACGGAAAACTTTTCTGCCATCGTGCTCACCTCCGACCCTTGCGGGCTTTTTAAGTTAGACGGTCGAGCTTACAAGAAAGTTGCAGCAATTCAAGTGCCGAACCTCCGTGTCACCCTTCATTTCGACAACTTTTGTTGATTTCAACACCCAGACGGGGGATTAGTTGCTCGCCGGGTCGTTGTACGACGTGTGTTTCCACCTGCCGGGGCTGTCAGCATCAGAAAAGGGATACAAGATTACGGTTAGGGAAGGTCGAGTTTGCCGATTCAATTCAACGATGTGAGGAGAGTTGGGGAAACTGACACCGTGACTGGGGGTTCGATTTGGGAAAAAATCCGCAGCGCTGGGAACGGGAATCCCGCTACGGTGGGAAAAAGTACCGAGGTTAGATCGCCTCGATGGTGGCTTCGGGCTCGAGCAAAATGGGAATTCCGTTCCGAATCGGGTAGACGCGCCTGCACTCGTTGCACTTCAAGCTGTCTTCGCCGCGTAGCACGAGCGGCTTGCGGCAAACCGGGCAGGCGAGTATTTCGAGGAGTTCGGGTGAAATCATGACGAGGCAATTGTAACAAGAAAGTTATCAGCAATAAGCAATAGGCTCTCAGCCTTATTTTCGAGGGTGTCGGAGCTGCTGGATAGGCCAGTCGCGTTGGGTAGGATGGCGCATCTGCAAGTTGGTTGCGCACTCTCGCCAAAGCTGAAGACTTATTGCTTATCACTGGCTGCTCATTGCTTCCCCACTCCCGCGTTAAACTAAAAGTTCATACTCATCCCCGGAGGCCCCATGGCAGCAGTCATTCTCGACGGAACCAGGATCGGAGCGCAGATTCGGGCCGAGGTTGGCGAAGAGGTCAAACAACTTACCGCCGACGGGCTTCGCCCCGGCCTCGCGGTGGTGCTGGTCGGCCACAATCCCGCTTCCGAGATTTACGTCCGCAGCAAGGTAAAGGCCTGCGAAGAGCTGGGAATTCTGAGCGAGAAGATCGCGCCGCCGGAATCGTCGACCACCGAAGAATTGCTGGCGCTGGTCGACGACCTCAACCGCCGCGACGACATCGACGGCATCCTGGTGCAGCTTCCGTTACCGGCGCATGTGGACTCGAAGAAAGTGCTGCTGGCAGTCTCACCAGAGAAGGACGTGGATGGCTTTCATCCCATGAACGTTGGCTGTCTTTCTACGCAGCGGCCGGGCCTGGTTCCGTGCACGCCGGCGGGTGTGATCGAGATCTTAAAGCGCAGCAATATTCCCATTGCTGGGGCGGAGGCCGTGGTGGTGGGACGCAGCGACATCGTCGGGAAGCCAGTGGCGATGCTGCTGATTAATGGCAATGCGACGGTCACTGTGTGTCATTCCAAGACGCACGACCTGCCCGCGGTTTGCCGACGTGCGGACATCCTGGTGGCTGCGATCGGCCGCACTGGGATGATTACACCTGAATATGTGAAGCCGGGCGCAACGGTGATCGATGTGGGGATGAACAAGATCACCGACCCTGCTGAGTTCCAGAGGTTCTTTGCCGGGGACGCCAAGCGCGAGGCGGCATTTGCCAAGAATGGCTCGACGCTGATGGGAGACGTGCATCCCAAGGTAGCCGAAGTCGCAGGGGCACTCACTCCCGTGCCCGGCGGGGTGGGTCCGCTCACGATCGCCATGCTGATGAGCAATACCGTGAAAGCCGCAAAGCTGCGGCGCGGCCAAAAGGTCGCAGCCGCGGTCGCACGATAGTTGTGATCGGCGCTGCACCATAGTCGCAGCAGATTTTCTTAGGCGAAAGACCACGAGCCACGGTATATTCCATGCCCAACACACACTCAGGGGATGGCATGAACTTCACGCGTCGCGAACTGCTGGAACGCTGCGCCGCCTTCGGCGCGCTCACGCTGGCTACATCACTTCCGCTATCGGCACTCGCCATTGAATGGGACGAAGCCGAGAAGAACCGGCAACCCACCCCGTTCTGCGAACTGGGTCCGTTCTACAAGCGCGAGGCTCCACACACCTCCGCGATGCGCGTGCCCGGCGATTCCGGCATGCCTCTGGCCATCTCCGGCGTGGTGTACAACACCCGCGGCGAAGTGGTGCCGAACGCCAAGGTCGAGATCTGGCAGACTGACAACGACGGCCACTACGACATTGAAGGCTATCGCTACCGCGCCGTGCTCGAGCCCGGAGCGAAGGGCAGTTATGCCGTCGAGTCGGTCATGCCGGGACACTACCCGCAACGGGTGTGCCAGCATGTGCATTACCTCACCACGGCGCCGGGACACAAGACGCTGATCACCCAGTTGTACTTCGCCACCGATCCGGTGTTTGAGGGCGATCCCGACAAGAACTTTACCCGCGATCCGCTCATCACCAGCCGCGAGCTGGTACGTCCCGTGATGATCAAAGGCGACCCCAAGCAGATCATGGCCGCGGTCAACTTCGACCTCGTAATGGAGACACTGTGATGCGCCAACTCGTGGCCGCGGTGTTCGTCCTGCTTGGTGCGTTGTCGGCCAGTGGCTCTTCCAAGCCAGTGGCGAAAGTGCAATTGCCCTGCGAGTCGGAGTATCAAGACCTTTCGCCCTCTGGTACCCAACTCGCCGTGCACTGCAAGGACCGCAGCGTGCGCGTGGTCAGCGTTCCCGAGGGAGCCGAACGGCACGTTTTCCCGGCCGAGCAGCACGCCAACAGCTTCGTCTATTCGCACGATGGCAGTTTTCTCGCGGTTGGATTCGACGACGGCACGGTGGAGGTGTTTCCCAGCCAGGGTACAGCCCCGTCGAAACGCTGGAAGCCGAGCGCGCGACGGATCGACTCACTGTACTTTTTCCCGGATGCGAAAGCGATTGTCGTCGGCCCAGTGGACAGTCCGGCCCAGGTGTGGGAACTCGCGGAAACTCCAGCGCATCTCGCGGACCTGCCGTTCGAATTCGGCGGGATGAATGCCTGCGCCGTCAGTCCGGACGGCAAGCTGCTGGTGGCTGCGGGTGACGACACCGTGGTTCGCTGGTACGACACCGCGACCTGGCAGAGGACGCGCGAGTATCGCGGATTTCTGCTGGAAACCTTCGCGCTTACATTCACCCCGGACGGGAAACACGTGCTTGCCGGTGGGGCCGATTCGCGCATCACCGTGCTCGACGCCTCGACGGCGAAGCCGCTTCGTCAAATGCCTCCTGAGGCGGGTTCGTCGGTCGCCGCCATCGACATTCTGGGTGACAAGCAGCGCGCGGTGACCGTCTATTTCGATGATGCCGGCGAAAAGCCTCCGCACGAACTGGTGTGGGATTTCACCACCGCGAAATCAGTTGCCCTGAGGTCCGATGCGCCACTGACGTGTGGCGGCGTCATCGGCGGCAAGTTGTGGGTCTGCAATGCACAGGGCAAGAGCCTGACCCTGTCGCAATACGAATAATTCCGCACGGGCCTGCGCATACTTCCACTTCCCACGCTGCTATAATCCCCGACTTGCACACGGAGGAGGTTTCCATGCGCGGGTTCGCGTTCCTCGCACTCTTATGTCTTGCAACCGCGTTGATGGCGCAGGACCAGGACTTCAGCAAGGTCGAGATCAAGGTCACCAAGGTTTCCGGCAACATCTACATGCTGGAAGGCTCGGGAGGCAATATTGGCGCTTCCGTCGGTGAAGACGGCATCGTCATCGTCGATGATCAGTACGCTCCCTTGGCCGACAAAATTGCCGCCGCGCTGAAGGCGATCGGCGTTACCGACAAGCCGGTGCGCTTCGTCATCAACACCCACTACCACGGCGACCACACTGGCGGGAACTTGCCTTTCGCCACTGCGGGCTCGACCGTCATCGCGCAGGACAATGTGCGCAAGCGCCTGGAAACCGGCGGCAAAGCCGGAATCGGCACCGCGATGAGCATGGATCAGAAAGCTGCTCCCAAAGGTGCGCTGCCCATCATCACCTTCGATCACGACGTGACCGTGCATCTCAACGGCGAGGACATCCGCGCGCTGCATTTTCCCGCCGGGCACACTGATGGCGACGCGATTGTGTTCTTCCCGAAGGCGAATGTCGTCCACATGGGCGACGACTTCGTGCGCTACGGGTACCCGTTCATTGACGTGATCGCCGGAGGCAGTGTGCAAGGGATCATCGATGCCTGCGATAAAGTCGCGGCGCTGCTGCCTGCCGACGTCAAGGTCATCCCCGGTCACGGCCAGATTTCGACCTTGGCCGAGGTGCGCGAGTATTCCGTAATGCTCAAGGAAACCAGTGCCGCCGTTCAGGCGGCCATTAAGTCCGGCAAGACGGTGGACCAGATGAAGAAGGAGAAACTGCTTGCGCCCTGGGACGCGAAATACTCGGGCAAGTTCATCACCTCCGACTTGTTCATCGAGACGCTGTACAACTCGCTGACCAACCAGAAGAATGCGGAGTTCGTGAAACACAATTAGGGACGGTCCATTGCCGCTCAGGTGCAGTCCTGTCACGCACAGGCGTGAGCGGCGCACTTTCGCGTTTGCAGTCCCGGTGACAACCTTGAAACCGAGAGGCGACTATGTGGATCAAAGCCCTCGGTGTGACGGCCATCATTTTATTCTGTGTTTGACTGATCGCGGTGCTCCAGGCCTGGAGCACGAATACGCTGTCTGGACGCCTTGTCAGCGTCATATTTTTGCTCGCGACAGGAGTTGCTGCCCGCTGGGGCGTCAAAACGTTTAGCCATCCGGCCCACTGATTGTCCGCCTATCACGAGCAGGTGGAGCTTAGCTGAGCCGCTAATGGCTACGTTCCGCTAGATTTGTCGCGGTTCTCGATCTTTGCCCAGGTATCGCGCAGGGCTACGGTCCGGTTGAACACCAACCGTTCAGGTGTGGTGTCCGGATCGACGCAGAAATATCCCAGCCGCTCGAACTGGTAGCGGTCGCCCGCTTTCGCAGTGGCAAGTGAAGGTTCGAGCTTGCAGTCGGTCAGAATTTCCAGCGAGCTGGGATTCAGGTTGGAAAGGAAAGTATTGTCCCCATCAACCTCGTTGGGGTCTTCCTTGAGAAACAGGTTATCGTAGATCCGGACTTCGGCGTCGATCGCGTGACCGGCCGAGACCCAGTGGATAGTTGCCTTCACTTTACGTCCATCGGGAGCATTGCCGCTGCGGGTTGCGGGATCGTAAGTGCAATGCACTTCGCTGATCGTACCGCTGGCGTCCTTTACTACGCTTGTGCATTTGATGAAGTAGCCGCCGCGCAAGCGGACTTCGCGTCCCGGTGAGAGCCGGAAGAATTTCTTCGGCGGATCTTCGCGGAAGTCATCCTGCTCGATGTAGAGCACGCGCGAGAACGGTACCGCGCGCGTTCCGGCGCTGGGGTCTTCCTGATTGTTGACGAGTTGCAGCTCTTCCGACTGTCCTTCCGGATAGTTGTCGATCACGACCTTCAGCGGACGAAGCACCGCCATGGCCCGCAGCGACCGGCGGTTCAGGTCTTCGCGAACGTAGTGCTCGAGCATCGCCAGCTCGATGGTGCCGTTGGTTTTCGACGCGCCAATGGCGGCGCAGAAGTTGCGCAGCGCCTCAGGCGTGTAGCCGCGCCGCCGTATGCCCGACAGCGTGGGCATGCGGGGATCGTCCCAGCCACGTACCCGTCCCTCCTGCACCAGTTGCAGAAGCTTACGCTTGCTGAGCAGCGTGTAGGTGACGTTCAAACGGTCGAACTCGATCTGCTGCGACGGAAAGATGCCGAGTTGCTCGATGAACCAGTTGTACAGCGGGCGATGATCTTCAAATTCCAGGGTGCAGATGGAGTGAGTGATCTGCTCGATCGAGTCCGACTGCCCGTGCGCGTAGTCGTACATGGGATAGATGCACCACTTGTCGCCGGTGCGGTGGTGCGTGGCGCGCAGGATGCGGTACATCACCGGATCGCGCATGTTCAGGTTCGGCGACGCCATGTCGATCTTGGCCCGCAGGGTGCGCGAGCCGTCTTCGAATTCCCCGGCATGCATGCGCTCGAACAGGTCGAGGTTCTCTTCGACGCTGCGGTTGCGGTAGGGGCTCTCCTTGCCGGGCTCGGTCAGGGTACCGCGATACTGCCGCACTTCCTCCGCGGTCAAGTCGCAAACGTAGGCCTTGCCCGCCTTGATCAACTGCAACGCCCACTGATAGAGCTGGTCGAAGTAATCGGAGGCGTAATACAGTCCAGCCCACTCGTAGCCCAACCAGCGCACGTCTTGAATGATTGAGTCGACGTACTCCTGCTCTTCTTTTTCGGGATTGGTGTCGTCGAAGCGCAGGTTGGTAGCGCCGCCAAACTCCGCCGCCAGTCCGAAGTTCAGGTAGATCGACTTGGCATGCCCGAGGTGCAGGTAGCCGTTGGGCTCGGGAGGAAAGCGGGTCTGCACCCGCCCGGCGAACTTGTTGGATTCAAGGTCGGCAAGGATGATGTCGCGGATGAAATTCGAGGCTTTCGGTGCCTCGGAGGGCGATGTGGCCGGTTTCTCCGTCGCGCGGTTGGTGGTGTCCATAACTTAGTGGTTTTCCTCGGATCGGGGCGGCACAAGAGGGCAAAAGACACGCCATCCGCCAAAGAATCTATTTTACTTGGTTTCCGACCACCGGATGCGCGTCGCGAGGTTGCGGATGAAAGCGCTCTTCGGTAGAGCTGGCGGCTTCAGGTGAGCGTCGGCAGCTCCGTATCTTTTGATATTCCGAGCGGGCCAGCTCGTTTCAGTCCGCGTTGCGGTGAGCGTTACCGTTAGAACGCGCGGCTGGGTCCACGCAGGACACGGGCGGGCAGCAGGATGATCGCCTTCACCAACTCGAGGACGCCACCCACCGCGATTCCCAGGATCCGGAAGGGCAACAGCAGCAGCCACACCAGCGGATACAGAACGATCGCTACAATCGCCAGCGGCCAGCAGAAGAACAACAGAAATAGCCACAAGAGGAACGTGAACATAATGGCCTCTGATTAATAATACGGCGTTTGCAGAACAGATGTTCCGTGGGGATGAGAGTTCCCTGTCCCCCCTTTCCCGAAAGAAGGAAAGAGACAGGGCACCCGGATCCTCGGTTGGAGAGGATTAAAAGACCGACTCAAGCCAACGGAAGGAGTGAGTGGATCGCCGGCGAAAGACCAATGATAAATCGATAAATCTTCTAACAGGGCAGTTCCAAAATGGGATGTCCGACACGCATATCGATTAAAAAACGAACTTCCCTCTTGCACGTCAATGACGGTCGTCGAACAATAGTATTCGACCTCCCCTTTGTGTGATTTGCATTGCAGCTTCTTTTTTGCTGAGCGCTGAAAGTGTCCCAGCTCAATTTCGGCGTTTCACTTAGTGTTTCCTTTTCCGAGTTGCCACTGACTTAAACAGCGGCAGCTTGCGTCACTGTTAGGAGGAATTATGCGCAAGTTCATGTGTCTGCTGACATTCGCATTGCTGACCATCATGGTGGTTGGCGCGCAGGCGCAGCCGGACAGCTTTTTCTCCGGCGGCAGCTTTTTCACCGGCGGCAACAACCTCAATATCGACGGAACGCCTTATTACAACACCGATTCGGGTTGGTTTCGAAATGATGGGATCCACCAGGCCGGCAACACGAACTACATTACCGGCTACTGCGGTCCGGGCGACTGCGGCGGGTATTTCTATCACGGCTATTTCTCGTTTGACTTGTCGGGCTTTGCCGGCAGTGCCGGCGCTGCATCATGGAATGTTTACAGCTACTCGATCCAGTACGACCCGGGCACGTACCTGCTGTATGGTACGACCTTGCTTCCCAGCGACGTCTATTCTGGAAACGACTACAGCAGCGTGGCGTTCTACAACGCGCTGGCTGCAGGCCCCGTCATTGGTTCGATTTTTGTAACGCCAGCCAACTCGTACCAGACCGTCACGGTTAACCTAAACGGTGCCGGCATTGCCTGGCTCGATGGTCACGCGGGCACGGGAGCGGTTCTGGGAGCTGATTTCCAGGAGACTCCGGAGCCCGGAACCCTGATACTGCTGGGGACTGGTTTCTGGGAGCACTGGGCGTTATTCGCCGCAAACTTTTCTAACGTTTGAAGGAAATTACCACTCTTGGCCGCTCGATGGGCGGCCTTTTTGTGTTTCCGATGACGATGGTCATTGCTGAGGTATTCATCGCTGCGGGCGATCCGTCCTCAGTGCTCCCCCGCCTCCCTCAAAGCCTTCTGGATGTTCCCGACAAACGCCTTAGCGCCGTAAATGTCGCAGGCTCCCACCCCATCGCCAAGAGAGAGCGATAATCGTGTGCACCCGGCACCCGTTTTGACTGGCCGGGCTACTCAGCCCCTCGTCGTATACTCGTCCAGAAATTCCAAGGGGGCGCGATGGTCCGGGCAGGCCAATTGGTTGTTCTTACTGTTCTTCTGTTCAGCGTTCTCGCATCCGGGCAGACGAGTGCACCGGGTGCTTCGTTCACTGCGGCTTCCGCGAACCAAACTGCGGCCGGGCCCGCGTTCGATGTCAGGGCAGCGGTCGACACATACCTGGCCAAGATGCCGCCTGCGCAACGCGCCCGTTCCGACGCCTACTTCGAAAGGGGTTACTGGCTGCAGCTGTGGGACTTTCTTTCCGCGGTTTTCGTGATGTGGTTGCTGCTGCGCTTCCGCTGGTCGGCGAGAATGCGCGATCTGGCCGAACGCATTACCCGGTTCCGCCCGCTCCAGACGGCACTCTACTGGGTCCAATTCATCGTCGTGGTTTCTTTGCTCACGTTCCCTATGAACCTGTATGAGGGCTACTTCCGCGAGCACAACTATGGCCTTCTGAATCAGACCTTCGGCCCCTGGATGCGCGATCAGATGGTTGGGCTCGGTGTCGGCGTGGTGCTGGGAGCGATCCTCATGGTGCCGTTGTTTGGGCTGGTGAGACGCCTGGGAAAGAACTGGTGGGTGTGGGGAGCAACTGTGACGATCGCGTTTGCCGCGTTCGTGGCGCTGATTGCTCCGGTTTACATCGCCCCGCTATTCAACAAGTACACGACGCTAACGGACGCGCGAATCAAGGACCCGATTCTCAGCATGGCGCGAGCCAATGGAATTCCCGCCACCGACGTGTATGAGTTCGACGCATCGCGGCAATCGAACCGGGTGAGCGCCAACGTCAGTGGATTTGCCGGGACGTTGCGAATTTCGTTGAACGACAATTTGTTGAAATGCTGCACGTTGCCTGAGATCGAGACGACCATGGGACATGAGATGGGCCACTATGTCCTCAACCACGCGTACAAGGGACTGGTGATGTATGGCGTGGTGATCGTGATTGGGTTCGCCTTCCTCAACTGGGGCATCAACTTCAGTCTCGCGCGCTGGGGCGAGCAGTGGGATGTGCGAGGAATCACCGATGTTGCCGTGCTGCCTCTGGCCGTGATCATACTCTCGGTTTACTTCTTTCTGATGACGCCTTTGGCCAATAGCATCTCGCGCACCATGGAGTATGAGGCGGACCTGTACGGTTTGAACGCGGCCCAACAACCCGACGGCGAGGCGAACGTGGATATGTTGTTGGGAGAATATCGCAAGCTGGATCCCGGTCCCATCGAGGAATTCATCTTTTACGATCATCCCAGCGGACGCACCCGTATCACCGCCGCCATGCGCTGGAAAGCCGAACATCCGCAGTCTGCATCGGCAGAAGAGATGGCAAAGCCGCTGTTTGAGGGAAGGTGATGCGTGCGGAGGCCCACGAACGCGCTAGGGAAGGAAAATCCCCGCCCCGGCAAAATAAGCCGGAACGGGGCATCCCAGACTATTTCTTTGGTTGCGTCTGCGGTGGCTGCTCGCTGGTGGGCGGAACGATGTTCTTCAGCCGCATGTAAGTAACGAGATTACCGTAGTGCTCCATGTCGTGCATGTTGTTCACGGTGAGCACGTCGAGCTTGGGAGTGTCGCTTCCGAATAGCTTCACCATTTGGGCGCCGGACGCGTCGGTCATGCCGTCGTAGGCCTTGTCGCAGTAGGCGAAGGCGCTCTTGAGGGCGGCGATGAGGTCAGCCTTCGAGGTTTTGTTCTGCTCGACTTTGAGATCAGGGCCTTTTTCGCCGAGCGCGATGGAGCAGAACATGTACTGTGCGTCGGCCACATGTCCGAGGATCTGGCCGTAGCTGCGCACCGCATCGGTGGGCTTGAAACTGTAGTTCGCTTCGGGCATTTTTTCAGCCGAGGCGAGCAGGATCTGACTCACCCTGCCATAGGCCTTTTTGTTCCACGTGCTGAAGGGATTGTCCTGAGCCACGGAAAAAGCGGCTGAACCAAGAACGGCGATCACAAAGATTCGCAGAAGTTTTCGCATTGGGGCTCCTCCTCTGCAGGAAGTACGCAAGGCCAAGAGAAAAGTTCTTGGGTTGGTTCCAGATTCGCCTATGTTAACACCGAAATCTGAGTAGACGGCGCCGTCGGATGGGCCGCCGGCCCCTTAAACCAACGAATAGTGGCGATTTTTTTCGTTCATTCTTAATTCTCAGAGCATCTTGTCTTCTTTAAACTGTCTCGGTTTCATCACTGCTCGTCTCGGTAGACGGCAGGTAATGAATTAACCCCGCACTCGGTCAAAAACAATTACGGGGACGCGGGGCAAAATTCATCAGGTCTCTTAACATGAAAGGAGAGGACCTTGTCCCATCATCTCGACTCACCTATCGCACGGCAGGATATCCGCCTGGACATCACGGATCTCTATGTATTCCGCGGTGAAACGGGCACCGTGTTTAACATCAATGTCTGCCATTCAATTTCGGCCCTATCCTGGTGCCTGGCTACCATCCCGAAGGAATGTACGAATTCAAAGTCGACCTCAACGGCGACGCGGTCGAAGACGTTACCTACCGGCTAACATTCGACGAGCGTGACCAGCAAGGAAAGCAGCGCTACGTGGTACGGTGCATCAGGGGTGCAGGGGCTGTGGATCCGCATACGCCCGGCACGGTCGTCGCACAGGGAACGACCGGCGAGACCGTCACCACGGCATCGGGCATTCGCATCTGGACCGGTCGAGCTGGCGATCCATTTTGGATTGAGCCCGACGTCCTTCACGCAGTTGGCCATGCGTTTCAGGACGGCGCATCGGTGAACCTGTCCGGATGGGACCCAAGCCGCGCGAAGAACCTGTTTGCCGGACATACGGTGTATTCGATTGTGCTGGAGCTGCCCGATCATGAGTTGCTAGCAGGTGCAGGTGACAAGCATCGAATCGGGGTGTGGGCCGTGTCATCGCTCGCGACCGATGCCGGGGGATGGCGCCCGATCAACCGAGTAGGTCTTCCGATGATCCATCCCCTGTTCACTCAGTTCAACGAAGATCTGGGCAACCGCCTCAACGCGGGCCGTCCGGCCGATGACTTTGCGACTTACGGAGAAACCATCACAAAGGCAATCGCGGGCGTCGTGGCGGCCAACGGAACTGCCGAAGATCCCAAGTCGTATGGGGAGAGAGTTGCGCACCGATTCCTGCCCAACCTCTTGCCGTACGAGGTCGGAACACCAGCCGTGTTCGGGTTCGCCGAATGGAACGGTCGCTCACATACGGACAACGCGCCCGACGTGATGTTCTCCACCGCGTCGAATACTCCGGTTCACTTGGGAATCGGCAAGGAGTCGGTGACGTCCAAGCCGTCGAGGAACTTCCCTTACGTCGCTGCCGTCGCCTACGACGTTGCTGCCGCGGCCTGAGAGGTCGATTGGTTGTGGGCCTGCGCCATTTCGTTTTTTGGGTGCTCTCAGGGCACCAAGATTCGCCCTTGGGAAAGTCAAGAGACCCACTCAAGCAAAATCGGTGTCAAGTCCCACTACATCCTTTGCAGAGCGTCTCGGGACAATTTGTAAAGGATGTCATGGGACTGAACGCGGGTTACCCGCCTATGGATTCTTCAGAAATGCAGGGATGTCGGTGAGCCACCAACCCGGTTCATCTACGGGACTTTGCACAACCCTTTCGGCTTCCAATTTTGGACCACAGTAGTTGGAGGCTTCGACGATTCGTGCAGGATAAGCGTCAATGCACGGCGCTGGACGGTGCCAGTGGTGGTAAGTAGCATAGGAGGTCCACCCGGAACCATCACCGGCGATCCACCGGGGCGGTCAACCAGTTTGCCGTCGGGAGTCTCCAAACAAGTCTCTCCGGTCAAGGTGTACCAGGCTTCGGGGCCCGAGTGCGTGTGGATGGCTGAGGTCATTCCAGGTGTAGTGATCGCTTCCATGAAGAGTGCCGAGTACGGCTCGCCGGCGATTAGCGGGAGAGGGCCGATTTCGGCGATGCGTTCCCCTTTAAGAGCAGGTCGCCATTCCGCCTTTTCGATTGTGAGCACCCACACCTTTCCAAGCGACTCGACAACGGTCCCCCGCGGGCCTTTGGCTTGCTCTGCCTCCGAGCGAGTAGGGTAGACATCCAAGTGCCAGAAGACTTGAGCTTGCTCGATTTGCCCCAAGGGATGATCGACGAGGATCCAGCATCCCACCTCAATGGTTCGCTCGCTCACTGGTTTGCAAGCACCGAATGACGGCAACGGTGCATTTGACTGAGCCGTCAGCGAGGGTATCGTCAAAAGCCAAATGAAAACGATCGATGCCAAAGACGCATAACATTTTGTCACCGATGTCATGACGTAAACCCCGCCGGATCTCAGAACGCGTCGCTAGCATACACCTGGACGAGCTTCTACAGAGCACCAGAAGTCTTGTAATCAAATTGAAGAGAATCCCATGGCTAGAGCCATAGAAGAGGTGGAGCCGCTTTTCACCACGCTAAAGAGCCTGTTACAAAACTCGGTTTGCTCTCTCGGCGGTGGGACAGTAGCCATGAAATCCGAGTGCCGCAGGCACGGAAGAGCTTAGCACGTAGCCGAAGGCGGAGTGCTGGGTCGAGTGGGAAATTTGATCCGAGTCCCGGAGGGACGACAGGATGGCGACTGTTTGTCAGTGAGCCGTTCAACAACACGATTGCGATCGTCAACCCCATCGTCTTCGGAACCGCCCCCAACCAGGTTTTTGGTCTGAGCTCGGATGGTCGCATCAGCTCGGGCTTATTGAGATTGCCGGTCGATCTCGCCCCCGTTCAAAGAGATGCCGATAGCATCGAGTGGGCGGCCAACACAACCCTGGATGACGGCTCAGATTTCTATGTTGCCAACCGAGGCAACAACACGATTGTCCGCATACTCAGGATGGCAGCGTGGCGGCGGTCCGCCGCGTTACGGCCGACACCGGCCCACTGTGAACATTGCAAGCCTCAACGGCATGGCCAGCTCATCTGACGGTACGACGATCTATGTGACGGTCACGGGTCCGGGCAAAGGGAAGGGTGGCATGCTCGCGGTGCGGGCGTTTTGGTCTAATGCTGCCGATCATCCTCACTCATCAGCGGTTCCGTCCGACCACCGTCGCACAGGAACCAGGAACACGACCATGTGCTCCCAGGTGTCATTGAACGCAATGACCGGAGAGCCTGGCAGATCTGCTCCCCAGGCTGCAGGCTCGGTCTGTGAAGCGAAAAACATTAGGTGCGGATGCCAGTGCCCGTCGTGATCACTCAAGTAACCTTGCTTGGACAACATGAAGCACATGGCGCCGGGTTCCATCGCGGGCAATTCCTTCTTGTCGATGGCGGCGGTGATAGCCTCCACCATCTGTGCTTTGGTGCGTCCAGCCAGTATTAAGTCCGTCTTCTTGATGGTGCGGGGAAGGTAAGACCGTGCGGCTGCCGCATTGAAGCAGATCGGACCACGCAGCTTCGGGTTCCAGAAGTTAGGGTCGTCGAGCGGAGCAGTCCATGACCGTTCGACAATACACACGAAACCGTTCTTCCCCTTAATCGCAGTTTCATAACCGTGACGTCCAAGAACCATGACTTCAGCATCGCCTGAAATGGACTCCGGCGCCGCACTCCGCGCCAGGGCGATTTCCGAACTCTGGTCCTGCATCAGGTATTGGTCAACCGGCGCCATGTCCGGATAAGGTGTTTTGGCAACCTGTGCCATCGCAGACCACGCCGTGCCAAGCGTAATGAGCAGCGCCATACTCTTCACCGCGATGGCGCCCAGTGTCTTTTCTCGCATGATCCCCCCCGACATCGATCGGCAAAATAGATTGATATCAATATACGCAACATCATTGTCTCTTGGCAATGTAGGTTGATATCAATATTATCTTGATATGCCCATGGTTACGAACCCGACGTTTGAGACCACGCTTGTGGTCCGGGATGCCTGTCTTTGCTTGCATGTGCAACGTGCGGCAAGGGCGCTGGCACGACGATTTGATGATGCGCTGCGCCCGATTGAACTGACAAACGGGCAATTCTCGCTGATGATGTCCCTGAACCGTCCAGAACCACCAGGCATGGCGGCAGTAGCGTCGCTGCTCGGAATGGACCGGACGACGTTGACAGCCGCCCTTAAGCCATTGCGACGCCGCCTCCTGCTCAAGATCATGGCCGACCCCTCGGACCGCCGCGGTCGTATCGTGACCCTGACGCTTAAGGGGCGCCGGTTGCTTTCACGCGCCGTTCCTATCTGGAGAAGGACCCACGTTGCGGTTGAGGCGCTGCTTCCCGATAGCGACCCCGACCGCTTCCGGGAGAATCTACGCGCAGTCTCCCGATCATCTGGTACCGTGCGCAAACGCGGACTGACCAGGTTTGGTTAGAAATGCGTAGAGCCAACAAGGTGACCGAATCATCCGGAGCAGGTGAGTCAGGCGTAAGATGGTTGCCGTTTCGAAGGTGAAGATGGAAGTTCCCGGTCAGGACGAGCTGAGAAGGAAGACAATGAAGAACTTGTTTGAGCAGGATACGGTTGACGAGGTGATCTCGCGCATAGACAATCTGCAGCCCGCGGCCGTGCGGCAGTGGGGAAAGATGGACGTGGCACAGATGATGGCACATTGTTCGGGAACCATGGACATGGCCTCGGGAAGGCTGAATCCGCCGCGAATTTTCATTGGGAGGTTGCTCGGTCCGCTTTTCAAGCCCATCTTCACCAACGAAAAACCGTTCGGGAAGAATGCCCCCACCGACAAACAGTTGGTGGTCGCCGACCAGCGGGATTTCGCGCGCGAGCAGCAACAGCTCAAACTGAAGATCCGGCAGTTCTACGAGGGCGGGGAGGCGCAATGCACGCGTCATCCACATCCGTTCTTCGGCCCGGTGACTCCGGCAGTCTGGAGCCGTGGAATGTATAAGCACCTCGATCACCACTTACGTCAGTTCGGTGCGTAACGCAAGTTACGACTTGGGTTTGGGGTTATGGTGGAAGCACCACGCTCTAGCGTGGTGAATGAGCGGAAGAATATACTCTGGCTTTAGCCTTGGCGCCTATGCCGCTTGCGCCCCAAGAGATCCGCACGTTCTTTATCACAGCATCCACGTAGGGCCGTCGGCCCATCTTCCGCGCCGAACCGATGGCGCAGTTATTCCTCGACACGCTGCAACGCTATCGCCGGCCCGTAGCCCGAAGGGCGAAATTTGTTTGAGCCGTGGGCGTGAGCCCGCGGAGATAAGGTCTATCCATGATGAGAGCCGCGCAGCGGCGGCACATCAAAGCGTGACGCCCGGGCCGGGCTTGCGGGGAGCAGGAAACCGCGCTAGGGTTATAGGCAATGAGCGCGCTACGAGACCAGATCGCCAACCTCACGGCTGCCGAGAAGGCAGAATTGCTGGACGAAGTGTGGGAGAGCCTGGAGGCTGACGCGCTTACTCTGACCGACGCGCAACGCGCCGAGTTGGATTCCCGCATTGAGCACCTCGAGCAGAACCCCTCGGACGTAATTCCCTGGGAAAAAGTCCGGTCTGAGTTGTTTAAACGTCCGTGAAGCTACCGATTCTCTGGATTCCTCAGGCCGCTGCGGAACTGCAGCAGGCGCGGGCATGGTACGACAACGTGCGGCCAGCCCTTGGCGCGCGATTCGCATTGGCAGTGGATGCGACGGTGGAGGCAATTGCAGAGCGGCCCATGCAATATCCTGTCGTGCATCGTGGAAGGCGGCGCGCTGGTGTGCGACGTTTTCCGTACGGGATCTTCTTCGAAGTGCAAGTGGATCGAATCGTGGTGATCGCCTGCTTCCACGCCAGGCGCAACCCGACGAGATGGCGATCACGATAGGGCTCGTGCCGAAGCCTATACAGCGGGTTGGGGCGCACGGCTCGCACAAATGGAGCCCTGCGGGCTCGAATGTATTCGACGTTGTCGCAGGGATCGAGAGAAAACCCCACTCAAGCGGCCGAAGACGGGCCGCTCGAATGGGGCACCCGAACTGAAGATTCATGGTCATTGGGAGTGGTTACCTGGGCCACCCGCCAGAAATGACAGCCTTTTTCTATCGCTTAGTGAGATATTGCGGCTAGCGTGTCCCAGTCGCTGCTCCAACCTCCTGCAAGCGGATTTCGACGGCCTCGCCTCTGATCAATGTGAATGCTGATGCGAGGATTGCGCATGCACAATGAGCATGAAGGTCTCTCGTGGTATGCTGCACGAGCTTTCGCATATCCGTTATCCTGATCAGGCTTTGAACCCTTATCTTCTTACTGTCCAGGTCCTCAGCTCGTGGCTTGCGGATTCGCCGGCGCTCTCGCCTCCTGGCGCGGCTGCAGTTCCACGTTGCTAATCACGGGAAATAGCGCAGCGACGGCTTCCTTTCCAGAATTTGCGGCACCCAGCTCTTCAAGACGGGGCGATCAACGATAACGACACGAGATCTAAAGGCAGGTTTTTACCCATACACCGAAACGCGGTTCAACAAGGCCAGCATCCGAATGCGCATAGCAGGCCTAACAGGAGAATCCGGCGATGACGATCTGGATATGGAAGAGACAGCTCTGTTTTGTATTCGGGCTCACCCTGCTGCTGGGAGGAATTGCACAGGCACAGCTCAGTGTCACATGCAATTGGGCCGGCCAGATTTATAGAAAGAATTTAGGGAGTGGCCAGTACACCTATGCGGCGCCGGTGTGGGGAGACGCCAGTGGATGGTCGCTGCCCGGGAATGGCGCGGGGACCTGTCCGGGTGGAGTTCCCAATAACAGCAATTACCTGCATTACAGCGTAGTGATTCGGAACGCTTCCTCCGCAGTCCTTGGGCCGAACCTGGGGAAGCTGGCGTCGGTGAGCGCCGTGAATTCTGGGGGCAGTGCTGACATTAATCCGACGCTTACCTCCCTTTCGATTACGAACTCGCACCTGATGCTTAGCGGACCGGTGGCAGGCAGCCTGACGACGGGAAGCCTGAACGTGGACAGCTCGCTCCTTAGTGGGGGGACATACACGATTCAGAACGACGATCTGTCGGCTCCGATCAACACCTTCACCAACGCGACAATTGAGAGCTCGAGCCTGTTGTTCCAGGGGAGCGGTGCGGCGGCCTATTTCACCGGGAGCTTAGGCCTGAATCAATATTCGACCCACGTCGGCAAGAACGGAACCGGAAGCATTCACTACGGAGTGCTCTCGAACCTCACGGGATCTCCGATGGCCCCGGTTTTTTTCGATGGCGTGACGATTTCGGCCGGTACCCTGTCGCACCCCACGGCAACGATTGTGGACACAGGCGGCGGAATGCTGTTCCTGGGTACCAACCTCTTGAATGGGGGGGTGCTGGTGGGAAACTACCGAATTTCTGCCGGCAGCAGCACCGCCTTTAACGGTACCCAGCTCGAAGGCGAAATCTCGATAGATCCGTCGAGTGTATTGAACTTCGATGGAAACATAGTTTTCGGAGGTATCGATATCGGTCCCGAAGGGCTGCTGTACACCGCCGGCACCGTTGTCAACAATCCCCCGGGCGCAATCAACAATGCCGG
Source organism: uncultured Acidobacteriaceae bacterium (assembly GCA_963779555.1). Classification (GTDB taxonomy): domain Bacteria; phylum Acidobacteriota; class Terriglobia; order Terriglobales; family Acidobacteriaceae; genus DASRAA01. The sequence continues at coordinate 122,675 of CAVZYS010000011.1, forward strand.
CACCTTTGACAATTTCTCCACGCTGACCAACGCAGGCGCGATTAACAATAAGCCCATCGCCACGTTCCACAGCTACAACCCGCTCAACAACACCGAATCCGGCGTCATCACCAACGCCGGCGAGCTGGTGAATTTAAGCAAGCTGAGCAATGCCGGCAGGCTGACGAACGATTCCGGCGCCACCCTTGAGAACGACGGCACTCTCACCAACGAGCTCGAAGGCACGATTGCCAACGCCGGGTTACTCGACAACAAATCCGTTGGTGATATCGAGAACTACGGCACTCTGAAGAGCCACGGTACCCTCAAAAACGCCGGAACGCTCCAAATCAACGCCGGTGGCACGCTTGACAACAGCATGGGGGCAACGCTCGAGAACGCGGGCTTATTGGGAAATCACGCTAAGTTGAACAATTCCGGAACGCTCATGAACACCTCCGGCGGGCAACTCTACAACTACGCAACGCTGACGAATAATTCCGGCGGCACAGTGACGAATGCGGGCGATTTCGAAAATGACTTCGCCCTGAACAATGACGGCACGCTGAACAATCTTCGCGGCAAATTCAGTAACCAAGCCGGGGGCACAATCACCAATACCGGGACGTTTGGCAACGACTCTACGCTGGACAACGCCGGTTCCATCCGCAACGACTCCGAAGGCACGCTGGACAACTACGGCACACTCACCAACGACCACGGAGGCAGGCTCACGAATGCCGGCTTCCTGGAAAACGCGGACACGCTGGACAACTCTGGCGCGCTCAACAACAACAACGGCGGCACTCTTCAGAGCGACGGCACGCTGAACAACTACGGCACCCTGAACAACAACAGCGGTGGCACCCTCACGAATAGCAGATTTCTCTCGAATCAAGGTCTGCTGAAAAACGCCGGCACGCTGAGCAACGACTCCGGCACACTCTTCTACAACTACGACAGGCTCACCAATAGCTCGGGCGGCGCCATCACCAATGACGGCTACATGGAGAACGACGGCACGCTTGCCAACAATCATGGGGGCACAATCACCAACAGCGCCTACATGAGAAACAAGGGCACGCTGAACAACGCCGGCATACTGGATAACTACGGCACGCTCGACAATACCAGTAGCGCCAGCATCATCAACACGGGAACGGTTTGGGTGGTTGCCGGGCAGGCTCTGCACAACGACGGCTTGTACAAGCAGCCGGCAGGCTCGACGGTGATTGACGGATCGTTGTTCAGCAGCACTCTAGTCCAGATCGATGGCGGAACCCTATCGGGCACCGGCACTATCACGGGGAACGTGTTCCTGGGCGGAAGGCTGTCGCCCGGCGACTCGCCCGGGACGCTGAGCATCAATGGGGACTACACCCAATCGCACAGCGGCACCTTCTTCGCCGAGCTGGCCGGGCTGACGCCGGGTACACAGTACGATCAAGTGGTTGTGAGCGGCAACGCTTCGCTGAACGGTACTCTCGATGTGGTCCTGCTGAGTGGCTTTACGGTGCAGGTGGGCGACAGCTTCGTACTGATGACGTTCGCCAGCGAAGACGGTCAATTCAGCGCCTACAACCTGCCGAGCCTGGCCGCCGGAGAGAGGTGGCAGTGGGTGTATGGACCCGCCGACTTTACGCTCTCAATTGAGTCAGGGGGCACGCCTACGCCCGAACCGGCGAGCTTCCTGCTGCTGGGCACTGGGCTGCTAGGCATGGCCGGAACGCTGCGGCGCAAGTTTTGGGATTAGGTTGGGGTGGGGTTAAGGACGCGAGAACTTGTGGCGCCGAGTTGTGTCTGCAGGTCGTTTGTGCACCGTTCGGCGGGTGGGTTTTCGTGCCCAACCACGTGCCCTGTTCATCCATCACGCTGACACGTGACTAACTCGCTTGGTGTTTCCCCCTACTCGTCGTACACTTCCCTCGGAAGGATGAGGGAGAGCTGTCTTCCACCGAGTCGGCAGCCGGACACTACCCGCATCCCCAGTTAGGTGCTTTGACCTGTGATGGGTCCTGACCGTTTTCGATTTTTCAGCCGTCTTCCTGCCAACACCCCCGTCCGGCCCCAGAAGATCCCACCTAAGTCCTTATTCCACAATGTTTTCCCTGTAACTGCTTTGTTTCCGATACTTTGCACCACAAATGCATCGTATCTTCATGAAAACAAAGATTCGAGGGGGAGGGGGGAGGGGGTACCACTAAGCCAATGCGTCCGAGTTTGGGAATCGACCCGCAACGCCTCGACCCAGTTACCAGCAGCCAGCTACCAGTTACTCCTAGTGGCCGCCACTATTTCCCGAAAGCTCTTTCACGATATCCCCCACAAACTTCTTAGCGTCGCCGAAGAGCATCAGGTTGTTGTCGAGGTAGTAGAGCGGGTTGTCGATGCCGGCGAAGCCGGGGCTCATGCTGCGCTTGATCACCATTACCGTGTGCGCTTTGTCCACGTCGAGAATGGGCATGCCGAAGATCGGGCTCGACTGGTCGGTGCGCGCCGCGGGATTAGTCACGTCGTTGGCTCCGATGACCAGCGCCACGTCGGTCTGCGGCATGTCGCCGTTGACCTGGTCCATGTCGAGCAGCTTGTCGTAGGGAATGTCGGCCTCGGCCAGAAGGACGTTCATGTGTCCGGGCATGCGGCCGGCGACGGGATGGATGCCGAAGCTCACGTCCACGCCGCGCTTGCTGAGCGCATCGTAGAGTTCGCGGACTTTGTGCTGGGCCTGGGCGACGGCCATGCCGTATCCCGGAACGATGACGACTTTGTTGGCTGCCGCGAGAATGGCCGCCGCTTCTTCGGGCGTCGCGCTGCGCACCGGACGCGCTTCTTGCCCGGCGGCTGCCTTAGGCTGTTCCTGCCCGAACGCGCCGAAGAGCACGTTGGTGAACGAGCGGTTCATGGCCTTCGACATGTTCACCGAAAGAATGAAGCCCGACGCGCCGTCGAGCGCTCCGGCCACGATGAGCAGCTTGCTGTCGAGCACGAATCCCATGGCTGCGGCGGAGAGTCCGGCGTAGGAGTTCAACAGCGAGATCACCGTCGGCATGTCGGCGCCGCCGATGGGGACGATCATCAGCACGCCGAAAATCAGCGGGATCACGACCATCGCAGGATAGAGGTACATGTGGTCGGGATGCAGCACCAGCACCACGGCGATTGCGATCGCGATGGCGAGGAAGCCGAGGTTGACGATGTTCTGTCCTTTATAGGTGATGGGGCGCTGCGGCAGCACTTCCTGAAGCTTGCCTGCCGCCATCAGGCTGCCGGTGATGGTCAGCGAGCCCAGGATGACTTCGAGCGAGAGGACGCTCATCATGAATTTCGAGATGTTGGGCGCGCGCAGGTAGAACTCGGCGGTGCCGACCAGCGTGACGCACAGCGCGCCAAAAGCGTGGCTGAGCGCCGTCCGCTGTGGGACGGCGGTCATGGCGACGCGGCCCAGCGGGACTCCGATGATGGTGCCGAGCACCAGCGCGATGGCGATCCACTTGTAATCGACGATGCCCTTGTAGAAGAGCGTGCCGACGATCGCCAGCAGCATGCCGGCTTCGCCGGCGAAGATGCCGCGGCGCGCGGTGGCCGGAGAACTCAGCCACTTCAGCGACAGGATGAACAGCGCCGCCGCAATAATGTAGAGGACTTCAATGACGTATTCACCACTCACCAGGTCGGTCATGGCTTCGGCGTCTTGCTCACTTTGAACATCTTGAGCATGCGGTCGGTGATGATGAAGCCGCCGACGATGTTGCTGGTGGCGGCCACGATGGCGATGGTGCCTAGAATCGTGGCGAGTTGGCTCTTCTGCTCGCCCGCCAGGATGATGGCGCCCACCACGGCGATGGCGTCCAACGCGTTGGTGAGCGACATCAGCGGTGTGTGCAGAAGCGGTGAGACCCGCCGGATCACTTCGAATCCGATGAACGCGGCGAGCATGAAGACGTACAGACTGGTGATCAGGTCAGCCTTCAAATCAAAACCTCCAAAATTCACCACAGAGACACAGAGGCACAGAGAGAATCAGGTCTTAAATATCTTCTTGCCTTGGCGCTGCGTCTCCGCGGTTCATGATTGCGAGTGCGCTACCAATACCTTGTTCACCGCGGAGAACACGGAGTCTTCCACTTCCATTCTTGTCTGTGCCTCTGCGGTTCATGATTTCGTTTGTGCTACCAGCGCAGGCAGCGAGAAAAATTCACGTACGCGGGGATTCACGATCTCACCACCCTCGGCGACCAGTGTGCCGCGTACAATCTCGTCTTCCATGTTCAGGTTTAGTTTTCCATCCTTCACCATGTTGAGCAGGAAGTTGGTCAGGTTGCGGGCGTACATCTGGCTGGCATGATAGGGAACGGTGCTGGCGAGATTGATCGTGCCAAGGATCGACACGCCATGCTCAACGATCTTCTCGCCCATGCGCGTCAGTTCGCAGTTGCCTCCGCGCTCGGATGCGAGGTCTACAATTACCGATCCGAGTGCCATACGTTCCACCATCTCTTTGGTTACCAGCACGGGCGATTTCTTGCCGGGAATGACCGCAGCCGTGATGACCACATCCTGTTGGGCAACGACGTCGCCGAGTAATTCGCGCTGTCGCCGGTAAAACGACTCGTCCTGGGCTTTGGCGTAGCCGCCGGCATCCTGCGCGTCGGCGACCTCCAGCGGAAGCTCGACAAACCTGCCGCCAAGGCTCTGCACCTGCTCTTTGACGGCGGGACGAAGATCGTAGGCCGAAACCACGGCCCCCAGTCGCCGTGCGGTAGCAATGGCCTGCAGGCCGGCGACGCCCGCTCCCATGACCAGCACACGAGCAGGGGTGATGGTGCCCGCAGCCGTCGTCAGCATGGGGAAAATGCGGGGCAGTGTGTCGGCGGCGATCACCACTGCCTTGTATCCGCAGATGGTGCCCATGGAGGACAAGGCGTCCATGCTTTGCGCGCGAGTGGTGCGGGGCATCAACTCAACGGAGAAAGCGATTGCGCCCGTGGCGGCGATTTCCTGAATAGTCTGCACACTGCCGAGAGGCCGCAGGAATCCGATGAGAACCTGGCCGCGCCGCAGAAGAGGAAGATCGGCCTCGCCGGTCACATCATTGGAGCCGTGGCACAGGACCTGGAAAATGATGTCCGCCGCAGCAAACACCTCGGCCCGCTCGGCCACGATCTTTGCGCCTTTGGATACATAGTCCGCATCCGGATATCCGGCTTCGATGCCGGCGCCAGCTTCGATGACGACTTCGAGTCCGGCTTTTTTGAGATTGGGAATGGCCGCAGGTACGAGCGCAACCCGCCGCTCCCCTGGAAAGGTCTCGCGGGGAACACCGACGATCATGAAGATTACCCCTGGTGTTTAACTCAAAGTCTCGAACTGAGCATTCTAACCGCACGATCACAAATATGCACCGGGTCCTGCAGCGGGTCACGGACGCGAATCGAAATCGGGATTCTCAATGGGATGGAGAGTTCGAGTGTCGCCAGAGCATTGGGCCGGTCGGGGAAAGCGATGGCAGCCGGCACGGGCAAATAAGTGCCTGAGCGGATCCAACTCGTCAGCGGGGGCGACGCAGCCCTGCAAATGTTAGTGGTTATTTGCTTGACTTGGACTAGAGTCGTGCTACTGTGTGCAATCGTACAGGTCCTTGCATCGAAATATGTTGGTTCAGGATTTCCCATCTTGGGGTAGCGCGTCCGGAATCTACGCTAGAGAGATAGAAAGGATCTAATGATGGGCACCAAGACAGTAATCGTAACGTTGCTCGCCGCAGGTGTACTGGCTTTCGCGGCCGGGGTTTATTACGGCAAGTCATTTCTCCAAGGATTGAAGACCCCTCTCGCCGGACCGGGACAAGTCTTTGGAGTTATCAGCATTGATCAGAGTCAGAGTTGTACACAGGACGCCAACTTCAAACCCAATCCTACCCCATGTCTGAGAGTGCCGACTTCAGCTGCATGTACCGGCAGCTCTATTCTCTGGTTGGGGAGAGATGCGATTGGAAACAGGACCTCGCTGGAAATCGACTTCGCTTCAAGTGGTCTGGGAGTAGGCACGCCATTCACCTACCCCGGCACTGCAACGCCGAAAACACATTTTGTAGACGACGAAGATTCCGGCCCGCCCCACCAGAACTTCGACAAGAATTTTCTGTTTGACAAGGTGACGGTGGGCGGCGTCCCGTGCTTGAAGCTTAACGGCGGCGGCGTACACGTGGACAAATAGGGTCGCGATTCCGATCGCTGCCACCCGGGACGGGAGTAGTGACGTCAGGCGCCGCCGATAATTGCTTTGAAGTTCGGGTTAGATTGCAGGTTGCCGAACTCGGGGGTATCGCGCACGATGGTGCGCGAGTAGTGAGCCGCCACTGCTTTTTTCAGCCAATCCAAAGTCTGGGCCTGGTCGCCAAACTGGTTGTAGACCATCGCTGCGCGGAACATCACTTCAGCATCTTTGGGAGCGAGCAGGAGCGCCTTTTGCAGGCTTGCGAGGGCGGTCCGTCTATCTCCGAGCACGGCACTATTCATGGCGACAAAAGAGAGCGCTGCAGTGTCCTTGGGATTGACCTGAAGATCGGCGCGTGCCAACTCGATCCCTTTCTTATAGGCGGGGAAGGATTCCTCTCGACGGCCCGGCGTCCAGTAGAGCGCATAGCCGAGGTTGCCCCAGTTCAAATAGTCCTTATCATCCAGAGCCAGGGCCTTTTCGCCCATCGTGGCAGCTTCGGAAAAACGGTGGCTGTAGAAATATGCCATCCCGAGGTTGCTGAGCGCACTTCCTGTCGGTCGTAGTTCGATCGAGCGGTTCAGCGCGGCGATGGCATCGGCATATTGGCCTTCCATTAAATACATCGCCCCAAGATTGGAGTACCCGCGATTGTTGTCGGGGGTCAAATCAACGACCTTGCGGAACATCGCTGCTGCATCCGCATATCTCGCCTGGCCGAAATAGAAATATCCCAACCAGTTGTAAACCGCCCAGTACTGAGGCCGCAGCGTTATTGCTTTCCTGTAGGTGTCCTCGGCCGCTGCAGCGTTACCAAGTCGGTCATAAGCCTCTGCCAGCCCATTGAGGGCGTCAACGCTGTCGGGATCTAGCGAGTCCGCACGTTGAAATTCCTTAACAGCTTTGTCGTATTGGCCGGTGTCGTTGTAAAGGTTTCCCAGGCAGGTGTGTCCTTCCGCCAGGCGAGGGTCAGCCGCCAGCGCTTTCTGACAATTGGTCTTGGCTTGATCCAGCCATTCCTTACCCCGGTCGGCCTTATAACCTCGCCAGTAGGCCTCGCCTAGTCCAGCGTAGGCCGGCGCATAGTTAGGGCTCACTTGCAGTGAGTGCTGGAACTCGCTGATGGCGCTGTCGATGTTCTCGCTCTTCTGGTACTCCAGAAGATAACCACGGCCCCGAACGTAGTATTCGTAACCAGCGGGCACAGCGGCGTGCACTTCGGTCACGGCGGGCTGCTCAGATCGGGCGTTCCTGGGCAACATATCGAAGACTTCGGTCACAGCCGTGTCTTCCAAAGTAAAAAGATCGCCTACATCTCCCGTGACCGTGCGCGCGTCTACCTGTTGATGGTTGCGTGGATCGATCAGGCTGCAAGTAACGCGCATCTTGTCTCCCGAACGCTGCAGCCCGACTGCCAGGACCATATCGACCCCGAACTCGCGGCGTGCGGCTTCGGCGGTCTTCACCTGCTTGGAACTCAGTTCATTGGGCGGGATCAACTGGAACAAGCGGCCGTTGCTGCCTTGCGCAATACGCGCGCTGACGGTTTCGGCGACGCCGCGTCCAAGGGCGCTATCGGCCGCGTCCTGTCCGGCAGTCTCCAAGGGCAAAACCGCTAGCACTTTGTAGCTCTTGCCGTGGTCCGTGGAAGCCGAAGAAGGCCAAAATCGGTAGATGAGACCGGCTGAAACTGCAACGAGCAATGCGGCCACGGCAAGCTGGAGGCGGTGACGGCGCAGCCACAAGTGGCGTTTGACCTTGCCGCCGCCGGCTACCCGCACCAGATCGTCGTGCAGTTCTTTGGCCGCCTGGTAACGCCGCTTGGGGTCCTTCTCCAAGGCCCGCAGGATCACACTCTCGAGGCCTCGCGAGATCGCAGGATTGATTTCAGTCGGACGCTTTGGCTCCTCGTGCCGGATGGCCTCCTTCAACTGTCGTAACTGCGTCTGGGGAAATGGCAGTTGTCCGGTGGCCAACTCGTACAGAACAACTCCCGCAGCCCACAGATCGGTGCGCGGGTCGGATATTCCGTCGAATTGCTCGGGCGCCATGTACGGCAGAGTGCCGGTCAAGGTCATGGTGAGGGTTACGGTTTCAGCCGACGCCGCGTCGATGCCCGGTTCGATCAGTTCCGCCAGGCCAAAGTCGAGGATCTTCAATTGGCCGGTTTCAGTGATGCGAAGGTTTCCCGGTTTGAGATCGCGATGGATGATGCCCTCGCGATGCGCCGCTTCCAGACCGCTCGCGAGTTCGATCCCCAGTGCGACTACAGTCTCCTGTGGCAACGGGCCTTTGGCCAGCTTCTCGTCGAGACCGGCTCCGGAGATGTATTCGGTAACCAGGAAATCGATCCCGTTCTCTTCGCCGAAATAAAACGCAGTCGCAATGTTGGGGTGGCTCAACTTACCGACGGCCTGGGCTTCCTGGCGGAAGCGTTTGCGGGCGGCATCATCGGAGAGCGCCTTGAGCGGAAGGATCTTGAGGGCCACATCTTTGTCGAACCTCTCGTCGTGGGCGCGAAACACCTCACCCTGGCCTCCGCCTCCAATCTTTTCGAGAATGCGGAAGTGGCCTACGAGTTGTCCGACAGTGATCGACGGCGCCAACATAGACTCGCATATTAGGACACGGTTACGGCCCAGCGTCAATGAACCACCGGGATGACAGGCTTGCGGCCGATTGGTGTAAGGCCGGCGGAAGCTCGGAGCAGTGAATTATGTCGTGCTAAACCTTGAGGAAGATACGTTTCCGGTACATCCACCAGATCGGCAGGAAGCAGACCAACACGAACGCCAGCGAGTACACCAGTGACCCGAAGGCACGGGGAGTGAGTTGGCCAAAGGCTTGCCGGTAAATGTATTCCTGCAGGGTGATGGTGTGGCGGCCTAGGTGGACCCGAAGACTGAACAACGAGCTCGATAAGAGGTCCGCGAGGGTGTAGGCGGCAATGGCGTTGGTGCCGAAAATGACAAACGGCTTGGTCCAGATTCCGCGATGCAGCTTGACGTCGTTAATCCAGTAGCAAGCAGCCAGGCAGATCAGTGCGCACCCTGCCGTAAACAGAACGAACGAGCTGGTCCAGAGCTTCTTGTTGATGGGGAACCACACCGCCCATAGCTGTCCGGCCACGACGCAAGCCATTCCGCAGGCCAGCATGCCAGCAACTTTCTTTTTCGCGTCACGAAAGGTAGCCAGCCACTCGCCTGTCAACACTCCCAGCAACGCCGTCGCTATTGCAGGAAAGGTGCTGAGGATGCCCTCAGGGTCGCGGGTAATCTCGTACATCCTGCCCGGAAGAAATTGCTGATCGAGATACCAGTTCAGGTTCGCATCGGGAGCGAGCAGCGGCATGTCGGTGCCTGGCACACCGAATCCGGGCACCGGGACGAACCGCATCGCGACCCAATATCCGATGAGCAGACCCGCGATCCAGATGGCAATGCCGCGGGCCCTGGAGAAGAGGGTGATCACCGCCGCCGCGAGATAGGCGAATGCGATGCGCTGCAGGACCCCGGCTACGCGCCAAGTGGAGAGATGGAAGAAGGGAAACCCGTTCAGGAACAATCCTATAAGGAAGATAATCGCGCTGCGGCGCAGGGAGTGGAGCAACAGCGTCCGTATTGACTCGCCGCGTCGCATGCGCGATCGGAACGACAGGCTGAGCGATACGCCAACTATAAAAAGGAAGAAAGGAAATATGAGGTCGGTTGGGGTCCAGCCGTTCCATTTGGAGTGTTCCAACGGTGCGTAGGGGAAGTCGTTTCCTGGATTATTCACCAGGATCATGGCCGCGATGGTGGCGCCGCGAAAAACATCGAGCGAAAACAGGCGTGACGGTGCGGCCGCCTCGCGGCTGGGGGTGACCGGAGCTTCGTGGACAGAGGTCGACATGAAATTCGGGCGGGTGCCGGCCGCAACCATTCTATTTATCCTAACCGAACCGTCCGATTCCACTGCTTCTTGGCGCTATTCAAATTCTGCATTGGAGCGATGCGGTTTATGAGTTGGTGGCAAAGAGCAGAATGTCGCGAATGGGCGTAGTGTTGCGTGATGCGATGGATGTTGTGGGTTGTTCTGATCGCGATCGCGGTCCTGGTTGGACGAACTCTGAATTCGAAATCCCGCCAGAGGTGAGGCAGGAACTATACGCCGCCTGACGCTCGCGGGACTTATTCCGGTCCGTTGCCAGCCGCATCATGAATGCCGCCGTCTTTGGCAGTCCACTGTCCGGAAATGGACACTCTTCTTCGACCCGGGACAGTGCGCCTTCCCAAAACGATGCTCCCTCTTCCTAACCTGCTTCTGAATCAATATGAAGCCAGCAACGAGATTGGCTACCCACTTGCTCTTTCCAGAGTGCAATGGATATCGCCCGACCCGAATTTAAGCAACAAAAGCGCCGCCGCCAGATCCTCTGGGGCGGTCTAGGCCTGCTCGCCCTGGTAGCGCTGACCGTGGGTGTCGCCCGGTTGAAACCCGCGGCCCCGACGGTGGAGCGCGCAACCATTTGGACCGACACCGTGAAGCGCGGCTCCATGCTGCGCCAAGTGCGAGGCCTGGGATCGCTGGTGCCCAGCCGTGAAGACGTTCTACAGATTCCCGCTGAAACCGAGGCCACAGTGCTTCGCATCGACAAGCTGCCGGGATCGGAAGTCGAAGCCGACACCATCCTAGTGGAGATGAGTAATCCGCAACTGGAGCAGGAAGCGGTGGACGCGCAGTTGCAGGTGAAGGCGGCGCAGGCCGAATACCAGAGTCTCAAAGTGAGGCTCGATAGCGATCTGATGACGCAGCGTGCCGGGGCCGCCACCGTCAATGCCGACTACAGCGAGGCACAGCGCCAGGCGCAGACTGACAAAGCTCTCTACGAATTGGGCGTTGTGTCTGGCCTGACGGCGAAAGCGTCGGCCGGCAAGGCTGACGCGCTGGTCACCCGCAACCAGATAGAAGATGAACGGCTGAAGATCAATCGGGACGCGATCGCCTCGCAACTTGCCGTGCAGCAGGCCAAGATCGAGGAGATGCAGGCATTGGCTGGTCTGAAGCAGAAGCAACTCGATAAATTGAGAGTGCGGGCCGGCGTTGCGGGAGTGCTGGTTGAGATGCCTCTGCAAGTCGGTCAGCATGTATTGCCCGGCACCGAATTGGCGAAGATTGTACAGCCCAATCACTTGATGGCCGAGCTGAAGATCCCGGAAACCCAGGCGCGCGATGTGCAGATCGGCGAGCCGGCCTCCATTGACACCCATAACGGTGTCATTCCCGGCACGGTAAGCCGCGTTGATCCCGCCGTACAGAACGGAACCGTCACAGTTGACGTATCACTGACAGGGGAACTGCCCAAAGGGGCGCGTCCCGACTTGAGCGTCGACGGAACCATCGATTTGGAAAAGCTCGACAACGTGCTGTACGTCGGACGGCCGGCGTTTGGCCAGGAGAACAGCACGATCTCCATGTTCGTGTTGGATCGCGAAGGAAACGGGGCATCGCGGGTGCAAGTCAAGACCGGGCGGGCTTCGGTGAACCTGATCCAGATCGATTCCGGACTCAAGGAAGGCGACACCGTCATCTTGTCTGACATGTCGCGCTGGGACAACACGGACCGCGTGAAGCTTGACTAGCACTGTCAAACCTAATTCAGCAGTTGCGCCGACAACGGAAACGGAAGAATTATGACCGAAGCAGCAGCACCATTGATCGAAATTGAGAACCTCACCAAGGTTTTCTACACCGACGAAGTCGAAACCCACGCACTTGCAGGAGTTCACCTGACCATAGCCAAGGGTGAGTATGTTGCCATGTCGGGCCCGTCGGGCTGCGGGAAATCAACCCTGCTGTCCATCATCGGACTGCTCGACACTCCGACGGATGGCAAATACAAGTTGAACGGCTCGACAGTGGAGAAGCTCGACTTCGCCGACCGTTCGCGGATTCGCAATCGCGAGATCGGATTCATCTTCCAGAGTTTCAACTTGATCGGCGATCTTACGGTTTACGAGAACGTCGAGCTGCCGCTCACTTACCGCGATGGAATGCCCACCGCCGACCGCAAGCAGCGGGTGCTGGAATCGCTGGAGCGGGTGGGAATGGCGCATCGGCTGCGGCATTATCCTTCGCAACTGTCGGGCGGTCAGCAACAGCGTGTGGCAGTGGCGCGCGCGCTTGCCGGGTCGCCTTCCATCCTGCTGGCGGACGAGCCTACCGGAAACCTCGACTCGCGCAACGGCGAAGCCGTGATGGAATTGCTGCAGACGCTGCACCGCGAGGGCTCCACCATCTGCATGGTGACGCACGATCCGCGCTTTGCCGCGCATGCCGAGCGCGAGGTGCATCTCTTCGACGGCAAGGTCGTGGCCGAGGACGAACTGCGGAGACTGATGCAGGAGACACAATAAGCAATAAGCAATAAGCAATAAGCAGTTAGCAATAAGCTGCCGGAGCCGGTCTCAAAGGTTCGGTTTCAAAGGGCAGGCTTCATAGGCTCCGGAAAACAGCGGACGAGCGGCACCCTCGCGGACTAAAGTCCGCTCGGGACATCAAAAAGACAGGACTTGGCGGCACGGCTGAAGCCGTGCCCCTTCAAAACACTACTTACGAGCGATTATTGTCGCAGCCTGTGTTTAGCCGGATTTGATATTGGTGTTCGCGGACTGCTAACACCAAGTGCTGAATGCTAATTGCTTATTGCTAATGGCTGACTACTATGATCCGACTGAAAAACCTTCAACGTAGTTACAAAACGGGTGCGGGCGAGACATGGGTGCTTCGGCGCATCGATCTCACCATTCCCGAAGGGGAATTCCTCACCGTCATGGGTCCCTCGGGAGCAGGCAAGTCCTCGCTGCTGAACGCGCTCGCTCTGCTCGACGACCAGTGGGCCGGCGAGTATTGGTTCCGCGACCAGGCGGTCCACGGCCTGAAGCGCAAGGAACGCAGCGAATTGGCGAAACGCAATATCGGGATGGTCTTCCAGAGCTACCACCTGCTCGACGACCTCACGGTGCAGGAGAACATCGATCTTCCGCTTTCGTACAAGGACGTCCCGCGCGGCGAGCGCCAGGCAATGGTGGCGGACACGCTGGACCGATTCCAGATCGTGGCCAAGAAAGATCTGTATCCCAACCAGTTGTCGGGCGGACAACAACAGCTGGTAGGCATCGCCCGCGCGGTGATTCACAAACCCGCCCTGCTGCTGGCGGATGAGCCCACCGGAAACCTGCACTCCAGCCAGGCGAAGGAGATCATGGAACTTTTTACCGAACTCAATCGCGAAGGCACGACCATCGTGCAGGTGACGCACTCCGACGTGAATGCGTCGTATGGGAAACGGACAATTCAACTGCGCGACGGCTGGATGGTCAGCGACACTGGCAATGCTGCTCTGGCTTCTGCCGGTGAGGCGGCTCGGCCATGATCGAACGCTGCTCGCGATCTCCCGTGCTTGTGATATTGCTGTGCTCGCTGCTGGTCAGCGCCCAGGCTCAGTCAAGTGCTCCGTCCGTCCCATCGACGCCCACGAGCAATGCGCAAGCCAGCATCCAGACGCCTCCCCAGTTTGTGATGCCGCATAACTGGGAGCCATTTGATGCCTATCGATCAAGGACAGTACCCGAGCCGAACCTCACCAACTCGCCGCGGCTCGATCAGCTCATTCGCGACGGCAAGCTCTATATTTCGCTGAAAGACGCTATCGCGCTGGCGATCGAAAACAATCTCGACGTGGCCATCGCGCGCTACAACCTGCCTATCGCCGATACTGACATTCTCCGGACCAAGGCGGGCGGCTCCTTCCGCGGCGTCAATACCGGCGTGGTGCAGGGAACTCCCGGCGGAGGCGTCGGAGGCTTCGGCACCGGCGCTCCCGGCGCGGGCGCCGGCGGCACGACTGGCGGCGCAGGTGGAGCAGGCGCCGGAGCTGCGGGTCTGGTTCAGTCAACGTTGGGCGTTGGTGCTCCGGTGCAGTCCTATGATCCGATTGTAAGCGGCACTATGGGTATCGAGCACCTCACGCAACCGCTCGCCAACCTCCAGCTCTACGGGGTGCCTTCGTTGAAGCAGAACACCGGCATTTTCAATCTCAACTATCAACAGGCGTTCGCCAGTGGAACCAGCGTCTCGTTCGAAACCCAGAACAATCGCCAGACCAGCAACAGTATTTACAGCAATCTTTCTCCGGCGCTGGGTTCCTATTACCGCGTGACGGTTCAGCAGCAACTGCTATCGGGCTTCGGATTGGGGCCTAATCTACGCTATCTGCGTATCGCGAAAAACAACAAAAAGATTTCCGACATTGCCTTCAAAGATCAGATCGTCGCTACGGTTACCCAGATCGCAAACATGTACTGGGACCTGGTGAGCGCCTACGAAGGCGAGCGCGTAACAGAGCAGTCGTTTGCATTCGCGCAGCAAAGCCTCGCCAACGCGCAAAAGCAGTTGCAGCTTGAGGCCGTCCCCGCCATGGACGTGATGCGCGCCGAAGCGGAAGTCTCGCGCCGTGACCAGGACCTGCTCATCGCCAAGACAACTCTGCAGCTGCAAGAGTCGCTGATGAAGAATGCGATTACCAAGAACCTTGACGACCCCGTACTCGAATCGATGCCGGTGGTGCCCACCGACCGCTCCACATTGACTGGCACGGAGGTTGACCAGGCGGTGCAGGACCTGATCAATGAGGCGCTGCAGGGCCGGCCTGAGCTGGCCGAGTCTGACATCGATCTGGTGAACCGCAAGATCAGCCGCCAGGCTGCGAAAAATGCGTTGTTGCCGACGTTGTCGGCGGTCGGTTTCTATGGCGGAACAGGACTGGCTGGCCAGTTGAATCCTTATTATTACAGCGAGAATACTTCGACCCTCCCCACAGGCTTCTGGGGCGCGTTCGACAACGCCTATAACAACACTTCACCCGATTACTTCGTCGGTTTGAACCTCAACATTCCCATTCGCAACCGCGTCGCCAAGGCCGATCAGTATCGTTCGGAGCTGGAATATCGCCAGGCCGAGCTACGCCTGCAGCAATTGAAGAAGCAGATTCGCATCGAGGTGCGCAACGCGCAGTACGCGCTGGAGCAGAGCCGCGCCCGCGTTCAAGCCGCACAAAAAGCCCGCGACCTCGCGCAAAAGACCTTCACCATCATGCAGAAAGAGCAGGATCTGGGAGCGGGTTCGCCCTACCAGACGCTTACCGCGCAGCGCGATCTTGCCCTAGCCGAGCTCGACCTGGTGAACGCCAACACCGCCTACCAGAAGTCGAAAGTTGAGCTGGAGCGCGCCACGGGCACCACTCTGGCGGATAATGGCATCGAAGTTCAAAAAGCGGTCGATGGCATTGCGCCGTCGGGAGAGCACGTTGGCCAAAGCACAAACACAAACTAGCCGTGCCGAGTACGGCGATTCCGGCAGTCCTTCACGCGAGCGATTAAACGCAGGACGCATTCTCGCGGCCGACGATCAGCCGCACATCCTCGAGGCCATCGAACTTCTGCTTCGGCCCGAGGGCTTCGTGGTGGACACCGCCAAGTCTCCAGGGGCAGTACGCGAGTCACTGGCCAGTGAGTTTTACGATGCGGTTTTGATCGATCTGAACTACACGCGCGATACCACGTCGGGCCAGGAGGGCCTCGACCTGCTTTCGCAAATTGTCGCCATCGACAGCAGCATTCCGGTCATCGTGATGACGGCGTGGGGCAACGTCGGACTGGCCGTGGAAGCGATGCGCCGCGGCGCTCGCGACTTCATTCAAAAGCCGTGGGAAAACGAGCGGCTGCTCGCCATCATCCGCACGCAGGTGGAATTGCATCGCGCCCTGCAGCGGACCCAGCATCTGGAAGCGGAGGCCCGACTGCTACGCGCTGAGGGTGCTCCCGATTTCATCGCCTCTGCGCCCTCGATGCAGCCAGTGCTGCAAACCATGGCGCGCATTGGCCCTTCCGATGCCAACGTTCTGGTCACGGGAGAGCACGGCACGGGCAAAGAAGTTGTGGCGCGAACCTTGCACGTCTTGTCGCCGCGGGCAAATATGCCGCTGGTGGCCGTGAATACTGGGGCCCTGCCTGAGGGTACCTTCGAGAGCGAACTTTTTGGGCACGTGAAAGGAGCCTTCACCGATGCTCGCACCGATCGAATCGGGCGTTTTGAGCTGGCCGATAACGGATCCATCTTCCTCGACGAAATTGGCAACGTTCCCATGCGGCAGCAGGCGAAGTTGCTGCGCGTGTTGGAGACCGGCGAGATTGAGCGTGTCGGATCCTCGCGCACCAAGCGGGTGAATGTGCGAGTGATTTCCGCTACCAACTCCGACCTGAGCGCGGCGATTGCGGCTGGCCTGTTTCGCGAAGACTTGCTGTTTCGCTTGAACACCGTTGAGATTCACATACCAGCGTTGCGCGAGCGTCGCGAAGACATTCCTGCTTTGGCTGCGCATTTTCTGTCGCGCTATGCTACCCGCTATCGCGTGCAGGTCCGCGGATTCGCGCCCACGGCAATGCAGACCATGATGCAATATGCCTGGCCGGGGAATGTCCGCGAGTTGGAGCACACCCTGGAGCGGGCGGTGTTGATGGCGCAATCCGATGAGATCCAGGTTTCCGACCTGGGCTTGAATCTGCAGCGCCTGCAGGGGCAGAATCTGGAAGAACTCAGCATCGAGGAAGTCGAGAGCATCCTGGTGCGCAAAGCCTTGCAGCGATTCCACGGAAACGTCAGCCAGGCCGCCGAGGCCCTCGGACTGAGCCGCGGCGCGCTCTACCGCCGCATGGAGCGGTATGGCCTCTAGCTCGGGCAGCCGTTACAGGGAACGTGACCGGCATGCCAGCGAGCGGTTAAAACCTTACAGACTGATCTTCGAGCGGCGCATCGCCATCTTTGCAGTGCTCGCCGCACTTCCCGGAATCGCACTCGGCATCACGCTGGTCTGGATGCAGCCGTGGGCCCGCGATGCCAAAATCGCTCTCACCATCTTTGTACTTTTTCTGTGGTTCGTCCTGACGCTGACGCTGCTGGAGCAGATCGTCCATCCCTTGCAGACGTTGGCCAACGTGGTCAGCGCGCTGCGGGAGGAAGACTACTCATTTCGCGCCCGCGACGCTTCCCCAAACGACTCCCTGGGCGAGTTGGGACTGGAAATCAACATGCTCGCCGACATTCTCACCGAGCAACGAATCCAGACAATCGAGACAACGGCGCTGCTGCGTCGCGTGGTCGACGAGATCGATGTGCCGATTTTTACTTTTGATCCCGAGCAGTTACTGCGGTTGGTGAACGCCGCCGGCGAGCGACTGCTGCAGCAACCGGCTGCGCGAATGCTCGGAAGAACCGCCACCGACCTCGGTCTCGATGCCTGCTTCGAAGCCAGCAATGCAAGCCTGGTGGCCTTGCCGTACTCCACCCCGAACGCCCGCTGGATGGTGCGCAAGCGCTCGTTTCGCCAGAACGGAGTCCCTCACACGTTGATCGTTCTTTCTGACGTCAGCCGGGCGCTTCGCGAAGAAGAGCGCAGCGCGTGGCAGCGGCTGATCCGCGTGCTGGGGCATGAGCTGAACAACTCTCTCGCGCCCATCATGTCGATTGCCGGCAGCCTGGCGACGCGGTTGCCGCAACTCGATCTGCCGGAGACGGCCAGGACTGATTTTCAGCGCGGGCTCGACATCATCGAGTCCCGCACCGCGTCGCTACATCGCTTCCTGCAGTCGTATCGGCGGCTGGCGCAGATGCCCTCTCCCACAATTCAATCCGTGGATCTGCATTCCCTGGCAGAGCGCGTCGCAATCCTGGAGACCCGGCTACCGGTTCGCATCTCGCCCGGGCCTGATCTGACTTTGATGATCGATCCTGACCTGATCGAGCAGATGCTCATCAATCTGGTGCGCAATGCGGTCGATTCGGCGCTGGAGCAGGCGCACTCCACTGCGGGGGCCAACGCGGCTTCACCCGGCGCTGATCCCGAGGTGGTGTTGCGCTGGCAGCGGGACGGCGCCAACGTGCTTCTCATCGTGGAAGACAACGGCATCGGGCTGCTGAATCCCAGCAACGCATTTGTGCCGTTCTACACCACCAAGCAGGGCGGCTCGGGCATTGGCTTGGTACTTTCGCAACAGATCGCCGAAGCCCACGGTGGATCCATCGAACTTGCCAATCGCAAAGACACCCACGGTTGCATCGTGACCGTGCAGCTTCCCTATCGGAGCTGAGGCGACCGACCAGCGGTTGTTATTCACAACGAGGATACTGAGAACTTCGGTCTTCGTGAGTCCCCTATATTCCCGCCTGCTCAATCGACTCCCGGACCTTCTCCAACCCGCCGATCAGCGCTTCAATCTCATCCTCGCTCAATAGCGCGAACTGCTGCTTCTGCAGTTTCTGGAGTGGCCGTTCCACCTCATCAAGCAGTCTAAGGCCTCGCGGAGTTGCGGTTGCCATTACCACCCGCCGGTCGTCGGCAGTGCGCCGTCGCACCAGCAGGCCGAGTTTCTCCATTCGCGTGAGCAGCCTCGTGATGTCAGGCTCCGCAGTAATCAAGCGTTCAGCGATTCCGCCGCAGTGGATCCCCTGTGCGCCTGCGCCACGCAGAATCCGCAGCACGTTGTACTGAGCGGAGCTGATCCGATGCCGTTTGAGCAGCAGATCCACGCCACGTTTCAGCGCGTCGGCGGTGCGCAGCACGTTCAGCGCGGCCTCCTGCTCCTGGCTGGTAAATGGCCTGGTTTGCTTGATCTCGCCTAACATTTTGTTCGGCATGGGACTTTCCGTCGACCGAGACGTCTTACTCGCTGAGTGCGCGGTCAATGGAGAGAGCGCCTGATCCTTTGATTATCACTACCAGCGCGAGCGCGATCGCCAGCAGGTGATATTCAATGCCTTCACCTTTCTGCTGGCCTGACCAGTTGGCAAAGAAGCCGTTGTGAATGTGCACCATGAAAACGGCGACCAACATGTTCATCATGATGCCAAACGCGGCGACGCGACCCAGCAGCCCGACGAGCAGTCCCAGCCCGCCGAAGAACTCTGCGCAAATGGCCAGGAAAGCCAGCGGCGCGGGGATGTGCATCGCTTGGGTGAAGAAGCCCATGGTTCCGGTAAAGCCGTAGCCGCCGAACCAGCCCAGCATCTTCTGCGCGCCGTGGGCGAAGAACACCACACCCAGCACCAGGCGAACTAGGGTAACAGTGTAGTCATTGTTGGTTGAGATCAATTTACGAAACATGATTTGCTCCCTTCAGATATTGAGTTGATGTCACGACATGACAAAGCTGCGCATGGAAATGTTTCCGTGCTCGAAACCTTGGTAAATCGTGGACGCTTTGTCCGGAGTGGAGCCCGCACCGAGCACCACGAACACCGGCGCAAAATGTTCGAAGGTTGGCACCGCGAGTTGCGCATGCGGCGCTGTTTCACGGAACTCGAACAGGTCCTTGAGTTTCTTCTGTTCAACCGCGTCAGCAAACCACCTGTCGAACTGGTTCGCCCAAGGATCGACCGCGTGATTGAGGTCGTCGAAGTGAACGAGTCGCAGGTTATGTACGATGCCTCCACTGCCGAGAACCATGACGCCCTCTGCCCGCAGCGGGGCCAGCGCCTCGCCGATGCGGTACAGGTCTTCCGGCGAGAGCTGAAGCGGGATCGACAACTCAACGACTGGGATGTCAGCGGCGGGGTACATCAGCCGCAACGGTATCCATACGCCGTGATCGAGGCCGCGCTCGGCAATGATACTCGCGTCGTACTTGCCGTCGCGCAGGAGTCCGGCAATACGCTCCGCCAGCTTGGGAGAGCCTGGCGGGTTGTAGCTCAGCTCGTAGAGTGCGGCAGGAAAGCCGCCGAAGTCGTGTATCGTGCCGTGTCGCGCGGAACCATTGATCGCAATCGCCGTGGAGCTGCCCCAATGGGCCGAGATGGCGACAATCGCTTTCGGATGGACCGCGAGCCCAAACTCCGCCAGCGCGTCCTGGTAAGGTCCGCGCTGCACAGCGACCATCGGTGAGCCGTGCGAGATGAAGACCGCCGGCATACTCGCGATCGCACCCTGCCCGATCACAGCGCGCCCGCCTTGGCGGTCTCGATCGCAGAGACCTTGCCGGAGAAGCGGCCACCCTTCACTTGCGACATCGTCGCCAGTGAGTAAGGAATCTCGTGGCCACAGTCGAGGCAGACTTCATAGGTTTTGCGCCGTAATGTGAAAGGCCTGGTCACGTGCGAGTGCCGGCATCCGATGAGAATGTCAATCGCGTTCTCAAGAATTGCGATCACTTTCAACCTCCCGATGATTGCACAATATACTTGTTACAACAGATGTTGTTGAAACACACAAGTTGCAGAATTAATTTGCTTTCAGCAGGCAGACCCCGCGGAGAATGCCGCAGGGATCGCGCAGAATTGGTTAAGCGGTGTTATTGCAATCGCTTGCGGAAAGCATCAAATACGCCGCGATTCCCAGGAGCGTTGTCCAAGGGTTCTGATGTGGCTCCTGCCGCAGTCTAATTCGTGGAAGCGTGCGAATCCGAGGCGGCCTCTTTCGGCAGAGCGTCACGGCTAAGCTATGGCTTTTCTCCGGCCGTGAACTCGGCCCAGGGATTGCCCTTCATGTCCTGCAGGACGGGGCGTTCCCACTCGAACTCGGGATGCTCTTTGAGGAACGGCTCCGCCAGGAAGTCCTCACCACAGGGATATCCGGCGCGTGCCCGCAGCGTCATTCTGTTGGTCATGCTGCTGTCGGCGGCCTCCGCCGTCACCGCGCCGCCGGGAGTGTAAGGTGGCGACTCCCACTCGGGAACGCCGCGCGGTGAGTTGGCTTCATGCCCGCATAGAGAGCGTTCGTCACGGTCGACCTTGTTCTCGTAGGTGTCCCAGTGGTCGGCAAGAAACTGCTGCGCGAGGTTGACGTCGATCTGTCCCTTGTTCTGCCGCATCAGCTCCTCCCATCGGACATGCCGCGCATTCATCGAGCTGCTCCGGTTGCTGGGATCGAAGTTCGTCTCTTTCTTGATCAGCTCCGGATCGCTGGGGAAATTCGAGCCGACGAAATAACCGTCCTTGGTCCGCCAGACGCGATGAATGTTCAACCCCAGCTCGAAGCGCGCGACCTCGCCAGTCTTGTTGTCGGCCAGCAGCCAGTCGTTGGCGTAGCCGCCGTTGTTGCCGTCGAGCATGATCTTCACGTACTCGTCGATCGAGCTGGCATACTGCAGTGCCTTGCGGGCCCGCACGAACTCCGGAACGCCATTAGGATCGAACAGCGAAAAGCCAGTGATGGTGGTTTCGGTGACCATCAGGCCCGCGGAGTTGATGCCGAAATCGTCATCGCTGACGATAATGCCGGGGAAGCCGTCCGAGATCATGCGATAGCCGCGCGTGGGGACGATGTCGAAGATGACGGTCCAGCGGCTGCCGACGGGGAAGTTCGTCCAATTGCTGTGGGCGATCACCGGCTTGTGGTCTTTTGTCATCGATCCGGTCGCGACGAAGGCACTGCAGTTGCCAGGCGACGTGAGCTTTGGCGCATTGGCGCGTTTTTCCTGGCGATCGAGTGTCGGCACATAATAGTCGGGAACTTCCTCCATGGCATTCAGCGCCACCACGTCCCAAACGTCCATCGCTACGCCGTGGTCCTTCAAACCATCGGCGATGCCCTGCAACTCCTGCTGATACTCGGCGTCAATTTTCGGCCAGAGGATCGTCTTGGCGACGTTGCGGAAGAACTCCCAGTCGCGCTTGGTGCGACGGGTGTCGAGAAACTTGACGGCGTTGAATCCGTCCGCAATCTCGGGGGCCAGAAGATAGCCATGCTGATAACCGATGTCAGACGGTGCTCCTTCCAGATGGACATAGATCCACTTGCTGCGCTCGAAGCGGTAAGCGGGCTTGAGACGTGCTGCGTCTCCTTGTCCAGCGGCTTGGCTGGGCGCGGCGAACGTCGCACTGCTCATTGCGCCGGCCATCAGAGCGCACATCACCACGAACTTTCGGCTCATCGTCATTCGAATTCCCCCGGGCACTGTTGAGTAACGCATTCCCCCAGCAGCTTATCTTGTAATGTGGCTTAACTCAAAAGGACGAAGCTGCGGCGTTGGCTGAGATATCATCCTCAACCGAGGGGATATGTCGCACAAACCAGTCGGCCACGCCATGTTATTCAAGTTCTCGGATGCACGAAGACCGGCGCCAGCAGCCTTTCTCTACCTGCTGCTAGTGTCTTTCGCCATTTTGTTGAACGCTCAGCAAACATCGCAGAACCAGGCGGCCGATACAACCTGGCGGTTTGCAGTGTCTGGAGACTCGCGCAATTGCGGCGACATCGTGATGCCGGCCATCGCGCAAGGCGTCCGTCGCGACGGTGCGTCCTTTTACTGGCACCTGGGCGACTATCGCGCGATCTACACTTTCGACGAAGATTACCTGCACACTCATCCCTCATCCACCATATCCGACTACATGGCGAATGCGTGGCCAGACTTCATTTCGCATCAACTGCTGCCGTTCGCGGTTACACCGGTATTTCTGGGATTGGGGAACCACGAATTGATTCCGCCGAAATTGAGATCCGATTACGTGATTCAATTCGCGGACTGGCTGGATAAGCCCGAATTACAGAAACAGCGACTGGCCGACAATCCCAACGATCACCTGCTCAAGACCTACAATCACTGGATCGATCGTGGAGTGGACTTCATCAGCCTTGACAACGCTTCCGCGGATGAATTCGATCACGCGCAGATGACCTGGCTGACCGGTGTGCTGCAACGCGCAGCCGACAATCCGGCGGTCAAAACGCTCGTGCTTGGCATGCATGCCGCGTTGCCCGACAGTCTCTCGGCAGGACACAGCATGAACGATTCCGCGCAGCAGCGGTCTACGGGCCGGCAGGTTTACGCCGAGCTGGTGGCGTTCCGCAGGAAGACCGGCAAGAACGTGTACGTGCTGGCCAGTCATTCGCACTTCGTCATGAACAACATCTATGCCACGGCCTGCCACGCGAAGGACGAGGTGCTTCCCGGCTGGATCGTAGGATCGGCGGGCGCCGTTCGTTACCAGTTGCCCCAGGACCGCGCAGCATCGGATGTCGCCATGACCAACGTGTATGGCTATCTCATGGGAACCGTTTCACCCGGCGGAACGATCCAGTTTGAATTCAAGCAGGTCGACGAAGCCGATGTTCCGCCCAGTGTCGTGAAGGAGTTTTCCAGCGAGCAAGTCCACTGGTGTTTCGAAAAGAATACGTCGACCTACCAAGTCGGGGGAGCTACATGCCCCACAGCCACCGGATCTGTTGCCGGGCGCTGATTCCACCTACTGCCGTAGAAGTGTAAGTGGTCTCACAAGCAGTGCCCGTGGGGAACTTCGAATTCCCTCAGGGGCTAAAGCCCGGTGTTTGCGTGGCTCGGTGCGGCACGGCTAAAGCCATGCCCTTTCAAATCGGACTCACGAGACCACTTCACTTCTAGAACAAAAAGTCGAAGTCGAGCAGGTACTTGCGATCGTAGTTTCCAAAGAACTGTCCATACAGGGGGTCGGCGGTGTTCGAATGGACCTGCAGGGGATTGAAGTGGTCAGTCAGGTTTTGGATTGTCATCGTCAGCCGCACCGCGTGGATCTCTCTTACCTTGAAGTCCTTGGCCACGGCGAGGTCAGCCGAGAAGTATCGCGGGAAGCGGTACTGTGGTCCGGTCGTCTGCACCCACTGCTGCAGCGCGTCGGTGGGTTGATAGGGGAACCCGTTGCGCAACTCAAGGTGGGGATTGACCATGAACTTGTAGGGAAGCGAGTACGTGCCCCACAGCAGGAAGCGATTTGGAATCTCGCTAGGCAATGCCGACACCAACCCGCTGCGGACCACAGGATAGGGATAGTTGCCCAGGTACGACGCGGCGCTGCTCACATCACCGTAGGCGTACTGTCGCACGTACGAGAAGTAGAACTGCCGGTTGGCGTTGGCGCCGATGCGCGAGGTAATCTCCGCCTGCCGCGTTTCGGCGGAACCGCCGGATCCCAGCACCAGGGCGTGGCGGTCATCGACGATCTGCTGCTGCAGGGTGATCATGCCCTCCCCCCAGCTCTGCAGGAACTTCACCCGCACCGTCAGCATGCGGTTGATCTCGCGTTCCGCTTCGAGGTTCCACGCCATACTGTATGGCGCGAAATTGCCGGTCTTGTTCTTGCGGTCGATGAACGGAAACTTCGATTGCACCGCCTGGTCGGTGAGGTTGACATAAAGGACCGGCCGTCCGACCGGATTGCCCGACGCATCGTAGGTCGTGATTCGTTGGTTTGGATAGCTGTTGAAGGCGTAGATATCGAGCGGAACACTGTCGTAGAAGATTCCCATGCCACCGCGAACGACAGTTCGGCCGTTACTGCCGGGAGACCACACGAAACCGCCGCGCGGCGCCGTGCGCGTGGTCGACGTGATGCTCTGGGACTCGTAGCGCACACCCGCGTCAAACGCCAGATGCGGGTTGATGACCCAATGGTCCTGTACGAAGAACGCGGGTTCCAAGTCCGAGACGTCGTACGGCTTGCCTCCGACATAATCGATACGCTGAAGCGGCAGGCCGTTGGTGTTGCGTAGCCAGACCGTTCGCCCGTAGAACTGGCCCGTGTTGTCGCTCTCGCCGACCACCGAGCCGATTTGAAAGATGTGCTGGCCCCACAAGTGCAAAGGCTTGACCGTGTAGTTCTCGATCCACTCGTAGCGGCTCGACTCACGCGACTGCTGGCTGAAATAGTTGCCCGAATTTCCCGTGGGCTGCAACGTCATCAGCGACTGGTAAGCCTGTGGGCGCACGTCGCTGGTCACGCCGCGCTCGGCCAGCGTGCTCTGCAACAGGCCCCCGCCCAGCGACCAGCGGTGGGTGATGGTTTCGGTAGACTCGTGGAAGTTCGCATTCGGCGTAACCGGCTGCGGGTCGAAGTAGTTCAGTCCAACGTATTCCTGCGTGTGGGGCGCGAAATGGAGGCTGCCCGTCAGCGTCTGATTGGGCGAGATGATCCAGTCCATTTGCGTAAATGAATTGACGGCCTGCGAGGTGTATTGGTTCTCGGGATACGGCAGGGTGCGCACCGAGTTCTTGTTGAGCAGGTACTCCGCGCCCTCGACGAAGTAAAGCTTGTTGGCGACGATGGGGCCGCCGACGTTGAGTCGCGGGGTTGCGCTCTTGACGCCATCCAGATGGCCGCTTCGTATGCGCCATTCGGGCAAGGGATCGTTGAGGCTGTAGTCCCATTTATCGCCACCGCGTCGCGTTTCGGCGGTCACGACCCCGGCGGTAAATCTTCCGTACTGAGCCAGGTACGGCATCACGGAGACTTCCACAGTCTGCACGCTGTCAATCGGAACGCTCAGTCCGAAGCCGCCAGTCGCTGGATCTGTAACATCCACTGAGTTCACCAGCAGCGCACTGTGGTCCTCACCGAATCCCGCAATTTTGACCGACCCATCCTGGGCACGAATGATGCCGGGAATCAAGCGGCAGAGCGTCGGTCAGTGTGGCAGGACGTGTGGGCGAGAGCTTCGCTTGCGCCGTCGGCAGGTTTTGTTGGATGCCGGTGTCATCGGTCACGGCATTCGCCCCATCGGCCTTCACGTCGACGCTCTGTTGGCTGAGAGCCACAGAGTTCAAGACAACGTCGATGGATTGCGCCTGTTGGCTGGCAGTCGTGTCAACTGCAGTCTCGGCGTTGAGGTATCCCTTCTTAGTGACGCTCAGCAGGTACATGCCGGAAGCCGGCAAAGCAATGTCTGCCTTGCCTTGGGCGTTCGTCGAGGCCGTCGTCACCTGCTTGTCGCCGAGCATTAGGGAAACAACGGCGTCTCCGACTGGCTGGTTCTTTTCATCGATGACGGAAATCTGCACAGCCACGGGGAGGTCCGTGGCCAACGCCGTGGCCAAGGCCAGACAGCAGAACAACGCGATCACGCCTAAGCGAGCGAGCCGCGACCGTATTGCAAACCGCGTGTCCGCGGCGGGAGCAAGGTACGATCGCGATGTGACGAAATGAAGCATTCCTGTTCTTGAGACTACGGGTATGCGGACAGCCCGGATTTCCGTTGTCAGCAGGACTCCAGAAATGAGCATCCAGTCTTCAGTGATTGGAAGTACCTTGGTTGCCAGTCGTTGTCCAGGGGTTCCAACCCTAATCTTCCCTGCAAACTACAGTTGCGTCATAAAGCCTTGAGCCGGAGACGCAGAAAGAGGGAGCCAGTTCGATCAACAGATTGTCATCAGGTGCGTGCGCCCTCTCATTTTACCCGCCGCTGGGTCAAATCGCACCTTCCTAATTCGTGGTGTCGGTGATCTCTGAGGGTCCACCAACCCCGGCGAGCAGCTGCTGCCCTGAAGACGAAAAGCCGAACCGTAGCGCGTGATTTGTCAACAATTCGCAAAAGGTTATGATCTAAGCCTATCTTTCGGCGGCTCGACGAATCAAAGTACCGTGACAGTAAGCGCGGCCTTGATCCGGAACTTGGGTTAGAACACAACGTCCAGAGTCATTTTCCAGGGTGTGACCATTGCTGGTGCATCGCCAAATCACGAAATTCGCCTCGACTGTCTTGTTCTTGCTGGTTTGTGCCAGTTCAGGTATGGGTCAATCACCCAACCGGGTCGTTCCGCAGCCGGAACTCGACCGCGGTTTCCG
This sequence comes from uncultured Acidobacteriaceae bacterium, assembly GCA_963779555.1. Lineage (GTDB taxonomy): Bacteria > Acidobacteriota > Terriglobia > Terriglobales > Acidobacteriaceae > DASRAA01. The sequence continues at coordinate 149,495 of CAVZYS010000011.1, forward strand.
CCAGATGTACAACCTCGATTTTTCCGGTGCGCACGACACGTTCCACGTTTACCAGAAGACGCGTCCCAATGATCCCTTGGGGTATGTGGCTGACGGAGCCGCTTACCTATTTGCCGAGTTCAACCGCCTGGAGATTCTGGAGTCCGACCTCTTTATTGACGATCAGAAATTCGACAGTCGCTCGAAGCAACTGCCTGATCCGGCAGTGAAGGTGGCATTCGAGGCCGAACTGGCGCACAGTGACGAACTAGTGGCTAAAGTTCTTTCCCGCTCGCCCAACGACGCTAACGCCCTGTTTTCGCGGGTGCTGGCCAATGGGCTGCGCGGCGACTACACTGCCCTGATCGAGAAGCGGAATCTCGCCAGCCTCGGTTACATGAAGACCTCGCGTGTAACCGCGCAGCAGCTACTGGCGATCGATCCCACATGCTACGACGCGTTCCTCGCCGTCGGCGTGGAGAATTACCTGCTCGGTACCACTCCGGCGCCGGTGCGTTGGGTGCTGCGCATGACGGGATCGCAGACCGACAAGGATGAGGGAATCCAGCGCCTGCGCCTCACCGCAGAAAAGGGATACTACCTGGCTCCCTTTGCCCGCCTGTTGCTTGCCGTCGCCGCCTTGCGCGACAAGGACAAGAACACTGCTCGCCTGCTCTTGGCCGGCTTGGCTACCGAGTTTCCCCACAACCAGCTCTATTCCAAGGAACTCGCCCGCATCCAGTAAGTGCGAACGCCTGGCGGGGAAAGTGTCCACACCTTGCCTTCAGCCGGAGTTCATCGCATCTAACGAGCATGCGCCACTTTAGTGGTTTTCTCGAACACTGAATACGCCTACTTGCCCTAGTACTGCCCGGTTATATGCAGGAGTTTGCGCTTGCATTCCTGCCCAACTCCTTAATCATTCTCTAAGTCAATAAAAATAGGCCCTTTGCAGTCGGGCAAATGTGGAGATTAACGTGCAATTAAGCTGGTTAGTTGTCTCTCGATTCACAGAGCCAAGTGGCGAACCCACAAGCGGGAAGTTGAACTGGGTACGGAAGTTTTACCTTCCGCTAATTCCTATCTAGCTTTCAGGCCAATTCACTGTTCGACCGTGATCCGATGTTACGCCGCTTCTGTTGCACCGTGATCCCGGCAGGACCCAACTTAGGAGGATCGATGAAACGGTTTCTGCTAGTAACAATCGCGGTGTTCATCCTGGGCTTCGCCCTGGTGGGCAACGCGTCCTATCTGAACATTACCAATATCGGTGATTTTAGCGGGGACTTCTATACCGACCCCGGTCCATTTCCCACGTACCTTGTCGGAACTTTCACGGTTTATCCCGGAACAGGATATCTGGACATCGCCGGAACCTTCGGCAACGCAGCTTACCCTGACTCCACGGCTGGGGTTGATGTGTTCGCGGGTAGCGTAAGCGCCGGCTTTTACCTCATCGCCCAGTGCTTTGAATTCGATCCCTGCTGGAACGGCGGCGGTCCCTACGCATGGGATGCGACCTTTGTCGGGACTTTCTATCCCGATACTTGGAGCATCTACGCTTCGCAGACCGCCGAATACACCGTGAGGCTGGGTAGTATTGTCGTTACCGAATATGCCACCCCCGAGCCTTCCAGTCTGTTGCTGCTGGGCACAGGAATAATTGGAGCAGCAGGGGCATTTCGTCGCAAGTTCATTAACTAACCGTTCGCCCGCGAGGGAACGGTTTTGCTAAAGGGAGAGGTTCGTCCTCTCGCAATGTAGTCACGCCTTCGCAACAATGGAGAGGCCAAGAATGACCACTGAAACACGATTGAGCAGGACCTTCGCAATCGCATTCGCGTTGCTGATCGTATCTGCCTTGATGCTTACGCCGGCGTATGCCCAGGCCCCCAAAGCCAAGTCGCTCGGCTTAGAGAGCCCCAGCAAGCCGATGAACGTCCACATCATGTTGAACCTGCGCAATCCCGAGGAACTTCAGGCGCTGGTGAGAGACCTGCAGGACAAGAATTCTCCCAACTATCACAAGTTCCTGACCAAGGAGGAGTTTGCCGCCCGGTTTGCTCCCACTGCCGGGGACTCCAAGAAAGTGGCCGACTACCTGGCCGCCAACGGCTTGAGGGTTACGCACATTGACAGCCATAACCTCGTGGTCTCGGCAACCGGCACGGTCGCGACGTTGCAGAAGACTTTCAACACCCAGATTGAAAAGGTCCAGGCGAACGGTCAGACATTCAATCGTCCGATGACACCACCTACGCTGTCTCCTTCAATTTCACCCCTGGTGAAGACGATCGCCGGACTTCACACGATGAGGGCGCAGTCCTATGTCGCCCGGCCGGTGACCTTCAAGAACAAGCAGGCAGTGCCCATGGCTCCGGTAAGGTTCACCAAGTCGAAGCCGAACGGCGTCGTTCTTCCCGGGCGATTGCTTCAGCAATGGAAACGACGTGCTGAACCTAGTCGGTCCGGGTCTGCAGGCCATCTACAGTGGCAACCAGTACCCTGACGCAAGCTGCGGATACTCGCCTGCCGAAATGCAGCATGCCTACGGGCTTGATTCGGTGATCGCGTCTGGTTTGAATGGTGCGGGGCAGGTAGTCACCATCGTCGATCCGTGGGGATCCTACTCCATCCTGGCCGACGCCAACACCTTTTCCGCGACGTATGGTCTGCCGCTGTTGGTCCCAGGTGTGAACTTCAACCTGTACTACAACCCGCTCGGCGGCACGCCGGACTGCGTAGTGGGTCCCACGACGCAATGTGGCGCGGAATTTGAAGTAACGCTGGACGTGGAATGGGCGCACGCCATGGCCCCGGGTGCAACCATCGATTTGGTCACCTCTCCGACCTTCCAGTTCAACGACCTGTGGGCGATTGACATGTGGATCGCTACGAACCTGCCGACTGGCTCGGTTTCGCACAGCTTCGGCGCTCCGGAGTCAGAAGTCTGGTTCCAAGACCTTCCTGATTACACCGCTCAGTACGACATCAACGCCATTGCTGCCGTTCTGGGCGTCTCCAACAACTACTCGACGGGAGACAGCGGAGACTTCTACGGCGCCGGTGTCTTCGCACCGACCGACGTCAGTTTCCCGTCTGGCTCACCCGACGCTACTGCTATTGGAGGCACCAGTCTTGCGCTGAACTCCAATGGTTCGTACAAGTGGGAAGAGGGTTGGGGAACCAACATTACCCTGCTCGGTTACGTCCCGCCATTTCAAATCGGGTTCTATTTTGGAGCTGGCGGAGGCACCAGCCAGGTGACAGCGGCTCCAGCGTGGCAACAGTTCTATCTCCATAACGTTGCCCGTCAGCAGCCGGACGTGTCGATGGACGCCGATCCGTACACCGGTGTTGAGATCATCTTCACCGGCGACTTCAATCCCGGCGACACGCAATACGTCACCACTATCGGCGGCACCAGCTTGTCCTGCCCGATGTTCTCGGCGGTCTGGGCACTTGAGGAGCAGAAAGCCGGTACTCCATATCTGGGCAACGCTGCACAGTACGTTTACAACGTGGCCGCCAACGTGGCGGGTTCTGTGCACGACATTAAACCGCTTGGCTCCGGCCACAACGCCCACGGAACCACCTTTACCAAAGGCGTTCCAGCCAATTACTCGCAGTGGGACTTGGCGCAGCCTTACCAGACTTCGCCGGTCTTTTACGAGTCAATCTACAACGCGTATCCGTACAGCCTTACCTTTGGCACAGACTCGTCGCTCACCACCGGCCCCGGTTGGGACAACGTGACCGGCGTAGGCACTCCCAATGGAGCGACCTTTATCAACGCGTTACCCTGAACGATCTCAATCCCACCACTCAAGCCGGGCACTTCAGTGCCCGGCTTTTTGCGTTCACGAGCGCCATCATCATCGTTTAAGACCGCAGCGAAACATGGGTAGATCCACCATCACCGCGTCCGCGACCAGGTGGGTTGTGATTTGCCGCCATTTCATTTCAAATGCCAAGCGACAGATCATATCGTTACTAAAGGTCAGGTTACCGATGCGCATTCCTCGATTGGCATTCTGCTGTTTCGCCCTCATTTGGCTGGCCGTCGCGCCCGCCGCTGCGCAATCCACCTGGAGCAACGATCCTCAGATTGAGACCCGCGTTGAACAACTCCTCAAGCAAATGACGCTCGACGAAAAGATCGGGCAACTGGTGCAGTACTCTGCCGGCGCGCCCACTGGTCCCGGCACAGGAAGGACCAATTACAAGGAACTCGCAGCCAAAGGTGTGCTGGGCTCGTTGATCAACATTACCGGCACCGCCGAGACCAACGCGATGCAGAAGATCGCAGTCGAGCAGTCGCGCCTGCATATTCCGCTGCTCTTTGGACTCGATATTATCCATGGCTATCGCACCACCTTCCCTGTCCCGCTAGGCCTGTCTGCCACGTGGGACCCGGCGCTGGTGGAGCAGACGGCGCGCGTTGCCGCCAGGGAAGGCAGCGAGGCCGGCGTGCGTTGGACCTTCTCTCCCATGGTGGACATCGCCCGTGATGCCCGCTGGGGACGCATCGTCGAGGGCGCGGGTGAAGATCCCTACCTCGGCTCCGCGCTGGCGGCCGCCTACGTGCGCGGTTATCAAGGTGCGAAGCTGAGCGATCCAGAATCCATCGCCGCCTGCAGCAAACACTTTGTGGGCTACGGCGCGGCTGAGGGTGGTCGCGATTACAACGCGGCCGAGATTCCGCTCCGCCTCTTGCGGCAGGTTTACCTGCCACCGTTCCAAGCCACCATAGATGCCGGCTCAGCTACTTTTATGAGCGCCTTCGAAGCGCTGAATGAAGTGCCTGCCTCCGCGAATGCATTCACCCTGACCCAGGTGCTGCGCAAGGAGTGGGGTTTCAAGGGCTTCGTCGTCAGTGACTGGAACTCGATCGGAGAACTGATCCCACAAGGTGTCGCCAACAGCGCTGAAGTTGCTGCCCGCAAGGCCCTGCTCGCCGGTGTGGACATGGATATGGAGTCCAATTTCTATGCCCCGCACCTCGCCAGTCTGGTGAAGTCGGGTGCGGTGCCCGAGTCCGTCATCGACGAGTCGGTGCGGCGCATTCTGCGGGTAAAGTTCGCCCTCGGCCTGTTTGACCATCCTTACACTGAGGTCAAGCCTGCCGGGCTCGCGCCTGTAGACGTGGAACTGACGCGCAAGGCGGCGGAAGAGTCCTTTGTGCTGCTGCGGAACGAGGGCGGTACGCTGCCGCTGAATGCCAACGGGAAGACGATCGCGTTGATTGGTCCACTTGCCGACGACGCCGGACAGATGCTGGGCTCGTGGGCGGCCAAAGGCAATGCGAAGGATGTCGTCACCTTGCGCTCCGCGCTCAGCCAGCAAGTGGAAGCCGCGCAGGGCCACGTGCTCTACGCCAAGGGCACCGAAATCATGGGTTCATCCGATGTCGGCTTCTCTGACGCTGTGGGAGTAGCAAAGAAATCTGACATTGTGGTACTAGCCTTGGGCGAAGATGCGGTGTGGATGACCGGCGAAGCTGGCTCCCGTACCCGGCTCGATCTCCCGGGCAACCAGCAACAGCTGCTGGAAGCCGTTGTGGCTACTGGAAAGCCAATGGTGCTGGTGGTCTTCAGCGGGCGCCCGCTGGTTTTGAACTGGGCAGCGCAGCATGTCTCCGCAATCCTGGAAGCCTGGTTCCCAGGCGTGCAGGCAGGTCCAGCATTAGCCAACGTATTGCTTGGCGCCAGCAGTCCCAGCGGACGCTTGACGGTGAGCTTCCCGCGTGCCGTCGGCCAGGAACCTCTGTACTACAACCACTTCAGTACCGGGCGTCCCGCCGACGGTGTTGATCTGTCGCATCCACCCAAGACTGACAAAGAGAAATTCGTGTCGCGCTACGTCGATGAGCAAAACTCGGCGTTGTATCCGTTCGGTTTCGGGCTGACCTATTCCACGATTGCCTACTCGCCTCCCACAGTAAGCGCGACCACGATCAGCGCCAAGGACCTCAACGCTGGTTCCGCCAGCCTGAAAGTCACGGCCGAGATCCATAACGAAGGCACTCGCGCCGCCGACGAAGTGGTGCAGTTGTACATTCGCCAGACCGGGACCAGCGTCGTTCGTCCCGTGCGTGAGTTGAAGGGCTTCCGCCGCGTTACCTTGGTTCCCGGCCAGTCGCAGAAGGTCGAATTCACGTTGGGACGGGATGAGTTGAGGTTCTGGAACATCGACTTGAAGAACGTGGTCGAGCCGGCGCAGTTGTCGGTGTGGGTTGCTCCTGATTCGACGCAGGGAAGGCCGGTGGAGGTAAGCATTGGGCAGTAGCGGTTAACGACGCGGTGGGAGCGCAACCATGAACTTCGTCACTGACTCAGCCGTATCGATTCGCCGGATGCGAAGGTTCGCGGCTGTGATGTCTGTTCTGTGCGTGATGGTCGTCGGCGCGCATGCGCAGGACAGCTATGAGCAACCCTGGCGGCCGCAATACCACTTCACGCCGCCGCGCAACTTCATGAACGATCCCAACGGCATGGTGTTTTACAAGGGCGAGTATCACTTGTTCTACCAGTACAACCCCGAAGGCCAGGTCTGGGGACACATGAGCTGGGGCCACGCCGTCAGCACCGACATGGTGCACTGGAAGCACCTGCCGGTGGCCATCCCCGAGGACGCAAAGTACATGGCGTACTCCGGCAGCGCCGTGGTGGACTGGAACAACAGCAGCGGCCTGTGCAAGAATCCCAATCCGCAAGACCACTCATGCCTGATCGCGATTTACGCCGCTGCCTACAAGGACCGCCAGAAGCAGCACATCGCTTACAGCAACGACCGCGGACGCACCTGGACCAACTATTCCGGCAATCCCGTGATCGACGTCGATGCCGAAGACTTTCGCGACCCCAAGGTCTTCTGGTACGCGCCGCAGAAGAAATGGGTGCTGGTCGCGGTGCTGGCAGACCGTCGCAAAGCGTTGTTCTTCGACTCCACCGACCTCAAGCACTGGAACAAGCTCAGTGAATTTGGCCCGGCGGGCGATGACGCCGGACAGTGGGAGTGCCCCGACCTGCTCGAGCTTCCCGTCGAGGGTACGAAGGACACGCGCTGGGTGCTGATCATCAACCGCAATCCGGGTGCTCCCGCCGGCGGGACTGGCGTCCGCTATCTCATTGGACACTTCGACGGCAAGCAATTCACCGAAGCGGAAAGCGCCGGCAGCAAGCTTTGGGCCGACTACGGTAAGGATTTCTATGCCACCAATTCGTTCAACGATATGCCGTCGGGCGACCCGCGTAAGATCTGGATCGGCTGGATCAGCAACTGGCTCTACGCCAAGGTCGAGCCGACCTTGCTGTGGCGCGGCGCGCAGTCAATTCCGCGGACGTTGACACTCCGGCGGGTGGGAACTCAGTTGCTGATGGTGCAGGCTCCCGTGCAGGAATTGCAGGGCCTGCGCGGGAAGCCGTTTTCCATCCAGAACAAATCGGTGCAGAGCGCCAACGGCAGGATCGCTCAAGCGGGTGTGAAGAGCGCGACATATGAGATCGAGACCGAACTGGAGCCGGGAAGCGCCAGCGAGATTGGATTCCGCCTGCGCAAGGGAGACGGGGTTGAAACCCTGGTCGGCATCGTTCCCGCGACCAATACGCTCTTCGTTGATCGCACCAAGTCAGGCGACGTTTTCTTCAGCGAGGATTTTCCCGGACGCTATTCCACCCCACTGCACAGCACGAAACGGGTGAAGCTGCACATCTTCGTAGACCGCTCCAGTGTGGAAGTCTTCGCCAACGACGGCGAGAAGGTCATGACCGACCGCATCTATCCTCCGCAAGGCTGCTCGGGGATCGAACTGTACTCAACCGGTGGACCAGGCAAAGTGGTTTCGCTGACGTTCTGGCCGCTGGCTTCTATCTGGAATACATCGAAGTAGAGGGCAGCCCGCAGAGATTCCTCCTCAGGCCCGCCCGGGAGATTGGACTGTCCTGCTGACTTGGGTTACCTATGAGGGACTGCGACAGTCGGAGCGGCCTTATAGTTGTTTTCTCGCGCTAGAATGTCCTACTGAACCCACCCGACGCTCTGTTTGACGATGTGCGAAGGAGGCACCTGCATGAAATTCGTCACTTTTGTTCTCTTCCTCTGCGCCTATGTGCTCTGGATCTGGGCTGCAACCAAGATGACCAAGCAGCTCACCCGGCCCAGTATGGGCGGCGCAAGGATGTTCTGGGCGACCGAGAGTTTTGGCCTGCTGAGCAACGGTGGGTTCTTCGTGCTGATTTATCTGATCTCCGGATTTTGGAGTTGGCGCCTGCTGATCATGTTCATCATCGCTTCGCAACTCGGAATCATCGTTGCGTTTGTGCTGAACGCCATTCTGGGTTCGCAGACCGAGGAAGCGTATCCCCGCATCCTGGCGGCGGGCGGTGAAATCGGACTCACGTATCCCAAGGTGGCCGTGAGCTTCATGCTGTTATCGGCCGTGGTGACGCTGGCCTATGTTGTGGCAGGCGGCATCCTGCATTTTCGCTACCCGTGGAACTCTCCTGTGTTGCATATCGCAGCCGTTAAGTACACCCTGATCTTCCTGATCTTCGGCAACTACCCGGCGATGATGGCGGAAGTGGCCGCGATGCTGGCTTCGGAGAATCTTGACGAGAACACGCGGCAGCAGATTTTTGTCAACCAACTGGCGGGAATGATCCCCACCGCATTGTTCGTGGCCCTCGCTCTGTGGGCGTTCGGAGCCGGCGGTACCGAGGTGCCGGCGACGTTTGCCACCATCTCCAATGCGTTTTCCATTCGCGTAACGGTGTTGATGGTGGGCTTCTTCTTCCTGCTTTTCATTCTTCCCTATACCATCGGCACGCGGCGCGCCAGTCGGAAACGGATGAAGCTCTTGCAGCGGAAGCGTGACCTGACGGGCAAACTCGCCGACCTGCTTGAGTCTCCCGTGGCTTCCAAATACTCACCGGGGATTAGCCAATTGCAGAATGAAATCTCCGTGGAATGGAGTGCACTTATCAACAGTTCGCCGGTGCTCACCATAGGCCAGGACCCGAACGCCAGCGAAGATACGAAGACCATTGCCGCTGCAGTCCAGGAATCCCGGGCACTGGATCCGCGCTTCCAGCACGCTGACGACCTTGTCACCTTCGATTCCGAGCTGAAGGAGATTGCTGACGATCTGCAGGCGCAACCTGCAGAATCAGTTGTCATCGCCGCCGAACGGTGGAGCAAGAAATACGAAAACCGCAAGGCTGAACTGTCTACCAAGATCTCGAGCACCCATGACACCAAACCGCTGGTGACGGCAGCCTTGGGAATGGTGGCGTCGGCACTTGTAAGTTCCATACTCTCCGGAGTCGGGCAGACCGCATGGGGCGCTATCTCCGGTGGCGCAGTACATAAGTAGCTGCCGGCGTTGGCGACCGATGGCCGCGCCTCGCTAGGCCACCCTCGTGGGGCGTTTCATCTCGCTCGCTGGCAATTCGACAGGCGCCGGGAGCTTCCGCCCCGCCCGTTTGGCCAACAGTTGCGCAGCCCCAAAGGCCAGCAACAAGGCCGCAATCCATCGCGCCAGCGTAACTATTGCCGCGGCATCCAGGTGCGGCCATTCCGCCTGCCGCAGTAATTCCCAGCGCTCGGTCATCCAGTGCCAGCCGGTGTGAGCGACAAGCGCGGACAGGAGAATCACGCCCATCCGTTCTGCAACCACACGCCGGAACAGGGCCAGCGCGGGCAGCATCAGCGCCAGCACCAGGAGTTGTCCAATCTCGATGCCGATGTTGAACGAGAACAGCGAAACCAGCAGGTGGGAGCCGGCGAACTGCAACTGCTGTCCCAAAGCGTAGGAAAATCCGAAGCCGTGCACCAGGCCGAACAGGGCTGTGATCAGCCAGCGGCGGCGCAGGTCCAGGCCGGCGATGTTCTCCAGCGCCATATAAACAATAGAGGCGGCGATCGCCGTCTCCACGAACGGCGGAAACCACGCTCCCCGGGGCGCTAAGTGATAGGCGGAACCGATTAGCGTGACAGAATGTGCCAGCGTGAAGGCGGTGATCACAGGTATCAGGGGGCGCAGTCGCCGGAACGGGATGATCAGGCAAAACAAAAACAGCAGATGATCGATGCCGCTCAAGATGTGTTCGATGCCCAACAAAACGAAACCACTGGCTGCGTGGTACCAGGCCGGGTTCAGGGCTACGGGCTCTGAACCGCCGGTGACGATCATGGCACGGCTGCGTTCATCCAGCGGCAGGTAACGGACCATCAGCTTGGTGAGATTTCCGAGATCGGCGGCAACCAGCGTCTGGATTTTGAATACTGACTTGGGCGATGAAATGGGATAGATGAAATGTGCGTCGAGGAAGCCTTGTCCATAGTAGATCCCGGTGTTCGGGTCGCTAGGCTGATCGGCGGTGTGGAGCGCGCTCTCATAGTCTATGAACGAATGGTCGGAAGGTAGCGACAAGCGGCCGCTCCAACTCGACGGCGCCAGGCGTACTCCGTTCTCCCACATCGGGAGGCCCTCAGCAAGGGCTTTGAGCGCCGCTTGCGTCGCGGGTCCGGCGCCCGCCAGATCGTATTGTGATCCCTCCATCGGGAAGTAAACGCTGCGCAACAAGTCGAGCGGTACGCGCACGACCAGGTCCAACTGGTGCGGCTCCACTTTAACGAAGGCGTTCATGATCGTGTTGGCTGGTAGGTCATGTGCCGCTACCGGCAGGCATGCGGACAGCAGCACTACCAGACACAGGGCCACGGCGGGTTGGAACCGATTCCTGAGCATAAAGTGGCCGTTGAGCAGCGATCGGCAGCAGCCGGGAAAGCTTGTTCTCCCGGCCGCCGCCAAACGCAGTTAGTTGCCCTTAATGGTCGTCATTTTGAAGCACAAACTTCTGGATGTTGCGACCCGTAATGGTTGAAGCTACGTAGATCGTCTTGCCGTCGGGAGCCACCGTAGTTGTGTGCCCGAAGGCGAACTCACCTGCATTGTGTCCCGGACAAGGCGCCAGGCCACAACGTCCAAGCGCCCCGACCGTGATGCCGCTGGCCTTGTCGATGACCCAGGTGTTGTCGTTCCCCAAGTCCACATCGACAATGAACTTTTGCGACGTCGGACTCGTACTGGCGAGGGTGTCCTTGTTGGGCCAGAAGTCTATGTCGCAGGCGCGCGTGCCGGCCAACAGAATGGCGTTCTTGTTCGGCTCGGACGCGCCCGGGAATTGGTTGACGTAAATGATGCGGTCCGGAACGCACACGGGTTGCGATCCTTTGACCGAGGGCTGTGCGCAGGTTTTCTTGAAGACCTGGATGCGATTGTTGGGGCGATCGCAAACATAAACCATGCCATCGTTCCCCAACACCACGCAGTGCGGATGGCCGCCGCCCGTGGCGCCGAAGGTGCCCGGCGCGCACGGATCGCTGCCATCGGGGCTTTCGTCGTGTCCACAGCTAGTTCCCCACTGGCCGACGTAGCGGTAGTGCACTCCGTCTTTGGTACTGTAGACGACAACCCGGTGATTGCCGTAGCCATCCGCGATGTAGAGATCACCCCGAGTGCCGGAGACCGGGCCGACCTCGGGATCGACCGTCATATCCGGCGGTTCGTTGAGCAATGTGTGACTGCTGTTGGCGTCGTTAACCTCGTTGCAAGTGGGATTGACTGCTGCTGGCGTGCTGGCCGCTGCCCCGTCGCACAGGCCGTGAGTTCCGATTTGCGTCACGAACGTAGCTGACGCCCCCATCGGAGCGGCAGCGGAGGGACTGTACTTCTGGACGACTCCATCTCCGTTGCCTCCCACCCACAGGTTGCCTTGATAGTCCACAAAGCAGCCGTGCGCGCCATGTGCCAGATACACAGGAGCTCCGGCATACTGATTTTGCGCGGCATTAGTTGTCTGAATCAGCGTTGGGTTGCCAAAACCCGCGACCACGCTACCGTCGGGGCTGTACTCGACGATTGGCGGCGATGGCTTCGCCGAGGCTGAGGCGTCTTGCCCAACGATGGCTCCCGACTGGGCTCCCTGAAGCACGCCGCCAACCGTGACGCCGACTTCCCAACCCCGGTTAAACGTGTACACGTTTCCTTGGGCATCGCTGCAACTTCCGGCGATTTCACCATTGACCCAGCGGTGCCCGACATCGTCCCCCGCGGTGGGTGTCGGCCAGGTGTATGGGTTATAGCCGACGGGAGCGGGATTGGGTTTGGGCCACCACGGATCGACCGCGAATTTGGGTATCGAGGTCGGGGCAGCTTTTACGTGCGAAGGCGTCCAGAGCCTAAGGCCGATGACGAGCGTAATCACTAGCACGCTCGCGTACAAACATCGTCTGTATTTCATGTTGCTCTCCTCTTTTTTCAGCTCGAGAGTAATCGCCGGAGCTGAGGCGAAGACGGTAGCGCACGATGTCATGAGCCGAGGAGCCCTGAGGGCCGAGGAGCCGGAAGGCAAAGTGGGTTATGCCGAGTCTCCGGAACACTGGAGGCTCCGCGTTCGAAGATTATTGGGACACGAGCAGAGGTGGCAGACCAAAATGCACAGTGCAGAGTAGCTGGACACCCCATTACTGGCAGGGCAATATAGCTGCTAGGTTACTCATGTGTCAAGTAATGCATCGAATAATATTTGGTCGCACATTATAAGTCTGGTATCGGACAGACTGCTGGGTGCCCCATTCAGCCGTCCTTTGGTTGAGCTGGCCTTTTAACGGGCGAGAAATTGGGGAATGCTAACCTAACGGTCAGGGGGAACAATGACTCTGACTGTGGCTCTGCTAGGAGCGATTCTACTGGCTATCGTCTGCGGCGGAATCTTGCTGTATCGAGTGCTGGTGGCGATATCGAAACTGCTCGAACAGATCAACGGGAAGCTCCCGTCATCTGGATTCATTACCTCACTCCTGTCAATTTGACGGGCATCGACGAAGGCGGCTGCCCAGCTCAACCGTCCTTTGGTTGGTTAAGTCTCCGTATGGCATTGAGAAGACTTTCAGTGGGTAGAGAATCGCATCACTACTATCGTGCCGTGCCTGTACAATTTCGTCACACCATGACGTTTCCAATTCTTCATCGCCGCTTCAGGCTGCTGGTCCCTGTACTATCCATTTTGCTTTGTGCGTTGGCTTTCGCTCAGGATCGCACCGGGGAAACCGCGTCGCATCAGCCGCCTCCCTACTGGGCCTACGCTGTCGACCCGTCGGCCTCTGCATCCATGTCCAAGCCGGTCGACAACACTCCCCAGCACGTCCCCAACAGCACAGCGTCCTTCACTCTCGCGCAGATTGCCGATCTTTACACCGTGCCCGACTGGCATCCCGACGCGCATCCTCTCATGCCTGACATTGTGGGACATGGACGCAAGCCTAAGGTTTACGCATGCGGCTACTGTCATCTGCCCAATGGCCTGGGCCGTCCCGAAAATTCGAGCCTGGCCGGGCTTCCCGTGAACTACATCATCCGGCAAATTGATGACTTCAAGACCGGCCGACGCAAAAGCTCGGTGCCCGGGGACCTTCCCGTGGCGATGATGGCCACTAAAGAAACCCAGGCTAACGCCCAGGAGATCCGGGCTGCGGCTACCTACTTCTCCCGGTTAAAACCGAAGCCGTGGATTCGTGTCGTGGAGACTCGGACGGTTCCCAAGACGCACGTTGCCGGATGGATGCTAGTCGTCTCCGAACCAGTTACGAAGGAGCCGATCGGTCGGCGCATCATCGAGATTCCGGAAAACCTGGAGCGCACCGAACTACGCGATGACACCTCCGGATTCATCGCCTATGTGCCAGTGGACAGCATTGTGGAAGGAAAGATGCTGGTCACCACCGGAGCAGGCAAGACCGTTCCGTGTGCCACATGCCACGGAGTGGACCTCAAAGGCAGAGGCGATTCTCCGTCCATCGCGGGCCGGTCGCCCAGCTACATCGTCCGCCAGTTGTACGACATTCAAAGCGGCGCTCGCGCTGGATCCGTTACCAAATTAATGATGGCACCCGTCAACAGGCTGACGCTCGATGACATGATATCGATCGCCGCTTACGCCGCGTCATTACAGCCGTAATTCGAGATTGATTCTGCCTGGTGGTCGATGATTGTGAGCTCATAGGTTCGGGCCGCGCGTTAGTTGAGCGGGTCACCTGTCACACTTCGCTACATCCCCTTATGCACAGGGCTGGCGTGGCTTTCTGCATTGGCGGAACTGGCATGCGCCTTCTTGTGATGATGCACTGGCGGGTGAAGCTCAGCCCGCACCTGGTGTTCGGCTTGTGTGGGGTTTGCATCATAGCCAGGGTTGAACATTGCGATCACCGAGATCGCGCGCGTGGAATAGCGTCGTGCCCACTGGCTATGGACCAGCGTACTCTGGACCGTCTTCCAGTGCTCGGCTTCTGCCTCGCGATTGCTTCCGTCCTGCACAGCCGCGCGGTAGCTCGCGTCATTGATCGCGTTTAGAAATTGAGTGAACTCCTCAAGATTCACTCCCATCTGGTACACCAGTTGGCTCAGCGCCATCTGTTGGGCCGGGGTCAACTGATCGAACTCGCGACAGTAAGCCCGCGCGTTATGAACGGACTGCACCACCGAGATGCGCAATAACTTCGTTGCATCTTCGTTGCTGAGTTGTGGCGACAGTTGATGAGTCTTGATCTTCCTGCGGAAGTTCTTCTTCTTCCAGGCCTTCAATTCCCGGTCATACTCGTCGAGAATGGCCTGCAGCCTCGCCGGATCGAGTCCCGCCGCCTCCCACAGTTGCGCGCTCGAGGGCTCGAGAAACGTATGCGGGTTGACAGGATCGCTCTGCAGGTGTTCCGTCGCCTCGACGTCGAGACTGAATCCCGCGCCGATCAGCGGCCGGCTGGTCTTGGGATCGGGATACGCCGCCAGCACCCAGTTTTCATGCCTGCCGTCGCGTAGCATAGACATCAACGCTTCCAATCTGAACTTGACGTCGGAATCGGTGAGATCAAACAAGGGCTGCGGCGTGCATGGAATCTCTGGCGTCGCAATGGTAGGCGCGGGATCCACATTCTCCGGCGACGGACTTGCAACTCGGACCGAATTCACTCCAGCAGATTGTGGCGCAGTCTGCTGCATTGGGGCCGATTGCTGCCCGCTACCACACGGCGCACTTTTGCCACTGGCCTGTTGGCCCCAGGCTCCGATGGCGCAAACCATCGTCGCGGCCAGAATGCGGTGTTTGGTAAGTATCGTCTTCCCAAGTACCATTGATTTACGTCACACGATTGACCTACACAATAACCGAAAATTGCGTCGAATTGAATGACCCGAGAAGGTCATTTGATGCCCGCGCATCCGCGACTCTCGACGGAGAGAGACAAATTAAGCTTGTCATCCCAAGCAAAGCGACCACAGGAGTGCAATCGAGGGACCCTCGCTTTGGCTTGTGCGATCTTCCTATCGGTACCCACACAGTTTCAAGATGGGCAGTTGCGACAAAATCAACTCTCTAATCACATCCTCTGACCGCCTCGCGCGACTATACTCCTGTGCGAATCGCGACTGATTGGTGGCCCACCGTTGCCTGCCGCCGGAAATTGTGGGTCGCCCCGTCCCCGCTTATTTCTATTTCTCCGGCATGAGGAGACTTACATGACACCCATGAAACCCGCACTTCTTCTTCTGCTCGTGGCACTCGCCACCGCCGCGCCTGCCTGGGCCGGCAGCGACGACATCCTCGGCGCCTGGTTCAACCAGAAACAGGACGCCAAAATCGACATCTATAAGTGTGGCAATGATTACTGCGGCAAGATCGTGTGGCTGAAAGAGCCCAACTACCCCGCCGGTTCGACGCTCGGCACTCCGGGCACTCCCAAACTCGACCACTACAATCCCGACGCCGCGCGCAAAAAGACTCCGCTCATGGGTATGGAGATCGTGCAAGGTCTGCAGTTCTCCGGCAACAACCTCTGGAAGAACGGCAAGATCTACGATCCCGACAGCGGCAAGACTTACAGTTCCAAGGCCACGCTCGTCTCGCCCAACCAGTTGGATCTTCGCGGATTCATCGGCGTCTCCCTCCTCGGCCGCACCGAGAAATGGACCAGGGCAAATTAGGCAATGTGCAACAAGCCTGTCGGCAACTGGCGGGTGCTCCTCTTTCACCTAGGGTGTCCTATCTTTGTGCCTGTCTTTTGCGGAGAATGATGGGAGGGAATGTTCAACGTGCCACTTTCTGGCCCCTGACAACCAACTCCGGTGTACGATTCATTCCCCGGGGAGTTCTTCTTGTCGCTCTTACGCCGCCTGATGAATCGCAATCTAACGCTCTACGCTCAGCTCGACACGCTGGCAGAATGCGGCATTGCGCCCAACGACGGTGTGGGTCCGCCCGAGTTGCTCGCACGCCATGGCGAGCGCGAGTACGAAACTTCGCCCTTCAAACTGCTATTGTCGGTGCTGGGCACCGAGTCGCAGGAGCCGCCATGTCTGCCATTGTCAGACAACGTCTGGCACATGCGGGCCGAGTGTGTCTCGGGCCGCGGCGATTACGTCACAGTGGCGCAGCGCATGGCAGCCCTGACCAACGGCGTATTGCCCATCCAGGCCGTGCATGACGAGTTTGATTGGCGTCAGGGAGTTGCCTGGCTGGGGTTCACGCTGCGAGGACGCGAGTTTCGTTGGCCCGCCAGAATCGAAGAGCGCTGGATCGATCCCAACATTCTCAGCCGCTTCGTCGCTCTACTGGAGGAGCAGGACACAGACCGGCGCTTCACGGGTCTCGATCTCGGCGGACAGGACTGTCTGATCGGTTGCGCAACCGAAGACCAGTTCGTTGCCCTGCGCAAACATACTGGATTGGAGTTCGAGTGGCTAGGCTAGCGATCTCTCTGCCAGCCACCCCATAAGGAGCTCGCGAATTTCGTTCCACAGCCATCTTACCAATCGGGGATCGCGCCCGAATTCCGCGCGGGCGGAACGCTGCGCAAGCTCTCGCAAGTAACTCCGGCACAGCTCCCCCTTCATCGAATTCATAAGTTTCATAGTGCAACTACGATGGATAAAGCATGGGTACATAAGTGCAATACTTTGCAGTCGCGAATTCGTCCTGGTTTTCCTATCCATTGAAATCAAGACACTTGCGTAATATCGAAACGGAAGCGCAATTGCTTGCTTGAATCAGCATTCTTGCCCTACATGGGTTGCGCTGACCTTCGTCTTTCACAAAGTGTGGTATCTATCGGCCGGAGCTTCCATCTCCGGCCTTTTTCTTCGCACCCTCGCAGTAAAAGGGCACCGGAAACCCACAGATCTCACCTGCGCTTCCCCACTAATGTGGGTCGCCGACCGGCCAGTAGTAAGAAAACGGCTTCCACAAGTGCGCAGAGATTTGCACACTTAACACCAGAGTAGGATCTGTCGATTAAGTAAGCTTCTTGATGTTTGCAGTCCCAAGAGGCCAAATATTGACGATACATAAGGTTTTTTGAATAAACGGTTTACAAGCTCACCTGTCTGATGTATCGTAAGCCAGATATTAAGGGAATTGCTGCCGGCGCTATTTGGTCAACAACGTGCTCCGGTCAATGCGAAACCTTCAGGGTGTGGGCCCGCTTACTTTCTTCAACTGAAGCACCAAAAAGCTACAAGGGATTCTTGTGCTTTACCGACGAGGACTCCGAAGGTAGTGGGCGAGGTCACAAATTGATGGCTAGCAGCTTACTGACAAGGTCGGGTGGTTAGGATTGGGGATCGCGCCACAAATTCCAGACTTTCCAACATCCAACATCCAACATCGAGGAGGGTTACCAGCTATGAAGTTTGCGCCTAGCTTTAGGGTTTTCCTGACGGTCCTGTTCGCTTTGGTGGCTTTCAGCACCATGGCGGTCGCAGCGCCAATCAATGGTTGTGGTATTCAGGCGGATGGACTATGGTTCGGGCCCGTACCAAGCACTCTCGGCAGCGTCGGTTCCCGGGGATACCGTTACCTTCTCGGACAGCGGTCCGCTGCCTACCGGAACGTTCAATGTCCTGGTAATCGCTTCACCGCAGGGTGGCTGGAACCCGTATCCGGACTACTCTGCCCTTACCGCCGCCAGTCTCACGCAAGCCAGTTTTGGCAGCCGCATCATGCTGACTGGACAGGATGCGGATTGGCACAACATATTCGGCCCTGGCCCCGTTGCCAATGGTCCGGCAGGTTTCTTGTTCGATAGCATCAACTGGTCCGGAAGCGGAACTGGCCTGGGTCTGGTTGCGCTGGGTCAGGATGGAAGCCTCGTGGGTGTAACCGCTGGATATTCAAACGTCGGTGGTGCTACCAACAATGTGGTCATCCCGACCGCGTTTGCCAGCTTCCCGATCAACACCGGTCTAACCTCTGCCGGTTTGAGCAATTGGGCCACTTCCGCGCATGACGAGTTCGGCAACCTGGATACCAGCATCTGGACCGGAATCAACGTGGACGGCGGCGTCTGCGGCGCGGATGGCAATGCGTTGGGCGGTGGCCCCTGCAACAACTTCGTCACCATCGTGACTAACGGCGGCTCCGGCGGAATCGGGACTCCCGAGCCTGGCACGCTGGTTATGTTCGGCTCCGGAATCGTCGGCCTAGCCGGCTTTATTCGCCGCAAGCTCATGCTGTAATCTCAACCTGCCACACTGTGTTACCCACCGGCCGGAGCCTCAAACTCCGGCCTTTTTTTGCGCTTCCAGAACACTAGCTATTGCTCTGGGTGTGCCCATAATGCCACTACTAGGCACAAGGCATTGGCACATTTGCGTTGTTACACGACCGCCTCCCGGTCCCTCCCCAAACCCTGGCAAATTGCCGCCGTTGACGAATTACCAATTACCCGTGACCAGTTACCTGCTTCCTCTTGCTACACTCAAGCACGTCCCAATGAACCTCAGCGACCGCTTCTACCTCGCCGTGCATCTTGCGCTGACCATGCTGGTCTGCGCGCGCTATGCATACATCCCGCACTGGCCCTGGTATGTTTCATGGAACGCGATGGCGATGGCGGCGATTATGGTGCTCGCCCGCAAACAGAGCGACAGCTGGCTTTGGGAGTTCGCCCACAACTGGCTCCCCGCGATCTTCTTCCTCACTGTCTTTGAAGAGGTTTCGTTCCTCTCGCTGGCGCTGCGCGGCGCTTGGCAGAATCCCCAACTCATCGCATGGGAGTCGGCGCTGTTCCCCTTCCCGCCCGCCGATTGGCTGCATCGGTACTCATCGCCGTGGTTCCGTGAGTTGCTGGACTTCGGCTACCTCACCTTCTATCCCCTCTATCCGGCTGTCGCCGGTGCGCTATGGGTATTGCGCCGCCGCGCCCGTTTCGCCGGTGCCTTCCGCCGCATGACCGACGCTCTCAGCGTGGGCTATGCCGTCTGTTACTCCACCTATCTGCTGTTCCCCACGCGCAGCCCGTCCCACAATGTGAAATACGCAGCCGCTTTGCCGGCTGTACCATCGGCGGGACCATTCCACCTCTTGGTGAATTGGATCCAGGACAGCGCCGGAGTCCACGGCAACGCCTTCCCCAGCGCTCACATCATGCTGGCCTTCACGGTGCTGGTGTTTGTGTGTCGCTATTTCCCCCGGCTCGCGCCCTGGCTGCTGCTTTGCAACCTTCTTATGTGCATGGGCGCGGTCTACGACGGCTACCACTACGCCATCGACGTCCTCGCCGGCGCGCTACTGGGAGCCATGGTCGGAGTGCTCTTCGTTATGCAAAAACTTGCCCGCCTGTAACGGTCCTAACCAGCTACCAGCAACCATCTTCCGCACCAAAACAAAACCCTCCCACTTGTGGAGGGTCTTCGCATCTAAACTACTGCAGTAGAGAGATTTATGCCTTCACAACCTTGCCGCTGCGGAGGCATGACGTGCATACCCGCATACGCTTGTTGCCTTGGGCGGTTTTGGCCTTCACGGGGCGCAGATTGACGCTCCAGCGCCGCTTGGTGACGTTGTGCGCGTGACTGATGTTGTTACCCGACTGCGGCCCTTTGCCGCAT
This sequence comes from uncultured Acidobacteriaceae bacterium, assembly GCA_963779555.1. Classification (GTDB taxonomy): domain Bacteria; phylum Acidobacteriota; class Terriglobia; order Terriglobales; family Acidobacteriaceae; genus DASRAA01. The sequence goes on from CAVZYS010000011.1 coordinate 169,413, forward strand.
ACTTCGCAAACTTGTGCCATGACTTACTCCAGATGATTCCCGGGTTGCGGGGGCGAAACTCTGATTATACCCGCAAAATCCGCTCCCCGGCAAGGCGAGGTTCGGCTTCTTCGCCCCGATCGTCCGGGCTTTGCGCTGTCCACCCTTAGTGCACGACGTGATTGCCACCGGCCACGGGATAGTCCGGGCTCCATCCCACTGTGGTCCCGCCCGCTGGCGTGAGGTAACAGCGACAGGCGAATCCAGGGTTGGTGTTTGTCTTACTCAAAGGTAGCGCTGGGTCTAGGCTGGTAACCATCGGCATGTCGGCGCCAGTGGCGTCGACGAACGGCGTACCGTCGGGAAACAGGATAATGACCAAACCGTCCTTGCTAAAGTAATGAACCGTCTCCCCATGGTTCAAATTCGAAGGTATGGTCGGCACGGGATGCCCGCCTACCAGCTTTACTTCGATTTCGTGGTGTGCTGTGGTTGGCATTTCTATCTTCCTCCTTTTGAATTTCGGGCAACTAATTGTCTAAAGCGGGATCTTGAAGAACGTCGCCAAGTTCGGTGGCGATTTAATTCCCGTAGCAAAATCCGCTCCTCGGCAAGGCGAGCCCTTTCGCCCGGCCTTGATGGGCCTGATCACGGCCCCGGTGTCGGCTGCTTCACGACGTGATTGCCACCGCCCCCAGGGCCGTAGCCTACCGTCATCCCGTTCTTCAACGTGATGAAACAGCGACTCACGAATGTGCCCTTCTTGCTCAAAGGCAGAGGCGGCGCGGCGCTCGTGATCACCTGTATGTCATTACCGCTGGCATCGACAAACGGCGAACCGTTGTCCACAAACAGAATGGTGACAGGGCCGTCCTTGCTGGCATATTGCACGGTCTGACCCACGTTCATGCTGGCAGGGATATGTGGAACGGCTACTCCTTTATCCAGCGCGATCTGGATCTCGTGGGTTGCTTTTGTTGGTGCTGCTGTCACGGTTGCCATTTCATTTTCCTCCTTTTGAATTCTGGGCTACTAATTGTCTAAAGCGAGGATCTTGACTAAAGTCCGCCAGGTCCGGCTGACGATTTAATTCCCGTATCAAATCCGGCGTAGCTCCCTCGAGCGCCCCGATAGCATGGTCCCGCTCTCCCAGCGCTTCATAGGTCAACACCGCGCTGCGGATTACCTTGGTTTCTCCCGGCGACATCTGCCGCGCCTGGGCTATCTCGTCTTCCGCTCGCCTGCGGTCTCCCAGCCGGGCCGCAATGTAGGCCACAAAGCCTCGCGGATACCCCAAACGCGGGTTTTCCTTCAACACCTCCATAGCCAGGTCCATCGCCTTGGTGTACGCGGCACTGGCCTCGCGGGCCCGCCCCAGTCTCCGCAGAGAATCCGCCAGGTTCTCAAAGTAAACGTAATACGACGGATCGATCGCGATGGCGCGCTTGTAGTATCCGACCGCCTCCGCATCCTTCTTTTGATAGGCGAGCATGGCTCCCATGTTGTTCAAGGCGTTCGGGGTCTCGTGCAGCTTCAGCGACGTCAATAGCGCTTTTTCTGCCTCGTCATCCCGGTCCAGCTCATCGAAACAAGCTCCCAGGTTGGTGTACTCGTCGTACAAACCAGGCGCCCTGTCGATGGATTTCTGAAACTGCTCGGCTGCTTCCGCATACATGCCGTGGTAGTAGTAGAACACCCCGAGCCCGTGATACCCGCCGTAGTAATCCGGATCCAGTGCGATAGCCTTCTGATACGTTTCTATGGCCTGCGACGTCATCTGGAGGCTGTCATACACTCCCGCAATGCGCCGCAATGCCTCCACATTCCGCGGTTCCAGTTCCTGCACGCGGCGGTAGTCTTCCAGCGCCTGCTCGTACTGGCTGCTTCTTTCTTTCAGCAGGCCAGCGGCCAGAAGCACCCGCGGCGAATCCGGATTCAGCCCTTCCGCGGCATGCAACGCCCGGCGGGCGTCTCCCAGACTGCTCTCCTGCCCCTTTTCATCGAATTTCATGATGTAGGCTTCCGCCAGCCCAGCCAGCGGCAATGCAGAACTGGGATCGATCCGCGCCGCCTCCTCGAACGATGCAATCGCCTCGTTGTAACTTTGATGGTCTCTGCGCAGCAGGTACAGCCCGTGATCGTAGGCCGGAGTCGCGGCCGCCGAAATCACCTCCGGGGACGCGGGCCCTCGCAGCCGCAACGCTACGGAAACCGTACCCGCCAGCGCTGCCGGCAAAGCTCCAACGGTCGCCGGCGAGTACCGCCCCGAAAACTCGCGCAGGCGGGTCTTAGTCGCCAGGTCGATCACCGCCCCATCAGTCACGATTTCTCCGCCATCGTTCTTCACCGTGGTTTGCAGGGCGTGCGTCGCGTGCAGCACGTCCCGGGCCTGCTCGGCAGTGTGCACTTGCTTATCCAGCATCTCGGACGGCGGGATGACCACCACGTTGCGGAGTCCACTGCTCATCCGCCCAATGCGGTCGGAGACGTCCTGCAGCACTCCTTCGCCAATGTCCGCTGCGTTCGTCGCTCCTTCCAACGGCAGGATAGCCAGCCGCACATTGGGCGGCGGCCAGATAAGGTCATGCAGCCGCTCCCGCACCGGGCGGATCGCCAGCGCGGCCACGATCAGCAACCCAACCGCGACAAACGGCGCTTTGCGAATCGGCCTCTTCTCCAACGCGGCAATCACCAGCCGCGCGTCGGCAGGGCGCAGTTCGGGCGACGCATTGATGCACGACAGGATGACCCGGTCCCATCGCGGGTCCAGTCCCTTGTTCAAGCTGGTGGGAGCCGGAACCCGGTTCGGCTTGTTCGGGTCCGCGGACGGCTCCTCAACCGGCTTCCGGCCGGCCACGATCTCGTACAGAATCACCCCCAACGCGTAAATATCGGAGGCGCCCGATGCCCTCGCCCCCATCGCCAACTCAGGCGCCATGTACCCCGGGGTGCCGCCTTCCGCCGAGTCCACCGCCGGCGAGCCCGCCAGCCCGAAGTCCATGATCACCACGCGCATGCCGCCTTGGGCCGTTCGGCTGATCATGACGTTGCCGCTCTTCAGATCGCGATGGATGATCCCGCTGCGATGCGCTTCCGCGATTCCAGCGCAGAGCTGACGGGCGATTTCGAGCGCGTCCTTTTGCGGCAACTTGCCGTGGTCCGACAAATACCGCGAGAGCGTCTCGCCCTCCACGAACTCCATGGTGAGGAAGTCGACTTCCTGGCCCTCGATTTCCGTGGTGTGGATCTCATTCACCAGGCATATGTTGGGATGCCGCACCTTCAACGCGCCCTCGAGCTCGGGCGTCAGCAGGCGCTGAAAGCCAGCTCTGGCAAACTTCAGCGCGACCCGCTGGTTGCGCTTGTGGTCGAAGGCTTCGTACACGATCCCCATCCCGCCCTCGCCGATCTCCTGCACGATCTCGAACCGTCCCGCCACCATCTGGCCGTGACGAAAATCCCGCGCCGGGTCGTTCACCACCACCATGGGATGGTTCAGGAACGGGCCCATGCGCTCCTCCCACGTTATGGTGTCGGCTAACTCGCGCATTAATCCCTGGTTCCCCTCGCATGCCGCGAGCAGATAGGTCTCGCGCTCGGCCAGCGGCTTCTGCCGCGCCTCCGCGAGGATCTCCATCACCCATTCGTCGTCTCGCGTGCGCTCTGTATCTGTCATGACTCCGCCGTCAAGCGCTCGAACATCCAGCGCCGCGCCCGAAACCACTCCCGCTGAAACGTGTGCAGCGTCAGGCCCAGCGCCTCGGCAGCCTCCGCATCGGTCAGCCCCAGGAAGAACTTCAGCTCCACCACCGCTCGTCTCTGGTGCGATTCGGTTTCCAGTTCGTCGAGTAGCGTGTCCACCGCAACCGCCAGTTCCAACGGGGTGTGCTTGCCCAGTACCCTCTCCGGAAGCCCTTCCATGGGCAGAAACTGAATGCTTGGCCGGGCGCGAGCGTGGTCGATAAGATACCGCCTCATCACCCTCGCTGATATAGCGAGAAAATGGCCCCGGTCTTGCCAGTCGATGTTTTTAGTTTTCGTCAGCCGCAGAAACGCCTCGTTGACCAGCGCTGTAGGCTGGAGACTATTTCCGGCCCTCTCGCCGCGAAAACAGCGCACCGCAATTTTGTGCAGGTCCGGCATCAGCAGCTCAAACAGCCTGCCCTCGACTTGGCGATCGCCAGCTCCCCACTGCCGTAGTAGTAGCGTGATGTCGCCAGGGCCGGGTGCCATGCCATCCCCCGCTCTTAGTGGCGCGATTATAGGCTGAACTGCTGGAAAATGAGCGTTTAATCGCGCTTCCGGTCACGAAGGAATTGCGCCTGGAGCTAAATTAGTAACTACATCGACAACCCAGCGGGTGCCATACTCAACCTTCTGTTGGTTGAGTGGGGCTTTGCTGCGATTACCGAAGGTCCCCCGCGTGCCTCGAAACGCCGCGTCGCGCCGAGGAAAGGAAAAAGTGCGTGAGGTTTCAATTCGGCTGTGACGTGGGATTCTTAATGTGACCGTAACGAAAGTATGAATATACTTCGCAAATCCCTGAAAATGGCGTAGCGTTTAGGGAACCTTTGACACACTCCCGGTCGTGACCTCTGATGGGTTCGTCCGCCCATCGCAAGCCTCCCCGCGAGGAGGCCAACCAGTAGCACGTGCAACAGGAGAATTCAGTATGGATTTTGGTGCAGGAGTTCGAAAACTGACACTGGGAGCGCTTGCCATTTCCAGCTTCTTGCTGGCGGGTGGTAGTACGACCGCACATGCGCAAGCAGCAAGCGCAAAGCATCCCAACATTCTAGTCATCATGGGCGACGATGTGGGCTGGTTCAACATTGGCGCTTACCACCGCGGCATCATGTCGGGCAAGACGCCGAACCTCGACAAACTCGCCGCCCAGGGCATGATGTTCACCGACTACTACGCTGAGGCCAGTTGCACAGCGGGACGCGCCAACTTCATCACCGGCGAGTTGCCCATCCGCACCGGTTTGACCACCGTGGGCCAGGCGGGCGCTGACGTGGGAATGCCGGCGCAGGCCATCACCCTTGCCACTATTCTCAAGGCGCAGGGCTACGAGACCGGCCAGTTCGGCAAGAACCATCTTGGCGACCTGAACAAGTTCCTCCCGTGTCTGCACGGTTTCGATGAATTCTTTGGATACCTCTATCACCTCGATGCCATGTCCGATCCCTACTGGTTTGACTATCCCCAGGACTGGATCGACAAAACCGGTCCGCGCAATCTGACCCATTGCTGGGCGACCGACAAGGACGACCCTACGGTGAGCCGCGCTGGGGTGCTGTCGGCAAGCAGAAGATCGTGGATGAAGGCCCGCTGGCGCCATTCCCCAACATGAAGGACATGCAGAACTGGCAAATGGGCAAACCTGCCAAGTACGACATGGAAACCTTTGACGATGTGCTGGTCGGCGCGACCAACGGTTTCATGGACAAGGCCAAGAAGGACGGCAAGCCCTTCTTCATCTGGCACAACACCACCCGCATGCACGTCTTCAGCTACATCCCGCCCAAGTATCAGGCGATGATGAACGCCACCAATAACTACAACATCGAAGAAGCCGGCATGGCGCAGATGGATGACAGCATCGGCGAAATCCTGAAGCACCTGGAAGATATCGGCGAAGCTGATAACACCATCGTCATCTTCACCACCGACAACGGGGCCGAAGTCTTCACCTGGCCGGATGGCGGCATGACGCCGTTCAGGGCGACCAAGGGCACCGTCTTCGAAGGTGGATTCCGCGTGCCCGCGATCATCCGCTGGCCCGGACACGTCAAGCCGGGCGCGGTTGAGAATGGCATCATCTCGGGCCTCGACTGGTTGCCCACGCTTTCAACCGCTGCCGGAGCCCCGGACGTTACCAATCAACTGTTAAAAGGAGCGAAGTTCGGGGACCGCACGTACAAGAACCACTTGGATGGTTATGACCAGACCGCTCTGATTACAGGAACGGGACCATCCGCCCGCCATGAAATCTTCTATTTCGGTGGCCCTCATCTGGGCGCCATCCGCATCGATGATTTCAAGTTCCAATTCTTCCAGCAGCCCTGGGGCTGGCCTGGTGAGAAGGTCACCACCGACATGCCTACCATCGTGAATATTCGCCAAGACCCGTTCGAGCGTACGCCGTCGATCCGGGGTGAGAGTACGAACAACATGGGAGGCGGTTACATGAACGATTTCTTTGCGCGCGAGTTCTGGCGCTTCGTGCTGGTCCAGCAGACCGTCGGTAAGTTGGCGATGACGGCCATCGACTATCCACCCATGCAGGACCCCGCCACCTTTAACCTGTCGGCCATAAAAGCCAAAATCACTGAGTTGATGAAGGCGCACGAAGGCCAGTAGTTAAGCATCCAACACTTACCCGGCGGGCGGCTCACAAGGGGCCGCCCATTTTTTCGTGCTCGTGTTCGGCACACTACAAAAAACTACCCCCGACCTGACTTGCTCCCTAACGCCCACACTTTCTCGATCATGCCGAACAGAAACGCCGTAGTCAGCCCGAACAGGAGCCATCCGTTCAGCGCCTCCAACGCTCCCAGGAGTTGCCAATGGTCCTTCAGCGCCAGCGCTGCGTGCCCGTAGCTGGTTATCGCATTGAGCGAATAGAGCATCGCGGACCTGACGTCGGGGATAGCGCCGAGAAGCCGGTAGGCGCCTGCCCAGATACCCGCCTCCAGCGCGTGCAGGCAGGTGGCCGCCAATGTCGTGGCTCCCACCACCGCGACGAACACAACCGTGGGATGACGGCGTTCAAACATGCGGTTTGAAATGCCGACCGCCTTCTGGGCCATAAGCCCAAGCCCTAATACGTGGATCACCACCGTCAGGACAATTAAAGGCAGGCCCCATGCCCAATCGGCGCGCCAACTTCCCGGCTCGACCACCACGCTGCTGAGAACGGCTTGGGCGATTTCCATCGAACCTTCTTTTCTGTGCTTACTCGACCGCGAAGGCAAACTGCCCGCGCATATCAGGGAAGTGACACGCTCCGCTCACAGCATAGTAAGGCATGCCGCGGAATCGTCGTAGCAAATCGACATCCACGGCTGGGGGCGTGTCTACCAGGATCCAGAGGGTGTTCTAGTCGACTAGAACACGTAAAATTGCTTATTCACGGTTGTTTAGAATCAATGGTTTGGGCGTAAAATGTTCGCATGTCGTTGATTCTTTATAGGGTTATACGTATCCATGTCTGCCCGTGGGACTTAGCTGGCATTTCAAAGAACTTAGGTGGCCCAAAAGACGGCATTTTGCCATCTTTTTCGCAGAAGCCGACGCGAGAAGCAAGCGTCTCCGATACCGCCGGACGGACCTTATAAGGCGAATACGGGAAGTGGCGAGCTCCGCGCCGGTCATTTGCCGCAAAACATGCCGAGTTTTAGAAATAGACCTTCGAAGCGGGCCGCGTCACGCGAAATCGACATCGCGACATTACGAAGGTAACCAGAATCGGGGTCAGTTGCCAGTTGTCAGCGGGGAAGAAGTCAGTCCGAACCGAACCTGGGAACGGCGCTGAGAGGTGAAGAGAATTCGTAACGGAACCACTTCAGTGTAAGTATTCTTCGAGCCGAGAGAAGTGTATCCTTTCTCGTAATTAAACAACTTCTACCCCCCGATTTCAACAGTTTCCGCGGAAGGAGGATTTCTCTTTGCGAGATAATCCCAACGTTCGAGTCATTGCGACCTTGGGTTGGCTAAGGCCAACCAGACTTATTTGCTAGGAGAACAGCATGGATTTCGGAGCAAGTGTACGAAAACTAACATTGGGAGCGCTGGCCGTGTCGAGTTTTTTGGTCGGCGTGGGCGCGTCTCCTGTTGCCGCTCAAACCGCACAGAAACCTAACATCCTGTTCATCATGGGTGACGACATCGGCTGGATGCAGCCCAGCATCTACCATCGCGGCCTGATGGTCGGGAGAACGCCCAACATCGACCGCATTGGCAATGACGGCGCGCTCTTCACGGACTACTATGCCGAGCAGAGCTGCACCTCCGGGCGCAATGCTTTCTTCACCGGCATGCACCCGCTGCGCACGGGCATGATCCCGCCGCAACTCCCCGGTAGCCCGTCCTATCTTCGGCCCGGCACGCCGGCGCTCGCCGTGTTCCTGCATGATCTCGGCTACAACACCGGCGAGTTCGGCAAGAACCACTTGGGCGATCACGTTCAGGCTCTGCCCACCGCACACGGCTTCCAGGAGTTTTGGGGCTACCTCTACCACCTCGATGCCATGCAAGGGGTAAGTTTTCCCGATCTCAATAAAACCCCGACGGTGCAGGGCATCGCGCCGCCGTGCAAGAACACACCGATACCCGGCCTCACCGAAGTCCCCGGCGCAGTGGATCCCAGAACTACGATCTGTCTGACACCACCGCGGCCCGTACTCTGGTGCCACTCGTCTGACGGCACGGAGAAGAACCAGACTTGCAAAGATGAAGGGCCGCTGACGCTGGAGCGTTCGAAGACCGTGGACGAGGAAATTTCATCCAAGGTCATCGATTTCCTCGACCGCAACGACCCCAAGAAGACCAACAAGCCCTTCTTTGTCTGGTACAACCCCGCGCGCATGCACATCACCACCGTGCTGTCGCCTAAGTACGAAGCGATGATTGGCGAGCCGGGCGGCATGGACTGGGGAGCCAACGAAGCCGGCATGAAGCAGATGGACGACAACATCGGCTACGTCCTCAAGAAGTTGGAGGACATGGGCCAGCTCGACAACACCATCATCGTCTTCACCACCGATAACGGCGCGGAAGTCATCACCTACCCGGATGGCGGCGTCACGCCCTTCAAAGGCGGGAAGCTCACTACTTGGGAAGGCGGCATGCGTGCTCCGTGCGTCATTCGCTGGCCCGGGCACATCAAACCGAACACCGTCATTAACGGAATATTCGCCTCGCTGGACTGGGTGCCGACGTTTGTCGATATCGCCGGCGGTCCTAAGGGCGACGACCTCAACAAGCAGATACAGGCCGGTAAGTACCCCGGCATCGTCAAGACCATGCTCGACGGTGTTGATCAGCGGGCCTATCTCGAAGGCACGTCCGACAAGTCGGCGCGCGATACCTTCTTCTACTATTCAAACTCGACACCTTCCGCAGTGCGTTACAAGAACTGGAAGATGTATTACACGATGACCCCCACCAGCCCGACCGGCGCGATGCAGGGGAAGATAACCTATGGCTGGACTATGGTGGACAACATCCGCCGCGACCCCTTCGAGATCGCTGGCGGGTTGGACGACCCAAAATCCGCCCTGGGGGTCGCGGGCGCGATGGCCTCACCATCTACGGCATATCTGTACGACTGGAACATGCTGCCCCTTGGCCAGTTGTTGTGGGAGAAAGAGCTGATGACGTTATCAGGCAGTTCCCGCCGCTGCAGGCTCCGGAGTCCTACAACCTGTCTCAGATCTTGCAGCAGGTCAGGGACGCAAGGGCGATTAGTCACGCTGGTGACTAGGGCGTAAGAAAGCGGACTTGCGAAAGTCCGTACAACCGAAGTCGGCGGCGAGGAGGGCGGTAAGGCCTTCCTCGCCCGTTTTGGCCGAACAGGCTAATGACGGCAAACCCGTTCCAACCGACAACAAATCCAAAAGGAGAATTGCAATGAAGGTTAGTTCGAAGCGGTTCAGCATGCTGGTGGCCGCAGTATTCGTTCTCGTGGCATCCGTAGCCTGGCAGGCTGCGGTTGCTGAAGACGTGGTTCATGCTGTCAGCGGCATCGTGAAAAGTGTCGACAAGGGCACCAAGACCATGGTGGTCAAGACCTCTGACGGCACGGAACACACCATCAAGTGGACGGACAAGACGACGGTGAAGGGCGTCGATGCGTCCGGCAAGGCCGTTGCAGCCGGCAGCGTGGACACTTATGACGGCCTCAAAGACGGCGCCAAGGTCTCGGTTAAATACACCGAGAAGGGCGGGGAGAAGACTGCCGTTGCCATAAAAGATGCGAGTAAGGCGACGGCCAAAGCTGTAACACAGTGACGAACGAATGAGCGCGCAGCCGAGCACATCACGGCGCGCGCTCATTCGTCTCAAGCGACGTCAAGACGCCGACGCAGATGATTTTGCACGGAAGGACGGCAGTGTTCACAAACACTACCTCTGATCGAAGAAACCCGTGGCTCGCGTTGCTGTTGGGCCTTCTACTCGCGCACGGCTGCGCCACGACCGCGGCTGCGCCCCAGCCGCAGTCAACGAACTCCGGTGCTGCCGCAGCCGGCAAAGCTCCGCCCGAATCCCCGGGCTCCGGGCTGCCACTGAATTTCGAGCGTCAAACCGGAGACCTGGATGCGATGGTCAAGCGCGGCAGCATCCGCGCGCTCGTCCTCTACAGCCGCTCTGGTTTCTTCTACGTGAATGGACAGCCGGAGGGCATTTATTACGAGGCACTGCAATACTTCGAGCGCTTCCTCAATGAGAAGTTGCACACCAGGCAGCACGTGCAGGTTACGTTCATCCCGATCCGGCCCGACCAACTGGAATCTGCCCTGAACGAGGGCGTGGGCGATCTGATCGCTTACGGATTGGTAGTGACTCCCGACCGTGAGCAGCGGGTTGCCTTCTCGACCCCGATACAAACCGACGTGAAACAGATCGTGGTCACGCGCAAGGGCTTCGGCCCGCTTTCATCGTTCGAAAAACTCAGCGGCAAGAAAGTTTTCGTCAACCCACTCACCACCTACTATGACAATCTGCAGAAAGTAAACGAATCGCTGCAGAAGCAGGGCAAGCCGCCGATGCTGGTCGAAAAAGCAGACAAGAGCTTGATCGACGAAGACCTGCTGGAGATGGTGAACGCAGGCATCCTCCCCGCGACCGTTACGCTTAATGAGCGCGCTGACCTCTGGGCCAGTGTATTTCCCGGAATTATTCCGCAACCAAAGCTGGTTGTTGGCACCGAAGGCGACCTGGCATTCGCGATGCGGAAGAACAATCCGCAACTCAAGCAATTGGTGGATGCGTTCATAAAGACCCATGCCATGGGAACGTCGTTCGGCAACACCTTGTGGCGACGCTACCTGCAAAGCGACCAGTGGGTCAAGAATCCCACCAGCGCTGCGGAACTCAAGAAGTTCGAAGAGACCGTCGAGTTCTTCAAGAAGTACGCCGGTCAATACCACTTCGATTACCTGATGATTGTGGCCCAGGGCTACCAGGAATCCATGCTGAATCAAGCGGCGAGGAGTCCCGGAGGCGCCGTCGGGATCATGCAGGTCAAGCCGTCAACCGCGGCCGCAGCGCCCATCAGCATCCACGATGTTTACACGGCGGAGAACAACATCCATGCCGGCGTGAAGTTGCTGAATTCGATTGCAACAGACTACTTCAGCGACCCGAAGATCGATCCCACGAACCGCCTGCTGCTCACCTTCGCGGCCTACAACTGCGGCCCGAATCGCATCGCGGAACTGCGTAAGAAGGCACCCTCACAAGGCTTGGATCCGAACGTATGGTTCGGCAACGTTGAGTTGCTGGTGTCCAAGAATGTTGGGCCGGTGACAGTACAGTATGTTAGCAATATCTACAAGTACTACGTCGCGTACAAGCTGGTGGTTGAGCAAGGGCAATCGTTGCAATAGCCAAGGAGTAACGCAATGCAAGCACTGGATCAGAGCGGAAGCATTGCCGAATCGGCGTTTCGGCTATTCCGGCTATTTCTACAGGTTCTGATCTTCCTGGTGGCGGTTGCAGCCGCGCGATGGGGAATACGCACCTTCCTGCTTAACCGCGGTGGACGGACCCTTCGCTGGCGCAACTCCTTTTCGGCTGTAAGCATCGCTGTCCTCACCTTACTTCTGCTACTGCGCGGACCCGCCGACAGACTACTGACCGGTGCGGGAGATGCCATAGCTCGCTTGCGCCCAGAATCCGAACTGGACTGGCTGAGTGGCATGCTGGTCGGTCTGTATTACGTAGTAGTCGCCAGTTTGATTTTGTTTCTGGCAACCTACATCATGGGACTGACCTACTGGTTTATCGACAAACAGATCGGTGCCTGGCAGGTCCGACTCCGCGCCAGCGTAAAGGCTGGCGAAACCAACCCCCGATTTCACGCCAGCCGGGTCGTTCGATTCTGCTTTCTCTTGCTTCGTAACGTGATGGCGGCTGCGCTGGTTCTGGCTTACTTCTTTACCGGCTTCGCCATCTTTCCTCAAACCCATGTATTCACCGCTGCCGTGAGTAAGCTTCTCGGTCGGCCACTGCAGGATGCCGCCACAGCGGCAGAGAACTACGTTCCAAACCTCGGCTACCTTTTCGTAATTCTGCTGTTCGCCTGGATCATTCTCAAGGGCCTGAAGTACCTTTTCCATTCCATTCAGAATGGGAACATTGTGTTCGAGAAGTTTCCGGCGGAGTGGGCCGATCCAACCTACAAGCTCAGCCGCACCATCCTCTTTCTCTTCGTGCTGATGGTGAGCTTCCCCTACCTGCCCGGCTCCAACTCGGCATTCTTTAAGGGTTTCTCGGTGTTTGTCGGTGCTCTAGTGACCTTCGGGTCCAGTGGTTTCATTGGCAACCTGCTGGCGGGAATCCTGCTGACTTATGCCCGCGCATTCAAGGTAGGCGATGTTGTCCAGATCGAAGGCGTGTATGGGACAGTCACGGAGAAGACTCTGCTGGTGACCAGGATGGTGACGGCGGGCAATGAGCAAGTCGCCATTCCCAACAGCAAAGTATTGACTGACTCCGTCACCAACTACAGCACGCACGGCCTGAATAACGGGGTTGCAGTGTCAGTTGTTGCCACCATCGGCTACGACATCGATTGGCGTACCGTGCATAAGCTGCTGCTGGAGGGAGCGGCGCGAACCGAGCAGATCGCGACCGATCCGGCTCCGCGCGTGCTCGAACAATCCTTTGGAAACTACTCCGTGGAATATGAACTGCGCGCCTGGACCAAGACATCGGGGGGAATTTTTGAGTCTCGTGCGGCCCTGCGCCGCAACGTGCTCGACGCTTTCGCTGACGGAGGGGTCGAGATCATGACGCCCACGATTTTGTCGCATCGCGACGCCAGCGAACTTGCTGTGCCTACAGAGCGGTTTCCCAATCGTCCGCGGCCGCGAGGAATCAAGGTCGCCATTGATCCCACGAATCACGCGGACGTTTGATCAAGGACCCCGCAAGATCGCCGTTGCAGCATAGCTAACGAAATGGGTGCCTTATTTGCAGGCGTGCGCTAAGCTGATGGTATGGCCGGAACACAAACCATAATGAACTATCCCGTCATTTTCTTCCTACTTTCGGTGATCGTACTGTGGCTAGCGGCGCAGGTTGGAGCCTTCATCCGCCGCCGGCGTCCCCTGAAAGATGAGTTGCGCGAGGATTTCGGACTGGTCGAGACCGCTACTCTCACGCTGCTCGGCCTCATCATCGGATTCAGTTTTTCCATGTCCACCACCCGCTACGATCAGCGCAAGAACTACGAGGAAGCCGAGGCCAATGCGATCGGCACCGAGTACCTTCGGGTAGGGTTGCTGCCGGCGAGCGATGCGGCGACAGTGCGGGCCCAACTCCGCAAATATACCGAGTTGCGGATTGGCTTCTACCGCACCCGCGATCACGAAGAGCTGATGCAGATCGATGCCGACACCGCCAAGCTGCAATCGGAGATGTGGTCGGCGGTGGAAACTCCCGCGAAGGCGCAGCCGACGCCCTTGATGGCGCTCACCGCCGCCGGGATGAACGATGTGCTGAACTCGCAGGGCTACACGCAGGCGGCATGGTGGAACCGCATCCCATCGTCGGCATGGGCCTTAATGATCGCCATCGCCGTCTGCTGTAATGTGCTGGTCGGCTATGGGGCGCGTAGCGCAAAAGGAATGATGCTATTCATACTCCCGCTGGTGGTCTCGATCTCGTTCCTTCTCATAGCCGACATCGACAGTCCACGCAGAGGCTTCATTCACGTCGTTCCTCAGAACCTGGTGAGTCTGTTGCAGTCGTTGCCCAAGCAGTAATCAATCGCAAGCTGCAGTTGCCGCCGCGCGTCGCGGAAGGGGGTATCGACTTGGGGAAGACGCGATAGAGGTGCCCTACTACGAAGTCGTTCCGAGGCAAAGGCCTGGGTTGTCAGACCGATTCCGGTCTCATTCGACCGTTTTGAATGAGTAAGTTAGCTGAGTTCGCCGGTCTTTCCAGACCTTAGTAAGTGAAGTCGTCAGTATTCGATATAGTTGACCCGTAAATGCGGTCGGCATCTCGCCGTGGGGATGAAGATCATGTCTAGCTTCCACGTCTCTCGCCGGGACTTCCTCAAAACAGCCGGAGTTGTCGCGAGTGCGGCCCTGCTGTCGCCGCCGGAACTCTTAACTCGGTCGCCGACGACCGCCGCCTCACCAAGCGATACTCCAGCCGACTACACCCTCACCATCGCCACCAAGCCGGTTGAGCTGGCTCCGAATCGCATTGTGTCCGTCACCACTTACAACGGGCAGTTCCCCGGACCGCTGCTGCGGCTGAAAGAAGGCGAGCGCGTCACGGTTGATATTCGTAATGAGACCGACACGCCGGAACAACTGCACTGGCACGGACAGTTTCTGTCGACCGATGTCGATGGAGCCGCCGAAGAGGGTACGCCATTCATCCCGCCGCACGGCAGCCGCAGAATTTCGTTCGAGCCAAGGCCGTCGGGCTTTCGCTTTTATCACACCCATGTCCGCGCGGGAGCGAACCTGGCAGACGGCCAGTACAGTGGACTGGCCGGACCGGTTTACATCGAACCGAAACAGCATGCCGGCAACTACGACCGTGAAGTCTTCCTCACGCTGAAAGAGTTCCAGCCGACGTTGAGCCGCGGCGGCGACATGGCGATGGACTTCCTTTCGCCGGCGACGACGGTCGCGCAGCTCAAGAACAGTGGCGAGAGCAGGATGACGGCTTCGCTCGCCAAGGGTATGCCGCACGGCTACGAAGTCGGTTACGAACTGTTCACCATTAATGGACGCATGCTGGGCCATGGCGAGCCAGTGCGCGTCAAATCGGGAGAGCGCGTCTTGTTTCACATTTTGAATGGCAGCGCCACGGAGATTCGCAGCCTCGCGCTTCCGGGACACAGCTTCAGCATCGTCGCCATGGACGGCAACCTGCTGCCGAAGCCAGTTCGTGTACCGGGCCTGTGGCTGGGAACGGCGGAGCGGATTTCCGCGATCGTCGAGATGAACCACCCGGGCGTCTGGATCATGGGCGACCTGGCAGACGACGATCGGCATCACGGCATGGGAATCGTCGTCGAGTACGCCAGCTACAAGGGGAAGCCGCAGTGGCTCCCGCCGAAACCGTTCAAGTGGAGCTACGCCCACTTTGGCAATGCCGGCGCCACTTCCGCGCCGCCCGATGAAGTGTTCGACATGCTCTTCGAAAAGCAGAACGCCGCGCTCGACGGCTTCAACCAGTGGACCATCAACAGTGTCGCCTACCCGCTGGATCAGATGATGGCGGCGGCTATGTTTCATCTGCATGAAGGCAAGCGCTACCGCATTCGAATGCGCAACGCCAGCGACGACATCCACCCGATCCACCTGCACCGTCACAGCTTCGAGTTGACGCGGATCGCCGGACAACCAACCTCAGGCGTGATGAAAGATGTCGTGATGCTGGGCGGATACCAGGAAGCCGAAGTTGATTTCGTGGCCGACAATCCCGGGCTCACGTTGTTTCACTGCCACCAGCAGTTACACATGGACTTCGGGTTTATGACCTTGTTCGATTACGTCTAACCCACGAATTCCCATAAGGAGATAGCATGACGACTTCACTCGTATCGCAGCGACGTGGTGCATGGGGATTGCTTCTGCTTCGCATTCTCGTCGGCTGGGTGTTCCTCTCCGAAGGGATTCAGAAATTCCTGTTCCCCGCGGCGCTTGGTCCGGGACGTTTTGAGAAGATAGGTATCCCCTTTCCGCAAATCATGGCTCCGTTTGTAGGCGTGGTGGAAATCGTATGCGGCGCTCTACTCATCGTTGGCCTCTTCACCATGCTGGCAGTCCTACCTTTGCTGATCGACATTGTGGTTGCGATCGCGACCACCAAGGTCCCAATGTTTCTCAAGCAGGGTTTCTGGGCCGCCATGCACGAAGGCCGCACCGACTTCTGTATGCTGGTGGGACTGATAGCCATCGCAATTCTCGGTGCCGGGCGCCTGTCTCTGGATGGGCGGGGACAGGGTAAGTAGAGTCGCTTACAATTCCCATCGAGCCGAGTAAGCCTAAATATCGCCTATTCGCTATATATCCCAGGGTCGTATTTCTCACTCACGAAGTTTGGAAGTATAGTAGAGCCCAACAGTTCGTCCTGGGCGAGGATATGGATTCGTTTGATCGGCGCGAAGGTGCGGAAGGCGCAGGTGGAAGGCTGCGCAGTTTGGCAGCGACACTACTATCGCCGAGCCTGCTTGAGGCCGTACCGGATGCCATCGTGGCAGTCAATCAACAAGGTGTCATCGTCCAGGTCAACTCGCAGACCGAGGGCTTGTTCGGATACGCGAGAGAGGAGTTGATCGGACAGCGAATCGAAACCCTCGTGCCCGAAACACTCCGAGAACAGCATAGCCACCATCGCGATCATTTCGCGCAACAACCCAAGGCGCGCCGCATGGGTGCGGGATTGGATCTTCGCGGACGACGGCGTGACGGCTCGGAGTTTCCGGTCGAGATCAGCCTCAGCCCGGTGCCGACGGACGATGGAATCGTGGTGCTGAGCGCGATCCGTGACGTCAGCGACCGCAAACGGATCGAAGCGGAACTGACACGAGCCAATCAGGAGCTTAGCGAGCGCAGGGACCGCCAACTCTGGGAATATCAGAACCGGCTTTCGCTGATTGTCGATTCTTCCCAGGATGCCATCATCGGCAAGAATCTGGATGGCATCATCACCCATTGGAACAAGGGGGCAGAGTACATCTACGGATACGAGGCCAGCGAGGTCATCGGCCGGTCAATCACGTTGCTGGCCCCACCCGACCGCCAGGATGAGATTCCGCGCATCCTCGAAAGGATCCGCAGCGGAGAGCGTGTCGAACACTTCGATACCGTGCGGGTCGCAAAAGACGGACAGCACCTGCACGTCTCGGTTTCGATTTCGCCCATTCGCGACGCCAGCGGCAAGATCGTCGGGGCTTCCACCATCGCCCGAAACACGACGGCGCAGAGGAAGGCCGAGGACCAACTGCGGCAGTCCCAGAAGATGGAAGCGGTGGGACGGCTTGCGGGCGGCATAGCGCACGACTTCAACAACATTCTTGGGATCATCACGATGTGCGCCGAGTTGCTGCGGACGCATGTCACCAGCGAAGAGCTTCCGCAAGAGCTGATCGGCCACATTCGCGATGCGTCGAAACGCGGAGCCGCTCTCACCCGTCAGCTTCTCGCCTTCAGCCGCAAGCAACCATCGCAGCCCAAAGTCCTCGATCTCAATGATCGGCTGAAAGAGGTCTGCAAGTTACTGCGCCCGCTGATGGGAGACGATGTCAGCGTCATGCTTCTGCCTCGGTCGGAGTTGGCATTCGTGCGGGCAGATCCGGGCCAACTGGACCAAGTGTTATTGAATCTGGCGGTGAATTCGCGTGACGCGATGCCGCACGGCGGCAAGTTCATCATTGAAACCGCAACCTCGGAGTTTGACGAGGAGTTTGTCCGGCAACATCCGCCCATGAAACCGGGCCGCTACGTGATGCTCGCGGTGAGTGACAACGGAACCGGCATGAGCGAAGCCACCCGCTCCCGCATCTTCGAGCCATTTTTCACCACCAAGGAGGTCGGCAAAGGCACCGGGCTGGGTCTGGCAACCGTTTATGGCATCGTGCAGCAGAGTGGCGGCCACATCTGGGTCTACAGCGAGCCAGGTCGCGGAACCACCTTCAAGGTGTATTTGCCTTGCACGGATGCCGAAGCCGGGTTGGCTGCCGAGACAGAACGCGAAACGGAGTTTCGGCGCGGCGAAGGGACCGCCATTCTGCTGGTCGAAGACGATCCGGTGATACGCGGTCTCACCCGGCGCATGCTCGACGCCCAAGGCTACTCCGTGATCGAGGCCGAGGACGGAAAGTCGGCAGTGGCGCAAGCCCAGTCGAGTCCTGAGCATATCGATCTGGTCTTGACCGACGTGGTCATGCACGGCATGAGCGGTCCGGAACTCGTCTTGCACCTCATGGAATCGCACCCCGAAACCCGCTTCCTCTATATGTCGGGGTACACCGGAGAACTGGTTGCCAGCCATGAATTGAGCGAAGGGGTCACGCTGCTGGAAAAACCTTTTACGCGGGCCTCACTGCTGAGTACCATTCAAGCGGCATTGCAGTAGCGGAAGACGATACAAAAATCAAAAAGCCGGAGCAGATTGCCTCCGGCTTCTTGGTTTGGGCTCGGCAGGGATGTGTTAGTTGAGCGCGACTACAACCTCTTCGTAATATCCGCCGCGGTTGTTGCTGGCGACTTGCAATTCCTTCTCCAGTTCCTTCTCCTGCTTGGAAGTTGGAACGATCATCCCTTCGGCGTTCGAGCTCTTCCAGATCTCCGCCAGGAAGTACTGATTGCCGACGCGGTGGAACACCAGCTTCGGGCTCGTGTTGCGGGCAGATTCGTGCCACGCCGTCGACATCGCGCTCGCGCTGGTCTCGCCGTTGCGGATCACGATCGCGGCTGAGCTAGTATCGTCGACCTTAATGTCGTAGGAGCCGGCGGGCAGTTGTGCCGAGCCTACCTTGAAATCGAAAGGCACATTGGCCTTCACATAGGACTGAGCAAAGGCACCCGTGGCAGTGAGGAGCAGTGACATCACCACCAGCGACAGGGTTGCGATCAGGTTGCGTTTCATGACATCCTCCTTGGGGGTAGGCTCCTTGCAGTGGAACCCAAACTGGATTTGTCTTTAGCTTCGCTTCACCATCGTTGGCAGCTTGCTGTGACGCTTTGTACTAGAGCAACCCTCATGCCAAAGCCCACCTCGGCTTTGTGTCCTTCTGATTCCGCTTTATTTGCAACTACATAGCTATCGGGGGCTGTTACAGAGAGTCTCGTCGGCCGCCAAATTGGTATCCGATCGGATACCCGCTAGTAGCCTTTTGGTTCCCCGATCACGCAGCGACATCTTCTGCCTGGCCCGCTCTGACGTTTTCGAGAGTCGCGGCGCGGCGTACAGATGGAAGGCGAGTTCCCATAGTGGTACTGATAATGTGCAAATACTTGCGCTCGGGCCCCATCAATCGCGATCTAAGTAGATGAATTGATTGTGGTTACAAGTGGTTATAGACGTGCTAATGACTAATCAAACTCTTGGGGGAGAGTTGACCAGGGCTCAGGATTTGCAATGCCTTTGACCTGCCGGAATCGAACTTCTCACCAATCACGCCATACACTGCCGCTGGCTGGAGCGATCTTGTCGGCGAGCAGCGGTTCGGATTCGTTCGCGATTTCATCTGCAGTGGCATGATCAGCGAGAGCTTACCATCGGCAGTCTGGGCGATTGGCGGCGCTTCTTCTTTAAGCCGCGTTCTTCCTATGTGACTCGAACCAGGGTCAATGGGAAGCGCAACCGACTCCCGAGCCTTCGAACCTGTTAGTGGTAGGAACTGGACGGCCCGGCCTGCTGATTTCGATTTGCCGCAGACCGCACTGACCAGTTTTCACCTGCATCATGCTCCACCGCGTCGAGGCGACAACCATCGCCCGGCGCGATTTTTTCTGCACTCATTAATTTTCGCGCATGTATGAATCTCCCTCGCCCGACAGTCATCCATTGCTTGGTATTGCGGGCCCACAAGTGAATCTTGCCGTCCTTGGAGGACACACTATGAGTTTCGCATTCGGATTGTGTCTGACATTCGGTATTGGGTTTGTGGCTGGACTGCGCGCCATGACGGCCCCGGCCGTTGTAGCCTGGGCGGCGCACCTGGGCTGGATTAATCTCTCCGGCACTCCACTTTCTTTCATGGGCTCGGTATGGGCCGTAGCCATCTTTACGGTCGGCGCTCTAGGCGAATACGTTGCCGATCAACTCCCTACCACTCCGCCGCGTACGGCGCCCATCGGACTGGGAGCGCGACTTGTCACGGGGTTGCTCACGGGAGCGTGCCTCGGGACCGCCGCAGGTCTGTCGCCTTGGGTTGGCGCCATCGTAGGCGCGATTGGCGCAGTCGCCGGAGCGTTTGGCGGCTATCACGCTCGCGTTGGGCTGGTCCGTGGGCTGAAAGTGCCCGATATAGCTGTTGCGGTCCCGGAAGACCTGATCGCCATCGGGCTGGGACTGTTTTTTGTTTCACGCTTCTGAGACTCTCCAAAATGAACTGTGCGGGATCAAGCTTATGTCCACTCCCCAGCAATATGACGCCATTATCATCGGCTCCGGGCAGGCAGGCACGCCGCTCTCAACAACTCTCGCCGCGGCTGGAATGCGCACCGCTCTCATTGAGCGGAAACATGTCGGCGGGACGTGCATCAACGAAGGTTGCACTCCGACCAAGACGATGGTGGCGAGCGGGCGGGTCGCCTACGTCGCGCGACGCGGCGCCGACTACGGTGTGCATACCGGTCCGGTCAGCGTCGATCTACTTAAGGTCCGCCAGCGCAAGCGCGACATTGTAGACAGCTTTCGCAACAGTAACCAGTCACGCATCGAAAAAGCTGCGAACCTCGATCTGATCTTTGGTGAGGCCAGTTTTACGGGTCCGAAAACAATTGAAGTTCGCTTGAACGACGGCACTCAGCGTGCGCTGTCGGCCAAATATTTCTTCCTCAATGGCGGGACTCGCGCCTCGCACCCGAAACTCGATGGCCTCGATGACGTTACTTCCCTCGATAATGTCTCGATCATGGAACTCGACACGCTCCCCGACCACCTGCTGATCCTGGGCGGCGGCTACATCGGGCTGGAGTTTGGACAGCTCTTCCGCCGCTTCGGCAGTCAGGTCACGATTGTTCAGTCCGGGAAGCAACTGCTCAATCGCGAGGACCCCGACATCGCGGCGGAAGTCGCAGCAATTCTGCGACAGGACGGGATCGAGGTCTTGCTGAACGCCCGCGCGACTCGCGTCAGACAGGCCGATGGGATTATTCGACTTGAGGCCGGGCAACAAAGTGGGTCGATCACTCTAAGCGGTTCGCATTTATTGGTGGCCACGGGACGAGTGCCGAACTCCGACACTTTGAATCTCGCGGCAGCAGGGATTCAGACCGACGTTCGCGGGTTCATCCTGGTGAACGATCGCCTCGAGACTACGGCCAGCGAAATCTTCGCGCTAGGTGACATCAAGGGCGGGCCGGCGTTTACCCATATCTCGTACGACGATTTCCGAATCGTTCGCGCCAATCTTCTGGAAAAGAAGAACGCCTCGATCAAAGGCCGCCTGGTCCCCTACACGCTCTTTATCGATCCGCAGTTGGGCCGGGTCGGCATGACCGAAACCGAAGCTCGCGAGCAGAAGCGAAACATTCGCGTCGCCAAGCTGCCGATGACGTCAGTCGCGCGCGCACTCGAGGTGGATGAAACCCGCGGCTTCATAAAGGCCATCGTCGACGCCGGCTCGAATCAGGTCCTGGGCGCGGCGGTACTTGGCATTGAGGGTGGCGAGGTCATGGCGGCGATCGAGATCGCGATGATGGGGAAGCTGCCCTACACCGCATTGCGCGATGGCGTCTTCGCCCATCCCACGCTTGCGGAATCGCTGAACAATCTTTTCACGGCGATGGACAACGAGAAGTGAAAATGCACAACCCCACGCCAGCCACAGCGGCTTGAGCGAGCACGCGGCGGACAATAAAACGCGCCGGGCGATGTTGCTCGTCCCGGCGCGAAATGTTCCTGGAGTTCTGGTATCGACTACAGCAGTTTGCGGCGGATCGAACCCAACAGTCCGAAAGCGCCGGTACCGAGCAGTACCAGGGTGCCGGGCTCAGGGGTCGTGGGAGTGCTCCCCGCCAGGAAGCCGGACGGATGATACCCGAAACTGTCTAGCCAGCCATAGGGGTTCGTCGGCTGAAGTGGAGAGAAATTTGATTCGGGCAGGTTCGCAGTTGCCGAGTCGTAGCCAAAACCGACGATAATCGATCCGTTAGTGTCGCTCACGACGGCGGCGATGGTGCCATCGCCGTTCAGCGTGAAGCTGACCGTGCCCTGGCTGGCTACGGGGTTCAGTGAAGTGTCGAGATTGAAGTCTGCAGACAAAGCAGACGCCGTCCCTGTAGCATCCCCACCCCACTCCGAGCCATTGGAGTCGAGCAGGAAGAAATCCGTGGTGGCAAATCCTCCACCCAGGACCTGGAAAACTGACGAATAGTCACCGGGGTTTCCGATGGTAAAGCTCTCCGTGTCGGCAAATGCTGCCACACTCATGAGAGCCAGGCAAAAGACGAGTAACGAGAGACGAACCAAGCGCATCGAGGTGCCCTCCAATAGGCGAAAGTGATTGGTTTAGAGGATTATTTGCACGTCAGCGGCCAAATCTGAGCCAAGTAAGTGCTGTAAGTTCAGCTAGTTACATTGCGTCCATCCTGACCTGATGCAGAATTCTGCACATCTTGTCGAGAGAAGTGGCAATCTCTTTCCCTTTCCGAAGTTGCTACCTTTGGTATGGCCGGGTGCAGTTTGCCGTCGCGACGGTGGATCGTTTTGGGCCAGAACGCGTGACCCAATTCGGATTGCATTACGACTTGAACTTAGGCAGCAAAAAACCTGTGTGCCGGCGATGTTCAGCGAAGGCTTCGCCGAATTGCGCGGTCAGCATGGATTCTTCTTTCCGTGCCTTGATGTAGTAGCCCAGGATGATCAAGCAGACTCCGACTACACATCGCCAGCGGTCAATCGCCAAAGTTCCGCCAAGCGCGGCCAGAATCAGTCCGGAATAGATAGGATGCCGGAAAAAGGCATACGGCCCGGTGCGGATGAGCTGATGGCCTTCCTTAAGTGTGACGCGCGCGCTCCAATATTGACCGAGGTGCCAGCGCGCCCAGAGCGCGAGGGCGATGCCGATCCAGGTGAGGACTACGCCCGCCGCGGCAAGCGCGACGGATTGCCGCAGGATGTGGCGACCGAGAATCCCGATTCCTGCGGCATCACTGAACAGCAGGAAGAAGCCAAGAATCTCCAGCGCGAGAACGCCATAACGCGACGCGGAGGATTCCCGGCTGACGGTTCGCCGCGTCTTCAGCGCGCTCACCAGCCAGTAGGCGACAAAGACGATCCACGGAGCTGAAACGAGCTGACGCCAGATCATGCTTCAAGCACCGCCGGATCTCGCGAAAAGGAGCACCAAGCATCCCACCTCAACCAGAGAAACGTCGGGTGGGGTACACGAGCCTACTGTTTCTTCTTGGCTTCGTCGATGAGCTGCGCAACTTTTGAATCAGTGCCGACCGGCTCAACGAAAACGATGCTGTTGGCGTTCAGGTACATGCGGTCGGGCCCGTGCAACTCCTTGCCGCGCTTCACTAGTACGTTGGTCACCTGCTTAGTCTCAGGATTGGTCTGGCTGACGATGTAGAAGACGTCAGTCAAGACCGGGCTCGGCGTGCCAAAGCCGGTAAGCTTTCCGTAATAAACCGAATTATTGCTGAGAAGAACAGCCTGATACGGAGTTGTGAAGGTGACGGCGGTGGGCGGTGCGGCGCACCCCGCCATAAGAATGATGACGATGAACAATAATGACAGTGCAAAAAAACGCTGCTTCATGCTGCTTCTCCAGGGCCGTGGTGTGGCTGGCCAGAATAATCGTAAATGGTTGGCGACGAAATGTCGCATCGAATTGATTCGACGCAGATAGAAAAACGGCCTGACTGCATCCAATCAGGCCGCATCTCAGACGAAGTAAATCTACTTCTGCCAGCGACGGCGCACGCCGTACGCCATGCTCAGCAGTCCGCTCCCGAGCAGGAGGAAGGTCCCCGGCTCCGGGGTGGTTGTAGGGATATTCGTTGCCGCCGTCAGTGACACAGAGCCGCCGGCGTAATTGTAGGAAACCAGCCACTTCTCCGTACTGCTGTTGAAGATATCGTTCAGGATGCTGGCGTAAGTGCCGTAAAGCTGTCCCGGGTTGGCGTCGAGGAACGTGAACGACGTGCCGACGGCCGGATTGTACCCGGTCGCAAGCAGGATATCGAGCGTGCCGTTCAGTGAAGCGGACCCGGCGACATTGACCTGACCGAAGGCGGTTGCGGAGTTGATCATCTCCCCAAACGTTCCGTTGGCCAGTTGAATGAAGCCCGGGCCCGTCGGGGTACCCGTGCCCACCACGAATGTCGAGGTGCCGTCGATGGTGATGGTCCCAAGGTTGTTCACGAAGGGCGGATCAATGGTAGATCCGTTCTTCACCGTAACCAACCCCTTGTTAACGATGCCAGCCGACGCCGTAAGCACGTCGCTGGGACCGTTCGCGTTGATCTGGCCGGTCGCGTTATTCGTCAACAGGCCGGCGAAGGTCATGGTGTTTCCGCCGGTGCCGCCGAATCCAGAAGTAGACAGCGTTCCGTTGTTCGTAGTCGCGCCATTGACGGTCAGGCTGCTGGCGTTCTCCAGATCCACGGTCCCACCGTTGAGCAGGGTGCCGGTGAAGGTTGCGGACGACCCGGCAGTTTGAGCGAACAACGCACCGCTGTTGTTGGTGACGTTGCCTCCAACAGTCGCGATGTCGCCGGCGCTCTCAAGGCCGAACTTGCCATTGTTCGTCAGGTTGCCTGTGATGTGAATCGTGTTGTTGCCGGCTCCGTAGAAGCCGGTGTAGATGCCCTGAGGTCCGAACGCGTTGTTGGTGACGTTGCCGGTAATGGTCAAGGTGCTGCCGGCCTCCACATCAATAAACCCGCCGGCATTATTGGTTAGGCTGTTGCCGATGGTCTGGCTGGCGCCGTTCTCGAAGATGACGCTGCCGGAAACGCTCGACAGGTTGGCGAAGCCGGTGTTGGCAACGCCCCCAACTTCGAAGTTTCCGCCAATCGTCCAGCTCGCGCCTGCGAGCACGCTGGTAACACCCAGCGGCTGGCCGGTAAGGTTCAGCGTCGCGCCGTGGCCGATGGTAACGCTGCCGTTATTGGATACCGTGGCCGCCGTGATCGAACTGCCGCTACCGGTGAAGTCCAGGATGCCTTGCTGGCCTACCGACAAGCCATTGGTGATGGAAAGCGTCTGCGCAACGCTGCCATCGGTCAGCTCGGAGGCGAATCCGTTGCTGGCGCCGCCAACCGCCAGCGACTTGACCGTGCTGCTCCCGACATCCAGAGTCACAAGGTCGTTGCCGCCGGAGTAGATGATCGTGTCGAAGGGTGGCTGAGGCACGCCGATGCTCCATTGTGGGCCGTTGCTCCAGACACCGGTTCCGCCGTTCCACAGATCGGTGGTGGATAGGTACCCCGTTGACAGCTCGACAAAGTTCGAACCGTAAATGACGGTGAGGATCTCGCCACTTCCGATGTTCAGGCCGTTGGTGATGGCAAATGTGCCGGTCACCGAGCCTCCGGTGGTGAGGAACTTAAAGGTATCTCCGACCGCGGGGAAGAAGGTGCTAAGTAGGTTGACGTTCAGGGTGCCGTCGATCAGGGCATTCCCCGAAATACCCAGGAAGCCAAACTGGGTTCCGGCAGTTAGCCCGCTGAGCCCGAGATTGAAGATCCCGGCCGAAGTCTGGGTGTAGTTGCCGTTGATGTTGAGTTGGCCGGCTGTCTGCGGGACGTTGCTTCCATTGATGGTGGCAGCCGGTGCGATGGTTCCCGCCATGGTGACGTTGCCGTTAACGGTGCCTCCGTTGCCGAACAAGACGCCGCCGTTGAAGTTGGCGCTGCCACCTCCAGCGGTGAGGGTTCCGTTGAGCTGCGTGCTGCCGCCGCTCTGGGTGTAATTCCGCGTGCCACCGGTGGTGAAGGTGCTGCCGCTGCCCACGGTGACCGCGCCGGCATTGGCAAAGTCAACCGAGCTGGGGCTGGTGAAGTTGCGGCCGTTTGTAATGGTGAAGCTGCCGGCGCTGGTGTTGTTGCTGAAGTTGGACAGGGCATCCAGGCCGCCTGCATCCACAAAGTTGGAGTTGGGCCCGTTCAGATAGATCGTGGCCGCGTTGTTGATGATTTCCCCGCCCGTGGTGCCCAGCGAATAGACCTGCAAGGTGCCGGGGTTGGAAGTCGTGCCGTACACGTTGTAGGTGCCGCCGGTCAGCGTATTGCCGCGAAGTTGGTGAGGTTCCCTGGAACAGTGCAGCAAGTTTCCCGCGTCGACCTGCATCGTGCCGTTGTTGGTCACGGTTCCGTAGTCGATCATGAGCGACGTAGTCAGCGGCGAACCTGTCGAATTCGCCAGGATGCGTTCCGCCCGCCTCGTTGATCAGGGTCGCACCATTGCTATAAATGATGCCTTCTCCCTGGATGGTGTTGTTGATAGTTGTCCAAGGTGGAGCCGCCGGCCAGTCTGGTAAAACTAGGCATTGCCGCCACCGCCGGCCGTCGTCGCACAGCGACACCGTGCCTCCGCCGGTCAGCGTGACCGTGCGCGGTGTTGATTATACAGATAGGTGTTGTTGCCATTCCCGCCATTTACCAGCAGGTTGCCCTGGTTATTGATGGTGCCGTAGAGGTAGGTGGTGCTGTTGTAGTCGGTGGTGTAGGTGCCGTTCATGGTGACCGCGCCCGCGGTGGTGCTGCCATCCAGATAGGCGGTGTTCCCACTGGGCGTGCCGAAGAACGCGCCGCCATTGTTAGTTCAACGTCCCGCCTTGAATGGTCGTGCCGTTGAGACAGTTGCACCGAGGCACCGGCGCCGTTGGCCGCAGATGACGCCGCCACCGGTGTTGTTGACCGTGGTGCCGATCAATATGCAGGACTCCGTTGTTGGTGGCTTCCATCAGGCCCTGTTGTTAAAGACTCCGTACTCAAGCGCGAGCGTGGTAATCAGCGACCCGACCAGCGGAGTTGGCATTGATGATGCCGCCGCATGATTGTTGAACATCGTGCCGTTGTTGTAGATGACGCCGTCGCCTTGGATGGTGTTGTTGACGTTGGTCAGGATGGTGCCGCCGGCTTCCTGGTCAAAGATTGGCGTTGCCACCGCCAGTGGCGGTGTGCAGGGACACCGTGCCGCCGCCTGTAGCGTGACGTTGGACGCTGTCGATCGTACAAATACGTGTTGTTGCCGTTGCCGCCATTCACCTGCAGGTTGTTGTTGTTGATGATGGTACCCTAGAGGTAGGTTTGGCGCCGAAGTCGGTGGTATAGGTGCCGTTCAGCGTGATCGCGCCTGCGCCGGTGCTCCCATCCAGAGTAGGCCGATGTTTCCGTTCGGGCGTGCCGAAGAATGCGCCGCCGTTGTTGTTCAGGGCCCCGCCTTGGATGAGTTGTGCCGATACAGGATCACCGATGCTGCCGGCCGTTGGCCGTGATGACGCCGCCGCCGGCATTGTTCACCGTGGTGGCGTCGAATTGCAGGACTTCCGTCGTTGTTCGCCTCCAATCAGGCCAGTGTTGTTAACCGCCCCATACTCGAGAGAAGCAAGTGGCCAGCGACCGACCGGCAGAGTTGGCGTTGATGACGCCGGCCGCATGGTTGTTGAAGACCGTGCCGTTGTTGTAGATGAGCCCGTCGCCTTGGATGGTGTTGTTGACGTTGTCCAAGGTAAGCCCGCTTTCCGAGTGAAGATAGGCATCGCCGCCGCCGCCGCGAATGGTGGACAGGGTCACCGTGCCCCGCCCGGTGCAGCGTCAAGATTGGCGCCGATCGTACAAGTACGAATTAGCTGCCGCCCCCGCCGTTCACCTGGAAGTTGTTATTGTTACGATTGAACCGTAGAGATAGGTATAGGCGTCCGGAGTCGGTGGTATAGGTGCCGTTAAGCGTGATCGCACCTGCGCCGGTGCTGCCATCCAGGATAGCCGACGTATCCAGTGGAGGTACCGAAGAATGCACCGCCATTGTTGTTCAGCGTCCCGCCTTGGATCGTCGGTGCTGCCGTACCGTCACGGTCGCGCCCGATCCGCTGGCCGTGATGTTTCCCCCGGTATTGTTGACGGTGGTGCTGTACAGATATGCAGATGCCCCGCTACTGGTTGCTTCCATCAAGCCGGCGTTGTTGACGGTGCCGTACTCGAGCGTGAGGCTATTGATCAGCGGCGAGCCCGATGCGAATTGGCGTTGATGGTGCCACCTACGTGATTGTTAACCGTGGTGCCGTTGTTGTAGATGATGCCCTCACCTTGAATGGTGTTGTTTACGTTGTCAAGGTCAGCTGCCGCCTGCCTAGGTAAAGGTACGCATTGCCGCCGCCGCCGGAGATGGTGGACATGGTGACCGTGCCGCCACCCGTGCAGCGTGAAGTTGCCGCCAATCGTTCAAGTACCGATTGGTACTGCCCCCGCCGTTGACCTGGAAGATGCCGTTGTTGACGATTGACACCATAAATATTGGTGTTGGCTGTTGGGGGCCACGTTGTAAGTGCCGTTAACGGTAACCGCACCCGCAGCCAGTGCTGCCATCCAGAGTGGCCGTGTAGCCCGTGGGCGATCCAATGAACCCGCTACTAAGGCTGTTGAGCGTCCCGCCCGTGATAGTGGTTGACTGGATATAAACGGCACGCTCCCGATCCGTTGGCCGTGATGTTTCCGCCAGCATTGTTCACGCGTGGTGTTGTACAGTTGCAAGCCTCCGCTGTCGGTCGCTTCCATCAAGCCGGCGTTGTTGAAGGCGCCGTACTCGAGAGCGAGAGCACTGATCAGTGGAGAGCCGGTTGAGTTGGCGTTGATGACGCCGCCAGCTGGTTGTTAACCGTCGTACCGTTGTTGTAGATAATGCCTTCGCCCTGAATCGTGTTATCCACGTTGTCCAAGGTCGAGCCACCGGATTCCAGCTACGATGATAGGCGTTGCCACCGCCGCCGGTAGTCGTGGTGGCAGGTTGATTGTGCCTCCGCCCGACAGCGTCGACACTGGTGGGAAGATAAAGATATGTGTTGGTGCCGCCACCGCCATTGACATTGATCACGCCGGCATTGATGATCTGCGTCCCATTGACGGAAAGCGAGGTGTTCCCGGATCGAAGTTCAGCGTGTTTCCGCTGGCAAGCTGGAGGTCGTCGACATTGGCGCGATATCCAGTGTAACGGTGCTGGTGCCATCGGTGATGCAGGTATTGTGGTAGCGCTGTTCGGAACTCCACCGCTCCAGTTCGCACCATTGTTCCAGTTGCCATTGGCGCCGTGCGACCAGGTGTCGGGCGAACTTAGCGTGCACTGGGCAAATGCCGCGGTTGAAGCCAGGCAGAAAATCACCAGAATGGACAACGACGCAGCGAACAGCCGAGCTATGGCTGTCGCGCGCACCTTCATTGACGAACGGGTGCAAACGGATTTCATTTGATGCTCCTAGACGGGGTACGGAGGGAGCTTGGAAGGTGGGCGTGGCGCCTTGACGTCCAAGCTGGCCTGAAAACCTGTCATGCTCAAAACCGTGAATCAAGCGCAAATCAATCTAATCGTGAACCCGACAGTAGCAACTCCTGCCCGACACCACGATACGGGTTAACGTTTCCTTGGCGATTCTTCGTGTCGAGACTACAAGCCATAGCTTTGCTTTGAGCACGCTGCATTACGCTGTGGATGGCAGACCGGCGTGAAGTCAATTTTTCGCGTGTTTCAGCTTCGCCTTTGCCCTCACGTTTGTCAATTCACCTTGCTACTCAACGTGGTTCACGCAGTAACTTGATGATGCATAAGGTTTTACCTGGACGTATCACGGCGGCGAAATTCAAGGGCAAGGTTGTGCCAGACGCTGTTATAGTTTAGACCTAACCGCAAATGCTATGGATTTGAGAACCGAGACAGCTGCGACGGTTCGATTCGGCGTCTTCGAGGCAGACCTGCAGTCGGATGAGTTGCGCAAGAACGGAAGCAAGGTCAAGGTGCAGGAGCTGCCCTTCCGTGCGTTGAAGCTATTTCTGTCGCGGCCGAACCAAGTCCTCAGCCGGGACGAATTCCGGCGGGCGCTCTGGCCGGATGGAACGTTTGTCGATTTTGATCGCGGCATCAGTAGTACGATCAACCGGCTGCGCGAGGCCCTGTCCGACAGTGCCAGCAATCCGCGGTTTATCGAGACTATAACGGGCACCGGCTACCGCTGGATCGCCCCGCTGCAGATGGCCACTCTGTCGGGCGAGCGGGTTTCCGATCTGGGTATTGGTGCTCGACGCCCACCACAACCGGCGCTACTGCCGGAGGTTCGGCGGCAGGGCTACTCGAGAACGACCGTCTGGGCGATGGCCATTGGATTGGCCGTACTCGCCGCGACGATCGTTCTGGTCGTGAAGTGGCGGCAAAGTTCGTTGAGTGCTCAAAGAACAAAGGTCCTCTCAGCGGCGACTCTGCCCCTCCACAAACCCAGTCCCGACGTCGAAGAACTCTACTTAAAAGGACGCTATTCCTGGAACAAGCGGACTCCTGAATCGCTCAACCGGGCGGTGGATTATTTTTCTCAGGCCATCCTGCGCGACCCCAACTATGCGCAGGCCTATGTTGGATTGGCGGACTCGTACAACTTGCTTCGCGAGTTTGCCACCATGCCAGACTCAGATGCCTATGGGCGGGCTTATGCTGCCGCATCCAAGGCAGCCGAACTCGATCCGTCGTCGGCAGAGGCCCACGCCAGCCTGGGGTTTATTTCCTTCTGGTGGAAGCGTGATCTGGCTGCTGCCAGCCGCGAATTTGAGCGTGCGATTGCGCTGAATCCCAACTACGTCGATGCCTACCATTGGTACGGGAACGTGCTGAGTGCCGTGGGCCGGGGTGAGGACGGCTTGGCCTATCTGAACCAGGCAGAAGAACTCGACCCGGCTTCGCCGTCCATCCGCGCCGACAAAGGCATAGCACTGGTAGGTGCGGGCCATCGGGATGACGGGGTTGCCTTGCTCAGGCAGATGGAGGTGAGCGATCCTGACTTCCGCTCGCCCCACGCCTACCTCGCTGCAATCTACCTCGGTGAACTGGACTGTTCCGACTACCTGAAAGAGGCGCGCATACAGGCTCGACTGCAGGAAGATCCAGATAGATTGTCGCTTCTTGAAGCCGAGGCCAAGGGCTTGGAGGCTGGCGGATGTCCGGGCCTGCTGCGGAGCAGACTGGAGATGCAGAAGAAGCGTTATGCGCTGCATCGGGTAACCGCCTACGAACTGGCTGAGACGGAAGCGTTGCTCGGCGATAAACCCGCGGCTTTACAGTACCTGCGTTTGTCCCTGGCCCAAAACGAGGCCCGACTGGCCGAGATGCGCGCGTGCTCTTATTTTCGCAGCTTGTACCCGGAGCCGGAGTTCCGGCAGTTGATCGTCGACGCCGGCCTGCCTGCTCTGAGCTGATCGCGCCGTGTCAGTCTTTTGGTGCGCGCTCCCCTTTTCGATTTAGAAGTTTGTTAACCTATCGACGCGGCGATCGCCGATGGCGGAAGAACCTACCACATTGTGGGAGATTGCCCGGCTGTTCCTGAAGTTGGGGACGACGGCCTTTGGCGGACCTGCCGCCCACATCGCCATGCTGGAACGCGAGGTGGTCGACCGCCGCGGGTGGATGTCGGAAGCTGAGTTTCTCGACCACCTGGGCGCCAGCAACCTGATTCCCGGACCTACGTCGACTGAACTGGTGATCCACGTCGGGCGTCGCCGAGGCGGCTGGCCGGGCCTGCTGGTCGCCGGAACGTGCTTCATTCTTCCCGCCGCACTCATGGTTGGGATATTGGCGTGGGCCTATGTGCGCTACGGGAAGATGCCCGCGGTTTCCGGCCTGTTGTATGGCGTGAAGCCGGTAGTGATTGCCGTGATCCTGCAGGCGCTGTGGAAGTTGGGACGATCTGCCATCAAGAATAGGTGGCTGGTTGCGATCGGGCTCGTGACCATGAGCCTGGCCGCGCTGGGAGTCAGTCCACTGCTGGTTCTTGTCGCGGGTGGAGTGCTTGCCCTTCTCGCATCAGTCGTTAAGTTGCGCAGTCGGACAAGTGTTGTGACATGGGTCAAGGTGACGCCCGTGTCGCAGGCAGCGGCTGCGGCCACTGTCACCACTGTGTCGGCGGGACTGTGGCCGATCTTCCTGATCTTCGCCAAGATTGGGGCGATGGTGTTCGGCAGCGGCTACGTGCTGTTGGTGTTCCTGCGCTCGGAGTTGATCGAGCGGCATCCCTGGCTGACGCAGCAGCAACTGCTGGACGCGGTCGCCGTTGGCCAGGTCACTCCTGGTCCCGTTTTCACCACGGCAACATTTCTTGGTTATCTTCTGCACGGAACCACAGGGGCGATTGCGGCGACGGTTGGTATCTTTCTGCCGGCGTTTGTACTGGTCGCAGTCAGCGCGCCGCTGATTCCGAAGATACGAGCCTCGCGCACGGCAGCGGCAATACTCGACGGCGTCAACGTTGCGTCGCTCGCGTTGATGGCCATCGTCACGTGGCAGTTGGCGCGCTCCGCCGTCGTGGATTGGAGCACCCTCGCGTTGTCGGTCTTCAGTGCTGCATTGCTGTTCCGCTTTCCCAAGTTGAATTCGGCGTGGCTGGTGCTGATTGCGGGAGGGCTGGGCGCACTTCGTTTGACGATCACGTAACCGCAGCAAGTCTAAAGACAAGCTTGCACGGACTACCGGGCAGGCCAAGCCGCAAGCGCCCGCGCTGGAGTGTGCGACATGAAAGTGGAACGAATGGAGTTTTCTTTTTTGGTCCTTTGTAGCTGAGCGTATATAATACGCTCGGTAGGAGGTTCGCCTTCCATGCCCGATTCTCTGTTGGATTTAGAGAAGCGTCGTTCCGAGGTGCTGGCGCAAATTTCCAGGCTTGGCGATTTTCGTCCTGGTTCGATCTCGGCAACCAGCGGCCGTTGTGGCAATCCCAATTGCCACTGTCATCAGCCGCACGATCCCGGCCATGGCCCCAACCTGCGGCTCACCTACAAGCTGCAGGGCAAGACCGTTACGGAGAGCTTTCCCACCCCCGCGGCGCAGCGCAAAGCCGAGCGCGAGATCGCTGCTTTCCGGCAATTTCAGGAACTGATCCGGACTTTGATTCAGACCAATGAAGAGATCTGCCGGGTGAGGCTTGTCGAAGACACTCTGACGCCGCAGGGAAAAAAACGGCGGAAACGATCCGTCAGGAAGTCGAAGAGGAAATAAGCGCGCTACTCGGGCTCGTCTTTCAGGAGCAGTGCAAGACCGGCAGACTCGATCTGGAAGCGGTCGAGATGGCCATGCGGGTAGCGGTACATCAGGCTAGAGCGGCCGCCTTGAGCCAGTTGCTACGGTGCGATCCTCCCAGCCCGGGCGAGCGCGAGATCCCTTGTCGCTGCGGACACCAAGCCCGTTACCGCGAGATGCGTTCCCGGCACGTGCTGACCGCCGTGGGCGAGATCGAGTTCCTACGCCCCTGGTATCTGTGCCCGCAATGTCATCACGGACAGTCGCCGGCTGATGCCGCTCTGGACATTGAGAAGGCGGACCTGTCGCCCGGGGTGCGCCGCATGCTGGCGCTGGTTGGTTCGGAAGCGCCATTCCAGCATGGCCGCCAGCAGATGGAAGTCCTGGCTGGCCTAGCGGTGACGGCCAAAGCCGTGGAGCGCACGTGGCGTCAAACAAGACGGACGAGGGCTGCGCCCGCAATCGGAGGGTGGAGTTGGTCGAACAGCCGTAGCGCGGTTCCCTCAGCAACATGGAAGAGCACCGGCAAGCTGTTATACAATCCCCGTTGTTTTCAGACGCAGGCGCGCGTTGTGGCGCCGAGATGACAGGGGAGGGGACATGGATCAGTTATCTTCGAAACAAGTGCCGTCGCGGCGGCGATTCTTGCAGCTGGGCGTAACTGGGACTATGGTCGGCCTATTGACCAGCGGCCTGGAATTTGCCGCCCCACCGCCAGCACAGGCGCAGAGCGCGCTCACCCCCGATGCAGCCTTGACCGAACTGATGGAAGGCAACAAGCGGTTTATCGCGGAGAAGATGACCGCTTACGACCACGATCTTGCCATTCTTAAGCAGCACACGGTCGAAAAGCAGGAGCCGTTCGCTGCCGTCCTATCGTGCGCGGATTCTCGCGTGCCCGTGGAACTCGTCTTCGATCAGAGTATCGGCCACATCTTTGTCGTGCGAGTAGCGGGAAACTTCATCACGCCGGAGATCATCGCCAGTCTGGAATATGGGGCCGCCGTCCTGGGAACGAAGGTCATCCTTGTTTTGGGACACGCCAATTGCGGAGCCGTCAGTGCAACCATCAAGGGCAAAGAGGTTCCGGGACAGATCAGCGCGCTGTTTCCGCACATCCAACCCGCGGTCGATCAGGCGGGGACGAACCTCGAAGCGGCAACCAAGGCGAATGCCAAAATTCAGGCGACCTTGCTGAGCCAGGCATCGACAGTCGTCTCCGGCTTGCTGAAAGAAGGCAAGTTGAAGGTCGTCGCTGGCTACTATGATCTGGGCACCGGCGCGGTAACACTCGTCAATTAGTGCCCGCGGCCACAGTCACATCCCCGCGTGACCCTGCTCACGGCGCTGGGTGCCGGATTGCGTTCCCATAAGATCGCATAGGAGTAGCATTCAAATCGACGCCCGGTCCGCCCGGTCTCCATTATTATGAGGGAGTAGCAATCCCCCAATCTGAAAGACCGCGGGGCTGTCGCGCGCTATGCGCTGAATGCGCGGACCGCCGCATCAGGAGACCGTTATGAGTACTTTGACCGTGATGAGTGAGCAGGAAGAGAGAGTGCGGGAGGTCAGCGAGTACTTCGCCAGCCCGCGTTTTAAGGGAATCATTCGCCTTTATTCGCCGCGTCAAGTGGTCGAGCAGCGTGGCACCATCACGACCGACTATCCCATCGCGCGCCAGGCCGCCGAGGGCTTCTATACCCGCCTGCGGGATCTGTTCAAGGTGGGCAAGTCGATCACGACCTTTGGTCCGTATTCGCCCGGGCAGGCAGTGACCATCAAGCGGCTGGGCATCGAGGGCATCTATCTCGGTGGCTGGGCGACCTCGGCCAAGGGCAGCATCACGGAAGATCCGGGCGCCGACCTCGCCAGCTATCCGTTGAGCCAGGTGCCCGACGAGGCTGCCTCGATCGTGCGCGCGTTGCTGACAGCCGATCGCAACCAGCACTTTGCGCGCTCGCGTATGACGGCAGAACAACGGGCCGCCGCGCCAGAATTCGACTATCGGCCGTTCATCATCGCCGACGCCGATACCGGACACGGCGGAGACGCGCACGTGCGCAACCTGATTCGCCGCTTCGTGGAAGTGGGCGTGCCGGGATACCACATCGAAGACCAGAAGCCGGGCAACAAGAAGTGCGGACACCAGGGCGGTAAGGTGCTGGTGTCGGAGAACGAGCAGATCCTGCGCCTCAATGCCGCGCGCTTCCAACTCGATGTCATGCGTGTGCCGGGCATCATCGTGGCTCGCACCGATGCCGAGGCGGCGAGCTTGCTCGATGGCTGTGCCGACGAGCGCGATCAGCCCTTCATTCTGGGCGTGACCAATCTCGATGTGCCCAGCTACAAGGCCGTGTTCCTGGCCATCCAGCGCAAGTTCCATGACTCCGGCGTGGATGAGGTGCGCGGACACATGATGTTCAACATGTCGGACGCGGAATATGCCGCGGCCAATGTGTGGCTCGATCAGGCTGGGCTGTCGCCGGTTATTCGCGACGCTGCGGAAGGCTTCAAGAAGAATGCGGATGCTTTCACGGAGGCCGCGCTCGACAAGGTGGTCGGGCGCTGTCTCGACAAGTGGCAGGAGGCGGCGGACCTGAAGACCTATCGCCAGGCGGTGGCCGAGGAGATTGCGTTCCGCATCAGCCAGGGTGAGTCGTTCGAGCTCAATGCCGAGGAGTGGCTGGACTACTCCAAGAGCGCATCGTGGTATGCCGCGCGCGAGAAAGCTCGCGCCATGGAAATCAAAGTGCGGTGGAGCAGCGATCTGGCCAAGACGCCGGAGGGCTATTTCCAGGTGCAGGGCGGCCTGGAGTACGCCGTTGCCAAGTCGCTGGCCGTCGCGCCCTTCGCCGACATTCTGTGGATGGAGACGGCCACCGCGAATCTGCACGAGGCTAAAGAGTTCGCCGAAGCCATCCATGCCGAGTTCCCGGAGGCGATGCTGGCGTACAACTTGTCGCCATCGTTTAACTGGGACACCACCGGCATGACCGATGACCAGATGAAACGCTTCCCCGAAGAGCTGGGCAAGCTGGGCTTTGTGTTCAACTTCATTACCTATGGCGGACACCAGATCGATGGCCTCGCCGCCGAGGACTTCGCGACGGCGCTGCGGCAGGATGGCATGTTGTCGCTGGCACGACTGCAGCGCAAGTTGCGGCTGATCGAGTCGCCGTACCGCACTCCACAAACGCTGGTCGGCGGTCCGCGTTTGGATGCGGCGCTGATGGCGGCGTCGGGACGCACGGCTACGACCAAAGCCATGGGCAAGGGATCGACGCAATCCCAGCACCTGGTGCAGACGGAGTTCCCGCCAAAGGTGTTGGAAGAGTGGCTGCAGATCTGGGCGGAGCACAATAATCTGCCGCCGACATTCCGCCCCCAGTTGCGTCCGCTGGCAGCAGGGTCGGACTTCCTGGAATTGAGCATCTTGAACGACGGAAAAGACAAGGCGGCCAACCTTATCTTTGCCGATGTGCAGGACCGGCACGGCTACAAGCTGCTGTCGATTCGCGACATGAACACCTACGATCCGTCACTGCAGAAGAAGAGGCTGATGACACTGGCGCACCTGTTCCTGTTGCATCGCTACAAGGCAGGACTGGTGCACTACCTGAGCCCGACGGAAGACAACCAGCACCAAGCGCAGAAGATGAAGCGGCTGGGCATCTTCAGTAAGGTCGATACCGAAGGGCAGCTGATCATCGTGGCTAGCGTCAACTCGGCTCGTATCGCGGAGCTGCTGAACCCGGATCGAGTGGTGCTGAAGAAGCTAATTACGAAGACCGAATAGAGAATCGGCCCCGCGCAAGCGAGGAAGCATGCGTGGGGCACTTGGCGAGTCTTCGCTTCCGGACTTACTTCAGGCCAAGCTCGCCATCGTACTGTCGGATAACCGCGTAGCACTCGCAGGCGGAGTCTTCAAGTTTCTTGCGGTTCACGATCTTCACTGCACCACGGGTGTATTCGATGATCTTCTTCCTCTGCATAACACCAGCCGCCAAGCTCACGGTAGGTCTATCTGTCCCTAGCATCGTCGCGAGAAAATCATGAGTGATGCGCAGCAACCCTGAAGTCCACTCGATCCTGAGTCATTAGCAACCACCGCGCAAGGCGATGCTCAATATCATGCAGCCGATTACACGCGGCTGTTTGTGCAACCTGCATACCCCGAATTGCGGCATACCGGCTCAAAATCAATTGCAGGTGCGGAGCGGACTCCAAAGTGTTTTGCAAAGCTCCGGCCTCTACCCGAAACCCATCCCCGGTGATTTGTACCACCGCTCGAAGCGGGCTCCTGCTCAGGCCGACCGCCGCCAGTGTTCCTGTAAAGCCCTCATATCCAACTATCCCGGCTTCGGCCGTTCTTCCATCTTTCATTACGACTACAAGAGAAATCAAACCTCGATTCGGGAAATACGCAAATTCTAGCGTTCCGCCCGCCTCGTGAAGGACTAGATGGTTTGGCAAGCTGACATATTCGAGGTAAGGACGAAGTGAGCTGTAGTCGCTATCGGAGATCGATAAAAGGATTATGTTACTGACTGGTTTCCCAGCGGCATTAGTCCGCTCGCCGGACCGCACGACTTGGAGGTTTTTGCGCGCCACAAACCAGAACCGAGATCCATCCCACCTGGGGGAGTGCACTAGTTGTGGCATGCGAAACAGGAACCCTACTTATTCGCTCCACTCGGGAAATTGTACAGTGCCCCGCCCAACGCTTCTGTAGGTTGTCCTACATTGGCTTTACCGCTGTCCGTGCAAGCATCGCAATGCACGAAACGTGAACCGCGCTTGAGCGGTTCCGCTACTTCAGACAGTTCCCGAAATGGGCAGCGGACGAACGAAAATCTTTCGTGTATGTGTGATTCCCAACAGACCATCAAAATTGCCATGTGATATTACGGCAACAGGGGAAACTAACGGGTTCCGTGGTTATCAAGGGGATCATGATGACCACGGGAGACCCAAGGCTGGTTCAGCGCCTCTAAGAAGTCTAATGTCGAAGTGTAAGCGCGCTGCCCCTTTGGAGGTTGGAAATGAGCGCCAGGAGCATTCCAAACCGCAGCCGGGGCCGTCCGGCCGAACGGGTTCCGCCGTTTGATTCGGCGCGATCGGCAAAGCCCGCCAAAGGAAAAGTTGTAAAGCCTTCCCTGGTTCAGACGGCCGAACCACAACCAACAAATGGCGGTATGGTTTTCGATCCCAAGGCCTTTCTCGCCAAGGCCGGGTTGGGCAGAAAAATTGTCAATTTGAAAAAGAGTGATGCAGCCTTCGTGCAAGGCGATCCTGCCGACGCGATTTTTTACGTTCAGAAAGGCCGGCTGAGAGTCACTGTCACGTCCGCGAACGGAAAGGAAGCCACGATTACCTTGGTGGGGCCCGGGGAATTCCTGGGAGAGAACTGCATGGTCTCCGCTCATCCTATTCGACTCGCGACTGCCACCGCCATGAACGAGTGTGCTCTGCTCAGGATTAGCAAAGCGGAAATGACCCGCGTGCTTCATCAGGAACCAGAGTTGTCGGAGATGTTCGTCTCCTTTCTTGTCGCCCGGAATGCTCGCATCCAGGCGGACCTGGTCGATCAGCTTTTCAATTCCAGCGAAAAAAGGCTGGCGAGGATTCTGCTACTGCTCGCGCAGTTCGGCAAGGAAAGTAAGCCCGAAATCGTAGTTCCCAAAATTAGCCAGGAGCTGCTGGCTGAGATGATTGGCACGACCCGATCCCGAGTGAGTTTTTTTATGAATCGTTTCAGAAAACTGGGCTTCGTCGAATACAACGGAGAGATTCGGGTTCACAACACCCTTCTAAATATCTTTCTGCAGGAATGAGGGCCCGGTGCCCCGGGTGCGCGCCGCGATTTTCGGCGCTAACCTGACAAGCTTGCTTGCGGCGAGTACGGCGACACGCTGGCAGGCGCCAGTTCCGCTTTGCGGGACGAAAGAGCTTTGCCCAACCCGTCGCGACGGCACTTCTTATTACATTGCAACGTGTCCTGGGTCCTTTTGCCATGGCATCCGGGCGTGTAATCGATGAATGGCGAGCGAAGGGATTGGTGTCTCTTGTCCATCCGCGCCAAGGCCGCGGAATATGCTGTCTCTTTGAAAACTCGCAATGCTTGGGTAGGCATTGGGTGGAGCACGCGCCTTAGACTGCGCTCAGGGCTGGCTTTCAGGCTTCTATTCCGGCCCCGCGCTTGACCTTGCGCTTTAGCGCCTCACGGAAAGACCTTCGCGCGGTTACCGCCGCCATGAGGCCGTGGGGAGACCGTCGCAGTGCCCGAAACCATGCACGTAACTTCAATCGAATGACATGGATAGCTGTAACTAGGTTAAGAATCAATGACGTAGCAGTATTTTTTGTCTAACCAACTGATTCTAAACAGTCGTGCAAAAAGAAATTTGCGACAAAGTCGCCAAATTACCACAGTTTGTGGAACGTCTTACATATCTTCGGGCTAGTCTCATCCCCGATCAGACCGCATTCGTTGTCGGGCGCCCGAACAGGTTCCCCGAGCTATTCACCCTGTCCGTTGCCCACCGACAACGTGGGCACTCCGCTTTTGCGCATCAGGTCGTTCAGCGCCGGAACTTCCGTGGACTGAATTTGCTGCCACTGCGCTAATTGCGCGGTCAGGCGCGAATGCAGATCCTCGAACACCAGCAACTGCGGAGCCGTTGGTGTTTGATCGAAGCTCTGGATCAGATCGTTGAAGCTGGCGTACTGTTCGTTGAGCATGTCGGGATAGCGCAGGGTGTCTTCCGTGCTCTTCATCTTTACTTCGATCAGTTTCTCTTCAACCGGGGTCATCTTCTGGTCGAGGGCTTTGGCGGCGGCGATGACTTCGCTGTTGGGAGAGCCGGCCGCAGTCCACTTCTCGAGAGTCTGCAAGTTGGTGCGCAGTCCACGGATCTGGTTGACGGCGCGATGCAGTGAGTCGATGTCAGCTTGCACTTTTTGCGCAAGTTCAAGTTGCTTCTGCAAGTCCGCGTTGGTGACCTGGTTCTGAATGCGGGGATCGATGGTGACATTGAGCGGCGCGCTCTGGCTGCGGCCTTTCACTGTGAGCTTGAGCTGGTAGGTGCCGGGAAGCACGAGCGGGCCGCGCGGCGGAATGCCCTGGTAGAATGCGCCGGGAATCTGCACCGGGCCATCGGAGCGGAAGTCCCAGGCGAAGCGGTTCATACCCGCGTCGGCAGTAAGAAGATTGGCCGGCTTCTCCAGATCGGGCCACTCAGGCGGCTGCTCTTGTTTGTTCTCCTCCAGATTGGAAAGGCGGCGCACGAGTTTGCCCTGCGCGTCGGCAATCTCTATCGTGATCTCTTCTTGGTCTGCCAGTTTCGACTTCAAGTAGTAGTAAAGGATGGCTCCCTTGGGAGGGTTATCTCCTACAGGACGCCGGCGCTCAACGTTATCCGGAAAGTGCAGGCGAGTCGCGGTAGCCGGTTGATAGAGGTGGAAGTCGTCAGCCGCGATGGCGGAGCTCGCCTGCCGCAACGGACTCACGTCGTCGAGAATCCAGAACGCGCGACCGTGCGTCGCGGCCACCAGGTCGTTGTCCTTCACGGCGAGGTCGTGGATCGGCGTAGTCGGCAGGTTGAGTTGCAGAGACTGCCAGTGTGCCCCATCGTCGAGGGAGAAATAAACTCCGGTCTCCGTACCCGCGTAAAGCAAGCCTTTCATCTTGGGATCTTCACGCACTGAGCGTACGTACGCACCCACGGGAATGCCGCTATTGATGAGTGTCCAGGTCTTGCCGAAGTCGTGGGTCTTGTAGATGAAGGGATTGAAGTCGTCGAGCTTGTGGCGGTCGATGGCTGCGTAAGCCGTGCCCGCATCGTGGGGCGAGGCTTCGATGATGCTGACCATGCTCCATTCCGGCATGGCTTTGGGAGTGACGTTCTCCCAGGTTTTGCCGTCATCGCGGGTGAGATGGATGAGGCCATCGTCGGTTCCCGCCCATAGCATGCCTTTCTGCAGCGGCGACTCGGCCAGCGCGAAGACGGTGTCGTAATACTCGACACTGGTGATGTCCAGAGTAATGTCGCCGCCCGAGGGCTTCTGTTTTTCCTTGTCGTTGCGCGTGAGATCGGGACTGATGGCGCTCCAACTGTGGCCTTGGTCGGCGCTCTTGAACACGTTCTGCGCGGCGCTATAAATCACGTTGGAATCGTAGGCGGAAACGAACACCGGTTCGGTCCACTGAAAGCGGTACTTGAGCGCATTTGCACCGTTACCCGAAGTGTCGAGTGGATAGGGCGATACATCCACCAGTTGGTTGGTGCGGTGATCATACCGCGTGATGATGGCGCCATCGGATCCGGCATAGACAATTTCGGGATCACGCGGATCGGGCGAGATGTATCCGCTCTCACCGCCGCCGACTTCGTACCAGTCCTGGCGTGCGATGACTCCGTCATCGCTGTAACTGGCAATGGCCACTGTAGTGTTGTCCTGCTGCGCGCCATAGAGGCGATAGGGCCAGTGATTATCGACGGCGACGTGGTAGAACTGCGCGGTGGGCTGGTTGTTCTGCTCGGTCCAGGTCTTGCCGCCGTCCACGGAAATCGTCACCCCGCCATCGTTGCTATTGAACAGGCGTAGCGGGTTAGTGGGATCGATCCACAATCCGTGATGATCGCCATGCGGTGCGGGCAACAACTCAAAAGTCTTCCCCGCATCGTTGGAACGGTAAGCTCCGGTGTTCAGCACATAAACCGTGTCCACTTGTTTGGGATCGGCGAAGACGTGGCTGAAGT
Source organism: uncultured Acidobacteriaceae bacterium (assembly GCA_963779555.1). Taxonomy (GTDB): domain Bacteria; phylum Acidobacteriota; class Terriglobia; order Terriglobales; family Acidobacteriaceae; genus DASRAA01. The sequence continues at coordinate 211,304 of CAVZYS010000011.1, forward strand.
ACCAGGCACGTTGGCGGTAGCGTTCATCGTCGTTGACGCGGGTCCACGAGTTGCCCGCGTCGTTGGAGCGATACAATCCGCCTTCCTTGGCCTCGATCAGCGCATACACGCGATTGGAGTCGGCTCCGGATACCGCAATGCCGATGCGGCCGAGGTTGCCTTCGGGCAAGCCGCCGCCTTGCAGTTGTTTCCACGTGAGGCCGCCATCAACAGATTTGTAGAGCCCGCCGCCCGGTCCGCCGCTGTTGAAATACCAGGGCTGACGTCGCACTTGCCAAAGTGACGCATAGACGACGTTGGAATTATGCGGATCGAAAACCACATCAATTGCGCCCGTGTTGTCGTCTTTGTAGAGGACCTTCTGCCAAGTCTTGCCGCCGTCGGCCGTGCGAAAGACGCCGCGTTCGGCGTTGGGTCCCCATGCATGTCCAAGAGCGGCAACCAAAGCAATGTCGGGATTGCGCGGGTCGATGATGACTGCGCCGATGTGGCGCGTGTCTTTGAGTCCGACGTTTTTCCACGTCCGCCCGGCATCGGTCGATTTGTACACGCCGTCACCGTAGGAGATATTGCCGCGAAGGCAAGCTTCGCCGCTTCCCGCGTAGAGGACATTGGGGTCGGAGTCCGCGACTGCGATGGCGCCGATCGACGAGATGCTCTGGTGATCGAATGTCGAGGTCCAACTGAGACCGCCGTTGGTGCTCTTGAAAATGCCTCCGGCAACGGCGCCGAAATAATAGATGTTCGGATCGCCGGGAACTCCCGCAACGGCCAGCACTCGGCCACCGCGGAAGGGCCCAACCTGCCGCCACTTCATGCCTCCGACTACCGCAGGATTGACCTGTGCAAAACCATTCGCAGCAAAAGACGAACACAGAAGTACACCAAGCGCAACCACACGTCGCATCAGTTAGGCCTCTCAGGAGTCGCGTAATACTAATGGGAAATGACAAGAGTTCGCAAGTCGCGCGCTGGCTGACGGTTACGGACGGCCGTGTAAATTATCGGCAGCTAAAAGGGGAAGCAGTGGAGTTAATCCCAATCGGCACTTTAGTGGTCTTGCGCTGGTGAAGGATCGACGATTAATGTCCCAAGACAATAGCAGTCGGGACGGGGTGCTGGGCCGCGGGTATAGCAGTCGGCTTACGGGGGCGGACAGCCATAAACACCCATCCTTCAAAGTCTGTCGGGTTTAGCGTTGGGAACAGTTTCCTGTTGGTTGCACCGTTTTTTTCATACGGGCTTCTTGTGTTTCTAAAGTTTGCAACCTTGAAGAGGGGGAAATGATGACGCGCATTCGACTTCCGTTGTTCCATGTTTCAATTGCTGTACTCACTGCTGTTCTGATCTGCTGCGCCGCGCTCCCAGGGTGGGCACAGACGGGATCGCTAGGCACGATGACGGGCCTGGTGACCGACCAAAGCGGCGCGGTGGTACCCAATGTAACCGTCGCCATCACCGACAATGCAACCAAAGCGGTCCGCACCGCCACGACCAACGGTGCCGGACGATATACCTTCGTCAACGTGACGCCCGGCACTTACAACGTGACGTTTACCAAGGCCGGGTTCAGCAAGGTATCCATCCCCAATGACGTGATCGCGGTAGGCGAAACTTCCACCAACAACGCCACACTGAAGGTCGGCAGCGAAAGCCAGACTGTCGAAGTCGAAGCCTCAGGCGTCGAACTGCAAACCTTGAACGCCACGGTCGGCAACGAAGTCTCGAGCCTCTCACTGAATGCACTGCCCAGCATCCAACGCGACACCAGTACATTCCTGACGTTGCAGTCGGGCATCAGCCCGGACGGAAGCGTGGCGGGCGCCGTGGTGGACCAGAGCTCGTTCCAACTCGATGGCGGTAATAACACCAACGACATGGACGGCAGCATGAGCGTGTACACGGCCAGTTATGCTGGCGATCCCACGGGTGGTGCTGGAGCCCAGCTCGGCAACGGCACCGGAGCTCCCGGTGCGACCGGCGTGATGCCGACGCCTGCCGACAGCGTGGAAGAATTCAAGGTCAATATCGCCGGTCAGGGAGCCGACTTCAATAGCTCCGCAGGCGCCCAGGTTATCGTCGCCACCAAGCGCGGTACCGACTCATGGCATGGTACGGCGTACGAGTATTACCTCGACAACGGCATAAACGCGAATACCTGGCAGAACAACTTCACCGGTACGCCAAACCCCGTTTACCACTACAACCGCTTCGGTGGCGCGATAGGCGGGCCGATCATTTCCAAAAAAGTATTGGGCGGCAAGACGTATTTCTTTGCCAACTACGAGGGCTTCCGCTTTGGCACCAACTCCGTCACCTACGAGCGAGCAGTTCCATCGGCGGCGATGCGGCTGGGGTTGTTAACGTTCGGCGGGACGACTTACAACTTGAATGCGGTGCCCGTGACTTTCAACGGCGTCACCTATATGCCGGCGCAGTGCCCAAACGGCCCGTGCGATCCACGCGGCATCGGCATCAATCCGATAGTGCAGCAGATGTGGAACCAGCACATGCCCCTGTCGAATGAGAGCGGGTGCGGAGTTAGCCGCTGCGACGGAAACAACATTCAAGGCTTCGTTGCTAACGTGTCGCTTCCGCAGTCATCGAACTTCGCAGTCGCCCGCCTCGACCACGACTTTGGCGACAAGTGGCATTTCATGAGCAGCTATCGCTATTACAACCTCCAGAACGCCGGTACGCAGCAAGTGGATATCGGCGGACTCGCACCCGGCGACACGCTCGGGCAACCCCACTCCCTTGCCAATCTTCCCCAACAGCCATGGTTTCTGGTGGCTGGCGCAACCGCCAATCTATCGAGCGCTTGGACCAACGACATTCGCTATAGCTTCCTGCGCAACTGGTGGCAATGGGGCCGCTACGGCGGCGTACCGCAGGCTCCGGGGCTCGGAGGAGCCTTGGAGCCCGGTGGCGAAGGCGGAGCCTCGACAGGATATGCGCTTACTCCGTACAACGTGAACACCCAGAATACCCGCACGCGTTTCTGGGACGGTCAGGACCAAATGATTCGTGATGACGTCACCTGGCTCCATGGCAGGCACATGGTTCAGTTCGGCGGCATGTACATTCACAATTTCAACTGGCACAGCCGCACCGATAACGGCGGCGGCATCAACTACTATCCGACCTACCAGTTGGGAACGTCCGCCGGCGCAGGCATCGACATGACCGGTTATATCCCGAACGGTTTTACCGGGTCTAAGTCGAACTGGGGCCGTGACTACGCTGAAGTGCTGGGTCTGGTTTCCCTCTCGCAGATTGCCTATACCCGCAGCGGAAACAACCTGACGTTGAATCCGCCACTGACGCCAGCCTACGACAAGGTCACTATTCCTTATTGGAATTTCTACGGCACCGACACCTGGCGCATCACTCCCAGGTTCACTTTGACCTATGGCTTGGGCTGGACGCTGGAAATGCCGCCAACGGAAGCGACCGGCAAGCAAGTTATCGTTGTTGGCCCGGACAACAAACCGATCAGCACGGAGCAATACCTGAATGCCCGCGCAAGTGCTGCCCTGCAGGGAAACGTTTACAATCCGCAGATTGGCTTTAGTTTGATCGGCAACGTAGCCAGCCATCCCTCCTACATCTACAACCCGTTCTACGGCGAGTGGAGCCCTCGTCTGGCCGCTGCTTGGGATGTGTTTGGCGATGGCAAAACAGTAATTCGTGGAGGCTATGGGCGCACCTACGGGCGGCTGAACGGTGTGGACTTGGTCCTGGTTCCGCTGTTGGGACAAGGTTTGATCGACGCTACGCAATGCCCCAATGTTCTGGCGACCGGAACTTGTGGCGGCACCGGCACTGCGAATCCCAACACCACATTCCGCGTCGGCAAGGATGGTCTGGTAGCGCCGCTGCAACCGGCGAGCCCGACTTTGCCTCAACCTTCCTACCCCGGCGTAAATGGCGCGGCGTTTGCCGCAGGTGAAGGGCTCGATCCCAACTTCCGGCCCAACGTAGTGGATACGTTCACCCTCACCTTTGCGCGCCAAATTAACAACCATTTGAGCATGGAAATCGGTTACATCGGACGCATCATCAGCAACGAGTATCTCGGGATAAACCTGAATGCCGTGCCGTACATGATGACCAAGGGCGGCCAGACCTTTGCTAAGGCGTACGCCAACCTGGTTATGCAGTACTGCGGCGGAGTAGCCGGTTTGGCCGGAAGTAATTGCGGTGGTCCGAACGGCAATGTCAATACGAATGTGACACCCCAGCCGTTTTTTGAAGCCGCACTGGCGGGTACCGGCTACTGCAACGGGTATGCAAGCTGTACCGCCGCAGTGGCTGCCAACGAAGGCGGCAACCTCGCCACGCAGGCTGTCTGGAACCTCTATAGCGACCTGGACAGCGGGGGCTTCAACTTCCCGCGCAGCATGATGAACACGCCACTACCCGGTGCTTTTGGCGGGAGTGGTCAGGTGACCGGCGGCATCGGCATGAACGCCAGCGTCGGTTACGGCAACTACAATGGATTGTTCTTTACCATGAAGTCGCAGGATTGGCACGGCGTGACCATGCAATCGAACTTCACCTGGTCGAAGGCGCTGGGCACCGGCGCAGAAATTCAGGCAACTAGCCAGAACACGCCGCCGGATCCGTTCAACCTCAGGACAGGCTATGGCTATCAGGACTTCGACCGGCGGTTTGTCTATAACCTGTTCTTCGTCTATCAACCTCACTTCTACAAGTCGCAATCCGGGTTCCTCGGGCATTTGGCCGGCGGCTGGACGATTGCTCCTGTGTTCACCGCGGGCAGCGGCCTGCCTCTTACTCTTGGTACCATCAACCTTGGCCAAGCTTTCGGCGAAGGCGATGGCAACAACTTCCTTGGTTACGGGACCTCCGACAACGCCATTCCCATTACTCCTGCCAACGTGGGCCAAGGGTCGGCCCACTACAACACTCCTGGCGGCGGCGGAGGATTTCCAGTCAATATGTTTGCGGACCCGGCAGCGGCGTATAACAACGTGCGTCAGCCTGTCCTGGGCTTCGACACCCACGACGGCGGCATTGGTGTGTATCGCGGCTTGCCCTACTGGAACGTCGACGTAAGCCTGAAGAAGATGTTCAAGATCACGGAGCGCGTGAGCACCGAGTTCCAGTTCGTAGTTACCAACCTGTTCAACCATAACCAGTGGGGCGACCCAACCGGAGAATACCTCGACACGAGTAATCCTGCAGCCTGGGGAGCGCTGCCTGGTTCTGTTACCGTCGGCAACACCTCCTACATGCGGCAGATGCAGTTCGGGCTCCGCTTGAGCTTCTAACCCATTGATGTTCACCGGGCCGGGAGCAAGTCTTCCGGCCTTTTTTTTTGCGAATGAGAAACGGGCCGCGAAAGGCTGGTTGGGTCGCTCTATGAGTGTTAAGTCGAGTTATTCGGACTGATTGTGCATGTGGAGAAGATTGAGAGAACGATCGGCTTCTGCAAGTCGCTGGAATTTGTCGCCGTGGCACGTACGGTGGCAGCGCCTGACTCTCGGCGGGATGGCGCAACGGCGTCGCCACGTCTTGCAATAGTCCCACAATAGTAGAATTGAGAGAGTTGGCTCATGCGGAGGGATGTGTGAGCGGTTGAAACAGGCGGTCTTGAAAACCGTTATACCCGAAAGGGTATCGGGGGTTCGAATCCCTCTCCCTCCGCCAGCAAGTCTCAAACTCAGAGAAGCTCTGCAGCTTTCCCCTAAGAATCGCCGAAGTTGTCAGCAACTCCGCATATTTCGCGCTCAAACCGAACTCGGAGAAAGTGCCCTTCTGGACCCAAAAGCCAAGCCCAGCGGCTCTTTTCCCTGGAGGGCCGACGGGACCAATGCGGGTCTGGACCATCCTTACTGCCACGCGGGCGGATCATTGAGTGCCCCAACGGGCGTTAGCGAATGCACTGAGAACGTGTCCGAGTTGTGAAACAGAATTAACAGAACCAAGTGTTGCATCTTCGGTAAACCCGTTGTACTATCACCCTCCATGATCGGAGAGGTCCTGACGTTTCTGCGCGGTCGCCTGAACGGCTATATCAGCGTCCGACTAGGAGTCGTTCCCGGAGAATCCAATCCGGACAAGGTCGTTCTGCTCGACGGCGAAAAGATGGACCCAATCGAATTTCCGTTGGGAGCAGTGACCGCGCTACTGATTAATATTGAACAGGAGAAGTCGCAACCTGCACCGGATCCGTACTATCGCACGCAGGGGGACGGCAAGAGTGAGCGTGTCAACCCAGAAATCAGGATGAACCTATACGTGCTTTTCGTGGCACACTTTAAGCAATATGAACAAGGGCTTAGCTACCTGACCCTGATTATTCAGTATTTCCAGAACCATCGGCTCCTCAACCACGACAATGCACCAGAATTAAGCGACCGCATCGAAAAACTAACATTGGAATTAGTTACATTGCCCTTCTCCGAACAAAATGAAGTGTGGAACGCTTTGCGAACTACTTATCATCCGTCTGTCATGTACCGGGTGCGCATGATCGTAATTGCAGACGACGATAGCGTCAGCGGGCCGCCAATCGGGGAAAGGATTATCAGGACTACACAGTGAAGCTGGCTGCTATCTTCGGACTCTCGGTGCGGCACGCCTATTACGCGGATGGTGTCTGCCCCGATTTCACCTTGGGCCCCACCTCCGATACGGAGCGCTTGCTTAAGAACTATCGATGTGTCCTCAAGCCCCGCGAAGGTGGCCTTTTGACGGTTGCCGAATTAAACGACGAGGGCGCGCTGATGATCGCGGTCGATCCTGCCGCGAAGTTCCGCTTCAATCTGCTCCTGCGGAATGGCGATTTCCCACTCTTCACTGACCTGACCGATGTACACAAGCAGCCGGCGCCACTTTACGTGACGGGAGGATTGGACGTTTCCAAAGGCGGATCCCTAAGCCTAACGGCGCAGAGCACTCCGCTCGAAAACGGCGCTTTTGCCGCGGTTGAAATCCCCGGGTCGGTCTTTTCCGCTGCAGGCAACTGGCCGGTTCAATTCGGCGTCGATTTCCAGCCAAAGCGCGCACGATGGATGTATTACTGCGTCACCGATCTGAAGTTGACCGGCAAGGACCTGCGATTGGTTGATGTTGGGACTCCGGGACCACCGCTGGCTTTCAGCCCTTCGAACCGGACAGATTTAACTCAATCTCCCGATACCGCCGATGCCGTTGCAGTCCAGTTAGCTAACCGATATCCCGACTTGGCGCGCATGCGCTTTGTTTCCGATGATGTGGTTCCTTGTCTGCAGTCACCCAGAAACCTGTCGTTGCAGTTGGATGGACACAACTTTCCCGATGTTCTGCCTACGCCCCCGATTCGGAATTGCGCATTGTGGCCTGCCGCTACGCAGGGACCCCAGCCGCAGCAGGACGCGCTATTTCAAGTAGTCAAGTACGTAAGTTACTCGTTTTCGAAGAACGGAGTCTGACCTATGGCTACCTACAAAACTCCCGCTGTCTACGTCGAGGAGATTTCCACTTTACCACCCTCTGTTGCGGCGGTGTCTACCGCAATCCCAGCCTTTCTGGGCTATACGCAGATAAGTACTGGCAAGACCGCTCCGCAAGTGGCTACTGTCAGCACATTGCTCGAATACGTGAATTTGTTCGGCGGGCCCCAGACCAATTCGATTCGAATTGCGACCTCCGGAAATAGCCTTGTACCGAATGTGCCGGATCCCAGCTTCCTGATGTATTACGCTGTCAGCCACTATTTCATGAATGGTGGGGGCCTTTGCTATATCGTGTCGCTCGGCGACTACAGCTCTCTCCCGGCAAAGGCGGACTTTGTGAATGGACTGGCTGCGCTAGAGAAAGAGGACGAACCCACCCTCATCCTGCTCACCGATGCTGTGAATCTCAGCGCAACCGACTATTACGACTTGTGCCAGCAGTCACTGGCTCAGTGCAATAAGTTGGGCGATCGCTTCTGCATTTTCGATGTGAAAGATAAACCTCTCGCGAATGATCGTGGTGTTCAGGACTTCCGCGATATGACCGGCACGAACTATCTCAAGTATGGAGCTGCCTACTACCCTTATCTGCAGACTTCCTTGAATGTCCAGTATAGTGACAATCAGGTTACTGTTGATGGAGGCGACCCTTCAGCCGTCAATTGGGACAAGACTCTTGACCCGAAGGGAATAACGGTCAAATACACAGGGACGGATACTCCTCATGTCAGTATCGTCCAGGACGCTACGGCTACGACCGCAACATTTTCCATCGCTTCTGCTACGCTGACCATAAGATCTGCCGCCGCGCCTACGGGAAGCGCCGTTGCCACAGCGTGGTCGGCATTCAAGTCACCACAAACTGCACGCGGATTTGACATCGTGCTTGCAGGGGACGGATCGGCCTCCCTCACGTTTCAGAACAATCTGGCGCTTGACAACAAAGGGTCGGCCCCCGCGTCGCTGGCGGCGATTCAGACGACGAACACGGCGCTCTATCAACAGGCGAAGGCCGCCCTGGCGGCGGTTACCGTGACGCTTCCTCCCAGCGCAGCGGTGGCTGGTATCTACGCCAGCGTGGATCGTGATCGGGGTGTGTGGAAGGCTCCTGCCAATGTGAGTGTTACCTCCGTGATCGGTCCGGTCGTGAAAATCACCAATGACCAGCAAGAGGGGCTGAACGTGGATCCGACCGGCGGCAAGTCGGTCAATGCAATTCGCGCGTTCACGGGCAAAGGGACCCTCGTTTGGGGCGCTCGTACGCTGGCCGGCAATGACAACGAGTGGCGCTACGTGCCGGTTCGCAGACTCTTTTCCATGATCGAGGAATCGTCACGGAGGTCTACTGCATTTGCAGTCTTCGAACCCAACGACCTAACGACCTGGCTGAAAGTAAAGGGCATGATCGAGAGCTTCTTGTATGGATTATGGGAGCAGGGAGCCCTGGCTGGCTCCACGCCGGATGCCGCCTACTTTGTCAACGTAGGGTTGGGGAAGACTATGACCGCTCAGGATGTCCTCGAGGGCCGAATGATCGTAGAGATCGGCGCGGCCGCGGTCCGGCCAGCGGAGTTCATCATCCTGCGCTTCATGCACAAGCTGCAGCAGGCATAATCTTATTCTTCGCGGAAATGATGACAAGGAGACAGAATCATGGCGGTCAGCAAAGCACAGGTTAAAGCTACGTATCCGCTGCCAATCTACAACTACAAAGTCGAAATTGGCGGAGTGGCGGTCGGATTTTCGGAAGTCACCGGCCTTACTATCCACCACGAAACTACTACCTACAAGGAAAGTCCAGTGGCTAGTGGCTCGCCAGGGCCCAGGGTCATGCATATGCCCGCCCAGACTCCTCCCGTAAACGTGACGCTCAAGAAAGGCGTTGTCCGCGGAGTTAGTGTTCCAGCTCTATACGCCTGGATCAGCTCTACTCAGATCAACCAGATCGACAAGCGTGACCTCTATATCCGGCTATGTGACGAAAAAGGCGACACCGTCATCAGTTGGAAACTAGTCAACGCGTTTCCGACCAAGCTTGATGCTCCCAGCTTCAATGCCACTTCAAACGACGTTGCCGTGGAGAGTATGGAGCTCATGGGCGATACGGTGATGATCGAAGAAGCCGCGTAGGGTTGACATCATGGCCCAGTCAAAGGACGTTCAAAAGCAGAGCTATCCGCTGCCTGCGTACAATTTTCGTGTCCGCATTGACGATACTGTAATGAGTTTCGCCGAGGTGTCGGGGATTGGCACTGAATACGACAAGGTTACCTATCGGCACGGCCTCAGCTTTATGGAAGGTGAGACCATCACAACCTTTTACTATGACTCCTTTATCACCATGACCCTCAAACGCGGCATCGTCGTTGGCGCAACGCCTACGTTCCTTTATGACTGGCTGAAGAAAGGTGACATCCGAACTCTCGCGGTCAGTCTTTGCAACGAAACAGGAGATCCAGTGATTTCGTGGCAGATCGCGAAGGCGATTCCCGTCAAGATTCAGGCGCCTACGTTTGATGCTAAAACGAATGACGTGTCGATCGAGAGTGTGGAGCTCGCTGTTCGTGGGATTACCTTAGTAAAGAATTAGTTCTCTCGTTCTTGACCAACATAAGCAGCTAGAGTGCAAGCGACAATTAATGGAGACGCGTAATGAGTTTCCCGATTCCTGAACTGACTCTGCAGAAAGATCCGCTGCTCGGTTTCCGCTTTCTGGTTACTTTTCTGGCTGGCGGGGTCATCCCCAACCCTCTGGACATTCGCTTCCAGAAGGTGCGGGGGCTCAAGGCCACAGTGCGCACCAAAACAGTCTCGGAAGGTGGGCAGAATCTGTATGTTCAGAAACTGCCCGAGGGTGTTGAGTACGACAATCTTATCCTCGAGCGCGGCATGGTCGTTGGTTCGCCCCTCGACGTTGAGTTCAACGTTGCGATGTCGCTCTTTAAATTCAGCCCGTCGAGCGTGCTCGTATTCCTGATGAATGCGGACAAAATCCCCGTTGCGGGATGGACCTTCTTTAAGGCCTATCCTGTGAGCTGGGCGACTTCCGATCTTGATGCCGAGCAGAAGACGGTCGTGATTGACACGCTCGAACTAGCTTACTCCCGAATGCAGACTGTGAGGCTTTGACCATTGCCTGTCGAAATCAAAGAACTTGTCATTCGCGCGGTCGCTCAATCGAGTGATCAAAAGCCCTCGCAGGGGAGGGACGAAGACACGCGCGCCTCGGATGAGAAGTCTCTCATTGAGGCATGCGTCAAGGAAGTGATTCGCATCCTGAAACGTTCGGAGGAGCGGTAGTCATGGGATTGAATCTGTTTAAGCTTGAAAAGCTGAAGATCAAGGCTTACGAAACGAAGAGCCGTGGTGGCCTCCCTATAAAGACGTTCGAAGCCATGTTCAATCCCAGTTCCTTGAAGCAGTCTTACAAGATTATCTGGGGCAATAAGGACCGACAAGGTTACAACAGTAGCGGCCTTCAGGTGGAGTACACCCGCAGCAAGCCGGAGCGCCTCGACATCGATTTTTTGCTGGACGGAACAGGCGTTGATCAGATGGGAGTTGCGACCCTTCTGGGGCCAAAGACGGTCAGCGACCGCATTAAGGAATTTCTGGATGCCACTTTCCGGTACAACGGAAATATTCATGAGCCCAACTATCTGGTTGTCGAGTGGGGCTCACTGATCTTTTCGTGCCGCCTGGAATCGGTCGACATTACTCATACAAACTTTAGCCGGGACGGCACGCCGCTTAGAGCGGAACTGAACGCCAGTTTTATTTCTGACAAAGAGGCCAAGCGATTGGCCAAGGAAGAAAATAAGAAGTCTCCGGACTTATCCCACAGCCGGATCGTTCGCGAGGGTGATTCACTGCCGCTTCTTACCAACGCGGTCTACGGTTCGTCTGCCTACTACTTGGATGTCGCTCGATTTAATGAACTGGACAACTTTCGCAGTCTTACCGCGGGCGGCCAAATTCTCTTTCCGCCATTGGAGACTCTGATCAACGGGCGTTGACGTTCGAGGCGCGGACACTTTGCATGATTGTCACAGTGACCATTTCGAGTAACGGCACAGTCATGGATCCCTCTTATCAATTATTGTCAGTTAGCGTCCAGCGCGAATTGAACCGAATTCCTCACGCCGAGCTGGTCTTACACGATGGGGACCCTGCTCAAGGCAAGTTTGACATCAGTGATACATCGTTCTTTGAACCCGGTAGGGAGATAGAAATCAAGCTGCGATACGACGGGGGTACGGACCAATCCGAATTTAAGGGTCGCGTGACGCGCCACTCACTGGAGGCTGATAGTGACGGCTCCCGGCTGGTCGTCGGCGTGAAGGATGCGGCCGTGAAATTGACCGGAGCTCGGCGCAGCGCGGTGTACAACGCTCAGAGTGACTCGGAAATTATCAGAAAGATCCTGAGCGATGGAGGCGTCAACGCCGGAACCATTGCCGACACGACAGCAAATAACGGCCAAGTGGTCCAGTACTACTGTACCGATTGGGACTTTATTCTCTCCCGCGCGGATGCTCATGGCTATTGCGTCGCTATTGATGATGGTGTCCTGTCGGTCAAGGACTTGGCCGTTTCCGGATCGCCGGTGAAGAGATTTGACTGGGGGACCAGCGATATCTTCGACCTTGAGTTTGACGCAGATGCCCAGCATCAATTCAAGTCAGTTGATAGCCTGGCGTGGGACCTGAAGAGCCTCAAAACGACCGATCCAGTCAGCGCCAAGACCGTGGCCACGTCCCAGGGAAACCTTGACGGCGGGAAGATCGCTAGCGCTATCGGGTTTGAGAAATGCTCTCTGATCAGCCCGGTTCCGCTCGACTCTGCGGAGTTGAAGAGCTGGGCCGATGGAACGCTGGCGAGGTCTCGTTCCGCCATGCTCCGTGGAAGGATCTCCATTCCGGGCACGGCTGGACTCAAGCTTTTGGACGTCATTCAGATTGCCGGCTGCGGCAATCGATTTAATGGCACGACGCTGGTGACTGGGTTGAGCCATCGCATCAACGAGCATGGGTGGGTCACCGATGTGCAGTTCGGAGTTTCCCCACAACCCTTTTCAGCAAAGGAGCACATTATCGACGCTCCTGCCGGCGGGGCTGCTTCCCGGACTCTTGGGCGTGCAAATAGGGATTGTCACAGATACCGGCGACGACCCCGAAAAGGAGTTCCGGGTCAAGGTCAAATTGCCTGCCGTTACCACGGGCGATGCAAGCGTATGGGCAAGGCTCTGTGCCCCGGATGCGGGAAATCAACGGGGCTATTTCTTTCGTCCCGAAGTCGGCGACGAAGTTGTGGTTGGGTTTCTTAACAACGATCCTCGCCACCCGGTCGTCCTAGGTTCGCTCTACGGCTCGAAGAACGCGCCACCAGATGATCTCGCCAAGGAATTAGATAAGAACAAGTTCAAAGGGATAGTGACCAAAAAGGGCACCATGATTAATTTCCTGGATGACGATAAGTCGTCCATTTTCATCCAGACGCCCAACAAAAACAAAATCTTTCTTGACGACGATGCAAAGGCGATTAAGCTGATCGATCAACATGGAAACACCGTAACCATGGATCAGAACGGTATTGAACTGAAGAGTGCCAAAGATATAAAAATTGATGCCTCCGGCAATGTGGAAATCAAGGGAACGAAAGTTGATGTCAAGTAGTCCGAACACTGGCGCGAGGAAAGAACATGAGCGATCTGGGTTTTAAGGTAACTGTTGATGAAGCGAATCTGATACTCGAGGGCTTGGGGCATCTTCCTTTCGCGAGGGTTTATGCCCTGGTAGAGAAGCTGCAGCTTCAAGCTAAGGAGCAACTGCAGAGTCCGTCACGATTAGCGAGCGGTCCGGCAGCCGAACAGGTTGAAGGGCCACTGGTCAGCGGCTCCTCGAATGGAGATTCGCGTGGCGAGTGATCAATCATTTCTAGGCCGTGGTTGGGCGTTTCCACCGACGTTCAGCCTGGGCGGCGCTGACGTCGAAATGGTGACTGGTGCCGACGATATAGAGGAGAGCCTGCAGATACTCCTGGCCACGGCACCGGGCGAGAGGGTCATGCAGGAGTTGTTCGGCTGTGATCTGGAGGGTGTCGTCTTTGAGCCTTTGGATCAGAGTTTCATCAACACCGTGACTGGAATGGTCAGCAACGCGATTCTGGACTTTGAGCCCAGGATCGACCTGAACAAACTCTCAGTTACCGAGAGCGAAGAGCAGGAGGGACTACTGCTGATCAGCATCGATTACACGATCAGAAGTACAAACTCCCGGTACAACATGGTGTATCCGTTTTATCTCAAGGAGGCTGCTTCGCGCGTTTGAATGCGTGAGGTAAGTTGACGATGGCTGATTTCGTTCTACTGGAGAACGACATTGCGAACTTCTTGCCCGCCTTTGGAGCGGCGACTGTCATCGTAGTGCCCGGCACCCTCAAGGCGTCGGGTCCGGCCACGGCCAACGGAAGCAAGGTGTGCGTCGATGGCGACGAAAGCAAGGTAGAAGTTCCCGGCTGTTCCTACATGGCGCCGCCGCACGTCATCCCGGGCACCGGCACACTAAAGATCGCCGCCCTAGCAGCTGACCAGAAGGCGACGAAGACTAAGAGTGGCGGCAAAGCGGTGCTGCTGAAAGGTAGCCAGTTCGATGCAAAGTTTGAGGTTCAAGTCCCGGCGCAGCAACCGCCTCCGGGCCCCGGTTCGCCGATTCCTGACGCAACCCCGCAGTACATGGGCAAAGGGACTTTTATGACGGCGAATACGAAATTTCAAGCAACTTAGGCGTGGTGTAGGGAAATGGGTTCAATGGGAAGCAGTTTGAACGAGATGGCGCAGATCGAGCGAGATGGCACCAGCCAGGCGGCACGTCTGCTGAATGCGCTCGACCCTGGCTATGTTCTGATCGATGAACGCAGCATTGAGGACTTGCTCAATTTTGCGCGTCGATATTCGCAGGAACTCCAGTATTTCGATATTACGAACCAGCCTGTCAGTGACTGGAGCGCGTTTCTTGGCGCTCCCGATGACGATCAGCGTCTGTCCGATCTCGCCGCATTCCTTCTGGATCCTGCAAAATTCACGCCTGACAGCCATCCCGAGCTTTTCCGTCCGCACTTGGTCCTGTTTCTCGCCTATCTCAAACTCTTTCAAGCTGCGCAGACACAGCTGAACACAATTGGAACCCGCCATCTCGATTTTTACTTTACTCAGGTTCTCGGTATGGCCAAGAAGCCGGCCACTCCAGACGACGTAAACCTCTTGCTTGATCTCGCTAGCGGCGTTGACGCCGTCGAAGTGCCGGCGGGTAGCCAGGTCAGTGCCGGCCCTGACAGTCTGGGGAACGAACTGATCTATGCCACGGACCGCAGAATTGTGGTCAATCGAGCGCAGATCGGCAAATTGAGTTCGTTGTACGTCGATCGTCGCTTGATCGGATTTCCCGAGGCGCGCATTGCGCACCTGAATGATCGCAACCGGACAGTGATGACTATGTTGCAGCTTGCCCTCGGCGATCCTAACCCGGGCGATCCACTGCCACCCTACCCGAACAACAAGCCGGTGGATGAGATTCTCCTGGCAAGCATTCGTGCTCTGCTGCAATTCGCGGAGACAAATCTATTCCTGGAGTTCTTTGACCTACGCTCCTTGATGTCACTCAAACATCGCCGGGAAAAGTCTGACGCCGAATGGACCCAGATCAATCAGGTGCTGCAAAAGGCCGGCCAGAAACGCGATGCCAAATTCAAGCTGCCCTCCCTGGTCTCACGCGACTTCGATGGCAACCTGCAACTTGCCATCGGCGGGAATCCAGATTTCGCGGGTCTGCCTGAGATCAAGAGCGTCTACGACCTGTACGACCATCGCACTCGCAGCGACGCCGTCCAGTTTATCCAGCAGAAACTGTTCATGGATCCGGCCGACTTCGTCGCTATGATGCAGGTCAAGATTCGGATCGATAGCGAGTGGGCGGAGATTAATCGCATATTGCAGCAGGCTGGGGCTGCGAAAACCCCTGGCTTTCAGCTCACTGCCACGCCCGGCTTCGATCCCACGAACTTCGCCGCTAACCTCAAGGCCGCCCTCAACCCCGACTTTTCGCTGCTGCCGGGCATAGCCGATATTGAAGCCTACTATTCCGCGGTCCTGCAGGTGGAAGGGTACTTCTTCCTCACAGCGGAAGAAGTGCTCCTGGTTCTGGTTGAATTCCAGAAGACAAATCCGGATCCCACCCCGTTCGAGTGGGCCCAAGTCGATCAGATTCTCGCCAAGGCACATCGTGAAAAGGTCTATGCGAAACGCAGGGTCGCGCTTAAGCAGATTCGCGAACAATTCGGTTTCAACGCCATGGTGCGCTATGCGTTGGGAGAGGATCCGACGCAGTCCGATGTCTCCTCTCCGCTGGATCAACTCAAGCCGTTTGTGCTGAACGATGCTGATTTCGCAACCTTGCAGGCTGCCAGTACCGGTCCTTCGAACCAGCAGGATTGGTCGTCGATCTACGGAATTGTCGAAGTCGCTCAGCGCAACCGCGAGGGCATGGCTGAACCCGTGGCGCAGAGGGTTGATTGGCTGAATATCTACCCCGCGGGAGACGCAACCACGCAACTCGTGGTCGGGTTTGAGGGCTCGACCGACCTCCCGCGCTGGAGGACGTTCGGCATGCCTGCGGCTGCCGCCACGCCTGACGCGCCACCGGCATCGTTGTTGGGGTGGGCCATCAACTCTCCGCTGCTTGCCATGAGCGAGGGTGCCCGCACGATCACCCTCACCTTGGGGTTCCGTCCCGAGCAGTTCGATCAGGCCAAGCTCACCGCATTTCTTGTGACCGATCCTATTCGTTTTGAAATCAGCACCGCGAAGGGTTGGAAAGAAGTGACGGTACCGGTTCCAATCATCGATATGTATGCGAAGCTCAGCGGAGGGGTCGCACCCGATCTCAAGGGCATTCAGTGGAAGCTTGTCTTCGATGAAACCGTAGATGCTTTCGCGCCGCCGCCGGCAGGCCAGGTAGGTGACAGCAGTTCGTCGCCGGTGCTCCGCCTCACTCTCCGGCAGGTTTGGGACCCAGACACCAAGCAGTTCACCATGCCGTATCCTCCTTTGGCTGACCTGCTGCTGGTGACCGCATTTGTCAAAGTGGAAGTGGCGGGACTCAAGACCCTGAGTATCGTCAATGACGAAACGACGCTGGATCCGAAAAAGCCTTTCCTGCCATTCGGCAGCAGTCCTACGTCGGGGGCACGGCTCTTCATTGGACATCCAGAAATCGTTGACAAGAAGCTCGATAGCCTTACCTTCAATCTCGAATGGCTGGGAGCTTCCAAGGATTTCGTGGCTTACTATGCGAACTATGGTGTGGCTGAACTGAAAACTGCGGGAGCGTTTACCGCAAGAGTTAGCCTGACCGACCAGCACGCTAATCGTCTACTGGTCGATAAAGCGTCGCTGTTTGCCAACCCGGCAACCAATCCATGGAAGATTACCGTGTCTTTCAGCTCAGCCAGCCTGCCCCCCGGCTACATCTACAACCGGCTGACTGATGCGTCCTTCGACGCCGACCTGCTTGCCTGGAACCGCTACTTCGTGTGGGAGTTGAACGCGCCCGACTTCCAGCATCAGTCGTATCCTGCGGTGGCTGCCGGCAAGGCGATCGAACTATCTATCGCCATGAAACCGGGGGCAACCATCTCGGCCGCTGACTACAAGGTCAATCCCCCCTATACACCTAAGCTCAAGACTCTTACCGTGGATTACACCGCGTCGCTTGAGATTCGCGGCGAGAATTCGGGATCGGGGTCGATCGACCAGATTTTCCACATTCACCCCTTCGGCTACAGCTACATGGCCGCCGATCCAACGCCCGCGGGATTCTCGTTCTTGCCACGTTACGAAAATCAGGGAGAACTTTACATCGGCCTGCAGAATACCGATGCCCCGCAAAATGTGGCCTTCCTGTTCCAAGCAGCCGAAGGTAGTGCTGATCCTGATCTCATCGCTCCGTCTATCGAGTGGAGTGTCCTGGATGGAGATCGATGGGTTGACCTCGACAAGAGTCAGATACTTGTCGACACCAGCCGCGGCCTGATTAATACCGGCATTCTCGAGTTTGACCTGCCGGCGGTCGCTCCTAGCCTGCGGCTCCCTGGCGGCTATTACTGGATTCGTGCTGCGGCCGCGACCAATAGCACGGCTGTGTGTGACGCCATCGCCTTCCACACTCAGGCTGCCACCGCGACCCTGGTGAACACCGACGCCGCACCCGATCACTTCGCGACACCTCTGCCTGCGGAAAGCATTAAGAAATTCGCGCCTCCGGTTGCAGGAATTGCCGGTGTGCGCCAGCCCTACACCTCGCGTGGCGGCCGTGTAGCGGAACAGGACACGCTTTTCTACACCAGGGTGAGCGAGCGGCTTCGTCACAAGCAGCGCGCGCTCACCGCTTGGGACTACGAACGCCTCGTGTTGGCGCGCTTCCCTGAGATTTACAAGGTGAAATGCATTCCCGCGAGCCTGGCAGACAACCCCGACGCCCCCGGGTCGGTTCGAGTGGTCGTAATTCCCGATATTCGCAACAAACGCCCCTTCGACCCGTTTGAGCCCAAGGCGCCGGCAGATATGTTGGCAGACGTCCAGGATTATCTGGCCGACAAGGTGCCTGTGTGGGCCACTGTAAGCGTCGGTAATCCGCACTACGTTGCTGTGAAACTCAGGCTAGCTGTGCGCTTTTCCGCCACTGGAGATGAGAACTATTACAAGGAAGTGCTGAATAATGAACTGAATCGCTTTCTTTCTCCCTGGGCCTATGTGGATGGCGCGGAAATCGTTATCGGTGGCAGGATTTATTCCAATAGCATCGTCGATTTCGTCGATCGTCGCCCCTACGTCGATTTTGTCGCGAACGTCGAATTGTTTCGCAGCGATGACGGCCAGAACTTCTCGCGGGTCCAGGCACCGCCCTTGGGGGACCCGGAAGGTTACTTTATTGCGGCTAACCGGTCGGACGGAATCCTGGTGGCGGCCCGGGAGCACCAGATTGACCTGATCGCTGACACGGGCTACTCCGTGCAACTGATGACAGGTATCGATTACATGAAACTCGAACTCGACTTCGTTGTGGCGTGATCGTACGCCTGAGAGTTAATTCTCACTGGAAAGGTGCAACATGGATATCGCTAAGAAGAGCCGTACTGATCTCAAGGCTTACTTTGTCAAGAACGCCATCCCTACCGAGAGTAATTTCGCCGACCTGATCGATGCCATGGTGAACCAGAAAGAGGACGGATTGGCCAAGACCGCGGGCAATCCGCTCTCTATTGAGGCGACCGGTGACGCCAGTAGTCTGCGCAAAGCCATCAATTTCTATGAGAGCTTTGCCGACGCCAATCCGGCATGGTCGATAAGTTTGAATCCGCGGATCAATCCAAGCGACGCAACGACCGCGAAACCGGGGTTTGCCATCAGCGACCCCGCCGGGACCAATCGCCTTTTCATTGATCGCTCTACAAAGAACGTAGGTATTGGCACCATCGATCCCCACGGCACTCTTGACGTCCAGGCCAATCCCAGGACAGGCACTCACCCGACGAACCGGATCATGTACGTCACCGGCGACTCCCAGGAGGCGGATGGCATCGAGTTCCGCCATTCCAATGGCACGCAGGGAATCGGCTTCGGATACAACACCATCTACGCCACCGGCTCCAATGCCGATCAGGACTTGAAGCTGGCACCCCGTGGCCAAGGCAGTGTTGTTGTCGGCCCTGTGAAGCTACAGACCTCCGGAAGTACTGCTGTCTTCAGCAATGACGCAGGCCGACTGCATATCTCAGGTGGAGAGCTACTTTACCTGCTGAATAAGTCTGGTGTCGTCGTCGGCAAGGAGTGGGGGGGCACCGGCAATCTGACCGTCGAAGGAGATCTGTATGCGGGCAGTTCTGACATCTATTTCACCGCTACCGACCACAACCATACTGGAGTCGCAAATGTCCTTGGCCATGCCGCTATTGAGAATGCGGCCAACTACAGCGGACTGATGATCCTGGGTAGGACCATGGCATTGACCCCTGGGATCCGGCGCGTTGTCAAGATGTGGGACTACCTGGAGATGAACGGCGATGCGGTCAAGCCGGGAGGAGGGGGGTGGGGGGTCCAGTCAGATCTCCGGCTCAAGAAGAACATCAGTGGATTGCAGGGTGCCCTCGACAAGCTGTTAGACCTCCGCGGTGTCACCTTCGAGTGGAACGAACCGGATAAGCACGGTAATCAGACTGGAAATCAAATAGGACTGGTTGCTCAGGAAGTTGAAAAGGTATTCCCTGAGTGGATTGGTACTGATACCGAGGGCTTCAAGATGATCACGGTTCGCGGCTTCGAGGCCCTGGTGATTGAGGCATTTCGCGAGTTGAAGGAAGAGAACAACGCCCTGAAGAAACAATTGTCGCAGGTTTGGCCGTTGTCCTTACCGGCTGAAGCGAAGGCCATTCAGCAACAATAGCCGCGGCTTCAGGACTTAGAAGCGCTCTGTACGCAAGAACGAAAACGCCTGGGAGACGGCTGGAATATGGATTCACTAATAACAGTCCACGGGTGGGCTTCACCCAAGGCTTCCGTACTCAGCCGTGAGTACGGCTGTTGGCAAACCAAGGCACGAGGCATGAACTAGTGGCAGACCAACCGATAGCGCTGGATTTCGCTTCACTGCGGCAGCAGGCCATCAGCCAGCTGGAGCAGATGACCGGCGGAGTGTGGACGGACTTCAACCTCCACGATCCCGGCATCACCATCATGGAAGCACTCTGCTACGCGCTGACCGACCTTGGTTATCGGATTTCCTATTCCATTCCGGACCTGCTGGCCAACGCCGGCGCTAATCCGTATGAGAGTCTCCATCTCGCCCCTGAGATACTGCCTTGCCACCCGGTCACGATTACCGACCTGCGTCGGCTGGTTCTCGACGTCGAGGGTGTGAAGAACGCTTGGATCCAACAGGTGCGACCATCCGTCGATTTCTATTACCACGCTGGCAAACAGGAGCTTCGTCTGACTCCCGATCCTCCTTCGACCCAGCCAATCACAATGAAGGGCCTGTATCAGGTTTTGATCGAGACCTCTGACATTGCGGGAATCGATGGCACCACCGTCCGAAGGAATGTCGCTCTCCAACTTCATCAGAATCGCAATCTTTGTGAAGACTTTGTGGACATCCAGGTGCTCGATCCGCAAATGATCCAAGTGCACGTGGCGCTGGAGATTGGTCCAGTGGAAGACGTCGCTGACTTGCTGGTTCGAGTCTTGCAGGCCATCGAGAGTCAGTTTTCGCCGTCGATTCCCGTTATCGGGCTGCAAGATCTGCTGGACGCCGGGAAGGCGGTGGACCTTATCTTCGAGGGACCTCGTCTCCGGCGCGGATTCATCCCTCCCGAGGCTCTAACCGTTGGCGATCGACGGGCCAGTATCAATACCTCGGATGTAATCCATGCGGTGATGGACGTGTCCGGCGTCCGGGCTGTTCGCAGCATCACACTTTCCGCTGGTGGCAAGACTGAAGCATGGTCACTCTCTCTGGATCCCCAGAGGGTTCCCCGGCTAGATATTCCAGGCTCTACGTTCGTACTGGAGAAAGAAGGAATCGGGGCCGCCGTTGACTTCGCCGCAGTGATAGCCGACTACAACCAGGCGCAGGTGGAGAATGCTGCGTCCACGGCACTGGCCCGTGAACAAAACCCTCTTACACCGCCTCCTGGCCGTGACCGCCAAGCCGGAAATTACTACTCTCTGCAGCATCACCTGCCTCCGGCCTATGGCGTGGGAGCCATGGGGTTGCCCGAATCCGTATCCGACGAGCGCAAGGCACGTGCGCGCCAACTCAAGGGCTACCTCCTGATGTTTGATCAACTGCTGGCCAGTCAGTTTGCCCAACTCGCACACGTGAAGGAATTGTTTTCGTTTCACGCTGGAAGCTCACGGACTTACTTCTCGCAAGTGGTCGACGATGCCACCCTCAATCTCGACGAGATCCGCGCTACCGACCTCCCAACCCACCAGGCGCACGTGGACACAATCACGGAAGATCCCAACGCGGCCGTGACACGCAAAAACCGCTTTCTGAACCATCTTCTGGCTCGCTTCTCCGAGCAGTTTACCGATTATTCGCTGGTCCTCCCGCAGGCCTTGCCGTCTTCGACGGAATCTGCACCCGCCCGGCTCGTTCGTGAGAAACAGGCATTTCTGCGCCGCTATCCGCGCATCAGCAGCGCACGCGGCATCGCGATTGACTATCTACGGCCGCTTGGAGGGGACAATTTGTCAGGGCTTGAGGAGCGAATTGACCTGCGACTCGGCCTCGGCGATGACGAAAAGTTCATCCTCGTCGAGCATATCCTCCTGCGCCCGATGGAGGGAGATGAGCTGCAGACGCTTCCCTTGCTCTCGGCAGCGGGGCTGAAAGATCCGTACTCGCTGCAAGTGAGTTTTGTATTTCCGTCTGTGACTGATCGCATAAAGCAGCCGGACACTCCCTTTCGCCGCTTGATTGAGCGGACGGTCCGCGAGGAGACCCCCGCCCATATCACCCCTTATGTGCATTGGCTTGATGCCGACGGATGGAAGAAATTCCAGACTGCGTATCAGGCTTGGATTGCTGCGCGCCGCGCGCACTGGGCTGAGAAGTTTGATGTAAAGGTTTAGGAGCCAGGGTTTCTTACGATGTCCGCAATGACGCAAATATTGCTCCGTGCCGCCCGCGACCGTGTGGTCGATTTGCTGGGCATCGGTGAAACGTACCCGCTCCAGGACGTCCCCGTAAGCGCCGACCGCCTCACCGTCGCCATCAACATGACGGCAAAAATCAGCATTGATCCCGGGCAGTCAGATGTTTCCTACACGCTGCGTGACCACGACGACAAGACTGTCTCCAGTGATAGCACCGGTACCGGAGCCGAAACCATTCTAGTCACGCCGTCGATCAAGGATGACCAGACATTTCGCATCTTCGCTTCAAAGGTCGAAGCCTTCTCTTCTGGCATTAAGCGTCAGGACTACCTCACGCAGGTTGCCGAAGTAAAGGTCGGTCTCGACACCACCCTCAAGGCCTACATCGACATCCGCACCGCGCCGCTGCTCAACCCTCAAACCGATTCCGGAGCGCCCGCGGATCCTCGCATAGCTGATTACGGAAGCAATGTTGCGGTGAACGTGGAGCAGAGTCAGGAAGGGGTCGATTACAGCCTCGTCGTCATTTCACCGAGTGGCGAGACCGTGGTGTCGCAGAAAGATGTTCGCGGCAACCTCGCTACCGTAGTGCTGACCTCGACCCCTGTTCAGGAAGACACCCAGTTCCGTGTCCGCGCCACCAAACGTTTTGACCCGTCGGAAGGCCGACCGACTCAAACTGCTCTGCTCGACAGCATCATGCCGTTGATGGTCCGTGCCAACACCGGCTTTGCCGTGTCGGTTCAACCCTCGCCGACGCCCTATCAAAAGGACGCGACAATCGCCATCGCCGCAAGTCAAAAGACCGTCAGCTATCGTGCTTATGTCCACACCCTGGCCGATACCGAGTTTGTTTACGGCGCGCCGTCGGCTGCCAATCTCCTGCCCGTCGGAGATGATGTCCAGGTGCCGAGCCCACCTTGGACGATCTCCGCCCTGAACCTGCCTCCCGGCTTCACCGCGCAGGGTGATTATCAGTCTGGAACGGGCAGCGCCCTGAACTTGACGATTCCTGCAGTCGGCGAGGACAGCCTGGTGATCATCGAGGCACGTAAGCTGCATGGTTCGGCCAACACACCGTCCTCGGTGCAACTACGGCAGGCGGCATTGGTGCTGGTGCAACCCAACCCGAACCCCAGTCTCGCGTTGGAAGCGACAGTAAAAGGCAATGCGCTGCCCGGTCCGCTCATGGTGGCCGGTGGCCAGCCGGGCGTCTTCTATTACTTCCGCGTCGGTAATGCAGGAACCGAGATCGTGCCGCCGGCCTACTCCCATAAGGTGGACGCGAGCGATCCCACCACCAACAAGGGTCTGAACCAACTGAGGTTGGGCGTCGATTTTGTATTGGAGCGCGATCCGCAAGGCGCGACCACTACGCCACGGTCGCAAACTCCGCCCCCGCCGCCGCTCCTCGATCTCGGTCCGCAGGCACTTGGTATCAGTCTCTTCGTTCGCGCCATGAAAGCGCGTACTCGAGTTTCCGTTCCTTTGACGCAAACCGCGCAGCTACCATCGCTTCCTGTGATCAAACTCGAACAGGACACCGTGCCCTCCGGCTCAGCTGCAAAGATCATCATCGTTGCCAGCGTGAAGGGGGAAAACTATCAGCCGTTCCTGACGGATGGAACCCCGGTGAAAGACGCCCAGGACGGCACCGGCGCAGACCTCAACTTCGTTACGTCACCTCTAACTCAGGACACCACACTTTTAGTTCGCGTGCGCCAGCCAGGAACCACCGGAATTTCTGTCACTCGCACGTTGTCACTCACCGTAACCGTCAAGCCGGCCGCGCCTGGCCCATGATTCGTGAAGGCATGGGAGGCAAATCGTGGCGGAAAACGCACAACGACATCGAATCCGGCGGCAGGTGCTTGAAATACAGGCGCCGGACGAGGAGTCTGCCCGCCGCGTTCAACCTGAACTTAGTCGAATCCAACGCCAGCAGCTTGAGTCCATCATCGAGGAGTGTTGCTCCGAGTTGAGCGCACCCGACCGCATCCACCGCATCGATTCCCTCGAACTCGATTTAGGCGTGGTCGACGTCCGTCAGCTTGAGCGCGACCTGCCTGGCAAGCTGAAGTCAGTGATGCGCGCGACGCTCGCGAAGGAAATCGAAAAGCAAGACAGCGAATCTCGTCGTCGCGACAATGACCCGTCTGTCACCTCCCAGTTGGAACTGCTCGCATTCTTCGTCGCTACCGGAACTCTTCCTTGGTGGGCCGACTCTTCCAACCCGCGCCTTGTACCCGAAGCTCTCGACGCGCTACTCGACCACGCGCCTGACCGCCTTGCCGATTTACTGCGAACCCTTGTTCGGGAGCGTGGTCAGTTGGCTAGGATCGTTGTGCACTGTGATGATCAGACGTTGTCCCGACTGCTTCGAGTTCTGGCTTCCGCTTCGCCGTTGCCCGTGGACGCTCTGCAACGTCAGACCGACGCGATTTTGAGTACGTGGTCCCACTTGCCCGGAGCCAATATCACGCGCATTAGAAACGCGTTTTGGTCGGCTCTGATTCGTCAGGCGGCTGGCGAAGCAAGCCCAGCGAGTCTCTGGCAGCAGGTGTTCGGCGATATCGAAACCCAGTCGCACGAAGCGTACGTGTCCCTGGCGACGGGAATGCTCCGAGCGGCCCGCTCGTCCCGCGAAAACGCTCCAGCCCATTTGGCGCTCGTGCTCCGCGCCATTGTTGCGAATCCAAAGAGTCGCGTTCTCATGAGGTTGCCGACTGACGTTCAGTCGGAATTGGTCGAGTTAGTCAGCGAGCAAGCTGGAATGCGAACTGGATTGGAAGACGAAGTGGCGCCGCTGGCCGAATCAATCCCGCGAACCTCGGGTGAAACCGGCTTCGCCACCAGTGCTCGTCGCCCCTTTCGCCCGGATCAGCATCTCGACCTGGCATTTGGCGATGCCGACACCGTCTATATCGAGAACGCCGGATTGGTTATACTCTGGCCATTTCTTACGCGCTTTTTTGAGCGCATAGAACTTGTCGAGCGACGGCAAATTCAAGAACGTTCCCGCCCAACACCGAGCCGCCGGACTATTGCAGTATTTGGTCACCGAAGACCCGTCACCGCCGGAATACCAGACCACTCTGACAAAGATCCTCTGCGGCCTCGATCCAGGCGACGTGCTCGAATTCGATTCACCCGTCACCGACGCCGAATCCGAGGAGTGTGCTACTCTCCTGTCCTCCGTGATCGAGCAAGCCCCTATCCTCCGTGACATGACGATTGACGGCTTTCGCGGATCGTTCCTGATGCGCAAGGGACTGTTGACTTCACGTGATGGAGTATGGCTGCTTCGCGTCGAGCGGGAAACCTACGACGTAGTGCTCGACCGCTTTCCGTGGAGCGTGAACTGGGTCAAGTTACCTTGGATGACGGTCCCACTGGGAGTGGAATGGTGATCGAGGAGAAAATTCGGCACAACGCACACGACTTGGAACTCGAACTCGATTGGTTTGCCCGCGTACTCAACGCCCGTTTCAAGCTGTACTTCGACGAGCCGTGCGGCCCCAAGGATGTCTTTGAAATCGAGCCTCCCGATCTGCGCGAGAGTGCATCCGACTATGCCAGCTTCCTTAGGTATTACCAGCCGACATTCCCGGAACGCCTGGCTGTAGTGCTGAGTCTCGTGCCCCAGGTGCGGCCTCAGCTTCTGGACATTTTTTTCACACGCAACAAGAACTTCGACCGTAGATTCACCGAATTCGGCGGTGCAAGGCACGGTTCGGAGGCCGACTTTGTTCCCTCCGCGGAGACGTTAGCGTTCCTGCTCGGAGGCAGCGATTTGGCGGTTCGCTTCTCGGTGCTGAGGCTCTTCGATCCTCAACATTTTTTCGCCCGCCACAATATCCTGCGGATCGCACCAACGGCCCCGGACGAACCGTTGCTTAAGGCCCCTCTGGCGCTGTCGGAGGAGTGTCTGAGCCTGTTCACCACCGGTCGTGTGCGGCGCCCGGAATTCGGCGCCAACTTCCCGGCGCAACTCATCGAGACGCAGCTATCCTGGGACGATCTCGTTCTTCATCCCGCCACGCGGGTGCAAATCGAAGAGATCAGCACCTGGATCCAGCACGGCGATACTCTTATGAACGAGTGGGGAATGGCGTCGAAGCTCCGTCCCGGATACCGCAGCCTCTTTCATGGTCCGCCGGGAACCGGCAAAACCATGACAGCCTGCCTGCTCGGCAAGTCCACCGGTCGCGATGTGTACAAGATCGAATTGTCGCAGGTGGTCTCGAAGTACATTGGCGAAACCGAGAAGAACCTGGCGCGTGTCTTCGATCAGGCCCAACACAAAGGCTGGATTCTTTTCTTCGACGAGGCCGACGCGCTGTTCGGCAAGCGCAGTCAAACCAAGGATGCGCACGATCGCTACGCCAACCAGGAGATCTCTTACCTCCTGCAGCGCATCGAAACCTTCGACGGCATCGCCATCCTTTCCTCCAACTTTAAGGAGAACCTGGATACGGCCTTCACCCGCAGGTTCGAATCGATCATCTATTTTCCCATTCCACGCCCCGAAGACCGGCTACAGATCTGGCGACAGGGATTTTCCAGTAAGGCCCAACTGGAGGATTCGGTCAGCCTCGATCAGCTTGCTCGCGACCATGCTCTTTCGGGTGGCTCCGTCATGAACGTGATCCGCTTCGTCTCGTTGCAGTCCCTGAAGCAGGGCGGGCGGGCCATCGGGTACGACGATCTGATGCAGGGCATCCGGCGCGAGTATTCCAAAGAAGGCAAGGTAGGATAAGCCCGGTCGCTGAATCGGCGGCACAGGGTTGTGCGGGCGCCGACCCGGCGCCTCCTGGTTACTTTCGTTTCTTTGCCGCGCGGATTTTGCATGACTTCCACTCCCCTTTGTCTTATCCATAAAACTGGAGTTTTTCGCCTCAGGGGCGAACCTCGGGACGACAGAAGTTGTGTGTCATTTCAGCAGCGGGAGTTCTTTGAAATATCGAGTCATTGCGCAAGAAAGGGGAAATGCGCAAGAACATGCAGCTATAAGTCCTTATGGCTGACATGGATAGCTATAAGCCATTGGCAATCAACTAGTTGCAGCGAATTTCCGCCCAAGCCATTGAAAACAAAGGAAGCGTGAAATGCAATTTTGGTAAAAATGTGGCAAATTCATTCGCGTTCAGACGATGCGCGCAGGGGCACCCTGCCTCACGCTGCTCAGATAGTCGAACAGTTTCAAGGCCTCCGGAGCGAACTGGGCCACCTTCATGCGCCGGCTGGGGAAACGGATCTCCATCACGGGCGCAGCGGCAAAACCGGGCAGCGGATCTTGGTGCGCGCCCAGCGTGCCGAATCCTTCGACGGTCCTATTCTGCGGCCGCCGCGGGAAGTTGGCGGTAGTGAGCCGATCCACACTGCGCTGTCCGAATAATGTGTCGCGCACGCGGTTCCAACCGCTGTTGTCGCTGACGGTCATGCCGCGCGCCCAGTCTTTCAAAGTCAGTGCACGATACCAGGCCCTCCCGCCGCCGGCCATTTCGTCCAGCAACCGGTTTGGAGGCACGTCGAACAGCGGTCGGCGCATACGCGCCCGGTAGCCCGGTGCCGAGCCAACCAGGTCTACGAAGCGCACTCCGCCCTGCGGGTCCTGGCGCGAGTAGTAGGCGTGTTCAGGCAGCGTTGCGAACATCGTGGCGAAGTCGGTCTTGGGCAGCAGGTCCGAGGCCGATTTCAGGAAATTGCTCACGCCTCCTATTTGCACCGTTTCAGTGATGGAGAAAATCAGCGTCAGCAGCCCCTTCAGTGCTTCCGAGGCTGGCGCGGTTGGGTGGTTGACCTGGTAGGCGTGCACGGCTTCGTCGGCGCGTTCCATGCCGCGAATCAGACCGGCGGCCGCCGAGGCGCCGCCGGGCGCGCGGCTCGCGCCGGTGCCCGGGTCCAGTCCACGCGTGATAGCGCGGCCGGGCCGGCGCAAGAGTTCTTCGGCGCCTGTCTCGTGGGGATCGTAAAGCAAGTCGCGCGTCATCGTGCGCACGTTGCCCAAGGCCAGCGCGGTCGTGATCTGCGGCCCACCATAAAAGCCCGGGGCAAAGTTGTTGGGCATCAAGAACACGTCGTTTCGGACAGAATTCACGCCTCCGCCTGCCAGGTCGCTGGCGAGGGGTGCTTGATTCGTGCCGATGGCCTCTAAGCGCCCCTCCAGCGCCACCATCGCTGCCAGCGCGGCGACAAGGTCAAGCCGACCGGCGGCTGTTTCAGGGAAGTGATCGGTGACGATTTCGGCATCGGATGTCGACGCGCCTTGGTCGTCTCCCTGCACGCCGAAATGAGCGTGGGTAAGGAACTCATCGGCCGGGCCCTTGACTAGACGTTTCGACGCTGCCTTCAGTTGGTTGTCCCAGGCGTTCAGCCCGAGCCCGAGCGGCCGGTGATGCAACCCCGGCAGTAAAGCGACGCCAGTGAGCGTCTTGCGCGAATTCAGGTACGGCGATTCAAACTCAAAGCCGACGTCCCGCTGCACCACGCCAACACCGGTTTGCCGCTGCAACGCCGCGATTGGCGCGTGTGCTCCTGCTTCCGTGGCCGCAGTTTCAGGCTGGACATCTACAGCAGACCCCGCTTCGCCAAACCCTCTCGGCAGCGGCTGCCCTCGCCTTTGAAGGGCCTTTGCCCCCATCACATCCGCCTCACGTTCCAGTCCCTCGTCATCATTGACGGGGACGCCATCCTTCATCTGCATCGTCGGCCTCACGCGGCCCTGCGCCTGCTGGACGACGTGCCATGCTTCGTGCGGCAGATGCCGCTCCCGTCCCGGCGCGACGTGGATGTTGTTCCCCTGCGCATAGGCCAGGGCGTTCAGTCGGGCTGGCTGGGATGAGTTGTAGTGGACTTGAACGCTGTCTAGAGAAAGGCCGGAAAGAGATTCGATGCCGGACTTGAGATTGTCGGGCAGGCCTGTGTTGTTCCTCGCTGTTGCGGATTCGCTCTGCAGTTGGGCCGGAGGGGCGTCGGGCTTCGCATGATGTTGATAGTGCCACGCGGCCTCCGGATCTTTGCGCTGCACGGCGGCGAACTTGCCTTGTAGGGTTCCCTCGTTTTCTGGTCCTCGCTGGGGTCCCGGCGGGAACTTGCCCTGCGCTAGCCTCAATTCTCCCGATCCGCCTCCGAGTTGCGCGGCCTTGCCTAGCTTGCTCCCAAGCCGCATTCTCTGGGCAACCATGTACGGGCTCTTGTCGATCGCGTCGGCAAGCTTAAGCTGGGCGATTGCTTCGGGGCGCTGGTCTACAAATGCCGATTCGCCCGTGGCTTTCTCGACTGTGGCTGAATGAGACGCAGCGGGTTGTCGGGCCTGTCCCGTCCGAGCTAGCGGTTGAGCCTTCATGATGCCTTTCTCCATGACCCACAATGAATAGGCCAGTGACTGTGGAGCGGATTATCCTGATCTCGACTGCTACCGTGCTTTCCCGTTCATCGGCATCGAATGGCGAACGGCCCGCTCCAAAGTGCGTCGAAGCATACTACAGTCCGACATTGGTGTCACTTCACCTATAACAACATCCATAACAACGCGGATCACATTTCCTCGAACGACTGCGCGGCCGGCCGTACTCCGACATATACCTTCGCTTCCTCGACAGAAGGTTTAGCGCCAGAAGGGTTTTAGTCGTCGCATCCGCTTGGTCGAGTGATTTCACCGGTCTGGTCAATATCACAGACGCCCTACTGGCTCTGCTATATAATCCCCGCCAAATTAAACCTTCAGGCGGATCCTATGATATCGGTCCTTACTCCGTTGGAGTTTCTCTCTCGCAACGCCATCGCGTACTGCGACTGTACGGCTGAGGTGGACCGCGACCGGCGCTTCACCTACTCCGAGATGCAGCAGCGCGTTCACTCTTTCGGCGCCGCTTTGCAGCAAGCAGGCATTGCGCCTGGCGATCGGGTCGCAGTGCTGGCGCGCAACGGACTGCTGCCGCTGGAAGCGCACTTCGCAGTTCCGCTCATCGGCGCAGTGCTGGTCACTCTCAACATTCGGCTGCAAGGTGGCGAACTGGCCACGATTCTGAACCATTGCGGTGCTAGGGTTTTGCTGGGTGATGCCGACCTTCTCGCACCGCTGCAGGCCATTCGAGCGGATATCCCGAAATTGGAGCGAATGATCTCCGATTACGAGGCTTTTCTCGGCGAGGGTAACAAGCCCGTCGTGCCGCACGGGCCGCGCGAGGAGGACGTCATTTCCATCAATTACACCAGCGGCACTACGGGTGTCCCCAAAGGCGTGATGTACACCCATCGCGGCACATACCTCAATGCCATTGGCGAGGTGGTTGAACACGGACTGTCGTACCGATCGGTTTACCTCTGGACGCTGCCCATGTTCCACTGCAACGGCTGGTGCTTCACCTGGGCGATCACGGCGGTGGGAGGGCGACACATTTGCCTACCCGAGGTGAACGCCGAGCGCGCCGTCAAGCTGATCCAGGATGAAGGCGTCACTCATCTCTGCGGCGCGCCCATCGTGGTGCGCACGCTCACGGAATACTGCTCAAGCCACGGGATTCGTTTCTCCGCTGGACTAAAGATGGTGATCGCAGCAGCGCCGCCGCCTCCAGCCGTGATCCGGGCGGCTGAAGCGATTGGAATCGAGTTGACGCACGTCTATGGGCTCACCGAAACCTATGGTCCGCACTCGGTATGTGCCTGGCACGCAGACTGGGACGATGTGCCGCTGGAAAAGCGTGCGCTGCTCAAGGCGCGTCAGGGAGTGCCTTACGTGGTTTTTGGGACTGACATGCGGGTAGTGGATGAAGACATGCAGGACGTTCCTGCTGACGGACTCAGGGTGGGAGAAGTGGTGATGCGCGGCAACAACGTGATGCTGGGCTACTACCGCGAGCCGGAGGCAACCGCGACCGCATTCCGAGGCGGCTGGTTTCACTCCGGAGATCTGGCGGTGATGCACCCCGACGGTTATATCGAAGTGCGCGACCGCGCCAAGGACATCATCATCTCCGGAGGGGAGAATATTTCCTCTCTTGAAGTAGAGCGCGTGTTGTATGAGCATCCAGCCGTGTTGGAGGCGGCGATTGTCGCCTGGCCCGACGAGAAGTGGGGCGAAGTGCCGCATGCCTACGTGCTGGTCAGGGAAGACGTCGTGGTCAGCGAGCAGGACCTGATCGAGTTCTGCCGCGAGCGGTTGGCGCACTTCAAATGTCCGAAAGCGATACACTTTGGTGCATTGCCCAAAACATCGACGGGCAAGATCCGCAAGAACGTGCTTCGCCATCAATCGCACGTTGCTGTAGAAGGAGATTCGTGATGCCGGAATCGCAGGTCACCACAACGACCGTTGCGAAATACCAGAACATCCTGTTCGACGCGCAGGGACAGATTGCGATTGTGACGCTAAACCGGCCGCAGCGGCGCAATGCTCTATCTCTGGAGTTGATGACCGAGCTGATCGACTGCTTGAACGAAATCGGACGCGACCGCGCATTGCGGGTGGTGCTGTTGCGCGCGGAGGGCAAGGTATTCTCATCAGGCCACGATTTGAGTGAGATGGTCGGGCGCGACATCAACGAGTACCGCCAGGTGTTCGATGTCTGTACCGAGTTGATGACGCGCGTCCAATCGATTCCGCAGCCGGTGATCGCGGAGGTGCAGGGCATCGCGACCGCAGCCGGGTGTCAACTGGTGGCAACCTGCGATTTGGCCGTGGCCTCCGACCAGGCCGCATTTGCCACTCCGGGCGTGAAGATTGGGCTCTTCTGCACAACACCGATGGTGGCCCTCAGCCGGGCGATCGGGCGCAAACGGGCGCTGCAGATGTTGCTGACTGGCGAGATGATCCCTGCAGTGACGGCGGCGGAATGGGGACTGATCAATATGGTCGTTCCTGCCGAGGAACTGGCGGAGCAGTGCCACAATCTTGCCACGTCGCATTGCCGAAGCCAGCTCGCTGACCGTAGCGCTGGGCAAGCAGGCGTTCTACACGCAGATTGATCTCGACCAGCCTAAAGCCTACGCCTATGCCAAAGAAGTGATGAGCATGAACGCGCTTGCCGCCGACGCCCAGGAGGGGATCTCCGCATTTCTCGAAAAACGGCGTGCGTGTTGGGCGGGGAAGTAGCGCACGCCGCAGTCCTGCACTCGTTGAACCTTGAGAAGTCTCGGAACGGATCGGCGGGCTTCTAACTCAATGGCCGTTTCGGAAGACCATGCGGCGGATCGCTCGCAAGCTTGAAGACACCGTACATACCGACTCTGACGGAAACCCTAACCCGGCCGCTTCGAAGCTTGCCGCGGCCCACTTGCGAATTTTGTCTTTGGCTGAGCATGGTCCAGGGCCGGATCCCGACCGTGGTGCCCGATACCTTGACGTAAATCCCCCGTCGATTGAGTATGGAGATGCCGTTCGGTCGCAGAAACTGACCCATCGAGTCGCGGGGACGATAGCAACTTAAATTAGCCATCCGAGTTCGGCAAAGTTCCCTGTATTATTCCCTGTTAGCAGGGGACTTGGGCGGAGGATGGTTCGCGCGAGACTGCATCCTCTGCCACAATCGCGTTACCGCACATTGCAGCAGTGACCGCGGGTGCAGGTGCGAGCGCACATATCTCCAGGAGAGAAGATGCCAACACGATACCGGGTTGTCAGGGTCAAAGGCGTAGAGCCAGAAGTCTTCATTATTGTGGGAATCGATTTTGACGAACACGCCATCAGGAGCACGTCTCAGGCTATGTCGGAAGCGGCCCTGCGCGCGCACTTGCGCGAGGCCGGCGCCTCCCCTGATGAAATCACCGCCTGGATCGAACAGGGCCGAGCTTACCCGGTGTAACAAAATCGAAGATCGAGGTGGACTGCGATGAGCGACACCGATACTCTACTGGCGCCGATGCAGGGCGCGGAACACCGCGAAGTCGGCGGAGTACAGCTGGACACGGTCGCCGCCGGCAACTGCAGGGTGAAACGTGTGGTTTATCCAGCGGGCTTTCGCTGGTCGAAAAACATGAAGCCGCTGGTGGGTACCGATCGGTGCATGCATGCGCATGTCGGATTTCTGGCGCGCGGCCAGATTCATATGGAGTTCGCCGACGGCTGTGTGCTGGAATTTCGCGCTCCGCAGGTGATTGCCATCGAACCCGGCCACGACGGCTGGGTGGTGGGCAACGAACCGGCGGTGGTGATTGAGTTCGACTTCGGCAGTGACACCGTGCGCAGCTTGGGAATGCCCGAAGAACATTCGCACGACAGTTGAGGTTGTCGTACACACCCGCGTCGATGCGGCAGAACTACCCTTGATTCATTCCTGGCAGTCCTCGCTGGACGCGGGCCTTCCGGTCAGATCATTACTCAGGCTTCGTCCACCCGCTCCAGCAGGCGTTCCAACAGGGCCAGCTCCTTCTGCAACGCGGTCTTCAACACCGCGATGGGCTGGCGCGCAATCTCATCACGGAGGCCGCGCTTCTGCCCCGTTTTCACAGCGAAAGCACCCTGGGAACTGCAGAGAAATTGAATCACGGCGACGATCCAGATGTGAGCGACGACGGTTACCAACCTTCTGTGCAAACGGCGGATGTGATCGGGACGGGAGTTATCCTAGAGGCGCGGCGGAGGAATCATAATGCTCGAACTCGCAGCAGTACGCATGGAATTTCCGGCCGATGCCAACATCATTGTCGGTCAATCGCACTTCATCAAGACCGTCGAAGACCTGTATGAAGCGGTCGTCAGCACGGCACCTCACGCCAAGTTCGGGCTGGCCTTCAATGAAGCTTCCGGCGCATGCCTGACGCGCTCCGACGGAAACGATGACGCGCTCAGGCAAACAGCCATCAAGAATGCCCAGGCGCTCGCCTGCGGGCATATTTTCGTGCTGGTGTTGGCGGTCGCCTACCCAATCAATGTCCTGAACGCGATTCGCAATCTGCCCGAGGTGTGCTCGATCTTCTGTGCAACCGCGAATGCGGTGGAGATCATTGTTGCTCGTACGGAGCAGGGCCAAGGCGTGATGGGCGTGGTGGACGGAGCGTCACCGAAAGGCGTCGAAGGGCCCGACGACGTTAAGTGGCGGCACGACCTGCTGCGCAAGTTTGGATACAAGCGCTAGGACTCGTCTCTCAAACAAGGCACGCTGAGGGTCGCTGGTGAGCTAACGTTTTCGCAACACTTACTTCAGTTGCGCTGTTTTGGGCGGCACCAGTTCCCAGACGGCAGAACTTCCATCACGCCTCCATTGCCCGCTCGCTTTCGTAAATAACACATACTTCCCACCGCTGTTGCTGGCGTTCGTACCAGACATAAAGCTAACGTGGACGAGGGCCTGCGTGTGTTCCGAATTGAACCCGACCCTCGAGAAATAGAAAAAATCCGGATGTTCCCATCTAGGCGGCATCGGATCGGCATGGGCGAGGCCGAACATCACGTACTGGCTCTTCGTCGGGAGTTTGGCGTCGATCCATGCCGTTCTGTTGTTCTTCGCCATGAAGTCAGCGAGGGTGCTCTGTTGAAGTTGCGGCAGATCGTGCTGGACTATTTGCATCCGCTGCTGAGGGGTTTCACCACTGCTTTGAAGTCCATTGCATCCCCCCATGCTCATTCCGTTGTGCGGAGAACCGCACTCAAATGTCGAAGTTCGGTTCGCAATCATCGGGTGGGTGGCGATGTCCTTCGCGCGAAAAAAATCAACCACGGCGCCGAGAACCTCATACTCGCCAGCGGCCAACGTAGGTTCAGCCGAGACAGTATGTTGTCCGAAAGAGCAGCAACTGAAAAGTGACGCAACGATCAACGAGCGTAACAACATTGCGCCTCTAATCTCGGCCGAGTTTTCGCTCTGTCTTCCCGATCCGCGCCATGACGCGAAGGGAACCTTAGCGCGCCTCCGACCCCGCTAGTTCAATTCACCATGGTAAATCGCGACGACAGCCGTGCCAGCTTCAGGACCTTGTAGACATCGACGTTGATGCCCCGCAAGGTGACCTTGACCGCCTTTTCGTCGGCTGTTCCGGCGAAGTCTTCCAATGCCCGCAGTCCGCTGGGATCGATCCGCCGCACGGCCGAAAAATCCAGGAACACGTCGTCGCCCGAACTGTCCAGCTTTTCCCCGGCCTCGTGCAGGGCCTGGGCCACAGAGCTTCCATCAATTTCTATCCACACGTCAATCATTGTCATACCAGCACCTTATCTTCCCGCTTCTGCTGCGATGCGTCTTCAATTTTCGCCGGTCCGCGACCTTTGTACGCGCTCCAGAACAACTCGACCAATTCGCTCAGCAGCGGCATGCGCGGGTTGGAGCGCCACGACGGATCGTCAAACGCATTCTTGACCAACTCTGGCATCGCGCGCTCGAATTCTTCCTTCGAAATTCCGAGCTCGGCGATCGAACGTGGAATCGCCAACTGATCGAGTAACTGTTCCGTCGCGGTGACCAGGTTTTTAACTTTTTCCTCGACCGTATCGCCTCCCAGGCCGAGCAATTCCGCCATCATGGCGTATTTCTTGTGTGCGATGTAGCCGCGCTGATTGGGTGACGGCATGAACTTGGTGGGCACCCCTGCATTAAAGGCGATCACGTGCGGCAACATGAGCGCATTGGCCCGTCCGTGAGCGACGTGGAAGCGCGCGCCGAAAGCATGCGCCAGCGCGTGATTCACTCCCACCGAGGCATTGGAAAACGCAATCGCCGCGATGCATGCAGCATTGTGCATCATCGTCCGCGCCTCTTCATCGTTGGGGTGTTCGTATGCGATGGGCAAGTACTTGAAAGCCAACCGTATCGCCTGAAATGCGTTGGAGTCGGTGTAGGGTGAAGCAAAAATCGAAACGCCCGCTTCCAACGCGTGGGTCAAGCAATCGATGCCGGTATCAGCGGTAAGGCCTTTTGGCATTGACATGACGAACTGCGGATCGACAATCGCCACATCCGGGCTGAGCGAGTAGTCAGCGAGCGTCACCTTGCGTCCGTGTTCTTTATCGAGCAGGACGGCAAATGGAGTGACTTCGCTGCCCGTTCCGCTGGTCGTAGAGATGGCAATCAACCTCGAGGGGTTGATCTTCTCGGTTGGGTACTGGATCACGCGCTTGCGGAGATCCAAAAATGGTGCGGCCAGTTCCTCCAGATCAGCCTCAGGAGATTCGTATTTGAGTTTCATGATCTTTGCCGCGTCGATCACGGAACCGCCGCCCAGAGCAATGATCTGGTCGACGCGGTAGAACTTGAGCGCCTCTACTCCCTGCATGATCACCTTGACCTCAGGCTCCGCGTCAGGAATCACCGAGACGTGCACCAGAGTCTCCGGCGGAATGTTGCGCCGGACAACGTCCACATGGCCGATTTGCTCCATGGCCGGGTTAGTGATGATGATGGTTGAGCGCGACTTGAACTGCCGCAAATTCTCAACCGCATTCATATTGAAGTAAATCTGGTTCGGAACACGGAACCACATATGCGCTTGTGTCCTCCGCGCCACTCGTTTGATGTTGAGGTAGTGAAATACGTTTACGTTATCGGTGGTGCTGTTGCCTCCGCCGGTGCCGCAGCCAAATGAGAAGGTCGGAACCATGTCGTTGTAGACGCCGCCCAACGCTCCGATCGATCCTGGCGAGTTCACAATGACGCGACCCGCGTTGATCACCTCACCGAACTTGCGAATAATGTCATCGTTGCGCGAGAACACGACCGCGGTATGGCCCAGCCCTCCTGCATGATTCACGTCGATGCAAACCTTGAGCGCTTCGTCGACAGACTTCGCGCGATAGACGGCGAGCACCGGGAAAAGCTTCTCCACGGACAACGGATATCCGCGACCGACGCCCAGAATCGGCGCGATGAGCAGCTTGGTATGCGGTTTGACCTTGAGTCCAATCATGCGGGCGATGGCGGTGGCTTTCTGGCCAACTGCCATGGGCTGCATGAATCCGGTCTTGGGATCGATCACCGTGCGGCCGAGTAGCTCCGTCTCTTTTTCGTTGCAGATATGCGAGCCGAGTTCGGCGAATTTTTCCAGCACGATGTCGTAGATCTCGTCGTCGATCACCACCGTCTGCTCGGACGCGCAGATGGTTCCGTTATCGAACGTCTTCGAGGTGATGATGTCGACCACGGCCATGTCGAGGTCAGCCGACTTCTCGAGGTACACCGGCGTATTGCCGGGCCCTACGCCCAAAGCGGGCTTACCGGAACTGTACGCGGCTTTCACCATGCCCGGTCCGCCGGTAGCATCGATCAGGCCCACGTCCTTGTGATGCATCATGTAGGCGTTGTCCTGCAGGTTGTGCGATTCCAGGCAGGTAAACACGCCTTCGGGCGCGCCGTGTTTGACCGCCGTCTCGTACATGATCCGCACCGCCTCGTAGCAACAGTGTTGGGCGGCGGGGTGGGGACTGAAGATCACCGCGTTCCGCGTCTTGATCGCCATGATGCACTTGAACAAGACGGTCGAAGTGGGGTTGGTAATGGGCAGCAGCGAGAAGATGACCCCGATCGGCTCCGCCATTTCCACCAGATTGCGTTCCGGATACTCGGCAATCTGGCCCACGGTGCGTTTGTCTTTTACGTAGTTGTAGACAAACTCCGTTGCCACCATGTTCTTGATGGCCTTGTCTTCCATGACGCCGAGCTTGGTTTCCTCAATGGCCAGGCGGGCAAGATATTGGGCCTGCTCCAGGCCAGCCAGGACCATCGGTTTCACAATGCGATCGACGTCTTCCTGGGTGTATTGCGTAAAAACGGCGGCAGCGGTCTTGGCCTGCCGCATCAGTCCTTCCAGGTAGACAATCCGTTCATCGGTGACAGTTGCGGTCTTGTCGCTCATGCTTCCCATCCTTATCTCAAATTCCCTTGGCCCAGGGCGCTTAGTTCTCGCGGGAAACTACCGTTTGCGCGCTGCGTCGACAAACAATCATCGGGCGTCAGCGGCGTGGACTCGGGGGCGACGACTTATCGTGGATCCGTGAGAAATGCAAGGCAACTCGTTAACGGGAGAAGCCGCAATCTCACATCCGCCCTCGCCGTGCCTGCTGCGGGTCGACGCTCACCTGGGGCACCAAGTTCAGTATCTGCGGCTGACGAACTACCTGACAGTGAGGAGCGTCACTGCAGGGTGTGAGACTTGGACACTGGGGCCGCTCGGGGCACCTGTCTGGGGTTGCGGCGAGGGGTGGTCTTCATATCTAACACGAGCTCAAGGTGAGGCAGCTATTGCGTGCGTTTCTGTAATTCCAAACATTGATCGTGAAGCTTGGCGTCATGCGAGAGCCCGTCCGCGACCATGCACTCATCGAGTGCTGTCTTGGGATCGGAGTTCTGCAGCATCTTCACCAGCATAAGGCGGGGGGAAACCCAATCGGGCGCAAGCTTGGACGCGGATTTCAACTCGGCGACCGCGTTTGTGAGGTCCCTCTTGTTCTGGTAGGCGATGGCCAGATTGAAATGGATGTTGGCATCGTTGGGACGCAGGCGCAGTGCTTCCCGGTATTCGACGATGGCATCATCGGTTTTGCCGATCACGTCGAGCGCGGTGGCAAGGTTCATGCGCGCGGAGGCGTTGTTGGGCTCAATCTGCAATGCTGCCCGATAGCGTTCGATGGCCGCAGAGTACTGTTTGTTGGCATATAAGAGGTTGGCGAGATTGTTCTGTGCGATAGCCAGTCTGGGATTCAGTCGGATGGCTTGAACATATTCCGCTGCGGCGCCCTTGTTGTCTCCGCTCTTCTTGAGCGCCAAGCCGAGATCGTTGCGGGCGTTGGCGTCGTTGGGCCGCAACATCACCACCTGGCGCAATTCAGCGACCGCTTCGACGTACCCCTGGTGGTCCATCAACAGATTGGCGAGGCGGTAGCGCGCATCGACGTAATCGGGGAACTCTTTTATGGCAGCACGATATTCCGCGGTGGCGGTGTCGTAGTCCTTGTCCTTTTCCGCGTTGCGCCCGGCATGATAATGGCGCTCCGCTGACGCAGGAATGATGACCGCTGCTTGCGTATCGCCGGATGCGGGGGCCTGCGCAGGAGTAACAGGAGTAGCCGAGGGCGCGGCGGAAGTCGACGGCGCGGTGCGCGGGGTCTGCGGGGTTGAGGGCGACTGCGGCGAAGCCTGCGGCTGCGGATTGGATGGAAGTTGATGGTCCGCCGAATCTTGCGCCAGCGAAACGCAGCAGGCAAGAATCACCAGGCAGAAGATGGCAATCAGCGTCCGGCAGTCCTCGAATGTCGAGCAGAATCTCATGAACGCCTATGTCGAGTATATCGTCTCACGACGAGCGCTCGCTGGTCATGCTTGCTCCAGCAGTTGGTTCAGCCGTCGCTTCACATCTGGCCATTCTGCCGCCACGATCGAATAGCGCGCGGAGTCGCGGGCAATGAAGTCGGCCGCCATGCGATGGGCGCGAAGAATCCCTTCGAACTTCCCGCCTATGCGCTCGATCGCGGCGCGCGAACGTTGGTTTCGAACGTCCGTGTGAAGGCAAACGCGGAGCACCTGCCAGGATTCGAAGGCATGGGTTAGCATGAGCAGCTTCGCCTCGGTGTTGGCCCCGGTCCGGATGGCCAATCGAGTCAGCCAGGTGTAGCCGATCTCACAGGCGTCGACGACGTGACCGTACCGCGGATGATCCCGCGGCCATGACCATCGCTCGATATTAAAGAACCGGGTAGAACCAATGACGGCACCATCATCGACGCGGACAGTCGCGAATGGCACCGCGGTCCCGGCTTCCTGCCAGGCCAAGGCAGTGTCGATGTAGGTGGCGGCTTCTGACTTGCCTTGTGGAACCGGACTCCACCCGTAAAGGGAAGGGTCAACGGCTGAAGCGGCTACCAAACCGTCAACGTGACGGTGGTCGAGCGCTTCAAGACGGACGTGCCTGCCGGAAAGGACAATGGCTTCAGTTTGCACAGCCTCCAGTATCCGACGAATGAGCACGTGCCTGCAAAGGAGCTCGCTGTCCAGCGACTTTGTGACGCGATCGAGTCACTGCCCTGGGGTGCCGCAGTGACGCTCTGTCCATCTTCCTATCGCCATGTGAGTTCATTCTGCAGGGAACTGGAGCGTGATGGTGCGGTCGGTATATTTATCCGGCGGGCCGGGCGGGAACGAAACTTCTAAGTCGAATCCTGACTCCGTCTTAGTAATGACTGCGCCCTCGACCGATATGCCGCTGGGTGCGTTGAAGATGGGGACTACATACTTGCCGCCACCTACCCCGGCGACTAGCACCTCCAGCCGGTCATGCGCGTCGTTCCACGCCTCAGAAATAATCCTCAAGTTGGAACTGGGGGCCCCGTCCGCGGGTGCCGCGAAGGGATAGGCGATACCGAAGTCATCGTTGACTCTGAGCCGAATCGTCGTGGTGTCTTTGGCGATGGACGCCGACACCGCGACGTGTTGATCGTTCCCATTGGCCGAGATGGTTGGCGAGACTTTGTTGCCATCGACCGTGGCTTCAAGAATTCTCGCGCGTAGACTGATGGCCGGTGAGAATTCCAATTGGACACTTTCCTTGCTGCTACGGTGGCGCCGTACTTCGAGAGTCATGTCTTCCCACGTGCGGTGGAAGGTGAAGTCGAGCCGCGTAGCTCCCACCTTCACATTGTAGATCGCGAAGTCGTTCCATCCAGCTGGCACGTGCGGCGCCAGTACCACACTGGACTTCACGGCATCGACTTCGAGGCCGAGCAGTCCGCGGACCAGAGGGGTGATCACCATGGCCGACGACCAGATCTGGTGTGGCGTGCTGGTGGCAAGCTGGGTGTAGTAGTCGCCCGAGAGCACCTCGGTCACGCGCCCCGGCGATCCGTCGTGCGCGAGTTGTGCGTTGGCCATGAGGTTGGCATAGCCGTAAAGCGGGCGGTGGTATCGGTATCCGGCAACGGAGGCCCATCCGGTGAAGAGCGGCCAAACACTGCCAAAGTGGTATCCGGTGGGCGAGTAGTTAGGGTCTTGCTGCGAGATGATCCGCATGCCCCAGTCGGCCTGATGCGCTGGCCCCGCCATCTGGTTGAGGAAGAGACTGCCCTTGCGCTGATCGAGCTCGCCGAACCACATGGGCACAGTGCCGAGCACGCTAGGCTTGTCGATGAGCTTGCCAGCCGAGTCGAGCGCGTAGCCGTAAGTGTTGGTCTGCGCCGACCAGAAGAGCTTCTCCATGGTGGCGCGCTGCTGTGTAGCCTCTTGGTCGAGAGTCTGCGCAACGTCGGACTTGCCGATGGCACGCGCGAGACTGGCAAGCGCCTCGACTCCCGCGGCGCCGACACCTGCCTGGTACAACTCGTCGGAAATCTCGCCCTCTGCAACTCCGGGCTGCTGGCCCGGGATGAAGCGCAGCGGACCCCCCTCGATCCATCCGTGTCCAACATGCAGATTCTTGGAGAGCCCATTGGGTCCGTAAGTAGACCTCAAATATTGATAGGCTCGCCACAGGCTCTCCCAGTGATCACGCGCGAAAGCGACGTCGCCGCTGGAGCGGACGTAATCTTCAAAGCCGATGATGTAGAGCGGTGTGCCGTCGGCAGAGGCCGTGCCGTAGGGATAGTCCTTCCACCAGTCGATCAGCTTCACGGTCTGGGCAATTTCGTGGGGAATCTTGCCATCGGGCCGCTGGTAATGCATGAGGAATTCGAGCGCGGTGCGGGTGGTGGCGAAATCGCCAATGGCGTTGAGCGCCAGCGAAGTCCACATCGAGTCGCGGCCAAAGTACCAACTGAATCCCGGGCGATGGCTGCCGCTGGAGATGTTGTATCCGGCGACTAGGCCCTTGCCGGCGTAGGGCTCGTCCACCAATCCCTGCAGCGTGCTGACGCGCGACCAGTCGTAGGCGAGTTGCAGATTGCGATCGGGCAGCGAGAGCTTCACCGTGTTGTCGAGATAGTGGGAGTAGTATTCGCGTGCTTGTTGTTCGAGTGCGTCAGGCGCGAGCAGCCTGTGGTAAAGCGCATCGGCCTGCTGTTGACTTTCGAAAGAGGCAGCCATGACAAAGCGATAGATCGCTTTGCCCTTGGCAGCGGGACCGAAGGAGATGACGTCGGTGTGTTCGGCCGAATAGTCGGCGCTGTAAGTAGTGGTGAGAGCGCTGGCTCCAGCCGCACCGGCGATAGCAAAGAAGGCGTGCCGGTCGCTGCTGAGGCGGAACGCCTTGAGTTGCGCGTCCCATTGACTGTAGGCGTCGCCCATGCCGGCAGGCCACATCCAGGCAACGTCGGGAACAAATGACGCCTCCACTGCGACCGGATTGAAACTGTTGACCTCGATAGTGACGATGGCTGCTCGTTCGTTGATGGGAGCAAACCAGGTCGCGCACGCGGTGAAGGAGTCGTAGATGTAGTCGACTGAAACGGACTCAGGTCGGACAGTGATAGTCCGAGGCAAGACGCTTCCGTTGAGAACAACATCGCCCAAGCGGAACTTCAGATTAAAGTCGCGGAAGAGCTTTAGAGGATAGATCCACGCCTCGAAGATGCCGTCTTCGCGGCCGAGCAGTCCGGCGCGAGGACTGACGGCGTCGAGAAACTGCCAGTCGCGCGCGGCCCGGGTGATGGTCATGCCGCTGGAGTTCCCGCAGTTTGATTGCGCGAGCAGCGGAGAGGTCAGCGCGAGGCCAAGGGCGGCGACAGGCATGAGAAGCGTTCGGAAGCTCATCGGCTTGCGATGTTAGAGGAATCGCGGGCCCGGGGCAACAGGGGAGTTGGCTACCAGGCGACCGAGTCCGTTGGCCGCTACTCGTAGCGCAGGGCCTCGACCGGATCGAGGCGGGCAGCCTTGACTGCTGGATAAATTCCGAAGAACAGCCCGACGCTCATGGCCATCACGACAGCCGCAATCACCGCCCACATCGGCACGGTTGTCGGCATGGTGGGGAAGAAGAACGGCAAGCTGGCCGCTGCGCCTGCGCCAACGATCACCCCGAGCAGGCCGCCGAGTCCGGTCAGTACGATGGCCTCGATCAGGAATTGCCAGATTACGTCGCTGCGTTTGGCTCCGATGGCCTTGCGAACGCCAATTTCGTGGGTGCGCTCGGTGACTGACATCAGCATGATGTTCATTACGCCCACGCCGCCAACCAGCAAGCCGATGGAGCTGACCACGATGGTCATCAACGCGACCGTGCTCATGATCTCGCGGAACTGGGCAGCGATGGCCTCGGGCGTCGAAACCCCAAAATTGTCAGGCTTGTTGAAGGGCACACCCCGGCGACGTCGCAGCAATCCGCGGATCTCGTCTTCCGCAACGGCGGTCGAGTCGGGATAGGACTGGGCGCTGAGGAAGTGGTCATCGTCTGCGGGATAGTGGCGGCGGTAGCTGTGATAGGGAACGCGGATCACGCGGTCGGCGGTTTCGTCGCGCAGAAATGTTCCC
Source organism: uncultured Acidobacteriaceae bacterium (assembly GCA_963779555.1). Classification (GTDB taxonomy): domain Bacteria; phylum Acidobacteriota; class Terriglobia; order Terriglobales; family Acidobacteriaceae; genus DASRAA01. The sequence goes on from CAVZYS010000011.1 coordinate 254,803, forward strand.
TTGCGCTTTTCGAGCACGCCGATGACCTCGTAGTTCACTCCGTCAACGAGGATGGTCTGGCCCAATCCATCGTTGCCGGGGAAGAACGCCTTGTTGATCTCGTCGCCAATGACGGCCACGTCGGCGCGATGCAGGTCTTCGAAGTCGGTGAAGAAGCGGCCTTGGGCAAGTTGCGCGTTCTGCACTTCGGGATACGCGGCCGTTGTCCCTGCGAAATCGAGATTGCTGACTTCATGTGCGCCGTAGCGCGCGGTTGGAGGCAGTCGCCGCGGACCGCTACCGTCGAAGCGGGGATAGACCTCGGCGGTCACGGCCTTGATGTGCGGACACTCGTCGCGTATGGCAAGCGCATCTTCCAGGGTGAGCGGCTTGCGTGCGCGTTCTTCGGCAGTGAGGCGGCCGATACGGATGCCAACATCGAAGCGATAAATGAAAAACGTGTTCAGCCCGTAGTCGTCGAGAAAGGCGGATACGTCGCGGCTGACGCCGACCAGGATCGAGGCCACAAAAATCATGGCTCCCACGCCGATCACCACGCCCAGCACAGTGAGGAAAGAGCGCACCTTGTTGTTGCGCACCGTCTCCAGCGCCATCCGCGAGTTTTCGCCAAATTGCAGACGCATAAAACCAGTGGTCAGTTGCCAGTGGTCAGTTAAGATCCTGCCGCCGCCGAACGTGTCCCCATGAAATCTCTAGGCCTCGTACCGCAGGGCTTCGATAGGATCGAGACGGGCCGCCTTGCGAGCAGGATACACGCCGAAGAACATCCCCACGGCGGACGAAATCCCGATCGACGCCAGCACCGCCAGGATTGGTACCGACATCGGTACCGGCGTGGCGCTTCGCACTACCACGGCCAGCAGCCACGCGACCAGGACGCCGATAGCGCCTCCCACCAAAGCCATCACCGTGGATTCCACCATGAACTGCATGAGGATGTCGCTGCGGCGCGCGCCCAGTGACTTGCGTATCCCGATTTCGCGCGTGCGCTCCGTTACCGACGCCAGCATCACGTTCATGATGACCACACCGCCAATGACCAGGAAGATCGAAACCAGTCCGACCATGCCGGAGGCCAGTGTGCCGGTGAGGTTCTTCCACAAGTCCATCAGGCTGTCGGCGGCGACGATGCCGAAATTGTCGTTGTCATTGGGACCGAGGTGACGCCGGGCACGCATTAACACCCGGGCCTCTTCGCGGGTTTGCGCCATCAACTCCGGAGCGCGCGCCTGGATGTTGATCGACAGCGATTTCTTGCGGCCATAGATCTTCATCCAACTTTCGACTGGAAGGTACACGTAGCTGTCCTGCGACTGGCCGAAGACATTGCCGAGCGGCTTACCGACGCCGACGATCGTGACCTCCTGGCCATTCAGGAAGATGGTCTTTCCCAGCGGATCGGTGCCAGGTAAGAGTTTCTCCGCCACCTCGGAGCCGATCATGGCCACCATGGTGTGATGGTCATTATCGCTGTCGATGATATAGCGGCCGGTAGCGGGTTCCTCGACGTCCATCTCGCCGATGTTGGCGGTGACACCGCGGATGTCCACATCTTCGAGGCTCTGCTTCTCGGAGCGCACTTTGCCGGCTTGTCTGACCTCCACGCCAACATTTTTCGGCAGCTTCAAGCCATCGCGCAGCGTTTCGAAGTCGTCCCAGGAGATGTCGCGGTTGCGCCGCACCGCTTTTACGAAGGCCGCCGAGTCACTAATAATGCCCAGTTTATTGATGATGAACACGTTGGAGCCAAGGTTGGCCACGCGCTCCGCGAAGTACTGGTTCATGCCGCTGATGAGGGCAACTACAAGGATCAGGGTGGAGACGGACAGTATGACGCCCAGCAAAACCAGAAAGGATCTCAGCTTATGGGCGCGCATGGTCTGCAGCGCAATGAGTGCCGGCTCGCGAAAAGAGTAAGCGCCGCGCAACGCCCGTTTCTGCACGATAGATCCCATGGACAAACGGCTTGTCGCCGGCACTCCCTGCTTCTATGCGCGCCAATACAACGTGGACAAGCGAACCTTTCTCGGCGTGCCGCTGAGTCAACTTGCCAGTCTACCCCGAAGGTTCAAGGCGGACTATAGGACTATCGTGCCGCGCAGCGGAAATATCGTGGATCATTCCCGCCGCCATCTTCGTATCAGATAGGGGGATTTCGGCGCCTGTTATGCCTGGTCGCCTGCGCCCGGGATAATCTGCAGACTTGATGTGAGGGCGCCATAGCCGGGGACGGAATGCACAGCAGGGCCTTGGAAGACTGCTAAACTCTAGCTTACGAAACCTGTGGCCAATCGGAAATGACAACCTCGGAAGCAATTCGAATTGCGTTGCTGTCGCTCTGGGCCAACAAGCTCAGATCGGTGTTGACGTTGTTGGGGGTTGTGATTGGGGTTTCCGCCGTTATCGCGGTCGTCACTTTCGTCAACGGCATCAACGGCTACGTGGCCGAGAAGGTCTTCAATCTCGGCGCCGACGTATTCATCGTCAGCAAAATGCCCAATGTCATCACCGACGTGGACCAGTTCATCGAAGGCAACAAGCGCAAAGACCTTACCATGGAGCACTATCAGGCCATCGCCGAGGGGTGTTCGGCCTGCAAGATTGTGGGCGCGGCGGTCCGCAATTTTACCGGCAAAGTGGTATACGGCACCGAAAACAGCACCGACACCATCGTCCGCGGCTGGACTCCCACCATGGAGCCGATCTACGACCTGGACGTGGTGATGGGCCGGCCGATCAACGATTCCGACCAGAACAATGCTTCCCAAGTGGTTGTAATCGGCCAGGACATACGCGAAAACCTGATGCCCGGGACCGATCCGATCGGCAAGCAAATCAAGGTGGACGGCCACGAGTACACCGTGATCGGTGTAGGCAAGAAAGAAGGCAAAACGCTCGGACAGAGCCGCGACAACTACGTGATCATGCCCATCAGCACATGGTTCAAGGCTTACGGTTCGCACAACAGCCTGAACATTTGGGCCAAGGGCTACGACGTCGGCGCTCCCATGGAGCAGGCGGTCGACCAGTCTCGCGTGATTTTGCGGGCGCGACGCCACGACGTGCTGGGAGAAAAGGACAGCTTCGTCATCGAGACCAACGACAGCTTCCTGTCGCTTTGGGCGGACCTGAGCGGAACCTTCTTCATCGTGATGATTGTGATTGCCTCGATTTCGCTTATCGTCGGTGGCATCGTCATCATGAACATCATGCTGGTGTCGGTGACCGAGCGGACGCGCGAAATCGGCATTCGCAAGGCGCTGGGCGCGAGGCCGCGCGACGTGATGCGTCAGTTCCTGATCGAGTCGAGCACCATGGCGATGATTGGAGGACTGATCGGCGTGCTGGGCGGCATCGCGATCGCCAAGGGGGTAACGGCTGCCATTGGCATGCCGTCGGCGATCAAGCTGTGGGCCATCTTCGCTGGGTTGCTGGTCTCAGCCAGCGTGGGAATCTTTTTCGGCGTCTATCCGGCGCGTAAAGCGGCCAAACTCGATCCCATCGTGGCGCTGAGGTTTGAGCTATGAGCATGCGTCGCGGTGACTACAAGGAAATCCTGCGCATGGCGCTGGAGACCATCATCAAGAACAAGATGCGCTCGGGCCTGACCGTGCTCGGCATCGTCATTGGCGTCATGATGGTCATCCTGATTTCGTCGGTAGTGCGCGGCCTGAATTCCAATGTCGAGAACATGGTGAAGGACATGGGCTCCGACATCATTTTCGCCTTCCACATCAACGTGTTTCAGTTCGGGCGGCCGACCACCGAGATGCTGACGCGCAAGGAACTCACACTGGAAGATGCGATTGCGATGCGAGACTTGCCGCACGTGAAAGCTGTGACTGATGGCGTCCGCCTGCAGTTACCGCAATTCGGCACCGGCTCGTATTCCGTGAAATACGAAGGCCGCAAAACCAAGAACACGATTCTCGACGGCGACTTGCCCGACACCATGAAAGTGTTCGACCTGAAGCTCGACAAGGGACGATGGTTCACGGAAGTGGACAACGAGCGCCGCAGCCCGGTCATCGTGCTCGGCTATGATGCCAGCGAAAAGCTGTTTGAGAATGAAGAGCCGTTGGGCAAAGAAATTAATATCGAGGGCGAGTTGTTTACCGTGATCGGAGTGCTCGCCAAGCGCAAAGCAGCGTTTGGCAATGGCTCGAATCCGGAGGACAACCTGGTCTATTTTCCGATTGCGACGTTGCACAAGCTGCATCCTGAGCTCAAACAGCACTGGATCAGCGTTAAGGCGACCTCGCACGACGACATGCCACTGGCCATGGACGAGATGCGCGCCCTATTGCGCCGCCGGCGCCATCTGGCCCCCAACCAGCCCGACAATTTCGCGGTCTTCAGCCAGGACGCCCTCAGCGATACCTGGAACCAGCTTACCGGCGGAATTTTCGTTTTCATGTTCGCGGTGTCGAGCGTGGCGCTGATTGTGGGCGGTGTAGGCGTCATGAACATCATGTTGGTGTCAGTGACCGAGCGGACCCGAGAAATTGGCGTACGCAAGGCCATAGGTGCGCGCAAACGCGACGTACTGCTGCAATTCACACTGGAAGCAATTACGCTCACGGGCGTCGGTGGCATACTTGGCATCGTCATCGGAGGCATCCTGACCGCCATGGTTCCGATGGTCTTCCCCTCGCTGCCGGCGAGCATGTCATTGTCGTGGGTATTGACCGCGACCATGGTTTCAGTCGCGATCGGCCTGATTTTCGGTATATATCCCGCATGGAAAGCCGCGAACCTCGATCCCATCGAGGCGCTGCGCTACGAATAGCTTCTCGCCAAGGCCCGTCAGGTCGGTGTGGTGGGTATGCGTGGTAGCGATTACAAGCAGATCCTGCGCATGGCGTGGGAGACGATCACAGCCAACAAGATGCGATCGGGTCTGACGATCCTGGGCGTCGTAATCGGCGTCATGATGGTGATCGTCATCTCCTCTGTGGTCCGCGGACTGAATTCCAATGTGGAAGGCATGCTGAACGACATGGGCTCCGACATGATCTTCGCTTTCCACTTCTCACCCTTTACCTTCGGACGTCCCTCCAGCGAGTTGCTCACCCGAAAGGAGCTGACGCTCGAGGACGCACTGGCGATGCGCGAATTGCCTCACGTAAAGGCATCGACGGCCAGCCTGCGCATCATGATGCCGCAATTCGGCACTGGCACCTTTGCCGTGAAATACGAGGGGCGTAAAACCAAAAACACCATTCTCGACGGCAACCTGCCGGCTACGATCCTGACCGATGATCTGCAAATCGTACGGGGGAGATGGTTCACGGAATCCGAGAATGAACATCGCAGTGCCGTGGCTGTGCTGGGGAGCGACGCCGCCGACAAGCTCTTCGAGAACGAGGACCCGATCGGCAGGGAGATCATCATCGAGGGGCACGTGTTTCAGGTCATCGGCGTCATGGGCAAGCGCAAGTCGGCATTTGGCAGCGGATCGAACCCGGAAGACAACATCGTCCGCATGCCCATTTCCACCGTGCACATGATGCATCCCGAGGTGCGGCAATACTGGATCACGACCAAGCCGACATCGCATGCCGATATGGAAACAGCGATGGACGAGATGCGCGCGCTGCTGCGGCGCCGCCGGCATCTTGCGCCGAACCAACCCGACAACTTCGCCGTCTTCACCCAGGATGCCATGCGCGACACTTGGAACCAGATTACCGGCGGAATTTTCATTTTTATGTTCGCGGTGTCGAGCGTGGCGCTGATTGTGGGTGGCGTGGGAGTCATGAACATCATGCTGGTGTCGGTGACGGAGCGGACACGCGAAATCGGCGTGCGCAAGGCCATAGGTGCGCGCAAACGCGACGTGCTGCTGCAGTTCACGCTGGAGGCGATCACGCTGACCGGCGTCGGCGGCATTCTCGGCATCGTCATCGGAGGCATCCTGACGGCCATGGTTCCGCTGGTTTTTCCCTCGTTGCCGGCGAGCATGTCGTTGTCGTGGGTACTAACGGCGACCCTGGTGTCAGTCGCGATTGGCCTGGTCTTCGGCATCTACCCGGCATGGAAGGCCGCCAACCTCGATCCCATCGAGGCGCTGCGCTACGAATAAGCCCGGCGCGGTCTGCTAATCTGATCACCTTGCCATGCATCTTGCGCTCACCGTGATTGCGGCCGTCTGCGCGCTGCTGGCCCTTGGCGGCGCAGCTTATTTCGGGTTATGCGTCTCGGCTGCGCAGCGCTTTCGTAGCCAGCGCGTTGCAGCTGGGCACGCGGATTTCGCGCCGCCTGTCAGCCTGCTCAAGTCATTGAGGGGGCTCGATCCGCACATGTACGCCGCGTTTCGCAGCCATTGCCTGCAGGACTACGGCGAGTACGAGCTGCTGTTCGGCGTCAGCGACCCTAACGATCCCGCATTGGAGTTGATATCACGGCTGCAGCGGGAATTTCCCCAGCGATCGGTGCGCGTGGTGCCGTGTCCAAAGAGTCTCGGTCTGAACGGCAAAGTCAGCACCTTGGCGCAAATGCTGCCGCAAGCGCGCTATGAGTACATCCTGATTAACGACAGCGACATAGTCGCCAGTCCCGACTATTTACGCAGGGTGATGAGTGCGTTCGCCGACGAGCACGTCGGCATGGTCACCTCGCTGTACCGCGGACTACCGGGTAAGTCCCTGGCGTCCAAAATTGAAGCGCTGGGATTGAGCACGGACTTCATGGGCGGCGTGCTGGTGGCGCGTGAGATGGAGGGCGGTGTGCGCTTCGCCCTGGGTGCGACTATTGCGACCACGAAAAGCGTCCTGCGCGAGATTGGCGGACTGGAGGCTCTGGTCGATCACCTGGGCGATGACTACGAACTGGGAGCGAGGACTGCCGCAGCGGGATATAACGTCGAGTTGTCCGACGCGGTGGTGGAGACGGCGTTGCCGGATTACACCTGGCGCGAATTCTGGGCGCACCAGATGCGCTGGGCGCGCAATGTGAAAGATCGCCGCCGCGCACAATACTTCGGGCTCATCGTCACCTTTGGACTGGCTTGGGGAATTCTTGCTGTGTTGACGGCGCCGCTGGCGTGGTGGACATGGGCAGCGCTGGGCGTCGTTGCGATCGCGCGGATAGCAGCGGCGGTTGCCATTGGACGCAGCGTGCTCGCCGATCCTGACGTGCTGGGGGATCTGTGGTTACTGCCGTTGCGCGATTTTGCCGCACTGGCAGTGTGGCTGGGCAGCTTCGCCGGGAACAAGGTTGAGTGGCGCGGGCTGCAGTTCAGAGTACGCGACGGCAAACTGGAGCGGATGTGAGAGTGGTCAGTAGGCTGATCGTATGCGCTCTCCGACAGCAAGCGGATTCCCCGCACTCGAAATCGAGAGCGAGGAATGACAATTTCCGCACCAAGGCCGTCTACTTCTTGCCCTGTACGGCATTCAGGCACCGGCCATAAAGTTCGAGAAGGTGGCCGGCATATTCTTCCGCTGCATTGGGTGCCGTACTGCCCTGGAAGCCCACACCCGGCGCTCCTGTTTTGCCATAGCCGGTAGTGACGGCGACGAACTTCATCAGATCGAGTGCAATATCCTCGTGGCGTCGCATACCTGCGCCGCTGGCGACTGTTTCTTCCATCAGTGCTCACCCCCGCCGAAGTATCTGGCGAAGGAAATCATAGCAAAGCTCCGCCGCCGGCTTCAGCGCCGCTACTCAGTCCGCCATTTACGCGCATTCGCGCCAGGGGCGAAAATGACGAACCAAGGCATCACACCTCGACAGCGATATGACAGACTCGCCCGACGATGTACTCGGGGAAGCCTTTGCCGTGGGCAATCTCGACTAATTCAACCGGGGAATCGCGGTTATGGGGCCGCAGAATGATGCGGCCCGGCGACACCGCGACATAGCGGATGGCGCACCGCCCTCCGGCCCGCACAGCGTAGATGTTGGGGGTGCCGCGATGATAGGAATTCAAAGAATTGTAATGTCGGTCGAGAAGCAGGAGCGGCTAGCGGTGTGAGTCGCGGCGCCATGGCCCTGGCGTTGTCGGCATCGGCCTCGACCAGCACGAAGCGCAGCCAGTCGCTGCGATCGCCGATGGTCTCGGGCTTGAGCCGCTGCAGAAAGCGCTTCCTGAACTTCAGCGAATCCCGCGCCTGCCGGGGCTGGATACGCGCCGCAAACGCGGCGTCGTGCAGCGATACCAAGGGCACGCTATCGAAGGACGAAGCGCGCTCGGGACGTTGCAGGGCGCGCAATCGCAGTTCTTCCGGGTCGGCGAGGTCGAGGATGTCGAGCTCGAGAACATCGAGCAGTCTGTCCATCGCCTCGGGGCTGAGGCCGCGACGGGCGTTGAGAAAATTCGACATGTGGGCTTGCTGAAAACCGGCGTCGCGCGACAGTCCAGACCCGGTCAATTCCCCACGGTGGATGCGGGCCCAGATGTGGGCGCGCAGGTTGTCTTCAAGTTCGGCGATTCGCATGGCATTGCTTAAAGCTATATATGTACTTTCGTAATATGCCTATAGCAATAAAGTCATTGACCGCTGATTACCAGGGTGTCATAGTCAAAGCAAGTCCGGAGGATGGAATTTGGTGAGGGAAAACAATGAGAGACGCAAATGAGGAAGACCGGGCCTTTCAGGAGCTCCGCCGCAAGATCAGGGAAGCCAAAGTGCTCTGCCCGGCAGTGGAATTGCTGCTCGCCGGGGTGCGCTTCACGGGGAGACTGAGCGTGGTGGTGCAGAACGGACGGATCCTGAAGTCGGGTTACGAGGAAGGCTACTTTACCCGCAGGCAGGATGAACGAATCGTTGGGTAACAAACCCCTCCCGAGGGTAAAGCAGTAAGCGGGCAAGTTATCGTAAGCAGGTCATCGTAATTGAAACGAGCCCTGCCGACGGTTCCCGGAAAGTGACGGGGACGCGTCGCAGGGCTTTTATTTTTGAATCTTAATCGCTAAGAGGGCAGGACATGGAAGCTATCAAGTATGAACTCAAATATTGCGAACGGTGCGGCACGCTGAAGCTGCGCCAGGTCGCCTCTTTAAGCACGTATTGCCGCCGTTGCGAGGGTTTGCTGGAACGCTACGCGCTTCGCCGCGCTGCCACAGACGCGAACTCCGCCGCACTTCCGCTGCCGGCACCCGCATTGAGGATGCTGGCCATGATTCCAGTGGTCGTGGTTAGCGACCGGCTCGCTGGGAGGGTGCAATGAGCGCCGCCGGCTTCGCGCAAAGCAAGTTTCATCTTCGTGTGGTCCGGGGACGCCCCGTAAGCAAACCTCCCCGGGAAATTACGTGCACGCGTCCCGATGTGCTGTTCTACCGGGCGCAGACGCTGGCCATCGTCCGTCACTTCTTCGAGATTTCCTGCCAGATCGGGCGGCTGCCATCGATCCTGGGCCGTGAGTTCTTTCGCGCCAAGGTTTCGTGCCACGGAGTACCGAGCTTCGAGGATCAGGTCGTATTTGTCCATGACGTGGAGCGGGCGCTCGCCCGCTTGAATCCGCAGAACCTGGAGGTCATCAGCCTGGTGGGCCTCTACCAGTACTCGCTGGCGGAGGTGGCGATGCTGTTGCACCGTAGCCGGAGCAGTTTGGTCGAACGCTACACCGAAGCGGTTGACACGCTGGCGCAGATCTTTCTGGCATCGGGGTTGCTGAGGGAAGACAAGCTGGATCGCCGCCTCCATCGGTTCAACGCCGACGAATTGCCTTCTGAGATAGCGGAGCTGCCGGCGAAGAAGCCGGTGGCTTCGGTTGCAGCGGAGCCGCCATGCGTGGTGGCGGAAGTGGGCGCGAAGTACTCGTTCGTCGCGCAGCATAAAGTCGTATGACGGCGTGCACAAGACCCAAGCGCAATTTGTCGCGGATGGTGGCGCAGGTCCGGACGAAGCAGCGTTCAGTATCCGGCAGGCGCGACGGCTGCAAACGCGACTGCCGGGAGTCCGAGTCGCTGGCGGCAATCGTTGAGCATCTCGGCGGTGCGGGTGGCGCCGACGCGGGAAACGCCCAGGGCCCGCACTTCGAGCAGGGCATCGAGAGTGCGAATGCCGCCCGCGGCCTTCACTTGCACGCTGGGCGGAGAATGCCGGCGCATGAGCTGAAGGTCCGCGAGCGTGGCTCCAGTGGCCGCGTAGCCGGTCGAGGTCTTGACCCAATCCACGCCGATGTTGCCACAAATTTCGCAAAGCCGAATCTTGGCCGCCTCGTCGTGGTAAGCGTTCTCGAAGATCACCTTGATCTTCGAGCCGGCGGCGTGGGTGGCTTCGGTAAGCAAGCGGATTTCGCTCTCGACGTAATTCCACTGTCCGCTACGCGCCTGACTGATGTTGATCACCATGTCGACTTCGGTGGCGCCATCGTGGAGCGCCTGCTTCACTTCGGCGAATTTCACCGCGGTAGTGTGGCCGCCGTGAGGAAAGCCGATGGTGGTGCTGGGCTGTACCGTGCTTCCGGCGAGCAAAGCGGCACATCGTTCTGCGTAGTAAGGCAGGATGCAGACGCTGGCCACCTCATAACGCACCGCCAACTGGCATCCGGCTTCGAGTTCCGGCACGGTGAGGGCCGGGTTCAGCAGCGAGTGGTCGATCATCTTGGCGATGTCGGAATAGGAATAGGCGGCGGTCATGCGTGACTCCGGTGTTCGCAGGCTGTCCCGGTCGCCGACGGCTGCGATGACTGAGAGTGGCGGCCCGGGTAGCTGCAAACAGTCTAACGGTTTTGCGGAACCTGTGATGGGCCGCCCGGCCGGCCCGATCGCCGGGAACGCAAGAGGGGAATCGAGCACATTCGCGACCCGCCAAATTCGAATGCGTGACTTTGGGCGGCAGGTTCGATACCTTAGGGGTCTCACCAGCCAAGTGTGGTTCCGGCCCTGCCGGATTTGTTCAGGAGTTCGGGATCCAAGTGCCAGCCTGGTCGCTATGGGCTTTGGAGGCTTCATGCGTCATCTGCTGTTAGTCGTAATGTCACTGCTTTTAGGGAGCTGCGTGGTTGCGGCACAGGACCAAACTGGGGCTGCGGCTCCAGCAACCGCGAGCGCTCAAGCCACGGTCAACATGCCGCAAGCCGCGTCTAAGCCCGCGCCCGCGCCGGCTGGAACCTTTTGGGTGCCTGCGCCGGAAGAGCGCTGGTGGTTTCCCAAGGGCAACTGGATCTACGGTTATGCCGAGTTTGACCTGGCGCCGGAGCACAACGAGCCCGACCCGAACTTCTGCGCCGCAAATTCGGGAGACTTCGGCGGAGCGAACTCGCAGTGCAACTTATTCGCTCGCTACCTGCTGGCTGGGCAGGTCACGGTACGCCCGTTCGGCAAGACAGTTTTGCGGCGGATCAAGATTTTCTGGGACCCGACATTTGTGTTTGGCAAGAACGTTCCGCAGTATCTCTACACCTGGTCGTGGCAGGGGATTGGCTGGGAGCGGCAGTGGGGCGCAGACGTTTACCTGGGGCGGCGCTTCGACTTGCGGTTCACCCAGCAGAACCTGTTTGAGCGCTTCAGTTCGCGTCCGCTGGGGCCGGGCTATCTGGGTCCGAACGGGCCGTGGGGACGGTTCTTTACCATCGGAGTGCGGAAGTCGTTTGGCAATGCCAAGGTCATCGATGAGGGCGCGCAGTAGAACAAGGGGTTCATTCTAACCAACCATGACTCCCGTACAGAGTGAGACTGCCGATAGCAGGATGACTGGCGCGGCTGGTGATGACGCTCACGCCAGTGCGCATCCGGTCGATAAGGCCGTGGCGTGGCTGTCGCGACGGTCGGGACTGTTTTCGCGCGGCTGGGGCGACGAGTCGATCCTAGCTGAATTCTCCAACCGCGCGCGCTATCTGGCAGCGCCTGCTACGGTGGAGGTCGAGTGGCATGCGAAGCGCAAGCGCGGAAGCGATGGGTGCCGCGATGGCACATTTCCGTCACCGCTAACGGCGCTGCCCGAGGCAGTGAGGACTGTACATCTGAGGGCCTGGACGCGGGAAGGGAATCGGGCCGCTTGCGTCCTGTTGGCTGCCTCGCGCGATGAAGGATACTGGATCCGCGAGCGCGTATTCGGCTCGCTCACTCGGCGCGGGATCGACCTCTACCTGGTGGAGAATCCTTACTACGGGTTGCGCCGAGATGCGCGCAGGCCGTCGGACATCACAGTGAGCGATCATGGGATGATGGCACTCGGCATGGTGCTGGAGGCACGAGCGCTTCTCGACTTCCTGAAACCTCGGTACCGAAAGCTGGCGGTCGCCGGATACAGCATGGGTGGGCATATGGCAGCACTCACGGCGGCTGTGTCTCCGCTGCCGGTGGCTTGCGCAGCACTGGCGACAGGCGCTTCGGCCAGCGCCATTTACACTCGCGGGTTGCTCTCATGGAGTGTGGATTTCGACACCCTGGGTGGAGGAGCGGCGGGAAGCACGACGGCGCGCGAGCGGCTGCGGAAGTTGTTTGATACTGCCGATGTGACAGGGTACCGTCCGCCGGTGCGGGTGGATGCGGCCGTGGTTTCGGGATGCACCCGCGACGGATACGTGCTGCAAAGCGAAACGGAACGGCTGCACCGGCATTGGAAGGGCTGCACGCTGCGGTGGATAGATGCCGGACATTTTTCCGCGTTGTTGACGCAACGGCGTGCGCTGTGCGATTGCGTGGAAGAGGCGGTCGGGAAGTTGTGAGGGGCACTTTCGAGTTTCAAGCTTCGAGAAAGACCCACTCAAGCAAAAGCGGCTTGACTGGGTCCCGGCAGCGCGAGCGAAGCCAATTTTGTGAGCCATCCAAGTATTTAGCCTGCTCAGCAGACTGCTTGACTTCAACGCCTGCAAGCAGAATCATGAAGCCCCTATGAAACCGTTGCCATGGTTCGTTCTCTGCGGATGGCTTTTGCTCTCACTTGGATTAGTTGCGGCGCTGGGCCAGAACACTCCTAGTCCCAAGAAGCAAGAGGCCGCGGAGGTGAAGGCGTGCGCGGAGATGGCCTTCACCGGTTTCCGGCCCATCGCGGACACACGCGCGCAGCGCTTTCAGGGTAAGGTGACCGAACTTTCGGCGCTGTGCCGCGGCGGGCAGAATGCGGTGCAGTTTCGCATGACTCCATGGCTCGACTTCACGAATTACTGGGGCACGGGCGACCTGTCATCGCTTCCCAAGGGCTACCTTTCGACGTCGGCGCCGCAGTTTCGTGGCGTCTCGGGCGCGCTGCTCGATCTGGAGTACCAGCGCATCGAGCTGATCAAGTTCAATCTCTTCGACAACAACGGGACGTATCAGGATTTCATCTCGGGACGCGGCGGCGTTGGGGGTGCGGCGTTGAAGACGTGGCCGCAGACTGCGCCTGCCGCAGAGCGATCCGAACTACGTTGCTGGTGGGCGGGGATGGCGAGCAGATTTGCAAAGGGCAGTTGATTCGGGCGCGGACATTGACCGGGATCTGCAACGATATTCGCAATCCGCTGATGGGTTCGACCGGCATGCCGTTCGCCCGCAATGCCGAGTTTGAGACGACGTTTCCCGACCTCGAGCAGAACCAGCTCACCAAGAACCGGCATGGGGGCAGAATCAATCTGCTGACGCCCGATCCGCAGGTGATCAGCCGCAAACTGTTTACCCGCGCGCAGTCGAATCCCGATGCCTGCAATCGCGGATTCGGATTGCCAAACAATTCACCCGACGCCAACTGCGATTACCAGAAGGCGCCCTTCTTCAACGTGCTGGCGGCGTACTGGATCCAGTTCATGACGCACGACTGGTTCTCGCACATGGAGGAGGGCCACAACGCTCCGGAAATGATGGAAGTGGGCTGCACGACGCAGAAGGTGAATGGCGTTGAGACACCGCTGACGGCGGATGATGTGCAGAGGCTGGGATGCCGCCCTGCCGACCGCGTGGACAAGACGTACGTGTTGCAGGATTCGCCGCCGGGCCAGTTCACCAGCGGTGATCGCGACCTACCTGACGCGCGCGCCCAAGACGTTTGCCAACAACAACACCGCATGGTGGGACGCCTCGCAGCTTTATGGCTTCGATGAGATTTCGGTGAAGCGGGTGAAGCGCGATCCGAAGGATCCAGCGAAGATGTTGCTGGAGCCGGTGAGCGGCGTGGCGGGCGGATACTTGCCGGTGCTGTCGGCGAGCGATCCCTTCCAACCGCAATGGGCTGGGCAAGAGTCAGTGGCATTTCCGGACAACTGGTCGATCGGGTTGAGCTTCTATCACAACCTGTTTGCCCGTGAGCACAACTCGTTTGTCGACGAATTCCGCAAGCAGGCGGCACTCAAGCCCACGGCGGACAGCGGACTGCGTAATCCCGTCAGATCCGAAGCGCGTGATTCGCAACAAGGACGTCACTGCCGATGAGCTGTTCGACGTGGCACGACTGGTGGTGTCGGCGGAGATCGCCAAAATCCACACCATCGAATGGACACCGCAATTGCTCTACAACGAGCCGCTGTACAAGGCCATGAATGCCAATTGGAACGGGCTGCTCGGCACGGGCGATCCGGATGATTCCAAGGTGATGGCGGACATCGTGGCCCACGGCTTCGGCAAGTCCAAGAACACCACGAAGGAATCGCAGTGGTACTCGGTGTTTGCGTCGGGGCCCGGTATTTTCGGACTCGGCAGCAAGGTTTCGCACTACGACATCACCAATCCCAACGATGTCAACGGCGGAGTGAACCACTTCGGCTCGCCGTTCAACTTCCCGGAAGAGTTCGTTACGGTGTATCGGTTGCATCCGCTGGTGCCGGACTTGATCGAATATCGCGACGCCAGCAAAGACCCCAACCAGATCGTGCAAAAGGTCCCGGTCATTGAGACGTTCGAAGGCAAGGCGACGGATGCCATGCGATCGCGGGGCCTCGCGAACTGGGGTCTGAGCATGGGACGGCAGCGGCTTGGGCTACTGGCACTGCACAATCATCCGCAGTTTCTTCAAAACATTCGCTTGCCGCGGCTCGACACGCCAACCCAACAGATCGACATCGGCGCCCTGGACCTGATTCGCGATCGCGAGCATGGGGTGCCGCGTTTCAACGAATTCCGGCGGCAGTACGGTTTGCGCCAGTTGACCAGCTACGACGATTTCGTGGACCAGCACCTGGCGGCGGATTCGGCGGCGCGCAAGGAGCAGCTGGAAATCGTCAGTCAGTTACGCGAGGTTTACGGGACGCACGTTTGCGACGCATCGAAGGTGATCACGGACGCGCAGGTGAACGAAGATGGCTCGCCGATCAACGACTGCCTGGGGCATCCCAATGGCTCGGTGGTGGACAACATCGAAGATGTGGACACCGTGGTCGGATGGCTGGCGGAGTCAACTCGTCCACATGGGTTTGCGATTTCGGAGACGCAGTTCGTGGTGTTCATCCTGAATGCTTCGCGACGGCTGTTCAGCGACCGCTTCTTTACGTCGAGCTTCCGGCCGGAGTTCTACACGCAACTCGGGGTCGATTGGGTGAACAACAACGGGCCGGGGCCGATCATGATGGAAGCGGGCACGCCGAACGGCCACAAGCAGCCAGTGTCTCCGCTGAAACGGGTGCTGATGCGGAACGTGCCGGAGCTGACTCCGGAGCTGCAGCACGTGGTCAACGCGTTTGATCCGTGGGGACGCGATCGCGGGCAGTACTATTCGCTGGAGTGGAAGGCGCGGCCGGATGCCGCGAGCGATCCGGCGTTTAAGCAGTAGGATCGTGCCCGGGTAAGCTGGTGAAGCTGGCTGCAGTGAGCGATGGCTGGTTACTGCACGAACCGGTATAGCAAGAAACCAACCAGTGTCCAGAACGGTGTAACCATCATCAAAGCCAGCAGAAGACCTTCGGCCAGCCGCAGGTCTTCGCTGAAACAGTCAGGTGGGTTACTGTGTAGCCTTGCACTTTCGACATAAGGTGAAGGAAGGTCGCGTCCAAATCCTGGCATCCTCATAATCCCCCCGCATCGTTCCGAGCGTTGTCGCCACTCTAGCGGCTCACCGGTAGCGGATACATCAGAGGACGATTAATTGGTTGTGAAAGTTATTGCACATTCACCATTTCTGCAAAGTCGCGATGCTTACGACAAAGGCGAATCTATCCTCATTGGTCGGATCACATTAACTGCTGATCCCCAAAATGTGCAGTGTCTGTCCAGCAGTGCCCGGCACGCTAGAACACTGTCTGCTTGTGCCGAAGCCGCTGCTCATGTTGATGGCAAAGGCGCCCCCAGTCGGACCATTGACCTCTTTGTCTTCAGCGAATCCGCGTGTAATCCCGATAACTTCATTTCGAGAATGTTACAGGTTCGCGGATATTCTCTTAGATAACGATATTGGCGTTGATCAAGAGGGGGCGCGGGAATCGGGCATACGAAAGCCGGGGACAGTGTCCCCGGCGTCTTAGGCAGAACCACGAAATCAGCTACAGGTTGATCTTGCGGCGCAGTATGCCCGCTAGTCCCAACGCCCCGGACCCGATCAGCACCAGGCTGGACGGCTCTGGAGTGGCAAATAGCACCAGATTCCCACTGAAGCTTATCTTCAGTTTCGGGAGCATATGTAGTTACTTTGAAAGTATTAAATTGGTGGTCTATATCGTTCCACCACCCGTATCCACTTAGGGCAGTAAGTCAGGCGATAGCCAGCCGCGAGAGGCCCGATATAGTGACATCGAGAGAGAACTCCAAGCCACCCGTGATTTTCCCCAGTAAACACCAGCTTGTTCACGTTGCAGAAAAGGTCACCGCTGCCATGTGCCATCCTGACAGAGGTCGAAGGTGCCTTCGTAAATCCAGACGCTAATCTCTGTGTCGTCGTAAAGGCGTACTCACCAGTTCGGATCGGAACAGCCAAATCCGATCTGGTAGAGGAGAGGAATGGATTTACAGCAAACCCGAGATACCTCTGCGGAATCTGGGTAATGTCGACGCTGGCTGCAGCCGGCGTGATAGAAGTTGTGACGAACCACAGCATAAGCACTGTGAAAGGAAGCCACAACTTGAGTTGATTGCAGATATTTGAGAACGGTCGCGATTGCATAACAACCTCCATCTCGTGCGCTGAGCACGAATCAAGAAAAAAGAAGCTATACCCGCTGGCAGGCGATAGACGTTATCGGAAGCCAGCGTGCACTATGAGACAATTACCGCTTATGCTCTCCCCGCGGCATCGGGTGAACGCCGCCCAGCAAGCAACTAAACGCCGAGCTTGCGACGGAGCATGCCCGCCAGTCCAAGCGCTCCGCTGCCCCACAGCACTAAGCTGCTGGGTTCGGGAGTGACGAAGTTCAGGTAGGCCGTCACCGGAGCGTCGCGTGGCACCTCCGCCTTGCAGAATGGCCCAAGGGCGCGGGCGGGGTTGAACCGTCGTCGGGCCAATTGCTCCACATGCCATCCATATAGAAGCTGGTACGTTCCATCAAAAGAAGCAAAGTCGATGTTGTCATGCCACAAAGCCGAACCAACTACAATGGTTGCGGTATATTCGATGCCACCGGGACCCGAGAGCGTGAAGGTGCCGGAATCGAACAGCGCGAGCGTCCGGAAAACGCCACATTACCCCTGGATATCCCAGCTGGTCACAGGAGCTCCAAGAAGCGAACGAGTTTAGCCGTGTCGAATGTGAAGCTCCATGTGCAGGAAGAATCGCTTCGGCCGAAGCCATGGAGTGCACTGAGACAATAAGGAAGCATCGCTCGGGTAGTATGTTGTTTGGAACCTGGTTAGGTCAACCGCCGCAGCGCGGAAGAACAGTCACGCTGACGAAGCAGAGCGTGAGCGCTGCAATGGTGAGCCATAATTTGAACTGATTGCTTACTTGTGAGAATGATCGCGTTTGCATAACAACCTCCATCTCGTGCGCTGAGCACGATGTAATTCCTGATACTCGTTGTGTCACTTCTAGTTCACCTTATGTGCGGATCTCTCCGCACTCGGCATGTGATCGTCGCCCCGACAGTTCGCGGGCTGGATCGTCCTGTCCGAAGTAGGTTAGGTGCTGACCGCAAGACACCGCGCCGCCTCCGGCGGCTGCAGCGTCAGGCAATAAGTGAACGGGTGGTGGACTCTGTTAGAGCAGTGGCCCGTCAGTAGGCATTGATTGTGAGTTGTCACAACGCCTCCGATAGTGCGTCGATAAGAGCCTAGAAAACATCTTTTATGGCACTCGACGCTAGTCCCGCAGGCCCGGCAGGGTCTATATCAGAGGTCACTCAGCAAGGTGACAAGTTCCCTTGACACAGGAAGTGCAGAAGGCACACTGCGCAAGGCGTTAAGTGGTGCCCCATCCTTCCAGCACCAAGAAGATACTCGAGCAGGAATCTACTTTTTGAGTTTCTCCTTACTCGAACTGTAGTCCTTGTGACCGATTTCCGTAAGCTAGGATTGCACATCCGAAAAAAACTGAGTAATGTCGTTCCATTTTGGGAATCTCTGCCTATCGCAATTACTCCTCGCCGATTGCTCCGACGGATGAGTCTCCCGAGCACCAGAGCTTCGGCTGGAGTCGCTCAGTGGTGGATCGGTGCGAATGGTAGCGACGGTGGACGATCCGGAGGCGGCGTTCGAGCGGTCGGTGACTGCAGGAGCTAACGTGGTCTGGCCGGTTGGCGACCAGCATGGCTGGCGAATCGGAAGAATCGTCGATCGCTACGGACATCCTTGGGAAATCGGCGAGCCTCTGCCAGGAGGACCATGAACTTCTGCGCGATCCTCGGGTTGTTCGATGCCCGCCATGGCCCTCAAGTCGAGCAACACCCCACGGGCCTACCTTGCAGAAACCTCTCTGGAACGCAATAGAAACAACTCGCCGGCCCAATGGCCGTGTCGCACATTCCTTGCTTCTGTGCATTGGACTTCGCGCAAAGTTGTCCCTGTATTATCAATGAATTACAGTCCAACCTGAATTTGGAACCGAAATCAAGCGGAATTCAGAAGGCCGGAATGTCAATTGGTTTCGGTGTTAAACTTGAATCTGGCAGTACAAAAATCGGCCAGCTCAGGTGGCCGATCAAATCTGGCGAAACCGGTTGGGCGCAAAGTAAATCGTGGACAGAACGCCAGGGGTCGATGGTCGCGGCGAAAAGCTTTTGTTACGAACGGTTTTACATCAAGAACTTCTCGGCCTCAAGCTGTATATCCCCTTTTCCAGCGCGAGGATGCTGCCGTTTGGAGAGGGTCGACGATGATCGCGCCCGTGTGCCTCGTGCGGTCGTTCATTGAGGCTGTGATTTTTCCTCCGGCCCAACGAGAACGCCGGTGCTGTTGATTGACGACGTCTTATGACTCGTGCGCGAAGGTATGGAACGACCAGTAAGGAGATTTCGAATTGCCGTACTTTTCGGTGGGGCATATTAGCTTGGAGAGTGCCTTTTGAGCCGTCCTAGATTGCAGGTCATCGCCCTGGTCGACGCCCTCGGATGGGAATACGTCAAGGGACGTCCGTTTCTGAACGACGAGCTACCGTATCGAACCTCTCTGCAGACGGTGTTGGGTTTCAGTTCTGGCGCGATACCAACGATTTTGACGGGACTGATGCCGGAACGACATGGCCAATGGAACCTGTTTTATTACGATCCAAAGAACGCGCCGTTTTGGTGGATGAAGTTGTTCAAATGGCTGCCTGCGCCCTTTTTGGACAATCGCTATACGCGTAAGGCGATGAAAGAACTCGGACGGCGGGTGCTAGGACTGGGACCTAACTTTGAATGTTGCGTGGCACCTCAATTGCTGCCCTATTTCAACTTCTCGGAGCGGCGCGACATCTACGCTGCGGGCGGCATCGAGAATTCGTCATCATTATTTGACGATCTGGAACGCGAACGTAGAGGTTACCGCGTTTATACGTATCATCAGTGTTCCGATGCAGAGATCTTCAGTCGAGCCTTACGAGACATCAAGGAGTCGGATGCTTCGTTCTTCTTTCTGTACTTATGCGAAGTAGATGCCTTCCTGCATATGAACTGCAAAGATGAACAGGCCATCGACGAGAAGTTACAGTGGTACGAGAAACAGCTCAGGCAGGTGTTTCGGGCGGCTAAGGACCGCGACCCTGACGCATGGCTCGCGGTGACATCCGACCACGGAATGACTCCGATCACCGACCACACCGATCTGGTTGCCGAAGTAGCGAAGCTTGGATTGCGGATGCCGCAGGATTATCTCGCGGTTTATGATTCGACCATGGCGCGATTCTGGTTCTTCGATGAAACCGCGCGGCAGCGGGTGACCGATCTCATGAATTCTTTAGACAGCGGGCAGGTCCTCACCAAAGAGACGATGCAGCGGTTTGGCCTGAACTTTCCCGACGACCGTTATGGTGAATTGATCTTCCTGCTGAATCCGGGATCGATCATGGCCAAGAGTGATTTCAACGGTCGCGGTTGGTTCCCCTCGGGCATGCACGGTTATCATCCGGAGGATTGTTATTCCGACGCAATTTTCTTAAGCAACGAAATGCCACCACAGCCCATGCGGACGATCGCGGACATCTACTATACAGTCCGCGACGCAGGCAGCGAGGCAAAGAAGCCAGTCGCCTTATGAAGAAGGCTTCAATTACCGGAATCTCACGGGACCGCGAATGATGGTTGAGTCGGACAATTGGCAGCGGCAAGCCGGCGACCCGGGAACGCATTTGACCAGTGCCGGAGTTGCATGAGCAATGCTGCCATCCCGGTGATGTACTTCTCCAACACTCGCGTTCGCGGCGGGGCGGAGGAGCACATCCTGACGTTACTCCGGGGCTTGGATCGGAATGGCTTCAGGCTACACCTAGTGTGCAGCCCGGAGGTCGCCGAGGCCGTCGGCGTGGATTTGCCCAGGGATGTCGAGCTCTTGCCGCTGAGATTCGGTCGCCCGTCGGATGCGGCCTCCGCGGTAAGGCTGGGTACGTGGATTCGCGAGCGGAAGATCCAAGTGCTGCACTCCCACTTGTCGTATAGCAGCTGGTTCGCCTCACCGGTCGGATGGAGTTGTGGCGTCCCGCTGATCGTGGAGACACCGCATATTCGCGAGTTGTGGCGGAAGGGCTGGAAAGCCGATACCACGTTTGATCGCATGGCGGCACGCCTTGTCGATCGCTTCATTGCAGTGTCGCATGCGAACGCGAAATACCTGGTGGAGCATAAGGGGCTTCCCGCTCGAAAGATCCGCGTTATCCAAAATGGATCGGATCTGAGCCGGTTCAATCCTTCGCACGTTGCTCCGGAGGGGATGCGCGAGGAATTGGGCCTTGCGCCGAACGACCCGGTTATGCTGGTGGCTGCGCGACTCGAGCCACAGAAGGGGCACGCAGTCCTGCTGGATGCCATGCCGGCCGTGCTGCGCGAGTTTCCGACTGCGAAGCTGGTGTGCCTGGGAGAAGGAGTTTTGCGCGATCAACTGGAAGAGCAATCGCGACGGCTGGGCTTGCAAGCGAGCGTACGCTTCATAGGTTTTCGACGGAATGTACAAGACTGGCTATCCCTGTGTGACTTTACAGTGCTACCGTCGTTCTTCGAAGGGCTGCCGCTGGTGGCGATCGAATCGCTCGCGGCAGGGCGAACCATGGTGGCGAGTGCGGTCGATGGCACTCCGGAAGTGATTGTGAACGGCCAAACCGGTGTCACGGTGCCGTCTGGAGATTCGGCTGCGCTGAGCGAGGCAATTTGCAGTTTGCTGCGCTCCCCCGACTACCGCGACCGGCTGGCGCAACAGGGCCGGGCCTGGGTGCTCGACCACTTCACCCAGGAGCGACAGGTGCGCGAGACTGGCGAGCTCTATCTGGAGGGACTGGGACGACCGTCGGCCGCAGCCTCCGGCGCAATGCGCGAAGAGGCAGTGGCACAATGAGTAACGTGTTGAACGCAGGTGAGGGCGAAGCTGCATTCGCTAAGGCTATTCCTATACCTATGTCTCGAGAGAGTAAGGGCAAGATTCGAATCGCTGACGCCATGCGACGTTGGTGCTTCCAGGTATGGGGGCCGAATCTCAAGGCGGTTATTTTGACCGGCAGCCTGGCCCGCAACGAGGCCACTTTCCGGGAAGAAGACGGTGTGTTTCACTTCCTGAGCGATGCCGAATTTGTTGTGATCCTGCACGACAGGGCGGAGTTGCCCGCGAAACAGACCAGTCTCCTGATCTGCCGCGGAGCCGAAGATGAACTCCGCAATCAAGGAGTTGAGTGCAAATTGGATTTGGGTGCAGTTCGCGAGTCTTATCTTTCTAATCTCGGCGAAACGATTTTCGGATACGAACTGCTGACGTGCGGTGAGGTAGTTTACGGGGATCCCGAAATTGTTCTAGCGCGGGCGCGAATCGCCACAAGGAAGATCAGCCTGGAAGATGGCTGGAGACTGCTGGCCAATCGAACGGTTGAATTGCTGGAAATCTTGCCGGAACTCTCGGCAGGAGGAGCTTTCCTATCGGAAGGTGCGCAGTACCGCCTGACCAAGCTTTACTTAGACATGGCGACTTCATTGCTGGTATTTAAGCGCGAATTTGTTGCTGGCTACACGGCACGCGCGCAGGCATTGTGTGAACTGCGGGAGCGCGACACACTCGGGGACTTACCGTTCAACGCGGATCGATTCATCGAGATCGTTCGCCGTTGTGCCGCGTACAAAATTACGAGCATGTGGGCTGGTGATTCTCCGTTTGCGGAGCGCGAGTGTGTCGGCCGCGCCATTGCAGATCTGCTCAATCTGTGGTCGTGGGAACTAGCGCGGATGAATGGCGTGGAGACGGACTCTCCTGATGTACTATTGAGTGTGCATATGCGCCGTCAACGTATGCGGGCGCGTCTGCGAGGATGGCTCTATGCAGTCCGGCGGGAGGGGCCGGGCGCGAGCCTGCGTTACACGATGTCATGGCTCCGCCTTTCTCGCTGGGCATCGCCGCGTTATTGCGTCTACCGCGCGGCATTAAACGTTTGGATGAACTTGTCAATAAATGGCGCAGATGAACTAAAGGTCGATGGGAGCGCTGCACGGGTCTGGCTTCCTGTGCCCGAGCCGGATCTGGAAGGAAAGCACATTTTAGCCGGTCTGGTTGATGCAATTCTGTGGAACTATCACGAGTTTTTGGTGGGGACGCGCTCTTAGCTTTGCGCGTCCGCAAAATCGAGTATCGGGCTGGTGGAAAAGGGACATTGGTCGGCTAAATGCGCATTCTTTACGTATCTTCGTACAGCCCCTTGCCGACCACCAACGGTGCCCGCATGCGGTTGTGGACCGTGCTCCAGGCGATAGCTAACACTGGCCACCAAGTAACGCTTATTGCCTTTGGCGATCCCGCAGAGTTCCGCGCAACTGAAGCTCAGCTGCGGACTGTCTGCGCGGACGTGGAACTCGTGCCTTTTCAGTTGATTCGAATGGCAGACAACGCCGATTATTTCAGCCGGTTGCTGGCGATGTTTTCGTCGCAGCCATTTCTGCTTAGACGCTTCCGTTCCCCCGAGATGCGTGCTTGTCTGGAGCGTCGGCTATCCGGAGGGGAATTCGATGTCGTGATATGCGACAACGTTCCGGCCGCGGTGAACTTGCCAGATACGCCAGTCCCGCTGGTGATGAACAGTTGCGACGTGGGACACGTGCTCCTGCAGCGTTACGCCGAAAAGGAACGCAATCCCGCCAAGAAGCTGTATGCGCAACTCGAAGCGACCAAGGTGCGGAAGGCGGAAGCGACGGCGTTCGGTCGCGGCAAGTTCGCCATGGCGTGTTCCAACGACGATGCCAAGGTGTTTCGCCGGCTGTGCCCCAACCTCCAGGTTTTTATTGTCCCGAACGTCGTGGATGTCCACGAGTATGAGGTGGCGCAGGCCGAAGATCCTGACACCATTGTGTTTGTGGGAAGCATGGATTCAGTGCCCAACCGGGACGCACTCCAATATATGGTTCGTGAGATTCTGCCGCTGGTTCAAGCACAAGTACCCGGAGTACGGTTGATCGCTGCTGGTCGAAATGCTGCGCCGGAGTTCCGCGCCCGGTTCTCTCAAGTCAGGGCGCTTGAGTTCACTGGAACTGTGCCGGATATCCGCCCAATCATCGCGAGAGCGGCGGTCTCGGTGATTCCACTACGCATCGGCAGCGGTACGCGCATCAAGATTCTCGAAAGCGCGGCCATGGGGAAGGCAATGGTCTCCACCACGCTGGGCGCTGAGGGCCTTGATTTCGTGAACGGAAAGGAAATTCTGATCGCGGATGATCCCCAAGAGTTTGCGGACAACGTCACCATGTTGTTGCGGGACGCTGACCGCCGCAAGAAGCTGGGAGAAGCAGCCCGTAAGCGCGTACTCGTTGATTACGATCTCGCCGCTCTGCAACGCTCGATTGAGGGAGCGCTGACCTCGATCGATCACCAGCCGCATCGCGGTGGCGGAGCCTAAGACAAACGAATGGCTTTACAGAAGATATAGAGCTACGGAGACACATCCAAGCATGTCGGTTTTTGCCAAACTCGACCAGTGGCTCGGACGAGGTTCATATTATCCGCTACAGCGCAGGCTCGATCCGGCGCGGACCTATAACCAGTTCGTTTACGCTGACTTTCTGGAACAATTGGTGACTCCGCAGACACGTTGGTTGGACGGTGGATGTGGCCATCAGATTCTGGAGGTTCGGTTGGCTGAGCGGGAGCGGCAGCTTGTTCAGCGGGCCCAGTTGGTTGTCGGCTGCGACCCATTTGCCTTGTCTCTGACAAAACATCGCAGCATCGAGAATCGGGTGATGTGCACACTAGACGACCTGCCGTTCAAAGCTGGAAGTTTCAATCTCGTGACCCTAAATATGGTGGTCGAGCATCTTACCGATCCGGTCAAAGTATTTCGTGAACTGGCTCGGGTACTCGAACCCGGTGGCCGGTTCGTCATGCTGACACCAAACCATGTTTCCTACTATAACCGAATCGCCGATGTTGCCCGTGCGTTGCTCCCAAGGAAGATTCAATACAAGTTGATCCGCTATTTGGAGTCCAGGGAACCCGAAGATGTATTCGAGACACATTACCGGGCGAACAGCCGCAAGCAACTGGGCGAGATCGCTCCGCAGGTTGGGCTGGAACAGCAGCAGTTCACGCTGATTCGCGGGAGAACATTCTTCTATTTCTTTGCCCCATTTTCCGCCCTGGAATTGGCAGCAGGACGCCTGCTGGCGCTTCTTGGCTTTGAACAGACAGTGGGAGACACTATTCTGGCGGTTTATGAGGTGCCCGCTGCACCCCGGATAGTGCAATGAAAGATGATGGGTCGCTCGGACAAGACGTAAGGTTTTTAGGAAAAAGGAGCGCGTTGTGTTTCTATTCTATTTGCTGATTGCCGTCATGCCTATCGAGCGCCATCCGATATGGGGCCGTGTATTTGCTGACGTTACCATGACGAAGTATTTGGGAGCCGTCTGCGTCATGGTGGCCATACTACAGCTTGCACGGCAGCACTCAGCTCCTCGGTTTCTTGCCACGGCGCAAGCCAAACTCTACCTCTTGTTCTTAGCGCTTGCGACTTTCATATATCTGATCAACGGGGCGACCTTCGACCCTCAGAACACTAATTTGATCAGCTATTTTTCTTTTCTTGTGCTGATGTTCATAACCATGATCCTCGTCGACAACCCACGGAGACTTTACTGGTCTCTTGTAGTTGCTGTGGCCGGTGTCGCATGGGCCTCACTCTACTCTATTCGCGAATGGGTGGCCGGGGTTCAGGCGTGGGGCTCAGCGTTTCGGCCAGGCTGGGTAACAGGAGACTCGAACTACTTTGGAGTTAACGTATTACTTTGCCTGCCAGTCGCTTTTACTCTGCTTCTGAACACAAAAAAGTTGTGGCAGCGTGCTTTTTTCCTGGGTTGTGTCCTGTTGATCCTAGCGGCTACGATGCTGGGAGCTTCACGAGGCGGTTTGCTCGGGTTTGTGGCTGCCTTCCTGTTCTTATTAATGCATGCGGAGCGGCGCAAGACTTACGTGGCCGTGCTCTTGGCGGTGGTTATCCCATTCCTCGTGTTTTCCCCTGCGTCTCCAGTGAAGAGATTGCTGCACCCTACGCACAGCGATCAAGCAGCGGCAAATTTCCGTCTCGTTGGTTGGAGGGTCGGTTTGAACATGATTGAGTCCCATCCGCTGATCGGCATCGGGCTCGGCAGATATAAGCAGTTGGGGGCACAGTATGACCCTTCAGGGGAATTCGCGCTGCAACCGCACATTGCTCACAATGCTTATATGGAGATCGCCGCCGAGATGGGACTGCCGATGCTGGTACTGTTCCTGATGATCATTGCAGCAACATTCCGATCCTTAAGGAGAGTGCGGAGAAGGGCGCTGATTATGGGCGCCAGATCTCTAGCTCTATGGTCTTTGGCGATTCAATCAGGGCTGGTTGGAGCTCTCGTTGCTGTGTTTTTTGTCAGCGGTCAGTACCAGAAGATGTTTTGGCTGTTCATTTCACTCTCAATGTGCATGCCCGCGCTCGTTCCGAGACGAGCGATCGTGGGCAAGAACGCTCCGGTTCCGGAGCGTGACTTGGTCGAGGAGCCAGTTTTGCAGATGGGGCAGTCGCTGGCTGGTACTCGCTGAGGTTGGCGCTCGCAGACAGTAGCGGGCCTGCTTGCGGATAGGAAGCACCGCCTTCGGTCGATGGGCGCCAACCGGTGGCGTGAAGCCGCGTCCCGCTGTCATCGGTTAGAGTAGTTAAGGGCGTTGATCCATTGGTATTTCAAGCCCAACAGGACTGGCAAAATATTTTAAGTTCTTACCGTCCAGATTAGTATTGGGCTAATAGCGCATATGCATACTCAGAGTCATACTGGGGTAATCAACGATAAGTTGTGCGACTTAGCTTTGGTAGTAGGAACCTTGGCTATTTTACTCTTTTGCCGCTGGGCGCAACTGGTTTGGCATCTAGTCGCCAGGATTGATCGTAGGGACGTTGCCAAGTGAGTGGCGATATTGCGGGCTAAGATTTGATGGTCCGTTCCCGAACACTACCCTCATAGACCGGTTTTGAAGGAGCACCGCTTTCGCGCTACCGCAACAAGGCCGAAAATATTTGGGCTTCCTGATGGAATCGATTTAAGTTCGGTAACTCAAAACGGCCCGGCTCGGCTAACTCGTCCGCTGTCGATTGAATGGCCGTCGAATAGTTAGGGAAGCACCAGAGCGCTCAGCAAACGCATGTTTCTCGTTGGGTCGTATATCGACATCGGATGAAAGGTGCCGTGCACTTAGTGTCATATTCCGGCAAGAGGCTAAAACGATTGAGAGGAAGGCTCAATTACGTATGCCAAATCATGCAAAGCCGTTTCAACGCCTATTAATTTCGATCTTGATG
>CAVZYS010000012.1:0-58127 GCA_963779555.1 uncultured Acidobacteriaceae bacterium
GTAGCGACGCGCCGCACAGCCGGCGCACGGCAGTGGTGTACGCGAACCCGGATCTTCAGGGACGTCTCGCAGCCGAGCTTCTCTCGAAGTTCATCCCCGGTGACTCTGATGTCGCAGCCATCACAGGTATGCTTCGAACCGAAGAGCACCGCCAGAAGGTCGAGGGCTTTCAATCGCGACTTGACCAGCATTCCAAGATGACCTTGGCTTGCGTACTCGAGGCACACGAATCGGCAGAAGAGAGCTATCAGAAGACCATGGACCTGCTGAGCGACAATGCCAACCTTCACGGCATTTACGTAACCACGGTCAACTGCCTGCCTGTCTGCCGCGCTGTCCGCGCGCACAGGAGGACGGACGTTCGGCTGATTACCACCGACCTTTTCCGGGAGATGGTTCCCTACTTCGAAAACGGAATCATCGGCGCTTCGATCTATCAAGATCCATACACCCAGGGCCAGACCGCATTAAAAGTTCTCGTCGATCATGTCATTGAGAAAGCTCCCATCGCGTCGAGCAATAACCTGAACCCGGGAATAGTGCTTCAGTCGAATCTACAGTTCTTCCGCGAGGTGCACTTGGCCGGAATCGGAGCGCGTGATCTGACGGCGATGCGAACAGGGGAGAGAGTCTCATTATCCGTGGGCTAAAGACCTAGGGCAGGTCGCCCCGGTGTCCCAGGCTTCTATCGTCAACGTCATTCTCATGCACATTGTTCGTTCGTAGTAGAGGGTCCTATGTCGCACAAGATGAGCCGCCGCAAGTTCGTCGCCACTGCCGCTGTTGCCGGCGCCAGTGCTGTACTTGCTGCACCGGCATTTGCATTTGAGAATCAGAGTCCAGGTACAGCTCTCGCGACCGGAGCAATGCCGAAGGGCCGCGAGGTTGTACCCCTGCAAGCGGTTCCGTTCTCTATGAGCAACGTCCGGCTCGGACCCGGGGCCTTCAGCGTTGCAGCGGAAGCCAACCGCCGCTACTTAAAGACACTGCCTCCCGACCGCCTGCTTCATACGTTTCGGCTGACAGCGGGACTGCCCACTTCCGCAGAGCCATTGGGCGATTGGGAAAAGCCCGATTGTGAGTTGCGGGGTCACTTCGTGGGCGGGCACTATCTGTCGGCTTGCGCGTTTGCGTACGCAGGCTCGGGCGACGAAGAATTCAAGCGCAATGGCGACATCATGGTCACGGAACTTGCAAAGTGCCAAGCGAAACTCAGAAACGGCTATCTGAGCGCCTTCCCGCAAGAACTCTTCGACCGCCTGCGCGATGGCGTCAACGTTTGGGCGCCGTTCTACACCATCCACAAGATCATGGCAGGGCATTTTGACATGTACCAGCTTGCCGGCAACGAGCAGGCGCTGGAAACCCTGAAGAAGATGGCAGGATGGGTGAGAAGTTGGACCGATCCCTTGAGCGAGCAACAAATGCAACGCATTCTCCAAGTGGAATACGGAGGAATGGGCGACGTGCTCGCCAATCTTTACGCTGTAACAGGCAACCGCGAGTATCTCAACCTCGCGCAGCGCTTCAACAAAAAGTCGTTTCTTGATCCTCTGGCAGCGCACCGTGACGAGCTGAAGGGTTTGCATGTGAACACCCATATTCCACAGGTCATCGCCGCGGCTCGCCTGTACGAACTGACTGGCGACAGGAAGTACGGGAGCATCGCCGACTACTTCTGGGAAGAGGTGACGAGCCAGCGCTCTTACTGCACCGGTGGTACCAGCAATTTCGAGCTGTGGAGGTCCGATCCCGGAATACTCTCGACACAACTGAGCTCGGAAACGTCCGAAGACTGTTGCGCTTACAACATGATGAAGTTGACGCGGCATTTGTTCGCGTGGTCGCCGCAGGCACGCTACATGGACTACTACGAGCGAGTACTCTTCAATCACCGCATGGGCACGATCGATCCCGAGACCGGCACCACGGTTTACTACCTGACGCTTGGTAACGGCTACTCCAAAATTTACGGCAAGCCCTTCGATTCATTCTGGTGTTGCAACGGCACGGGCGCCGAGGAGTTCGCGAAGTTGACCGACACCATTTACTTCCACGACGGGGATTCCATCTTCGTCAACCTTTTTATTGCGTCGGAAGTAAGCTGGCCGGAAAAAAGCGTCCGCATAACCCAGCGGACCTCATTCCCCGAGGAACAAGGAACTACACTTTTGATCTCGGCTGATAAACCTGTCGATGTCGACCTGAAATTGCGTATCCCCTACTGGGCAAGGACCGGCACTGTAAAAATAAATGGCCACGTCGTCCCTGCGTTCGCCGCTGCGGGCAGCTACCTCGTTCTGCGTGGTCCCTGGAAGAGTGGCGATCGCGTCGAATTAAGTCTCCCCATGCATCTGCATGCCGCACCGATGCCCGACAAGAACACGGTGCAAGCGGTGATGTATGGTCCTCTGGTTATGGCGGCAAAATTCAATGAAGAGGCTCCCGACAATTGGTATCGGCACTTCACTGCCGAAGAGAAACAGGAGCCCGCCCCAACGCAGCAGTTTAAAGGGAAGATCGAGGATCCCGCGAGTTGGCTCGAACCGGCCGGCGGACCGCTGACCTTTCGAACCGTTGCACAAACTCAGAGTGCAACATTTATCCCTTTATCAAGCGTTGTGCACGAACGGTACTCCGTATACCACGAAGTTGAAGAGACGACTTAGCTGACAAGGGAAGGTGACACCGCTTCGCGACGCACCAATTCGGCTGTCCGAATCAACGTCGGTAGCACGTCGCCCATGGGCTCGCTTTTGGGATCGCCGAAGGCGAAATAAAGTTTGCGATAGGCCGCGTACAGACCTTCGTATGTCTTTTGCTCTTGTGAATCCGGCAAGTGGGTCTTGTGCGGAGGGCACATCTTGGCTTGCGCTTCTTCCACAGTCTTGAATGTGCCGGCTGCGAGGAATGCAAAAATTGCCGATCCCAAACTCACGACGCTCCTGCTCGGCACCAGCACCGGGCAACCCAACACATTGGCATACACCTGGTTCAGCACGTCGTTCTTCTGCGGAATGCCTCCGGCATTGATCACACGCTTGATGTGGACACCGTGCTCCGCCATCCGCTCCAGAATTACCCGGGTATGAAACGCAGTTCCTTCAATCGCGGCAAACAGCTCATCCTGCGCCGTGCTCTGCAGGTTCCAACCCAGTGTGACGCCTCGCAGGTTGGGATTCACCAGCACCGTCCGGTCGCCGTTGTCCCACGTCATCCGCAAAAGCCCGGTTTGCCCCGCATGGTACCGCTCCAGCCCCTTCGAAAGCGTTTCGACATCGGTTCCGGCGCGCGTCGCAATCGCGCTGAAGATGTCGCCGACCGCCGACAGTCCAGCCTCAATTCCTGTTCGCCCTGGATGGACGCTGCCCGGCACGACTCCGCATACCCCGGGCACCAGGTTCGGCGACTCCGTGATTCCGATGATGCAGGTCGACGTGCCCACCACATTGACGACGTCGTCGGTCCCGCACCCTGCCCCAATCGCGTCCCAATGCGCATCAAACGCGCCCACCGGAATCGGGATTCCTGGCTTCAGACCCAGCTTCTCCGCCCATTCCGCAGACAGGGTTCCGGCCACCTGCTCAGAGGTAGCGTACTCGCCCTGCAACTTTTCGCGAACGCCTGCCAGCAGCGGATCGATGCCCGCCAAGAATTTCTCCGGCGGCAGGCCCCCGAGGGACGCATTCCACATCCACTTGTGGCCCATCGCGCATACGCTGCGCTTCGCCTGTCGTGGGTCGGAAATGCCGCACAGCGTTGCCGCAACAAAGTCGCAGTGTTCAAATGCCGTGACAAACTCGCCGCGTTTCTCCGGGTTGTGACGCAGCCAATGGAGCAGCTTCGAAAATCCCCACTCCGACGAATACACGCCGCCGCACCACTGGATCGCTTCCAGCCCCTCGCGGCGTGCCGCCTCGGTGATCTCCGCCGCTTCGCCTTTGGCCCGGTGGTCGCACCACAGGTAGTACTCGCCAAGCGGAGCCATACCCTTGCCGACCGGAATCACTGACGATCCCGTCGTGTCGATCGCGATCGCCTCCACCGCTTCGCCCGCCACACCTGATTTCTTCAGCGCTGCGCGTGTCGCTTCCGCCAGCCCGCGCATGTGGTCTTCGTGCGATTGTGTGGCATACTCCGGGTCTTCCTGCTTGCGATGCAGCGGATAATTCGCAACTGCTGAATCCAGCAGCCCGCGTTCGCTGTCTACGATCGAGACGCGCACACTCAACGTTCCGAAATCAACTCCCGCAACGATTGCCATGCTGCGCCTCTAACGCGGTTCGTGGAAGTACATGTCCCAGCCCAGGTAACGGGTCGTTGCCTCGTAGATGGCCGGAGCGACCGATGCAAGGTTCGCCGCCACGTGGTGCTCGAATCCGTTTTCGCAGATGTAGCGCAGCAGCTTCTGCATCTCCGGAATCTCCACCACTCCGGCGCCACCAAAGGTGTTCAGTGCATCGTCGGTGAACGCGCCTTCGCCCACGTAACCGCGCAACCTGCCCGAAGTGTCGTCGGTCGAGAACCGCGCATAGCTCATCGGCGCCGCTTTCACCTTGCCCACGCAGGTTCCATAGGTGTTCTCAATGCCCACCGTGCCCGCAATGATGGCCTGGTAGTCCATCTTCACGTCGTTAAAGAAGTGCTTCGGCAGGTTCGAGCAGTGGAAGCAAACCGCCTTGTTCGGGTCGTCACCGTAGTTGTTGTTCCAGTCCAGCAGGGCCGAGGGCGTACCTGACGCCAGTTGCAGCGCATGCATCGCGAGTACGCCGCAGATGTCTACTTCGCACGCGCTCGACATCAGGTCGTTGCTCATCATGCTCATCACCGTGCACGGCACCACGCCAAGGTTCTCTTCAATCGACGTCCAGCATTGCACCGCGCTGATCGCCACATCTGTCGCCTTCATCCAGTCATCCACCACTGCCGCCAGTTTTGCCATCTTTAGCAGTGCTTCGGCTGGAACCCCGCTGGTCGAAACATACTTCTTTATGCCTTCGAGTTTCGCTTGCGCGCGCTCGTCGTCGTCTTTCATCCGTTGGATGCGCCCCAGCACCTCCGACAGATCAAGGGTCTCCACCGAGATGCCATGCGACTCCAGCATCTTCTCGCTGTAGCGAACGGTGTTGAACGCCGTCGGACGTGCGCCGATGCTGCCGATCCGCAGGTTCTTCAGCCCTTTCTTCACCCGGCAGACCGCGGCAAACTTCGCAAGGTCCGCGCGAAATTCATCCGAATCCGGACTGACCGTGTGTGATTTCGTCAGTGAATACGGAATCCCGTACTGCCGCAGGTTGTTGCATGCCGACATCTTTCCGCAGAAGCTATCGCGCCGATGCGCAATCGTCATCTTCTCCGGAGTGTCCGGCGTCGCTTGCACCAGCACCGGCACATCAAGGTTGGCCAGCCGCAGCGTGTCTGCAATCGCGCGCTCGTCCCCGAAGTTCGGCAGCGTAACGATTACACCGTCGATCTTCCCGCTCTGCGCACGGAACAGTTCCGCACATCGCTTGGCTTCGTCGCGTGTCTCCACCGCTCCGTACTTGCTTTGCGACGGATCGAGCACCACCGCATCCATGCCTGCCTTCTTTAGCGCCTCGATCATCTCTTCGCGGCCCGTTTCCGCCAGTTGGCCGGGAAAGAACCCTCGGTTTCCCACGATGATTCCCATCGTCATTTTCGTGCCCATACTCATGATTGCGTCCTTTATGTACAACTATTTCTTCTCTTGCCCGTAGTACGCTTTCGCGCCGTGCTTGCGAAAGAAATGTTTGTCGTGCAAATCGCCCGAGATCTCTGGAGCGTCGTGGCTAATTGCATTCGTACGGTAAGCGACGCGCGCTACGTGCTCCAGGATTACCGCGTATGTGTGCCGCTGCGGCCGCATCCGCTCCCCACGTAAACGGACCATGGTTGGCGACCAGCACTCCCGGCACTTTCTCGTAATCGACGTCGTCGAAGGCCCGAATGATCGCTGTGCCCGTGTTCATCTCGTAATCGCCGGCGATGGCGTCGGAACTCATCGCATCCGTCACCGGCACGGGGCCGTGAAAGTAATCCGCGTGGGTTGTGCCAAAACATGGAATCGGCTTGCGTGCCTGGGCCCACGCAGTCGCGAACTCCGAATGTGTGTGTGAGACTCCCCCAATGCTGGGGAACGCTTTATACAATTCCAGGTGCGTTGCCAGGTCTGACGACGGCCGCAAACTCCCCTCGATGATTTGCCCCTCAAGGTCAGTGATTACGATATCGCCGGCCTTCATGCTCTCGTACGGAACGCCGCTCGGCTTAATCGCCACTAGTCCGTCAGGTCGCGAAATCCCGCTTACATTCCCGAACGTGTAGAGCACCAATCCGCGTCTCACGAGTTCGAGGTTGGCCTCGAGAACTTCCGTTCGCAGTTGTTCGAGTCGCATCACCCTCCTTGGTCGCCCTTCGCTTCGGCGAAACCATAATACATGGCGACTGTCGACGTATCTGTCCCAGGACGGGCACCCTGAATCTCCACTGCGCGAACAACGCACACGTGTAGTTCTCCATCATCTGGACGATCTCTTTCCAGTCTTCCTCGCTTAGAACAGACCGCTGATGGATGATACTTTCTTCGGTGCTGCCTCGATGACGGCGTTGAAAGCCGGTTTTGGCTGCCCACTGCGGTCAAAGAGCAGCGGATAGTTTGTTCTGCCCTTAACGGGCCAGTCGTTCTTCCACGAGTTCTTGTCGGTGACGCCCCACAACGTGACCCGCGTCACTACACCGCAATGCTTCGCATAGGTGGCAAACAAATCTCCGTAGCGCTTCGCCAGTGCCTGTTGAACGGGATCGGGGAGTCCGTTGGGATAGGGGTTGAGCTTGGGATCTGCAGCAACGTTCAAACTGACCTCTGCAGTCTGGCTCGATGTGGCTTGAGGAAGCACGTCGACATCGAGCTCGGTGATCATCACCTTCATGCCCAATTTCCCGAATTCCGAGATTGTAGTGTCGATCTCGTTCAGCGTCGGCCAGTCCATATGGACGTGGTCCTGCAGGCCAACGCCGTTGATGGGTACACCTTTCGCCTTCAAGGCCTCTACAAGTTTGAGGGCGCCCTTGCGTTTGGCTTCGTTTTCGAGTGAGTAGTCGTTGTAGTTCAGCTGAGCTTGCGGATCGGCTTCGTGAGCATACTCGAACGCCTTTTCGATGTAGTCTTCGCCGATGATCTTCATCCACGGTGATTGCCGCAGCGTGCCGTCTTCATTCAGGGCTTCGTTCACAACGTCCCATGCGTTGATTTTGCCTTTGTAGCGGCCCACTACCGTTTGAATGTGATCGTGCAGGCGCTTTAACAGCGCGGTCCGGGATAATGGATTACCCTGCTCATCTTCAAATACCCACTTCGGCGTTTGCGAATGCCATACCAGGGTATGCCCGATGATGAACATGTGGTTCTTGAGACCAAAGTCCACATACTGGTCCGCTAGCGCGAAGTCGTAGGTGTCGGGCTTGGGATGAACCACTTCCCACTTCAGAACATTCTCAGGGCTGATGCTGTTGAACTGGGCCTTGACCAGCGCAGTTTCCCGCGCATCCTTTCCGGAAAACTGGGCCGGATTCAGCGCGGCTCCAACCAGAAAGCACCCTTGATATGCGTCCTTCAGTGAGGTTGGCGCCTGGCCTGACATCGCCACATGAAACGCCATCAACCCCGTCACTGCTGCCAATTTCAATGCCGTCCGGGTTTTCAGCACCGGATTCCTTCGCCCTGAGATGTCCCGCCGAAAAGGCGATTCCGACGTACGTGTTCGCCTAAGAAGAGAACGTCTTGCGCCGTTCAGCCAGCTCATTGGCAATCTCCAAGTTGACTTCTCTGGTGATGGGATAGAACAACAAACATGCCGCGGTAGCGAAGAAGGCCAGTCCCGCGTAAACGCTCGCGGTCAACAGTATGCCCGACTGCGCGCGCGCCGACTGCACCGCAGCATCGGAAGCAAAACCGTAGAAGGACAAGAGCCAGCCTGCGATGGCACCGCCCAGTGCCAGACCCGCCCATAGCGCAAATACCACCGCTGAAGTCACCGTACCGCTGGCGCGGCGGCCCGTCTTCCATTCGCCGTAGTCGGCCACATCGCCCATCATTGCCCACAGAATGGGACCTGACAGGCCGAAGGAAAATTGACGAAGCACTTCAGCCCCGATGATGGCAACTATAGCGCTCGGCGGAATCACGAGCAGCGCAACACTGAAGACGCCCGCCAGAACCATGCTCGCGATAAACAGCCGGCGCTTACCTACCCGGACCGACACTGCGGTAGAGCAGGCAACCCCTAGCAGTAAAGAGGCAAGCCCAAACCCATTGAACCAGGAGTAGAGGTCCACGTTGCCGGCTACAAATCGGAAATAGGGCAGCATCACGTTGCCGCGCACCAGGATGGCCATGAAGTAGAACAACGTGGCGAGAAACAACACGATCCACGGACGGTTCTGGAACAGGTCCTTGAGGTCCTGGCCAAGAGAGGTCTTTTGCTGCGGATCGGGCTGGATGCGCTCTTTTGTAGCCAGGAAGGCAATGACAAAGAAAACGACACTCACGGCGGACAAGAGACCCATCGTAAGTTGGTAACCGAGAGCGTCATTGCCGTGACCGAAGAACTTGACCATTGGAATGGCGAGGCTGGCTATGATGAAACCGGCGGAATTGGCAGCGATCTGGCGGTAGGACGAGATGCTGGTCCGCTCGTCGGGGTCAGTGGTCATGACCGCCGTCAGCGACGCGTATGGCACATTGTTGATGGTATAGATCACCCTAAGCAGGATGTAGGTGGTCCAGGCATAGATGATCTTGCCGGCCGGACTGATATTGGGAGTCGTAAAAGTGAGGACACCAATGATGCCGAAAGGCAGTGCCGTCCACAGCAGCCAGGGCCTGAACTTGCCCCATCTCGTGTTGGTGCGGTCCGCAATCACGCCCATGACGGGGTTGAGGCAAGCGACTGCCAAGCCGACGACAAGGAAGAGGGTTCCTGCCTGCGCCGCCGTAAGGCCAAAGGTGTGGGTGTAGAAGTCCAGTTGCAGGGCGAGCATGGCCTGGAAGACAAAATTAGCGGCCATGTCGCCCAGAGAATAGCCAACCTTTTCGCCGATCGAGAGTTTCTGAATCATCCTTTCCTCATTGTGCCCGACGCACCAGCGCGTCAGCTTGAACGCCAGCCTCATACAAACATCGACTAGCCGGCGTGCAACACCACTTTCTGGAGATCGGCATCGTACGTGGACTGCCGACCATGATCGCAAACTCACCCGGTTCGACCACGTGCTTGACGTCCGCAAGAACGTGTCGCACAGATTGAATTCATTCGAAGGCCGAACTGTATCACACCACCCTGACATGAACCGTGATATGACTCACCCAGGCGGTGCCCGGAGTGGCGCGCGATTTCCGTATGCAGTCTAATTTGAAGATGAAATCGCACGATGAGGCCACGCGACGACGATGTGTGCGTGTCTTGCAGTTCTTGACAGTGGGTTTATTGCCAGCGTACAAGGGCAAGTCCGTGCTAAGACTGTGCTGAACTGCCATTTGTGAGGAAACATTGTGACTAGACGCGCTCCGCTCTCATATCACGTCAGCTTCAACGCTCAGAACTCGCCGATGGGAGCGTTCATGAGCTTCACCTGCGGGAACTTTGGAACTCGTGGCGGAATCGGGTTGCAGATCGGGCAACCGGGGGACCAGGAGATCTTCATTGGATATAAGGACGGTGATCGTCACTCCAACGCCACGCTGAAGTGCCTGCCGTTTTATGTTGGAGCGGTGAACCGCGCCGCCGACGCGTTCTTAGTCGAGCAGGCGGGCCCTGCGGAGCAAAACGTCAAGCCCGATGCAGAGCCTTTCAAGGCTGGCGAATTTGAGCGATCGTACGGTTGGTGCACGGACGAATGGCGGGCCGGTGGATTGACGTTCACGATCTACTCGCCATTTGGCCCGATTCCCGACCCGGCGAAGGACTCCGAGCAGCAGATGAGGAAGGGATTGCTGCCCGCGGTTGTGGCTCGACTCACGCTCGATAACACCACGGGCACGACCACCAAGACCGCGATGTTTGCGCTGAATCATGCACGTCCGGGTACGCGGATTCTCGAAGATAACCTCGGAACGGGGCGATTGGGATTCGCCTTCCGTCGCGAGGCGGGCGGTGCGGCCGAGTTGTTCGACTTTACTTCAAACGAAAAAGGAACGAAGGCGCCGATAGAACCCTTTGTGTTCATGCGCTGGTCGGCAAGTGACGGCGTGCGCGAGAAGTACAACCCGGTCCATTTGCTTGGGTCGTGCCCCGGATTTGGCTTTGAGGTCCCGCCGGGAAAGAAGTACGGGCTGGTGATCGCACTGGGATCGTTTCTGGAAGGTTTCCAAACGAACGGGCTGGACGGCCGTTATTTGTACACGCGCTACTACAAGGGATTGGCTGACGTGCTGAAGACGGCGCTCGATCGGGCTGCCGATTTGATGGCGCAGGCTGAGGCACTCGATCAGAAACTTGATTCCGCGAGGCTCTCCGAAGATCAGCGCTTCATCATCGCGCACGCGACGCACAGTTACTACGGAAGCACGCAGTTGCTGGAGGTCGAGGGTCAACCATTATGGGTCGTGAACGAAGGCGAATACTGCATGATGAACACTCTCGATCTCGCGGTCGATCATGTGTTCTGGGAACTTGACCACAATCCGTGGCTGGTAAAAAACCTGCTTGACGCCTTTGTGCAGCGCTACAGCTACACCGACGAGGTCAAGGTCTATAAAGCTGACGTTGCACTGGCTGCGCACGCCGCTCAAATCGATCCCTCACAGCCGCCACCCCCGCCCGATGAGGCGCAACTGAACCGTCCCTATGACAGGAAACCGGGTGGGCTGAGCTTCTGCCATGATATGGGGGCCCATAACAACTTCTCGCCCACGGGGCACAGCAGCTACGAACTAGCGAACCTCACAGGTTGCTTCAGCTATATGACCCAGGAGCAACTTTGCAATTGGATTCTCGTGGCCGCGTGTTACGTGGCGAAGACACGCGATATCGAGTGGCTCAAGGGCAACCAGCACGTGATTGAGGCGTGCCTGGAAAGCATGGTCAACCGCAGCGGCGATGTCGGCTTCGCCCAGTACGACAGTACAAAATGTGCGGGCGGCCAGGAGATCACGACCTACGACTCGCTCGACCACTCTCTGGCTCAGACGCGCAATAACGTGTATATCGCGGTAAAGAGCTGGGCGAGTTACAGAGCACTGGCGTTGCTTTTCCGCGATCTGGGCGCGAAGGCCAATCAAAGACGGTCGGAGGAGTTGGCCATTAAGGTGGCAGGAGTTGTCGCCGGCCAGGCCGTGGACGGCGTGCTGCCGGCAATCTTCGAAAAGGGAAATCCGGGATACAACTCGCGCATTCTGCCGGCAGTCGAGGGCTGCGCGTATCCCTTGTACTTCGTAAAAACCGGATGGCTGACCGGGACCTTGGACGAAGTGTTCGGAACGCCGTCGGAGAAGCGCATGTACGACGCCCTGAAAGAGCACACCCGCAAGCTGCTGCTCGACCCCGAGCGCCGCAACTTGTTTGCGGACGGCGGAATCAAGCTGTCCTCGACCAGCAACAACTCCTGGATGAGTAAGATTTCCATCTTCATGCATGTGACGCGGAAGGTATTTCATCTCGACCAGGATCCGGCAGTGGCACAGATCTTTCGCGCGGCCGATGCCGCTCACGTCAAGTGGCAGACGGAAGGAAGCTCCTACTGGGCATGTTGCGACCAGATCGTGTCGGGGGAAGGCAAGGCTAGCCGCTACTATCCGCGCATCATTACCAGCGCGCTTTGGATGGATTAGGTCCTCACATTAGAGGGAGAACAACCGGGCACTCCCTGTTTGCCAGAGAGTGCCCTGTATATTTTCCGCATGATCTACTTGGGAAGCTCAGCCTTTCCCGTGACCCTAAACTTCGCGGTTTGAATCGACGCCGACTCGCCTGGTTGCGAACCACCTAACGACACGACGTAGTCTCCGGGGACGACCACACGGTTCCCCTTCGCATCGACTTGCCCCAGTGAGCGCGGATCAACCGCCAGGCTAACGTGCGCCGACTGGCCCGGCTCCAGGTGGATTCGCTGGAACGATGCAAGCACTCGGATCGGCGTCTGGAACTGTTTCGGCTGACTGAGATAAAGTTCGACGACCTCATCTCCCGCCATGCTCCCGGTGTTCTTCACATCCCCAGTCACGGTAAGGGGTTCACCTGCCTTTAGCTGCGATGGAACTTTGACATTGCTGTACGCAAATGTCGTGTAGCTGAGTCCGTATCCGAAACCGTAGAGCGGCTTGCCGTCAAAATACCGGTACGTGCGCGCGCTCATCGAGTAGTCCTCAAACTTCGGCACCTGGCTGAGGGACGAATAGAACGTCAAGGGAAGGCGCCCCGCTGGATTATTGTCGCCAGCCAACGTCTCGGCGATCGCCGTTCCACCCTCTTCGCCCGGATACCAGGCTTCGAGGATCGCGTTCGCATGCTCCTGCGCCCAATTCACCGCCAGCGCGCTGCCGTTCTGCAGCACAACGATCAGCGGTTTGCCAGTAGCGGCCAGCGCCTTCAGCAGATCTTCCTGCACTGTCGGCAAATCGATGCTGGTCCGATCGCCTCCGCTGAAGCCCTCCAGCTTCACCGGCATCTCTTCGCCTTCGAGGGAAGGTGAAAGACCTACCGTCGCGATGATTACATCCGACTGCCGCGCAGCTTTCACTGCTTCATCCCGCAACACCGCCGCCGGTGCCTGCCAGGTAAGGTCGATGCCGGCGCTGCCGGTGCCGTGGAGGTACTCCAGGCGAATTTGATGTGGCTGCGTGTCACTGAAGTGGACCGCTTCATCGGTCACCGCACCCCTTTCAGGAGTGCCTTTCTCATTGCTGGCGACAAGCAGTTTGCCGTCCAGGTAAAGCCGGAACCCCTCCGCGTTTTCGCAGGCGTAGCAGTAGTTGATTCGAACTCCGAGCTTGTACTCTCCGGGCCCCGGCGGAGTAAAGGTGCCGCTCCATCGCACGGAGTAGTTATTGCGCTGCAGGCCCGCCACCGGAACGACCTTGTCCCAGTTGAAGTTGATGCTGCGGTCGGTGCGTGTAAGCACCGGTGTGCCGTTGAAATCTTTGTTGCTGAAGTATTCACCCGTCAGTCCGTAGCCAGAGCCGCTGGCAGGATGCAATGCCGTGTGCTCAATCGGCATCGCAAAACCTTCTACCAGACTCGACCCCTGGGCATACGCAATGCGGGCCGACGGAAAGCGCTTTTCGATTCCAGCCAGCGGGAAGACTGGCGACGGTGGAGGCCCGTTGTAATTGCCCTGCAGTGACTGCACCAGTTCGGCCGTCGGGCCGACCACGGCGATGCTCGCAATTCCGGCTTTCAAGGGAAGCGCATGGTCGGCATTCTTCAGCAGAACCATCGACTCCCGCGCTGCCTTAAGCGAAAGCTGCCGATGCTCAGGTGAATTGACCTCGCTGAAAGGAATCCGACCGTAGGTGTAACTTGACGGGGGATCGAACATCCCAAGTTCGAAACGCGCGCGAAAAAGGCGCGTGAGCGCGATGTCGAGCTCAGCTTCGGTGATCAACTTCTGCTGCACCGCCTGCACCAGCGCAGGATAAGCCTGGCCTTTACCGTATCCGCACTCCAGATCGGTCCCGGCCTTTACCGCGGCCGCCGCCGCGCGGGCCATATCAGGCGCGTAGTGATGACCGGTGTACACGTCGGCGACGGCGGCGCAATCGCTGACCACGTAGCCATCGAAGTGCCATGCATCGCGCAGGTGGTCCTGCAGAAGCATGGTGTTAGCGCACGCCGGAGCGCCGTCAATCGCGTTATAGGCGCACATTACCGACTGGGCATGCGCTCCCGTTACGGCCGCACGGAACGCTGGCAAATACGTGTCTTCCAGATCATGCGGCGAGACATCGACATTGAATCCGTGGCGCAGGGGCTCGGGGCCGCTGTGTACCGCATAGTGCTTCGGAGTGGAAACTACTCTTAAATATTTCGGATCGTCGCCCTGCATTCCGGAGACAAAGGCAACCGCCATCTGTCCGGTAAGAAACGGGTCCTCGCCATAGGTCTCCTGGCCACGCCCCCACCGGGGATCGCGGAAGATATTGACGTTCGGCGCCCAGAACGTGAGGCCGAAAAACATCTCGTGGTCATCGTCGCGCATGGCCTGGTTGTACTTGGCGCGCGCCTCAGTCGAGGTCGTCTGCGCCATCGCATGCACGAGGTCCGTGTCCCAGGTCGCCGCCATTCCAATCACCTGCGGAAAGTTCGTGGCATACCCGGCAAATGCGACTCCATGCAGACCCTCGTTCCACCAGTCATACTTGGGTACCCCGAGGCGCGGAATGGCCGGCGAGTGGTCCCGCATCTGCTGAGACTTTCTCTTCCAGGGTCATGCGGCCGATCAGGTCCTTCACGCGCTGGTCCACCGGCAGCGCCGGATTCATGTAAGGCAGCGTTTGGCCGGCAGCCTGTTGTTGGGCATGCGCGGTAGACGCGGCAAGTGCGAGCAGCGAAAAGAAAAAGACCACCCTGAACAA
Source organism: uncultured Acidobacteriaceae bacterium (assembly GCA_963779555.1). GTDB lineage: Bacteria > Acidobacteriota > Terriglobia > Terriglobales > Acidobacteriaceae > DASRAA01. Next base: position 14,591 of record CAVZYS010000012.1, read on the forward strand.
GGCACAGGTACGTGGGTATGGCATGGAGAACCACTCCTATCGAGAACGTCTTAGAAAACGCGCCATTATACGGATCAGGGTGAGTGCCTGTACATCACGGCACGAATCCACTGCGAAACGGCTACTGCCATCTTTGGATCCAGCTTTTCCCTTGATCACTGGTAGCTTAATTAACGCCATCCGTGATCGGGGATCGACCTTCTCATCCCATCTAAGACTTGTCGTTAGCTAGCAATGTTTCCTCCGAGCGAGGCCATATGGCTCGGCGCACGTGCAACGACCCGCGACGCATGCGCCTGCTGCAGGTCGTAAAACTTGCGCGTGCATGCGCACAGAATCCGACTCCCTATATGTCGCCCTTCTCGTAAATGCAATGGAAGGCCGCGCCGCAAAGGATTTGTGCAAAACAAAAAAACGCTCGGCAACCCCGGGGCCGCCGGGCGCTTCTAGGACGTGGCCCTAGTTCGATTCCTTGGTGATCGCGTCCGCAGCGTTGCCGGCAACGACCCAGCTTGCCGACCCGGCCACGACGGCTTCATCTTCGAACCAAAGGAATCCGAAGTCGTCGATGCACTCCGGAAAATCCGGCTTGATGATGATGTATCCCGGAATGACGGCGCCCGGAATGTAAGCGTTGTCGGCGCGGTTGTTGCTGTACGTCTTCGTCTTCGAGACCGTGCCGACGCCAGCTACATACGAAGTGCTGGATACGGGGTGCGTGCCGAGAATGTAATTGACGGCGCGAAGTGTATATTCGGAGCTCACAAGATCCGGAAACGCCTTGTGCAGGAAGTACATCCGGATGGCCATGTCAACCACGGCGCCCGATCCGCCCCAGGTGCCCAGGCTTGGGGGTACGCCGAACGGGGTGACGTCCAGTTGCTTGCCCAGACCCGCCATGTATGTCTTCACCGCTTCGCGCATTTGATCTTTCGCGCCCGCGTCCAGGTAAGGCAATGCTCGGACTGCCGTCCACCCACGGGACTCCATCTGCTGCGGGGTGATCACTTGAGGGAACAACTCCTTGAGACGGGACTTGTAGGGCTCGGCGCCATTGGTGGCGATGGTCAATTCCAGGGCCGCAGCCCAGTCCTGTGCAATGCCAGAACCGCGACGGCCGAAGCCGGCTGGAGGAACTGTTGGTGCGCTGGTCGTGCCAGAACTAGCCGGAGCTCCCGGGCTGCCCTGTCCGTTACGACCGCCCTGAGCGCCGGACACGACACCCTGAGTTGCAGCCAGCACGCCGACTCCGGGATCACCTGTCGGAGCAGCATCGTCGAAGCTGCGCCCCGCCTGACTCGGTGTCGGGTGGGCCTTCTCGTCGTTCCATGCTTTGATCGCGGTCTCGAGGCAGTCTTTCGCTAATGCGTCGTCCCAGCCTTTCAGCACATCGGCCGCTGCCGCCAGCGCTGCAATCGCATTCCACTGGAAAAACGGGTTCGTTGTCGTGAAAATCCAGCGGTCGTCCGGCTTGCCGGAGTAGTCGCCCTTCACTTCGTTCGGACCGAGCTTCGGGTCATAGATGCGGCCGTCAGTTTTCGACGCTCCATCCCCCAAGTGCGTGTATTGGCGTAAGTCTGGTTCGTGAGTGCCGCGGATTGCGTGGCCTATATTGTGGAACTGCGCCAGGATGAGCAGTGCGCCGTGCTTGACTTGCTGCACCGTATCGGGCACGCCATCGGGACGGTGCATCTCAACCTCACGCGCGACTTCATCCACCGTAAGCTCGTCGTACTTGAGATCGAATTCGCGATACGCCAGAGCCAGACTCTGAATCACGCTCAGTTGCGCAGGCTCCTCGAGGTCGAAATCGCCGGCATCATACCAGCCGCCCACGTTCATCCCAGGAATGTGATCGCCGCCTTTGTACTTCCCGTCCGTCGCCGTAGCCTGATTCCAGCCGTCGAATTGCTCCCCGACCACGGGCGCCAGACGGCCATCATCCAGGTGCGAAGCGCCGTGCCACACGCGGTAGGCTTCGCGAACGGAAACGTGGTCCATCTGCACCGCGAGGTGATGGTCCAGGCTGTCCTGCCAAATGTTGGCGTAAGCGTCCTTGGAGATGGGGAAGGGTGCCGTACGCTGGTCTGCGTACTCGATCACATAAAGGCCGGGGTCCGTTGACCGGGGTGAAGTCGAATTTCGAATAAACGTAACGCAGCCATGGCGTTGCAGGCGTGATCGGGCCCTCGAACGCCTGCTTGTAAGATCCGTCCTCCATCAGGCGCAGCACTTTGGCCGTTTTCGGGCCGTTGTACTTCGGGTCGAGTTCGAGTACCGCCACCTTGGAGAAACCCGGCGCATAACCGACCTGGCTGTGCGCGATCATCGGCGGCCGCGTCCAGTTCGGAATCACGTCCGGCCTGATGTGCCATACGATCGCGCCGGTGGTCTTGCCGGAAGGGATCAGCGAACGCAACACGAACCAGCCGTTCTGCGCGCGGTCGCGTCCATCGAACAGCATAAGGTCGGCCGTATCCGACTTAACGTTGATCCGGGCCAGCGCGTCGTCGACCCCCAGGGTGATGCTTTTACCCTCGGCGAACGGCAGCGGCTGAGTGTATCCCTTGGCTTTATCCCAGTCCTCCAGGTAGTACGCCTTTTTCGGTTCATCAGGCAGCGGCAACACCTTCGTCATCGGATCGTTAGGCGTTCGCGGGAAGATGCCGGCTTTGGTTCCGTCCACCAGGTAAGTCTTGCCCATGTAGATCGAGGGCAGGAACTCCAAGTTGAAGCCCGCTCGCCCGGCCAGTTTCTCCGGTAGCGGCTTGTCGAGATTGATGCTGACCTTCACGCCGCCTGGTTCCGCTGCGATTTCCAGTGTGTAGCTCAAATCGAACGTCGGGAAAGCGAGGTCGGCGGTGAGCCGATTGTTCGCCTTATCGGCGTGGCGCCCTTTGAGGGTCGCCACCAGGTCCCACTGCTCGGGCGTTGGCTGCAGGCGCACGTCACCGTTCGTGGCGATGCGCTGCCCGTGGAGAATCATCTCCATGGCCGTGTTCTTCTGGTCTACGAAAACGGGATGGTACGTGCTGTCGTAGAGAAATACGCTAAAACCTTGAGTATCGAGGTAATTCTTGTCGTTCACCTTAATGGCGAAATCGGCGCCGAACAGACTTGGGCCGGAGATCAGGACTAATAAGAGGAGACACATTCTGTTTAGGGTGAGCATAGTTTGGGGTCAACTGCTCCTTTGCAGCAACATGATATGACACGCACACTGTCTGGGTGACGTTTGGTGCGAGCATGCTCTGGAGCGACCGGCGCAGAGACGTGGGCTTGGACTACCGCGGCTTCGATGGCAACTATACCGACAGCGTTGGTTTAAGCTGATTTGTCCTGACAATTACGTGCAGGAAGAGGCAATCAACGTCATGGCGCCGCCACTCTTAGCCAATGGCCTATGGAATGCCAGCCGACACTGGATCAACGTCTTCCCCGGTAACGTACTTTCTACGGCGTTCGACTACTTCGGTGCAAACAAGGTCTTTCCACTTGTGCTTGTTCCGGCGGTGCCGCCATGGCGGCGAGCACGGACAGAACAAGGGCGAAGTATCCTGTCACTTTCACCGATGCGGACGAAGCGCTGTTCGCGCTTTATTACCTGCATTCGCTTGGATGCGGCAATGCAACGGGTTAGTCTGCTATTCGTAGCTCTCTTGCTTCTTACCTGCCCCGGGTTCCCGGAAAGCGGTGGGGATGCTTGGCTACGCTATGCGCGACTTGATCCCGGCATGGCCAGTCAATATGCTCACTTTCCTGCTGTGACCGTCACCCTTGGTCACTCGGCGGTGTTGCAATCCGCACAAATGGAGCTACTACGCGGAATTCGGGGAATGCTCGGACGAACATTGCGGATCGAGGCCGTATCACCGACGGAACCCGCCATTGTTGTAGGAACGGTGGAGCAGGTCCGAACCCTCGATGCAAACTTCGGTCCTCGTAGCGACTTGCAGGCCGACGCCTATTGGCTAATTTCCACGCGCATCAAGGGACAGAACGCACTCGTTATCACGGGTGCAACCGAGCGAGCCGTTCTTTACGGGGCGTTTGCGTTGCTGAGAAAGATCGCGGAGGGAGAAAGCACTGCTGCTCTCAACGAAGTGCAACAGCCGTCGGCACCGGTACGCTGGGTCAACCAGTGGGACAACCTGGATGGCTCGATCGAGCGTGGCTACGCTGGACGGTCGATCTTCTTCGAGAACCGCAGCGTGCGCCCGGACCTGACGCGTGCGGCGGAATACGCGAGATTACTGGCGTCGGTCGGCATCAATGGGTGCAACGTCAGTAACGTAAACGCAGACCTCCACATTCTCGACCCGGATTTCATTCCACAACTCGCACGCATTGCTGATGTGTTTCGACCGTACGGCGTGCAGTTGGGGGTAGCGGTCAACGTCAGCATGCCAAAGCAGGTGGGTGGCCTGGACACCTTCGATCCGCTCGATCCGAAGGTGGCTGGCTGGTGGAAAAAGAAATTCGACGAGGTCTACGTGCAGATTCCTGATTTCGGCGGCGTGGTTGTGAAGGCCGACTCCGAGGGACAGTTGGGGCCGTCGGTGTATGGGCGCAATGCTGCGGAAGCGGCCACTGTAATTGCGAAGGCGCTGAAGCCGCATGGAGGCATCGTCTTCTATCGCGCGTTTGTGTACGACCATCACCTGGACTGGAACAACCTGAAAGCCGACCGCGCGCGCGCCGCCTACGATATTTTCCATCCACTGGACGGACGGTTCGACGACAACGTGATCGTGCAGATCAAGTACGGCCCCATAGATTTCCAGGTGCGTGAGCCGGCATCGCCGTTGTTTGGGGGACTCGTAAAGACGAACGAAGCTATCGAAGTACAAATCACTCAGGAATACACCGGCCAGCAACGGCATACGGTCTTTTTGATACCACTATGGAAGGAAGTCCTGGAGTTTGACATGGCGATCGGTGGGCACCGTACACCGGTGAAGGACATCGTCGCGGGACGGAGTTTTCACCGACCGCTGGGCGGATACGTCGGCGTTGCGAACGTTGGGTTGAGCACGGACTGGCTGGCAAGCCACATGGCCTTGGCGAACCTGTATGGATTTGGCCGGCTGGCATGGAATCCGGACCTGACGGCACAGGCGATCGCCGAGGAATGGACGAAGCTAACGTTCGGCAATGATCCGGAGGTCGTAAAAAAGGTAACGAATATCTTGTTGGACTCGTGGCCCGCGTATGAGAGCTATACAGGTCCGCTCGGCCTGCAGACGCTGACCAACATCACGGGACCGCATTATGGGCCGGCACCGGAATCTCAAGAGCACAATGGTTGGGGCCAGTGGATCCGGGCCGATCATGACGGGGTCGGAATGGACCGGACCGTAGCGACAGGGACGGGATTTGTCGGACAGTATTCGCCGAGCGTCCAGAGGATATATGAGCCGCTGGCCGATACACCGGATAATATCGTTTTGTTTTTTCATCATGTGCCGTATACCTACCGGCTACACTCCGGCAAGACGGTTATTCAGACAATCTACGACTCTCACTATGAAGGCGCCGAGAAGGTGGGCAATTTCGTGAGGGAATGGAAGTCGCTAGAAGGGCACGTCGATGACGAGCGCTATGAAGCTGTGCTGGCGCAGCTGAAATATCAGGCAGGGCACGCAGTCGTTTGGCGCGACGCAGTCGATGACTGGTTCCATCAAATGTCTGGCATCGACGACCAGAACAAACGAGTTGGGCACCACCCGAATCGTGTGGAAGCCGAGGCGATGGAGTTGCAGGGCTACCAGACCGTTGAACCAGCGTCGTGGGAAGGCGCATCGGGCGGAAAGGGGGTGGCCTGCGCAGCAGAGTCGACAACCTGTTCCGCACAAACGAAGTTCAATGGGGTTCCCGGCTGGTACGAGATCGATATCGAATACTTCGACCTGAGTAATGGGACATCAGACTTTAAGATCTCAGTGAATGATCAGGTTGTCGACGAATGGCGGGCCGACATGCTGCTGCCGGGCAAAGAGCCAAGCGCGGATTCCTCAGTCCGGCATCGCACTAAAGGGTTGGTTCTGCGTACAGGTGATGTAATTCGTATCGAAGGGACGCCCGATGGCGCCGAACGTGCGCCTCTGGACTACATGGAAGTGCTGCCGCTGGAGCACTGAGAGAGGTTGATTCCCAATAAACTGACAAGATGCCTGGTGGTAGTCGGAGTGGTGGTGGCAGCACGCAACCTATATCGATGTGGTAACCGCAGGGGGAAAGGTGGAGTATCCGCAGCGGATACTCCCGAATCTAGGGAGACTCTGAACAAGTACTCCGATTTCCACCGATCTGCAGGCTAGAGTGAGAGGAACTTTGGCGGAGGTGGCGTGGAGCGATGAAGCAGCAGACACTGGCGATGGCGACTGGATTTGAACGGTACGGGAAGCAAACCAAGCGGGCATTGTTCCTGGAAGAGATGGAGCAGGTGGTGCCGTGGGCGCAGTTGTGCCGGTTGATCGAGCCCTACTATCCCAAAGCCGGCAAGGGGCGACCCCCGGTGGGACTGGAGCGGATGCTGCGCGTGTACTTTCTGCAGCAATGGTTCAACCTGTCGGATCCGGGAGTGGAAGAGGCGCTGTACGACTCGGCGGTGATGCGGCAATTTGTGGGGATCGATCTGGGGCAGGAGCCGGCGCCGGACGAGACCACGGCGTGCAAGTTCCGTCACCTGCTGGAAGAGCACGGCTTGGGCGGGGAGATTCTGCAGACGGTGAATCTGTATTTACAGAGCCGCGGAGTACGGATCACGACCGGCACCATCGTCGATGCGACCATCCTTCATGCTCCTAGTTCGACCAAGAACCGGGAGCAAAAGCGGGACCCTGAGATGCACCAAACGAGGAAAGGCAAGCAGTGGTACTTCGGGATGAAGGCGCACGTGGGGGTGGATAGTAAGACGAAGATGATTCACAGTGTGGTGGCGACGGCGGCCAACGTGGCGGATAGCACGGTATTGCCGGAGCTACTGCACGGGGAAGAGAAGAAGGTTTGGGGCGATCAGGCTTATCGGGGGCAGACGGAAGCCATGCAAGAAGTTGCGCCGGGAGCGCAGGACATGACCCACAAGCAGTATCGCTATAAGAACCGCGTCGACGAAATCGAACGGGCCAAGAACCGCACCAAGTCACGAGTACGTTCGAAAGTGGAGCACGTGTTCGGGGTGATGAAGCTGAAGTTCGGGTTTGTGAAGGTGCGCTATCGAGGCTTGAAAAAGAACGCCAACCGGCTGTTCGCCACCTGCGCCCTGGTCAACCTGTTCTTGGTACGCAAGAAGCTGTTGTACGCAGCGGCGTAGTGTCTTTCAACGACGCCCGACTACCGGAACGAGGTAGCCAGAGGGCTCCAAGAGCCAGTGAAAATCGAGGCATTGATCTGAATCTGACCTTGCAAGGCATTCCCGCTTGAAAGACAGGGAGTAGTTCAGAGGTTCCTTAGATGTTGATGAGACTTGCCAGAAGTATTCGACGACTGGTCGTTGTTTCCGTCATCCTTAGTGCTGTCGGCATAGCCGTCCAACCGCAACAGAACTGGGTTGGTTCCTGGGCAGCATCGCAGCAACTGGTTGAACCCGGGAATTCCATTTCTGCGGAAGATCTAACCGACTCGACTCTGCGACAGATCGTTCATCTCTCAATCGGTGGCGGGGAACTGCGGTTGCACCTGTCCAACCGATACGGTTCGGCTCCGCTGCATATCGCGTCCGTGCACATTGCTCGGCCAGTATCTCCCGATTCAAGCAAGATCAGCCCGGGTTCGGACCAGGCTCTAGCTTTCTCCGGGCGCCGGAATGTCACCATTCCTGCAGGAGCAGACTACCTTTCCGATCCGGTGAAGTATTCGATGGCGCCTTTGTCTGATCTGACCATTACAATCCATCTTGAGACAGTGCCGGCCGACCAGACTGGGCACCCCGGCTCGCGCTCAACTTCGTACCTGGTTCACGGAGATCTGGTACAGGCCGTCGAACTGCAGGGCGCCAAACAAATTGAGCATTGGTATTTCATCGCGGGAATCGATGTTTTGGCGCCTTCCTCCGCGGTATCGACGGTCGCGTTGGGGGATTCAATCACTGACGGGCACGGTGCCACAACCAACGGGAACGATCGCTGGCCGGACTTTCTCGCCCGGAGATTACAGGCGGTTGTGCAGGGTCGAACAATCGCGGTATTGAATCAAGGAATCGGCGGTAATCGCCTTCTGCTGGACGGCTTAGGACCCAATGCGCTGGCGCGCTTTAACGACGACGTGATAGCCCAGGCCGGAGTTCGTTCCTTGATCGTGCTGGAAGGTATTAATGATATCGGTATGTTAGGCCGAACCGAAGAGGCCACATCGGCCGAACACGAGCAACTGGTCAATGACATCATCGGCGCGTACCAGCAGATCATCGAGCGTGCTCACACTCACGGCATAAACGTGGCCGGCTGTACGATCTTGCCGTTCTTGGGATCGAGCTTCTATCATCCGGGACCGGCAAGCGAAGCGGACCGGCAGATGCTCAACAAATGGATTCGGACGCCGGGTCACTTTGATGCTGTGATTGATTTCGACCAAGTGATGCGCGATCCAGCGAGTCCCGACCACATGCTGCCGAAATTCGACTCCGGCGACCACTTGCATCCTTCGCCGGCAGGCTATGCCGCGATGGCCGATGCGGTTCCACTCGCCTTCCTGATGCCGGTCAAGGTTCCGGGACCAATGCTACGGGCGTCCACTCGAAGTGCTGCGAGTCATCGGTGAGAAATGATCGAAGAGCTTCTACGCTCTTTGAGGTCTCCGCTGACTCGGACGGTCAATCCGTGGTGCCGTCGCTGACGAAGTCGCTTGCGGGACAGAATGCAGTGGTGGTGGCCACAAAATGGCTCCTGTAAAGTTCGTTCCCCTACGCGAAGCAGCCCCAAGTTGAAGCTCCTCCCCTCTGGTAGCGGGTACGTACCTGCCGCTCGCATTATCGATATCTGCAACGGCGATTTAGCTTCGCAGCGTGTAAAGCTGCGACGCGCGCGCCCGTAGATAAACTAATTATGCGCGGGCTGAACGCTCGTCCCTACCATAAAGGGTGGGGACGATGGATGCTGGCTAGTGCAGCAAGTCAATTCGACCAGCGCAAGACAATAGAATCGACCCAGTACGCTGGCGCAAAAGAACAAAGTTAAGTTTACGGGAGCACATACTAATGAACTGGAAAAAGATTCGCAACGCCAGGCAACATTCAAGGTTCGTCTGATCATGTGGCAATGCCGCTTTCCACACCGGTTGTGGCGCGTCGGAAGCAGGATCCAAGAAGCGCGGTTCTTCGGTTCTTCGGAGATGGGTGCTCGTCCGAGTTTGTCACGGAATCTCCTCCGCGGCCCGTTGGTTGAAAAAGTGTGTTTCAGGATTGAGCGGGAGATATTGTCTTATGTTCCTTCCGACGTTGAAGCGTGCCATCATTGTTGTTTGTGGCAGTCTTAAGTCTTCAATCGCACCGTTCGGCGCAGTCCAGTTGTCTTCGCATAGGTGACGCAGCGACTCGATCGGATCTCGCAAACGTGGGTAAGAAGGATGCTTTAGAATCAATAGCCGGTCACCCCGATGATTCCATGGCATGGAAGGGAACTGGCCACTTAACGTTATCGATTCTCGGATTCTGTTTCAGTTGGCGTACATACTTTTCCAGTTTCCGCATGGTCAGAACCGCAATTGGCCTTCGCGCAAGTGGGCAATAGCGTCTAGCGTCTAATTATTGCGGGTGTCGAAGGGCGCGTACCAATTTTTGATGCTTGCTACACATCCTACGGGAGCCAGCACGCTTACACCAACAGCGGCAAGGGTATCTCAGACGGGGAGCCTAAAGCGACAGGAAGGTGGGGGTATTGCAGCCGACCTTCCGGCTGATGTGCGGCATTCGTTCCGATGCAAATGCGCCATCCGCGCTCGGTTTCCGGACCTATGGGCGCAGGTGGATAAACTGTAGAGCTGTTTGTCGAGCCAAACCCCCCAGGTACAGCGGTTGTGACGCCCTTGAACCGCTAGAAAAGCCTTTAGAATCAATGAGCAGGTCGCACATTGCCCGGCTGTTAACCGGAGGGTTGTAGGTTCGAGTCCTACCTGAGGAGCCATTTTATGCAGTAAACATGAGGCTCCGAGTGATATCCGATTTGGGGCTGCTTTGGTAGGCAGGGCCTGTGCTACCCGTGTGCTACTGCCGGGCTGAAATATCCGGTTTGCGGTTCAAGCTCCTTCCGAGTAACGGACAGCGGGGCGCTGTCAGTGGTAGCAGAAACGAAATCAGAGTGAGATGCTGGCAGGGACGTTCCCGGCAGTCAAGGCCGCGGCTAATATGGCGTCTCTGTGCCCGTTTCCGAGTATGGCTCCGGTTTCTGGCGATCAGTGAGTTGGCGGCGGTCGGCTGACTTTGGTCAGATGGCTCGACCCCGTTGGAGAGATTCATAAACCGATTCGCAACCGGGCCGGGTCCGTCTGACTTCAGTTGGAGGGATCAGTTTATGCCGAAAGGCCCGAAGCAACCAAACAAGCGAAGGAAGACTGCCGGGAGAGTGGATCCGACCGAAGGACTTCCACCGCTGAATGTAAATGCAGCGGGGATCGATGTGGGAAGCGCAGAACATTACGTGGCCGTACCCACAGACCGCGACGCAGAACCGATACAAAGTTTCGGCAGCTTCACAGCCGACCTCCATCGGATGGCACGCTGGCTAAAGAACTGCCGAATCCAGACGGTAGTCATGCAGGCGACCGGCGTGTACTGGACGGCCCTGTACGACGTGCTGGAAAGTTACGGGTTGGAAGTGAACGTGGCGCATGCTCAGCACACGAAAACGCTGCCGGGACGCAAGACGGATGTGCAGGAATGCCAGTGGTTACAGAAGCTGCACACCTTTGGGCTTTTGAACAAGGCATTCCGACCGGCCGAAGAGATCCGCGTGCTGCGCAGCTATCTGCGCCAGCGAGAGAATCTGGTGGCGGCAGCGGCGGTGTGTGTCCAACACATGCAGAAAGCGTTGACCGAGATGAACATCCAGTTGGCCATGTGATCAGCGATATCAGTGGTATGACTGGAATGGCCATCCTGCGAGACATCGTCCGGGGAGAACGTGATCCCGAGAGATTGGCGCGACATAAGCACGCGCGCATTCGCGCCAGTCATCAGGAGATCGCCCGCAGCCTGGAGGGAACGTGGCGCGAGGAGTTGCTGTTCGTGGTGGGGCAGAGCCTGGAACTCTACGACACCTATCAGAAAAAGATACAGTTATGCGAGCAGCGAATCGACGAACATCTGCACAGGATGGAGGCCAAAGTCGATCCGGCCAGCGACCCGATACCTGAACCCACTCGTCGTGGGAACGGTTCGCGCCCGCGCCAGCCGCACTTTGATCTACGCGGGCATTTGTACCGTATAACCGGGGTGGACCTGACTCAGATCGACAGCATCGACGTCCGGATTGCGCAGACGGTTATATCGGAGGTGGGTCTGGACATGAGCCGCTGGAAGACAGAGAAACACTTCGCTTCATGGCTCGGCTTGTGCCCGGACAATCGAACCAGTGGCGGCAAGGTGCTTAAGCGCGGGACCCGGCGCGTAGTGAATCGGGCGGCCACCGCTTTGCGACTGGCTACCTGGAGCCTGATCCGAAGTCGGAGCTCACTGGGCGCAAAGTTTCGTCGCCTGCGATCCAGACTCGGGGCGCCCAAAGCGATCACAGCGATGGCGCACACCTTGGCTCGACTTGTTTATCGCATGCTCAAGTTCGGTCAACAGTATGTGGATCAGGGAATCGAGTACTACTAAGCCAAATACCGACAGCAACAACTACGTTGGGCAGCTAAGCAGGCTGCAGCTCTCAACATGCAAGTCGTTCCACTTCCAGAGACCGGAGCTTGAGTTTCTGGAGAGTTAGATAGATGTCATGCGACCGCCTCTCACGTAACTTCGCACCAAGATCTGGATGGAAGCCAAGCACCATGTCGACGATCCATTGTGCATCCGCTGCGGCCCGGAGAATTGCTTCTTGCGGTGGCGGCGTCAGTTGATTTCGACCGTGGTGCGCGAATGGCTGGAGAGATTTGGAAGACCGGAAAGACGCTGCTCCGTGGTCGGATGTCAAACGCCACATTCTCTAGCGCCGGAAGAAAGCTGACGCATCGGTTCGCATGTGCCTCACGCGAAAGCTGATATTCGTGCGTTTGATGACGAATTGCGGTAGCGCTCCGCGCAGGGCTCGCTTCAATGCACTGAATCTAAAGAAGAAATGGTAGGCACGAGGAGACTCGAACTCCTGACCTCTACCGTGTCAATTTTGAGGTCACACCCCTAAAACCCTTTCCTTATCTGGCTTTTCCGCATTCTAGATACCGTAAAAAAGGGCCAAAACCACCCAGTTTTGATGGCGAGTTGATGGCGGGTTTTGCTCCACCGCGCCCGCAAACATTTCTGCAAAAATCCCTCGGCTGGCAGAGGCCGACTTGTGGGGACTAATCTCACCGCAGCACTTCGACGACATGCCGACAACACGGGCGTGCCCTGTGGCTTCTATCCCCACGCGCACGCTTACACCTCGTAGCTTTAAGTCGCGGTAAAACCTTTCGGCTTCGCCGTCTTTGTGCAGCAGTCGTCGTTCACCGCCTTCTCCCGTTTCTGCATTTACAAACGCGATTTGCTGAACGCTCGGGTGATAATCGCAACCTATAATCAACATGTTCGGCTCCTTCCTCCCGAGCCTTGGTTGCTTGGCAGCTATCAAGTCTACTCAGATCGAGGGAGCCGACAGTGTTATGAAATCAAGTGACTTCCCAGAACCAGACTTCGGGCCCGCCGTCGACGGGAGTCCGCACTGGCCGATATATGTCGTTGAGAGGCCGTCCCGGAATATCATTCCCTTCATGTCCCGTGATCCAAGTACATTCCTTACTCGCGGCCAGAGTTGTTCGCCGCCCCGCGTGCCCAGGGTGTCGCCGTTTCCAAGTTTGGGTGAGGATTGCGACCCTTATTAGGTTGACGGATTTTAATAGCGGTGCTGCCTCGACGGCACCATGCAGATACGGCTCACGATTTCGCGTCGAGGGGCTCGCACGACAGCCTCAGCAAATCGAAAACGAAGCAGCGGGTACCAAATCGTACTCGAGAAAGGGAAAAGCAGTGACTGATATGGTTCGAAAGTTCGTTGCGTTGATTGCAGTGCTAGCTCTGATGGCCGGGGCGGGGGCGGCCCAGCCGAAACCACAGTTCACTCCCGCGCAGGCCAAGGCCCTGGCAGACTGGTCGCACTCGTTAGCCATCCAAGCCGCCACCTGGGGCAGCCCGGCTGTGATCATGTATACCCTGCGCTACAACGACGCAGTGGGGCCGAAGGTCAAGGCCGCGCCGAACAGCCTGTGGCGAATCCAAGACGTCGCGACCCCCGCGCTTGCCGAGCAGGAGGGCTATGTGTTACCCAACTGCAGCGTACTGTACGGCTTCGGATTCCTCGATCTACGCCAGGAGCCGGTCATCATGACGATGCCGGATTCCGGGGGTATCTATTATATGGTCGAGACGGTGTCCATGTGGACCGACGCCTTCGACTACCCTGCCGGCGTGGTCGCCGGCTACAAAGGAGGCAAGGTCGCATACGTCGCTCCCGGCTGGCAAGGTGAGTTGCCGCCCGGCGTCAAGCGCATTGATGCTCCGACGCCCTGGATACTGATTCAGCCGCGCGTACATGCTCCAGATCCGACCAAGCCAGAAGCGGCCAGAAAAATCCTCAATGCCATCACGCTGCAAGGCTTGTCTGCTTATGAAGGCAAACCGGCGTTGACCGCGCCCAAATATGACTATGTCGCCCCGCAACTCGTCGACCCGAAGCTACCAGTCAGTGTGCTGGATTTCAAAGATCCGCTACAGTTCTGGGAAATTCTGTCCAACGTCATGAACGAGAATCCCCCGTCGGCGGATCAGATTGCCGCGCTGCTGCCCATGTTTAAGCCACTCGGCCTCGAACTCGGCAAGCAGTGGGACCGTTCCAAGGTGGATCCCATCGTCCTCAAGGCGATGGCGAGCGCGGCCACGGAAATTCCGGGCCTGATGAACACGATACCCTTTGGCCGGCTCGAGAACGGCTGGTTTATCCCGCCGCCCACGATCGGCGATCCAAGGACCGACTACATGATCCGCGCCATTGTCGCGCGCGTCGGCTTAACCGCCAATGCGCCCCGGGAAGCGGTGTATCTGGACGGGATGCTGGATGCCGACGGCAACCGGCTAACGGGTGCCAAGCGCTACACGATGACGTTCAAGCAAACACCGCCCTTCCACGAGCCCTCATTCTGGGCCTTGCGGATGTTCGACGCGAAGAACTCCTACCCTGTGCCCAATCCGCTCAATCGCTACGTCCTGGGAAGCGACTACCCTGACATGAAGAAGAACCCGGATGGTTCGCTGACCATCTACCTTCAGGCCGACAACCCGGGTAAGGACAAAGAAGCAAACTGGCTGCCGACGGCTAGCGGGCCGTTCTTATACATTCTCGGCACCTACGCTCCAGGCGACGCGCTCATCGAATCGCTGTCGAATCCGAGCGCGTACACACCTCCGCCGGCCGTGGTTGTCAAATAGAGTTCCTGCGGGGCGGCTAAATCGCGGCGACAACAAAGGGCGCGCTCAACCGCACGCCCTCTTCCTTTTTGGCACCACTCGATTGGTGGGTCAGCGGCGACAAGAGGAAGTTGGCCGGAAACCGGCATGTGAGAGATCACTCCCGCGAAGTCGGCCAGCATCCGGTGACGGCACGGCACGCCAACTTGACATAAAACGCCCAAACCGCCCAAGCGGCTTCCTCGCGGAACGAAGTCAGAGAAAGGATTTAAAATGGTAGGCACGAGGAGACTCGAACTCCTGACCTCTACCGTGTCAAGGCGGCCCCGGAACGTAACTTATTGAAATCCGACGGCATTGACAGCCATCTTTGGCGTCGTAAGGAACCCTCAGGAAGCGTTATTGGACCCTAATTGGACCCAGATTCGGCAGAGAGATTGTGACCCTCGCGCGCCAATGCAAGCTCGACCCGGACCCAATCCCTCCCAGTTCCGCTCTATCATCT
Organism: uncultured Acidobacteriaceae bacterium; assembly: GCA_963779555.1. GTDB lineage: Bacteria > Acidobacteriota > Terriglobia > Terriglobales > Acidobacteriaceae > DASRAA01. The sequence goes on from CAVZYS010000012.1 coordinate 29,689, forward strand.
CGGCGTTGAATTCCGGAGTGCTTGTTGCTCGGGACCAAGGGACCTCCTTTTTAAGGTCTTCAGCAAACCGGACCAGCTAGATAGCGCCAAGTTCCGTCCGACCATCTTGCGGGCATAGCCTCATCTCTGGTGCGAAGTTACCAGAGGAGGGGAAATGCGTGTCCGCTATCAGCGAGGATATTTACGGCTCGGCCATCGCAAGACGGGACCGAACTGTTGGGAATTTCTTTGGTGGGATATCGAACTTACCGGGCAGAGAGTACGCCGCAAGGCGGTCATAGGAACCGTTCAGCAATACCCGAATATTGAAGAGGCTTGGCTAGCCAGCAACGGTCTGCGGGTGTCCATCAACGAGGCTCGAAACCGGCAGCAAGAGCAATTGGTTACGGTCGCCGACTTGGTGGATCATTACACGAGGACGGAACTCTGCGGTGATCCATCAGACGGAGGAAAGTCACACGCCACCAGGACTGTATATAGGAACTTTCTCGCGAGATGGGTCAGGCCTGCGTGGGGCAGCTTGAACATCCGGGCCATTCGCACAACGGCTGTAGAACAGTGGCTTCGTCAACTGATGCGTGCAGACGGCGGTCCGCTCGCTCCCTCGACCAAGGCGAAGATCCGCAACGTGATGAGCGTGGTCTTCAATCATGCTATCCGGCATGAGTGGCTGGAGCAGGGCAAGAACCCCATCCTTCTTGTCCGCCAAGGTGCTAAGCGGCAAAGCATCCCAGAGTACCTGGAGCCTGAAGAATTACGAGCGCTGCTTTCGCAACTCGATCACTGCTTTCGTGTGATGGTTCTCTTGGATGCAGCCACCGGACTGCGACGCAGCGAACTCCTTGCACTCAAGTGGGAAGACATTGATTTCGAACGATTGCAAATCAATGTGCGGCGTTCGATCTATCTGAATGTCGTGGGCAATTGCAAGACCGAGGCGTCTCGAAAACCTGTGCCGCTGGATCTGACTCTGGCTTCAGAGCTCTGGACCTGGAAGCAGGACAGCGCGTACGGCGAGCCTAATGATTGGGTGTTTGCGAGTCCTCACAGTCGAGGCAGAAACCCGTACTGGCCGGATATCCTTCTCGCGCGCGTGGTGCGCCCTGCGGCTGCCCGTGCGGGGATTCGGAAGCACATCGGCTGGCACACGTTCCGACACAGCTTTTCTACCATGCTGATGGCGAACGGGGAGAATGTGAAAGTGGTGCAGGAACTCATGCGTCATGCCAACTGCCGGTGCACGCTGGAGATCTATTCTCAGGCTCGACTACAGGCGAAGCGGGACGCGCAGCATCGGGTTGTTGAGATGATCATCCCTCGCGAGCGCGAGGCCAACGATAGTGAATTGCCCTTGATTCTTGCGAATAGGGAAGCCGCCACGATAGAGATGCCATGACCCGATTGTGCCTTAGACTATGAGCAGTCCCGCACATTTCCCACAAGCCGGCATCTCGGGAGTTGACACCAGCTGGCACTTCCGCGCATAGCCGACTACCCGTCCAAGTGATTTCCCCGAAGAAGGCTTCTGGACAGTGAGATGCTCATTAGAGGCCATGTTGAAACGGCGGAAGGCCATTGGCTTCTTATCTTCAAGAGAGCGTCAATTGGCATAGCACGTCTGCGCGCGTTAAATGCCAGATCGTCATCCGTCTCAGCCGATCGACTCCTGTTGAAATATGGTCAATGTTTGGAAACTTAACAACGGGGGATTCAGCGGGTTCTCCCTCGCAGCATCGGGGCCCGACGCCCGCGACAAACACCGCCCTCGAGTTTCAAAGCGTCGTCAAAAGAGTGGTACAATTTCGCAATTTCCTGGTGTTCGCGACAGGGCGCATTCCGATGCGACTGCAGCTTTTGGCTGCGCATCCCTTCTTTGTTGGGCCAATGGTCGGTGCGCTCTTCATTCCTACTGCTCTGGCATTCGTTCGCGCGAATCTGGGATAGCCATTCTGCCTGAGACGGCAGCCGGCACTGACACTTCGGGCTTCGTGACCGTTGCGTTCAACAACCGCTTTGCGAACCGCCAAATTGAGTTGCTTCAGAGAAGAGATGCCACGCTATCTCCGGCCTCCGAGAGCCTGATGCGCCATCTCTTGCAAAAACTCCATGCTAGAAAGCGCGAAGATCGCAGCGCAGCTTCCGCAAACGTCAAAAGAAAGCTAAAAAATAGTTAATCGGCTAATCCGATTGCTCCGTTCGAATCAATGAATTGTACTCATGCTTCTGGGGACTGTTATAGTCGCGTGCATCGCATCAAACTAACAGTTCCGGAGGTAATGAATGGATGGTTTGAAAAGGCTCGCCGTGGCAGCAATCGCTGTACTAGCATTGCCCCCATTGTTTTCGCAGACCGGTGTAGTCGGCACCGATTCAGGCAAGCTGCTGGGCGTTACGCAGGGGCCTGTCGAATCATTCAAGGGTGTGCCATTTGCCGCGCCTCCCGTCGGCGAACTTCGCTGGCGCGCGCCGCAGCCTGTGCAGCCGTGGTCCGATGTGCGGCAGGCCAACACCTACTCAGCAGACTGCATGCAGGTGCCATTCCCCAGCGACGCTGCTCCGCTCGGCACAGAGCCAGCGGAAGATTGCCTTTATCTCAACGTGTGGCGTCCCGTCGGCACGAAGGCGCACGCGAAGTTGCCGGTCATGTTCTGGATCTACGGCGGCGGCTTCGTCAACGGAGGCAGCTCGCCCGAGGTGTATGACGGCAGCAAGTTCGCCGAGAAGGGCGTGGTCTTTGTCAGCGCCAACTATCGACTGGGCCGCTTCGGCTTCTTCGCGTTTCCTGAGCTCACAAAAGAGAACGCCGACGGGATGGTCGGCAATTACGGCTTCATGGACCAGATCGCCGCGCTGAAGTGGGTTCAGAAGAACATCAGCGCGTTCGGCGGCGACCCGGCCAACGTGACCGTATTTGGCGAGTCGGCAGGCGGATTCTCGGTAAGCATGTTGCTCACCTCGCCTCTGTCGCAAGGATTGTTTTCGAAGGCGATTATTGAATCCGGCGGTGGCCGCACCAACCTTGGCGGACAACGTTACCTCAACACTGCCCTGCCGAACGGGCCTCCTTCGGCTGAATCGGTGGGCGTCGAATTCGCACGCAGCCTGGGCGTGGATGGAACCGATCAGGACGCCCTAGATAAGTTGCGGCGACTATCCGCCGAAAAGGTGCTCGGCAATCTCAACATGGCAACCATGAATCAACCCGGATACGCAGGCCCCTTTATCGACGGCCGCGTGGTCCTTTCCGATCCGCAATCCGTCTACCTGTCCGGCGCCGGCTGGCACGTCCCACTGATGATCGGAACCAACAGCATGGATATCGGCTTCGGATTCGGGCGCGACAGGGAGGAGCTGTTCGCGCCATTCGGTGTTGATCGCGAGAAAGCGATTGCGGCTTACGATCCGACGGGAAAGGGCGACTTGCGCACCGTGCAGTACCAAGTCTCCATGGATCGATTCATGGTCGAGCCCGCTCGTTTCGTTGCGAAGGTATTCGCTTCGGAAGGTCTCCCTGCCTACCAATACAGGTTTTCTTATGTCGCAAAGTCCATGCGCAGCAAATGGCCGGGCGCGCCCCATGCCACCGAGATACCGTTTGTCTTCGATACCGTGCAGGCGAAGTATGGAAGCGAGCTCGCGCCCGAGGATGAACAGATTGCGCAGGCCATGCTGAATTACTGGGTGTCATTCGCCAAGACTGGCGATCCGAGCACGGGCAACACGCCGGCCTGGCCACGGTACTCGCCCGCAACCGACATGCTGATGAATTTCACCGCGAACGGTCCGGTAGCCGAGAAGGATCCGCTGAAAGCGAGGCTTGATGTTACGGCTGCATACGTAACAAGCTCAGCTCCTGCGCCGGCGCCGAGCGTTCCTCCCCGTCCATGAGCAAGTGGCTAAGATAATGAACCCCAATCGCGGAGCCGCGTAGAGAGATGATGATGGTTGATTTGTCGCATTTCGATAGCCTTTTCGATATTGGTTTTGCCATTTATTTCGCCTATCCAGTTTTGCAAGAGGCGCGGCAACGGTTGGACGCTGACCGGATTCAATTAGCAAAAAATCTTGACGCAATTACCAATACTCATATTTCCACGTGGGCCTCAGCTTGAACGTGCGAATCGAATGAGTTTCACCTTCCCCATCGGAAAGGCAACGGATTGTTGATGTGAACGTCCTTTATCGGCTGAGGAAGTCAATGGACACGCCCCACTGCCACATGTCCGAGATGCCGACTATTTGTCGAGCGCCGGGATAAACCGGCATGTTGTAGGGGATGCAAGAGCCCTACAGGAAAGGAACTAGCGATTCCATCCTGACCTCTAGTCTTGCAGGTGTCATCGTGAGGTGGCGCTTGAAGCGTAGAACAGAGGCATTGGTGGGCGGGGTGATTGAGCTTCGAAAAGTCGGTAGATCAGGATGCCGACTCCATGACGAGTAGGAGGAAGGCAATACGGCAGCCGCGTTATACGCGAGTGGTTGTCCGGTCCTGCGTAGTCGATAGAGCCCGCGCACGCTAAGAAACAACATGCACGAGAACCGGGAGATCTCCAGCACGCCTTCATCGGCAGATGAAGGCCGGTCCGTGAAGGCCATAAACCGCAATGCGGACGTGTACGTGGTGGAGAAGTCACACTGCGCCATAGTACCTGTGAACCAGCCGAACAAAGGAGTGAACGCTCTGGCGGAGGTTGGGGAGGGAAGGGCACAGATGAAGGAGAACACCGTGCAGCCCAACATGCACCCGACACAGAGCGGGAAGGGCATGTCCCAGGGGCTGGAGGGTGTGCGAAAGGCAGCAAGGGAAAGAAGGCAGGAACGGTTCACTTCCTTGCTCCACCATCTGAACGTCGAACTTCTCCGTGACAGCTTCTACGCACTTCAGCGTAAGGCTGCGCCCGGAGTGGATGGCGTGAGGTGGCAGGAGTATGAAACCGGTCTTGAAGATCGACTCGTCGACCTTCACGGCCGAGTTCATCGTGGAGCGTACCGGGCGCAACCTTCAAGGCGAGTCTATATACCGAAGGCCGATGGGCGGCAACGCCCGTTGGGCATCGCGGCTGTGGAGGACAAACTCGTCCAGCAGGCCGTGGTGACGATCCTCAATCAGATATACGAGGTCGACTTCAAGGGCTTCTCTTACGGGTTCCGTCCGGGTCGTAGCCCGCACCAGGCGCTTGACGCACTGACGGTGGGCATCCAGCGGAAGAAAGTGAACTGGATACTCGATGCGGACATCCGTGGCTTTTTCGACAACATGAGCCACGAATGGACGGAGAAGTTCATCGAGCATCGGGTGGCCGACCGCCGTATACTTCGCCTGATCCAGAAATGGCTCAAGGCAGGAGTATCGGAAGACGGCCAGTGGTCGGAGACGAATGTAGGTACGCCGCAGGGAGCAGTGGTATCCCCGCTGATCGCCAACGTGTACCTTCACTACGTATTCGATCTGTGGGCTGATACCTGGCGCAGGAGAGTGGCTAAAGGCGATGTCATCATCGTTCGCTATGCCGACGATCTTCTGATGGGCTTTCAGCAGCGGGCTGATGCTGTGCGGTTCCTCGGCGAGTTCAAGGAACGGCTGGCAAAGTTCGGCTTGGAACTACACCCGGATAAGACCCGGCTGATCGAGTTCGGGCGCTATGCTGCCCGGGATCGGAAGCAGCGCGGTGACGGTAAACCGGAAACCTTCACGTTCTTGGGCTTCACCCACTACTGTGGGCGTCGTCACAAGACACAGTCCTTCACCGTCTGGCGAATTACAGCGAAACAGCGCATGGTTGCGAAGCTGAAAGCCATCAAGGCTGAACTTCAACGCCGGAAGCATGATCGCAACAGTCAGGTTGGTGTATGGCTCCGCAAGGTCGTATCCGGCTACGACCAATACCATGCTGTTCCCGGCAACATCGACCAGTTGCGCATCTTCAGGAATCGCGTCAATCGGCTCTGGCGGAACGTTCTGGTTCGCCGCAGTCAAGCCGCGAGGAAGAAGTGGGAGAGGTTCACTCCGGTCTTCGAAAGGTGGATACCATCACCCCACGTACTGCACCCTTATCCTGAAGCACGCTTTTACGCCACCCATCCTTCATAAGAGCCGTATGCGTAGACGCGCACGTACGGATCTGTCCGGGGGGCGGCCTGTGAAGGCCGTCCCTACCGGGTCCAAGTGGTTTCCGTGACCGGCGTGTACCGGGAGTGACCAGGTCGGCCCGCAGATTTTCCACAAGATGACTTCTGGACAATCTCCGGGAAGCGGACTCGCCGATCGGCTGTTGCCCAGGATTACTTGTGATATGGGAATTTATCGCCAGCTGATCGCTTCCGCCGTGGTGCGCTCAAAACAAGTTCGTGCGATAGATCACCCACCAACTAGCGACCAAAGCTAAGAATGTCTCTACGATCCCCCAGCCAATCGGAAGCCAAAATGCGCCAAAGCTGAGGATCGCAAACAAAAGCCAAAACGATTTTGTTTGATTACTCACTGCTCTACAAAGACTTATCGCCAGTCAAGGATCTCGCAATTTCACGTGAAGGTGTGATGCTCACGAGCCGATTTTAGCCCATTCCAGCCGCTCAATAGTCCCGCCCCTGGATGAGGTCTTGATTCTGAACGATTTCAAAACGGTTGGGGTTAGACTTGACCAGCGAGTCTGCAAACCGGTTTCCCACCGTGGCCCGGTCGTCGGAGTCAACATCTTTCACGACCGAGCGGTCAAGAATGTAATCTTGCGTGATCTTGCTTTGCCAATCGATGTTCGCCATATGCTGATCGTTCGCCGCGTCGTTCTGCCGAAGCGACTGCATGTGGTTGTCGAAGGACTGCTTGTTTGCCTCGCGGTTTGCATTGATGGCCTTGGCCTGCTGCTCGTTGGCAATACCTTGCTGGCGGATGCGCTCCATAACCGCGGCGTTTTCGGCGGAGATGACGTTCTCATTTCTCCGATACGATGCCACTACCGCTTTCAGCGTGGCCGCCTCGGAATCAGCGTACTTCTGTGGAATATTGGACATGCTGAAGGCCAACGCCCAGGTCGCTCCTGCCGATCCCAACAGGTCAAGTCGTCCACTGCCATTGCGCAGACCCATGCCGTCATGCAAGTCCACCGTAAACAAGACAACCAGTGGACGAATCTGTCCCGGTCCCGCCTGAGGGGTCGCGCTGACCAGGTTGTACGTGGCGGGCGGTTTGCCGTTATTGCGGCGGACCTGGTTAACCACACACACGTAATCCTCGAACAGGTTTGGATTCAGAGGACAGACGATTTTTGGGCCGCGTCCGGCCATGCCCCCATACATCAGGCTCTGGGCCTGCGGATTACGGGGATCGATGATCTGTTGAAAGGCAGACTGCAGGCTCAACATCTCGCCGTGCGTGCCCTCGGCTGAGATCGAGCCACCGGCGACTGCAGTGATCCGCCAATTAGGAGGCAAGCTGATGACCGCGCTGCGATCACCTCCCGTTGCCGGATAAAGTTGCTCCGCGCTGCTCTCAGGAGCAGCAGGCGCCTGCGCCTGCGGCGTCGAAGACCCGCCACCCGCAGGCGATCCCGCTCCCTGCCATGCGGCAGAGACTGCCTTCAGCATAGCCGGTTCGGTGTCGATAAATCGCCTTGAGTCGTCATACAGAATGCCCATTTGAGGCACACCGTTTCCATGCTGGGTGATAATCAGCAGCCCGGTAACCGGCGAACCACCCATATTTCTTGCCACCAAAGTGAAAAAGGTGGCCAACGAACTGCCGTCGCGCGACTGAAACAGTTTGCCCACCTGCGGCTTGTCTCCGAACTTTGCATGCACCTGGTGCAGCATGTAGATCAGCGCATCGGCTTTATTCGACTGACTGGTCATCGCGCCAAACGCGTACTGTCCCCCGCCTGGATTGTCGAGAATCTTGATCTCGTTCTTAGCTGGCTGCGGCGCACTCTGCTGCGCGCTCTGTGGGCGAGACTGGCCGGCAGCACGGCCCACACCGAGGCTGAGAACTGCCAGCGCCACACCTGCTCCACACAGGGCCTGAATGCACTTCATCTCGACACTCCTTGTTTGATCAGAAATACTTGATAGGGAATTGTGGAAAGGCTAAACGGACTTTGAGACACTGAGCCCCTTCAACTGCAAGACAATTCTCGATACGGGCCTTTGCAATATGAGGTGCTCGGAAGGCTGCGATCATGCTGGCTGAGGCGTCCAGTCTGTAGATATTTCTTGATCCCAACGCCACATGGCCTCGGCCTTCTGGGTTCCTAATCCTAGCAGACGATCAAAAAATCAGCCCTGACCTCTAAAAAATTTGGGGCAGTTTGAAATTCACTGAGGTTTCTATTCTGGAGAGCGGATGGTCCACCAAACTCTTCCATCCTTCAGCTGCAACCCCAACCGCTCCCCCGCAGCGCCCGCAGACTGATCGAAAAGCATGTTGTGCATGTCAACGTCTGTTTTTCAGCAGCAGCCCGCGAGAGTCGTTGATTAATTCGGGGAAACTGCTCCGCAGGGAATCCGGCATTCGGAGCCTATGATCGTGACGCAAAAGGTTCCAGCATCCGCCAAACCATTGACTACATAACGCTCTGAGAAGGGTCTACTCTCCAACGGCCGTGATAACGGACTAGGTTCGTGGGCATGACTGTTGCAAACACGACAACTCGTAGCCTATCCGAAAGCCTGGCTGGATCACGGGCGGTCCTTTTCCCGAGGAGGCAGGCGCGTTCCGTCCTGGGTTTACTGCGCAGCTCTCCTCTCGTTCCGCCCGGCCATTCCGCCGTGAGCCTACTGATGCAATGAGAATCCGGGCGGCCGAGCTGCCTCAAGATTGATTTGTTCTCCGGTGATGGGGTGGTGGAATTTCAGAAATTGGGCGTGCAGAAAATATCCTCCGTCGCCGGGGAGGCCGGGAAGGTATTCAAGAGGCTGGCCGGCCAAGCCGTACAGAGGATCGCCTACCAGCGGATGGCCGATGGATGCCAGATGGATTCTGATTTGATGAGGGCGGCCCGAATGTAGGCTTACCTCAAATGTTGTGGTGCTGGTGGTACGTGAGATCACCTTTGCCAATGACTTTGACGGTTTGCCGGTTGGGTTGGCGGCCCAGACGAAACCGATGAGCGGGTGCGGTACGAGTCCAATGGGTGTGAGGATTTCGTAGGCGTCGTGCAGCGCAATGTTTTGAGCCAGTGCGCGGTAGATTTTTCGAATTTTGGGTGTGTTCCAGTTTGCGAGTAGATTAGAGGCCGCCTGCGGTGTTTTGGCGAAGAGGACGATGCCGGTGGTGGCTCGGCCCAACCGGTGGATAGGGTTTGCGTTGGGAGTTTGCTTTTGCACCAAGCGCAGGAGGGTGTTTTCCATGAACCCGCCACCGGGGAGGGTAGGTAGCCCGCTGGGTTTGTTGACGGCCAACAGATGGGGGTCTTCAAACAGGATTTCGAAGTGCCGAGGGGAGTCTGGTTCGATCCAGGGTGGACGGTTCCAGACAAGGGTTTGGCCTGAAGAGACCGATTCGCTTCCGGCGGCGGTGACGCCATTGAGGGTGACTTCGCCGTTGTTCAGTCTTTGTTGCCAGGCTTGTGTGGTTGAGTGGGGGTAAAGGCTTGCCAAGTGGAAGAGCAGGATTTGTCCGTGGTATTTGGTGCTGATGATTGTGGTGTAGGCATAGCCCCGGTTGAGCATGTAGTTCGAGTGTAAGCTATGGCACCTGCGAAGAGTTGCTACGGTTCGAGCGACACTGGATTTAGGCAGCAAGAGTTTTAAATGCATCCAGCGAAGTGTCGCACCGGTTCAGCCTATGGCCGTTGAACCGCCGGCGACGCGCCTGCGCCGGTCTCGTCGGCCGGAACTCGTTTTTGAGGCTCCTCCGCGAGTCTGGCCGCAGCCAGTGTCATCAGATACAGGTGGCCTGGCGGCGGCTGCATGCGGACGTAGAATATCTTAGCTGACTGGGAGGCAACGTCGATGACCCCCGGCACGAGTCATACACCCATCCACTATAACCTTTACCGCTTCGGCGTGGACGAGGTTGCGGTCGGCAAGCTGATCAATGGCGATCTGCCGTCGGACGACGAAGAGCGCTGGCAGATACTCGATGCTCCCCGCTATCACATCCAGCGGCTGCTGGATGAACACCTTCGCGCGCAGGCGGCTCTCCGGGACTGTCGCGATGCCGGCAGGCCCTTCGTTCTCTTTCTCCGCAGCTTCTCCTCCGAGTACCACGACCGACGCATCGAGGGGGCGATCGGTTCCAGCTTTTCGCTTCAATCTGTCGTTTTTCAGGACAGGGTGAAATTCTATCTTGAACTCGGCACCCCGGTCGTGAAGCTGCATGGAGGTTCGGACGGCTTCTACCCGGGCCAGACTAACGACGCACTGATCCTATCCACCCATGCGGAGAACTGGAGCACCGTCGCGGAAGAGCTGATACGGGCCGCGTCGGCCATCGTCTTTCTGGTGGGCCGCCTCACGGCAGGGGTCGTCGAGGAGTTCGATCTTATCCGCAAACACGACCGGGAGGGCCGTTGCATCGTGGTGCTGTTCGACCCGGACACGGCCCCCGGGGATTCGTCAGGCGTGCGTTCCGGGTTCCCTGACTTTCCAAACTTCTTCGATGACGATCCGGAACTGATGGCTCCCGAGGTTGGACGGTTACTCCCGTCTTTGATCGGGGATTCACGAACGGAAGCCCCGTTGGAAGCGGCGTTGAACCTCGACTTCACTTATCTGGAGCCGGTCTTCGTCCGTTCGGAGGAGTTTGCGCTCACGGAGAGAACCATCTGGCGGGTGTTGCGACTGCTCCGTGTCATGTTCGAGGATACCTATTGGGCCGCCCTCAAGGCGCACGGAATCGCCTTCGAGCACTTCACGTTTCCAGGCCCCTGGACGGAAGCTCATAAGGCTTATGGCCTCGCTGTGGCTACCTCGGATTTCCGGGCCGTTCGTGAAGCACTCCGGTACCTCAGTCTCTTGTACATCTTCCGGGGCGCCGACTTCGCCCTGTTGCTCGAACCTCTCGCGGCGCAATATCAGGAGCTCAGCGCCAAGATCTTCAAAGCTGGCGAGCCGGATACCGAATCGCAATACGCCGAAGGTCCGGACCCGCTGAAACTGCCCGCCAAGATCGCTATCGCCCTTCGCTTGTTCGAAATCGCCGTGGAATTCGGGAACCGACAGGACTATGAGTCCGCCGTTTACATGTACCAGGCCGCGGTGATTTGCGCTTTGCGAGCGCAAGACGGCGAAGACCGCGAGCGTCGCGCCATCGTCGCGCACATCAGCCGGGATTGGGCGATGTTTCAGGGGCGGGCGGGACAACAGTTGGAGTGGGCCGTCACCAATTGCGCATTCGCCGTGAAGATCTTTCGCGGTCTTGCGGCGGATGACCTCGATCGGTACCTACCCGACCTCGCGCTGTGCCTTAATAACTTCGGCGTTTTGCATTTCGAGCGCAAGAACTATTCCTGGGCGGACGCCGCATGGGTCGAGGCACTCGAGATTCGCCGCGCGCTGCCTTTGGGATCGGAAAGCTACTTGACCGATCTCTTCACTTCGCTTGGAAACCTGGGGCTGGTTCGCAAGGAAATGGGCCACCTGGACTCCGCATGCCGTCTCTATGAAGAAGCACTCGCAGTCTGCGAAAAGCGCATGCAAACCGAACCTGGCGCGATCGCTGATCTTATCCGCACACAGGGCTGGATGGCTCTCTGCCTAGCGAGCATGCCTGAAGCCGGACGAGACGCTTTGGAATACGCCCAGCGGGCGGCCGCCAACCTGGAGAAGGCGGTCCGGGTCACTCCCGACAGCGTCGCCGGACTGCGCCCACTCGTCGAGGAAGCCCGGCGAGTGACCGGCGAGATCGCATAGCGGTCCGACGCTGACGCCGCCCCTTTGTTCGCGTGGGACGTTTGATTCGTTTTGACTCGCGCATACTTTTCTGCCACTACAGGCAAAAATGAGAAGCAACCCTGGCGTTGAGAATTGAGATAGCCTGAATCTAGCACCTGGCAGGAGTGCCTCAGTTCCCAATGGGACTACCGGCTTAATTCGCATAACTTCCTTGACTCCAACTAACACCTGCGCACCCTCGAAGCCCACGGAGCTGGTCGTTAGCCGCCTTTAACTCCACAAGGCAACAATAAGTGAGAACGTGCAGGAGGAGGGGCATATATCGAGGCTGTCCAGAAACTGATGGGATAAGGACGAAGACTTCTGACGACCTGTATGTTGCTTGTTGAGGACAAGAGCATCCGGGTCAGGAGAAGCCTTCATGATAATTGTAGGGTGTGATTTCCATCCGGGTTGGCAGCAAATAGCAGTTTTCGATTCTGCGACGGGAGAGATCCGGGAGCAGAAGCTGGAGAACGGCAATGGGGAGGCGGAGCGGTTTTATCGTTCGCTTCCGTCACCGGCACGAGTTGGCTTTGAGGCGTGCGGCAACACGCAGTGGTTCGAAGATCTGCTGGATGGCTTAGGCCATGAAGTCTGGATCGGGGATGCGGCGGAGATTCGTGCCAGCTACGTGCGCAAGCAGAAGACCGATCGTCGTGACGCAGCCCACATCCTGAAGCTGTTGATCGAGGATCGCTTCCCACGTTTGTGGCGCCCGAGTCGAGCTGAGCGTGACCTGCGACAGTTACTGATTCATCGCCATCGCCTGGTTGGGATCGGTACGCGAGTGAAGAACGGGTTGCAGCATCTGATGCTGAATCGGGGTGTGCAACTCAAGCACAAGCTGTGGAACGAAGCCGGGCAGAAGGTATTACGCGAGCTGCCGCTGGAAGGTTGGGCGGCACAGCGTCGACAGGATTTACTGAAGCTGCTCAGCGAGCTTAACCCACAGATTGCCAAGTTGGACCAGGCGGTCGAGCGGGCGGCGCACCAGCACCCGCGAGCACGCCTGCTCATGACACAACCCGGGGTTGGTCCCATCACGGCCTTGGCCTATGTAATCACGATGGGAGATGTGACACGCTTCCAACGCGGCAAGCAGGTGGCCAGCTATCTGGGCCTAATCCCGAGCGAGCACAGCTCGAGTAAAAGACGGCGACTGGGGTCGATCAGCAAACAGGGTAATCCGTTTCTGCGCATGCTGCTGGTAGAGAGTGTACAGACGGTGTGTCGCCTGGATGAAGGGTTTCGCAAGCAGTACAAGCATCGCTGCCATCGCATGAAAAAGGGAGTAGCGAAAGTGGCAGCAGCGCGGAAGTTAGCCGTGCGATTGTTCTGGATGCTGCGCACCAACACAGCCTATCCGGAGATCGCTCGCATCGAGAGCAACCCGCCACATGCTGTGGTCGGCGAAAGCTAGACCGGGAAACTGATTGGGCGCTCTCGCATCCAGACCGACCCGTGCAGAAGACGGCGCTGACGCGCCTTGGAAAACAAAAAGCCGTTTTCCACTTCCGCACCGGCCCGGCGGCTGGATGTTCGCAAGCAACATCATGGTCGAGGTTATGGCCGCATAGATGGATGATGGAGCGATCAACTCCATCGCAGGTGATTAAAGCGTGGTGTTCGGAGCTCTAGGTCCTCAACCGAACTTTGGTCCACACGCGGCGTTACAAACACCGGACAGGAGAACTCTGTCCTTGACACAGCCTTCGTCCTTATAGACGGCATGTGGGAGATTGTTCCCGGCAAGTCGGCCAGCATCCGGCAACCGCATCAGCGCCGCCACTTGGACGTAAAACGCTAGGACCTTATCGGAAGTGCCCCGGCGTGAAAAGGCGAAGCGGAGCGCCTCAGCGTAGTGCCGGGGCGCTTTCGATAAGGGCGTTTGAAGGAAGCCGCTGGCATCACGCGGCGGGACCCTCATGTTATGGGTTTTGAATGTTGGTGAGGGCGGCGAAGCCGGGGTAGCAGGCTTGGTTGGTTCAGGGGAATCTGGCAGAGCCGATTGGCAACAGGGCGGGGATGGGCTGTTGAGGCCTTCCCTAGACGGTTGGCACGATAGTTATCGACTGCGAGGCACACGTATTGTGCGCACGCCGAAGCGCGCATGATTTTCGTCAAATGGACTGCCTGGTTAGGAGCTATCAAGGATATAGACCTGGTGCCCTTGTTCTTGCTGGATGTGGGCGGCGGTTAGCAAATCTACAACGCGCATTGGGCTACCGCAGATCGGACACTGCCAGACCGCGGTTGCAACGAGGTTCGCTTCGGCAGGCGGAGGTGCGACGGCGAGTAACCTCCGGCAAAGCGGCAGCAACTCCCCGCGCCGGCGATTAGCGAGCCAGCCAAAGTAGCGGATGCGGGGAAGACCCTTGGGCAGAACATGCTGCAAGAACCGGCGCAGGAACTCTTCTAACGTCAGGGTCATGGCACGGTACTTACTGTGATGCGCGTAGTCCTTCCAACGGAAGGTGACGTGATCGCCATCCACGGATAGAAGCCGATGATTCGAGATGGCGACTCGATGGGTATAGCGGGCCAGGTACTGAAGCACGTGCTCTGGCCCGCCAAAGGGAGCCTTGGCATAAACGACCCAGTCTTCCCGAAACAGGGTGCGCAAGAAGGCTGCGAATGCCTTCTCGTTCGCCAATGACTGACACGGGCCAAAGAAGACAAGTTGCTTCCTCTGAAAAGCCCGCCGTAATCCGGCCACGAACTTCCCGCGAAAAACGTGGCTGAGTACTCTCACCGGTAAAAAGAACTGCGATGCCGAGCGGATCCACCGCGAGTGATCAGGCGACAGTCCCCCACCGGGTACGACACAGTGGACGTGCGGGTGTCGCTGCAGGGTCTGTCCCCAGGTATGTAGGATGCTGAGGAAGCCGATCTCGCCACCCAGGCGAGCGGGATCGGCCGCAACTTCCAGCAGGGTTGCGGCACTGGCATCGAACAAGAGTCCGAATAGATGCCTCTTGTTTTGCCAGATCAACGGCACCAGCGTGTGCGGCACGCTGAAGACCAGGTGGAAGTAGCCAACCGGCAACAGATCCCGTCGCCGGGCGCATAACCACTTCTCCCTGGCATTGGTCTGGCACTTTGGACAGTGCCGGTTTCGGCAGGAGTTGTAAGAGATGGCCTGATACCCGCAACGAACGCATTGATCGCGATGCCCGCCGAGTGCAGCCGTGCGGCAACGCTCGATTGCGCGAAGCACTTTGAGCTGGCTCCAGGTGAGCGAATCGCGATAGCGTTCGAGGAACTTGTCGCCTGCTCTGCGGATGATATCGGCCACCTCCCAGGGTGGTCGTGTCATGCCTGATAGTCGTCCGGCCGCATTCGCGAAAAGCGTTGGCTACTCACGGTGATCTGATCCAGCGGATTCGGTGCGGCGTGCAAGTGGCGCTGCGACATGTGGAGATACCGAGTGGTATGTTCCAGGTGCGCATGGCCCATCAGAAGCTGGATCGTCCGCAGGTCAGCTCCTGATTCCATCAGGGTTGTCGCAAAGCTGTGGCGGAGTGTATGTGCGCCAATCCTCTTCTTGATTCCGGCGCGCTTCGCGGCTTCGCTGCAGATGTACCAGATTGTGTGATCGGAGATTGGCTGCTCGATCCCGCGATGCCCTTTCGTGCTGGGAAACAGATAATCCTGGGGCCGCTTCCATCGCCAGTACTCACGCAAAGCTTCGAGCAGTTTCGTCGTCATGGGCACATCACGATCTCGGGAGCCTTTGCCCTGACGAACATGGATAACCATCCGTTCGCTGTCCACGTCGTTCACCTTGAGCAGCGATGCCTCTGTGCGACGAATGCCGGTAGCATAGAGAACCATGAGGATGGTGCGATGCATCAGGTTTGGAGCAGCCTCGATCATGCGGCTGACTTCTTCAGGACTCAGCACAACCGGCAGTTTCAGGGGAGTCTTCGGAAAGATCAAGTCATCGTAGGCGATGTCCCGCCGCTTCAGTGTCTTCTTGTAGAGAAAACGCAGCGCCGACATGCGTCCTTCGACCGTGCCGGGGGCAAGCTTCTTATCACGGAGTAAATACGTTTCAAACTGACGGATCTCGTTGCCGCCCAGGTGTTCAGGTGATTTCCTGAAGTAATCGGCGAACTGTTTGATTGCGAGGATGTAGCCGCGAGTCGTGGCTGGCGAGTAGTTACGGCGCTGGAGTTCGTCCAGCACGCGTCGCCGAAGTGAGGTCACAGAAGTCTCCTTTCTGTGACCAACACTATGCCAGCTACTCCAACAATGTTGGGTTCGCCATACGCGGTAGCGTCCGCCGCGCCAGCGGGTTAGTTCTAACGCCCGTTCGGTAGAAGTGGGCAGCCCAAAACTCCCCGGAAGTGGGGTTCGAGGAAGTGTGGAACATCATCCCCTCCGGATCGGCGCGCTTAATGGAGCCATTTGGAGCCTCGCGGAGCGAGGTCAGAGAAGCTAAGTGAGTGAGAAATATGGTAGGCACGAGGAGACTCGAACTCCTGACCTCTACCGTGTCAAGGTAGCGCTCTAACCAACTGAGCTACGCGCCTATCGTTTAAATCCTATCACTTGCGGGCCACCCCAAAATGCCCACCGTACCAAAGCGTACCAGATTTATGAAACTGCGACCACCTTCGCCGCCGTCAACTCCGCGTAGATCGCATCCAGCGTCTGCTTCACGCCCTCCTCGATCGGCTGCATGTAGACATTGACGGTGGTGTCGGCCTTCGTGTGTCCCAGGATGCCCTGCACGTCCTTCACGTTCCCCTTGGTTTGGGCGAGCGTCGCAATCGTGCGGCGCAGCACCTGGAAATTCAGCTTCGCGAGCCCCAGCTTCTCGGCCAACTTTTTCAGCACCCGGGCACGATAGTTGTCGGTGCCGATGAAGCCGTTCGTCTTCGCCCCATTGCGCTTGCGCGCGTTGGGGAAGATGAACGCTTCCGGCGAGCAATCGGGGCACTCTTGCTTCCACAGCCAAAGCTCGTTCGCCAGCCCTTCCGGTAAGTGCACTGTCCGCAGCGACTTCGCGGTCTTGCCGAAGTCGCGTAGCTTGCCTTTGCAGGCGGTCTGGCTGACCGTGAGCGTTCGCGCGTCCATGTCGTAGCCGATCCACCGCAGAGCAAACAACTCGCTCGGTCGAAACGTCTCCGTCATGTCCAGCGTAAGCAGGATACGATCCCGGAGCGGGACCGATGCCAACACCAGCCGCAGCTGATCCCAGCTGAGCGTCGTCCTGTCCACCGTCCGCAGCCGGTTTGGCAGGACCAGCCTTCGTGCGGGATTTTTCGCGACGAACTCCTGCTCGATCGCCTCCCCGAAAATCGCCTTGAGGTAGACTGGCGCAACGGAATCGGCAGTGCGCGAGCGGTCACACTCAATCCCAACTGGGGCGGGGTGATTGAACCGAACTCTTTCGGAACCCATGAATTCATGGACTTCCTTGATCAGATTGGAGCACAAGTCTATCTTTCGGTGAACGTTGGCACCGGCACTCCGAGGGAAGCCGCGGATTGGCTGGAATATCTGACCACGGCACAGCCGACGACGTCAGCCAAAGAGCGCGCTGCCAATGGTCATGCTGATTCCTACAGAATCGGCTTTCTCGGCATCGGGAACGAAAGCTGGGACTGCGGCGGCAACATGACGCCCGACTACTATCTGGATCAGCTTAAGATATACAGCCGGTTTGTCCGCAATTTCAATCCGGCCCAGCAGGATAAACAGCGGATTGCTGAAGATCGCAGTGGGACCCGGCGGTGGTGAACCCAGATGGACCGAATGGACCGAAGTCATCATGAAAGCCTACCAACATCGCTCGTGGAGCTGGGATATCGATGGGCTTTCAATGCACTCCTACACCACGGGCCCGTGGCCGCCCGCGCTCTCATCCACAAACTTCGGCGAGACCGAGTACAGCCAGTTCCTTAAATTAACGCTCGCGATGGACGATCTGGTCAGTAAGCACTCCGCCATAATGGACAAGTACGCCCCGGAAAAGAAGGTCGCCCTCGTTGTGGATGAATGGGGCGCCTGGTATGCCCCTTTGCCCGGCAGCAATCCGGGATTCCTGATGCAGCAGAATAGTCTGCGGGACGCAATTCTGGCTGCGCTGAACCTCAACATCTTTGCCCGCCACGCGGAACGAGTGCGCATGGCCAACATCGCGCAGATGATCAACGTACTGCAGGCGATGATTCTCACTGACAAAGAAAGGATGGTGCTGACCCCGACCTACTACGTGTTCAAACTGTATGCGCCCTTCCAGGACTCCACGTTCGTGCCCATCGCTTTCGACCCCGGTACTTATGTCCACGGTGACATCACTTTGCCACGTGTCGATGCTATCGCCGCCAGGGACGCAACAGGCAAGCTGTGGTTGGCCATAACAAATCTCGACCCCAATCAGTTTGTCGAAATCGAGGCGAGCCTGGCCGGCATCACTGCCAAATCGGCCTCTGGAGAAACCCTCGCCGCACCCAAGGTTGACAGCATTAACAGCTTCGAGGCGCCCAACACGGTCATTCCGAAGGCAATTTCACCAAAGGTTCAAGGTGGTAAGCTGACGCTGAAGCTAGAGCCTAAATCTGTCACTGTGGTCTCAGTTGAGCATTGACACACGCTGAATACGGCGGTTTGTGAATCCGCAGCGACAGCGCCGGAACCAGCCGCGTCCGGTGGCGCGGCGCTAAGAAAGTGAGGACAACATGCACTCGCGATTGTGGCGGATCGTTTTGTGGGGCGTGCTGGCACTGGCTCCGTGTGCGTGGGCCCAGCAGGCAGGTTCGTGCGGCGACCTGATGCACTTCAAAGCTCCAGGCGTGGAGATTTCCAAGGCAGCACCGATTGCTGCCGGAACCACGGAGCCGAATCCGTGGGGGCCGGGACACAGCGCACCGCTTCCTGCTTATTGCCGGGTCGAGGCCGTGATCAATCGCCGTACCGGAGTTGGAGGCGAGGAATTTGGCATCCACTTTGCGCTCGCCATGCCCGAGAAATGGAACGGCGATTTCCTGATGCAAGGAGGCGGAGGTGGAAACGGGTCGGTGATGCCACCACTTGGCCTGAATGCTGCGGGAGACACTCCGGCACTGATGCGCGGATTCGCGGTGGTCAGTACCGACACCGGCCATAAGAGCCATCGCGGGCCTTTCGACTTCGACTTCATGAAAGACCAACAGGCGTACCTGGATTTCGCGTATCTCGCCAACGCCGAGGTCGCTACTCTGGCCAAGCAACTCATTGCGCAATACTACGGAAAGGTAGCAGCGTATTCGTACTTTTCGGGATGCTCGACTGGCGGCCGTGAAGGAATGATTCTGTCGCAGCGATATCCGACGAGTTTTGACGGAA
Source organism: uncultured Acidobacteriaceae bacterium (assembly GCA_963779555.1). GTDB lineage: Bacteria > Acidobacteriota > Terriglobia > Terriglobales > Acidobacteriaceae > DASRAA01. The sequence goes on from CAVZYS010000012.1 coordinate 48,895, forward strand.
TCATTTCGGGCGATCCGGCGATGCGCACCGGCCTTTCGAACCTGGCGATCGGCCAGTGGATTCCGGTTGCTTTCAATCAGATCGCTCCCAAAGACGCAGAGGGCAAACCAATCATCACGCAGGCCATCAGCGACGCCGACCGCAAGCTCATCATGGACGCACTGCTGCAGAAGTGCGATGCGCTGGACGGAGTGGCCGACGGAATGATCTCCGATGCGCTGGCCTGCGAGTTCGATCCCGCGGTGCTGACGTGCCAGGGAGGGAAGAGCGAGTCGTGCTTGAGCCGGGAGATAGTCGCAGTGATCAAGAGAGCCATGGGCGGCCCGCGGACCTCGGGCGGCGTGCAGGTTTACCCCGGCTTCCTGTACGACACCGGCATTACCGTCAGCGGCCCCATCCGCGGCATTCTGTCGCCGGGGCCGGGCATTTTCGGGCCCGCAACCACCGCGATGGAAGTCAACGTCGAGAAAGAAACACTGGCTAACATCCAGCCGCTGGTGGACTCGGTGTCCACCAACCTGACGACCTTTTCCGCACATGGCGGCAAGCTGATCTTCTTCCACGGCAACAGCGATCCGTGGTTCTCGCCACTGGACACCTTCGAGTACTACAAGAACATGTCGGCGGAGAACGGCGGGCTGGAGGCGGCGTCGAAGTGGAGCCAGTTCTATTTTGTTCCTGGCATGGCGCACTGCGGCGGAGGCCCCAGCCTCGATCAGTTTGACCTTTTGGGCGCAATGGTCAATTGGGTGGAGAAGGGTACCGCGCCGACCTCGGTGATTGCGACCGGCAAGGCGTTTCCGGGACGCAGCCGGCCGCTGTGCCCCTATCCGAGGCACGCGCAGTACAAAGGGCAGGGGGACCCGGAAGACGCGAAGAACTTCGAGTGCAGGTGAGGCGAGCGCGTGTGTGGAGATTTCGCGGGGACCAGCGGAAGCAGAATAGTTGGAAGGGTTGAGGCGGCGGGAGTTGAACCCGCGTGCGAAAATGGCTTCCATCCCGTGACAGGGAGCCGTTTGACACTCGACGCCCATTGGTCGTGGACACCGTCGTTTGACCCGTTGCAAACTGAGAAAGTGTTAAGCAATGTCTTCCCCATCCTTCGGAAAGCACGCGAGCGGCGCCACAAGTGGTCAATCTGCAGTTCCCGAGCTTTCGTTCGCCGAGAGAGCGCGTACGTTGATGCACTCGGGCCGAATCGGCAGTCTCTCGACCCTGTCACGGAAACAGCCAGGTTTCCCCTTCGGATCATTGATGCCTTATGCGCTTGACGGCCAAGGGCGTCCAGTTTTCCTTATCAGCACGATGGCCATGCATACGCAGAATCTGCAGGCGGACCCGCGCGCCAGCCTGTTTGTGACAGAGCCTGGGGCTGGTGACCCGCTCGGTTCATCCAGAGTTACATTGATAGGGAGTGTTAGCCGAATACCGGAGCCAGAGCTACCAGCCGCGCGTACGGTCTATCTGACGCGTTACCCGGATAGCAAGTACTGGGTTGATTTTGACGATTTCTTCTTCTACCACATGGACGTATTGGACGTTTATTACGTTGGCGGCTTCGGAGTAATGGGATGGGTGGCGGCTTCAGATTACTCAGCAGCGCAAACCGATCCGCTGGCTGAGCACAAGAGCGACATCATGCAGCACATGAATTCCGACCACAAGGATGCGCTCATCTTGCTCGCAAAACGGTTTGCTGGCGTTGAGGTACAGGAGGCGGAGATGACCTCGGTCGATCGCCTCGGCTTCAACGTCCGCCTGAAAACCCAGGATCGAGTGCATGGAGTGCGCATTGCTTTCCTGCGAGAAGTAACGAATCCGACGCAGACCAGAGAAGTGATTGTCGAAATGGTGAAGCAGGCGCGTCAAGAGTAAGCCGCCAATGAACGACATCGCCGGCACGACGGATCCTAACGTTCAGCACGTCACATGGAGAATGGCGTTGGTCTTCTCGCCCCGCTGATTGAGAACCTCCATGGCTTTTTCTGTTGGGAGAATGAGCAATTTAACTTTGCGCTGCTTAGCCTCACCTTTTACCTCATCCATGACTGGTAGTGCCCCTTCGCCCGTGCCGACCACCAGGCGGTGACATTTCCATGGAATCTTCTCTTCCAGAGAGAGCGGCGTGTGTCCGAAGGTCTCACGGAACTCTTTGGACGGTTCCTTCTTCCGCTTGCGAATCTTGCCTCGGTCGATCACCAAGTCATAACCATACTCAATTCCATCGATCCGAATCTGCCCAAATGAGAACTGCTGGAACTCCATAGCGGACCTCGGGTAAAGGATACAGCCAGCCGGATCTGGTCCATCAGAGCCAGTCCTGATGCCAACTCCATTGGGCGGTTTCAAATGGCGACTTGGGCGGCCACAGATGAGAATTTCGTGACTGGAAATTCTGACGGAACGATTTTCGCTCTAGGACTCAAAAACTGGCGAGAGGATCGATACGCTCCGAGTTTCGCGAACTGGTTACACCCTAGTCGCAATGGATTCGAACCTCCGCCATCTCGTGACCTTGACCCCCGGTTGGGGTCCCATGCGGGTGTTCACGACAGACCCGACGGAATTGCTCGTAGTGGCGCACCAACGGATTACACGACCTTTCACAGACGAGGAATGCCGGATAAACTTTGAGGGCTACAGATGCCCCAAGTTACCGTAGAGCGATGTCCCTGCTCACGCTCTCCGAAACTAGGACTGAAGTGTCCCTGCAGGGCGAGAGCGCTAGGCGCTGCTGTATTGTGAACTCGTTCTGTATCGCACTAGTCGAATCTGGGATACCGTTCTCGAAAACTGACCGACCACTTCGGCGCACGATCCCTGTTGATAACTGGCCTTGGGATGGGCAATCCGGCCTGGAGGGCCACAAAACGGGCTTACGGGAAATTGCTTCCCGCGGAGTCGGCCAAGTGTTTACGAATACTCTCCTTTCATCTGGCCGTATAACGCTAGGACCTTATCGGAAGTGCCCCCGGCGTGAAAAGGCGAAGCGGAGCGCCTCAGCGTAATGCCGGGGCGCTTTCGATAAGGGCGTTTGAAGGAGGCCGCTGGTGCGGCGGATGCTGCGGCGTCGATCGTCCCTCAGCCTATTGACTGTGTAAGGCTTGGGTCACAAGGAGGCTTTTGTGACCCATCTTCGGCAGATGATGCTGGACGAGCTTCAGCGTCGCAACTACGCTCAGAACACCGTCCGCGCCTACATCCATGCATCACTGATCTTAAGCCAACCTCCTTAGGAGGGGATACTGTCACCGTCAGCGATAATCTTCAGGTGGGTCTTTACCAAGATCATGGTGGTGTCTTCGTCGAGTTAATCACGAACGGCACCACAGGCCAGAAAGTTAAGCTTCCTCGCCCAGCCTAGCGTTTACTTTTTGAGCCAGGAAATGCGATTGTGACTGCTTCCGAAGATCCAAGGGAAATCATGATTGGAGTTTTTGAAGGTAAGCCCATTTCGATCGCAGTATTGCAATTTACAGAAGATGGGATAGAACTTGACACGAGCAGAGCAGTGATTCATACAGACCGGGGAACTCTCGGATTTCCTATCAGGATCACCCTGCTTGAGGCAAAGTGATCTCAGGCTGCCTTAACCAATTTCCTGTATTCGACGTGCTCCGATTCCAGCATCTTGAGAAGGCAGGGTGACCGATAGTCGTGGATTGTTCTACGAGGATGGGCGACACAGGCAGAATGCCGAGGCACATGGGCCAGCAAACTGCACAGTGTGCAGGAAGATGCTCAGTCGCTTACGATCAGCTCGGCGAAGCGTTGGCGTAAATGCAATGGCGCTCGCGATCTCGACGTACCAGTGTGGCAAAAGCGCTATTACGACAGGAATGTCCGCGACCAGGAAGAATTCATGGAGAAGTTGAAATACATCCATCGCAATCCTGTCAGGCGGAAGCTGGTGGACAAACCTGAGGACTGGAAATGGAGCAACTTTCGCCATTACGCATGTGGTGAGGACTGCGGCGTGGAGATCCAATCGTTTCGGATAGAGAGTTTGGATCCCACAATTGCCAACTGAAGGCAATTGTGGGCCACCAGCCCACATCAAGATGGTTTGATGTTTGGAGAGTCGCCGGGGAGGCCATCCGCCCGGAAAGAGTCCAAAAGGTAGCTAGAAATTGATGAACCTGTGTTTGCACACTCGCTAGAGCAAGTAGAGGTGGGGGCGAGCAGATTCTGTGGAGGGCTCCAGACGTTGACCGAATCTGCTGCCCAATTCTGTGTCCGCCCGACGCGACGCGGCTGGTTGCACATCATCGCCGCAGGGGCGAACATAGGGCTAGGTGTCTTTCAGAAAGCTGGCGCCGTGGAGATCTGTTGAGAGCGATCATCAAGAAGGCTTGGAGTCACCGCGCATTCGTTCTTCTCGCATTGTGGTTACTGGGCATGGCGGCGAACGGCGAATCGCAAGTTCCGCTGAACCGCAGAGTGCTGGTGGTGTACAACTCAAAGGTTGACGAGTCGAAAGCAGTAGCCAAGTACTACGCTACGCGACGCGAAATACCTGCTTCTCATTTGTGCTCGATCTCCCCTCGAACGATTGCCAGACTGAACTGGGACGAGTACGTGGCAACAGTGAGAACGCCGATTCAGACGTGCCTGAAAAAGGCGGGGCCTGCCAACATCTTATATATCGTGTTCACTTACCAGACGCCCTACACAGTTCGTGGGGCGGCCAATCCGCTGAATTATGCGATCGACCAGTACGTGGCTGACATCTGGGACCAGTACGCCAAGCTGGATTTCTACCCAATGCCATCCCACGTCCATCCTTACTACGACGACGCCCAGAGTCAAAAGAATGTGTATCAGCCATTCCAGTCTTTTGCCGATTATCGCGCTGGGAAGTCGGCACTATTAATTTATTCCGTGTGGAGGTTGGACGCTCCCAGCGCCGAGTTGGCCGAAGGACTGGTTGACAAGGCGATGGCAGCCGAAAAAGCGGGACTCACAGGACAAGCGTGTTTCGATCGCAATAAAGGTCCCATCGATAAGGTCGCGGACTCCGGCTACGGTGCGGGAGAGTGGGACCTTCATCAGGCCGCAACGTTCGCCCGGGAAGCGGGATTCGAGGTGACCGAGGACAGCAACTTTGCGGAGTTTGGCACTCCGCCGGCGCCCAACTGCCCGCATGCTGCGCTTTATTCCGGCTGGTACAAACTAGGCCATTACAACGATGCCTTCACCTGGAATACAGGCGCAATCGGTTTTCATCTGGACAGCTTTTCTGCGCTCAATCCCCGGGGCGGGCCTTACTGGTCTTCCAATGCCATCCTGAAGGGCATCACGGTCACCAGCGGATCGGTGACCGAGCCTTATCTGCAGGGTCTGCTGCGCCCTGGCGGGACATTTCGTGACCTCTTTCAGGGTGCGAATGTGGGCGACGCATTCCTGCGAAACACTCGCTGGCTGAAGTGGATGATCCTATACTTTGGCGATCCCTTGTACCGCCCCTTCCCGAGTGGTCTGCCTCCGTTCAAATCAAAACCCTCTCAGTAGGAATATTGGCGGCGGAATTTCACTCCGGCTACGTAAACAATCAACAATTCTGCTCTCGCACATAACAAAGCCGAACGGCGGGTACAAAAAGAGGTGATTTCGGAAAAGCGGGAGTGTTGGTGCAAAGAATGCGCCCTTCAGGGCGTGATTATTGGATTCACTTCCGCCGCTGGTGAATACGATTTCGTCCGTGTCGCAGTGTAACAATGCCGCTACTTGTGCCCGTGTCTTTTCGACGGCCTGTCGCGCGGGCAGACCTGCCCAGTGCTCACTGGACGGATTTCCGAACGGCTCGATCAGTACCTGCGTAACCGCGCCTGCCACTGCGGGCGCGATTGGAGTCGTGGCATTGAAGTCGAGATAAATACGCTGTTCTCGCATCGCTTATTACCAAGAATTGGGGTCGTCAGCCGGGCGTCGTCCAGGATGCTCTTGCCATAGTTGTCGCGCTTCGGCGGATTGAACGGCGGGACGTAATAGACATTCGGCTGCGTGCCCTTTTCCGGGAACAGGGGCATCGCGACTTTGTACTTCAGAACGAGCTTGTGCACGGGCGACTCGGGATCATCCAGTATTCCAACGAAGCGCAGGCGGCCCGGACATTGCTTAGCGCAGGCATTGACCTCGCCTTTTTCCAGGCGCGGGTAACAGAAGGTGCACTTTTCGGATTTTCCTTTGACCTCGTTGAAATAGATCTTTTTGTAAGGACATGCCTTGATGCAGTAGCGGTAGCCCTGACAGCGATCCTGGTCAATGACCACGATGCCATCTTCCTCACGCTTGTAGATGGCCTTGCGTGGGCAGGCTTCAAAGCACGCCGGATAAGTGCAGTGGTTGCAGATGCGAGGCACGTAGAAGAAGTAGTTTTCCTCGCCGTTCATGCCGCCTACGTCCTTGTCCCAGTTGACGCCCGACGTTGGAGCAGGCGATGGCATCACCGGTTTGCGCTTGCTCTCAAAGAGGCGCTGCTCGTAGTCGTATTCCCAGGGGGTGGCCGTAGTCGTCCATAGTGGGGAGGGGGCTGGGCTGGAGCATGCCGTCCTTCCAGCCGCCGCCAATACGGTCCCACTGCCGGGGATAGCCGAGGCCGGGACGGGTCTCGACGTTGTTCCAGTACATGTAGCCAGTGCCGTCGCGGTCGGTCTACAGCTTCTTGCAGGCAATGGTGCAGGTCTGGCAGCCCAGACATTTATTCAGGTCCATCACCATCGCGTATTGGCGCTTTGACATGGCTGCCTCTCCTCCGACCTTTGCCTTTTCGACTTCCACCTTGGTGTCGCGGTTGTTGCCCGTGGGCCCCCAGTCCGCTGCCTGATGGTCTTTACTCCCCCGGGTCCGGTCGCAGTGGTTACGGCTCACGACCACCACGGACGTGCCTCTCCAGGCGTCTGAGGGGCAGAGAGGGCAGTTCTACGGGCAATCCACCGAGGAAATTTGATAGCGATCTCTTGCAGGGAAGTCGTCGTCGCTGAAATTCTCTTCAGAAAGGAAGGGGGAAATCACACCTGTAAAATCACCTGTAAGAAGCCCGTCTTGGCCGTGTTTACACGTGCCGAGGCAGTCCCCGACGGTCTCTAAGTTGTCGGGAGTATTGGACCACAGAAGCGTGTCAAGGTAGCGCTCTAACCAACTGAGCTACGCGCCTACACCTATTGCTTCACTATTCTATCGGGGCATGGTCGTTGCGGCAAGCGGTGGAAAGGAGTACATTTCTGCTTCCGCGACCGGCAACTCGCTCGCGAGGTCACCGCCGCCACCAGCGCTTCCGATCATGACGGGATGAAGGTTCACGTTCCCAATGGCGGCTTGATTTCCACGAGAACGCTCCTTTATACAGCCTGATTGCGGGTTTGCAACGGTCGTCTCCCAGCACGACACTGACGATATCGAAGCGACAAGCGGGAGAGCGTTCACATGGCAGGCGCTGCACGTAGCGCCTCGCGACCGACAAGATATGTTGCTTCTTAGCATTGTCGACGGCCACTTCGGGAGGCACTAGACCTGGTTGTGAGTGGGTCTTGACTTCGACGAAGCACAGCACGCCGTGGTCCCATCCGATCAAGTCGATCTCGCCTCGGTTGTGGGGTGTGCGGAAATTCTTTGCGACGATACGATAGCCCTGATTCCGAAGATGGAAGTAGGCCTCCATTTCACCCCGGCGGGCAGTCATAAGATGCTCTGGGTCCTTCTTGCCAAGATGAAGTGAGGCGGTATCCAGAGAACGCGCGATAAGCCGGGTGAGCCAGAGCATAACCCCTCGACGGTTAACAAATCCCTAAACTGAGACTGTATTCGTTCGGAAGGCGTCCGCGCGGTGATAGCCATCACGTCCTGCAGTACGACTGCTGTGCTGCGAAGGCTCGCACACGTGAGGGTTGCCAAGCAGGCCGATCAACATTCACAATCAAGCAACAGCGACTGCAGTCTCGCGTGCGACGTCGGCGGGGTTGATGCGCGAGTGGTTGCCGAGAGGGGGACCGTGTCATTTGTGGTTGAACAAATCGTCGGAAGTGATGTGTGTGGAGCAACAGGGTGAGGAGCCAGTTCTGGACCGCACCCAATCAGCTCACATTGCTGCGGCTCATTTTCATTCCCTTCGTGATCACCAACGTCCTCGATGGTAACTGGCACTGGGCGCTGGGACTGCTGGTGCTTGCGGGATTGAGCGATGCTCTGGATGGCTGGCTGGCCCGCGTGCTAGATCAACGCACCATGTTAGGGCAGTACCTCGACCCCATTGCCGACAAACTGCTGTTGAGCTCACTTTTCATGGTGTTGTCAATCGCCGGTAGGATTCCGTGGAAATACACCGTACTGGTACTGAGCCGCGATGTGTGCATTCTCGCCACAGCCATGGCACTCTACGCCACCGTGGGCTTCCGCGATTTCCGCCCGAGCATATTCGGAAAGATCAACACGGTTTGTCAGATTGGCGCAGTTTTCTTCGTGGTGCTGGCGCAGGTGTTCGTCTCGCCGTCAACCGCAGTCCTCGAGAAGCTGTTCCTGTACGCAACGTTTGCCTTCACGCTGATCTCGGGCATTCACTACATTCTGCTCACGGGCAGCCGTCTGCGGAGCTCCAACCATAAGTTGCCAGCTGTCTGATGACCGATCATGTCCAGTTCAAGGCGCCGGTTACTCCGCAAGAGCCCGCAAACTCCGGAAGAGAACATCGCTTGAAGGTCATCGTTGCCTTTGGGCTGGTTTACATCTTCTGGGGATCCACCTACCTTGCCATCGGTATGACTTCAGCCGAGGGGATCCCACCCTTCGTGATGTGCGCTATGCGCTTCCTCATTGCCGGTCCGCTGATGCTGGCTGCCTGCGCGGTTTTCGGTCGGAACGTTCGCATCTCGCGACAGGAAGCACTGCGGTTGGCGATGATTGGTGGATTGTTGCTGGTGGGTGGAAATGGCGGACTGGCCTGGGCCGAACAGTACGTGCCTACAGGATTCGCGGCATTGATTATCGCGGTTACACCTATCTGGTTTCTCGTTCTCGAGACGTTTGTCTTTCGCGGCGACCGCATGTCACGGCGCGGATTGGTTGGATTGGCGATGGGCATCGTCGGCATCGCGATTCTGGTGTGGCCGAAGATCACGCATCGCGACGCACTGGGAGTGATGCAGTTGGTAGGTTCAATCAGCCTGCTGTTTTCATCCATGAGTTGGGCAATCGGGTCGGTGTTCTCGCGCAAGTGGCAGATGAAGGTTGATCCGCTG